>JAXLUM010000001.1:0-1952384 GCA_046329515.1 Chitinophagales bacterium
TAACTGCTGTAATGCATTGTCAATATCCTTATTCAGCTTAATTTTTGCATCATCAATTTGCCGGTCTAACATCCTTATAAGCGGGTGTTGCGGGGTGGCATTAAGCAGTGTTTGATTTCGTTTTGTCTGTAAGTCGTTAATGGTAACTATCTGCGGACTGAAATCAACATCAGCTATTTTAAACTGAATAGTGGGTAAGCTGGTGTACTCCTTGTTTTTTTGAAGCCACAACTGAAAGTTACGCAGTAAGGTAATGTCATTATCATAAGCCCTGAACTTATCTTCGTATTCCATTGTTTTCTCTGTAATGGAGTTCAGGTAATCATCCCCTTTGTCGTAGAATTTTTCTGCCATCCGCAGGTAGGAAACAGAATCCTGAAATTTATCGAAAGAGGTGCCAAAGGTGTCTATCTGCGTTTGTATAAAGCGAAGGATATTGATAATACTCTCCCGCTTGCGTTCCAAATCATAAGCAATAAATTCATTAGCAACTGTACTTATTACTTCTTTGGCACGGGTAGGGTTACGGTCCTTATAAACCAGTTTAATGGTTTTGGTTTTGGGGTCAACCGGTAAAACTTCCAGCTTATCAGAAATTTCACTCATCAAATCTTCCTTGTCAAGGAATTTGAAGTAGTAAATACCGCTGAAGGTTTCCGGCGTAATAGCCGCTGTTTTTAAGTGAACAATAACGTCAAAATAGGGCGTGTTCACCATTTTGCCTGTGTCGCGGGTAAATTCAAAATCGCGGCCGTTAACAGTAAAGCCAACGTAAACCTGGTGGGTATTAATAATCTTAACGTAGATAGGAAGATTCTGCGCCCGTTCATCCTTAATGTTGCCTTCAATTTCAAAAGGGGACTGCGTGTAAAGTTCTGAGAAGATAAATTTTGTTTTACCCTCTTTATAGTACCCTACCTGTAACGGCAGGTGCTCAATAATACGCTCCAGCAACAAACGGCTTTTCAAAAGCTGCATTTCGCGGCTTACTTCCGTTTCATCCTGCTCAAGCACCATTTTTTCAATGCCTAATATTTCGGTAGTTTTTTCCTTCTTAAGCATCAGTACGGTTGATGCCTCATAAATACGCGGAGCGTACCGCAGGTAAGCAAGTGAAAGGGCTACGCAGGTAATTACAATAACCACCATCCACATCACCGATTTGTTTACGATGTAGATTAACAGGCCCAGGTTGAAATCTTCAACTGCCGAAAACCCCTGCCCCAGGTTGGGAGCGGATGATTGTTGCTGGTTACTTTCCAAATTTTGTAATCAATATTATGAATGTGGTTATCGTAGTTGCAAAAGACAGGTACGGGCCCAAATCGCGCAATACTGTTCCTGCCAGATTGGGCCTTCGTTCAATGTAAACTATATCGTTTGATTGAACTATTAGATTAGATTTCCTCAAGCCATCAAGCGTAGAAAGGTCCACCAGCATAACTTCAGGGTTTTTCATGTCTCCGCGAATAATTTTAATACTGTAAGCTTTAAAATCATCAGGTATACCGCCAGCCCTGGCTATAACCTCTAAAAGTGTAGTAGGCGCCTCATTCAAAGGAACTACTACACTATACGAACCTTTAAAAACAAAAACCCTTCTGTTTACCACCTTTACTATTACATAGGGGTCAACGTAAAGCGAAGAGTATTTATCGGCCAGTATATTTTCAAGCTGAGTTTCGGTATAACCCTTAACAAAGTATTCACCTATTATAGGCAATTTTAAAAAGCCTTCGTTATCTACAAGGTATGTTTCCTCAGCTGTACCATTGGTAGCAGGGTTATAAGCACTTTGCTGGTTATCAACTATATCAATAAGCTGAAAGCCATCGCGGGCAAATAAGCGTATGGTTAATTGATCGCCGGGCTGAATAACATATTCATCTACCTTTTTCTGGGCAAGTTCAAAATATTGGTAGTCTTTCTGCTTGAACATTACGCCGGGAAAAAAAACCTTGCAACCGCTAAAGGAAAGGAGGGCCGTAAATAGCAGTGAGAACTGCAGGAACTTCTTCATTGTGTTAAATACTGAACAAACATAGGAAAAATTAAGCGGTAAGCGCCATTTAACAGGTACTTATGCTAACAACGACAAATAAAGTGTACGCATATCAGCGCAGAGCCTTTGATAGCTAAAACGCTGAATGACATGGGCATTACCTCGCTGGCTCATACGGTGTCGCAGTTCATTGTTTTCCACCAGCTTAAGAAGATTTAAGGCAAAGGCATTTACATCGTTTGATGGTGAAAGCAAGGCCGTTTCATCTGCAATTACCACATCACCTATACCGCCAACCGCTGTACTAACAATTGCCCTGCCCGAGGCTTGTGCCTCGATAAGGCTAACCGGGGTTCCTTCATTTTTGCTGGTAAGGGCAATAACATCCATGCCCGCATTTGAAACATCAATTTGCTTAATCCAGCTGGTAAAGGTCAATAGATTCTTCTCTCTTAAATCTGCATTATTGAAAGGCAATTCCAACTCTTTAGCCAATGCTTCAATCTTGGCGCGCTCTTCACCGTCGCCAATAATAAAGGCCCTGAGCTTTTTGGTGGTTTGCCCGCTTACCTGTTTTAATCCACGCAAAAACAATTCATGGTTTTTAATGGGCACTAAGCGGCCCACTATGCCTATGGCTATTTCATCCTCGTCTATATTGAATTTCTCGCGAAACTCCTTTCGCTTGCTTTCCTGGTTTTCAGTAAATCGGTTTAAGTCAAAACCCAGTGGTATAACCTGGAATCGGCCGGCATCAGCAATTTTAAATTCCTGGGTAAGCTCTTGTTTTTGCAGCTCGCTAAGGGCAATAATTTTGTTGGTTCGGCGCCCAAGGTAGCGTTCAATTTCAAGAAACATGCGCGTTTTGGCCGAGCCGAAATAGGAATGGAAAACATGCCCGTGGAATGTATGTACTATGGCCTTAACGCCGCTATGCGATGCGGCCAGGCGCCCAATAGCGCCTGCCTTAGCGGCATGGGTATGCACAATATCGGGCTTGTACTCTTCTATAATTTTCCTTAAGCGGTAATATGATTTGTAATCGCGAAAGGGGTTAAGTTCCCGGTACATTTCGGGAATGTAAACAGGGTGAAGGTCCAATTGTTTTACTATATACTCTGAGCTCTCCTCTTCGTCATCCTTCATGCCCGAAACAAGCAGCGTTTCAAAATCACTGCCTAAGTAGCGGCTTAGGTAAGCTGCATTATACGTAGGGCCGCCTAAGTTAAGGCGGTTAATAATTCTAAGCACACGGGGCATCAGGCAAAATATTTCTTATACCAGTACTGAAAAACCACCAACGCCCAAACAGTAGCGTGAGAGTCGCCTGGGTTATTACTTTTTAATTTTTGCTTTAGCGCTTCAATGTTCAGCGCATCAAATATGCCTTGTTCTTCTATAAATTTTTTGCTGAGCAGGTCTTCATCAATAAGTTGCCACAAATCGGTACGCAACCATTTAAGTAAAGGCACTTCAAAACCATGTTTTGGCCGGTTAAACAATTCAGGCGGCAGTTCCTGTCTAAAGCTGTCTTTCAAAATACGTTTTGTTTCGCCGGCCTGTAATTTAAAAGCCACCGGTAGCGAAAACGCAAAATTAACCACTGTATAATCTAACAAGGGCACACGAACTTCAAGGCAATTGGCCATACTCATAAGGTCCACCTTAGTTAGCATATCATTCGGCAAAACCATTTGGGTATCGGCAAACAAAATGTCGTTTAAATCGCCCTCGGTTTTTAAATGGCGTGTTAAAGCCTGTGTGCGCTCAATTATTTCTCCTTGCGTACTTCTTTTTTGCGGTTGCAAAAGCAACAAAGCGTTTTCACGGGTACTAAGGCTGCACCAGCGCCAGTAGCGTTCATCGCGGCTCATTTTTACCCCATCGCTATAGCGCTGTAATTGCCTGAACAGGTTAGAGAATTTTGAATGGCGCGATTTAGGCAGCAGTTTTAATAGTGGGTTTGCTGTTCCAGCAAGCGTATTAAGAAGATTCTTTTTGCCTGCCCTGTCTTCTGCCTTGTGTTTGTTATAACCTGCAAACAATTCGTCGCCGCCATCGCCGGATAATGCCACCGTAACACGCTGCCGTGTTTGCTGGCTTAAAATGTACACTGCAATTGCTGATGAATCGGCAAAAGGTTCATCCGTGTAATCCAATACTTTAAATATGCAGTTAAACATATCGGCATTTGAAACAGAAAACACCGTATGGTTTGTTTTAAACTTATTGGCAACCAAATTGGCATACTGTGTTTCATCAAAAAAGGGCTCGTCCTTATAGCCTATGCTAAATGTATTTAGGCTCTTTACGTGCTTTGATGCACACGCCGTTACTATGGATGAATCAATACCGCCACTAAGAAATGCTCCGAGCGGAACATCGGAAACCAAACGACGCTCAACGGCAGCCTCAACTAAGGTTTTTAATTGTGTTTTGGCGCTTTCGTAATTCATTCCTTCGGCTGAAATAACATGCCCCGGATTATACGGTATAGAATAATAGCGCTCTGTAATCAGTTCGCCTTCGGCAGTAATAACTGCACAATGAGCCGGAGGAAGTTTCGTGAAACCTTTTAGCATGCAATAATTGCCCGGCACATAATTCAATTGCAGGTAAAGGCCCAGCGTGCTGAAGTCAATTTCTTTTCTAACGGGAAATTCCAATAAGGCTTTCATTTCGCTACCGAAAAGGATCATGTTTTCATCAGAGTAAAAAAGCATGGGCTTAATGCCATACCTGTCGCGGGCCAAAAAAATCTCTTCTTTAACCTTATCGTAAATGGCAAACGAGAAAAAGCCGTTTAGCTCATTAAGGCAGGCTTTGCCCATCTTCATATAAAGCTGCAATAGTACTTCCGTATCGGAGTGGGAGTTAAAAGCCACTCCCTGTAAGTGCGCCTCTTTTAATTCGCGGAAGTTGAATATTTCGCCATTAAAAATAATAGTGAACCGGCCCGTAGAATCATGCATGGGCTGATGCGCTACCGAAGAGGTATCAATAATAGATAAGCGGGCATGAGCAAAGCCAACTTTGGTTGACAAAGTACAAGCCTGCTGCAGGTCAGGGCCGCGCTTAGCCAGCCGGGCAATGCCTTTTGCTAAAAAAGATTCGAGTGCCTGATTGTTGTTTTTAGAAAAATAACCTGCTATACCACACATACTGCTAACTTACCTAAGCTGACGCGAAGATGAAATATTCACTTAACTTTGGCCGAAGTTATGGATGTTTATGATTTTATGTTGGCCCCGATATACATGGCAGTGCTTTATTTTTTGGCATTGCGCACCAAGGCTAAAAACTCCAATAACTTTCTTTACCAGCAATATTACCTTAAAGGCTTAAACTACAAATTTATAGGGGCTGTAGTTTTTGCCCTGGTGTACGTGTACTACTATGGCGGTGGCGATACTGTATCATTCTATTATGCCATTAGCCCCTTGTTTAAGCTGTTTTTTAAAGACCCCGGCGCCTTTTTAAAATTCTGCCTTAACCCCTACGAGTTTTACCCACCGGAGTGTATTTGGGAGGCGGCGCAGAAGAGTGTTATTTACCTGCTACGCGGCACACCAACCTTAACTACCATAAAAATAGGTGGTATAATAAACATGTTTTGCTTTAACTCTTACCTGGTGCTATCCCTGGTTTTTGCCTATATATCTTACCAGTTTCAATGGCGCATTTTTACATTGGTATGCTCGGTTTATCCTTCACTACACAAGCAGTTCAGTTATGCTTTGTTAATGATACCGTCAGTAATTTTCTGGGGTTCCGGCTTATCAAAGGATACTATCATGCTATCGGCTATTATGATGTTTGTTTATGCCTATTATCAAATGGTAATTAACAAAAGGCAGGTAATGAAGTATTTGTTCATTTTAATTCTCACGGGCTACCTTATTTCTCTGGTGCGTGGGTTTATACTGTTTACTACTGTGCCCTGCCTTATTATTATGACAGTAACTTATTATCAAAACGCCATTCAAAGTTCTGCTTTGCGGTTTTTGGCTGCCCCTTTATTTATTACCGTTGGTATTATAGGCTCTGTTTTGTTTGTGCGCACACTGGGCCAGAATGTGGACTCCTACAGTGTAGAATCATTGCAACAAAAGGCGGAAGGTTTTCGAAGTTGGCATACCACCCAAGGCGGGTCAACTTATTCCATTGGCGAAGGGGAATTGGAATTTACCTTTTCGGGCATTATGTCGCAGGCCCCTATGGCTCTAATAACTACACTTTATGGCCCTTTTATTTGGCAAATACGTAACATACTGATGCTGCTTTCCGGAATTGAGAGCATTGTTTTTCTCTACCTCACCTTTCGTATGGTTTTTAATAAACGCATCTATGCATTGTTCGGCGTATTGTTCAGCGACCATCTAATTGCCTTTTGTTTGCCTTTTATTTTAATACTAAGCATTGCCATAGGTTTAACCAGTTTTAATTACGGCGCCTTAGTGCGGTATAAAATTCCTATAATGCCTTTTTTAGGTATCTTTTTTATTGTGGTTAATTACCACCTTAATCGTAGTGAGCAGAGTGCATGAGTGTTGATACAGGAAAAAAAATACTTTACATCGTTCAGCACCGCTTTAACCGCAGCCCCGGCCAAAGGTACCGTTGCGAGCAGTATATAAAGATGCTGGAGAAGAACGGATTCAGCTGCACCTATTCCCCTATAATTACCAATGAAGAGGAGGATAAATCGCTTTACCAATCGCGAAGCTTGTTTGCCAAAGGAACCATATTTTTAAAAGCTATTTACCGGCGCTTGAAAGATGTAATAAGAGCATCGCAGTACGATATTGTTTTTGTTTACCGCGAAGCTTTTATGACCGGCTCCTTATTTTTTGAAAAAAGATTGAAAGCCGCCGGGGCAAAATTGGTTTATGATTTTGATGATGCTATTTGGTTGCCCGATGTATCAGAGGTAAACAAATCGTTGGCGTGGTTAAAGCGCCCCGGCAAAACGGCCGATATTGCAGCCCTTTCCGATTTGGTAATTGTGGGCAACACGTACCTGGCCTCTTATGCAACTAACTACAACAAAAACACGGTGGTTTTTCCGTCAACCATTGATATGGACTACTACCGCCTGCCTTCAGGTAACAGACCCTATTTTAATACAGGTAAGGTAGTAATTGGCTGGAGCGGTAGCCACACTACCATAAAACACTTTGAAACTATACTGCCGGTTTTTGAAGCCTTACGGAAAAAGTATGGCGAAAGGATTCACTTTGTAGTTTACGGCGACCCTCACTATACTAACGATGCACTTGCTATTGAAGCCCTGCCATGGAGCCATGAAAGCGAAGTGGATGTGATTGCCTCTTTTGATATTGGCATTATGCCATTGCCTGACAATGAATGGAGTAAAGGTAAATGTGCCATGAAAGGCCTTCAATATATGGGATTGTCGGTGCCTGCTGTAATGTCGCCCGTAGGTATGAATACAGACGTGGTACAGGATGGTGTAAATGGATTTTTAGCTGCGGAGCAGGAAGAATGGATAGAAAAACTTTCTTTGCTTATAGATAATACTGAACTGAGAAAACGAATTGGAGCAGAAGGAAGAAAAACGGTAGAGGAGAAATTTTCAGTACAGGCGTTGGAAAGCCGCTATCTTCAAATTATTAATAGTGTTTTGAAATGAAAAGAGCGTTGGTGTGTGGTGCCGGTGGTTTTATCGGTAGCCATTTAGTGAAACGGTTAAAACTGGAAGGGTTTTGGGTTCGGGGTGTTGATTTAAAGCAACCGCAATTCAGCCCAACTGAGGCTGATGAATTTGTAATTGGGGATCTGCGGAACCAGCAACTTTGCCAATCGCTGTTTGATGTACACTTTGACCATGTTTACCAGCTAGCTGCCGATATGGGTGGTGCAGGCTACATATTTACCGGTGAAAATGATGCGGATGTAATGTATAATTCCGCAACTATTAACCTTAACATGGCAAACCTTTGTAAGGAAAATAAAGTAAGCCGTGTGTTCTATTCCTCCTCGGCGTGCATGTACCCGGCATATAACCAGGAAGACCCCGATAATCCAAAATGTTCTGAAGATTCGGCTTACCCCGCACAGCCCGATAGCGAGTATGGTTGGGAGAAGCTTTTTAGCGAAAGGCTTTATCTTTCCTATATGCGCAACCATGGGTTACAGGTACGCATAGCACGATTTCATAATATTTTTGGACCTGAAGGAACCTGGCAGGGCGGCAAAGAAAAAGCGCCTGCGGCTATGTGCCGAAAGGTAGCTGCGGCAAGTAACGGGGGCTCAATTGACGTATGGGGCGACGGGCTTCAAACCCGTTCTTTTCTGTATATAGATGCTTGTGTTGATGGCATACGAAAGTTGATGGAAGGCAATTGGGAAGGACCGGTAAACATTGGTTCAGAAGAGATGGTAAGCATAAATGAGCTTGCTCAAATGGTCATTCATATTTCAGGTAAAAGCCTAAGTGTAAACAATATACCGGGCCCGGTTGGGGTGCGCGGCCGCAATTCAGATAATGCCTTAATAAGGCAAAAACTTGGCTGGGCGCCTGAATATGCGCTACAGAAGGGGTTAGAATTAACCTATGCCTGGATAGCAGAACAGGTTAAGACCACAGGCATAGTGCAAAGCAAATAGGGCAGCCTCATTAAAATTTTATCTTCGCGCACAATGGCTAAAATTATTATTGATTCAGGGAAGAAATTCAGGGGCCTTGGCCTGCGGGAGCTTATAGCCAGCCGCGATTTGTTTTATACCCTGGCCTGGCGCGATTTTAAAATACGCTACAGTCAAACCTTTATTGGTGTTTTGTGGGGCGTACTGCAGCCTGCAGTTCAAATAACGGTACTATGGCTGGTGTTTAGTCACTTTGTAGGCATAAACACCAATGGCACCCCCTATTTGGCATTCTTGCTATGCGGTTTAAGTCCATGGTCGTTTTTCTCATTTGTGGTAAACAACTCAGGCAATTCTATTATCGGCGCGCAGGATATGGTTAAGAAAGTTTATTTCCCGCGCCTGGTAATTCCCATTTCAAAGGCGGCGCTTGGTTTAATTGACTTTACTATTTACCTGAGCATACTGTTTATTATTCTGGCTAATTACCATATCGTTCCCCCTGCGCAGGTCTTTTTTCTGCCTTTGTTTATTTTAATGAACGTTATTGCCGCATTAAGCGTAGGCATATGGCTTAGCGCTTTAAGCATACGCTACCGCGACTTCCAGTTTATTATACCCATAATGGTTCAGCTTGGCTTTTATGTTACGCCGGTTATTTACCCTGCCGAACGTGTAATTAACGGCCTGCCTAAATGGGCTACCTATATTTACTTTTTAAACCCTATGGCCGGTATTATTCAGGGCTTTAGGTGGTGTTTGTTAGATGCTCCTCCTCCATCGGAGTATGCTTATATTTCCTTTGGTATAATAGGCCTGATATTTATAAGCGGAATTTATTTTTTCCGTAGAGTTGAATATGTAATGAGTGATATTATTTAAGCGCCCATGAGTGATGTAGCAATAAGGGTTGAAAACCTATCGAAGAAATATGAATTGGGCACACTGGGCGCCGGTTCATTGCGCGAGTTGTTTGCGGGTATATTTTCATCAAAAAAAGCCCGCGAAGAATTTTGGGCTTTGCGTAATCTATCGTTTGAAATAAAGCAGGGCGATATAGTAGGTGTTGTGGGTAAAAACGGCGCGGGTAAAAGCACATTGCTAAAAGTATTATCGCGAATAACACAGCCAACTACGGGCCGGGCTGAAATAAACGGAAGGGTGTCATCGCTCTTAGAAGTGGGTACAGGTTTTAATCCTGAGTTAACCGGCAAGGAAAACATTTTTCTTAATGGCACTATACTTGGAATGACGCGAAACGAAATTGCGCGCAAGTATGATGAGATAGTAGATTTTTCCGGCGTTGCTAAATTTTTAGATACCCCTGTTAAGCATTATTCAAGTGGTATGTATGTGCGCCTTGCTTTTGCAGTAGCAGCGCATTTGGAGCCCGAAATTTTAATTATTGATGAAGTATTAGCTGTTGGTGATTCTGAGTTTCAGCAGAAGTGCCTGGGCAAAATGGGCGAGGTTAGCAAAAGCGGCCGCACCATTCTGTTTGTTAGCCATAATATGAGCGCGGTAATGAGCCTGTGCAATAAGGGCTTGTTATTAAAACAGGGCCAGCTTATTGAGCAGGGCCACATTTCAAATATTGTAACACATTACCTGCACGCCAACCGTAACGATAGCCATGATAAAAACCTGACACAGGTTGAGCACCGCAATGGAAATGGCCAATATCGCTTTACCAAATGGGAGTTAACTGATACTGAAGGACGGGCGGTTGAAAATGGTATGAGTGGCCGCGATGTGCAGTTTCATTTGCATTTTGAAGTGAACGAACCTTCGGTTAGGCCCGTTCATTTTTCGTTGCGCATTGTTGATGATTTTGACCGCAGTATATTGCATATGAGCACTACACATACGCCTGCCGGCGAGTTTAAAATACCGGCCGGAGTTACAAACGGCAAGGTTGTAATTACGGTACCGCGTGTGCCTTTGCCTGCTGGTATTTATAGTATGCATCTTTTTGTAAGCGACCTTAATGTAGTGTTTGACGAAATAAATTTTGCCGGCGACTTTAAAGTAGAAGAAGGAGATTATTTCGGTAATGGTAAAACCATTGATCCCAAACTTGCTGTAGTATATCAAAGCAGCAATTGGCAATTAGTTACATCGTAAATTACCTGTTAAAGCTTATAGACTTACTGTAGGCAGATTTAAATAGAGAAGAAGAAATGAGAGTTTTAATAGTACTTGATGCATTTAGCCTGGGTGGCGCTGAAAAGCAGGCTGTTTTGTTTGCCGATTACCTGCAGAACCAGCGCGGATGCACAGTAGAAATATGGGCTTTTATGCCCGGCGATGGCAGCGTTAAGGTAGTGTGTGACCGCTATAATATTAAAACGAAGGTTATTGGCTATTGGCGTGGTTTGGCCCGCTACATTTACCCTAAACAAATTTGGGAGTACAGCAGATTGTTTAAGACCTTTAAACCTGATTTGCTTATGGGCTATACCAACCAGCCCAACCTTTTAATGGGTTTGGTTTGGAAATATACGGGGGCTAAATATTTTATATGGGGGCAACAGGGCATTGAGGCTTCAGGGTATAAGTTTGAAAAGAAGGCGGACCACATGGCATTGCGTGATACACCCTGCTATGTTTCTAATTCAGTTAACGGAGCTGAATTTTTAAAACGCGAATTGCATGTACCTGCTGAGAAAGTGAAGGTGATATTAAATGGCCCTGAGAAAATTGCTCCGCAGTTTACCCGCCAGCAATGGCACGAAAAACTGGGAATTAATGAGAAGCAGTTTAAGGCTTTTATGGTTGGCCATATTGCGTTGCGTAAGGACCATGAAACCCTTATTAAGGCATGGCGAATTGTTGTAGATAAGCTGAAACCTGAAGGCATAGAACCCATAGTTTTATTAGGTGGTATACTTGGCGATAATACCCAACATCTTTTAAACCTGATTATGGAAATGGGCCTTTACCCTTACATAAAAATATTGGGTAATGTAAAGGATGTTGCCGGTTTAAATGGCGCGGTAGATGTGCATATACTAAGCTCTAATACAGAAGGGATACCGAACTCCTTGCTGGAGGCTATGGAGCTTTCATTACCGATTATAGGAACCAATATTCCCGGCATTCGCGAGGCTGTAGGTGAACAAAACTATGCCTATCTTTCACCGCCTAAGGATCATGAAAAGCTGGCGGAAAATATTCTTCTGTTTGCCCGCGATTCAGCTCTTAGGAAAAAGGTAGGGGAACAAAACAGGCAACGGATTCTTGAGCATTTTCAATTAGATAAAATGTGCGAAGAAACCTGGCAGATAATTACCGAAAACGTTAAGTAACAGTGCAGGCTATTAAACGGGTATTAAGAGGAACATGGTTATACAGTATGGCTGCCAAGCTATATGACTGGTTAAACTATACCCGCGCACTTTTACAGGTTTACAACCAAATAAAAAATATACCGGAAAGCATTTCCTGCTTTTTTTTTATCCTTTCTATCACACCGGGGGTGCCGAAAAGGTTCATTTAGATATTACCCGCCTGCTTGGTAGAGAGAAAAGCGTGGTTTTTTTCACTGGCGAAAGCTACAACCAAAATTACCTGGCTGATTTTAAGGCCAACGCAACGGTTATACAGTTAGCGCCATTTGTTTACCGCAAAAACATTCTGCGTAAGCTGCTTATTAATGCGCTTATAAAAAAAGTAAATGCGCAGGCTAAGGTTACGTTTAGCAGCAATGCACGTTTTTATTATGAATTGTTGCCTCTGTTTAAACGTGATATTAAAAAGGTTGACTTAGTGCATGCCTTTGTACATGAGGGAGAAGAAGGGGCTGAATATTTCAGCCTTCCTGTAGTGCACCTACTGAACGAACGCATTGTTATCAATAACAAAACGAAGGCGGACTTTAAAGCGCTGTACGCTAAATATGGCGTGGAGGAAAGCCTTAATTCCAGAATACGCTGTATTTATAATAAAACTGACTTTCCTGCTGCTAAGCCGGTGAAAGATATCTCGGGCACATTAAAGGTGCTGTATGTAGGCCGCGATACCTTTGAAAAAAGGGTGCACCTTTATGCAAAGGTAGTAGAGCATTTTGCCGGTAACAGCAAGTTAGAATTCTGGGCAATTGGTGAGGGCTTGTCTAAGTTTTTTACAGATTGTAGTAACAAAGCCCTGCATCTTACGGGTGCCATACAGAATGAGGAACAATTGGCAGGCATTTATGCAGCAAGCCATATTTTGTTATTGTTTTCAAGCCGCGAGGGTTTGCCAATGGTAATAATGGAAGCACAGGCCCATGGTATGGTTTGTATTACTACTGCAGTTGGAGGTATAGCCGAAATAATTGCTGATGCAGAAAACGGCTTTTTAATTAACCCCGCACAAACAGAAGAGGAGATTGTGGCGGATTTTATTGAGAAGCTAACCCTGCTTATGCAAACGCCTGCCCGCATTGAAACAATGGGCAGCAAAGCATTCGCCGATGCGCAGAACAAATTTACAGCCCACCATTTTGTTGAAGGGTATAGAGAAGTTTTCAATTTGTAAATGCTGCAAAACGGCTTCTAAAACTCAATTACCTCAACACCATTAACAAATGTATATTTGACTCATTACCTGTGTTGCTATGCCCCGTGTGTCTTTCATAATTCCTTTCTACAATAACGGCGCTACTATTGCTGAAACGGTAGATTCTGTTTTTGGACAGAGTTTTACTGATTTTGATGTTTGGATAGTAGATGATGGCTCTACAGATGCTAATTCGATAGAAGAGTTAAAAAAGCTGGAGGGCCGTGAAAAGATTAACGTGTTGCACCAGCAGAATGCAGGCCCCAGTGTTGCGCGCAACCTGGCCATACGCCAAAGCACTGCTGAAATAATTGTGCCTTTAGATGCTGACGACCGTATTAAGCCCGATGCGCTGGCAAAAGCTGTAAGCTGTTTTACTGATGAGCAGACGGGGGTTGTTTATGGCAATAACCTGTTTTTTGGAGCGCGTAATGAAATGAACCTGCAGGAGGATTTTGATATAAGAAAGGCTATACTGTATAACCAGGTAGCACTATGCAGTTTTATACGCAAAGCAGTGTTTGATAAAAGCGGTTATTTTGACGAATACATGAGTAAGCGTGGATTAGAGGACTGGGAGTTTTGGATAAGAATAACGGAAGACGGCTGGTTAATGAAACATATACCTGAAGTTTTTTTCGAAATACGGGTAAGGCCTGAATCGCGCACGTATGAAGTGGCCAACAAGAACATTGAAGACTTAATGAGTTATGTGTATAAGAAGCATGTTAAAGTGGTGATAAGGGAATATGAAAAGTTGTTTTATGCGCATAAAATGCTGGGCGAAACACCCGATTATAAAATAGGCGGACAAATGTTGGCGCCTTACCGCATGCTGAAAAAAATATTCAAGGCTAATTAGCATTTTGATGACAGACGCTGTACACCGCAGTAATAACAATTTTGATTTCATCCGTTTTCTGGCGGCTTCCTTTGTAATTATTACGCACTCCCAGGCTTTGTTGGGTCATGGAGGCAATGATTGGCTTTCTTCTATTTCAAGAGGCACAATGCAATTCAGCCATTTAGGGGTTGCCATTTTCTTTACCATTAGTGGTTATTTGATTGCGCAAAGCCTTATTCGCTCTAAAACGTATAGCGGGTATTTATGGAAACGGTTTCTGCGCATTTTTCCCGGCTTGGCGGTTGTTCTTCTATTATTGATTTTATTACTAGGCCCCGTCGTTGGCTCATTGCCGCTTAAAGAATATTTCAGCAGTGGCCAAACCTGGGGCGTGCTGCTTACGCTAAGTCTTTATAAGCTGAACATTGTTTTGCCGGGTGTTTTTAGCACTAACCCTATGACGAATGTTATTAACGGCTCGTTATGGACACTGGCTTATGAGTTCTCTTTTTACCTGCTGCTTTTGGTTGCCGGTATTACGGGTCTTATAAAGAACAGGTATGTTGTTTTGTTAGGTTGGGTTGTACTTTTTGCCGCACGAACCTATCTCAGGTCAAAGATTTTTGTTTATGATTATGCAACACCTTATCTGCTTGGCTTAAATGTTATGTATGTAGTGGAATGGAGTTTGTTTTTTGGGGCGGGCACCTTGTTATACCTTTTTAGGGAGGAGATAAAGTTTAACGTATTTATTTT
Organism: Chitinophagales bacterium; assembly: GCA_046329515.1. Classification (GTDB taxonomy): domain Bacteria; phylum Bacteroidota; class Bacteroidia; order Chitinophagales; family LD1; genus Bog-950. Next base: position 14,754 of record JAXLUM010000001.1, read on the forward strand.
TGTTGCCGCTGTTGCCGTAACAATTGCTGCAGTTTATTTCAATGAAACAGCCGGACGCATAGTCTACTACCTTACACTTCCCTATATCATCTTTTACCTTTCTTTTTTGCCGGGGGCATTGAATCACTTTGGCAAGTATGGCGATTTCTCCTACGGCATTTACATTTACGCTTATCCCGTTCAACAAACCCTGGTTTATTTTCTGGGCCCGGATACCGGAGTGGCTCTTTTGGCGGCCGTTTCATTTGCATGCACTTTACCTTTGGCAATAGCAAGCTGGTACCTGGTAGAGAAAAAGGCATTGGCATTTAAAAACGCGGTAAATTGATTGCGTTGTTATGGAAGTTAAAAAGGTTTACCCCCCTGATTTTGATAAGGTGTATGAGTTGCTTAAGCGCTTTGAAAACACCAGCCTGCAAATAGAGGATTTTAAAAAGCTTTTTACCGTTTATTGGCCCTGCAGCGTAAACCATTGCGGTTTTATGATAGAAGACAAGGGTAAGGTTATTGCCTATTTAGGTGTGTTGTTTAGCGATAGAGTGATAGACGGAAAGCCATATGTGTTTGGCAACTTAACTACCATGATAATTGACCCCGCTTTTAGAGGGCAAAAACTAACGCACAGATTGGTGCAACACTTACGCGATTCAGGAGAATATGTATTAACGGCAATTACACCTATACCCGCCTTATACAATATGTATAAGCAAAGTGGTTTTCGCGATTTAAATGATTTCAGGAAAATTTTATGGCGGTTGGGAACGTACACCAAGGCGGGCAATTATACTGAAGAGCCGGGTGCTATAACCGCCGCTCTTACCGGCGAAGATGCCCGCATTTACGGGCAACATGCGCAGTTTGGCGGCATACATGCTTTGTTTAAAAGCGGAGGGGAATACGCGCACCTCATTTTTAAAAAGCGCACATCGCACCGCCGTAAATTCCTTGATTTGCGCTTGTTGAATTATGCAGACCGTGCTTTGCGTGCTTTGGGGCTTAAAGGTTTTCTTTATCAACCAATGGAAATTTATGAGTTGCTGTACAGCAGCAACTGGCCGTTAACTGCTGAACATCTTAAGCCCATTATGCAGAGCTTTTTGAGTTTGCACCAATGCGCAGGGGTTGGCGTGCCGGTTTGGTTTTGGGATAAGTTCAGTCCCAAATGGTTTCCTGCAAGTGCGTATTATCATTCGCGGCAAATGGTTTACGCCAACAACCTACCTGATGAGGTTATTGATGTGCTTTACTCAGAAATATTTGTTTTAGACTTGTAAGTCTGCCGTATTGCTATACTATGCGCATTATTCACATCATACCATCATTGCGAAAGGGCGGGGCTGAACGTTTAGCGCTGGATATAAGCACAGAACTGGCTTCGCGCAACGGTATTGAGGTAATACTTGTATTGCTGCATAACGATAGAAACTACCCTGTAGAACAAAGCAAACTGCAGATTAAACATGTTGCTGCCAACGTGCAGTTGTCTGTTTTACGAAAGCCGATGCTGAATATTAATGCATGGCAACAATTGTTGAATGAGTTTAAGCCTGATGTAGTGCATTCTCATTTGTTTGAAGCTGAAATTGTTTCGCGTACTGCGCACTACCCTAAAGCGGCCTGGTTTAGCCATGGCCACGATAATATGCCCCAACTGGAAACATTCGGTTTGGATTGCTTTACCAATAAGCGGCGCTTAACTGATTTTTTTGAACGGCAATATTTATTGAAGCGTTATCGCAGAAACGGCGGCAATGGTTTTATAGCAATATCAAAAGATGTACAGTCTTATTTAAATCGTGTGTTGCCTGCTGATTTGAGAAATATTCATCTGCTTTCTAATGCGATAAATGCATCTCGTTTTTATAAGCCTGCGGATTTTATTACCAAACCTAAAGCTGCTCTGGAACTGGTTACTGTAGGTAGCCTGGTAAACAAAAAGAATCAAACGTTTTTAGTGGATGTCGTGAAGAAATTGAAAGATGACGGTGTTGACGTGCATTTGAACGTTTTGGGAGATGGGGTAACCCGGAAAATGCTGGAAGAGAAATCGGCAGCGTGGGGATTGCAGGAGCAAATAAGTTTTCGGGGTAATGTGCCCAATGTGGAAGAATATTTATGGAACGCGGATGTTTATGTGCACTCCGCTTTATATGAACCATTTGGATTAGTGCTTATTGAAGCCATGGTAGCCGGTTTGCCGGTGGTTAGCCTTGACGGAAAAGGGAACCGCGATATAATTAAAGAAGGCGTTAATGGCTTTATGCCGGAAACGGATGTGACCCAATTTGCACAGAGGTTAATGCAATTACACACTGATAAGCAACTCTATACTTCTATTAGCAGTGGCGCTAAAAAATTTGCTGCTGATTACGATATAAAAGCTTATTGCGACAAGCTGTTGCAAATTTACAACACTGCGCTGCTGCACTAAACATTTATGTGAATTTGCTCCGTTTCTGAAAACGTATCTTCGTTTTGCAAATGTCGGAGAGCAACGATAAAATACTTTACCTGATTACGGCCACTTATCCATTTGGGTTCGGTGAGCCTTTTTTGGAAAATGAGCTTAAAGTAATAGCCCCCTTTTTTGAAAAAGTATATGTCGTGGTGCCTGTGGGGAACAATGCAAAGCTTGCACCGCAACAGTATAGCATTCCTGAAAACGCAGAAATCATAACACTAAACTATTCGCTCACTGCATTTGATAAAGCATGCTCAGTTATGGGCTCCTTTTTTAAACCGCAGTTCTGGAAGGAGTTAAGTTTGATTAAGGGCAGATATCATTTAAAGGTAAACAAAGAGGTATTAAAAACGCTCTGGAATTATTTCGCCCAAGGGAATGCTTTTAAGAAGGCTTTGTCTGCGCTACTAATAAAGCAATATCACAAGGAAATATACCTGTACACCTATTGGTGCACCCAATACACCTATGCCGCTGCTGAACTAAGCCACGAAATAGCGGATTGCTATGCCGTGAGCCGTATACATGGTTGGGATTGTTACTTTGAACGCAGCCCGATTAAATACCTGCCTTTGCGCCGTTATATATTCAGCCGGCTGAAAAATGTGTTTGCTATTTCTGAGCAGGGCAGGCAGTACCTTTTAGAGAAAGTGGGAGAAGAGTTTGCAGAAAAAATAAGTACACAATACTTAGGCTCACTGCGCGGAAGCCTGAAGTCCGGCAGACCGCGTTCAGAAACCCTCCATTTATTATCTGTAGCCTTTGTAGCCCCGGTTAAACGCTTAGAACGTATTGTAGATGCACTGAAGGAGATTAAGGATGTCAAAATCTGTTGGCACCATGTTGGCGGTGGCAGTGGTGAAGAAAAGCTGAAGGAGTATGCTGCCGGTAATTTAAACGGTAACCCTAATATTGAAACCCGTTTTTACGGCAACAAAAGCAATGCGGAAATTGCTTCGCTCTTTGCATCACAAACTTTTCATGCATTAATAAATACCAGCGAAAGCGAGGGCCTGCCGGTTACTTTTATGGAAGCCTTTAGCTATGGGGTTCCTATTATAGCCCCAAATGTTGGCGGCATACCTGAAATTGTGAAGCATGAACAAAACGGCATTTTGTTGGATGTTCATGCCCCTACTACTGAAATATCCGCAGCAATAACTAAAATTGCAGTAATGAGCGACCAGGTGTATAACAGCTTACGCAAAAACGCTTTTGATACCTGGCAACGCCGGTTTAACGCACAAAAGAATTACACTGAGTTTGCTGCTCAAATTCTGAAACATTAAGCTGATTTTTTGGAGAAGGTTTTAATCATAGCTTATTTCTATCCGCCCTGTAATTTAACTGCGGCAGCAAGGCCGGCGGCCTGGGCAAAATATTTGCCTGAATTTGGTTTTAAGCCGCTTGTAATTACGCGCAATTGGCAGCATCCTATCAATTCTCCCATGGATGTTTCCCGACCTGCGGGAGATAAAGTGATTACAGAAGAAGCAGGCGAAGCAACGGTTATTTACATGCCATATGAAGGGAGCTTGAAAGACAGGCTTTTTGCCAGGTACGGCGATAGTAAATACCGAATTGTACGTAAAGCGCTTTCGTTTTTTGAGTTGGTAATGCAGAACTTCAGTTTAAGCGCAATACCCTTTGCGAGCATATACTATAAAGCAGAAGAATTAATTAAGGCGGATCCTTCTATAAAAAGGGTTGTAATTACGGCCAACCCCTTTGTGGCTTTTTTCTTTGGTTATAAGTTGAAGAAGAGGTTTCCTCAAATTCAATGGATAGCGGACTACAGGGACGACTGGAGCACTTCAGAGTTGACTAAAGAAAAGGGATTTCTTCAAAACTTTATAGCACACTTAGAGGCGAGTAGCGAAAGAAAATGGGTAGGTACTGCATCTCTCCTTACAACTATTTCACCTTATTACCGCGATAAAATCTCGCGCTTTACGGGTATACCGGGCAAAGTGTTGTTGAATGGTTTTACTGAGGCGGACATGGAAAAGGTACTACCGGCTGAAAAACAGGATGAATTTGTAATTACTTATAACGGCACTTTATACCCCTCGCAAAATATTGAGGTGTTTTTAGCAGGCTTTAAGCTGGCGGCTGATAAGTTTAAGGGGCGCTTGAACTTCAGGCTTAATTTTCCCGGTTTAGCCTTTGACCGTAGTCAGAGTGAGCGGGTTAAAACGTTTATGGCGGGTTATGAGGCTTTGTTGAATATAACGGAGAGGGTGCCGCGGCAAAAAGTATTTGACATACAGAATGCCTCTCATGCTTTTTTAATGGTGGCGCATGCGGGCCTTAAAGGTATTCCATCCAGCAAGTTGTATGAATATTTATGCTTTCGCAAGCCGGTAATTGTATGTCCTGATGATAAAGATATCATTCATGAAACGCTGGAGGACACCGGCCTGGGGGTGTTTTGCAATACCCCTGAAGAAGTAGAGCAAAAGCTTACAGAATTGGCAGATGATTATATTGCGAACGGAAAAATAAGAATGACCGGCACGCAGGAGCGTATATTGAGTTACTCGCGCAAAAATCAGGCGCAATTGTTTGCCGACATGCTAAAAGCGTTATGAAGAAGAAGATTTTAACGTGCGTAGGTACACGCCCTAATTTTATAAAAGTGGTAAAGCTGCGCCGCTTATTTGAAACTGCCGGCTTTGAGTATAAAATATTGCATACCGGCCAGCACTTTGATGCCAAAATGAGTGAGATATTTTTTACTCAATTGGGCTTGGGAGAGCCCGATTATTATTTGGGCATTGGCGGTGGAAGCAACAACGAAGTGGTAGGGAAAATAATTATTGAAACCGAAAAGGTGCTGCTGGAATACAAGCCCGATATGCTTATCGTTCCCGGTGATGTAAACTCTACCTTTGCCTGCGCCTTTGCAGCGGCAAGTTTGCGTATACCTGTAGGCCATATCGAAAGCGGCCTGCGTAGTTTTGATATGGATATGCCAGAGGAGCGTAACCGCGTTTTAACTGATAATATTTCGGACCTTCTTTTTGTTACTGAGCAGGTGGGTGTAGATAATGCAAAGGCTGCCGGTTTTGCAGAAGAAAAGGTGAAGCTGGTGGGTAATACCATGGTGGATGCCCTGGTAGAAATGCTGCCGTTAATTGAAGAATGTAAAGTGCAGAAGGACCTTGGGATAAGCGGAAGTTATGGTGTGGCTACTTTCCATCGCCCTGTTAACGTGGACGATGACAAAAACCTTGCTGTTATTGTTGATACGCTTTGCCGCATTTCCGAAAAACTGACCATGGTTTTTCCTGTGCATCCGCGCACACTAAAGCAGTTGGAAAAATGCGGGTTAAAGCAAAAGCTGGATAACAGCAAAGTGATGCTTACCGAACCGCAGGGTTATATTGAATTTTTGAAACTGGTAAAGGACAGTAGTTGTGTGATCAGCGATTCCGGGGGTATACAAACAGAGACCTCTTATTTTAATGTCCCTTGCTTTACCATTCGCGAAACTTCAGAACTGAAAGTAACTATTGAAGATGGCACAAATACCTTATTGCCGATGGATGCTGATGTAATTACGGCTAACGTAAACGATGCATTAACCGGCAAGCGCAAACATGCCAAAAAGCTACAGGTGTGGGATGCTAATGCCAGTGAGCGGATAGTAGAAGAGGTGAAAAAGTTTTTTGGCCAACGCCAGGGCAAATAAATTTACATTAGCGTTATGAAGACGTTTGCATTGATTGGAGCTGCAGGATATATAGCGCCCCGCCATTTAAAAGCAATTAAAGATACCGGTAATAAGCTGGTGGCTGCTTACGACCCATTTGATAGTGTTGGTGTGATAGATTCTTTTTTTCCGGAGGCTGATTTTTTTGTAGAGTTTGAGCGTTTTGACCGGCACATCAGCAAGTTGATTCGCCGTAACGACAAGCTGGATTATGTTTCTATCTGCTCACCCAATTACCTGCACGACTCGCACATTCGTTTTGGTTTGCGCATAGGCGCCGATGTAATTTGCGAAAAGCCTTTGGTGCTTAATCCGTGGAACGCAGAAGCTTTGATGGAGTTGGAAGAGGAAACCGGTAAAAAGGTAAATAACATTTTGCAGTTGCGCCTGCACCCGAACATTGTTAAGCTAAAAGAGAAAATTGAGAACGGGCCCAAGGATAAAATTTATGATTTTGATTTAACCTATATCACCTCTCGCGGCAACTGGTATTATACCAGCTGGAAAGGCGATGTAAGTAAAAGCGGTGGTATAGCTACCAATATAGGCATTCACTTTTTCGATATGCTGTATTACCTTTTTGGTAAAGTGCAGAAGAATGTGGTTCACTTGCACACGCATGATAGAGCAGCTGGTTACCTGGAATTTGCCAAGGCACGGGTTAGGTGGTTTTTAAGTATTAATCCGGAAACCCTGCCTGATAGTGCCAAAGAAAAAAATATGCGCACCTACCGCAGTATGACGCTGGAAGGAGAGGAGATTGAATTTAGCGATGGATTTACCGATTTACACACTAATAGCTATAAGAGTATATTGGATGGAAAGGGTTTTGGTGTAAAGGAGGCATTGCCCAGCATTGAAATTGCCTATACTATTCGCCATGCGCAGCCTGTGGGCTTGCAGGGTGAATACCACCCTTATTGCAAGTTGCCTGCCGGTGGACACCCATTTGCCAAAGAATAGTTTTGTATTTTAATGCTGCTTAAGATAAGGGAGTTTTCATGTGTGGTATAGTTGGGTTTTATTCCCCCGCCAAACAAATTAAGAAGGATGATTTAGAGCGGATGGCTACTTCGGTTAGTCATCGTGGGCCTGATGCTGCCGGTTACTTTATGAATGAAGGGGGCACGTTGGGTTTAGGTCATCGCAGATTGAGTATAATAGACTTAAGCGAGGCGGCTAACCAACCTATGCTTAGTGGCAACGGCCGTTATGTAACTGTATTTAACGGGGAGATATACAACTTTAAAGACATAACAAAGAAGCTGGATATCCATCCGCGCACCTCGTCGGATACTGAAATTATATTGGAGGCTTTTACCAGGATGGGTCCTATGTGTGTGGACCTGTTTAACGGTATGTTTGCCATTGCTATTTACGATAAGCACGATGGTAGCCTGCATTTGTTTCGCGACCGTTTAGGTGTAAAACCCATTTACTACTACTTTGAAGATGGAAATTTTGCGTTTGGTTCTGAAATAAAAACATTGCTTCAGGTGCCGCTTGTAAAAAGCAGTCTGCAAGTATTTAAGCCTGCCATACATACATTTTTGTACGCGGGCTACATTCCTGAGCCGTTTACTATTTATAAAAACTTAAAAAAGCTACCCTCCGGTAGTTATGCTGTTTTAAAGAATGGTGAGTTTGGTGTTAAGCAATATTGGAAACCGGAGGAGAAAATAAAACCCGCAGTAACGAAGGATTTTAACTCAGCCAAACAGGAGCTTAAGGATTTATTAGAAAGTTCGGTCCGTTACCGAATGATTAGTGATGTGCCCTTCGGTACATTTTTGAGTGGGGGGATAGATTCAAGTACGGTAACAGCCATTGCGCAATCAGTATCTGATAAGCCGGTTAAAACGTTCTCCATTGGTTTTAAAGAGGCGAAGCATAATGAAAGTGAATACGCCCGTAAGGTTTCTGAACATTTAAAAACGGAACACTACGAATTTACTGTTACCGAGAGTGATGCGCTGCAATTAATTGACCGTTTGACGGAGGCTTATGATGAACCATATGCCGATTCATCAGCCATACCTACTATGCTGGTATCGAAACTGGCGCGCCAACATGTTACCATGACATTGAGTGGCGACGGAGGTGATGAATTGTTTTTAGGATATGGGGCATACGACTGGGCCAAACGCCTGAATAACCCTTTGGTTAAACTTTTGCGTGGGCCTATAACAATGGGCTTATCGCAATTTGGGGAACGTTACAAAAGGGCAGCCGGTGTGTTTAACTACAAAAGCCGTCAGCGTGTAAAAAGCCACATTTTTAGCCAGGAGCAATATTTTTTTAGTGAAGAGGAGTTGGATGAGCTGCTGCTTGATGGATACAAAGAACAGCTGCTGTTCAAAGAGGATTTTACCGGCGTTAAACGCCGTTTAAGCGTGCAGGAAGAACAAGCTCTTTTTGATATTAAACATTATCTGAAAGATGATTTATTGGTGAAGGTAGATGTGGCCAGTATGCAGTTTTCGCTGGAAACACGCACGCCGTTTTTAGATTACCGGGTGGTAGAGTTTGCTTTAAATCTTTCAGAAGATTTGAAAAAACGCAATGGGGTTAGTAAATACCTGCTGAAGGAGGTACTATACGATTATGTCCCCAAAGAATTATTTGCCCGTCCTAAATGGGGCTTTTCAATACCCTTGGGTAAATGGCTGAAAACCGATTTGCATTACCTGTTGGAGAAATATTTGAATCCCGCCGTTATCAGCAAACATGGAGTGGTAAATACTGAAAAAGTTAAAGCAATAATTAATAAGTTTGAGAAGGGGAACAACTACCTATACAATCGTATTTGGGTGTTGATTCTCCTTCACAAGTGGCTGGAAGAACACGCAGGCTAACAGGGCCTGGTATATGGTTTATATAGATTTAGGTAGCCTTATAGAGAATCAGGAAGAACTACGCCGGCAATGGACCAGCAAAAAGCCATTTCGTTACCTGGTAGTAGACAATTTCTTTTTTGCGGATAAGGCTGAACTGGTACTTCAGCAATATCCTGATGTTACCAAGGGCACGTGGGAAGGCACCACCTACATTCACCAGAAAAACAAATACCAGCTTAAACAATTTGATGCAGGAAGTGTGTTGCATGAGGTTTTTGCCGAATTAAATGCCAAACCATTTACTGATTTTTTAGGTGCTTTAACGGGCATTCAAGCCTTGGAGCCGGATTATAAATTGTTTGGCGGCGGCCTTCATCAATCTTTAAAGGGAGCATTTTTAGATGTGCATGTTGATTTCAATTATCACCCCCAAACAAAATATCACCGGCGCCTTAATGTATTAGTATACATGAATAAGGATTGGAAAGATGAGTACGAAGGGCACTTACAGTTGTGGGACATGGAGAGAAAAGTGATGATGGACAAGGTAAGCCCCTTGTTTAACCGCATGGTGATGTTTGAAACAACGGAGAACTCTTTTCATGGTCATCCCGTACCCCTCAATACGCCTTTTAATGTAAGTCGTAAGTCGTTGGCGGTATATTACTACACACCAACACGGCCCGAAAAAGAAACAGCCGTAGATCATAATACTGTATTCGTTAATACCAGTGGAGTTGAAGGTAGTTGGAAAACTTTCTTATCCGGTTTAAAGGCCTTAAAAGAACGCATATTTAAATGAAGGTACTTTATCTGTCTTACGACGGCATGACTGACCCCCTGGGCCAAAGCCAGGTAATACCTTATTTGCGGGGGCTTACCAAACTTGGCTATAATTTTTACTTAATAAGCTTTGAGAAACCGGAGCGGTTTGAAAAACTTAAAAGCCATATTCAGAAGATTATGGATGAAGCCGGAATTAACTGGCATCCACTGGCCTACACTAAAAATCCGCCTGTAGTTTCAACCATGCTGGATTTACAGAAAATGGAAAAACTGGCTTTTCAGTTGCATGGAAAACACAACTTCCGCATAGTACATTGCCGTAGTTATATATCTGCCCTGGTTGGTATTCAGTTAAAAGAAAAAGCAGGCGTTAAGTTTTTGTTTGATATGCGTGGTTTTTGGGCCGATGAACGCGTGGAAGGCGGTATATGGAATTTAAGTAACCCGCTTTATAAAGGTGTTTATCGCTATTTTAAAAATAAGGAGCGGGAGTTTTTCACAAAGGCAGACTATACCATTTCCTTAACCGAGGCGGGTAAAAAGGAGATTCAAAGCTGGAAGAATATTGGCGGCCAACCCATACCTATGCAGGTTATACCTTGCTGTGCCGACCTTGATTTGTTTGACGCTGAGCGTGTAGCTGTTACTGAAAAACAAAGGCTGCGCACAGAGTTAGGTATTAGGGAGGATGATTTTGTGTTGAGTTATGTAGGTAGTATTGGTACCTGGTATATGCCTGACGAAATGTTTGATTTTTTTAAAGTGCTGAATACAGAAGTGCCCAATGCCCGGTTTTTATTTGTTACACCTGAAAGCCCGGAAACGGTTATTGCGCGTGCTAAAAGTCGCGGGGTAAATGCTGATAAAATTGTGGTAACCCACGCTACACACAAGCAGGTGCCGGCTTATATAAGCCTCAGCAATTGGTCGCTGTTTTTTATAAAACCGGTATTTTCAAAACTTGCCTCATCGCCTACTAAGCAGGGCGAGATAATGGGAATGGGGATACCGCACGTTTGTAATACCGGTGTGGGCGATGTTGCTGAGATTCTGCAAAATGGGGAATCCGGAATTGCTTTAAGCACTTTTAACGGGGTTAGCTATAAAAAGGCAGTAGATGAAATGCTCAAAGGGAGTTTCAGTAAAGAGAAAATAAGGCAAAATGCCTTCAGGGTTTATTCGTTACAGGAAGGCGTTAAAAAGTACGCAGAGGTATATAGTAAATTAGCGTAGCCTATATGGAGTTAAAGTTATTGAGCAAAGCAGACGAAGAGCGGTGGAACAACTTTGTTGATTCATCGGAACAGGGCTGCCTGTTTAATAAAACCTGGTATATGCAGGCTTTGGGCCTTAGCTATAAAATTTATGTAGTTGAAAAGTCCGGTGAGATTTGTGCAGGAATGATTTTAGGTAATAAAGACGGTAAGTGGACATTCGGGCCATTCCAAAAATATACCGGTGTGCTTTTTGCGCAGTTTGAAGGCTCTGCCTACACTGCAGAAACTAACAGGCGTTCGGCATTGCGGCTGCTACTGGCGGAATGCAGTAAACTAGGCGATTACGATTATTTTTTCCATCCCCATTTTGGCAACTGGCTGTTGTTTTACCATGCTGGATTTAAAGAAACTACGTATTACACCTATCGCATTGGCGTAGAAAATAAAACTGCCGATGACATACTTAACCTTTGTGCACCGCGCTTAAGAAGTAAAATACGCAAGAGTTTTTCAGATGCTGATATTGCTATAGACGAGGATCTGAATGTGCCTGCTTTTTATGAAATAATCAACAGCACTTTTATCCGGAAAAAAGAGAAGGTTGCCTTTAGCCCGGAGTTGTTTAAGACTATTTGCACTGCCCTTAACAAACATAAGGCGTTGCGGTTTTATCGTTCCGTTAACAAAAAAGGGGTTACTACCTCAGTTTTAGGCGTGGCTTACGATAACAGTTGTGCTTACCTGTTGTTTAGCGGGTACGATGAAAACCAAAAAGAAGACGGCCATAACGAGCGCCTTATTTATCAAGCTGTTTGTGATGCATCAAAGAACGTTAAATACTTTGATTTTGAGGGCAGTATGATACCGGGGGTAGAGTCGTATTATCGCCAATTTGGGGGGCAGTTAACGCCCTATTTTAGAATTTACAAGCCCAGCATTGTAGCAAGTCTTAAAGAAGCTGTAAGAAAACTGCGCTAAAGCCGTATAAAACAGCCGGAACTCCACCCTATTATACAACCGATTTTGAGAGGTGAGTATCTAATTTTTACAGTTGTTTGATTACGATTTTATCTGTTACTTTAGACGTATGCGGAAATTTTACTGTTTTGCTATGCTGCTGGCAGCATTAGTGCTGATGCCTTTTTGCGCTTTACAGGCGCAGTCTTTTAACCCATCGCAATTACCCAATTTAGCCTTATGGTTACGTGCTGATACCTTGGTTACCCTAAACGGTTCAACCGTAAGCCAATGGGGCGACCTTAGCGGAAACGGATATAATGCGGCGCAGGGCATTGTTTCTTCACAGCCGTTAGCGGTTAACAATGTAAAGCTAATTAACCATAAGCCTACAATTCAGTTTGATGGCTCTAATGACTCCTTAACCGGACCATTACCGGCAGGAACTGAAAACTCATCGTTAACGGTATTCATTATTGCAAAAAGTAATTCTACTACCAATGCGCAGGGAATATTTTTTAAATTAAATACAGGTGTAAGCGGTTATTGGCTAAACGAAAGCGGAGGTACGCCTCAATATCTGCAAGGCAGAAATAACGGGTACATATACAATTGTACGCCATCGGGTTTATTACCGGGGGGCTATCCGTACAAAATAATTGAAGCAGTTAAAGAACTTGGTGTAAAAGACCTAGTTTATCTTAACGAAACTCAGGTAAGAAGCAGCACTACCGCAGCGGAAGTTGCTGCTTTTCCGGCGGGTACAAATTATAGCGTTGGCTCTAAATTCAATACTCCCTTTAAAGGAGAAATTGCAGAGATAATTATTTATAAAGCTGCATTAGATAGCGCCAGCCGCAAAAATGTAGAGGGTTATTTATTTGCCAAGTACGCACCACCCGTAAACCTGGGGCCGGATATTGTGGTAACAACCGGCTTCTGCCCGGTTAAAATTACCGGGGGTGATCGTTTTGTATCGCAGGTGTGGAGCACAGGCCAAACAGGAGATACCATTTCTGTTTCAGCTAATGGTACGTATTGGGTTACAGCTACCGATGTTTTTGGCCGCGTTAGCCGTGATACCATTGTTGTCACTTTTCCCAACAACAAGTTGAACCATGCTAACGGTTTAATCTGCATGGATGACTCTATACCGTTATCTACTTTGTTACCTAACCCTAATAACTACACCTACGTTTGGCAGAATGGCGCCACAGGCGATACCTTATATGCTAGTACTGCAGGTAATTATTATGTGGCAGTAACAGATCAGGGCGGGTGCACAAAAAATTCTGACACTATAACCCTGGGCATTGACAACTTTAAGCAAACGGTTTCTTTGGGTGCCGATACTACCATGTGTGCCGGAAGCCAATTGGGCTTAACCAGCCCTGCAATTGGTTGGGGCAGCTTAACCTTTAACTGGAGCACAGGCAGCACTAACAGTTTAACCGCAGTTAGTACCCCCGGCAACTATACAGTTACAGTTACCAACGCGCTTGGCTGCACCGGTACTGATGTGGTTAATGTGAGTATTAACGGTACGGCCCCGCAAATAAACTTTGTAGGAGATACGCTTTGTTTCGGTGAGTTATACTATCCGCAAAACACCTCCATACCTTTAGACGCCAGCACTATAAATTATTACCACTGGGATTTTGGAAACGGCGATACAAGCCTTATTGCCAACCCCGTTTACAATTACAACTCTTTTGGTGTTTACAACGTTACTTTGTTAGCGCGAACAACAACCGGCTGTAGTAACTCTGCAACACATGTTGTGCAGGTTAAAAGTGCACCGGTGGCTGATTTTGCTCCTGCCATAGCCTGTGCACAAAATGCTTACCAGTTTATTGATCAAAGTACGGCCCCGCAAGGAGGTACTATTGCCCAGTATGCCTGGAGCTTTGGCGATGGAGGCAGTTCATCGCTGCAGAATCCGCAGTACACCTATACAGCTACGGGAAGTTATACGGTTCAATTGATTGTAAACGGTAGTACCGGTTGTAATGATACGGCAACACAAGCCGTGCAGGTGGTAAGCACCTACCCTGCAGCCAGTGCGGTGCAGTTAAACTTACCCGTGGCAAATGCGCAAACAGCTTACACCAACGTTAGCTTTAGCTGGTTTGCTGCCTCAGGTGCGGTTAGTTATCAGTTTGAAATATCGCAGGACAGTAATTTTGTTGTTGGGGTTACTACGGTAAACACATTAAGCACGCAAACAACCCAAAGCCTTGCCAATGGCACTTGGTACTGGCGTGTAAAAGATTACAACATTTGTAACAATGTAACTGTAAGTACCCGCCGCACCTTGCTGATATTTAATCCATCAGTACTAGGCAACCTTGCCTTATGGTTGGGGGCAGATTCAGCCGTGCAGCTTGCCGGCGGACTGGTTACCCAATGGAATGACAGAAGCGGTAACAACTACCATGCTTCGCAGGCCGTTTTCGGCAGCCAGCCAACTTATGTACCAGACGTGCGTTTGATTAACCACAAACCGACCATTCAGTTTGATGGCACTACCGATTCATTGAGCGGCCCTTTTCCTGCCGGAACGGAGAGCTCTTCTTTATCGGTTTTCATTATTGCCAAAAGCAATGCTACTACTAATTCTCAGGGGATATTTGTTAAACTGAATAGCGGCCTTAGTGGCTATTGGTTAAATGAAAGCGGCGGTACTACGCAATTTTTACAGGGCCGTAACAATGGTTCTATTTATAACACCACAGGTGTTTTAAACTTCGGCTATCCTTACAAAATTATTGAGGCGGTAAAAAACCTGAACACACGCGATATTTTATACCTGAATGAAGTGCAGGTTAGAAATGTAACTACGCTTGCCGCCGAAACTGGACCTTTTCCCGCAGGCACCAACTACAGCCTGGGTTCAAAATTCAATTTTCCGTTTAAGGGCGAAATGGCGGAGATAATTATTTACAAATCCGCTTTAGATAGCGTGAACCGCAGAAAGGTAGAGAACTACCTGTACGAAAAATATGCTCCGCCCGTAAATCTGGGTCCTGACATTACGGTGAACTACGGATTTTGCCCGATAAAACTTACGGGTGGCGACCGCTTTGTTTCACAGGTATGGAATACCGGCCAAACAACAGATACCATTTCGGTTTCAACAAACGGAACATATTGGGTTACAGCAACCGATGTATTCGGCAGGGTTAGCCGCGATACCATTACGGTGAATTTTCCTAATAGCCATTTGAATCACGGCAATAGTGTAGTGTGCCTTGGCCAATCGTTAACGTTAACACCGCAATTGCCAAGCTTAAATAACTACACTTATTTGTGGCAAAACGGTGCTACAACCTCAAGTATAAATGCCACCACAAATGGTAACTATTATGTGGCTATAACTGACCAGGGCGGTTGTGTTGTCCACTCTGACACAATAAGCGTTACACTGGATAGTTTTCAAACATCCGTTTCCTTAGGCCCTGATACAATTATTTGTTCAGGCAGCCAGTTAGGATTAGCCAGCCCGACTACAGGGTGGAATAATTTAACTTTCAGTTGGAGCACCGGTGCCGCCACGCCAACTACCACCATTAACACCGGTGGCGTTTATACGGTAACAGTTACAAATGCTTTAGGCTGTACGGGTAGTGATGTAACAAATGTAAACCTTCAGGGCACGGCTCCGCAAATCGGTTTTTCTGGTGATACCCTTTGCCTTGGCGAATTGTACAATCCGCAAAACACTTCCGCTTCATTAGATACCAGCAGTATAAATTATTACCGTTGGAACTTTGGCAACGGCGATACAAGCAATGTGGCTAACCCAATGTATTTGTACAACCAGGCAGGAGTTTATAACGTTGATTTGGTAATACGCACAACAGCAGGTTGTAGTAATTCAACAGCGCGGGTAGTTGATGTAAGAAATGTACCACAGGCAGTATTTGCCCCGGCAACGGCCTGTGCCCAAAACGCTTACCAGTTCAGCAATCAAAGCACTGCTCCTTCAGGTGGTTCCATAACACAGTACAGCTGGTCCTTCGGCGATGGTGGAACATCGGCCCTGCAGAATCCTCAATATACATACACCGCAACAGGCACTTATACTGTTGAGTTAATAGTTAACAGCAGTACAGGGTGCGCTGATACAGCAACCCAGGCAGTGCAGGTGGTTAGCACCTTTGCTTCAGCAGCGCCGGTACAGTTAAGCAGCCCTGCTAACAATTCGCAAACGGCATATGCTGCAGTTACGTTTACATGGCAACCGGCCAATGGCGCAGTTAGTTACCAGTTTGAATTAAGCCAGGATAGCACTTTTGTAAGTGGTGTAACTTCAGTTAACACTACCGGCACCCAAAGCGCACAAACTTTAACCGGCGGCAGCTGGTATTGGCGGGTAAAGGACTTTAATATTTGTGGCAATGCCACCGTAAGTACCCGTTGGACGGTGAGTGTATTTAACCCGGGAAGCCTTAGTAACCTGGCCCTGTGGCTGGCAGCCGATTCGCTTGTAGGTATAAACGGCAGCACGGTAAGTCAGTGGAGCGATTTGAGCGGAAACAATTTTCATGCTACACAAGGTGTTGCGGCTTCTCAACCCACCTGGCTTAATAGCGTAAAGCTTATTAACCACAAGCCAACTATAAAATTTGATGGCACTAATGATTCGCTTGCAGGTCCATTTATAAGCGGTAGCGATAACTCCTCATTATCGGTGTTTATGATAGTGAAAAGCAACGCTGTAAGTAATGCGCAGGGTATTTTTGTTAAGCTAAACAGCAGTGCGGGAGGTTATTGGCTGAATGAAAGCGGCGGAACTACGCAATATCTCCAGGGCCGCAACAATGGAAGCATTTACAACACTACGGGTGTAATTAATGCAGGCTATCCTTATAAAATAATTGAGGCGGTTAAAGATTTGAATGCAAGAGATATTCTGTATTTGAATGAAACGCAGGTAAGAAACGTAACTACATCTACTGCCGAAACGGGACCTTTCCCTGCAGGAACAAATTACAGTATAGGCTCTAAATTCAACTTTCCGTTTAACGGCGAAATAGCAGAAATGATTATTTACAAATCTGCATTAGATAGCGTTAACCGCAGAAAGGTTGAGAACTACTTATATGAGAAATATGCTCCGCCTGTAAATCTTGGTCCTGATATTACCGTGAACTATGGCTTCTGCCCGGTAATGCTTACTGGTGGCGACCGTTTCGTTTCGCAGGTTTGGAGTACCGGCCAAACAACCGATACTATATCTGTTTCAGCCAATGGTACTTATTGGGTAACTGCAACCGATGTGTTTGGCCGTGTTAGCCGTGATACCATTAAAGTTACTTTCCCCAACACGCATTTAAACCAAGGCAACAGCACGGTTTGTTTGGGTTCTACTATTGCCCTTTATCCGCAATTGCCAAGTCTTGCTAACTATACTTACACCTGGCAGGATGGTAGTACAGCATCAACTTATAACGCCGGCCTTGTAGGAAACTATTATGTAGCTATTACCGACCAGGGAGGATGTACTGCGCAGTCTGACACAATAAGTATTGCCGTTGATAGCTTTAGCCTTTCAGTATCTCTTGGTCCGGATTCGGTAATGTGCCAGGGCAGTCAGTTAGGCTTAAGCAGCCCTGCTACAGGCTGGAATAATTTAGGTTTTAACTGGAGCACAGGAGCAACAACCCCAACAACTGCGGTTACTGCTGCAGGTAATTATAACGTAACGGTAACCAATACACTGGGCTGTAGCGGAACCGATGCCATAAATGTTACGCTGAATGGCGTAGCGCCTTTAGTTGATTTTACGGGTGATACATTGTGCTTAGGCGAAACCTATATACCTCAAAACAACTCGGTTTCTTTAGATGCAAGCACCATTAACTATTACCGCTGGTACTTTGATAATGGCGACAGCAGTACAATAGCCAACCCGGTATACACTTATAGCCAGTACGGCGTTTACAATGTTGCCCTGGTAGTAAAAACAACATCAGGATGCGGCAACTCTGCAACACGCACAGTACAAGTTAAGAGTGTGCCGGTGGCTAATTTTGCTAATGCAGTGGCTTGCATTCAGAATGCTTTTCAATTTACAGACCAAAGCATGGCACCCGCCGGCGGCAGTATAAGCCAATGGAGTTGGGACTTTGGCGACTTAGGAACGGCGGCTATCCAAAATCCGCAACATACCTACGCTGCTACGGGTAACTATAATGTGCAGTTAATTGCAGATGGCAGCACCGGGTGCAGCGATACTATAGTGAAGGTAGTGCAAGTGGTTAGCACCTACCAGGCTGCGGACCCTGTGCAACTGGCTACTCCTTTAAACGGAGCGCAAACAACACAGGCTTCTGTAACCTTTCAATGGAGCCAGGCCAGCGGAGCTATAAGTTATCAGTTCCAGCTTTCGCAAGATGCAACGTTTAACTCAGGTGTTATAAACGTAAATACCACGGCTACTCAAACCACCCAACTTATAACCAACGGAACCTGGTATTGGAGAGTAAACGATTTTAATATCTGCGGAAATCAAACCACCGGCCAGGCATGGACAATTACATTATTTAACCCTGCCAGTTTGCCTAACCTTACCTTATGGTTGGCTGCCGATACAGCAACCCAATTGGGTAGTGTTGGTGTAAGCCAGTGGGGTGATATAAGCGGTAACGGTTATCATGCGCAACAGATTACTTCCGCATCACAGCCGCTTTTAATTCCGGATGTTGCACTTCTGAATCATAAACCTGTATTGCGTTTTGACGGCAGCAATGACTCCTTGTATGGCATTTATCCTAATGGCGTCGGCTCTTCTTCTTTATCTGTATTTATGATAGTGAAAGGTAATTCCGTTATATCGGCGCAAGGTATATTCTTGAAATTGAATACCGATAATTCCGGATTTCAGTTAAAAGAAAGCGGCTCTACCCCTCAATATCTGCAAATTAAAAACAACGGTAGCGTTCAGAATACGCAGGGTTTATTACCTGCCGGGTATCCTTACACTATTGTTGAAGCCATTAAGGAATTAAACGTAAAAGTACTTCCTTATATGAATGGGCAACAGGTTTCAGCACAGCCGTTAACACTGGTCAGCTCTCCTTTCCCTGCGGGTAGTAATTATTCCCTTGGCAGTAAGTTTAACTCGCCGTTTAATGGCGATATGGCGGAGGTGCTTATTTATAAAACAGCACTGGATACCACTAACAGAAGATTGGTAGAAAATTACCTGTATAACAAATATGCGCCGCCGGTTAACCTTGGGCCGGATATTCATGAAGCGTATAAGCTGTGCCCGATTGTGTTGGATGCAGGCGATAGGTTTACCAGTTATTTATGGAGCACGGGTGAGGTTGGCAGTTCTATTGAGGTGCGCGCCAGCGGCACCTATTCGGTAACTGTTTCCGATGTTTTTGGACGGATAAGCAGCGATGAAATAAATGTGACCATCCCATTCCAGGGGATGAATACAGGTGATACTACTTTCTGCGCAGGTGGTTCAGCTACCATCTTCGCTAACATGGCTTCAATGCCTTATAGCTACAAATGGTATTTTAATGATACTACTACTGTATTAAGCACAGCAACTTCTATTACACCAACTTTGGCAGGCGATTATTTTGCTTTAATTGCTGATACCAACGGCTGCCGGTTTGTTTCGGATACAGTAACTATTACTATTGACAGTTTTGCATATTGGTCCTTATTGCCGCATGATACAACCATTTGCGGGGGTAACGATTTGGTAATTGATACCGGTAATTATATTCCGCAGTCTATTACCTGGATAACCGGTGTTCATACCCCTGCCGTAACCATTGTTGCCAGCGGCGATTACTGGGTGAATGTTACTGATATTAATGGATGCATTAGTAAGGACACCTCAACTGTAACTAAGGGATGGAACGCTCCGGTTACAGACTTTAGCGCTTCGGATGTATGTCTTGGTCAGAATGTGAATTTTGCTGATGCCAGTGTTCCGTCATCGCCTGATGCCATAAATAGCTGGAGTTGGACTACGGGCGATGGTAATACATCTTCTCAGCAGGCTTTCTCTTACAACTATAGCATACCGGGCGATTATTTGGTAACCATGTTTGTAGTAACAGATAGTGGATGTACCGGATTTAAGCAGAAGTTTGTAAAAGTTTCGTCATTCCCGAATGCGGCATTTGCCTACCCGGGTGTTATATGCGCCGGCACCACAGCCGCTTTTACAGATATAAGCAATGTTGCTTCAGGTGATTCTATTGCTGCATGGACTTGGATATTTAATAATGTAGATACCTTCCATACACAAACTACTACTTATGCTTTCCCAACGCAGGGCAACATACCGGTAACCTTAATTGCTGCTACCTCGGTAGGCTGTGCGGATACGGTTAACCAAACGCTTGAAGTGTTTGCTAACTTCTCGGCCGATTTTGCTTCAAGCAATGTTTGTTTGGGCGATTCAACAGCATTTATTGATCTCACACAATCGTTATCAATAGTAGCGTGGCAGTGGACTTTTGGCGACAACAGCCAATACTCTTATAAGCAGAACCCTAAGCACAAATACGGTACGGCAGGCGCTTATTATGTTACCCTTACTGCTGAGAATGCAATAGGTTGTGTGGATACCACTTCTAAACTGATAAATATTGTAAGCAAGCCAATTGCGGGCTTTAGCCCGCTTGTAGGTTGTGAGGATAGTTACTATACACCAATTGATAATACGGTTTCACCTAATGAGCCGGTGGCCTATTGGAACTGGAACATAAATGGCAGTGTGTATGGGGTGCAAGCGCCACAGCATTACTTTGCCGATACAGGCAGTTACGCTGTTAGCCTTAAAGTTACAACACAAAGCGGGTGTGTGGATTCAGTGGTTAAAACAGTTGCTGTTAAGCCATTGCCATCAGTTGATTTTTCATTTGATCCGCTTTACGGCGAAGCTCCGGCAACAATCAACTTCACTAATTTATCAACCAACGCCGTTTCGTATGTATGGAACTTTGGCGAAGGTGACCCTGTTTCGGATGTTAACCCAAGTTACACCTACCAAAACAATGACACCTTTACCATTATGCTGGTAGGCACAAGCGCTTACGGTTGCGTAGATTCGGCATCAAGAGTGTTTATTGTTGCACCAACAAGCCTGGATGTAGCAATTACCAATGCTGAAGCTACACAACTTACTTTGCCGGATGGCAGCGTGCAAATAACCGTTAAGGGCACTATAGCCAATGTGGGCACCCGCTTAATTACTGACGTAAAACTTTATGCTACGGTAGGCAGCGGAGGGGTTATTGAAGAAACATGGACAGGCCTTTTACCTAGCGGTATGCAAATGGAATACACCTTTACGGCTAAGTTTATTGTTAGCGACCAAAATGCTGATTCATATGTATGCGTGGAGGCAAAAGCAGTAAATGGTGGCGAAACAGAAGTTTCCGTTGAAAACAATAAGCAATGTACCTCGCTGAACGGTGTAATACAGTTGGTTGGCCCTTCGCCTAACCCATCAAGCGACCACTCTACTTTAGGTATTATATTACCTAAAGCAGGTACGGTTTACATTGCGTTGGTAGATGTAGCTGGCCATTATGTAATGAATGAAACAAGCTACAACCTGCCACAGGGCAGAACGGATTATGCCATGCCAATAGAAATGTTGCGTGCAGCAGAATACTATGTGCGTGTACGGTACAACGATGATAAAATTGTAAGGAAGTTTGTGGTAAGAAAGTAAGCCGTTGTAATATTGCGGCTGCAAAGAGTTACATGAAAAACATCGCCATTTTTGCCTCGGGCAAGGGAAGCAACGCTCAGGCTATTATAAATTACTTCAGCAATCATCCCGGCATCAGGGTGTCATTGGTGGTTACCAATAACCCTGCTGCCGGGGTTATTAAAGTGGCGCACGATGCCAAAATTGTATCGGCCATTGTTACTAAAGAGAGCCTGCAAAAGGAGGAGCTGATTATAAAGTTATTGGAAGCCGCCAAGGTAGAGTTTATTGCCCTGGCAGGTTTTTTACAGATGGTGCCCGCTTTTCTTCTTAAAAAATACCCTAACCGCATTGTAAACATTCACCCTGCCCTATTGCCAAAGCACGGGGGAAAGGGAATGTACGGACAAAAAGTGCATGAGGCGGTACTGGCCGCAGGTGATACCGAAACCGGCATAAGCATACACTACGTGAATGAACGTTACGATGAGGGCGAAACCATACTGCAAAAAAAGATAAGTGTTGAGTTGGGAGATACTGCCGAAATAATCGCAGCCAAAGTGCATGCCCTGGAGCATGAGTGGTATCCGAAAACAATAGAGCAAATCCTCTAATCAACACCCGTTAGTAACAGGCAGGCTTACTGTTTTTGCTGCTTTTATTTTTGCGCGCAAAATCCTGCCCTATGCGCCGCAAAATCAAGTCAGCACTAATTTCTGTTTACTATAAAGATAAGCTGGACCTTATTATTCAGGAACTGAATAAGCTGGGAGTAACTATTTACTCTACAGGGGGCACGCAAACCTTTATTGAAGGGCTAGGTGTTAAGGTGGTGCCGGTAGAGGACCTAACCTCATATCCCTCAATTTTGGGCGGCCGGGTGAAAACGTTGCACCCTAAAGTGTTTGGGGGCATACTTGGCCGCCGCGATAATGAGAGTGACCAAAAGGAAATGAAGCAATACGAAATACCGGAAATAGACCTGGTAATAGTGGACCTTTACCCCTTTGAAGAAACCGTAAAAGCAGGCAAAAGCGAAGAAGATATTATTGAGAAAATAGACATCGGCGGTATTTCATTGATACGTGCTGCCGCCAAAAATTTTAATGACACGCTGATTATTGCTTCTAAAAATGACTATCCCGATTTATTAGCCCTGCTGCAAGAAAAAGAGGGTGAAACGGACCTTGAAGACCGCCGCCGTTTTGCCGCTAAAGGGTTTATGCGGAGCTCTCATTATGACACCGCTATTTTCAATTACTTTAATAGCGGCAGAGAGTTTAGGGTCTTTAAACACAGTATTTTAAACGGCGAAGTATTACGGTATGGCGAAAACCCCCACCAGGAAGGAGTTTTTTATGGCGACCTTTCAGAAGTATTTGAAGTATTGAACGGTAAGCAATGGTCGTATAATAACCTGGTAGATATTGATGCTGCCATGAACCTTGTTGCCGAATTTAAGGAGCCGACAGTGGCAATAATAAAACACACCAACTCCTGTGGTTTGGCTTCGCGCACTACATTGGCGGATGCCTATAAAGCTGCATTTGCCTGTGATACAACTTCAGCATTTGGCGGTGTAATTGCCGTTAACCGCCCAATAGATTTGGCCACCGCCAACGAAATGAATAGCCTGTTTTTTGAAGTGCTGGTAGCACCTGAATATGCGCCTGCAGCACTGGACGTTTTAAAGAGTAAAAAGAACCGCATTTTATTAAAAGCCAAGGCTTCTGCCACTGCAAATAAAGTGCAGTATAAGAGCTTGTTAAACGGCGTTTTAACCCAGGATGTAGACAGCAAGGCTGAAGTGAGAAGTGACTTTAAGCTAGCTACTACAAAGGCCCCTACGGAAGCAGAATTAAGCGACCTTGAATTTGCCATTATTGCAGTTAAACACCTGAAAAGCAATGGAATAGCACTTGTTAAAAATAAACAGCTAATCGGCAGCAATTGTGGCCAAACCAGCCGCGTTGATGCCCTTCAGAATGCCATTCGTAAAGCCGCAGAATTTGGCTTTGATTTGAAAGGCGCGGTAATGGCAAGTGATGCTTTTTTCCCCTTCCCTGATTGCGTTACCATTTCTGCCGCTGCAGGTATTACAGCCATTGCTCAACCGGGTGGCAGCATAAAAGATCAGGACAGTATTGATGCTGCTAACAAGCTTGGCCAGGCCATGGTGTTTACGGGTGTAAGGCACTTTAAACATTAAACGTAAACAGCCTATTGCATTAAATTTTGCAGGCATCAATTACACCGTTTTTCGAGCCCAAAATATTTGTTTCGTGGCTCGCAATTTTTGTTGAAAAAGTTACGTTTATTCTCTCGGGAATTTCTCTACTTTGCCCGCTAATTGACAACCCTTAAGAATCTAACATAGCCTCATGGCCTTATTTAACTTCCTTACGCAAGAAATTGCCATAGACCTTGGCACCGCAAATACGCTTATAATACATAATGATAAAGTTGTAGTTGATGAACCATCAATAGTTGCTATTGACCGCCGTACCGATAAGGTAATTGCGGTTGGTAAGCGCGCCATGCAGATGCATGAAAAAACGCACGAGAATATTAAAACCGTGCGCCCGCTGAAAGACGGTGTAATTGCCGACTTTAAAGCTGCAGAAAGCATGATACGCGAGATGATTCAGATGATTTACGAAAAGAAGAAGCCTTTATTCCCTCCACGTTATCGTATGGTTATCTGTATCCCTTCGGGCATTACTGAGGTGGAGAAGCGTGCCGTTAAGGATAGCGCAGAACAGGCCGGCGGCCAGGAGGTAAAAATGATACACGAACCTATGGCAGCGGCTATAGGTATTGGTATTGATGTGGAAGAGCCTAACGGCAACATGATTATTGATATTGGCGGTGGTACTACTGAAATTGCGGTTATAGCTTTAAGCGGTATTGTGTGCGACCAGAGCATACGCGTAGCCGGGGATGAGTTTACTTTAGATATTGTGGATTATATGCGCCGCCAACATAATATGTTGATTGGCGAACGTACGGCTGAAATGATCAAAATCAACGTAGGTTCTGCACTTACTGATATTGATGTTGCCCCGGATGACTACCCTGTTAACGGTCGCGATTTGATGACAGGTATTCCTAAGCAGATTATTGTGTCTTACTCAGAGATTGCGCATGCTATTGACAAAAGCATTTCAAAAATTGAAGAGGCGATTTTAAAGGCGTTAGAGACAACACCACCTGAATTAGCTGCTGATATTTTTAAAACCGGTTTATACCTTACCGGTGGCGGAGCATTATTGCGCGGCTTAGATAAGCGCATAAGCCAAAAAACAAAACTTCCTGTTCACGTAGCGGAAGACCCACTGCGCGCGGTAGTTCGTGGTACAGGTATTGCATTAAAAAATATTGACAAGTTTACTTTCTTAATGGACGAGTAATTTGCGGGTAAGAAGCCTGCAATACTTCCGGCTAAACCCGGCTGCTGAAATCCGATGGTTAATCTTCTTCGCTTTTTCTTACGATACTACCTGCTGTTTATGTTCGTGGCGCTTGAAGGGGTCTGTTTTTTTTTAATCTATAGCAAGAACAAATACAACCAGGCAGCCTATATAAACGTTGCCAACGGCGCAAGTGGTAAGTTTTATTCCACGGTTGCCGGGGTAACGGGTTATTTGCACTTACGCGGCGTTAATGATAGCCTTGCTTTGGAAAATGCAAAACTTCGTGCGCAGTTACTGGATTCTAAATTTGATAACAAGACCGATTCTTTTTTTGTGCGCGATTCGGCTACGCGCTTTGTTCAGGTATATTCTTATATACCTGCCCGCGTAATACGCAATTCAGTTAACCAGGCCACCAATATTATTTATCTTGAAAAGGGACGCTTACAAGGCGTACAAAAGCAAATGGGTGTAATTGCCCCAAATGGTATTGTAGGGCAGGTAGTAAATGTTACCGATAATTACGCAGCGGTAATGAGTGTGTTGAGCAAGGATTTTAAGGTGAGTGCAAAATTCAAGAAGAATGAATTTTTTGGTAACCTGCATTGGGAGGGAATAAACTCTAACTCTGCAACGCTGGAAGAAATACCTAAGCACGTACCTGCCAAGGTGGGGGATACTATCGTTACTTCGGGCTTTTCGCAATTGTTTCCGCGTAACGTAATGATTGGTGTGGTGGAAAAAGTAAATGCAGCACCTGAAAAGACATTTTTGGATATTACCGTTCGTCTTTCAACAGGGTTCAATAATTTGAGTTATGTGTATGTGGTGAATGATTTAAGGAGAGAAGAATTACATCAATTGGATACAAGCACCGTTATAAAATAGTATGATAGGCCAACTGCCCATAAACCTCTTACGTTTCATTGTATTGCTGTTGGCGCAGGTGCTTATTTTCAGCAACATACTGTTTGGCACCTACGGTATTAACCCGTATATCTTTCCCTTGTTTGTTTTGTTATTACCCTTTGAAACACCACGCTGGTTATTGATGCTGATAGGCATGACCGCCGGATTTATTCTGGATATATTTTTAGGTTCAATGGGTATGCATGCTGCCGCTTGCCTTTTAATAGGGTACCTGCGGCCTTTTTTGATTAATGTGATTACCCCTAAAGGCAGTGAATTTGAAATAAGCCCTAATGTGCACGCACAAGGATTGGTGTGGTTCATTATTTACCTCGGCATTTCCATGTTGGTGTACCTCAGCTTTTATCTTTTTATTGAGGCTGCCTCGTTCTATAATTTTTTCATTCAGCTGTTAAGAATTGTTGGCAGCACTATTGTTTCAGTTGGTTTGATGCTCATTTTCCTGTTTTTGTTTTCGTCAAGGAAAAAGAGACGTTTCGCCTGATTATTTTTACCTGCAGTGAGTTCGAAGGATCTATATAAAAACCGTTACAGGGTTATACAGTTAATTATTGTGTTTTTCGCAGTAGTGTTCTTGCTGCGTTTACTGTATCTGCAGGTAATTGACCGCAAGTATGTTTCGCTGGCGCGCAATAATGCAGTAAAAGAAGTAGATGTATACCCTACGCGTGGTTTAGTATACGACCGCAAAGGAGAACTTATAGTTTACAACGAGGCTATTTACGATTTAATGGTTATACCAAAGCAGGCTAAAGGTGTAGACACAGCCAAGCTTTGCAATTTACTTGGTATTACGCATGAAGACTACATAAAGCGATTTGCTGATATGAAAAAGCAGAAAGGGTATCAGTATATCCCCAATGTTTTTTTCAAGCAGATGTCGCTTAAAGATTACTCGCGCCTGCAGGAATACATGTACCTCTTTCCCGGCTTTTACGGGCAGGTGCGTACTATACGTAAATACCCCCACCGTGTAGGCGCCACCATTCTTGGTGATATTGGTGAAGTAGATGATAAGCAGATAAAAGCCAGTGAGGGTTATTATAAGCCGGGCGATTATGTTGGGCAAAGTGGTATAGAGAAAGTTTACGAAAAGGAATTAGGTGGAAAGCGAGGAAAGAAGCTGGTGTTTTTTGATGTGCACAACAAGGAGGCGGGAAGTTTTGCCAATGGTGAGTATGATACATTAGCTGTTTCAGGAGATAATGTAATAACGACCCTTGATATTAAACTGCAGGAGTATGGCGAAAAGCTGATGCAAAACAAGAAGGGCAGCATTGTAGCCATTGAACCCAAAACAGGAGAAATACTTGCACTGGTAAGCAGCCCCGGTTACGACCCCAACCTGTTGTGCGGCGCTGTGCGCGGTGAAAACTTCAGAGCCTTATTAACGGATACTTTATTGCCCTTGTACTGCCGCCCAACACAGGCTACGTACCCTCCCGGATCATCGTTTAAACCTGTTGTTGGTTTAATTGCCCTAACTGAAGGTGTGCAGGGAGTTAATTACACAGTGCCTTGCAGTGGTGTATATAATTTTGCCGGACTAAGCCTACACTGCTCACACCACCACCCTTCAGCTACTAATATTCAATATGCCTTAATGCAGAGTTGCAATCCGTACTTTTGGCAAACATTCAGAAATACAATTGAGAACCGGGCATATAAAAACATACATGATATATATGCCAAGTGGATTGCTTATTGCAACAGCTTTGGCTTAGGCATTAAAACCGGTATAGACTTGCCGAGTGAGAAATCGGGCAATATTCCCTCTATCCGGTATTTTGATAAAATGTACGGCGCTGAAGGCTGGCATTCGTCTACAATTATTTCATTGGGTATTGGCCAGGGAGAGATATTAGTAACACCCCTGCAAATGGCTAACATTTTTGCTACCTGCGCTAATAAGGGTTACTGGATTACACCACACGTGGTTAAGAAAATTAGCGACCCTGTTACCGGCAAGGATGTTACGCACCAATACGAGGTGCACAAAAGTACGGTTGACCCGCAGTATTTTGACGCCGTGGATGAAGGCTTGTTTCAGGTAGTTGAAGCAGGTACGGCTAAATCAGCAAGGGTAGAAGGCATTACGCTTTGCGGTAAAACCGGCACAGCGCAAAACCCACACGGTGATAACCACTCCATGTTTGCAGGCTATGCTCCTTATGAAAACCCACAAATTGCAATTGCTGTGGTAGTAGAAAATGGTGGATACGGTGCGGCCTACGCGGCGCCTATTGCCAGTTTAATGGTTGAAAAATATTTGAATGACACTATACAGACGAAGCGCCTGCCGCTTGAGCAAAAAATGTTCGACGGTAACCTGCTGAATAAGTATGGTGTAAGCGTAAATAAAAGCGCTGGTTTAAACAACTTAGGCGATGAGTAACAAGTTGGAGTTTAGAATGCTGAATTTGGAATGATTTAAATGGCAAGACAGGAATCAATTGCGGGTAAAATAGATTGGCTAACGGTATTTATATATATACTGTTGGTGCTAATGGGCTGGATGGCCATTTACTCTGCCGTGTACACGGATGAAGGGAAATCTATTTTTGATTCCAGTATAAACTCAGGCAAGCAGTTTCAATGGATGATTGCCTCAGCAGTTTTAGCGTTCATTGTATTAATAGTTGACTCAAGGTTCTATACTACTTTTGCCTATATCTTTTTCGGGTTTATTCTGTTGTTTGTGCTTTCAGTATTTGTGCTGGGCACTAAGGTAAAAGGGCAGGCCAACTGGATACGCCTGGGAAGTTTTCAGATGCAGCCTTCGGAGTTGGCAAAGTTCGGAACGGCCCTGGCATTGTCAAAGTTTCTCTCTACACTTAATGTAGATGTACGCCGCTGGCGCGATAAATGGAGGGCCTTTGCTATTGTAGGAATTCCCATGCTTATTGTTGCCGGCCAGGGCGATGCGGGCTCAGCAATTGTATTCCTTTCTTTTTCGTTGGTTTTATTTCGTGACGGACTTGAGCCGTATTACTTAATAGTTGGCGCAGCCGTGGCGGTTTTATCCGTATTGGCTTTAGTTTTTTCAGGCACTATCATTTGGGGAGTGCCCGGTAAATTTGTGCTGATAGGATTCTTATTCCTTATAGCGGCAGTGCTGGTTTATTTTAACTGGCGAAACAGAAAGACGGCTTTATTGATTGCGGGCATCTGGATAGCTTCAACAGCTTATATCTTCTCGGTGGATTTTGCATTCAGCAAGCTAAAGCCGCACCAACGCGACCGGATAAATGTACTGTTAGGCAAGGAAGTAGAAGAAGGTAAAGACTGGAACATTAAGCAGAGTATTATCGCTATAGGTTCGGGAGGATTTACCGGTAAAGGATATTTAAACGGCACGCAAACGAAACTGAAGTTTGTGCCGGAACAAAGCACTGATTTTATTTTTAGTTCAATAGGTGAGGAGTTTGGCTTTTTAGGCAGCATTGTAATTATCGCTTTATACGTAGGCCTGTTCTTTCGCCTGCTGTATTTGGCAGAACGACAACGCTCAAAATTCAGCCGGATATATGGTTACTGTGTAGCCAGCATTCTGTTCTTTCACTTTTTAGTAAATATGGGTATGGTTATAGGTGTTGCGCCGGTAATTGGCATACCACTGCCATTTGTAAGTTATGGGGGCTCATCCTTACTATCGTTTACTGTGCTGCTGTTTATTTTTGTGCGCCTTGATACGCAGCGTTACGAAACAATGCGCTAATTATCAATCAACAAATATTTCTCCTACTAAATAAGTGCGGGTATAACCACTTATTAAAACTCTGTTTCCTTCAAGCTTGCATTGTAATGCGCCCTGCCTTTTTGATAATTGTAGCGCTGAAAGTTCTGTTTTACCCAGCACCTTAGCCCAATAGGGTGTGAGGGTGGTATGCACTGAGCCGGTAACGGGGTCTTCATCAATGCCGGCCTGTGGCGCAAAAAAGCGCGATACGAAATCTACCTCCTTACCTTTTGCTGTTACTATAATTCCGCGCCCGTGTAATTTGGCTATTGTGCGGAAGTCCGGCTCCAAGTTGCGAATGTCGGCTTCACTGCTAAACACAAGCACGTGATCGGTCTTTCCTTTTAAAGCCGCAATGGGCTTAATATTAAAACCTTCGCCCAATTCAGCAGTTAGTGGTATTTCTGCGATTTCATCAACGGGAAAATCAAGCGTAAGTAAATCACCACTTTTTTCTACACTGAGAATACCGCTGCGCGATTGAAATGAAATTTTGTTACCGGTAAATCCTTCGTGGTTAAACATAACATGGGCAGTAGCTAATGTGGCGTGGCCGCATAAATCCACTTCCAGCACCGGAGTAAACCAACGTAAATGATATTCGCCTTTATGTTGAATGTAGAAGGCCGTTTCAGCAAGGTTATTTTCCATGGCTATGTTCTGCAATACACTGTCGGGCAGCCAGTTTTCTAAAGGACAAACAGCAGCGGGGTTACCGCCAAATATTTTTTCGGTAAAGGCATCAACCTGGTATAACTTTAGTTTCATGACGCAAATTTGATAAGAATTAGTGAGATGGTAGTATTGGTAAGTTATGACTAAGCCATAAAAAGGAGACATGTTGTTTGCTCCGCCTTAAAAGGCGGAGCTAAGATTAACAGTAAACAAAGGGCATAAAAAAGCAGAGCTTACAGGCTCTGCTTTTTGAATAATATTTTTGTGTAATTAGAAACGAGGACAGTAGATTGTTTGAGGACCTCTCTTCTTCCACTTGCCAACATAAGCTAGGCCAACTTCGAAGCCACCACGAGAACGTGAGCCGCTTATAAGCTGCGATACGTTAACATCGTAAGCTACACCAAGGTCAATACCGTTCCAGTTAACACCTGCATTCAGGATAACTGATTCAGGGTTTAAGCGCTTGTCTCTCCATGGAGCGTTAGGATCGCCACCCACCATACGGAACATGGCTCCTACACGGAAGTGGTCGCCTTGAGGATATCTTTCTTCAAACAGGATACGGAATTCCGCAGCCCAAATTGTTTCTATGCTCTTGCCCTGGCTCATTACAATGAACTTAGGCATAAGATCGAAACGGCCTTTTATAGGGAAACGAATACCACCATGGCCTACAAACTTCATGTTCATACGCACGTTCTTATCGCCTAAGAAAGAAATAGCAGGGCGATTTAAATGGTAAGCGCTGGCGCCTAAGTAAATATTTGAACGACCGCGACGGCCTAACTTCATATACCACAATAAACCGGCGTTAACATCCCAGTATAAAAATCTGTTATCTACTAAAAATTCGTTAGTTGGTAATAAGGCGTTGTATCCTTGTCCATCCCACTGGCTGCCGAATTGCAAACGGCTGAAGTCAATAGTTTGTTGATAGATGCTTGATGAAAAACCTGCAACAAGGTAGTTCTCTGCACGTTGGTCTAATGCTAAGTGATAAGCCAATGAAATGCCACCGCTGTTAAAGCCGAATTTAGATTCGCCGGCCTGGTCGCCCATAAAGGATGCACCGAAACCGAAAGCATCACCTTTCTTAAAGCCCTTTGCTGTACGAAAGTCAGCAGAAGCAGTATACGTGCGATACATCGGTACGCTTTCATTGCGTAAAACTTCTCCCCACTGGCCTCTGAACAATGCAGTTAAACGATAGTTGCCGTCAAAGGCGCCCGTTAGTGCAGGGTTCAAGTACACCGGTGTCATATAAAATTGCGAGAAGTGCGGGTCTTGTGCCTCCGCCTTAAATAACATGCATACCGCAAGTATGCCAACTAGTAGAACTTTCCTCATGTCCCGGGTTTAAAATAGTTATCTAAAATATTAAAATTTGGGTTCTGCAAAATTTTAAAATCAAAAAAATAGGGTTCCTCCCACACTTTTACCGAAAACTGTTCATAAAGGTTACAATTTGTATCGCACAAATTTGATTTTAACCTTCTCTTCTCTAGCGTATAATGGTTATAGTTCCTTTCTTTTCACGCGATTTGCCGTTCAAGTAAACCGCCTTTAAGAAGTAGGTATATACACCGGGATTTTGTACAACTCCCTTATACGTGCCATCCCAACCCAACCACTGGTTTTGCGAATCGAAAACCTTTTCTCCCCAGCGGTTGAATATAGTAAGGTTGGCACTTGCCAGCCCTGTACCAAACACTACTAAGACGTCATTATTGCCATCGCCGTTGGGTGAAAAAGCATTAGGAACAAAAATATCCTGGCCGTCACCTACCTGCACTTTAACCGTTTCGCTAACGGTGCAATTGTTAAGGTAATTTACGGTTACAGTATAGTCAGTATGCACATATGGAGTAGCCTGCACCGAAGCACAATCGCCACAACCCAGGCCGCTTAACGGTGTCCATGAGTAGAAGTTAATATCAGAACCGGAGTAGTTGGAAACATTAGCTGTTAAAACTACCGAGTTGCCTAAGTCAATCATTGTGTCCCCAGGCAAAATGCTCAGGGCCAGTTCTACCGGTTCGTAAACAGTTACAGTAGTATCTTTCGTGCAACCTTCACTATCGCGTATAATCAAATGATAGGTGCCTGCGCTTAAATTCTGGAAGTATTCAGAGCTTTGGAAGTTAGAGCCATCAATAGAGTATTCGTAGGCGGTTACTGTTCCCGGTGTTCCTCCAATACCTGTAATTTGAATAACCCCATCAGTATACTGCGGGCAGCTTACCGAATCAATATCCATAGATTGAATTTCGATGGTTGGCGGCGCAGTAAATACGGTGGTAAGCGTGGTATCGCAACCATTAACATCAGAAACGTTTACCGTGTAGGTGCCCGGCGCAAGGTTGCTGATGGCCGCCGTTGTTGGGCCATGTAACCAGGTGTAATTATATGGGCTTACACCGCCTGTAACACTTACTTCTATGCTTCCGTCGGCATCATTAGCGCAGCTAATTTCATTTTTGTTAATGAACTGAGCATTCAGCGTTACAGGGTCAATTAACACAACATTATCCGCCGCAGAGCAGCCTTTGCTATCTGTTGCAGTTATGTCATACTGGCCCGAAGGAACGCCGTTAATTGTTTGTCCATCGTTGGTGCCTGCTACTGAGGCCCAATCGTAAATGTATGGGCCTGTTCCGCCATTGGCGGTAGCTGTAGCGGTGCCGCTGTTATCGCCACTGCAAAGCGGGTCGGTATGTTGGAAGGCTATTGTAACAGCACTTGGTTCGGTAACCGTTGCCGTGGTTGTTGCCGAACAGTTTTTAGAATCGTAGGCTGTAACGTTGTAGGTATTTGCCCCTACGGCGGTAAGGTCTTCAGAAGTGCCGGCAGTGCCCCAGTTATAGGTGAAGCCGCCTGCGTTTCCTCCGCCTGCTGTAATGTCTACGGCGCCATCAGTTCCACCATTGCAGGTTACATTAGTTACAGAAGTAACGCTAACGGTAACAACGGTAGGTTCAGTAATAACAAATGAGGCTGTGGCAGAGCAGTTGCCCGCATCAGTAACCAGCAAGGTATCAGTACCTGCAGGGAAACCGGTACCCGGGTTAGGGCCTACACCAATAACACTCCAGGTATAGGTGTAAGGTGTTGTTCCTCCGTTTACAGTTGCAGTGGCTGTACCATCGCTACCGCCATTGCACGAAACATTGGTAACCGTAGGTACCGTTACAGTTATAGGTGCAGGGTCAACGGCTGTCCACGAAGCTGAGGCGGTGCAATTGGTAATATCAGTTACCACTACATTGTAAGTGTTAGGGCCAAGAGAAGTTATAGGGTTATTCTGCCCCCCCGGATTCCAAACATAGGTATAGCCCTGTGTGCCGCCATTAGCAACTGCTAAGGCCTGACCATTGGCCGCGCCATTGCAGGTAATGTTTTGCGATTGAATAGTAACTGTTAATTGAGTAGGCTCAGTAAGTATAACTGTATCGCGGCCGGTGCAGCCTTGCGCATCGGTAATACTAACCGTATAGGTGTTAGGGCCAAGGTTGGTTATTGAGTCTACCGCTGAAGAAACCGGGCTCCATTGGTAAGTTATAGGCGCTGTTCCGCCGCTTGGTGTAGCAACAATTTTTCCGTTGGCAGCACCAAAACAGGTAATAGGAGTAACAGCCATTTGTATAGGAATATCATTACCTACATACACATGCACAGTATCAAACAGGCTGCATGCTCCACCGGTTAAGGTAACCAGGTAGTCCGTAGAAACGGATGGGTTTACCGTAATAGATGCAGTGGTTCCTGCGGATGCACCGGTGTTCAAATTCGTCCACTGGTAACCGAAGCTTTGGCCCGGTAGCGGAGTTCCTACAGTTGAAGTGGTTAATGTAAACGAGGTAGCACTGCAGGAGAACGTGTCATCAGGGAAAGCTTCAAAACGAAGAGAGGTGTCAACGTTTACAAAAACATAGTCACTACTTACACAACCGTTAGGCGCGGTAACATCTACATTGTATATAACAGGCGTTTGCGGATAGCTAATGGCCGTATCGTTTGT
Source organism: Chitinophagales bacterium (assembly GCA_046329515.1). Taxonomy (GTDB): domain Bacteria; phylum Bacteroidota; class Bacteroidia; order Chitinophagales; family LD1; genus Bog-950. The sequence continues at coordinate 49,199 of JAXLUM010000001.1, forward strand.
TGGTGGTATTACCGCATTAGGCCCGCTGGCAGGGGTCCATTGCGTAGGCATACCGTCAACCGAGGTAATGCAAATATCAAATTTGGTATTAGGCCTGTTAGCGCTAACTACCGGGCTACCAGTATTACCGCACTGCGATGTATTACCCTTGGAGTATATAACCGAGTTATACGCCGTAGTCGTCATCTGCATTTTGTTGTTAAGGTTGCTGGTATTGTTGTTAAAGCATATTTCAACAACAAGGTTAGAGGTGCCATCCCAGTTATATGGAAAATCTAATACATGCGTTTTCCAGCCGGGTGTTCCGAGAGCAACATTTTTTGCAGAGAACACCGTAACCGCACCGTTAACCCAACCCGGCCCGCCCGGTATAGGGAATGCAGTGCCTTGTGTGCAGGCCATTTTAATCTCAAAATTCTTCATGGTGTCGTTAGCTGTATTAACCTGTGCCAGGTTGAATGATATACTGCGTATTTCACCACCCGAAGGGAATTGCTGTAACAACTCACTTGCGGGATACAAGAACTGGTGACGCGCGCTATTGTTGAAGTGGCCGTACACTGTAGGGTATTGCGTTGGAGATACCGGAGGTGTGACACCTATGCCGGTACCAATTTGGCCGGTAACTATATTGCCACTGCATGGCGTTTGGCTTATGCCGCAACTTTGCGGGTTAGTTACAATGGTTAAGTCAACCTTTTGCCCGGGGCAAATGCTGTTAGGTTGGGCATGTGCCACCAGGGCAGGCCCTGTGCCGTTTACGTTTACCATTAAGGAGTCCACATTGGTACAGCCGTTACTGCCGGTTACATACAAGTGATAATTGGTAGTAACCAAAGGACTGGCTATTGGATTTGGTATGGTATCGTTAGGTAAGCCTGAAACAGGATCAGCTAAACCGCTTGATGGCACCCATTTGAAATGATAAGGCCCGTATAAATTATCGGTTGAGGCGTTTAACGGCAATTGCCCGTTTTGACAAATAGAGCCACCCGGCCCGGCATCATACAGGAAGGGAGGATCAACATCTACAAACACCGAATCGGTACCACAATCGGAAGTAAAGTAATACATGGTTGGCGAAGCAGGCGAAACCGTAGGCTTTAAAGTATTAGGATTGCTTACTGCATTTGGGCCGCTAGAGGGGCTCCAGAAGTAATTAGAGCCACCTGTGGCTGTAAGCTGCACGGGCGTGCCACAGAAGGTCGGACTTGCTGAAAGAAGGTTTACCTGTGTAAATACACAAATGGTATACACCCTTGTATAGGCCCCCTTAATGGGGCAGTCATCATTAAGCGCATTCAGAATAAAGTTGTGGCAGCCGGTGTCCTGCGGGGCCGGCGTCCAGTTTATGTGTGCTAACACTGAGTCGCCTGTGCCAATTTGGGTCATAGTAGCCCCCGGAATAGCAGAAGGCGTTGTGTTGATGTTACTGGTTACGGTAAGGTTGTGGTTGGCAGGATCAGTACAAAGAATATCGAAGTTTAATGCTGTACCGGGGCATACCTGAACGGTTAAAGAATCTACCTGGTTACCATTCTGCACATTGGTAATAGGGTCCTGCTCAGGTATAGAAATAGCGCAGTTTAAAATTACCACCTGAATATCGCGCATGGTGCTGCCTACCAAAACGCCGTTGCGGTATTCGTAAACGCGTACGGCCAGCACGTCATTCTCCTGAAAGCCGGGCACAAATTGCATTTGCCCTGTAGTAGTATTAAAACCAAAGGAGTTAGGCGGGCTGGTGCGTATTGGGCAGGTTACTGTATAGTTGGCGCTGAAGTTTATGTTTTGGTAAGGCATGTTAAAGCCATCCATTGGGTTCACCAATTCATAAACCAATGAATCACCGTCGGCATCTACCCCGCCGTGGTTAAAGGTTACATAGGAGTTTACACAGAAAAAAGGAACGGGTTGATTGGTAAAAGTTACTGAGTTGTTGCAGTAGGGTTGACCTGTTGCAGGGTCAATAGTGTTGTTTACCGTAGCGTAGATGGAAAGGTCTTCGCTACCGGGGTTAGGTATGTTATTTATGGAACTGTTACGACAGCAATCCGTAGTGCCGAAAGTTACTGTGCCGCAACCTACAGGAATGTTAACTATACCGGTATAAGTGTAAACCTGCACACCGGGGTAAGGCGGGTTACTGCCGGTTTGGGTCCAGTTACAACCGCTTTGCGGTAATTGAGCAGGGCATAATTGAGAAACTTCGGAACCGTTAGGCGGCTGGGCGCTGGGGTCCTGGTTAAGGGTATAGTTGCTGGTAAACCCCGAGCAGCCGGTTGCTGTTACCTCTAAACCAACGCTGGATGGTGCGCTGGCGGCCTGCCCTTGGAATTGGTTATCCCAGCAGTTTCGGTAATAGCGCACGGTAACGCGGTACTGCATGTTTGAGCCCACCTGGCCTAAACAAACATATTGGAGGTCCTTACCCATGTTGTGCGTAGCTTGTGCTACAGGCATAAAAATGCCGGCAAACAGGGCAGAGAGAACGAGGGTTTTCAGGTAAAAATTCTTCAAAAACATTAGCTGAGTTTTATGCGGGTTCCATTAGGTATGGAACAAGACGCTAAAAATAGGGTTTTCGTTGTAAAAAGGCTGTAAATAGAGGGTAAGTAAAATCGGTTATTTTAGCCCGCTGAAAAATTAAAATATGTATCGTTCAAACACTTGTGGAGAGTTGCGATTAGCTAACGTAGGAACTGAAGTAACCCTTAGCGGCTGGGTACAGCGTGTAAGGGTGCTGGGAGGCTTGACTTTCATTGATTTACGTGACCGTTACGGGGTTACACAGCTGGTTTTTAATGTAGAAACCGATGCTGCCCTTTGCGAGCGGGCCAATAAGCTTGGCCGTGAGTTTGTTATACAGGTAAAAGGAAAAGTGGCAGAAAGAACCAGCAAAAACGCCCAGATACCTACCGGTGATATTGAGATTTATGTAAAAGAGCTGAACGTGCTTAGCCAAAGCGAGGTTCCACCCTTTATTATTGAAAATGAAACAGATGGAAGCGAAGAGCTTCGGTTGAAATACCGTTATTTGGATATCCGCCGCCCTATATTGCGCGACCGCCTGCTAAAAAGAGCAGCTATAGTGCGTGCCGTACGCGAATACCTTGATAATAAGAACTTTGTAGAGGTTGAAACCCCTAATTTAATTAAGAGCACCCCCGAAGGCGCCCGCGACTTTTTGGTGCCCAGCCGTTTAGTGCACGGCAGCTTTTATGCTTTACCACAAAGCCCGCAAATTTTAAAGCAGTTGCTAATGGTGGCCGGTATGGACCGTTATTACCAGGTTGTAAAGTGTTTTCGTGATGAGGACTTCCGGGGCGACCGCCAGCCTGAGTTTACCCAGGTGGACTGCGAAATGAGTTTTGTACACCAGGAAGACATATTTGAAACCTTTGGCGGTTTAATACAACACGTATTTAAAAAGGTTTTAAACTATGAGTTAGGCACTTTGCCACGAATAAAGTTTGATGATGCCATTAAATACTATGGCAGTGATAAACCCGATTTGCGCTTTGACTGTAAAATTGTAGACCTAAATGAAACCTTGCCGCAGGCAGAGTTCGCCCTGTTTAATAACGCCATTACCAGTGGCGGCTTAGTGGCGGGCCTAAATGCTAAGGGTTGCGCTGCTTACAGCCGCAAGCAATTGGATGAGCTGGTTGAGTTTGTAAAAGCCAGCCACCGTGGTTTAGGCGGTTTGGTAAACATTAAGTTTAATGAAGACGGAACTGTAAAAAGCTCGGTAGATAAGTTTTACAACGAAGAACAACTGCGCGAAATAGGAAAAGCGTTTGGTGCAGAGAAAGGCGACATGCTGCTGATTGCTGCTGATAAAACAAGCAAAGTGCGCAAGGCCCTTGGCGATTTACGTTTGGAGTTAGCCAAGCGTAATGGCTGGATTGATGAAAGTAAATGGAGCGTGCTTTGGGTAGTTGATTTTCCTTTATTTGAAAAGGACGAAGAAACCGGTGAAGTAACCTTTGCCCACCACCCGTTCTGCTCACCACACCCTGAGGATATGCAGTATTTCGATACTGACCCTACACGTGTGCGTGCGCAAACGTATGATATGGTAATGAACGGCAACGAAATTCTTTCGGGCTCTATACGTATACACCAACACGAAACCCAGCAGCGCGTGTTTCAAAACCTGGGCTTTAGCCCCGAAGAACAGGAGAAGCGTTTTGGTTTTATGTTGAATGCATTTAAGTACGGCGCACCGCCACACGGTGGTTGTGCTTTCGGTTTAGACCGTATTGTAATGCTTATGACGGGTGGAGAAACTATACGCGATACCATGGCCTTCCCTAAAACAAGTGGCGGCCGCGACCTTATGATGGACGCACCCACACCTGTTGATGCCAAGCAGTTGGTAGAATTAGGGATTTTGGTGAAGGAATAGCACTACGCTATAAAAGACACAGATTCTAAATGCGGTTTGCTGAAAATGCAAATCGCATTTTTTGTTTCAATTCAAAGAGCAATTCGATAAATGACATAATTATGACATTTGAGTGTCATATCCTCTTATTCGGGCTTTGCAACGGGTAAGTGAATCACTATAATAGGAGAGATACAGTTCGTTTCTTTAGAACACCTAAAAACACTGTATGAATAACACTATCCTTAGGGGCATTTCCTTGCCCTTACTTTGGCTATTAGCTATTTGCTCCTGTAAAAAAGAAATTTCTATGAATGTAATTGACGGACTGCCTGATGAGCAGTTACTGGATGTAGGCACATATGAAGGTTCCGGTCAATGCGTTCACCCCGACGTTATTTATTTTCCTACAGCTTACCAAGGCAACCGTTTCTATATGGCTTTTACACCTTATCCTTTCTCTAATGATAAATTCGAAAATCCGTGTTTAGTAAAAAGCAATAATGGGGTTGATTTCACTGAACTTTGGAACGGATTAAATCCTTTGGCAAAAGCACCGTCTTATGACCATAATGACGATCCTGATTTGCACTTTAATCCTAAAACCGGAAAGTTTTATCTGTACTATTTAGAGACAATGCGACCAGATTCGCAGAATTTAATTTGCCTTGAAAGCGCTGATTGGAGTTCGTTTACAAAGCATACTGCTATTCATTTTGAAATTGCTACTAATGATCCGTTTATACTTTCGCCCGCCTATTTAGCATTAAATGATGACGCGGGTTATCGCTTGTATTTTGTAACAGTGGGCGACACCTTGCACATACGAACTATTTATAGTAATGACGGCGAGAACTGGAGTAAGGCTGCTATTGAGGAAGTGTATACTGATTTGCCGCCAAGTATACGGCCCTGGCACGTTGATGTGTTTAAAGCACCCGTTGGCTACGCCATGCTATGTGCCGGGCTTACCACCCCCGGTTCCTTATTGTATCAAAAACTGATGCTAGGAACCAGCCTTGATGGAATGCATTGGCATTTTCTGGAAAAGCCTTTAATGACAAGCGATCCCGAATTTCATGGCTGCCGCTCTATTTATAGAAGCTCAGGATTATGGATTGATAATAAGTTAGCCGTTTGGTATTCAATGATGGATACCAATAACAACTGGCATATAGGAATTAAGAAGTTTAATACGGATACGCTGTATTAGTTATGGTCTGTATACTGCCCCGCCAATTGAATCTTTAGTGGCACCTGTTACGCTTTTTAGTACGTTTATTTCATTGCGCATGCGCAATACGCCCATAAAGGCAATTACCAAGGCTTCTTTAAACTTAACGGTTTCATCGCCGGGCACTTCAACGGTTAATTTGGTTTGGGCCTGTATGCGCTCAATTAAGAATTTGTTGAACGCTCCACCACCTGTTGCCAAAAACTTGTCCTTCGCATCAAACTCAAGTTTTTCCTTTTGCGCTATCATTTTTATGTGATGCGCCATTTGCACAGCAATGTGCTCCGTATAGGTGCGCAGTTTATCTTCTATAGAGATTGGAAACTCCTCTAACACCGGTAGAATTACCTCACGCGAAAAACTGTTGTCCAGCGATTTTGGGTAGGGGTGCGTGTAGTATTCTATTTTGTTTAAACGTTCCAGCAGGTCCTCATTCAGCTTGCTGTTGCGGGCAATGGTGCCGTCCTCGTCAAACTCTTTACCCATGCGGTTGGCCAACATGTTTATGATTTGGTTGGCAGGGCAAATATCAAAAGCCACAATAGAGTGCGGCGTTTTGCAACTTATATTAGCAATACCGCCTATGTTTAAACAAAACCGGAAGTGCGTAAAAAGCAATTTATCGCCAATGGGGACAATAGGCGTTCCCTGTCCGCCATCGGCAATATCAGCAGAGCGGAAATCGCATATAACCGGAACATTCGTTCGGGCGGCTATAGCAGCACCATCGCCTATTTGAGTGGTAAAGCGCTTTTCAGGAAAGTGAAAAATGGTGTGGCCGTGTGAGGAAACAAAGTCAACCTTATCTTTTAAACTGTTCTTTTTTATAAAAGCCGCTACCTGTTCCCCAAAGTAGTTGCCCAATGCGGCGTGTACTTCCCACAACGTTCTGGCATTGGAAATTGGTAAGCGCTTAAATTCCTGTATCCATTCATCAGGATACGGCACCATATCTGTTTTTAAAATCTTAAAACTCCAGTGGTGATTATCTAAAGCAAATTCGCAATAGGCTATATCAAGGCCATCCAGCGAACTGCCACTCATTAAACCAATAGCCCTGTATTTTTCCATAGTACGCTCGCTTAATCAAAAAATGTAAGGTCGAAAATGTCAGGTATAAAAAGATATGCCGCTTAAATTAAGCGGACTTCGGAGTTGATTACTTCTTCAATGCCACAACAAAATCTGCCACGGCATCAATTTCGTCTTTGGTCAACTTATCCTCAAAAGCAGGCATATGTCCGTGACCTTTGGTAACAATATCAGCCACCTCAGCCTTGCTTAGTTTAATTTGCGAAAGATTAGGCGCTTTGCCGTTGGTGCCATCGCTACCATGGCAACGGGCGCAATTGGGGGAGTAAACCAAAGAGCCGTCAATTTTCTTCTTGCTTTCGGCTGTTGGTGCCGATGTTTTTTTGCTGCAGGATGAAACAGCAAAAACTATAATAGCTATAATACTGATTGCTTTTAATGCACGCATTGTTTTCGTTTTTCTAAAACGCAAGATAGTTTTCTTTTTCAAAGGCGCTAAACTAATCAGCGCACTAAAGTAACATTACCTTTTCTTAATATTTGTTTGCCGTCAGCAGTGCGGGCAATTACATACCAGGCATAAACGCCTATATCAGCTTTGTGCGTATTAACGCTGCCGTCCCAACCTGTTTCAATATTGTTGGTGCTGAAAATCTTTTGCCCCCAGCGGTTAAACACAGCGAACTCCTCCAGCTTAGCTACGTTCAGCCAACGCGCAATTCGGAAAACATCGTTCACTCCATCAGCATTAGGAGAGAAGCCGGTAGGGATGTCCATAATATCGTAATGCTCTACCGTAACCAGAATGGAATCTTTATTACTGCAGCCATATTGATTGATAGCCCATAGCTCATACCACTGTGTTTCCTGCGGCTCCGCTTTGGTGTCCAAATTATAGGGGTCATCTAACCAGGTAGATGGATTCCAGAAATACTGGTTGCCATCGGTAGTGCCATGCAAAGAAGCATAGGTGTCTTTATAAATAGTAGTATCTGCACCGGCATCAACCATGGGTAAAGGCCTAATGGTAACAAGCGCACTTGTGGTGTCGCTGAAACAATCGTTAGAAACAATTACGGTAAAAACCGTGTTTGAGTCTAACGTAGCTACGGGTGATGATGATTGAGGGTCGCTCAAACCTTCTTCGGGATACCACTGATAGTATAAACCGCCCGAAGCATTTAACTGAACAGGGAAACCTGCGCAGGCATATGCGGCGGTATCAATTACTGCCGTAACAGGTTCCTGAACGGTAATAAGTTTAGTGGTAGTATCGCGGCAACCGTTAACGCTTAGCACGGATAAAGTTACCGGGTAAGTACCTCCGGCGTTATAGGTATAAGTAGGAGAAGGAACGTTGGTGGTGCTACCGTCGCTTAATGTCCAGTTATAGTTAACCACATTACTGTTATTACTTAAGGAGAAAGTAACAGGCTGGAAGATACATGGCGGCGTATAACTGAAATTGGAATTATTTCCGGGGTATATAAATACCTGTTTAACTGCCGTATCAACGCAGCCAAGGTCGGTGGTCATAATGAGCATAGCATCAAAAGTGCCGCCGCTTGTATAAGTATGCGAAGGATTCTGAATATTATCCGTAGTGCCATCGCCAAAATACCATGTCCAGCCATTTACAACACCGTAAGGGGTTGTGCTTTGGTCAGTAAATTGGTCGGGCACATTGGGGCAAACGCTTTGCGCACTGAAATCGGCATTACCGTTAGGCAGAATTTTTACTAAGGCGAACGTTGTATCAGAGCAAGGGCCGTTAGCAGTAACCTTAGATACAATTAGTTCTACAGAGTAGGTTCCGGTATCAGGATAGGTATAAGAAGGCGTTTTTAAGGTAGATACATCAGATGATGTTGTCGGGTCGCCGAAATTCCATTGATAGGTTGTTTGGTTGGTAACAGGCTGCGAATTGTTTTGAAACTGTACAAACAAGTTATTACAGTTGGTTACATAAGTACCAATGCCCGTTGTTGGGTTAATATCAGTGCTTGGTATGTTAGCGATAGGCGCATCGCATTGTGTTACGTTCAATTGATAGTCGCGCAGGTAGGAACCTATAAATACACCGTTGCGATATTCGCTTACACAAACACCAACAACAAACTGGCCTACGGTATTTGGCGTGCCTGTTAAAATTCCGGTTACGGAATCAATTGCCAACGCCGGCGAACCGCCTAATAAGTTGGCTATTGAATAGCCGCTTTGCCAGTTAATAGTTGGGAAAGGAGGATTTGGCGGAGGGTAGGGCACAGGATTGGTAGGGCTGCCGCCATCGTACGGGGAGCAAAGACTGTAGCGCAAAACATCTCCATCAATATCGCTGGCGGAATAGTCAAACACAATAGGCGCCTGCACACAAACGAATAAAGGTGGCAGTGCATTAAACTGCGGACTACTGTTAGGGGTAGTATTTGTAGGCGGAATAAAAGCCTGGTAAACGGCCCCCGTATTGCTGGGGTCAAATACATTTGTTATTGAACCATTGCGGCAGCAGCGTACATAAGCGATAGTGAAACCGCTTGTGCCTGATGGGAAAGTGTAGTTACGTGTGTAAACCCCTTGTTCCATGCAAACCCCCGCAGTATTGGTAAGGCAAGGATTGTTGGTAGGCGGGTTAATGGTGGTAACAACAGGGGCGCCCATGTCAATAGAATCAATGTGCGCATTTGAGCTATTGAAAATATTAAGTATGGCAGGCGTAACCGTTAATTGACCGTTGTTACCAATAAACTCAACGCCGTCGAAAACGGTTGTGGAATTACAATCGCGCCACATTATTAACTGAAGCTGGTATTGATTGCCGCCCAGGTAGCGATAGGAAACATATCCACCGGCAATGTGGTTGGCTTTTAACAGACCAACTGCATTAATGCAGAGCAGGGATATGAAAAGAAATTTTTTCATGTGCTTTAAAAAAGGGCAACGAAGTTACACTTTACACTTTATTATACGTATAAAGACGCGTTAAAAGAGGAAAAGGCGGCTTTTACCCGGTTAAATAGTGCGCTAATTAACTCTTTCACAGAATGCCTTTATAGCTGCCAGGGCCTCCTTTTTACGTTCAAAAATGCTCATATGTTTTGCTTCAGCATAAATATGGATGTCGGCTACAGCAGGCATTGAGGCCTGCTTTAAAACCAAATCCAAAGGGGCGCTGCCATCTTTTTTACCGCCAATAATAAGCACCGGAACATTGGTGTTTTTGAGCACGTGTTGCTTGTCTTTGCGGTTCATCATAGCGGCGTTGGCGAGCATTAGCGCTTCAGGCGAATAAGCAGATGCCTGCTTAATTAACCCATCAATAAAGCGACGGTTTTTCTTTTTGAAATTATCGTGAAAAATGCTGTTGTATAATTCTGTTACAAATGGCTTTGATCCGTATTTGCGTATAAATTCAATGCCTTTTTTGCGGTTTTCTTTTTTCTCCGGCGCATCTTCAAAACAGTGGGAGTTAAGAAGGCCGAAGCCATTAAGACGCTCCGGAAATTGTTCTGCAAAGTTGAGGGTAACATAACCGCCCATTGAGTGACCAAGCAGTGTAAGCTTTTTGATTTTCTCTTTATTGCAAATAGCCTTTACATAATCCGCATAAATCTCCATACTTATTTCAGGCAATAAACCGCTTTTGCCAAAGCCGGGTAAATCGGGCACAATAACTTTATAGGTTTTGCTCAGCAGTTTCACCACATCATTCCACATGCTGCCCTCTTCAATAAATCCGTGTACGAGCATAACAACTTTTCCTCTGCCTTCGGTGCGGTAAACACATTGCACCCCTTTATATTCTATACGCTTAAGCATGCTCTAAAATATTCTATTTTCGGTGCTTCAAATTTTTAGGAATGAAATTACGCTCAGCCAAGCTTGTATTATTTGTTTTTATTTTAGTGCTAAGTGGTTTTAGTGCAGTTACCGCACAGGAAACTATGTTTAAAACCAACGGCCCTGATGACTATCGGGAAGGTATACACGCGTTTACCAATGCCACTATCTGGAAGAACTACACTACCAAAGTAGAAAACGCCACACTGCTTATAAAGGATGGAAAGATATTGGAAGTTGGCGTTACAGTTAATGTGCCTCAAGGCGCTATTGTGCATGATATGAAGGGGCGGTTTATCTATCCCTCTTTTATAGATGTTTTCAGCGATTATGGTATGCCTGCCGTAGCCAAACCGCAAGGTAGTGAGGACCCTCAGATGGAATCGAACGTAAAAGGAGCTTACGGTAATAACCAGGCCATACATACCGATTTTCATGCCGATAAAAACTTTGTAGTAAATGATAAGGCGGCTGACGAATTGCGTAAACTGGGTTTTGGAGCGGTGCTTACCCACCGTAAGGATGGATTAGCCCGAGGCACAGGAGCGGTAGTGACGCTGAATACAGATAAGGAAAATAAGGTGATGGTTAAGGCTGATGCCAGCGCTCACCTTTCGTTTAGTAAGGGAAGTTCAACGCAGGATTATCCTGAGTCATTAATGGGCCGCATAGCCTTACTGCGCCAAACCTACTACGATGCACAATGGTATAAGAACAGCAAGGAGAAGAAAGAGTATAACATAAGCCTTGAGGAATGGAATGCTGAACAAGGGCTGCCACAGATTTTTGATGCCGGCGACTGGCAAAGAATTCTGCGTGCCGATAAGATTGGTGATGAATTTGGGGTGCAGTATATCGTTCGTGGTAAAGGCAACGAATACCAGCGCCTGGATGAGCTTAAAGCTGCCAATGTTAAACTGATTACCACGCTTAACTTCCCTAAAGCCTACGATGTAGAGGATCCCTACAAAGCTATGTGGGTGTCGTTAGAAGAAATGAAGAGTTGGGAATTGGCCCCTACAAACTGTGCTGCATTGGCAAAATCAGGAATTGAGTTTGCTATAACTACCACTGACCTTGAAAACAAGGGTGATTTTTTAAGCGCTTTACGCAAGGCTGTTAAATACGGTTTGGATTCAACCACTGCATTAAAAGCATTAACCTATAACCCGGCATCCTTTGTAAATGTGTATGACAAGGTTGGCTCATTAGAAAATGGTAAGCTGGCTAACTTCTTTATTACCAGCAAGCTATTATTTGATGATAAGTGCGAGATAAACGAAACCTGGGTGCAAGGTAAGCGCTATGGTTATAAAGAGTTTGAGCCAAAAGATATTAGAGGCGAATACGATTTACGTGTTTTTGGCCGCAGGCCACTTGGCTATAAACTTAAAGTAAGTGGGGATGTTTCATCGCCTAAAGCAACAGTTATTGTGCGCGACACTATTAAGGTGGATGCCCAGCTTTATTACAAAGGCAATGATGTAACACTGGCTTTTGAACCTGAAAAGAAGAGCGATTTGGGCATGCTGCAGTTGGTAGGTCTTATAAACCACGATACTAAAAAGTGGAATGGCAACGCAGTAATAGGCGGTGTTAAAACCACTAATTGGGAGGCCGTGCAAACGAAAGGACCAGAAGTTGACACCAGCAAGGCAAAGCCGGACACTACTAATTACACGGCTAACCTCGGCAAGGTGATTTACCCATTTGTTGCCTATGGCGCAGAGGAATTACCTAAGCAGGAAAACGTGCTGATTAAAAATGGTAATGTATGGACGAATGAGGCAGAAGGCAATTTGGCGAACACCGATGTAGTAATTAAGGCCGGTAAAATTTCGGCAGTGGGTAAAGGGTTAAGTTGTGCAGATTGTAAAGTAATTGATGCTACTAACAAATATGTTACAGTAGGTATAATTGATGAACACAACCACATTGCCATAAGCGAAGGTGTAAATGAAGGCACTGAAGCCGCATCATCAGAAGTGCGCATTGGCGACGTAATTACTTCAGAAGATATTAATATGTATCGCCAGCTTGCGGGAGGTGTGGTGGCTGCGCAGTTATTGCATGGTTCAGCCAACCCTATTGGGGGCCAAAGCGCATTAATAAAATTCCGTTGGGGGTATGCACCGGAGAAACTAAAAATTGAAGGAGCGGACGGCTTTATAAAATTTGCCCTGGGCGAAAACGTAAAACAAAGCAATTGGGGCGACCATAGCCGTGTGCGGTATCCGCAAACACGTATGGGTGTTGAGCAGACCTACTACAACTACTTTACGAAAGCTAAAGAGTATAAGGCTAAATGGAATACCTATAACGGTAGTGCCGCCAATAACGTGCGTAAAGGCATGCCACCCGCAGGCGAAATGCCGCGCCGCGACTTACAGTTAGACGCACTGGTGGAGATAATGGATAAGAAACGTTTTATAACCTGCCACAGCTATGTGCAAAGCGAAATTAATATGCTTATGCATGTAGCAGATTCTTTCAACTTTAAGGTGAACACCTTTACGCACATATTGGAAGGTTACAAAGTAGCCGACAAAATGAAAGTGCATGGCGCTAATGCTTCAACCTTTGCCGATTGGTGGGCTTACAAGTACGAGGTAATTGACGCCATACCTTACAATGCAGCCATTTTGACCAAAATGGGTTTGAATACAGCAGTAAACTCTGACGATGCAGAAATGGCACGCCGCCTTAACCAGGAAGCAGCCAAGGCCATTAAATATGGCGGCTTAACTGAAGAGCAGGCCTGGAAACTTTGCACTTACAACCCTGCCAAAATGCTTCACCTTGATAACCGTATGGGGAGCATAAAAGCCGGTAAGGATGCCGATATAGTTATATGGAGCGATAACCCGCTTTCCGTTTATGCTAAGGCGGAAAAGACCTTTGTTGACGGCATTTGCTTTTACGACATTGAAAAGGATGCTGAAATGCACGACTGGATTTTAAAAGAACGTGCACGTTTAGTGCAAAAAATGCTGAACGAAAAACGGGGAGGATCACCAACGCAGGAGCCGGTTAAAAAAGATAACCGTGCATACAGCTGCAGTGAGGAAGAAGCCAAACAACATCAACATAATTAATACACGGTTAACGGAAGATATACTATATGAAAAGTTTTAAAGCAAATACAGTAGGATTAATAGGCTTTGCGCTAAGCCTTGTAACGGTTAATAAGCTAAATGCGCAAAGCGAGTTGCCGGCACCGGCCCCTGCGCAGCAACAGGCAATTTATTTAACGCATGCCACTATACACCTTGGCGATGGACGGGTGTTAAATAATGCGACCATCGGTTTTGATAAAGGCAAGATTGTTTTTCTGGAAGAGAATCCAAGTTTTAAAACAGACGAAACATTAGGGCAAGTAATTGATTGCAACGGCAAACATATTTACCCGGGAATAATTGCTGCAGAAACAAAAATAGGTTTGGATGAAATTGAAGCAGTGCGCGCTACGAATGACTATGCAGAGGTAGGCCAGTACAATGCAGATGCACGCGCAATTATTGCCTATAATACGGATTCGAGGGTTACGCCAACGGTGCGCAGCAATGGTGTGCTTTATGCGCAAAGTTGTCCGCAGGGTGGAACCGTATCAGGCACTTCGGCAGTGGTGCAGTTAGATGCCTGGAACTGGGAAGATGCCCTGGTTAAAGAAGATGGTGTTTGGATGAACTGGCCTTCGATGTTTAGAATGAAAGGATGGTGGGGCGAGCCACAGGGCTTTGAAATGAGTAAGGATTATGATAAGAATGTGGAAGAGATTAAAAACTACTTTAAAGAAGCAAAAGCATATGCTGCCGGTAAGCACGATAAGGTAAACCTGCGCTTTGAAGCTATGCGCGGCCTGTTTGATAAAACAAAAACCTTGTACGTAAATGCAGGATATGTTAAGGAGATGCTGAACGTAGTTTCGTTTGCTGAAGAGTTGGGTGTAAACCTGGTAATAGGCGGAGCGAAGGACTCGTATCTTATAGCTGATATACTGGCGCAAAAGAAGGTGGGCGTTATACTTGACAACCCGCATTCATTACCTGCCTATGATGAGGATGACATAGTGCAGCCGTATAAAACACCTGCTGTGCTGCAAAAGGCCGGTGTAATGTTTTGTATTACTATACCCGGTGTTTTTTGGCAGGAACGTAACCTTGCTTTTGAAGCCGGCACTGCGGTTGCTTATGGTTTAACTAAAGAGCAGGCGCTGGCTTCAATAACTTCTAATGCTGCTAAAATTTTAAGGGTTGATGATAAAATAGGCACATTAGAAAAAGGCAAAGAAGCATCGCTTATAGTTTCAAGCGGCGATGTGCTGGATATGAAGACTTCAAACATTGAGAAGGCTTACATAAGCGGCCGCCAGATTGATTTAAGCAACAAGCAAAAAACGCTTAACGAAAAGTACTTGAAGAAATACGGCTTGAACTAAACCTTCTAATTCTTCACCAGCTTTTTAGTAATTGCAGGTTTGCCGTTTACACTAATTTGTACCAGGTATATGCCGGCACTAAGGCCTTCAAGCCTTAAGCCCTGTGTATGTGTACCTTTGTTTAATTGCCCGTTCAAAACGGTGGCTATCTTATCACCAACAACAGTAAACAATTCAACTTTAACCTGAGCGGCCTGCTGTATTTCAAAACGCAATTCAGTGCTTTCAATAGCCGGGTTAGGAATAAGTGAAACTTTGTTTACCAATCCACCGGCTTCGTTTATTCCGGTAACGCAACCACCAACGTAGTAGTAATTTACGCCATGATAATTTTGCGCTTCGCAGGCATTAAGGTAGGTTACGCTATCGCATCCGCAAACTGGTTCCAGCGGCACAAAATCGCAACAAAGCGGGGTGCCGAAACAAATCATTGAGGAGTCAATACAGGCATGAGTAATTATAACAGTATCGCAATAGATAGCCGTGCATTGCATGCCCGAGGAGTCCTTTGCTGTTATGTAAAGACATACGGTATATGCACCATCCTGCGCATAATGATGGGAAGGATTTTGTAAAGCGGAACTGCCGCCATCGCCAAAGTTCCATAGCCAATCATTTATTTGTGCAGCAGATGAGCCGTCAGAGAACAGAACGGAATCAGTATTGTTTTTGAGGAAAGCAAACAGTGCGTGACAACTTGAAGGACCCGAGCAAACACCTGCGGACCACGATGTAAGCCCGGCGTTGGTAGCTTCACAACTATTGCTGTAGGTATTACCATCGCAACCGCAAACGGGGTCGTATACAGCAATGCAAACGCAGGTATCGCAAATTTTAGCAGGGTCAATACATCCGTTGGTAACATGCACCAAACGGCAAATACTATCACTGCAACCTGATGACGTGGTAATGCTAAGGCAAACCGTATAGTAGGATTGGGGTGAATACGTGTGCACAGGGTCGGCAGCATTATCCGTATTGCCATCACCAAATGTCCACTGGTAACTGATGATAGAATCTACAGGCGTTGAAACACTGCTGAACTTTACGGTACTATCTAAAATTGTAAAAGTAAAATCGGCATTGCAGGTTGGCGAGCTGCCGCATGCGCCAGGAGTCCAGCTGGTAATGCCGTGATGGTATTGCGCTTCGCAGCTATTATTATAAGTAACTCCATCGCAACCACACACGGGGTCAATTACTGCAGGGCACATTACGTTAAGGTCAATCAGGTTGGTATCAATACAGGCTCCCGGCACCAATTCAAGATGGTCCACCTTAAATTCAGTAGCGGCAGGGGCAAAGCCGCAGCCACCATACACCTTACCACCCTTAATGGTAATACGGCATGAATCGAACTGCGAGGAGTTTTGTGAAACAGGAATTAATAAGTGGGTATAGTTAAGCAGGGTTGTTTTGCTTTCCCAATAGCCCTGGTCAACCGTTGCGCCGTTTTTCAAAACTTCTATTAAAACAGATACGGTATCCTGGTCGGGGTATCCGTTATCGTTAACGCAGGGAGCGAAGGCTAACTTATAGTATAGCGATAATGCCTGGGGATGCGTACTTACTGCAAAGGTAGTTTTAGCGAATGGCTTAAACATGCCGTTGCCATAAAAATCAGCAGCCCAGTTGCCGCTGTACTTTTCATTGTCTTTACGAACAATATAGGGGTCATAAGGAGGCAGGGTTAGCGGGTGGCTGTTGGTTTCCCAATTAAGTAACACAGGTTGGTTATCCCATTGTTCAAAGTCGTTATTGGGTATTTGGCTGAAAGCGCACAGGGCATTTAACAACACTATAAGTAAGGGAAGAAGCTTTTTCATGGCAAAACAGATTGACTGTAAAAATACAACGACTTAAGAACGTATGCATTTACCATTCGGTTGCCTTAGCCGATTATTGTAATTCGAATATTTTCGCGCCGCTAAGTAGATTATATGGGTAAGGCCAAAATGTTTAAGATTAATTCTATAAGCACCTTTGCGAATGTGCTGCAGAATCCGCACTACACTATTCCTTATATGATAAACCATAAGGAAGAGCAGGTGGAAACAAAAGGGAAGTGGCGTGATTTGCTATTTGAAGGCCGGCCAAGCCTGGTTTTGGAATTGGCCTGTGGCAAGGGCGACTATGCGTTGGCTTTGGGTCGTAAATATCCCGCTAAAAACTTTGTAGGTGTTGATTCAAAGGGTGCGCGTATATATACGGGTGCTAAAACTGCCATAGATGAAAAGTTGAACAATGTGGCTTTTGCCCGCATGCGTATTGAAAACATAACCAACTTTTTTGCCGCAGGCGAGGTGGATGAAATATGGATTACCTTTCCTGACCCTTTCCCCAGAAAGGGAGATGCAAAACGCAGGCTAACGTCAAAATCATTTTTAGAGCGCTATAAGCAGATTGCCAAACCCGGAGCGATTGTTCATTTTAAAACAGATGATTTGCCCTTATTTCATTTTAGTAAAGAAAGCATAGAAGAAAACGGATTTAAGCTGCTTTACTACAAAGAGAATATTTATGCTTCCGCACTGGATTTTGAAGAGTTGAACATTAAAACGTATTACGAAAAATCGCACCTTGCCAACGGAAGAACGATTAACTATCTTCAATTTCAGCTATGAGCAAGCCAAAGAAAAAAGCAGCTAAAAAGCCTGCTAAACAAAAAGGGAAGGCAGTTGAATCAAAGTCTTCAGCTTCTTATAGCTTTTTTGAGAATGTGTGGGATGTAGCCCGACTGGTGCCCAGGGGCCGTGTTACCAGTTATGGGGCTATAGCGCGGTATTTAGGGGCAGCATCATCAGCCCGTATGGTAGGTTATGCCATGAACAGTTGCGGAGGTTTGGTGCCAAAAGTGCCCGCACACCGGGTTTTGAACAGAAAAGGGCTTTTAACGGGTAAGCATCACTTTGGGGAACCGGACGCTATGCAAAAAAAATTGGAGGCCGAAGGGATAAGGGTTAAAAACGATCAAGTGCTTGATTTTGAGTCACTTTTTTGGGATCCTTCTACTGAAATTTCTGTTTAAAACCTAATGCATGAGCCAAAAAAAATATTAGTAGTGCTTGGTTTTTATTGTACCGATAGTATCTTTGGTATTCCGAATTAGGGTACAAAAACGTATTAGGCTATGAAGAAAAGACATTTACAATACCTCTTGCTCGTTGCGCTGGTAATATGCGCAGGTGCAGTTTTTGCCCAGGGAGGGCCACCACCACCACCGCCGCCACCGGCACCACCACCACCAAATACACCTATTGACGGAGGCGTATTTTTGATGTTAGCTGCAGGTTTGGCCTATGGCGCTAAAAAGCTATACAGCAAAGACGTATAATCCGAAAAGATTCAGATAAAAAAATAATAGCCGCTCATTTTTGGGCGGCTATATTTTTTATATCTAAGGGAACCGAAAAATATTTGGCAAATTCTTCAATAGTACGCCTTGGTTCAATGTAGGTATCGCTTTTTAAACTGCGTTCGTAATTTGAATTAAGCTTGGCTACGTATTGCTTGCGGCCGCTTGCCAGCCAGTTAGCCAGGTAGTAATAGGTATGTATGCCAATATCGTTATCTTCAAAAATAGGGTTGCCTTTTGTAATTTTAATGTAGCGTTTGAAGGTTTCACTGCAACGCGAATATTGCTTTAATGAGAAGTAGCCAATCATTAAGAAAAGGAAAGCACTGTCAATACTACCCGTAAAGTTAACCTGCTGAAAAGTTACAAGCGTGGCCTCCAGTTCAGTTAAGCCCTTTTTTATGTTCGCTTCACCACCACTAAGTATGTGCAGTGCGCCGTACAGTAATTTCAGATTGATAAAATCATTCTTGTAATGCTTGCTCCAAATATCCTGGGCAAGAATTCTTTCGCATTGTTTTATAAGGTTGGCAATATCTTCCTTCTCGCGGTCGGCCAGCAGGCTTTTATAATCGGCCCTATGGATGTTAAAGTGATTTGCGGAGAGGTAATAGGAAACCTTAATAGTAATGGCCAGCATTTCAGGAATATTGAGATAGTTATTCCAGAATTTAACTGTGGTGTAATGGTCAACAAAATTGTCGAAGTCTTTGCGGCAGTCCTTATCGCTAAGGTTAAAGTAAGGGGAGTTAAGTTTTAAAAACCACAGGTTGCTGGCAATGTCAAACAAAGGATGGAAGGCTACATAACCGTAATTCACTAAATCTCTTTCAAGGCTGGTTACCGCTTCGGCACACACAGGTGCGGTATACTCTTCAGGTATAAAGTGATAGGTTAAGTATACATAGGCATATTTACTTAACATGCGAATAGAAAGGCTGTCGTTCTCAAAGTGTTTTTCGCAAAAATTGCGGTTGGCCTTTAACTCAGTGTACCATTCAGGGTTACGCGGCTGGCTTTCATAAAAGCTATGCCTTAACAGGGTTAACACCTCATTATAAAGTACTTCTGATGCGTAAGCTTTGGCCAGTTGTTCATTGTATTTATTGGCCAGTGTAAAATCTTTACGGTGAAAGGATTGCTGTACCAGTATTTTCAGCAGCATAATCTGCATCTGGTAGTTTTCAATTTGCTCGGCAATATCCAAAGCTGTTTTAGCCAGAAAATCGGCGCTGCCGCTACGGCCTTCGCAAATTAGTTGCTGTACCTTATTTATATTGGGTAAAAGATAGTTGGGGTAGTTGCGCACAAGCGGGGCGCTTAGCTTAAAGGTATAAGAGGCTAACTGGTTAAATGTTTGTCTCTGGTTTTTATCAAAACCCCCATACACCTTGCGGCAAAGTTCTTCGTGCGAATCGTAATTAGGCAGCCCTTCGCGGATGGTTTCAGTAAGCTTAAGCGGCAGCCTGGCATTCATCTTTTGTAGAATCAGGCAGAATTCATTGTAGTAAAAATCATCCAACAGGGTTACAAACTTTTGGATGGTAAGAAGGTCCGGGGCGGTAAAATTCATACTTTAAACATAAACAAAGCATCTTATTGAATCAAACAAAATTCTTGATTTTAATATACCGGAGAGTTTAACAATGCTGTTTGCGGGTGCTTTGGAGTAAATGGTTTTTGGGCAGTAAATATTGATTTTGACGGATTTGTAAGATACGCGGGGGTTATTGTATAAAACTGTTGATTTAGAGCAACAAAAGCGGGCAGAACTGAATTTAAAGAAGATTAGATATGTAATTTAAATCATTTGCATGGGCGAATATTCGCAATAATTAGAGGTCTTATTTGCCCGGCGAAGATTACTTTTTTTGATAAAACTAAAGCCCTACCTTTAACCTCCCGCAATGGGCCAAACTCTTTTTGGAACAATACTTGTGAAAAAAAAGAGCAGTTTTTTGTAAAACAAAACTTAAGTACATGGGCACTTTTACTTCTTCCCCTAAGAAGGGATTAATGTTTTTTGTAATGCTACTGACGGCCGGCATTTCGTTTGGCCAGGTAGATGTAACCGCCACGGGCGGAACACTTTCACAATCATACACCACTTTAGGAGATGCTTTTAATGCGGTAAATGCCGGCACACATACCGGTATTATTACCATTGGCATTAGCGCTTCCACTTCAGAGAGCGGGCCCTGCGTGCTGAACAGCAGCGGTGCCGGTTCTGCCAGCTACACCTCTTTAACCATAAAGCCAACTACCGACGGGGTAAGCATTTCGGGTGCAACCGCTACCGGCAGGGGCCTTATAGAGCTAAGCGGTGCCGATAACGTAACTATTGACGGCGACAACGCTGCAACCACGGGCATTAACCGTAACCTTACTATTACTAACACAGCGGCTAATACCGTTACTTTTACTATGGCTATTAGGGTGGCTTTATCTACGCTGATAACCACTGCTGATAACATTAGTATTAAGAACTGTAATATTAATGGTAGTGCAACAGGCCGTAATATTTCTACAGCTAATGCTAACGGAGGCACTGAAAACAATACTTATGGTGTATATGTTAGCGGTGGCGCCAGTACAGCCACAGTAACCACTGTGCCTAACGCAATTTCCTCTTTAACCACAAGCCTTGCCAGCGGCCAAACCGCCAATAACTTTACGGTAGATAATTGCCAGATAACAGCCTGTGCCAAGGGCATTGCCTTTCATGGTGCAGTAGTAGGTAACTGCAACAACCTTACTTTAACCAATAACGTTATAGGCGATGCAACCCCAAACAACGCTACTACAGTATATAGTGAAGGTATAAGCGCCCAGGGCTTTACTGCTGCTGTAATTCGCGGAAATACTATTCGCAATATTGACGGATGGGTGGGTAGTTCTACCGGCAGCAACTGTATTGGCGGTATATTGTTAGGCAATATTACCAACAACGGAACAGGCGCTGTGGTTGAGAAAAATATTATACAGCACGTATATGCACGCAATGCCGGCACCTGGCCTTCGGTAGGTATTTACCTGGCACTTTCAGCTACCAGCAACACTACTATAAAAAACAATTTTATAAGTGATATAAACCGTGATATGAGCGGAGGTACCGGTTTTGGTACAGCCCTTAACTGTTCAGGCATTAAAATTTTAGCGGGTAGTAACTACAACATTTATAACAACAGCGTTCAAATGTTTGGCAGTTACTTAGGCACAAGCAACAATAGCCTGCTTTCATCTTGTTTAAGTGTGCTGGCAACCAGCCAAACTAACGTTGATGTTCGCAACAACGTGTTCAGTAATATTATGACCGGCGGCGGAACGAGCATTGCGCATGTTTGCGTGCACTTACCTAGCGGAGGCACCTCGGCCATGAACTTTACTGAAAACAACAACGCTTATTTCTGCGGTTCAGCAAGTTCGCAAGGGCTTGGCTTTTCAGGAACAACCTATTCTGCAGCAGGTCTGTATTCAGCAGCAAACTTTAACCCTGCTGCAACTACACCAACTACCAACTGGCGTGCCTATACCAGCACGTTAAATGCAGCAGGTACTAATGACAATGCTTCATTAGCTTCTACCACTGCGGCGCCATTTACCAGCACTACCAACCTGCACATTAATGCAGGAGCAGCTAATGCCGGAACACTTAACAGTGCAGGTGCAATAATTGCAAGTGTTACAGATGATATTGACGGCGATGCAAGAACAGGGCCTGATATGGGCGCTGATGAATTTGTTTATGCCGTTTACCCTATTGATATGATGGCGATTGCTTTGGCTGCCCCGGTGGGTAACCAGTGCTTAGGCAACGCAACTGTAACCATAACTATTAAAAACAATGGTGGCTTGCCAATTGATTTTTCAATTAACCCCGTAACCGTTAGCGCTACAGCTAC
Source organism: Chitinophagales bacterium (assembly GCA_046329515.1). GTDB lineage: Bacteria > Bacteroidota > Bacteroidia > Chitinophagales > LD1 > Bog-950. Next base: position 71,387 of record JAXLUM010000001.1, read on the forward strand.
CGGTGGTTACAGCAGCAGCGCTGTAGTAAACAGCGGTGTTTTAGCCGTTGGCGCAACACAAAACGTTAACATGGCTGCTACGGCTAACCTTTCGGTGCCCGGCAGTTACACGTTTAATGCCAGCGTTTCGGTTACCGGTGATGGCAACAATGCCAATGACGCTATGACGCCTGCACCTATAACAAGCTTTGGTAACGTAGTAGTTACATCTGGCAGCCCTTACAGCCAGGATTTTGAAGCCGGACAGGCCGGCTGGAGCTCGGGTGGAACTTCAAGCAGCTGGGCATTTGGTACAGCCAACAAAACAGTAATTAAAAACTCGGCCCTGCCTGCAACGGTTGGTACTAATGTTTGGACTACCGGGGGGCTTGGCACAGGAACCTATAACAGCAACGAACAATCATTTGTATTAAGCCCTTGTTTTGACCTGAGCGGTTTAAACCCTGCGGGTAGTGAAATTTTAATGACGGTTTGGTGGAACAGCGAGCGCAATTTTGACGGCGTTCAATTACAGTATTCAACAAACGGCGGCAGCACCTGGACTAACATTGGTTTAAACGGCGACCCGAATAACTGGTATAACTCCAACACGATGAGTGCTACTGCAGTAAGCACCTTCTTTGGTGGTAACACCAATTGGTGGAGCGGGCGTACCAGCAGCAGCAACGGTAGCAATGGTTGGGTGGCAGTAAAACATGACTTACCAGCAGCAGCCGTGGTAAGCGGTGTTCGTTTCCGTGTAGCTTTTGCTACTGACGGCAGTGGCACTGATGATGGCTTTGCTTTTGATAATGTTATTATACGCGAGAAGGTGGCCAATAACGTTGGCGTATCAACGATAGTGGACCCTGCCCCGGGCAGTGCAAGCTGCGGAAGCGCTTCGCAGCCTGTTACTGTAACTATAGCCAACTACGGCGGTGCAGCCCAAAGCAATATACCTGTAACCGTAAATGTTACCGGCACTATTACGCAAACTTTAACGGGCACTTTTGCCGGGCCTTTAGCAGCAGGTACTTCAGCCAACTATACTATTGGCAGTATAAATATGCTTACTGCAGGTTCTTATACTTTTAACGCATTTACATCGCTTTCAGGCGATGCCATTTCAGCAGATAATGCTATGCCTGCGGCTACGGCAAGCAGCGTAGGTTATAATGTAGTAACCCCTGCAACACCATATACCCAGGACTTTGAAAGCGGCCAGGGGGGGTGGACCTCAGGAGGCACAGCTAACAGTTGGGCTTTTGGTACTGCAAACAAAACAGTAATTAAAAACTCAGCACTACCTGCAGCGGTTGGAACAAACGTTTGGACAACCGGGGGGTTAAGCACCGGTACTTATAATAGTAGCGAACAATCGTTTGTTATAAGCCCTTGTTTTGACCTTAGCTCACTTAACCCTACAGCTTCTGAAATTTTACTTACGGTTTGGTGGAACAGTGAGCGTAACTTTGATGGCGCCCAGTTGCAATATTCAACCAACGGTGGTTCTACATGGACCAACATTGGCCTGAATGGCGATCCCAATAACTGGTACAACTCCGGTACAATGTCAAATACTGCTGTTAGCACCTTTTTTGGAGGAAACACTAATTGGTGGAGCGGCCGTAACAGTACCGGTAACGGTAGTAGCGGTTGGGTACTTGCCAAGCACGATTTACCGGCTGCAGCTGTAGCAGGCAATGTTCGTTTCCGTATTGTGTTTGCCAGTGATGGCAGTGGTGTAGACGACGGTTTTGCGTTTGACAATGTTATTATACGCGAGAAAGTAGCTAATGATGTGGGTGTATTAACGCTTACCTCCCCTGTACCCGGCAGCGCTATTTGCGGTACAAATGCACAGCCCGTTACCGTGGTTATTGCCAACTTTGGCAGCGCTACACAAACCAACATACCTGTAACAGTTAATGTTACAGGAGCGGTTACTCAAACTTTAACCGGAACATTTGCCGGCCCAATTGCAGGCAACACAACCGCCAGCTATACTATTGGTAACCTGAATATGACTACCCCGGGTACATATACCTTTAATGCATTCACATCTTTAGGTATTGATGCTGTAAACGGCAACAATGCTATGACGGCTGCAAGCGTTTCAACAACAAATCCTGTTGTAGCTCTTAACGCCAACCCATCGCCGGCTTGTGCGGGGCAGGCAGTTAGCTTAACAGCAACTGTAAGCGGCACACCTGCTGGTTCGGCTTCATTTACTTATCCTACCGCACAGCCAATACCTGATGGAGTAGCTAATTTAGCGGGTTCTACAAGCAGCACGATAAGCATAAGCAGCCCTAATACACTTACAACTGCGGCTGATTTAAAAGTTACACTGAACTTTGGTACTACAGCTTCTGCCACCGGCACTAACCGCGAGCACACATGGCTTGGCGATTTAATTGTTACCCTTACTACACCGGGCGGCAGCACAGTGGTATTTGATCGTATGGGTGTGCCCGTATCTTCAATTGGCGACGGCGATGATATGAACGGCAGCTATACTTTTGCCACTACGGGCGCCACTACATTACCTACTACAACAGGCAGTTCGGCTACCGGCGGAAACGTGAATAACGGAACCTACAAGCCAAGTAATCAAGCAGATGCTGCTCATAACTGGACCGGTTTAACCTTCCCGTTCAGCGCGGTAGGTAACTGGACCTTAACTGTAAGAGATACAGGTGTGGGTGACGTAGGTGATTTGAACAGCTGGAGCTTAACTATGCCGGGTCTTTATACTGATGTATTTAGCGGCCCTGGCACTATAGGTTCAGTAACCTATAGCGGCAGCTTTAACTCCGTTGCTACAACTTCTGTTACCGGCGCACCGGTTGGTAACCAGGTTTACAGTGTTGTTACTACCGACCCAAGCGGTTGCTCATCAACTAAAACAACTAACCTTACTGTTAATGCCTGTGTAAACACATGGGAGGGCGACGTAAGCACCGATTGGTTTACCGCAGGCAACTGGAGCTTAAACTTTGTTCCGAATATTTGCGGTGCTACTGCAGTTATTCCAACCTCACCTATTGGTGGTTTGTTCCCTGTAATTAGCGGCGCAAGCGCTTCAGTTGGTGATATTACAGTGCAGGATAATGCAACTGTTACTATTGACCCAAGCAGAACGCTTTCAGTTTGCGGCACATGGCTTGGCGGTTCGTCAGCTGCCTCGCAAATTTTAGGCGATGGTATAGTAGTGTTAAACGGTAGCAGCGTTCAGCAATTACAAGGCAAAACAGAATTCCGGACTTTATTGCTGAACAATCCTTCAGGTGCAGTAATGCAGTCAGGAAGTTTCTTTGATATTTTTACTGAACTTGATTTACAGTCGGGCGATTTAAATACTGTAAACGGTACACTACGTTTCCGCAGCACTGCCGATAACCAGATAGCGATAATAGACAACTTCAGCGCAGGTTATTCAGGCGGCATAAGCGGTCCTATAACCGCTGAACGTTACTACAACAGTAGCAGCACTTACGATGCGCACTACATGGGTTCACCGGTAAACAATGCACCACTTAGCCAGTTTGGCGCAGGCGGTGTAGGTGGTTACGCAGTACCTACTGCTACTTGTGATGAGACACAGTTAATTTATGGATCACCATACGGCACAGTAGCGCGTTTAGATGAAACCAATGGCGCAAGCTGTGCCTTAGGCGGCTGGTTCTTTGAAACAGGCGGCAATGCAGACAATGCAAGAGGTTACTCTGTTCGTAAATCAGGTGCAGGTGTGTTAACTGTAATAGGTGCACCAAACCTTGGTTCAAGCTATAGCTTAGGTGGTTTAGGCAACAGCAGCTGGAGCAACGTAAGCTTACAGGGCCGCCCTATGACCTCAGGCTGGCAGTTAGTAGCTAACCCATACCTTGCTTACCTTGATGCAACTGATATACCGGCAGGTTTTGATCCGATTATATTAGTATGGCATACAAGTGGTGCATTTGCAGGCAGCTATCAGCAGGCCTCACAGGTAGCACCGTTCCAGGCATTTATGGTACACGTAAGTGTTCCGGGCTCACCACAGACTTATACCATAAACGGTGCAAGCCGTATTAAGCCGGGCAGCCCTGCGGCCTTCCAAAAGACCAACGACCAGGAACTGACCATAACTGCAGCTAACACAGCCACCCAGTTATTAGATGTAACTACCGTAGCCTTTAACACAGATGCTACTGTAAACATGGATGCGCAATATGACGGAATGAAAGTAGCCGGCGCCTTAAACCGCCACACTTTATACACGCATAATGCCAACCCAATGCAGTGGTTAGCGGTAAACACGCTTAAGAGCATAGAAGAAACCAGCACCGTACCAGTAGGCTTTGAAGCCGGTATAAGCGGTAACTACAGCTTCAGCTTTGGCGGTGTAAACAGCTTTGACCCTACCAGCTACATTACCTTAGAAGATAAGAAACTGAACATCTTCCATGATGTAAGAAGCGGTGACTACAGCTTTACAGCAGATGCTACTGATAACTTTGACCGCTTTGTATTACACTTTACCCCGGCGGCCAAAATCAACACTACCAATGCAAGCTGCAGCGCAAGCGGCCAGATAAACATAGAACAGCCGGGCGCAGCAAGCTGGAACTACAGTGTAACGAACAGCAATGGCGTAGTAGTAAGCAGCGGCACTTTGAACCAGGCTAACCCTGTAACTGTAAGTGCAGCTACCGGCGTTTACACCGTAAGCTTAACAGATGCGAACAACTACACAGTAGTGAAGAACATACAGGTAAGCGGGGCCCAGCAGATGACAGCGGGTATAACTACCAGCGCTACAGTAGCAGAAACAGGTGAAGACATTGTGTTTAACAGCCTTAGCAGCGCAAGCAGCTACACCTGGAACTTCGGCGACGGAACTACAGCAAACACTTCATCTGCATCACACAGCTATACAGCAGAAGGCGTTTACACTGTAGCCCTTGAAGTAACCAATGCTGATGGATGTAATGCAACAGCCAGCCAACAGGTAACTGTAAACAGCAAGGCTACGGGCATCAACAACTTAACGGACAGCAAACTGACTATCTGGAGCAATGAAGACAGAGTATATGTAGACTTCAGCAAGCAGAAGCATGTTGAGGCCACAATAGACATTTACAATGTATTGGGCCAGGTAGTAAGCAGTGAGAAGTTTGGTAAGACAACCATCTACAGCCGCCAGCTGAACAACTTAGAAGCAGGCTATGTAGTAGTAAGCGTTAAGACTGATACAGGTATAACCACCAAGAAGGTGTTTATTACCAATAGCAAGTAAGCGTATTTAAATTTAAGGCACAAAAGAGAGAAGGCGCCCCCAAAATGGGGGCGCCTTTTTTAATTACTTACGGCGAATGTGCCGCAGTAAATGATTTAGCCTGCCGTAGTAAGCATTGCAACTGAATTCAAGGAATACAAGTTTAGATATAAACGAAATTTCATTTATGCTTTAATTTAGCGGCCCTTATAGGTGAATTATTTTTCATTTAAGTTTTTGTAAAAATCTCATGCTCATTTTCAGCACGTTAGCGATTTGCTCAATTTAAAAGTTTAGTTTAATTGACTTTTTATAAATCGTTAATTACTTTTAACCCTGTATGGCACAAGGTAGGCTCTGTTAAACAGTGTCCTCTCTCTCTCTATTTATGCAATAGAGCCCTCCCTTGTTTTTATTGGCAAGTTTTTATTTAAATGGTGTTATATAATTATATAATAACTAAAACAATTGCTATGGGCTTTTTTACGAAAAACTTTCTAAAACTAACAAGCACACTGGCTGTATGCCTGTTGCTTTTCTCGGTGCAACGAACGGGTGCACAATGTACTACCACCTCACAATTTCCCAGTGCGGCGTATAACGCGCCTGCTGCAGGTGTTACCTACACTATTACCACCTGTAACTTTGGTGGGGAATACAGCGTTATGCAAGCGGTGGCTAATGCCACGCAATACAAGTTTAGCAGCAGTGTTACCACCGACTTTATAACTGTAAGAAGCGGTAGTTCTGCCGGCCCTGTGGTAGGTTTTGGTGTTCAACCTTTAACTATTACTACTACCAGTACAGCTAATTTATACGTGCACATTAATACTAATGCTGCCTGTGGCTCGGCAAGTACCTGCCGCACTACTACGGTGCAAAATTTGACACCCGCCCCCTCAGGTTGCACAGGTACCAGCCAATTTCCGTCTACCGCTTTTAATGCGCCTGCGTCCGGCACTACTACCACTATTACTACCTGTAACTTTGCCGGTGAGTATAGCCGTATGACTGCTGTTGCAAGTGGCGCTAGTTATATTTTTACAAGCAGTATTGCTACTGATTATATAACTATACGCAGTGGTACTTTTAATGGTACAGTTGTAGCCAACGGAACTACCCCGTTAACCTATGTTACTACAGGTACTGCTGATTTGTTTATACATATACATACCAATAGCAGTTGTGGCACTTCAAGTACCTGCCGTACTACTGCTGTACAGCGCCTCTCGCCAAGTTGTACGTTTACAAGTTCCTTTGGTTCAGCTACGGCCCCCGCTGCAGGTGTAACTACAACTATTTCTACCTGTAGTTTTGCCGGAGAATATTCTACCATAACAGGTGCAGTGGCAGGCACACCCTATCAATTTGCCAGCAGCGTAACAACAGACTATATAACTATCCATAGCGGAACCTCTAACGGCCCGGTAGTGGCTGCAGGCTTAACCCCACTTAACTACACAGCAACTTCTACGGCTACCCTTTATGCGCACTGGGCTACTAATAGCGCTTGCGGTACTGCAAGCACCTGCCGCACTACTACTATTAAAAATTTGAATGCTCCGGCATTTGACCCTTGTACATCGGTATCGGCTTTAAATGCCTGCGGCACCAGTAATACAACAGTTATTGCAGCAGGCGCCGGCGCTTACAATCCGCCCGCTACAAGCTGCGGTTTTTCAACACCGGGCCAGGAAAAAATATATACCTATACTGCACCAACAACCGGCGCTTATACTATAACTCAATCAGCCAGCCCGGGTTATATTGACTATTTTTATAAAGCTGCAGCAAGCGGTTGTAATGGCACCGGCTGGACCTGTATTCAGGACCTTAACGGAGCAACAACCAGCACCGGCGTTGCCAACTTAACTGCCGGAACGCAGTATTACTTTTTATTGGATCCGGAAGTTTCAACCGGTGGTACAGTAACCTTTACCTTAAACTGTGCACCACCTCCTTTTGACCCTTGTGCTACTATAAACAATATTTCAGCTTGCGGGGTAGCTACTTCATTTACCGTAGCATCAGGCAACGGTTCATATAATCCGCCAAGTACTTCTTGCGGCTTTACTACTCCCGGTAAAGAAACCATCTTTACATTCACTCCATCTCAAACCGGTAACTACCAAATAGCACAAACAAGCAGCTTTGGTTATATCGATTGGTTCTACAAGCCGGTATCAAGCGGCTGTAACGGAACGGGTTGGACCTGTATTCAGGACTTAAGCGGGGCGATTACCTCCGGTAACTTTGCCTTAACTGCCGGTACCCAATACTATATAATGGGCGACCCTGAAAGTACGACCGGCGGTGCAGTTAACTTTTCTATTGGATGCCCTCCGGCTCCTCTTGTAAATGATGATTGCAGCGGTGCGATAACAGTAAGTTGCCTTGGTAGCCCATACACAGGCACTACTGTAAGTGCGACAGTTGATGCTGCCTATACCAACTGTGGTGCAAGCGGTACAAATACCACTGAAGCCGGCGTATGGTACAAGTATGTTGGCAATAACCAGCAGGTTGATGTTACTACCTGCGACCCTGTAGGCGGAACAGGTTATGATACCCGTATAACTGTTTACTCAGGAAGCTGTGGCGCCTTTACTTGCGTAACAGCGAATGATGATATGACTCCTGCCTGCTCAAACGGCAGCTTCCGTTCAGAAGTGTTGTTTAACGCTTTTGCAGGAACGGATTATTACATTTTCGTACACGGCTATCAAACAGGAACTAACATAAGTTCACAGGGTGCATTTACGCTAACATTAACCTGTTCAGCACTATGCTCGCCACAAATAAGCAATGATGATTGTGCAAGTGCAGACCCATTAACAGTGGCGGCTAATTCACCAGCAGCAATTTTTGGTAATAACAACTGTGCCTCTTCGGCATTAACCAACCCAAGTTGCTTTAGCGCGTTTGCTACTTTACCTGATGTATGGTACAGCTTTGTAGCACCGGTTAACCCGGCTAAGGTGGTGTTGACTTACAACAACGGTTCGGGCACAGCTTCTGACCTTGGTTTTGTTACCTATGGTTCATGCGGCGGCGCTCAAATACAATGTCAGGGCTCAGCTACCAGCGGAACAGCTTACACCTTAACAGGTTTAACCGCAGGTCAAACTTATTACCTGCAGGTACTAGGCCCATTAGGTAACCGTGGCCAGTTCTCAATAGGTATGTATTATGAAACCTGCCCTGCTCCATCAGCGCTGGCGTCAACAGCTACCACTACAACAACAGCTACAATTGACTGGACAGAAAACGGCGGTGCTACTGCATGGGATCTATATTATGGAACCAGCATAGGAACACCAGGCCCAAGCACTACACCTACTGAAGATAACGTCGGCGCACATCCTTATACTATAAACGGCTTAACCCCCGGCACCAACTATACATTATATGTGCGTGCTGACTGTGGCGGTGGTGATGCAAGCAGTTGGGTTGGACCGATTACTTTCGGAACTATTTCTGATCCATGCTCTGCTATTACAGCTTTTGGCCCTTGCGGCTTTGGTAAAACTATCAGCATTAACGCAGGTTCAGGCCTTTGGACTAACGCAAGCTGCGATAACTTTACAACTACACCGGGTCGTGAAAACATATACAGTTTTACTCCTACGCAAACCGGCAACTATACTTTAAGTGTTCCGACATTTGCATTCGGTAATGAAATGGACTTTTCATACAAAGCTGCCTCTTTAGGTTGTGATAATAACAACTGGATTTGTCAGCAAGCAATATTTGCTGCAGGAACCAGCCTGCCGTTTTTATTAAATGCAGGTACGCAGTATTACTTTATGTTCGATAACGAGGCTACAACAGCTTCTACAATTAACGTAGTTTTAGATTGTCCTGTAGTTTCAACATGGACAGGTACAGCCAGCACCGATTGGTTTGATGCCAACAACTGGAGCCCTGCAGGTGTACCTACAGGTTGCGGCTCAATAGCTGTAATTCCAACAACACCTGTTGGTTCACAGTTCCCAATCATATTAGCAGCTAATGCTAATGTGGGCGCACTTACTGTTCAGGATAATGCTACTGTTACCATCAATTCAGGATTTAAATTGCAGGTGTGTGGTAATTTGATTGGCGGCTTATCAACCCCTGGCCAGGTATTATCGCTCGGTGAACTGGAGTTGAATGGCACTACTAATCAGAAATTATCTAATCGCCTGGAAGTGCAAACGCTGCGCTTAAATAACGCAGCAGGCGCCTCACTACAACCAGGCAGCTTCTATGATATCTTTAACGAAGTTGATTTACAGAATGGTACGCTTGATGCTACAACCGGTACCATCCGCTTCCGCAGTACTGCTGATAACCAGATTGCAGTAATAGATGACTTTAGTGCAGGTTATACCGGAACAATAAGCGGCACCATACGTGCTGAACGTTACTACCACAGCAGCAGCACGTACGATGCGCACTACATGGGTTCACCAATTAATAATGCATCATTTAGCCAGTTTGGCGCAGGCGGTGTAGGTGGTTACGCGGTACCTACTGCTACTTGTGATGAGACACAGTTAATTTATGGATCACCATATGGTACAGTAGCTCGTTTAGATGAGACTAATGGCGCAAGCTGTGCCTTAGGCGGCTGGTTCTTTGAAACAGGCGGCAATGCAGACAATGCAAGAGGCTATTCTGTTCGTAAATCAGGTGCAGGTGTGTTAACTGTAATAGGTGCACCAAACCTTGGTTCAAGCTATAGCTTAGGTGGTTTAGGCAACAGCAGCTGGAGCAACGTAAGCTTACAGGGCCGTCCTATGACCTCAGGCTGGCAGTTAGTAGCTAACCCATACCTTGCTTACCTTGACATAAGCAGCACACCAGGCGGCTTTGATGCCCAGAAACTGGTATGGCATACCAGCGGTGCTTTTGCAGGCACTTACCAACCTGCAACAGTAGTATCACCGTTCCAGGCGTTCATGGTACACGTAAGCGCTCCGGGCGCACCACAGACTTATACCATAAACGGTACAAGCCGTGTTAAGCCGGGCACCCCAAGTACCTTCCAAAAGACCAACGACCAGGAACTGACCATAACTGCAGCTAACACAGCCACCCAGTTATTAGATGTAACTACTGTAGCCTTTAACACAGATGCTACCGTAAACATGGATGCGCAATATGACGGAATGAAAGTAGCCGGCGCCTTAAACCGCCACACTTTATACACGCATAATGCCAACCCAATGCAGTGGTTAGCGGTAAACACGCTGAAGAGCATAGAAGAAACCAGCACCGTACCTGTAGGCTTTGAAGCAGGTATAAGCGGTAACTACAGCTTCAGCTTTGGCGGCGTAAACAGCTTTGACCCTACCAGCTACATTACCTTAGAAGATAAGAAACTGAACATCTTCCATGATGTAAGAAGCGGCGACTACAGCTTTACAGCAGATGCAACGGATAACTTTGACCGCTTTGTATTACACTTTACCCCTGCGGCCAAAATCAACACTACCAATGCAAGCTGCAGTGCAAGCGGACAGATAAACATAGAACAGCCGGGCACAGCCAGCTGGAACTACAATGTAACGAACAGCAATGGCGTAGTAGTAAGCAGCGGCACACTGAACCAGGCTAACCCTGTAACCGTAAGTGCAGCTACCGGCGTTTACACCGTAAGCTTAACAGATGCGAACAACTACACAGTAGTGAAGAACATACAGGTAAGCGGAGCCCAGCAGATGACAGCGGGTATAACTACCAGCGCTACAGTAGCAGAAGCAGGCCAGAGCATAGACTTTACCTCAACAGCAGTAAATGCCACAGCTAACCAGTGGGACATGGGTGATGGCACCTTACTGAACGGCGCTATGGTAAGCCACAGCTACACTACCGAAGGTGTATACACTGTAACCGTAAATGCAGTAAATGCTGATGGATGTAATGCAACAGCCAGCCAGCAGGTAACTGTAAACAGCAAGGCTACGGGCATCAACAACTTAACGGACAGCAAACTGACTATTTGGAGCAATGAAGACAGAGTATATGTAGACTTCAGCAAGCAGAAGCATGTTGAGGCGACAATAGACATTTACAATGTATTAGGCCAGGTAGTAAGCAGTGAGAAGTTTGGTAAGACAACCATCTACAGCCGCCAGCTGAACAACTTAGAAGCAGGCTATGTAGTAGTAAGCGTTAAGACCGATACCGGTATAACCACCAAGAAGGTGTTTATTACCAATACTAAGTAAGAGCAACTTATTTAAATTTAGCTTAGAGGAAAAAAGAAGGGCACCCGAATTTCGGGTACCCTTCTTTTTTGCTTTAAACCCATGTACATGGCATTTAAGCCATTTTTGAGCTCAAATAGCAGAAAAATTTTATGCTGAAAATCAATTAATTATAAGGCATAAGCCGAATAGGACTAATCTTTAATTGATTTTTAATACATGCTTAATTATTTTTAAATCTTATTAGGCCTCAGAATTGCTCACTTTTTATGAGTTTTTTGACTGATTATTGAGTAGAGTCATTCTTATTTAGTCCTAATTTTTATTGATGGGATATAACAATCATTATTAAAACCTTCACTATGGGTATTTCTAACTTTTACTTAAAAACCAAAAAACTGATTTTGGCCTGCAGCTTGTTGCTTGCCACCAGCTGCGCATTTTCGCAAATTACGTTGATTAGTTCAGCGGGCGACGGCGGTTTTGAATCGGGAACCACTTTTGCGGCCAATAACTGGTCTACCGCGCAGGGTGCTTTAACTACCAGAGTGTGGTATTGCGGTACGGGGCAAGCCGGTTACACAGGTAACAGGGCTGCTTTTATCGGTAATAGTGCAACTAATGTGGGCACTAATACTGCTACGCGCGTAGTACACCTTTACCGTTCGGTTACCATCCCCGCAGGAGCCACCAACATTACGCTTACCTTTAAGTATAAGCAGGCCGTTAGTGATTATTCTAACCCCACTTTTTATGATGCCTTAAGCGTTTATGTTGATGGCACAACACCTACAAGCGGCACTTTTCCGGCTGTAGCTAACAGGGTTTTCGGGCCATATCCTACTGCTAACGTTACCACCTATACTACCCAAACGGTAACTATACCTGCCAGTTTTGCAACAGGCAGCCCGGTTAATTTAATTTTCACTTTCTTCTCGGACAATGTTACACCGCATGGCTATGGTGCAGTAGATGATGTAAACCTTACTTATGTACCGGCTACTACACCACCAAACTGTGCTGCTACTTTTAGCCCTGCCAACGCTGCAACAGGCGTGTGCCGCAACACCACCCTTACATGGGCCAGCGGCGGCGGTGGACCAACCGGTTACAAACTTACTATGGGCAGCAATGCACCTAACTACGATAACATTGCCAACAATGTTGACTTAGGCAACGTAACCTCTTATGTGCCTGCTACTTTAGCAGCCAGCACCACTTATGGATGGAAGATAGTACCTTACAACGCATTTGGTGATGCAAGCGGTTGCACATTTAACACCTTTACTACAAGTTCAATTTTTTGTTATTGTACAGCTATTTCTACCAGCGGTAGCTTTGAGTATATAAGCAAAGTAAACTATGCTGCCTTTAATAACTCAACCGCAAACACTAAGTATGGTAATTACACGGGTTTAGGCAGTATTGGTACCGTTTCTGCCGGTTCAGCAAGTATTAATGTAACCGTTAATGGGCCATATGCTGAAGATATTATTTATGTATTTGCCGACTGGAACCAGGACGGGGATTTTTTAGATGCCGGAGAACTGGCGGGCACTTATGATATTCCTGCTGTGGGCACCGGTGACGTAGTATATAACGTGCCTTTTACCGTACCTGCAGGTGCTTTATTAGGCGCTACAACTATCCGCGTTAAAATGGGAGATAATTCTGCTACACCTGCTGTACCAATGAATAATGCCCCTTGTCAAACCTTTACTTATGGTGAGGTAGAGGACTATGTAATAACCGTAATACTGGCAACCCTGCCACCTAACTGTGCTGCTTCTTTAAGCCCTGCCAATGCCGCAACTAACCAGTGTATAAACACCACATTAAGCTGGGCAAACGGCGGCGGAAGCCCTACCGGTTATAAAATTACCATGGGCAGCAATTCGCCTAACTACGATAACATTGCTAATAATGTTGACTTAGGTAACGTAACTACTTATTCTCCTACACTTGTTGGCGGCACTACTTACGGTTGGAAAGTTGTACCGTACAATGCCAATGGCGATGCTACCGGTTGCACCTTCAACACCTTTACTACCGGTTCAACCTTGTGCTACTGCACGGCAGCGGCTACAAGTACTTCATTTGAATATATTTCGAAGGTTAATTCAGGTGCGTTTACCAATACAAACAACACCCATAGCACTTATGCCAACTACACCAGCCTTGGCCCTATAGCTTCTGTAGCTAACCCAAGCAGCTTTACCGTAAACGTAACGGTTAACGGCCCTTACGCTGAAGATATCATTTACATTTTTGCCGACTGGAACCAGGATGGCGACTTTGTAGATGCCGGAGAATTAGCCGGAACATTTGATATCCCTTCTATACAAACAGGTGATATAACTTACCCTGTAACCGTAAGCGTACCATCAGGTGCAGCGTTGGGTAATACCACCTTACGCATTAAGATGGGCGATAATTCTGCTACCCCTACCATACCAATGAACAGCTCCCCTTGCCAAACATTTACATATGGTGAAGTGGAAGATTATCTGGTGAATGTAATTTTTGTTCCATGCACCAATACGCCTTCAGGCGGTACTGTAACAGGTCCTTCTTCTGGTTCAGCAGGCGGAGCTTATACCTTTACTGCTGCCGGACAGGTTGGCGATAATTTTGTATGGCAGGTGGCCACTTCTTTAGGCGGCCCTTATTCTGACATTTCAGGAACCACCAATTTAGCCACTACAAGTTTGGGAACAAGCAATGCTGCAACCTACTACTTGCGTGTTCGCGCATACAGTGCAGGTTGTGTTGATGCTTATTCTAATGTGTTAACGTTTGTGGTAACTTCTAATGATGATGTATGTAATGCATCATTAATACCGATGAACAGCACCACTTTTGCTGTAGATAACAGCACGGCTACTGCTCAAACAGGTGAGCCTGTTCCACCGCATACTTCATGCGGCTCAGGAGATCAGAACACATGGTGCAGTGCTGAAACTACGCCGTATGTTCAACACTCTGTTTGGTATAAATTTGTTGCCCCTCAATCAGGCCGCGTATCAATAAGTACTGCGGGTTCTGATGACGGATTTGGCTTCACTTATGATACCCAGGTAGGTGTTTATTCAGCTTCTTCCTGCGCTGCGGTTACATCGGGCGGCGCTACCTTAGTAGGCGCTAACGATGATGCTGTAGCCGATTTATATTCTGAGATTCCTACATTGGAATGTTTAGTACCAGGCCAAACCTATTACATACAGGTTGACGGTTATAGTAGCGATGTGGGCTTTGTTATAGTTACTTTAGTTGACTTAGGTGCTGCAAACCCTCCAACAATTTCAGGTTGCCCTTCTAATATTTTAAGCGCTAACCACATTGTAAACTGGACTGCTCCTACAGCTAATGATAACTGCCCGGGTGTAGTGCTTACTTCTAACTATACCCCGGGAAGTTCTTTCCCTACAGGCACTACCACAGTTACTTACACTGCCACAGATATTAATAACAACACTGCTACATGCAGTTTTGATGTTACTGTTGTAGGTTCTACAACATGGACAGGTAGTGTAAGCACCGATTGGTTTAATGCCGGTAACTGGACACCGGGCGCTGTACCTACAGGTTGCGGCATTAGTGCTGTTATTCCAACTGCACCTGTTGGAGGTCTGTTCCCAGTAATAAATACTACCGATGTTTCAATTGGTGATTTAACTATACAAGATAATGCTACTGTTACCATCAATTCAGGATTTAAATTGCAGGTGTGTGGTAATTTGATTGGCGGCTTATCAACCCCTGGCCAGGTATTATCGCTCGGTGAACTGGAGTTGAATGGCACTACTAATCAGAAATTATCTAATCGCCTGGAAGTGCAAACGCTGCGCTTAAATAACGCAGCAGGCGCCTCACTACAACCAGGCAGCTTCTATGATATCTTTAACGAAGTTGATTTACAGAATGGTACGCTTGATGCTACAACCGGTACCATCCGCTTCCGCAGTACTGCTGATAACCAGATTGCAGTAATAGATGACTTTAGTGCAGGTTATACCGGAACAATAAGCGGCACCATACGTGCTGAACGTTACTACCACAGCAGCAGCACGTACGATGCGCACTACATGGGTTCACCAATTAATAATGCATCATTTAGCCAGTTTGGCGCAGGCGGTGTAGGTGGTTACGCGGTACCTACTGCTACTTGTGATGAGACACAGTTAATTTATGGATCACCATATGGTACAGTAGCTCGTTTAGATGAGACTAATGGCGCAAGCTGTGCCTTAGGCGGCTGGTTCTTTGAAACAGGCGGCAATGCAGACAATGCAAGAGGCTATTCTGTTCGTAAATCAGGTGCAGGTGTGTTAACTGTAATAGGTGCACCAAACCTTGGTTCAAGCTATAGCTTAGGTGGTTTAGGCAACAGCAGCTGGAGCAACGTAAGCTTACAGGGCCGTCCTATGACCTCAGGCTGGCAGTTAGTAGCTAACCCATACCTTGCTTACCTTGACATAAGCAGCACACCAGGCGGCTTTGATGCCCAGAAACTGGTATGGCATACCAGCGGTGCTTTTGCAGGCACTTACCAACCTGCAACAGTAGTATCACCGTTCCAGGCGTTCATGGTACACGTAAGCGCTCCGGGCGCACCACAGACTTATACCATAAACGGTACAAGCCGTGTTAAGCCGGGCACCCCAAGTACCTTCCAAAAGACCAACGACCAGGAACTGACCATAACTGCAGCTAACACAGCCACCCAGTTATTAGATGTAACTACTGTAGCCTTTAACACAGATGCTACCGTAAACATGGATGCGCAATATGACGGAATGAAAGTAGCCGGCGCCTTAAACCGCCACACTTTATACACGCATAATGCCAACCCAATGCAGTGGTTAGCGGTAAACACGCTGAAGAGCATAGAAGAAACCAGCACCGTACCTGTAGGCTTTGAAGCAGGTATAAGCGGTAACTACAGCTTCAGCTTTGGCGGCGTAAACAGCTTTGACCCTACCAGCTACATTACCTTAGAAGATAAGAAACTGAACATCTTCCATGATGTAAGAAGCGGCGACTACAGCTTTACAGCAGATGCAACGGATAACTTTGACCGCTTTGTATTACACTTTACCCCTGCGGCCAAAATCAACACTACCAATGCAAGCTGCAGTGCAAGCGGACAGATAAACATAGAACAGCCGGGCACAGCCAGCTGGAACTACAATGTAACGAACAGCAATGGCGTAGTAGTAAGCAGCGGCACACTGAACCAGGCTAACCCTGTAACCGTAAGTGCAGCTACCGGCGTTTACACCGTAAGCTTAACAGATGCGAACAACTACACAGTAGTGAAGAACATACAGGTAAGCGGAGCCCAGCAGATGACAGCGGGTATAACTACCAGCGCTACAGTAGCAGAAGCAGGCCAGAGCATAGACTTTACCTCAACAGCAGTAAATGCCACAGCTAACCAGTGGGACATGGGTGATGGCACCTTACTGAACGGCGCTATGGTAAGCCACAGCTACACTACCGAAGGTGTATACACTGTAACCGTAAATGCAGTAAATGCTGATGGATGTAATGCAACAGCCAGCCAGCAGGTAACTGTAAACAGCAAGGCTACGGGCATCAACAACTTAACGGACAGCAAACTGACTATTTGGAGCAATGAAGACAGAGTATATGTAGACTTCAGCAAGCAGAAGCATGTTGAGGCGACAATAGACATTTACAATGTATTAGGCCAGGTAGTAAGCAGTGAGAAGTTTGGTAAGACAACCATCTACAGCCGCCAGCTGAACAACTTAGAAGCAGGCTATGTAGTAGTAAGTGTTAAGACTGATACAGGTATAACCACCAAGAAGGTGTTTATTACCAACACTAAGTAAGCGTTACAGCTATAACATAAACAAAAGCGCCCTGCTATATGCGGGGCGCTTTTGTTTTATAAAACACAATAAAAAAGCCTCCGTTAAAGAGGCTTATAACTTTCAGTAGTAGTACGTTTTTACTTGCCTCGGAAGTTGGGTTTGCGCTTTTCATTAAAGGCGGTTACACCTTCCACATAGTCTTCGCTGCGGCCCGCAATTTCCTGGTTGTAGTATTCCTGTTGCAGCATTTCCTGCAGGTTAGCGGTATACGCTTTGTTCAGCATTTTTTTAACCATTGCAAATGACTTTGTTGGCCCCGTTGCGTAGCGCTGTGCCAATTCATTTACTGCATTGTCCAGCTCAGCAGCAGGCACTACCTTATAAACAAAGCCAAGCTGTTGCGCCTCTTGTGCACTTATTTTTGATGCTAAGGTTATCAGCTCAAATGCTTTGTTGTAACCTACCAGGTGGGGTAAAAAGAACGAGGAGCCCGAATCAGGCACAAGGCCTACGTTGGCAAATACTTCAATTAAAGAGGCATTATCCGCAGCAACAATCATGTCGCAGGCCAATGCCAGTGATGCACCCGCGCCCGCTGCAACGCCATTTAAACGGCAAATAACGGGCTTCGGCATATCGCGTATAGCTATTATCATGGGATTATATCGACGCAGCACTGATTCGCCCAAACTACGTTTGCCCAGTTCTCCTTTTATATCTTTTAAATCCTGGCCACTGCAAAAAGCTTTGCCTTCGCCACTAATCACCACTGTGCGAACGCTCTCATCTCTGCCTGCCTTTTTAAGCGCATCAATAAATTCCGCACTCAACTCTTCGTTAAACGAGTTAAATACATCAGGGCGGTTAAGCGTAATGCGGCAAATACCGTTTTCGTTTGTAAAAAGCAGTGTGTTATACATTGTTGCGATTTTAGTATTAACTGTGAACAATAAGCAGCGGCACAAAAGTAAAGGCCACAAACTGCCCGGTAAAGCCTGCAAAGTAACCAACGTACACTTCGCGCGGCTCGTGTGCTTTTAGCAGCAGGCGGGCTGTGCCGATTAAGCCACCTAAAACTATGCAGCCTATAAACACCATGCGTAAATCAAGCGTGCTAAGGCGAATTATGGGAAGCATAAGGCCCAGGAAATTACCGGCGCCCATTGAATGAAGGCTTATTTTGCTGAATACATTTACAAAGAAGCCAAGGAAGATAGATATGGTTGCCCCTGAGAGCATGTAAAAAATTAACTCGTTAGGTGGAATTTTCATGTTAGGTGATGGCTTGAACATCCAGGTGGCCCACAGGTAAAAAGTAGCAGTAGCAATAAAGGGAACAATACGGTCCTTAGCGCTTTCTAACTGGTAGCTGTCAATCATTTCTAAACGGCGCATCATAAAAAGCCACACCGCAGGAAACACAAAAGTTAAGGCAAAAACCAAAATTAGCCAAGCTCCATGAACGCGGTCATCACCAAAATAACCGAACATATTAGGGTTGGTTAAAAGGATAAAGAAGGCGCCGTAGGTAGGAAATAGCAGGGGATGGAAGATGTAAGAAACAAATTTGCTTAATGCTTTCATATTATAACTCCTTCCTTAAACGGGCAACGGGTATGTTTAACTGCTCGCGGTATTTTGCTACTGTTCTGCGGGCAATATTGTATCCGCGTTCATTTAATATTTCGGTAAGCTTTTGATCGCTTATAGGTTTGCGTTTGTTTTCAACGGCTATAAGGTCTGAGAGGATTTTCTTCACCTCGCGGGTGGAAACTTCTTCGCCCGCCTCGGTAGAAAGAGATTCAGAGAAAAAGAACTTAAGCGGAATAGTGCCGAACTCCGTTTGTACGTATTTGCTGTTGGCAACACGCGAAACGGTAGAGATATCAAGCCCCGTACGGTCGGCAATATCTTTTAATATCATTGGCTTCATTTGCGTTTCATCTCCGCTAACCAAGTAATCGTGCTGTATATCGGCAATAGACTGCATTACGGCCAGCATGGTGTGGTAACGCGATTGGATGGCTTCAATAAACCACTTGGCCGAATCTATTTTCTGCTTAATGAAAAGCATAGCTTCTTTCTGCGACTTACTTTTCTCCTTGCTTTTTTTGTAGTGCGAAATCATTTCGCGGAAATGATTGCTAACGCGCAATTCAGGGGCATTGGATGAATTAAGCGATACCTGCAACTCTCCGCCTGAATGGGTTAATACAAAATCAGGAACGATTACGTATTGTTCCCCACCACCGCTTGAAAAAGAACTACCCGGCTTGGGGTTCAGGTGGATAATTTCATCCACCACATTTTTTAGAGTTTCTCCATCAATATTGAGGGCACGCTCCAACTTTTCGTAGTGCTTTTTAGCAAATAGCTCAAAGTGCTTTTCAATAACCTGAATAGCAATTTTGGTGTATTCGGTAGGTTCCTCTTTTCTTCTCAGCTGTATCAGTAAGCATTCTTCTAAAGTGCGGGCGCCAACACCGGGAGGGTCCATTTTTTGAATTTGCCCCAATATCTGCAACAATTCCTGCTCACTGCACTGTATGTTTTGCCTAAAGGCCAGGTCATCCACAATAGCATCCAGTTCCCTGCGCAGGTAGCCGTCATCATCAATACTGCCTATAAGATGCAGGGCAATATTCTTTTGGCGGTCGTCAAGGTCTAAAAGGCCTACCTGTTGCTCAAGCGATTCATGAAACGTACTGCTGGTAGCAATGGGCAGGGTCTTTTTATCGTTGTCGGGGTCGTGTATTTCGTTGGGATTATCGGTTTTATAGTCGGCTACGTCCTCGGTATCATCGTCGTAGTAGTCCGTCATATCTACCTCGTCATCCACACGGGTTTCTTCTTCCTGCGCTTCGGTTTCGCCTTCCGTTTCATTTTCGGGCTCCTGTTCCGATGAAAATTCCTCCTGCGTTTCGGCAGTATCCTCATGATTTTCACCTTCTTCCAAAGCCGGGTTAGCCTCCAGTTCTTCCTTAATGCGCTGTTCCAGATTGGCCGTAGGAATCTGTAACAGTTTCATTAGCTGAATCTGCTGGGGTGATAATTTCAGTAAGAGCTTCTGTTGTAATCTATGATGAAGCATTGGCGCAAAAATTCAAAAATCATCCGATATCCCAAGGTTTCACGAGAAGAAATGGTTATTTATATTCGCAACCCTTAAAAACTATCAAAAGATAACAAAAATTGGTGGTTGGAGGTAAATTTATTGCCATGACGTACATTAAAGAATTAGAAAAGCACATTGGTGCTGAAGTGGAGCTGAAAGGGTGGAACGCCCAAAAGCGAGACAGTAAGGGATTAGTTTTTATGACCTTTAGAGATGGCACAGGCTTTTGCCAGGCTGTTTTTGATATAAATAAGCTGGGCGAAGAAAATTTCAATAAAATACTACGCCTGCCACAGGAAAGTTCGTTGAGCTTTAAAGGCATTGTGGTAAAAGATGAGCGCCAGATAGGCGGCTTTGAGATACAGGTAAACTCGGCACAGGTAATTGCTGAAGCGGAGCAATACCCTATTAGCCCTAAAGAACACGGCGTTGACTTTTTAATGGATAACCGCCACTTATGGCTGCGCAGCCGCAGGCAGTGGGCCATTATGCGTGTGCGTAACCGAATAATTTTTGCCATACACCAGTTTTTTCAGCAGCGCGGTTTTGTGCAGATGGATGCGCCTATTTTTACCGGTAACGCTTGTGAAGGAACCAGCACTTTGTTTGAAACTGATTATTACGGTGAGCCGGCTTACTTATCCCAGAGCGGACAGTTATATGGTGAAGCTATGGCTTTAGCACAAGGGTTGATTTACACTTTTGGCCCCACCTTCCGCGCGGAAAAATCGAAAACGCGTCGCCACTTATCTGAGTTTTGGATGATAGAGCCTGAAATGGCTTTCTATGATTTGAAAATGGATATGGACCTTATAGAGGACTTTATCCGTTTTGTAGTAGGCACCGTGCTGGATGAGTGCAAAGAAGAGCTGAAGGCCCTTGAACGCGATACAACTTACCTTGATAAGGTTAAGCAGCCGTTTATACGCATGAAGTATGAAGATGCAGTTAGCGTAATAAGAGGAGAGAAGGATGTAAACGGAAAAACTTCTTTACAGATGCTTGCCGAAGAAGAGGCAGGTTTAAGGACAGCGGTTGAAAACTTACAAAAGGACATTGCAGAGCGTGAACAGAAAATAGCCGGCGGAGATTTGAAGAAAGGGGAGATAAACTTTAACAGGAACAAAATTGACCAGCTTAAGAACGAAATAAAAGACCTGAACGAAAAGCTGGAAAACATACCACAATGGTTGAACAGCGCTAAAAACTTTGAGCGCGGTAACGACTTTGGCGGTAGTGATGAAACGGTATTGACCAAAATGTTCGGCCAGCCGGTTATGGTTTACAACTGGCCACAGGCGGTTAAAGCTTTTTATATGAAAGAAGATGAAACCGATAAGGGCTATGCTAAAGGGGTAGATTTATTGGCACCGGAAGGATACGGCGAAGTAGTTGGCGGTGGAGAGCGTGAAACAGATATTGAACGTTTAAAACATAAAATTGTGGAACACGAACTGCCAATGAGCGCTTTTGAATGGTACCTTGACCTGCGCCGTTTTGGCAACATTCCGCACAGCGGTTTTGGTTTAGGCCTTGAACGTTTAGTAGCCTGGATTTGCGGCTTACAACATATACGCGAAACCATTCCGTTTCCGCGCAGTTACGGTCGTTTATTGCCGTAGTTAAGTTAATGAGAGGGGCTTTAGCCCCTTTCTTTTTATAGGGATGAAGGCATGTTTTGTATTTTCATCCTCAAATTACCAGATTAGCCCTCAGCTTTTTAGTATGGATTTTTTGAAACGCACTTTCCCCATTTTGCTTGGCATTTTTTTGCTGAGCGTGGCTGTGCGTTTACCCGAGCTGAACCGTCCGCTTTCCCATCACCACGAATTTTGCACGGCGGTTTCCTTACGCGTAATGCAGGTTTGGTACGATAACGGAATTGAGCACTACGGTTTTAACCCGGTAATGACGTATAATAACCCGGCTGATAAATACATTAACAACCACGCTAACCAAAGCGGCAAAATGATTGATGAGCAGGGTAACTACTATTATGTAAGTCACCCTCCTTTTGCCTATTACTTTCCGTTTTTTGTTTTTAAGCTGCTGCATATACGGCCTGATGTTTTACCGCTGCAGGTGTTTAACCTGTTGCTGAATTTCATAAGTGCGCTGTTCGTTTATTTTACTGTATGCCTTTTAAGTTTTAACAGGGCACGCAGCCTGCCTTACCGCTCTGCTTTAGTAGCGTATTCTATTTACCTGTTTATGCCGGTAACTATGTGGTTTCAGGGTAATGTGTATATGAGCGATATGGCCGTGCATACGCTGTTTATTATCGGTGTTTATACAGCCCTTAAAATGATAGTGCGCGAGAAGTTTAATTCGCCCAAGTACATTTTCTTTTATGTAGTTGCACTGGCGTTAATGATTTACACCAGCTGGCTGGGTTTGTTTTTCGCCTTCAGCGTGCTGATGTATTCGGTGCTACACTTAAGCCGCACGAAGGGCTTTAGGGTTTTAATATGGAGTACGGTAATAGTAACTATAGCTATGATGCAGGTTATTATTTACCAGTATTCGCAAATTAACGGGCCTGAAGCTTACTTCAGTGAAATGATAGCGCGGTACATACAACGCGGAAGCTTTGCTGATACGCGCCATGGATTGCTGCATTTTATGTTTGGCTATTTGTGGCTGGCTAAAACGCTTTTATACAACTACATTATTCACTATGTGGTTATATACGCCGGCCTTATAATTTTCTTGTGGCTGGTAATGAGCCGGAAAAAAATGAAAATTGTATTTAGTCAGAATGGGTATCGCTTTATCTGGCTATCGGTTGCGCCTATAGTGTTAATGCATGTTTTCTTTTTGAATTATTCCGTTCAGGATTTTACTGCTCTTTATGCTTCGCTGTTTTTTAGTGTGTTGATTGGAATATTATACGATAAGGTGAAAAAGAGTGGGGCAATGCCTCTGCGCAGAATGCAGATAGGTGTGTTTATAGCTATTGCCTTAATGATTGTGCAATTCCATTTAATAAATTACAGAGTAGATACTCACTTTGCTAAAACGGTAGGACAAACAATAGCTAAGGACGCCGGTAAAAATGAAGTTGTTTTTTGGGAGGATGAGGCTAAGCTTGACCCGCAATTGGTGTTTTATGCCGGAAGAAACATACGCCTTGGATTAAACGCTGACGATGAGGCAGCATTTATGGAGAAACGCGGCCTTGTGAATTGGGTGATATACAAAGCTACTGACCGTGAAATTACCGCTACTAGAATTAGTGGTGATTCGGTTACTGCGCACACTGTTTTGAAAGCAGTTGAATAGGCAGATTTTTCTACCTTCACTTCTAATAACGTATAATATAGATTGTATGAGTGCACATAGTATTCCTATTGTTGATTTAAGTGAGTTTTTGGCTGGTGGCGAGAAGAAGCAAAAATTTGTTCATGAACTGGGCAAGGCGTTTGAAGACATCGGTTTTGTATCGGTGCGCAATCATGGAGTATCGCAACAGGTAATTGATGATTACTATAAAGCGGTGCAGGAGTTTTTTGCATTGCCTTCGGAAATAAAAAAAGGAAAATACGAGAAGCCGGAATTAGCAGGGCAGCGAGGCTATACCTCTTTCGGCAAGGAAACTGCAAAAGGGTATGCTGCACCGGATTTGAAAGAGTTTTGGCAAATGGGCCAAATTGTGGAAGGTGAAACTTTAAGCAAGGCAGATTACCCCGATAATTTGGTTGTAGATGAAGTACCGCAGTTTAATGAGTTAAGCGTAAAGCTTTTTAAAGCGTTTGAAAACAGTGCACGCGAATTGTTACGTGCTATTGCCATACACTTAGGCATAGGTGAATTTTATTTTGATAAACACATACACAACGGCAATTCCATTTTACGTGCTATACATTACCCGCCAATTACCAGTGAACCTAAAAGTGCGATACGTGCAGAGCAGCATGAGGATATTAATTTAATAACCCTGCTTGTGGGCGCCAGTGCCGAGGGTCTACAATTGTTGAATAAAAACAACGAATGGCTGGATATTACAGCACCCGAGGGTTGCCTTGTGATTAACGTTGGTGATATGCTACAACGCTTAACCAACAACAAGTTAAAGAGCACTACACACCGTGTGGTGAATCCACCACGCGAGAAGTGGCATACTTCGCGTTACTCAATTCCATTCTTTACACACCCTCGCAGCGAAATGCGTTTGGATTGTTTACCAAGCTGTATAGACGCTACACACCCCGTAGCCTATGAGCCTATTTCAGCAGGTGAATACCTTGATGAAAGGCTTATAGAAATTGGCTTGAAGAAAAAGGCCTGATTACTCCTTTACAAGTCTCTTTACAGAAGTAAAATCGGCTGAGCTAAGACGAACAAAGTAGATGCCTGAAGCTAAGTTGCCGGTAGCAAATTGTGTTTGCCCTGCTGTAATTGTATTCAATTGAATAAGGCGCCCTGTAGCATCTAATAATTCAGCCTGCGTAGCTGCGGTGCCCATTGCACTTATAGCAATAGTTGAAGAAAACGGGTTTGGATAAACGGTCCAGACACTTTGTTCAGCAGAAGGTTCATTAACGTCTACCGCACCATTAAGGGTATATTGTTTAAAGAAGTTCCATATCTCCTGGCTGGCGTTTAAGTCTTTATTCGTTGGGCCGTAGATAAAGGGTATGCTGGCTCCGGGCCATGCATGGCCGCCGCCTATTACTTTATCTAACCAAATGCGTGCGTTTTGACTGCAATTGGTATAGCGTATGCGTTGCACGGTCGAGCTATCGGTATTGTCAATATCAGGCAGGTTGGTAGTATCACTTTCAAGAAAGCACTGGTTTTTATTTATCCAAAAGCTTATAAGGTTTTCAATAGAGTAGGAACCGGGGTCGCCGTTGTAAGGCACCAATGGGTCGGCAGTGCCATGTATTTCCAACACAGGCACGCGGCGGGCCAGGGTGCAGTAAAAAGCGGTGCTATCCGTAATTGTACCGGTTACTGAAGCAATAGCTGCAATGCGGTTTTCCAGTTCGCAGGCCAAACGGTAGCTTTGGTAACCGCCGTTGCTCATGCCGCAGGCATAAACACGGGTTAGGTCGCAACCATAGAGTTGATAAACGGTATCAATAATTTTAGAGATAAAGCCGACATCATTTACACCGCTGTTATAGGGGCCTGTACCACTAAAGCCTGAGTTCCATGAATTGCTTAGGCCATCAGGAAAAACACAAATAAAGGCGTTGGCGTTTGCTGTAAGATCCATGCGGGTGTAAAATATTTCCTGTGCTGCGTCAGAGCCGTACCCGTGCAGGTTAAACACAACAGGTAGCGTACTGCCGGCGCTGTATTGTGGCGGCAGGTGCACTATAAAGCTTCGCGTGCTGTCCTGAAAATTCATGGTAAGGGTAAACTCCTGCTGGGCATTTGATGCCAATGCGGTAAACAGGAAAAGAAGAATGTAAAACTGTTTCATTGTATAAAGATAAGCTGACTTAGGGATAATTGATTCATGACAGTGTCAGATTATGAGAATAGTGTAAAAAGAAAAAGGGCGATATCACATCGCCCTTTTTTATATGCTTATACATCCAACAGTAACAGCATTTATTCTTCTTCGGCTTCCTGTTTTACAGGTTCAATTACCGTAGCGTATTTTGCTTTAATTTTTGCTTCCAGTTCGGCAGACATTTCCGGATTGTCCTCCAGTATCTGCTTCACTCCGTCGCGGCCCTGGCCCAGTTTAGTGCCTTCGTAGCTATACCATGAACCGCTCTTTTGAAGTACACTTAGCTCGGTGCCCAGGTCAATAATTTCACCTGTTTTTGAAACGCCTTGTCCATACATAATATCGAACTCAGTCATTTTAAATGGAGGGGCAACTTTGTTCTTTACCACTTTAACACGGGTACGGTTACCTACCACGTTGTCACCATCTTTAATTTGGCCAATACGGCGGATATCTAAACGGATAGAGGCATAGAACTTAAGAGCATTACCACCGGTAGTAGTTTCGGGGTTACCGAACATTACACCAATTTTTTCGCGCAATTGGTTGATGAATATGCAGCAGCAACCGGTTTTGTTAATGGTGCCGGTTAGCTTACGCAACGCCTGGCTCATTAAGCGGGCCTGTAAGCCCATTTTGCTTTCGCCCATTTCGCCTTCTAATTCACCACGTGGTACCAATGCAGCAACTGAGTCAATTACACATATGTCAATAGCGCCTGAACGGATAAGGTGTTCAGCTATATCTAAAGCCTGTTCGCCATCATCGGGTTGAGAGATAAGCAGGTTGTTTACATCTACCCCCAGCTTTTCGGCGTAGGTTTTATCAAAGGCATGTTCGGCATCAATAAAAGCTGCAATGCCACCGTTTTTCTGGCAATTAGCAATAGCCTGTATGGCCAGGGTAGTTTTACCGGATGATTCAGGCCCGTAGATTTCTACAATTCTACCTTTTGGCAGGCCGCCAATACCTAAAGCTACATCAAGCCCTATTGAGCCGGTAGAAATAGCTTCTATGCTCATTACCTTAGAATCGCCCAGTTTCATAACTGAACCTTTTCCGTAGGCCTTGTCTAATTTCTCAACTGTTAGTTGAAGCGCTTTCAGTTTTTCTTTCCGTTCGTCGCTCATTTTGTTCATGGTTAAATGTGGTTGTAAAATGTTTTACGATGTAAATCTAAATATTTTAGCTATTCGTGCTAATTATTTTAGCTATTTATTTTTACCCCGTTATCGAAAGCAAACTTAGCCTGCCACTGCGCAACCTAATTGCGCAGCAGAAAAAAGGGGTAAAAATATTTTTAGGGTAGTGATAATGAAGATAACAAGAAAGGCCGGAAATAGTTGCTTCGGGGCAAAAGAAAAGGGCCATCCCGTTTTTCCTGGAGAAAAGGAACAGCCCTAAGAAGTTTGACGGGTAGTAAATTAAATTTCGTGCAGGTGTTCGGTTTGGTAGCTATGCTCCATAATAATACGCACCGAGGTATTACTTGGGGTAAGCAACTGCTTGTTTAACATGCGTTTAGCGCGTACCAACTCCATAAATTCCTCAATAAGTCCCGGATCTTTAGCCATTTCCAAAGCAAGGAATGCTTTTTGCTCCTCAGTGGTTTCGCCGTAGGCGTGTAGTAATAAAAGGTCTTGTGTAGAGATTTGTTCCATGTTGGTGATTTTGTTTTTACCACCATTAAAACGCGGGGCTTTTCGAATATTGTACTGCATCATTAAAAAGTTTTAGAATTCCTTTGAGCGAATATTTCGTTGTAATAAAATCAACTGAAATTTGATGTGTATGCCGTTGATTCATTCTACTAAGTAACGGTGCAGCCTTGCGCTTTATTATGAATGTTTATGCCAAATAAATTAAAAAGCCACTCCTTTTACAGAGTGGCTCAACCAACATGTTAACCATTTATATTGACGTTTTCATCAGGCCTTTATTAATGCCATATTGTTTTCTTCCATTAAGCGGCGAAGGTTTATTAGCGCATAGCGCATACGGCCCAGGCATGTATTTAAAGGGGCGTTGGTGCGTTCTGCTACTTCGCGGAAACTTAAGTTGAAGAAATGGCGCAGTATTACTACTTCCTTTTGCTCTTCCGGTAATTGTTCAATCAACTCTTTCAATTTGCCCTCTAACTTTTCAAGGTGCACATGGTCCTCCACACGGGTTTCTTCAAATATCAGGTGCTTAAACAAATCATCACCTTCGGCAGTAACAATTGCCGGTGCGCGCTTAACCTTACGGAAGTGGTCCATACAAAGGTTGTAGGCTATGCGCATAACCCAGGGCGCAAACTTGCCCTCTTCGTTATACTTGCCCGAACGTAAGGTGTCAATTACTTTAATAAAGGTTTCCTGAAAAATATCTTCCGCTAAAAACTCATCTTTTACCATACAGTAAATAGATGTATATACTTTATTTTTATAGCGTTGAATCAGTTTTTCCAAATCTTTTTCGTTGCCCTGCAGGTAGCTTTTTAAAAGCTCCTGGTCAGTTTTAAATGGTGTACGCATAAACTCAGGTTTTAGTGGTTTATTAAATCTTTATTGTCAATTCAAACAGGTCACTTAAGCTGTTGAACAAAAAATACAAACATGGTGCCGTGGCGTAAAGCGCACATTAACGGCGCTTTTTAGATGGATTTAAGGCTTAATTGTAATAGCGGAGAGTAATTATGGGAATGAAAATCCCCATATGATTTGAGTATGGAGAAAACAAAGTGCTTCCACAGCCCTTAGCGAAGTTGCCGCTATGCGTTACAAGTTTAAAACGCGCACACATATAGTATATGATGAAAGAGAAAAGGAATTAACAATAACTATAGGGTATTGATAATTCAGCCGGCTTAGAGCAGTGCGCTATGCTAATTGAAACACGCATTAAAAATAAAGTATGATGAAGAGTTGATTAAAGGAAGGTAATTTCTATTTTGGATAACTAAACCTGAACCTATGAAAAGAAGCTTACTAACGCTTTTATTAATTCCCCTATTCTTTTTAGTTAACGCGCAATCCCTTGGTTGGGTGAAGCAATTAGCCGGCGATGGACTTGCTACCCCCTATAGCATGGCTGTTGATAAGCAAGGCAACGTATATTCTGTAGGTTGGCTGAACAGCAGTTGCGATTTTGACCCCGGGGCCGGCACGGTAACCCTTACGGCCAATACACTGGATGGTTATGTTTCAAAACTGGATAAAGACGGCAATTACCAGTGGGCCTATAACCTTGGCGGCAAATTTGAAGACCGCATTAATGACATAGCGCTTGACGCTGCCGGTAATGTTTACCTAACCGGCTTTTTTGACGATAGTATTGACTTAGACCCAACCACCGGGGTTATGCTTGCAGTGCCACAGAATAACCGTGCGGGGTTTTTAATAAAACTGGACTCTATTGGCATGTTTCAATGGGCCAAGGTGTGGCAGTCGAACCAAGGAGTGTTATGCACTTCTGTTACCATTAATGCAACCGGCCATATAATTGTAGGCGGTGGCTTTACAGGCACTGTAGACCTTGACCCTGATGCGGGCGTAAGTACTGTAACTGCCGCTTTTATAGGCGATGCCTTTGTTGCCGATTTTGATGCATCAGGAAGTTTGGTGTGGGCGAAGCATATTAAAAGCACTTTTGCGGGCAGTGCAAGGGTAGATGCTTTAGCAACAGATGGCAGCGGTAATGTATTTGTTACAGGCGCCTTTAGCAATAAGGTAGATTTTGACCCCGCACCTGCCTTGGTGGAATTGACCTCGGTAGGGCTAACCGGTAACCCCGATGTTTACCTGCTTAAATTAAGCAGCCAGGGAAACTTTAGCTGGGTAAAACAATTAGGAGGCGATGATATTGATATACCAACCGATTTAGTAGTTGATGGAACAGGCGCCGCCTACATAAGCGGTTACTTTAATGATACTGCTGACTTTGATGCCACTGCCGCCATCAATAATTTTATATCGCGCGGTTTGGACGATGGCTTTTTACTAAAGTTTGATAACGCCGGTAACCAGCAATGGAGTAAGCAATTTGGCGGAGGCGGTTATGATGAAGGTTGGCGAATGGTGTATGACAATAGTTTTGGATATATCTACTTGACCGGTGCGTTTTCTGACACTGTTGATTTTGACCCGGGCGCGGGGACTAATAATTTAATGGCGCAAGGCGACCAGGATATTTACTTAAGCAAGATTGATGTAGGAGGTAATTTTTTATGGACCAAACAATTCGGCGGGCCCTTTATTGATGCAAGCTCAGGTATAGGTATAAGCCAAACTGATAATGTTTACATGAATGGTTATTTTTTAGACCACGCAGATTACGACCCGGGTGTTGGCGTGGCAACATTAACCGATGCGCAAAACAGTATGGATGGTTTTGTGTTGAAGATGGATATTGCTACTGGATTAGAAGAAGTAACTAAGGACAAAGGGCTTTTAGCTTACCCCAATCCGTTTAATGATGTATTGTACATTACTGCGGATGACTTTACAACTACAGGGGTTAGGGTTTATGATTTGTTGGGCGCTGAAGTGCCTTCTGAAATCAACCTCGGCAAAACCACTGCAATAAAACTTACTGCTGCTACCGGCATTTACGTGGCGGCTGTTAAGGATAACTTAGGCCAAATACATACCTGCCGTTTAATTAAAAATTAGGTGGAACCCCTTTTTTAATACAGTAGGGCTGAACCCATCACCCACTTTTTAACAACTAAAGGGTTTACACAAGTTGACACTTTTAAAATGTAAACCTTACTCGTTTTGGTATTAAAATATTGACAGTCAATACTTTAATACATATGTATTATTTTGTAAAGTTTACACGGGTCTATTTTGGCCGGTCTTGTAGTTAGGCTGGTTTCATGTTACCCTAAGTCCTCCCCTTCGGGGAGGGTTGGGTGGGGTTTGTATTCGTACCACCTCATACAATATTCCTCCCCTTCGGGGAGGTCCCGAAACTTCAGGAGGGTGGGGTGCTTTCCGTTCATCCATAAAAAAACCGCCCGTTTTAGCGGGCGGTTTATGCGAAAAACAATTGTAAATCCAACAACGAATTCTTATCTGATAGCCACTTTGTGTTCTTCCATTAAGCGGCGCAGGTTAATTAAGGCATAGCGCATACGGCCCAGGCAGGTGTTCAGCGGGCTTTTGGTGTACTCGGCAACTTCCTTAAAGCTGAAGTTGAAGAAGTGGCGAAGTATAACTACCTCCTTCTGCTCTTCGGGCAGCATTTCAATCAGCTCCTTCAGTTTGCCTTCAAACTTCTCCAGCTCAATATGTTGTTCGGCCGGGGTTTCGTCAAACTTCATGTATTTAAATACATCATCGCCACTGCTGGTAACCACACCCGGGGTGCGCTTAACACGGCGGAAGTAATCAATACACAGGTTATAGGCTATACGCATAACCCAGGGCGCAAATTTGCCTTCTTCATTGTATTTGCCTGAGCGCAGCGTATCAATTGCCTTAATAAATGTTTCCTGGAAGATGTCCTCTGCCAAAAACTCATCTTTTACCATGCAATAGATAGATGTGAAGACTTTTTCCTTGTGGCGTTGGATAAGTCTTTCTAAGGCAATCTCGTTGCCTTGCAGGTAGCTGTTTACCAGCTCCTGGTCGCTCATGATGGGTGTACGCATAACCTTTAACGTTTTAGTGGTTAAGGAAAAATTAAACGTAGATGTTATGCTATAAGCGAAACCGGTTTTTAAGTTTTAAAATCAAAAAATACTTACCGCAAAGGCACTAAGACGTAAAGGTTAATTTCACATTTATTACCCTTTGTGGTCTTTGTGTTCCTGGGGGTTGTTTTTTTTTACTGTTTAAAAAATGAAATTCAAAACGCACTTACAAAAAGAAGCAGCTACGGGTTTAGGGTGCACACTAATTCTTGTGTTATATACTCTGAAAATTATAGGTAGAAATAGCTCTAAAACTTATTTTTGCGTTTCTGAAAAATGAGAAGTAGAAGGATGTTTCGCTAGAGCTTTCTTTGAATTATTATACCGAAGTTAAACAAACAGAATTGAAAAACAAAAATACTGAACAAAAAATTTTTATAAAAGGTGCCCGGGTCCATAACCTTAAAAATGTGGACGTTGAGCTGCCTAAAAACAAGTTTATAGTCGTTACCGGGGTTTCCGGCTCGGGTAAGTCAAGTTTAACAATTGACACCCTGTATGCCGAAGGCCAGCGCCGCTACGTGGAAAGTCTTTCCAGTTACGCCCGCCAGTTTTTAACCCGTATGGATAAACCCGATGTTGACTATATAAAGGGATTGTGTCCGGCCATTGCCATTGAACAGAAGGTTTCAACCCGCACCACCCGCTCAACTGTTGGCTCCCTTACTGAGATATACGATTACCTGCGCCTTTTGTTTGCCCGTATAGGCAAAACCTATAGCCCCCTTAGTGGCGAACTGGTTACCAAACACGAAGTGCGCGATGTGGTAGACTTTATTTTTAAGCTGAAGGAAGGGGAGAAGGTTTACATCTACTTTGAAGAAAAGGTAAAAAAGAGTGTTGCCGAAGAACTGAAGCTGTTGCTGCAAAAAGGCTTTACCCGCGTTAAGCTGGGCGATGCCGAAGTGGGCAAGGTGGAAGAGATGCTGGAGAATAAGGAAACAGCCAAGAGCAAAGCCAAAACCATTAAAATATTGGTGGACCGTGTAGTGGTAAAGAAGGATGATGAAGACCTTAAAAGCCGCGTAGCCGATTCAGTGCAAACTGCTTTTAATGAAGGGGGCAACGAATGCACTATTGAATATGGAGAAGGCAAGGCCACTATTTTCAATAATAAGTTTGAGGCTGATGGTCTTTCATTTGAAGAACCCAACCCTAACCTGTTTAACTTTAATAACCCCTATGGTGCATGTAAAACATGCGAGGGTTTTGGTACCGTAATGGGCCTTGATGAAGACCTTATTTTTCCGGATAAAGAACTTTCCATTTACGAGGGCGCTGTTGCCCCTTGGCGTGGAGAGAAAATGAGCGAATGGGCTGAGCCGCTAATTAAGAAGGGGATAATGTTTGATTTCCCCATACACCGGGCGTACAAAGACTTAACGAAGAAAGAGAAGGAATTACTTTGGACGGGTAACTCTTACTTTAATGGCTTAGAGTATTTCTTTAAGTATTTAGAAGAGAAGAGTTACAAAATACAATACCGCGTAATGCTATCCCGCTATCGCGGTAAAACTACCTGTCCTGATTGTCATGGCAGCCGCATACGTAAGGATTCGCAATATGTAAAAATTGACGGTCGCAATATTTCGGAACTGTTGATGATGCCCATACAGGACTTATATGCCTTTTTTAAAGCATTTAAACCGGAGGGCAGCGATAAAAAAATTGCAGAGAAGATTTTACTGGAAGTTAATAGCCGCCTGCAAACCATGATGGATGTAGGCCTTGGCTACCTTACGCTGAACCGTATTTCTAATACATTAAGCGGCGGCGAAACGCAGCGCATTAACCTAACGCGCAGCATTGGCAGTAACCTCACTTCCTCACTTTATATACTGGATGAACCAAGTATAGGCTTACACCAGCGCGATACGGAACGCCTTATTAAGGTGCTGAAAAATCTGCGCGACTTAGGCAACACAGTAGTGGTGGTAGAGCACGATGAGGACATTATGAAAGCCAGCGACCACCTGGTGGATATGGGGCCCGAGGCCGGCGTATTTGGCGGTGAGGTAATGTATAACGACAGTTCCGACAAAATTGAAAAGGCCGGCACCTTAACGGGTAAATACCTTACCGGCAAGCTGGAGATACCTTACAATGCCAAACGCCGTAAGCCAACCAACTGGATTGAAATAAAAGGGGCTACCCAGCACAACCTTAAAGATGTTACGGCCCGTTTTCCGCTTAATGCCTTTACGGTAGTTACAGGGGTAAGCGGTTCAGGCAAAACAACCCTTATTAAAAAGATTTTGTATCCGGCCTTAATGCGCTTGTTTGATAGTGCAGGCGAAAAGCCCGGCCAGTTTAAGGAGTTAACCGGCGATTTAAAGCGCATTACCGCCGTGGAAATGATTGACCAGAATCCATTGGGCCGTAGCTCGCGCTCAAATCCGGTTACCTACGTAAAGGCGTACGATAACATCCGCGATTTATTCAGCAAGCAGCAGCTTAGTAAACTGCGCGGTTACCAGCCTAAAGATTTCAGCTTTAACGTTGAAGGTGGACGCTGCGAAACCTGTAAGGGTGATGGCGAAGTAATTGTAGAAATGCAGTTTTTGGCCGATGTGCATTTAAAATGCGAGGCCTGCAACGGCAAAAAGTTTAAAGAAGAAATACTGGAAGTGCAGTTTAAAGGCAAAAACGTTTACGAGATTCTGGAACTGAGCGTGGACGAAGCAATTAACTTCTTTAGCGAGAACCATGATATTGTAGTAAAGCTGGCGCCGCTTAAAAACGTGGGCCTGGGTTACGTAAAACTGGGTCAAAGCAGCAGCACCTTAAGTGGTGGCGAGGCGCAGAGGGTTAAACTGGCATCCTATCTTACCAAGGGCACAGCCCCCAACCCGGTGCTGTTTATTTTCGACGAACCTACTACCGGTCTTCACTTTCACGACATTAATAAACTTCTTTCCTCCTTTAATCATCTAATAGAGGCCGGCCATAGTGTGGTGGTTATTGAACATAATATGGACGTTATAAAATGCGCCGATTGGCTGATTGATTTGGGCCCTGAAGGGGGCGACGAAGGGGGCAATTTGGTATACCAGGGCCAGCCTGAAGGTATCCTTTCGGCAAAAAACTCGTATACGGCTATGTATTTGAAACCCAAATTGCATCATTAAACCGAGATTTCAACCGTTAGGCGTCAGTAACTTCACCCTGCCCCCGCAGGGATAAGAATAGCTTTGGAGAAGCGTTTTTTTGCTGTTGCCGTGGTTGAACGAATAACGAACAAGCTGTAAGTGAAACAGAGTCTACTCATTCTGTTAGTGCTGTTGTCCGCGCATGTTTTTGCGCAGGACTTTACCGGCTTTGTAAAACGCACCGATAGTCTTTCCACCCCTATTTACCAGGCCAAAGTAGATGTTACAGAGGGCGATAAGCCGTTTACCTCACTAAAAACCTACTTTAACGGCATGTATAAGTTTACCCCGGCAAAGGGTAAAACCTATACCATTAAAATTACCTATGGTGGCTATACGGATACCACCTTTACCATAAGCACCGATAAAAGCGGTAAACCCACACCCGAATCGGTAACAGTTCGCTTAAAAAAGGACGGCATGCGCCTGTTAGGCGTTATCCGCAGCCGCGAGGAAGATTTCCCTATTAAAGGCGCCACCATTATTGTAAAGAATGTAATGACGCGCGAAGAGCGCCGCATAACTACGGATATTGACGGGGCGTACAATTTTAAGCTCGACTATGAAACCAACTACCGTGTAAGCATTGATAAGCGTTCGCCGGGGGTAATGAACGTATATAAGGATACCACCTTCTACGTATCTACCATTGGGTTTAATCAGCCTTTAGATTACCGTTTGGATATTTACCTGGATCCGGTTTTATATGCCACAACTACCGTGCGCGAGGGTTATGACCCCACGCAGGCCAAGGGCAACCTTGATATTAAACCGGTGGTTGAAGTAGGAAAGAAAGACGGCCCCGTAGCAGGCACGGGCAGCAAGGAACAAAACCCTTTTGTAGAAGACCAGCAACAGAAAAAAGCAGCCGAAGAAAGGGTTAAACAGTTACAGGCAGAATTAGAAAAAACAAAAAAGGAACTTGCTGAAGCCAGGAAAAAGGAACAGGAGAAAAAGTCAACTGGTGGCGGTGGAAGTACTACAGTTAGCCCGGGCAAAAAAGGGAAGAATAAAAACGAGAGTGATGTACCTGTTGTTATAATTGACGATAAACCTGTATCAAAAGCTACTACCTCTAAAAGCGATTCAATAGTAGTTAAGGAGGCAGAAAAGAAAGCGCAGGAAATAGAGGCCAAGATTGCGAAAGAAAAAGCCCAGGCGCAAAGCAAGGCTGATGAGCTTGCCGCCCTGCAAAAAGCGGTAACCGACTCAACTGCCAAAGCAAAGGAAGAGCAGGAGATGATTGCAATGACTGCGGCACTACAGCAAAAAAAGCAGAAGGAGGAAGACTCCGTTAAACTGGAAAACCAAAAGGCCCAAAAGGAAATTGCAGACCGCATGAACGCTAAGCGCGATTCGTTGGCTAAATCAGTAGAGATTAAGAAAAAGCAAGCTGCTGATTCGTTAGCCCAGGTGAAAGTGCAAAAAGAACAAGAGGCTAAAGAACGGGCAAGAATTGATTCAGTAATTAAAGTTGCGGTTGCCGCCCGCCAAAAATTTGTAGCGGACTCTATAGCAACAGTAAAACAAACCGAAGCGAAAGAAAAAGCGAAAGCAGACTCATTAGCTAAGGCAGAAATTGCCGCAAGGAAAAAATTTGTAGCCGACTCTATAGCCGAAGTAAAAGCCTTGAAGCAACAGCAGGCTAAGGAGAAAGCATACACTGATTCGGTAAACAAGGCTACTGCCCTCGCTCTTAAAAAAGCACAACAGGATTCTATTGCCAACGCAGTAGCCATTCGCCAAAAGCAAGTAGCGGATTCGTTAGCTGCAGTGAAATTGAAAAATGAATTGGCCGCAAAAGAAAAGGCACACAATGATTCTATTGCCAAAGCATACCAGGCTGCTGCAAAAAAAGCGCAACAGGATTCTATTGCTAACGCTGTAGCCATGCGCCAAAAGCAAGTTGCTGATTCTATAGCTGCAGTTAAATTGAAGAATGAGTTGGCTGCAAAAGAAAAAGCACGTAATGATTCAATTGCCAAAGTTTACCAGCTGGCCGCGCAAAAAGCTAAGCAGGATTCATTGGCGCGCGTGGCTGAAATAGCTAAACAAAAGCAGGCTGACTCCCTTGCTAAAGCGCAGGCAATAAAAGAAAGTATGGCCCGCGAAGCCGCTCTCGAAAAAGCTTACCGCGATTCAATAGCAAAAGTTGTTGCCGCTAATCAACCCAAACAATCGCGCTGTTATTTTACCGTAACTGATACCGGCGGTAAATTTATTGCCGGCGCTACTGCCATAGTCAAAAACGCAAAGGGTGTTGAGGTAAACCGTAAAATTACCGATAGCAAAGGCTTTTGTGTGGTGGATGTAATGTCGCTAACCAGGTACAGTGTGCAGGTAAATAAAACAGACTACTACTCTGCCTTTGATAGTATATACTTTACCAATAAGGACGGTTATTCCTGTAGCCGCTTATTTAAATTAAAACCGCAGGATAAATCAGTATTAGCCCTGGATGGCATGCAAACTGCCGTAAAGAAAAACAATGCCGAAGAGCTGCTTGTTAAGGCGCTTTACGACTCCATCGCTCGCGCTGAAAGCGTAGAGAAACGAACCTACTTCGAAGATTCGTTGATGCGAATAAAAAAGGAGCAAACGCGCCGTATACGCGAAGCTGCTGAAAAACGTGCGTACGAAGATTCACTGGTAAGAGCAAAAGAACTGGCCCGGCAGAAGTTTCTGGAAGACTCCTTTAATCGCGAGCAGGCTAAACGCGATGCGATAGAACGCGAGCGGCTGGCCAAAAAAGTTTTTGAAGATTCTATTGAGAAGGCCCGTGCCGCAGCCTGGTTAAAAGCCTACCAGGACTCTATTGCGCGTTTAAGCGCCGAACAGGAGAGAATAGAAAAAGAAAAGCTGGCTAAAAAGGCTTATGAAGATTCTGTAGCCAAAGCACAATTGTTAGCGCGCGAGAAGTTTGTGAAAGACTCCATAGCGGCTGAACAAAAGCGGCTGGAGGAAGAGGCGCTAAGGAAAAAGCAGGAAGAAGAAAGACTGCAACAGGAAGCTATTGCCCGTCAAAAATTTGTAATGGATTCCATTGCCGCGGCCCAGGCCGAGCAGGCGCGCTTAGCGGCAGAGAAAGAAGCTATCCGCAAAAAAGCCGAGCAGGACTCTATTGCTAATGCCAAAGCCTTAGCACAAAAAGCGGCAGAAGAAGAGGCAAAAAGAAAGGCCGCTGAAGCTGAAGCTGCGCGGCAGGCGGAAGAGAAACGCAAAATGGATGAATTAGTGGCTAAAAATGCCCGCAACGATTCTTTGGCACGCCTGAAAATTGAACAGGAACGAATAGCTGCTGAATTAAAGGCCACTAAAGCGCGCAATGATTCCATAGCTAAAGTTGAAGCGAAGTTCCGTGAAATGGCGCGCAAAGATTCTCTTGCCGCTGCTAAAGAAGAACTGAAGCGAAAGGAAAAAGAAACTGCTGAAAAACAGGCATTGGCTGAAGCAGAAGCAAAACGCAAATTGGATGAACGCAAGCGGTTTGTTCAGGACTCCTTGAGTAATGCTAAAGAATTAGCCAAACAGGAAGAAGAAAAGAAACGCGTAGAAGAAGCAGCGCGCAAGGACCGCATAGAACAGGAGAAAAAACTGGCAGAAGAAAAACGCAAACTTCAGGAGTTGGCAGTGGCTAAAGCTAAAGAAGACTCTATTACCCGCGCTAAAACAGAGGCCATCAATCGTAAGCACTTTGAGGATTCTATACAAAAGGCACTAAGTGTAATGCGCGATAAGTTTGTAAAAGATTCCATAGCCCAGGTAAAGGCACTGGCTGAAAAGAAAGCAGCGGAAGATAAGCTGGCTAAAGAACAGGCCGAGGTTAACCGCATGAAACAGGAGTTGGAAACAGCCCGTCAAAAGGCAGTGGCTGATTCTTTAGCGAAAGTGGAAAATGAAAGGAAGGAAAAGTTACTGGCTGAACAGCGCTTAAAAGAAGAAGAGCAAAATAAATTGCAACAGATAGCTGCTCAAAAACAACAAGAAGAAGCACAACGTGCAAAAGAAGACTCCATTACTAAGGTTTTAGCGGAGAAGAATCGTATTGCTGCGGAACAGGAACTGAAACACCAACAGGAAATTGCTGCTGCTACAGCTGCTAAAAAGCGCATGGATGATTCCCTGGCGCAAATACAGTTAGAAAAGGAAAAAACGGCCCGCGAATTGGCGGAGTTGAAAGCTAACAAGCAGACCAATAATAGTGCAGGATTACCGCCCGCCAACACGGTAGTTCCTGTCAATGCCGAAGCAAAACCAATAACAGCGGAACTGAAAATCACTATTGTTGACGCAGCTACTGAAGCGCCTATTAGCCAAAGCTATGTAACAGTTAAAAGCGCAACCGCTACCGATTTTGGTAAGTTGCAGACAGATGATGCAGGAACGTTAAAGATAAGTTTGCCTGCCGGCACCACTTATTACTTATTAGCCAGCAAAAACAGGTACAATCCTGTGGCCGATACACTTGTTCTTACTGCAAATACCCAAGGCGCTGTTACTAAAACATACAAACTCGCTAAAACACCAACAGGGCCTGAAATTCTTTCGCCGGTATTGCCTGTAGTGGAATTTGATAAGAACGGATATGAGCTAAGCGCTAAAGCCCGTCAACAATTAAAAGATGTTATTCAGGCTTTAAATAATGCACCTGATGCGAAAGTTAAAATTACGGCCATTGCTTCTTCTGATGAAAGCAATCCTAAAATTGTATCCCTACGCCGTTCCGATGCTGTATTGAAATTCTTTATTCAAAACGGCATTGCGGTTGAAAGGGTTATTTGCTCTTATTATGGTAATACCATTTCGCGCAGTGGTTGCACCAGCGCTAATTGCCCCGAGGAATTGCTGCAACAAAACCGTTGTGCCGCTTTTGAACTGGTTAAAGAGTAAATACAGCAAGCGCTTTTCAGCGCCGCTACTTGATGCTACTAAGCCTAATTAAGGCTGAATTCGAAGCTAACGGAGTGCGTAATAATAGTTTCAGCCGCCTGGCGGAAAATGTTGAACGTTTTGTTGTTCACTATAATTACAAGAGAGTTTTTGTCGAGGGAGTTTATTTTAACTTCTACCAGATCACCGGGGAAGATGCCTAACTCAAAAAACTTCTCGCAAAGTTTTGAGTTACGCATGTCCACGATGTATGCACGCTCACCAGCGCACAATTTGTCAAGGGGTTTCAAATTTCTTAAGTTTAAGGACAAGGTAATGTGCATTTGTGCGTTTGTCAAGCCCATTATCAGGCTTCCTCTACGTTTTTGTCTTTTTTCTTTTTGCCCTGCGGTCCTGAAATCTTTTCGAACTCTCTATCAATGTAGTACAGGCTTTGAGGGCCCCCGCCAATCAGCTTAATTTTATCTAAAATGCGTTTAAACTGAACTTCTTCTTCCTTTTGCTCATCCACAAAAAAGCGAAGAAAATCTTCTGTGGCGTGGTCGCCCTCAGCTTTTGCCAGGGTTAAAACCTTATAAATGGCCTTGGTAACACGCTGTTCATGTTCCAGTGCCATCTCTACCGCTTCCTGTATGCTTTTAAACTCATATTTAGGCTCCTTCAGGGCCGGAACCAATGCATGGCCACCTACTTCGTTTATGTAGGTAAAAAACTTCATAAAATGGGTGTTTTCTTCTGATGACTGCTTATAGAAAAACTTTGCAGTGCCCTCATAACCCTGAACCTCGCACCAACTGGCAACGGCCAGGTAACTGAACTTAGCGTTTAATTCAAGGCCTAAATGCTCATTCAGGGCTTTTTCCACCTTTTTGGTAATAATCATTGCATGTATTTTGAAAGCGTGAATATAAGAATACGCTTATAGAACAGAGTCCGCAGGCTTAAAGTTCAAAAGGCTGTGGCTTAATGCTTAAGGCGGTGTCCGCCAAAGGTTGGGCAGTCGCACTTATTAGCTTTGCACGAAGGAAGGCTGGTAATGAGCATTAAACCCGTTAAGGCAATAAGGGCAATACGTGCGATATGTTTAATTTGTCTGCTCATAGCTATAAAACGAATAGGGGCAAAAATAATTTTGAATACCGATAAACCTAAAAAAGTAATTGTTGCCCCCTTAGACTGGGGCCTTGGGCACGCCAGCCGCTGCATTCCCATTATACAGCAATTGCTTAATAGAGGAGTAGAAGTGCTTGTGGCTGGCTCCGGTTCGGCATTAAAGGTTCTGCAGCGGGAGTTTCCGCAATTAACCTACGTGCAGCTACCGGCCTATAATCCTGTTTATCCTGCTAATGGTTCTATGGTTTGGAAAATGGGAGCCCAGTTGCCCAAGTTTATAAATGCAATAAACAAGGAACAACTAGCCATAGAACGCCTGGTGGCTGAGCATAAGGCTGGTTTGGTTATAGCCGACAACCGCTATGGGGCTTATTCCAAAAAGGTAAAATCAGTTTTTATAACCCACCAGTTAAGGGTGCTTATGCCTAATGAATGGAAGTGGATGGAAGGAATAGTGAACCACTTCAACTATAAGCAAATTTCGAAGTTTACTGAATGTTGGGTTCCTGCACCTCCTGATAATCCATTTACAGAACTTCTTCAGTTTAACTCAACAAAGCCGCCTGTGTATGTGGGCTATCTTTCGCGGCTTCAACGAAGAGATTTACCGCTTAAATATGACATAGTGGTTGTTTGTTCCGGCCCTGAACCGCAGCGAAGCATTTTCGAAGAGCTGCTTGTAAAACAGCTAAGCGGTTTAAACAAAAAAGCAATTGTAGTAAGAGGCCGGCCGCAGGAAGCGCAAAAACTTAACAGGCAGCAAGGACAAATAACTATTATAAACTACCTGGAAAGTGAAGAAATGAATGAAGTACTTTGCGAAAGCAACATTGTTGTATGCCGCTCAGGGTATAGCATGGTTATGGATTTAATGCAAACAGGCGGCAAAGCGGTGTTTATACCTACCCCCGGGCAAACCGAGCAGGAATATGTAGCCAGCGTGCTTAAAGCTGGCGGTATTGCTTTTTCCGAAACCCAGCAGAACTTTAATCTCGAAAAAGCCTTAAAAGAATCGGAAAAGTATAGGGGTTTTCACACATTTGGCACTGAAGGCAATTTGCTTAACAAGGCAATAGACAGCTTACTATGAAATTTATTAAAGGGTTTAGTTACGCCATAAAGGGTATTGCAGTTGCAGTTAAAGAACAGCTGAACCTTAAAATACATTTGGTAGCCGTGCTGGTGGTAATAGCGGCCGGCATTTACTTTGAGTTGGACGCTGTGGAATGGGCAATACTGTTTTTAACTTTCGGCATGGTAATAGTTGCTGAAATGCTGAATACAGCTATGGAATATATGGTTGACTTTGTATCGCCGCAAATACACCCTATGGCCGGTAAAATAAAAGATGTAGCGGCAGGAGCCGTATTAATAGCGGCAATAATTGCCATAGCTGTTGCCATTACCATTTTCGGAAACAAGTTTTTTAATCAGACATTATGAAGAAGTTATTGCTCGCATTTTTACTGCTACAACAAACAGTTTTTGCCCAAAGTACGTTTGAGGGTAGCTTAAGTATCAGTTTTAAAAACGAGAAGAACGCCACAACACAAACAGATGTTAAAGTAAAAGGCGCAGAGGTTTACATAAAACAAAGCGTAAACGGCAATGCTAAATACGACCACTTTGTAATTAACCTGAAAACAAGAGAGCTATACACCGTTTCTGCTGCATCAAAAAAGGTAATTATAAAATACCAGTTAGATTCTCTGCTTGCGTTTTACGAGCGCGAAAATTTGAAAGAGGGCTTTGTAAGGAACTTTCCTGCGGAGTTGAAGTTGACCGATAAAGCCATTGAAAAGGACGGTGTGCGCCAAACAAAGTTTGTTGCTGAAACCAACCTATTGAAAATTACGGGCTGGGTAAGTGATGCACAAACACCTATTAACGACTTAATCCCTTTTCTGCGATTGATTAATAGCTGGAATGAAGCACAAGGCGGAAACATTATTGAAGCAGAAACCACCTATAAGGTAGGTAAGCGCGAATCATCAGTAAAGGTTACCGTTAAAAAGGAAGCTGTAACCAAAGAAACATTCGAATTGCCTAAGGGTTATGAAACCCGTGACTTTGCAAAAATGATGGAAGAACAGCGCGGCAATAAAGAGCTTAAAACTATTGTGCAAACCTTTGGTGAATTCTAAGACTGCGCTTGTGCTTGCTGTTCGGCGGCAGGCGCTTTAGTTTCTTCCACGGCGTCCTTTTTAAAGAATGCACGCTGAAATAAAATGATAATAGCTACACCAATAGTTATTGAGGCATCCGCTATATTGAAGATGAAGCGGAAGAATTCAAAATAATCTCCACCCACAAACGGTACCCACTTTGGCCAATAGCCATGGAAAAGCGGAAACCAAAGCATATCAACCACTAAGCCCTGCATCCAGCCGCTGTAACCGCCTTCAGGAGGAAACATTTTAGCTACTGCATATTGGCTGTCAGAAAAAATAACGCCGTAAAAAGTACCGTCAATCATATTGCCGAAAGCACCGGCCAGTATCAGGCTTACGGCAGCTACAAAACCCCAATGGGCTTTTTCGCGGATAATGCGGTTTAAGTACCACAGGCCACCCACCACTGCAAACAAGCGAAACACACTAAGAAAAATTTTGCCCCATACGCCGGGCAGCAACATACCAAAGGCCATGCCGGCATTCTCCGTAAAATGTATGCGGAACCAGTTGGCAATAAC
Source organism: Chitinophagales bacterium (assembly GCA_046329515.1). Taxonomy (GTDB): domain Bacteria; phylum Bacteroidota; class Bacteroidia; order Chitinophagales; family LD1; genus Bog-950. Next base: position 114,760 of record JAXLUM010000001.1, read on the forward strand.
GTGCTCCTCACTAAGCATCATATGGGTTTTTACCCAAATTTTTAATGCCTGATCCAGTATTATAACAATGGCTATAATTAAAAACGCGTGTGTTCTTTTCATTAATTCAGTTCTACTTTAACCTGTAATTTTTCTTCGTTCATTTCCACTTCATCAAACTCCTGCAAGCCGTCTACCAGTAAAATTTCTTTCGCCAGTATTTCGTTGCTTATGTATTCTTTAAAGCGGGTAAGCGCCTCTTCAAACGTTTTGTTTTTAACCACCGTAACCTTAATACGGTCCAACACCTGAAAGTCCTTATCCTTACGCAAGTTCTGAATTTTATTTACAAACTCGCGGGCGTTGCCTTCCTGGCGCAGGGTTTCGTCAATGGTAATATCCAGTGCTACGGTTAAGCCGCCATCGCTGGCTACTAACCACCCCGGTATATCCTCGGTTAATATCTCTACTTCATTTAACGCTAAAGGAAAAACATCGCCATCCAGGTTTAAGTTATAAGTGCCATTGGTTTCAATGGTGCGTATATCTTCCTGCACAAAAGCACTTACTGCATTTTGTATGGCCTTCATTTTAGGCCCTGCACGCTTACCTAACTCCTTAAAGTTCGGTTTTATTTTCTTCTTCACTATACCCGAAGCATCATCAACATATTCAATAGTCTTAACGTTTACTTCGCTTAAAATATAGTCCTCTACCTTTTGCAGTTGGGTTTTCATTTTAGCGCTAAGCACCGGTACTAATACCTTTGAAAGTGGCTGACGCACTTTTATCTTCTCCTTCTTGCGTAAGGATAGAACCAACGAGCAGGTCTTCTGTGCCAGCGCCATTCTTTCTTCAAGGTCAATATCAATAACACTTTCTTCTGCCTTGGTTAAATAAGTAAGGTGTACGCTCTCCCATTTAAGCGGCGTGTTATTCTTAACTGCCTCAGTGCGGATGTTGTCCGTAAGGTTTTTGTATAACCACTCACTAAAGAAAGGCGATACAGGTGCCATTAACTGGCCTACGATATTCAGGCACTCATATAAGGTTTCGTAAGCGGCTTTTTTATCCTCGCTCATTTCACCTTTCCAAAAACGGCGGCGGTTCAGGCGCACATACCAGTTGCTAAGGTCCTCATCTACAAATTTTTCAATAGCGCGCGCTGCCTTGGTTGGCTCGTAATCTTCATAGAACGCACTTACTTCTTTTATAAGCGTATGCAGGCGCGATATTATCCAACGGTCCAGTTCAGGGCGCTTATTTACCGGAACAATATTCTGTTCGTCCACCTTCCAGTTATCAATGTTGGCGTACAATGCAAAAAAGGCATAGGTGTTATACAGTGTCCCGAAATGCGAACGGATAATTTCCTGCAGACCGGCCACGTCAAACTTCATGTTCTCCCATGGGTCGCTGTTGCGCATCATATACCAGCGGGTAGCATCGGCACTGTATTTCTCTATGGTTTCAAATGGGTCAAGCACATTACCTAAGCGCTTGCTCATTTTGTTGCCATTCTTATCAAGCAACAAGCCATTACTCACAACATTTTTGTAGGCAACAGAATCAAACAGGCCCACCGCAATTACGTGCAGGGTAAAGAACCAACCACGCGTTTGGTCCACCCCTTCAGCAATATAATCTGCGGGGAAAACAACCCCACCCCTGCCCTCCCCAAAGGGGAGGGAACCGTACGTGCCCTTGGGAACGATAGGTCTTTGCCATAATTCTTTGCTTATTTCCTTTATTACCTCATCAACTTTGGCAATAACCTGTTCATTTGTAAAGCGAAGAATTTTATAACCGTTGTATTCTAATATTTCGGTCCTTAATTGATCTGCCTCTTTAGTTTCCGGCGTTGTATGATATCCTCCATCTACTTCTATCACCAGCTTTTTTGCCAGGCAAACGAAATCCACAATAAAATCGCCAATTATGTGCTGCCTTCTAAACTGACAGCCGTTAACCTGCTCCCCTCTTAACTGTTGCCATAATATTTCCTCGGCCTCAGTAAATCCCTTGATCTGTTCCTTTTTGAAGTTTTTCAGAACATCATAATTCATGGGGTTTGCTGTAATCCACTTAGGCTTCTCTAAGCCTCCCCCTTCGGGGGAGGTTTGGTGGGGGTTATAGTGCCATTGAGCATACGGCATAGCGCCACTATCGAACCAAACATCAATAAGGTCAGCCACTCGGCGCATAGGTTTGCCGCTTGGGCTCACCAATATTATTTCATCAACATATGGTTTATGTAAGTCGGGCACATCAGTGGATTGCTGCGCAATGCCGGCTTTATTTGCCTTTTCTATTTCTGCTTTTAATTGTTCAGCCGAACCAATACATGTCTCCTCACTTCCATCCTCCGTTTTCCAAATAGGCAGTGGTGTGCCCCAGTAACGGCTGCGGCTTAAGTTCCAATCCACCAGGTTTTCCAGCCATTGGCCAAAGCGTCCTTCGCCGGTGTGTGCAGGTTTCCAGTTAATGGTTTTATTGGCAGCTATCAATTTATCCTTAAATGCGGTGGTGCGTATAAACCAACTATCTAAAGGGTAGTATATAACAGGCTTATCGGTACGCCAGCAGTGCGGGTAGCTGTGCACGTATTTTTCTGTATGGAAAAGCTTGTTCTCCAACTTAAGCTTCAGAACGATCAGGTCGTCCACGCTCATATAGCTCTTTAAATCGGGTATAATGTTGTTTACCCGCAGTATCTCTTTTTGCAGGTGGAATTCTTGCGCTTTCTCTTCATCATTGTAATAACCCTCCTTCACAAAACGGCCATCTAAAGGAAACTTAGGGTCGTTTACATCATCAGTAAACTTGCCCTGCTTGTCTACAAGGGTAAGTGAGCCTATTCCATTCTGCTTTGCAACACGGAAGTCATCACTACCGAATGAAGGAGCTATATGCACTATACCTGTTCCATCACTGGTGGTAACAAAATCACCAATCAACACGCGGAAGGCATCGCCGTCTTTAGGTTGCGCGTAAGGCAGCAGTTGTTCGTAGTTTATTCCCTCTAATTGTGCGCCTTTAAAGCTGCCAAGTATTGAAAACGGTATGGCTTTATCACCGGCTTTGTAATCTTCCAGCTTTAGCTCTGCATTTTGTTCTGCAAAGTATTTACCGGCAAGGTCTTTCGCCAATACAACGTTTATGGCTAAGTGTGTATAGGGGTTAAAGGTTTTAACCAATACATACTCTATATCCTTACCTACAGCCAGTGCGGTATTGGATGGAAGCGTCCACGGCGTGGTAGTCCATGCCAAAAAATGCACCTCGCTGCCTGCTTTTTCAAACAGGAATTTGCTTTTCGCATCTTCCTTTAACTTAAACATAGCAACAGCAGTAGCGTCTTTTACATCGCGGTAGCAACCGGGTTGGTTTAATTCGTGCGAGCTTAGGCCCGTGCCTGCAGCAGGGCTGTAAGGTTGTATGGTATAGCCTTCGTAAAGCAGGCCTTTATCATAAAACTTCTTTAACAGGGCCCACAGGCTTTCAATGTAGTTGTTCTCGTACGTTATGTACGGATGTTCCAGGTCAACCCAGTAACCCATTTTTTGGGTAAGGTCGTTCCATATATCCGTAAACTTCATTACGTCCTCGCGGCACAGACGGTTGTACTCGGCAACGGTAATCTTGGTGCCTATATCAGCCTTGGTTATGCCTAATTGCTTCTCCACACCTAACTCTACAGGCAGGCCGTGGGTATCCCAACCGGCTTTGCGTTCTACCCGGTAACCTTGTAAGGTTTTATAACGGCAGAACAAATCCTTAATGGTCCGGCTCATTACGTGGTGTATGCCCGGTTTGCCATTGGCTGAAGGAGGGCCTTCATAAAAAACAAAGCGTTTATCGTTTGGCCTGCTTTCAATACTTTTTTCAAAAATCTTACCCTCTTGCCACCATTTAAGGATTTCCTTTTCCATGGATGGCAGGTTAAGTTGTTCAAATTCAGGATAAGCAGAGCTTTCGGTGTTTTTCCGTTTCATAATAAGCGGGCGAAGATAACTAATGAGGGGCTATTGCGGAACACTGTTTTAACCGGCTTTTTCGCAATAAGGCCCTGCCATTCACGTTAATGCTGGGTTTTAATACTTTAGCCCTATGCAATATCGTGTTTTGTGCTTTTTATTAATGGTTTCGGTTTTTAGCGCCAATGCCCAAAACAGGGCTCTTGGCACCTGGCATATGTATTTGCCTTACAACAGTTCAGTAACCGCCTGCGATGCGGGAGATAAGGTTTACAGTGCAGCGGCTAAGTCAGTTTTTTCTTACGATAAACAAAGCGGCACCATACAGATTTACGATAAAGCCAGCGGCCTGAGCGATGTTGGCATTAGCACTATTGCCTATGATGCTACCGGCAAGGTGTTGGCCATAGCTTACGTTAACAGCAACCTGGACCTGCTTTATAACGGAACCGATGTTTACAATTTGAGTGATATAAAAACCGAGTCTACTAACGGCGCTATTAATATTAACGGACTGTACTTTGCCGATGGCTTCCTTTATGTTTCTACAGATATGGGTATTACTATGGTAAACCTCAGTAAAAAGGAAATAAGTAATACCTACATAATTGGTACAGGTGGGGCACAAACAAAAGTTTATGCAGTGGCTGTAGATGCAGTTAAGATTTACGCCGCTACCGAGGAGGGACTGAAGTATGCTTTCCGTAGCTCAGGCAACCTGCAGGATTTTAATTCATGGACATTAGTAGGACCTGCATCAGGGTTACCCGCAAAAAAAATGAAGTATGTAGAAACCCTGAATAACCGGGTATATACTGTTGTTGATGGCGGAGGTACTGATACCATTTATGGATTTGACGGCACTAACTGGCTTAATTACTATTACGATAGCTTAACTGCGCTTACCAGTTTCCGCACCTTTAACTCAGTATTATATTTTACCGCCTTTACTGAAACCGGCGGGCTAAACGGTAAAATTGAAAGCAACGGCAATATAAGTTCAGCGCCTACCCAAGGCCACAACAAACCAACAGCATGGTTTGAGGTTGATAACATGCGATGGGAAGCCGACCTTTACAACGGCTTGTTTCGCGATAATTTGCATGGGTATGTAGAGCGTATTGCCCCGGAAGGCCCCTTTTCTCCCGACGTATACGATATTGAAATAAGTAATGGGGTAGTATATGTATGTGCGGGTTCAACTGACGATAGTTGGGGGCCTACTTTTAACCCCTATGGTTTTTTTATTTACAAGGACAATAAGTGGACGTACAAGAACATCTATAACGATAATAATTTAAGTGAAGTTTACGGCGTTTTGGGTTCGGCCCCGGTGCCGGCTAAGGGTTTAACTTATTTCGGTTCATTCCTTTCGGGCCTGGTGCGTTATAACGATAATGATGGCTCAACCTATGTATACAACAAGGATAACAGCGTACTGGAAGGCGCACAGCACGACCCCCAACGCACCAAAATAAGTGCAGTGGTAACTGATGCTGAGTCGAACGTTTGGGTTTGTAATAGTGATGCGCTAAAACCGCTTAAAGTAATTAAGGCTTCAGACGAAAGCATAAGGGCCTTTACCATACCTTATAACATTGAGGTAATGAAAAAGCTGGTGTTTGATGATTATGGCCAGCTTTGGGCGCCAACCCGCCCCACAGGTCTTTTGGTTTTTAGCGATAACGGCACCATTGATGATGTAAGTGACGATAAATCGCGTTGGCTGCACAGCGGTGCGGGGAATGGTGGTTTGCCGGCTGATGATGTGTTTTGTGTAGCGAAAGATTTAGACGGAAATATTTGGGCAGGTACCTACCAGGGCATAGCGGTATTCTATTGCGCAGGCAGTGTACTTTCGCAAAGCGGTTGCGATGCTGACCAGATTAAGGTGGTAAACCCCGATGGTTACGTTGGCTATTTATTTGGTACCGAAACGGTGCGTGCTATTGCTGTTGATGCCGCCAACCGCAAATGGATAGGCACCAGCAACGGCTTATGGTTAATTTCTGCTGATGGTAAGGACCAACTGCTGAAGTTTAATACAGAAAACAGCCCAATGCCTACTAACCAGGTAACCGATATTGAAATTGATGAAAAAACGGGCGAAGTATTTATTGGCACTACCGGCGGTTTACTCAGCTACCAGGGTGATGCCGTTGCCGCCTGTGAAGATTGCGAAAGTGCATTAGTATATCCTAATCCGGTTAAGGCTGATTATACAGGCCCTATTGCTATTAAAGGCTTAACTGATCAGGCCTACGTTAAAATTACCGATGTAAGCGGAACGCTTATTTACCAGGGCAAAGCTAACGGCAGCCAAATGATTTGGGACGGTAAAAATTACAAAGGCGAACGGGCACACAGCGGTGTTTACCTGGTATTCAGCTCTACCGATTTGGGAAAGGAAAAGCGCGTAGCTAAAATTTTATTGACGAATTAAAATTCTACGGTCTTCCACTGCTTACCGCATTGGTAAATGTAAACAGCGCCCGGTATTTTGTTTTTAAAGTGATAAGTAGCCGTACCCCATTCATCAATCGTTACATCTACGTTTTGTGTTTTATAGCTGCCGGCACCAATACCGTTTATCCACCACCACTCTCCGTATTGGGCAAACTTAATTTGCAAATCGGTTTCGCTTATTTTTTCAACCGTAAATGAATCAGCAACCGAGTTCATATTGTACTGCAAAAGCAAATCGCTTTTTTGCTCCAGCTGCGTTCCGTTTTGCAAGTCTATAGTTTCTGCAAAGGAGTTATCTGGCGGAAAGCTGCGGAACATATAAGTGCCTTCGAAATTATCGGGCAGGTTTAGGATGTATACATGTGATGCATTCTCCCATTTAAACGATTTCAGCAGCGATTGTGCCACCTCCCTGTTATTATGCCAGGCCTGAATGTTTTTTAGCAGGCAGTAAACGTTTGCCAATAAAAAAATAGCCAATAAGGGGTAAGCAGCTTTTCTAAATAGTGTAAAGCAAACAACACAAAGCGCGGCATAGAAAAAGAACGATGGCAGGTAGTTAAAGCGGTCGCCCTCTACACGAATGATGGAGGTAAAATAAAGGTTTACTACCGGCGCTAAAGCCATAACAAAACCTATAAAAAGTATAAGCGCAATGCGCGTGGAATTAGATAAGCGGCGATAACGCCACAGAATAACTGCAACAGTGATTAACACTACGCTTAAGAAGAAGAACAGCCATGTATTGGTTTCAAAAAAGGTGTAAAACTTCATCCTGAAACTATGTGTATAGAATTGCGATAACCCAAGCAGTTTAAGTATGTGCTTACTGAAGTTACCGACTAACAAGGCCGGACTTAAATTGAAGTGAACGGCGGCCCCATAATGCCCTGCGGCGCTGCCTTTTAAAAGTTTAGATAACAGAAAATAAGCAGCCACCGTTGCTAAAGCGGGTGCTGCAAACTGCATACTTAGCCTTATGCGCTTTAAGTTGCCAATAATTTGATTTGGCGCTAAAAGAATAAAGCCCATCAGAAATAGCGGAAAACAAAAGCTTATCTCAAGGGTAAAAACGGAAACAACAAAAAAGATATAGTAGAGTAATAAATGCTGAAGTGCGTTTGTTTGCAGGTAGTTTAAAAAGCTGCGAAAGGCTAACAGAAGTAAAGCAGTGGCCAATAAGTAATGAGAACAAGCGTACCATACTAAGGGCTCTGTTTGGTAAGGAGAAAGTAAGAAGAGCAAGCAGCTTATAAAAGAAATACCGGTGGCATAAGGTATTAACGCACCTTTTAAAACTCTGCATAGAATAGCATAGCCTAAACTTGCGGCGCATGCGTGCAAGGCGGTAAAAACGGCATACCAACCATAGCCATGCCACCCAAAGGTTTTATACAGTAAAAAGCCGAGCGCATGGTACACATAATGAAGCGAGTGGTCGCCGAAAGCAAAGCTGATGCCTGACCAACCGTATTTATTGTACGATTCAAACCATCCAAGTGTATCCGTAACAAAACCTGCGCCTGCAGTTGGGTAATAAACCAATAGCGCCAACCCCCAAAAGAAAAGAAAGGGAATAAACGGCTTGTTAAAAAGTGATGGGTTGTTAGCCTGCAATGCTTAATTGTTCCCTACAAAGCAAAAAGAAAAACCGAAAGGTTGGAATTCGCTAATATTGACTGTATAAGCGGCCTGCCGAAATTCCATGTATCATAAAACCAAAGGCATAGTATTACATACCATAAAGTATTCCGAAACCAGCGTTATAGCTAAAATTTACACAGAGGGTTTCGGTTTGCTTTCCTTTATTGTAAAAGGGGTGCGCAGCACTAAATCAAAAAACAAAGCCAGCCTGTTGCAACCACTTACCATTCTTGATATGGAAATAAGCCATAGAGAGAACAAAGGCCTGCAGTTTATAAAGGAGTTTCGCCGCTTCTATAATTACTCCTCTTTGCCTTTCGATACATTAAAATCGGCCATCGCCTTGTTTCTGTTAGAGGTTATAAGTAAGGCCATACGCGAACATGAAACCAACGAGGAAATGTTTGTGTTTATTGAAGACTCCTTAATAGCATTAGATAAAGAGCTTAAACTAAATCCTGATTTCCATTTAGTGTTTTTGGTAAACTTTGCCCGGCATCTTGGGTTTATGCCGCACGATAACTTTAATGAAGACCGATGCTATTTTGAAATGCGTGAAAGTGTGTTTGTAAACGTTAGTGGCCCCACTACATTAAATAAAAGCGAAAGCAGAATAGTAAACGAATTGTTGACCGCTAATTTGTTTACTCCGTTAAAAACTAAGTTAACCCGCGCAGAACGAAAACAGATGTTGGCCCACCTCATTAAATACTATCAATGGCATATCGAAAATTTCTCACTAAAGTCTCCCGAGGTGTTAGAGGAAATTCTGGATTGATTACTTAACGCCCACTTTAATCCATATGCCTGTTGCACGGGTAAGTTTATCTTCCATTATGCAAAATACATTGCCTTTAGGAATGCTATAGCGCGGAACAAGGTTTGGAATGGATGGGGTGGAACTTGTAAAACTGCTTACGGGTTGGGCTTTAATATTGCTTAGTAAATACCGATGATACAACGTGTTGTTACGTGCGGGAAACACCTGCAGAATAATAGTGCATAGCAGTATGGTTAAAAGCCCTTTCATTTACCTAACAGCTTATAGTTGCTAAAAATAAGGCGTATATCCTGATTTACGGAATAATGGCGGGCATAGTTTACTTCGGCTTCAGCAATTTCGGATGGTGAAAGTTTCAGTTCGCTTATTTCATCAGCAGGAGATAGCACACCCCTTTTTGCATGAGGAAATTTTTTGAAAAGCGGTTCCTGCGAAAAACCCACCCAGCTTTGGGTGCCTGTTAATACGTTAAACCAGTTGCCTAAATAGGCGCCAAAGTTTTTGATAAGAAAGAGATTAAGAGGCAGTAAAGGAATGGCAAGTAAGCAGAAGGCAATATCGAACACGCGCTTACCGCGTAGGTTCTCCGGTTTAAATAATGCAAAAGATTTTTCTGCTGTATAAATATCGCCGGCTGTATCCTTTGAATTACTGCCTATAAGGGCATTGCTTTTCTCATTAAGTATTTTGTATTCCTTTCGGTTTCCGCAGGCAATTATATTCTCAATTATGGTTTTGAAGGAAACTCCCTCTGCACAAAAAACCAGTTCATTTACGTTGTAAATGGCCGCTGTTTTTTCTGCCTCTGCAATAGCAGTGCTGCTTATAATTTCATGGTTATATCCTGTTGCACGCAACAGGCCTTCAGCCCTGGATGTTTCCTGCTTATTGCCGATAAGCAATGTGCTTCGCTGGTCCTCGTTTTCGGGTGAAAGAGATTGATATTTTATAAGGTGGTATAGTGTACGCGTAAACAGCATTTCAATACCCATCCAGGCCGCGCCCAATAATATAATAGCGCGTGAGAAACGCCAGTCATCCGGTAAAAAGGCATAAACCGCAGCAATGGCTAAAGTGCCCACCAGCACACCGCGTATAATGCGCGAAATACGGAATGGCTTATCATAGCCGCCGCTTAAATAAGTAGCCCCTAACCAAATAGCAATGTAAACCGGCACTATACCAAACAAAAATTGCATGGGGTAGTAATGCTCACGGTACTTAATCATCTTCTCCCAGTAGTCGGTAATAAAGTAAATACCGCCAAATGCCAGCAAGGCGTCAATAATAAACAGATAGGAAGAGGCAAACAGGTTAGCAACTAAAGTGAGTGCACCTCTAAACACAATGGCAAAGTTGATAAGCAGCGAGAACAACCCCGACTGATTGCCGCTAAAATGTTTGCGGGCAAAAATTATCATGGCGTTGTAAAACACTTTTACGTAATTCAGGGAGCCTTTCTTAGTGCTTTCTCCCTTATAGTGTATTATGGTGGTATCAGCAAAGTAGTAGTTCTTGTAACCTGCTTTAACAATGCGGTAGCTTAGGTCCACGTCCTCGCCATACATAAAAAAGGTTTCGTCCAGCAAACCGGTTTTATCCAGTGCCGCTTTGCGCATAAACATAAAAGCGCCCGAAAGAATTTCTACCTCATTGGTTTCGTGTTCAGGCAAAAAACCTAAATGATATTGGCCAAAAGTGCGCGACTTTGGAAATAAAGCGGCCAGCCCGAAAGTTTTATAAAACGCAACAGCTGGCCTAGGCAGGCCACGCTTTGATTCAGGCAGAAAGTTACCGCGCCCATCAATCATGTGTACGCCTAAAGCGCCCGCATCAGCATGAGCATCCATAAAGGCAAGGCACTTTTCAAACGTATCTTCGGCTACAACTGTATCGGGATTCAGAAGCAATACATATTCACCTAAAGCCAATTGCATAGCCTGGTTGTTGGCTTTTGAAAAGCCTCCGTTATCCTTATTGGCAATGCACTTAACCCAGGGAAATTTTTGCTGCACCAGTTCAACCGAACCGTCTGCAGAGGCATTGTCAACCACGTAAACCTCGGCGGCTATATTTTTTACAGCGCGCTGAACGGAGAGTAAACACTGCTCCAGGAAATACTTTACGTTATAGTTAACTATTACAATAGTAAGCTTCATGCCTGCGCGCAAGATAGGGGGAAATACGGTAAACAGGCAAGTGCAAAATATTGTGTTTCAGCCTGGGTGTGGTGGCTACTAATTTCCGCCTTTTACCAATGTGTTTTCATAAGGCAGGCGGGTGGCAATGGAACGTGCCAAAGTCATTTCGTCTGTATACTCCAACTCGCCGCCAAAAGAAACGCCGCGGGCAATACTGGTAATTTTTACAGGGTAATCCTTTAGCTTTTTCGAAACATAGAAGATAGTGGTATCCCCCTCAATGGTAGGGCTAATGGCCATAATAACTTCAGTTACGGCCCCGCTTCTAACCCGGTTTACTAACGATTCAATATTCAGTTTTTCGGGCCCAATACCGTCAATGGGAGAGATTATGCCCCCCAATACATGGTACACCCCTCGGAAAATGCCGGTGTTTTCAATAGCTATAACATCACGTATGCTTTCTACAAGGCAAAGAGTGCTTTGGTCGCGGTGGGCGTTACCGCATATTTCGCAAATGTCGTGGTCGCTAACATTGTGGCAATGGCGGCAAAATTTTATTTCACTGCGCATTTTGGCTACGGTATCGCCAAAAAATTTCACTTTCTCACTGTCCTGCTTCAGCAAATGCAACACCAACCGTAAGGCGGTTTTTTCGCCAATACCCGGTAGTTTGGTAAATTCTGCTACTGCATCTGCAATAAGTTTTGAGGAATATTTCACGGCGGAAAGATAGAGGTAATCTACCAAATTGCTGACAGCCTTTCGCTTTTTTAGAAGTTAAATCAAGGTTCGCGATGGGCCTCAATGCGCATATTGTTCAGTAATAAGGTAGCGTTACCCTCATTAATAACAAGCACTTTTAGGGTATCAGTACTTTCGGTGGATGATGGCAAGGTTGAATAAAAAGAAATTGAGCCACTTACCTCGGGTTCAAAGTGCCAAATGCCATACGGAGGTTTATTGGGTATTTTATTTTGCACACGTAGTGCTTTGCGGCTTGTTATTTTGTTGTCTCTGTTTAGTTGAACAACTACATAAGTGCCATCATACAAGTTAGAGTTTGCGGATTTACTGTAAACCTCACATGAAACTTTAATCCAATCTCCTTTACTTAAACCGAAAGCTGAAATGGGGGTATCAATAAAAGTGTAAGTCTGCCCTTTTTGGTTAAGGCATAAAGAATATTTATTCTCTCCAATACGTGTTGACAATGGCCCCGTAGAGTCAAGAAGTGTATTAAAATATAACGGTTTTTTAAGAACGGTAGTAGTGGGTTGCACTTCCCCAATATCAAATACAATTAAGTCAGTTGGTTCAACTTCGGTTCTAAACAAAGTGCTCCAGTAAAATGCCCGGTTACTGGCCTCGCTCCACAATAAGTTAATGCCGTATTGGTGTGCCATACTAAACTGATGAGCCACAGATAGTGGTATCAATATCGCTAACGTCCATTTCCCCCAGCGTGCACTAAACAAATAATGAACTGTAGTCGCCATAGGTATTGCCAGCAGGGGGTAAGTTTCCACCATAGGGCGGCTGCCCAGGCCATTAACATAGGTCCAGCACCACCAACTATAAATTATATAGGTGTGAATTATGAAGAATATCGGTATTAACCATTTAAATGAAGAGTTCTTGAAAGTTAGTAATGGGATACCCACTAAGGCAAGCAGCATAACAGGAGTATAAGGGAAAAATCCATTTGCATAACCAAAAAGGCCCTGTCGTATGTGTGGATTACTAAAGTCAAAGGTTTCATTTCCGTAGCTGTAATAAATCCAGTGTCCTGAAGTATATCTCCAGTAAAGCATTTGAGGAACGATAGCAAGGCAAAAGGCTATGATAGCCGCCAGTATCTTTAAAAAGTTTTGCCTCAGGAAAACCGCTCGCTGCTTAATAGCCTTGGCGCCCGTTAGGCCAAATAGTAGAGGGATACTCAGAAACAAAATATCATTTGGCCTGCATATAGCCGTTAGCCCCGCTGCAAAGCCAATAAATAGCGCATAACGCCAACCGGCGGTTTTGTAGAAAAAGACTGTGCCGTAAATAATTATGCTGCACAAAAAGAATAAATAAGGGTGCGCCATTGGCGAGCTTTGGACACAGAAGAAAAGCAGGTTGGTGGCAATAGATACGCCTATAAGCGTAATGGAAGTTACGGCTTCAGAAAAATAAAGAAGCAACACCTTGCGCAGAAAGAACAGCCCGGCCAATACATAAAATGTTGTGGACAAATGCATTAGAATAAGGTACAATGGCGAGAGGCCATTAGTGCGCGCCCCGCTTATTTTTGCTGCCACATGGGCAAGGCCGAAAAACGGCGCCTGCATTATGGCAATACCAATAGGCGCCTTAATTACCGCTCTATCGTAATGTCCGGGATAGGAATATTCAGGCCCCTGGTAGTGTATGGTAGTATCCTCGTATGTGCCTCCTTCTAAAGCGCGGTACGTTATACTGGTGTGAAGGTTGTCTAAATCGTGATGAATAAACAAGGCCGGGTTGTATACATAATATTCCCAACTATCACCTCCGGCTAAAATGCCGCCGCTTTTCCAGCGCTGGAAATAAAAAGTACTGGCTAGAAGAAAAACGCCAATAAATAATAGCGCAAAGCGACTGAGCGATGTTTTCACGTAACGCTATGATACAAATAAGAAGCGAAGGTCAAAAACTTAATGCGCTTCCAGCCAATTTAAACCGGTGCCCATTTCCGCTTCAATTGGTACACGGGTTTTAATAGCGCTCACCATCTTTTCGTATACAATAGGTTTAATAATTTCTACTTCGTCCTTGTGGGCATCAAACACCAATTCGTCATGCACTTGCAGCGTCATTCGCGATTTAAAGTTCCGCTTCTTAAATTCTTCATGAATATTAATCATGGCAATTTTTATCAAATCGGCGGCAGAGCCCTGCACCGGGCTGTTAATGGCGTTGCGTTCAGCAAAACCGCGAACGGTAAAGTTTTTGGAGTTTATATCGCGTAAATAGCGCTTACGTCCTTTCAGCGTTTCAACATAGCCATGCTCACGCGCAAATTGAATATTGCCGTTCATGTAGGCCTTAATTTTCGGAAACTGCTTAAAGTAGTTCTCAATAATCTCTTTGGCTTCAGTGCGTGATACGCCTATGTTTTCAGCAAGACCAAATGCCCCCTGTCCGTAAATTATACCGAAGTTGACACTCTTTGCTTTATAGCGCATTTCCTTTGTTACCTGTTCAATAGGCACGCCATATACTTTGGCGGCAGTTGCTGTATGGATGTCAATCTTCTTTTCAAAGGCCTCGCTCATGTTTTCATCGCCGCTTAATTCGGCTACAAGGCGCAGTTCAATTTGCGAGTAATCGGCTGAAAGAATAACATGGTCCTCATCGCGCGGAATAAAAGCTTTGCGCACTTCCTGCCCCCGTTCGGTTCGGATAGGAATATTCTGCAGGTTGGGGTTATCGCTGCTTAAACGCCCGGTGGCAGCCACCGCCTGGCGGAACGTAGTATGCACCCTTCCTGTCTTTTTATTAATCATCAAAGGCAGCGCATCAACATACGTGCTCTTTAGTTTGGTAACCTCGCGGTAGTCTAAAATTTTATTGGCTATGGGGTGGTGCTTGCTTAAAGCCTGCAGGGCATCTTCATTCGTTGAAAGCTGGCCCGTTGAAGTTTTCTTTCCTTCAAACGGCAGTTGCAAACGGTTGTAAAGTATATCGCCTAATTGCTTGGGTGAATCAACATTGAATTCCAGCCCTGCCAGTTCATAAATCTCTGAGCGCACTTTAAGCATATCCGTTTCAAGTACCTTCGAGAAGTTGGAAAGAAACTGTTCATCCAGCCTTACGCCTTCGTATTCCATATCGGCCAGTACTTCTACCAGCGGGTGTTCTATTTCATTAAGCACGCGCTCTACCTGCTGGTTGAAAGCCATAGGCGCAATTTTGTGCTTTAACTGCAAAGTAATGTCAGCATCCTCTGCGGCGTATTCTGCAATTTTATCTAAAGGCACATCGCGCATACTGCCTTGCTTTTTGCCTTTGCCAATTAACTCATCAATGGCAATGGGCGTATAACCCAGGTAGGTTTCGCTCAGGTAGTCCATGCCGTGCTTTAAATCGGGCTCTACAAGGTAGTGCGCCAGCATGGTATCGTATATAGGCATTTGCACCTGCACGTCGTAGCGCTTAAACACCAGCAAATCAAACTTTACATTTTGGCCAATTTTGACATGTGTTTTGCTTTCAAGCAACGGTTTAAATAGCTGTGCTATTTTTTTCGTTTCCTCAAAATCAGGCGGACAGGGAACATAATAAGCCTCGCCTGCTTTAATGCTAAAGCTCATGCCCACCATATCCAGTGTAAAGTAGTCCAATGAGGAGGTTTCTGTATCGAAGCAAAACTCTGCTTGCGCTTCTAACTCCTTTATTAGTTCTTTAATGGCTTCTTCACCCTCAACAATTTTGTAGTTGTGCGGTGTATTAGCAGCGGTCTTTCCTTTTATTACTTCAGCAGTTTCTACAGTTACTGCCGCACTGGCAAAAAGGTCCTGCTGTTTGCCGCTTTCTGCCGCTACAGCAATACCCGGCCCTGCCTGGTTGGCCGTGTAGTCGGTTCCTAATATGCGTTTGCCCAGGGAACGGAATTCGAGTTCCGCAAAAATGGCCCCTAGTTTTTCCTTATCGGGGTTTTCCATTTTCAGTTCATCATCGGTAACGTCAATTGGCACGTCCAGTTTAATAGTTGCCAGGCGTTTTGAAAGCAAGCCCTGGTCGGCAAAGTTCTTTACGTTTTCACCAACCTTACCTTTAATCTTATCGGCGTTGGCAATAAGGTTTTCTATACTGCCGTATTCCTTTATAAACTTCTTGGCCGTTTTCTCACCAACGCCCGGTATGCCCGGTATGTTGTCCACCGAATCGCCCCACATACCCAATATGTCAATTACCTGTTTTGGGTCTTCCACCTCCCACTTCTGCTTTATCTCCTCAACGCCCATTACTTCAACATCGCCACCGCTGCGTGCAGGCTTATAGATGTAAATGTTATTGCTAACCAATTGAGCGTAGTCCTTATCAGGCGTAACCATATAAACAATGTGGCCCTCTTTTGCCTTTTTGCAGGCAATGGTGCCTATTATATCGTCCGCTTCGTAACCATCAAATTCCAGAATAGGAATATGCCATGCTTCTAAAATTGATTTAATATGAGGTACAGCAAAAATAATATCCTCCGGTGTTTCCTGGCGGTTAGCCTTGTAGTCCGCATATTCACTTACACGCTCGGTGGGTTCGCCTTTGTCGAAAACCACCGCAACATGCGTAGGCTTTTCTTTTTGCAACAAATCAAAAAGGGTATTGGTAAAACCGAAAATGGCTGCGGTGTTTTGGCCCTTGCTGTTTAATAATCCACCACCGGCTTTGCCGCTGTACGAGTTATTAAATGCATAATAAGCCCTGAATATTAAGGCGTAGGCATCAAGCAGAAATAATTTATTGTCAGTCCAATCGGTATGTCCCATAAAATAGTTGTAAAAGTGGGGTAGTAATTATAGGCGAAGAAAAGAAAATTCCCGCTGTAAGGCAGTTAAATACCCTATGGTTTAAAACTCTTTATCAAAACCAAGCTCGTCCATTATATCGCCCAGTTCATTATAAATGTATTCCTTGCTAAGCCCGTATTCCTCAAGGCTGTACTCGTGTTTGCTTTTGTAATTCTGATTGCGTTTTTGCTCTTTACTTAAGCTTTCAGCAAACTTTTCATTAACCGGCCAGTTAAAGTGCTTGTAAATACTTAATACGGTTTGCTGAGGATCGGCCAGTAGTTCATCATACTTAACCTGGAAAAATTGGGACGGGGGAACCGTTTTACGCATTTCGCGCGAATACTTGTAAAAGCTTATGCCATACTGCGCCCACACCTGTTTGCTGGGGTCGTATTTAGGTACATCGGGCGAATGGAAGTTGTACATAGCCGTAAACATGCTGGCCATACTGGGCACTGCATCATAGGGGTGGCGGGCGATGTAAATTATTTTGGCATCAGGAAAACGCTGCAACAGCGATTTAAACCGCGCTGTGCTCATTACATTTTTAGAGAGATACGTTTTATCCGGCCCGGCACGATATACAAAGCGCTTTACGCAGCTTTCGTAAAAATCCATTACGTTTCTACGTATGCTTTCCGGTTCATCATCTAAAAACTTGTTGTCGTTATGTAAATGGAAATAAGGGAAGGGTATAAATATGCCGGGGCTCATTAACGTTTGCGCAAAAGGCAATTCGTCCTCTTCGGCTTTATTAAAGCCCATGGCATGTATATCGTCCCAGCCGCCCCAGAATTTTTCATCAAGGCGGTCCATTAGTTTACCAATTATTCCGCCCAATATTTTCTTATCAATCCAGCTAAACAGTTGATAGAACTGCACGAAGGAGGATGTCATGAAAAAAGTATGGGCGTTTTTGGTAAACACAAAACGCTCCTTATCCAAAGCCACTAAACGGTGCAGGTAGGTAGTGCCGCTGCGGGGGCTCGAAATAATGAAAACGGGTTGTTTGATTTTAAGATTCTTATGGCCGCGGTGAAAAATGGCGTCCATAAGCCGGAAAAAAAGATGAACGAACTGGTTTAGGTAGTAAAGAAATATGAATAATACAGAAAGCAGCCAAACCTTCCAGCGGAAGTGGCGATATGTTTCTACAATAATATCGCCCAGTATTTTGTAGCGTACGTAATAAAAACCTGCACTTATATATCTCATATTCCCTGCTGCAAATGAAAGCTTTGGGCAATATTCTGCCAAACGATTTAAATGAAGACTTTATTTTAGCCGGAACGTTTAAAAATGATTTCGAACCGTCAACTTTTTCTGTCCCACCTGGCACAAACCAGTCCTGCCCCCCTGCTTCTTGAAATAGAACGGGCCGAAGGTATGTATTTGTATGGTGCCGATGGCAAAAGATATATGGATTTGATTGCAGGTATTTCCGTAAGCAATCTTGGGCATTCTTATCCGCCCGTAGTAAATGCCATTAAGGAGCAAGCTGAAAAATACATGCACCTGATGGTGTACGGCGAATTTGTGCAAAGTCCGCAGGTGCAGTATGCTACTGAATTATGCAAGCATTTGCCCGCCGGTTTAAACAGCGTTTATTTTACCAATAGCGGCGCTGAAGCCACAGAAGGGGCAATGAAGTTAGCAAAGCGGTTAACCGGCCGCCGGCAATTGGTTCACTTTAAGGATGCCTACCACGGCAGCACCCAGGGGGCCTTAAGCCTTATGGGCGATGAAACGTTTAAACGAAAGTTCAGACCGCTTTTGCCTGATGCCCTGCAGTTAGAGTTTAATAAGCCGGCTGATTTGGAAAAAATTACCGCGGCTACAGCAGCGGTTTTTGTAGAGCCCGTTAAAGCGGAAAGTGGTATTACTATTCCATTAGAGGGTTACCTGCATGAACTACGCAAAAGATGCGATGAAACCGGGGCCTTGCTGGTATTTGACGAATGCCAAACCGGCCTTGGCAGAACAGGTAAACTGTTCGCTTTTGAGCATTATAATGTAGTGCCTGATATTTTATTGCTGGCCAAGGCTTTTGGCGGTGGTATGCCCTTAGGCGCTTTTATATCGTCTCAGCAGAAAATGAGTACGCTTTCCAACAACCCTATACTGGGGCACATAACCACTTTTGGCGGGCATCCGGTTTGTTGTGCAGCAGGCCTTGCCGCATTTAATGCTTTGCTTGCAAACAATTTAATAAGCAAAGTAGAAGCAAAGGGTATGTTGTTTGAACAGTTATTGCTGCATCCTAAAATTATAGCTAAACGAAGAAAGGGCCTGATGATGGCCGTGGAGTTTGCCAACTTTGACGAAAACAAAGCCATAATTGACCGCTGCATTGAAAAGGGATTATTGACCGATTGGTTTTTATTTGCTCCTCATTGCATGCGTATCGCTCCTCCGTTAATAATCAGCGAAGAAGAGATAAGGGAAGCTTGCCAAATTATTTTAAGTTGTATTGAATAACAGTTTGAAAACCGGTTTATATAAAATTCTTTTCGGCCTTAGTTTGTTGCTTGTTTCTTTTGCCTCTTGCAAAAAGGAAACGGTAGAACTGCTTACGCAGGAAGCGGATTCGCACACCTCACTGCAATTGACGGATGTTTTTTTTGCTAATGATTCTGTTGGTTTTATTAGCGGGGGCGACCGCTGGGCTAAGGGCATAATACTTCGCACCCTTAATGGCGGAAAAAGCTGGAGCATGCCTGATAGTGTGTTTGATAATGAAGCATACAGCCTTTTCGCTTTCTCGCCGGAGGAAGTTTATATAAGCGGAGGTAATTCGTACTTCGGCCATTCCCTTGATTCAGGGCAAACTTTTGAAATAAAGCAAAGCGATTACCGCCGTATAAATGATGTTGCCTTTTTAGATAAGAACCACCTTGTTAGTGTAGGAGCGGAAAATGCTTACAGTGATGGGCATATTGCCTACAGCGCTGATGGAGGATTGAACTGGACCAAAACAGACTACCTTACAGCAATGGCTTCCGTTCAATTTGCTGACTTAAATACTGCATTCGCCTCAGGGTATGGTGTGGTTTATCGTTCCAACGATGGCGGTGCACACTTTGAACCTTTGGATGTAAGGGGAGATTTTTTTCTGGGGCTCAGCTTCCCAACGCCCGAAATAGGTTATGTTGCCGGTTATGAACGATTGATTCTTAAAACCACTGATGGGGGCAATAACTGGAAAGTGGTAATGAAAGGCAATATGCCCTTTTCAAAACGCGACCATTTTCGCACTATAAAGTTTTGGGATGCCGATAACGGTTTTGTTTGTGGTGATGGCGGAGTAATGTACCAAACAACTAATGGCGGAGAAAGCTGGAAATTGGTAAAACAATTTACCGAGGTTAATCTGCAGGCTATTTACCTGTTTAGTGCTTCCAATGGCATTGTGGTAGGCGATAACGGAAAGATTTTCCTGTTTAAAAGCGCTGAATAAGGGGATTAAAATATTTCAGCAAGCATACATCTTGCACTGCCACCCCCTATGCTTTCTATAGTATTTAAAGGCACAGCCAGTATTTCGTAATACTGCTGCATGGCCTGCAATTGGTGAGCGGTAAAATTCTGCTTTGCGGTTTCGCTCATAACCATATAGCGCTCTCCTTTTGCATTTTGCATTACCAGGCAGTTGCCGCAAAAGTTCTCCATTTGCTGCATGCTTATTTCAATAATTTTCTTTCCGCCCTTAATTAGGTTTTGGTGTAGGGCTTCTGCTTTATCTGTTACACAGGCCAGGCAAACCACTGCAAGTTCATCGCTTATGCTTAACATAACGTTGGTGTGGTAAATGGCATTTCCGTTTTTATCAGCCGTGTTGAATACAAAAGTGCTATAACCCAGTTGTGATGCTACCAACGTTACAAGTTCCTGATGTGTGCGCACTGAAAGACCTGCGTAAGCCACCTTGTTTTTATGATCGAATACAAGGCTGCCCGTACCCTCTAAAAATTTGTTTTCCTGTTCGTAGGCATGCAGGTCTATCAGTTTTTTATAGGGAAACAGTTGCTGAATTCCTTCACGTCTTTCTAACCGTCGTACGGGCGCATACATAGGATACAGAATCAATTTGCCGCTGCTATGGGTGCTAAACCAATTGTTAGGGAAAACGGCATCGGGCTTTACCGGTTGTGGTGTATCATGTAATACCTGCACGGTAATGCCTTTGGCGCGAAGGAGGTTTACCAGGCTGTCAAATTCATTAAGCGCGTTTAACTCAATTTGTTGAGGAGACAGTGCTGATGTATGCTGAAAGGAATTGTTTACAGCCGTTTCGGCATTAAAACCAAAAGCCGCCGGCCTTACCATTAATACCTCTGAAGCTGCCATACTAAAAAGCTATGCCGGCACACATCTCGTAAAACTGCGCTACAAAAAAGTGCGTTTTTAAATTGCTGCCAATAAAAAACTTTGTGCTTTTGTTTTTACCTACACTAACGAAATAATAGTTGGCCCCAATCTTAACATATAGGGGGGCATCCTTCCGCGGGTTAAGCAAATAGGCCCCGGCAATAAAGTAAATACCCAACTTACCCATCATTACTTCATCTCCTGCAAAAACGCTGACGTTCATTGACGATATGGTGCGGTTGTATTTAAAGGTATTGCCATAATAGCCTATAAGGTCGTAGGCAGCCTGGTTAAATTCAAATGAGGCACCACCCAGCACCTTGTTAACTATACTGGTGTAGTACGCATAGTTTATAGTGCCTATATACACAGGATATTTTGCCCCTTTATATGGGCGCGACTCCTGTATGCCCATGCTGTATTTTATCATTACCTCATGGCGCTTTTGGGGCTTACCCCATTTTGAGCGGTTGTAGCGAATGGAATCTGATACATAGGGGAACACCCGTATGCCAAAGAATACCCCCGGGGTGTTTATGCCTAAATTAGGAAACTGCACTGCCGAATTGGAGTAGTGCGTAAAGGAAACGCCAAATGCTAATTGTACGTTAGGGTGCGGCTTAATATCAATACCCAGTTTAACCTGTGCCGAAGAGTTGAGGGTAGATCCTATCACTACATTCTCCGGATTGCTTTGAAGATTAAAATGCTTGGGAACTATGGCAATACCCGAGCCTGCACGCACATAAAAATCTACAAAACGGCTGCGCACTATCCAGAATTTAGCCACGCCCATTAACATGTAGGCATCACCAAAATACTCATGGTCGCCATGGCGGAAGTAGGTAAACGCTGCTCCTAACTCGGGATAATGTAGTTTGCGTTGCCAGGCCTTAGTGCCTAACGTTTGTTTATAGGCTGCAATTTCAAAGCCATGGGTAAACTCAGTGGGGCGAGGTTTAAAGCGGCTGTTATGCGGTAGTATCCGTCCAAAGATGTAATCTGCCTCAATAGAGTATTGTCCTATCTTCCCGAATTTCTCATCGGGGGAAGAAAATACCAGTGTGGGCAGAAAAATTAAGAAAAGGATAAATCGCACCGCTCAAAAATAAACGAAACGAAGTTCTAACTTCGCCAAAATTTTTACCCATGAAAATGAACCGCACACGCGCTTGGTTTAGAACAGGTACCGGACGGATTATTGCTTACTTTTTACAGGGCCTGTTACTTATTGCGCCGGTGTTTGTAACCTTTTATGCGCTGTTCTCCATTTTTGATTGGCTGGATAGCAAGGTGAACTTAGTATTTGAGAAGATATTCCACTTCTATTTTCCGGGGCTGGGCATAGCAGCCATGTTTGTATTAATAACCCTTATTGGTGTATTAGGCTCAATTGTGTTTCTGCAACCGCTGTTAAACGTGTTGGATGCGGTAATGGAAAAAACGCCCGTAGTAAAGGATATCTACTCTTCCTTAAAAGACTTTTTCAGCGCATTTATAAGCAACAAAAAGAAGTTTGATAAGCCGGTAATGTTTGAGTTCGGGAAAGGTTCAGGTGTTTATAAGCTGGGCTTTATTACACAGGATGATTTAAAGGAGTTGCACATAGTAGATAAGGTGGCTGTGTATGCCCCTTTGTCTTATAATCTTTCAGGCTTATTGTATATAGTAAACCGCGACCAGATACAGGTACTTAATGATGTTGGCGCCGGCGATGTAATGAAGTTTGTTGTTAGCGGCGGCGTAACAGAAATTGAAGAAGAACATCATCCTCTACCTAATCAATCGGTTAAGCCGTAGCGCTGTTGTAATGCAGTAGCCAGGTACGCGTATTTGGTAACCTCTTTATCTGTTACAATTAGTTTAAGCAAGCGAAGGGCATTTAGCTTTTCATTTTTGGCTAAACTTATTTTTGCTTCAAAGTAGAATGCCGCGTGCCTGTAAAAAGCGCTGCTGTTTTTCTCCAGTGGGCTTAAGTTTTTTTCTGCATTGGTGTTATCTCCTGCCATGTAATTGGCGTAAGCGCTGTGCAGTTGCAAAAAGCGGTATTCAGCTTCGGTAATTTTACAACCATCGTCATCATCTAAAAACTGAGTAGCTGCTGAATAGTTTTTAATACTGCTTTGGTAAATACCGAAAACAGTTGTGGCTCCGCAAACCTTTTCTTTTACAGCTCTTTCCAGCACAAGCGGCATGTACCAGTTTTGGTAGCCGCCGTTAACCAGGGCATCAAACTCAGCTTTGGTAATCGTATCGCCCAGTGCCACTAAAGCGCTTGCCAGTTGATGTTCCTGGTAGTAACTGTTAGAATCCGTTTGCTGCGCAAAGCTTTTAAGCTTTGCGCGGTAAGCCATATCGCCATCGGCAAAAAGGCGTAGGGCTTTGTAAAAAGGCGCAAGGCTGCGTTTGTATTCTCTGTCGTAACGTTCTAAAACCATTTGGCAATTATCATAGTAGCCCATTTGGCTATATATAAAAGCTGTATTTAAATAAGTGGTTTCATCTACATCCTTCTTTTGCAGGGCTGAATCGAGCCAATTGAAGCACTCTTTAAATTTCCCGGCATAAAAGTACTCTGAACCTATATCAGCCCTTATGCCTGCCAATTCAGGATACAAATGGGCAATGTATTGGTACACGCTCATGGCCTTATCAAATTGGCCTCTCTCTTTTATACGCCTTGCGTATTCTGCCACATTATAAGCCTGTTCGCCGGTGGTGTCGTTTAGTAAACGTAAAAGAACAGGTATCTGCAGTTTAAGCTTTTGTTCATCTAAAGCCAGTGCATACAAATTGCATAAGCCTTTTTGAATGTCAGTTCTTTCGGGTTTCAGCTTCGTGCATTTTTTCCAATAGGCTTCAACTTGTTTTACCGTTTCAGCAGGTATAATCGGCGGTACCACATCAAGGTTAGCTACAGCAGTATCAAAAACAGATTCATTATTGGTAGTTAAGGCAACGGGCGTTGGCAGTTCTGTCCACTTCTTGTTCAATAGTACGTTGCCCTTCATCATTAGGGCGTCAACATTCTTCTTGTCTTTTTTTAGAATGGAATCCAGATAGTGATTAGCGGCATCAAACCGGTTGTTTTGAATAAGCGTACCGGCTGTAGTAACAATAACAGATTGCGCTGAGCAACTTAAACTTAATGCAAGCGCCAATAAAAAAGCAATGGTTTTCCCGGCCATAGGTTTAGTTAGATGCAACTGTAGAAACGGCAAATTCCTCGCGCAAAAATTTAGCGGTATGGCTGGTTTTGTGTTTGGCCACTTCTTCAGGTGTGCCGGTGGCAATAATTTGTCCGCCACGGTAACCGCCTTCTAAACCCACATCTATAACATGGTCGGCCACTTTAATTACATCCAGGTTGTGTTCAATAACCAAAACGGTATTGCCACGTTCCACCAGGCGGTTTAATACATCCAGCAGAACACGTATATCTTCAAAATGCAACCCTGTGGTAGGTTCATCCAGTATATAAAAGGTTTTGCCTGTGTCCTTTTTGCTTAACTCGGCTGCCAGCTTTACGCGCTGCGCTTCGCCACCGCTAAGCGTAGTTGATGATTGACCCAAACGCAAATAGCCCAGGCCTACATCATTCAATGTTTTAAGCTTAGGGAAAATGGATGGAATATTTTCGAAAAATTCCAATGAGTCCTCCACGGTCATATTCAAAACATCACTTATAGACTTGCCTTTGTAGCGCACTTCCAGCGTTTCGCGGTTGTAGCGTTTGCCATTGCACTTTTCGCACATCACTTCCACGTTTGGCAAAAAGTTCATTTCAATCACCTTCATGCCGCCGCCGCCGCATTCTTCACAACGGCCACCTTTTACGTTAAAGCTAAAACGTCCCGGTGTATACCCACGAATCTTCGCTTCAGGCAAAATGGCAAACAGCTTGCGTATTTCATCAAACACTTTAATGTACGTAACCGGATTACTGCGCGGTGTGCGGCCAATAGGCGATTGGTCAATATCAATTACCTTATCAAGGTGCTCAAGACCTTCAATCTTTTTGTAAGGCAGCGGACGATGACGGCCATTCCAAACGTAATTATGAAGGATAGGGTAAAGAGTTTCGTTAATTAAGCTTGACTTACCGCTGCCTGACACACCCGATACACAAATGAAAGTGCCCAGCGGAAATTCGGCATCTACATTTTTAAGATTGTTGCCCGTTGCACCTTTTAAGCGCAAAAATTTACCATTTCCTTCGCGGCGTGCTGCCGGAATTTCAATCTGCATTTCGTTGCTGAGAAACTTAGCAGTAGTGGAACCTTTCTTCAAAAATTCTTTTGGTGTTCCGTAGGCTACAATCTTACCGCCATGTTCGCCGGCACGCGGGCCAATGTCAATAATATAGTCGCTTTCCAGCATTATCTCCTTATCGTGCTCAACTACTAATACTGTGTTGGGGTTTGCCGCCAGTTGTTTTAGTGCTGCAATCAGTTTGCGGTTATCGCGTTGGTGCAGCCCAATGCTGGGTTCATCTAAAATGTAAGTAATGCCTGAAAGCTGCGAGCCTATTTGGGTAGCTAGGCGTATGCGTTGCGATTCACCACCACTCAAACTTTTAGCGGGGCGGTCAAGCGCCAGGTAATCCAAACCCACATCCAGAATGAATTGAATACGGGTGCGAATCTCTTTCAATAAATCCTTGGCAATAATCTGTTGGCGCTCGCTCATGCGCGTTTCCAAACCTTCAAACCACTTAGCCAATTCGGTTAAATCCATTTTGGCTAACTCACCAATGTTCTTCTCATCTATTTTAAACCAAAGGCTTTCTTTCTTTAAACGGGTGCCATTGCAGGTAGGGCAGGTGTGCTGCTCCATAAAACCTTCTGCCCATTCGCGTATACCTTCTGACGATGTAAAGCGGAAGCAGCGCTTTAATAAGCCAACCAAACCGCCTTTGCTTAAAGTGTACCAACGGTCGTCAAAATCTTCAATTACTAAATCCTCTTCTTCAAAGGCCTGTTCTTCCGCATCACCATATAATATATAGCTTAAGGCTTCATCAGGAATTTTAGCAATAGGGTCGTTAAGGTTGAACTTGTATTTTTTGGCTATAGCAGCCAGTTCGCGGAAAATGAAATTGTCACGCGCCTCGCCCATAGGCAAAATACCGCCGCGATTAATGGAAACTTTTTCGTCCGGTATTATCACCTTGCGGTTCACTTCATACGTAACCCCTAAGCCGTTACAGGTGTTGCATGCTCCGTAGGGGGAGTTAAACGAAAAGGTGTTCGGTGATGGTTCTTCGTACGAAATACCCGAGTCAACACACATTAAATGCTTGCTGAAGTTGAATACTTCCTCGGTATCTGAATCTAACAATTGAATCAGGCCCTTACCGGCTTTCATGCCTTGGCCAACTGCTGTGCGCAAACGTTCGCGGGCGCTGCTTTCAATTTTCAGGCGGTCAATTATTAATTCAATATCATGCACAACGTAGCGGTCCACCTGCATTTTAGGTTTCACATCAATTACTTCGCCATCAATACGAATTTTAAGGTAGCCCTGTTTGCGTACCTGCTCAAACAGTTCGCGGTAATGACCTTTACGGCCGCGCACCACGGGCGCTAACACAATTATCTTTTTACCGTTATGGTGTTGCAGCAGGTTGTCAATTATCTGCTCCTCGGTAAACTTCACCATCTTTTTGCCGGTAACGTAGCTGTAGGCATCTGATGCGCGTGCAAAAAGCAGGCGCATGAAGTCGTAAATCTCAGTAACCGTACCTACCGTAGAACGCGGGTTACGGTTTACTGATTTTTGTTCAATGGATATAACCGGCGATAAGCCCGTTATCTTATCTACATCAGGCCTTTCGTAACCGCCAATAAACTGCCGGGCGTATGCTGAAAATGAATCCAGGTAACGGCGCTGACCTTCGTTATAAATAGTGTCGAATGCCAATGATGATTTACCGCTGCCCGAAATACCGGTAATAACCACAAACTGGTTGCGCGGTATGGTTACGTCAACGTTCTTAAGGTTGTGTACCCTTGCCCCAAACACTTCAATGTTATCGGGCTCAACACCAACCGCTTCGTTCTCTTTATTTTTATCTGATTTCTTTACTGCCATTTGAAGGGGTGCAAAATTAACCAAACCCAACAACAAAAGCAGGGGTTTAAAGTTTTTAGCACTGAAAACCCCTTACATAAGGTAGCGATTCGCCAATGGATGTTAAATCAACAGCTTATGCCGGATTAGTAGCGGTTATTCGTTGCGCCATATCCTGTTTAAGTATCAGGCACATTTGGTTGTAGGTGGCCGGTAAACTTTCCCTGAAATCTATAGGGGCTTCAAAAAAGCATTCCACACAACAGGCCCATAATTCATCTTTATTGGTAAAAGCATACTCCCGTAAAAACAAAATATTCTCTGTATTACGGCTCCGGTGCAGTTCCAGCAAGGTGGTCTTTTCCCAATCCTCAAAATGGAAGTCAATTTCACCATAGGTAAGCCTATCCAGCAGTATTGCATGCGCCATTTCGTGCAGGGCAAGGTTTATCTTATCGTTACCCGTTTGGTAACCCTGCGCAAAATCGGCCCAACTCAAAATCATACGGCCGCTTTCAAAAGTTAGCCCCTTAACCTTTCTGCCAAACAGGCTTGAATAAAAAGACTCCGGTGTAAGGTGTATGGATTCAAAATTCAGCAGGGCAAATTTTTCAAGCCCAAAGGTAAGTTGTGCCAAAGCAGCGGATACAAGAATTTCCATTTCGTCAGTAACATGAATGCCCCTACCCACAAAAGATTTAGAAATGCGGATAGATTTTAACCGGAAAACAAATTCGCGTTGCTCATCAGGTGTAAGTAAATTGAAATAGTAAAACTTCTTCTCAAGCAATCTTTTATACGCTTCAAACTCTTTTGCATCATAATAGGTAGGAAAAAACCTTGTTACTAAAATCTTGGTTTGCGTGGGAAGGAGGGAAGAGATGACAAACAGCGCGGTGGTTGCACCTAATATAAGTATGATATAGAGTTCCATTGTTCGGCCCCAAATATATTATCCATTTTATTGGCGTTAAAATGCCGCCATATAGTTTTAGGATTTCCTTTATTTCGAAGAGTGAACACCTCCAGGTTTTTTACTGCCGGCAAATTGGGGCCGCTTACCTTACGAAACCGCAGTATAAGAGCAGCTGCTTTTGAGGGCATGTGTAACGGCCACACTATAACGCCTGAATTACTGGCTTATCATAGCGCAGTAGCTGAGGGAGGTATAGGAATGAGCACGCTGGCCTATGCGGCAGTTTCAAAGGGTGGGCTTTCCTTTCCGCACCAGCTTTGGTTGCGTAAAGAAATTGTACCGGAGCTGCGCCGCTTTACTGATGCATTGCACAGCAAAGGAGCGGCTGCCTCTATACAAATAGGGCATTGCGGCAATATGGCCAATAGTGCAGTAACAGGCCAAAAGCCAATTGCCCCTTCAGGCGGTATTAACTGGTATGGGCCAACTTTCCCGCGCACCATGGTTAAAGATGATTTTAAGCAGGTAGTTGAAGATTTTACAAATGCAGTTCGCATAGCGGTTGAAGGAGGCTTTGATGCTGTTGAAGTGCACGCCGGGCATGGTTATCTCATCAGTCAGGTTCTTTCTCCTTATACCAATAGGCGCAAAGATGAATACGGCGGTAGTTTTGAAAACCGCAGCCGCTTTATGCGTGAAGTATTAAGTGCCGTACGCAATGCCTTGCCAAATAGCAATGCCCTATTGGTTAAAATGAATAGCTATGATGGCTTTAGCGGCGGCATTACCAAAGAAGAGGGCATAGAAACTGCCCGAGTGATTGAAGGCAGCGGTGCAGATGCGCTGGTAGTTTCAGGTGGTTTTGTCAGCAAAGCGCCTATGTATGTAATGCGTGGCAGTATGCCCGTGGAAGTGATGGCGCATTTTATAAAAGAGCCCTTCACAAAGTTTTTTGTGCGCTTGTTGGGCAACAAACTGATTAAGCCCGAAGTGTTTAAGGAAGGCTATTTTATTGAGGATGCTATGCGCATTCAACAGGCTGTAAAAATACCTGTGGTGCTGGTAGGCGGCATGAATTCCATGCAAACCATTGATGAAGCCATGAGCCGGGGCTTTGAATTTATAGCTATGGCCCGCGCCTTAATACAGCAACCTGATTTTGTAAATCGTTTGCGCGATGAAACAATTGCGAAATCAAATTGCACTGTCTGCAATTACTGCGTAGCGAAAATGTATAGCGGCACCATGAGTTGCTACATGAATGAGCAAGGCTTAAGTGCCGAACTTCAGGAGAAAATAAAACGAATGCCTCATGCCGGATAACTTCGCGTTAATCACAGGGGCATCATCCGGTATAGGGTTAGAAATGGCCCGCCTGTTGGCACAACGGGGCTATCATTTGTTGTTGGTTAGCAATCAGGAGGCAGAACTTAAAAAGCTGCAACTTGAGTTGGCTAAGGAGTTTAATAAACGGGTTGAAATACTGCCTATAAACCTTGCTACTGCAGAAGCTGCAAAAGCAGTATTTGATTATTGCAATTCGAAGGCATTAAACGTTGAAGTGCTGATAAACAATGCGGGCTTTTTCTTTTTCGGCCAAATTGCTGATGCCGATTACGGGAAAGCAACAGCCATGATGCTTTTGCATGTAGTTACTCTTTCGCAAATGTGCACCCTGTTTGGCGCACAAATGAAGGAGCGGCGCAAAGGCTATATTCTTAACACCTCTTCTATTTCTGCTTATAAGTCTTTTCCCGGCATTGGCTATTATGGCTCTACCAAGGCCTACATTAAAAGCTTTACACAAAGCCTGCATACGGAATTAAAACACTATGGTGTACATGTTACCTGCTTAAGTCCGGGCGCTACAGCCACCAACTTATACGACCCTAACGTAATTAACGTAGAACTCGGTAAGAAGGTGGGGGTTATGATGAATGCCCAAAAAGTGGCAGCTGCCGGAATAGAAGGGCTGTTCAAAAATAAAGCGGTAGTAGTGCCGGGCCTGTTAACTAAATTGATGCTGTTTTTTGCCAGGCTTACGCCGCAATGGCTTATTTACCAGATACGAATACGCAGCAGGTGGTTAAAATAAATAAAGTGGCAGGCTGCTGTGTAAAAATCCCGGTAAGCTTCAGCGCAGTTCAGTTATTTTCGCGCCTATGTCGTATTTAGATGAGTTGAATGAAGCCCAGCGTGCAGCAGTAGTAAATACCGATGGGCCAACGATGATTGTTGCGGGGCCGGGTTCAGGAAAAACAAGAGTGCTTACGTACCGCATTGCGCATCTTATGCGTAACGGGGTTGATGCATTTTCCATATTAGCCTTAACCTTTACCAATAAGGCCAGCGAGGCGATGCGCCAGCGTATTGAAAAAATTGCCGGCACCGATGCCCGCAGTTTGTATATGGGCACCTTTCACAGTGTGTTTGCGCGCATTTTACGTGTGGAGGCACAGCGCATAGGCTTCCCTTCCAACTTTACTATTTACGATACTGAAGATTCGCGCTCGCTTATAAAAACAATCATTAAGGAAAATAACCTTGATGATAAAATCTATAAGCCCAACCAAATACAGTACCGCATATCAGCCATGAAAAACTCGCTGATAACACCGGAAATGTATGCTACGGATAGCGAGTTAATGGCTGAAGACAGAAGCACACGCCGCCCCGCTACTGCACAACTTTACAAACTGTATTGCGACCGTTGCTTTAAGGCCGGCGCTATGGACTTTGATGATTTGCTGTTGAACACACACATCATTTTTGAAAAGTTTCCTGATGCCCTTTATAAATACCAGCACAAGTTCCGCTATGTTTTAATCGATGAGTTTCAGGATACCAACTACCTGCAGTATGCTATTGTAAAGCGCATTGCTGATGTATTTCAGAATATAACGGTGGTGGGCGATGATGCCCAAAGTATTTACGCTTTCCGCGGAGCTACTATTGATAACATCCTGAATTTTGAAAAAGATTTTCCGGAATTGAAAGTGTACAAACTGGAACAAAACTACCGCAGTACACAGAATATTGTAAAGGCGGCCAATGAGCTGATACACCGCAATAAGAATCAACTGAAAAAGGAGATTTGGACAGATAACGCAAAGGGCGACGATATAAAAATTGTGCGCACCCCAAGTGATAACGAAGAAGGACGTTGGGTGGCAGACAGCATGATGGAGTTGAAAATGCGTGAGCATTATAAGAACAGTGACTTTGCTATACTTTACCGTACTAACGCACAGAGCCGCGCATTTGAAGAAGCGCTACGCAGGCAGAATATTCCTTATCGCATTTATGGAGGCATGAGCTTTTATCAGCGCAAGGAAATTAAGGACCTGTTGGCTTACCTGAAACTAACGGTAAACCCTTACGATGAAGAGGCGCTGAAACGGATTATTAATTACCCGGCGCGGGGTATAGGGCAAACCACTATTGATAAAATTATTATCACCGCTAATAACGAGAACAAACGCCCCTGGGACATTTTAAACGAGGTGCAGTATTACGATATACCCACCCGCACCAAAAATGCGGTTGAGGAGTTTGTGCTGATGATAAAAAGCTTTGGCGCACAGGCTACAAAGCTGAATGCTTACGACCTGGCTAAGAACATTGGCAGCACTACTAAAATGGTAAGCGAGTTATATAACGATAAAACCGTTGAAGGGGTTAGCCGTTATGAAAACGTGCAGGAGTTGTTGAACTCTATTAAAGAGTTTGTGGAGGAGGATGTAGTACAGGAAGATGAAGTGCTAAGCACAGATAAGAGCCTGGGTTCGTTTTTGCAAAACGTTACATTGCTTACAGGCGACGAAAAAGATGCCGCCAATGCAGATAGTGTAAAGCTGATGACCGTACACGCCGCCAAGGGGCTTGAGTTTAAAGTAGTGTATGTAGTAGGCATGGAGGAAAACCTGTTCCCGGGCCAGCAGAGTTTATACAGCCTGGAAGATTTGGAAGAAGAACGCCGCTTGTTTTATGTAGCTATTACCCGTGCCGAAGCGCGGCTGTATTTAACTTATGCAAGCACACGTTATAAATTCGGGCAGTTGAACTATTGCGACCCTAGCCGTTTTTTACAGGAGGTGCCGGAGAACGTGGTATCGCACCATGGTGATGTGCGCAAGGCTAAAATACACAGCAGCCACGCACCAACGGAAGGCTTTACCAAAAGCGTATATCCTAAGCCATCAGTTACACCGGCCGCCAAGCCACCCGTAACTGAAGCCACCGGTGAGCCCTTTGTAGCTGATGATGCCAACACCCTGCAGGTAGGCATGGAGGTTTTACACGAAAAATTTGGTGAGGGTAAGGTGGTAAGTATTGAGGGGAGCGGGGCGAATAAAATTGCCAGTATCTTTTTCTCTGCCTATGGTGTAAAGAAGATTATGCTGAAGTTTGCACGGGTTAAGATTCTTAAGAATACCTAAGCCCCCAGAAGCTGATTTTGTTGCTTCGGTTCTTTTATACATCTTTGTAGTATCAACTGCAATTAAGCTGCAAGCGTTAACGAACCCTCCTGTTAATTCGTAAGCAGTATTCCCGGTAGCAGTTTCTTCATTAAAGGGCCTATACCCGCATTACATTTTTACTTAACTGAATTAAATTCCATTTTAAATGGCTACATATAATACCATACGCAACAAACTTGTTTTAAAGGAATACGGCCGTCATGTACAGCGCATAGTGGAGAATTGCCTGAAAGAAAAGGACGTTGAAAAACGCAACCAGTTTTCTAAAGAGATAATTGAACTAATGGGCCAGTTGAACCCACAACTGCGCAACGTGGAAGACTTTCGCCATAAGTTGTGGGACCACCTGTTTATAATGAGCGACTACCAACTGCAGGTTGAATCACCTTATCCAATTAAAAAACGCGAGGAAATTGAACGTAAACCTGAACGTTTGCCTTACCCGCAAAGCCGCATACGTTACAAGCACTATGGTAAAAACGTAGAAAAGCTGGTTAAAAAAGCGGTTGAAACAGAAGATACGGAAAAGCAAGCCGGCTTTACTTCTTGCATTGGTAACTTTATGAAACTGGTTTACCAAAACTGGAGCAAGGAGCAGGTGAACGATGAGATTATTAAGAACGATTTACGCCTGCTTTCAAAAGGAGCGTTGATTGTTGCTGATGACCATGACCTTAACAGTTTAGCACGTGCTAACAAACAGCGCATTGGCGAAGGGAAATCCTTCCAACAGCATAAACACAAAGGTGGCGGAGGTAAATTCCGCCATGGCGGAGGTGGTGGTGGCGGTAACCACGGCGGCGGCGGGCATGGTGGTGGCCAAAACCGCAACAACAAGAACTTTAAAAAACGTAGAGGATAATATTCACGGGCGCTTAGGCGCCCGTTTTTTATTGCAGTTTGTTTTCAATCCAGCTTACAAAGTTAAAGCCGCGCGTAAGGTTACGTTCAAAAGGATTTTTCGAAAGTTTTTGTAGGTTATTTTTAAGATTATAGAGGTAAGCCCTCATGTCCTGTTCATTGATTTTTTCAGGCAGGTGTTTCACCCCGTTTAGCACGGTGCGTTCAAAGGGCCTAAGCCTGGCATGTTGCCGCAAATAGCGTTTGGTATTTGCAATAAGGTATTCAATTAGTAAATAGTTTTTTAGCTCGTAGTGTGTAAGTATACCAAGCAGCCGCGCCTGGGTTTGAACAATGGTGTGCTGAAAGCTTGATTTGTCGGAAAGTATTTCATCTAAAACAGAAAGGGTTTCGTTGTATTCTCTATTGCGAAAGCAGCTATAAGCAAGGTCCATTAAGCCAAGGCTAACAACCGGGGTCGTCTCTTTTT
Organism: Chitinophagales bacterium; assembly: GCA_046329515.1. Lineage (GTDB taxonomy): Bacteria > Bacteroidota > Bacteroidia > Chitinophagales > LD1 > Bog-950. The sequence continues at coordinate 148,452 of JAXLUM010000001.1, forward strand.
GACTTACCAGAAAATCTTTGGTCTTCATTCTTCTTTCGGTGGTTGCTTCCGGCCAATTGTGCACTGCATTAATTGCAGCAAACGCAAAGTTTAAAAGCAGTTTGGTGCGCACATCTGTTTTGCCCTTGCATATTTGTTCAAGGTTAAGAAAGTGTTTTAAGGCAAGTTCAGGTTTTTTAAGGTGCAGGCTTGAGTTAATCAGCAACTCAAAAGTGCTCAGTTGGTAGCTGTAAACCGGTTGTAGTTCTTTTTCATAGCTTTTAACGCACTCCAAACGCCGTATGGCGAATTCGTAACTGCGTTCAAAATTGCCAAGCATGTAATTGTAATAATAATAGTAGTTATAAAAGAAGATGCGTGCGGCGGGGGTATATACCTCCTCCTCGGTTTTAAAAGGCATTTTTTTGCCAAGTTGTTTTAACTCGGCAAGGGCGCTCTTATCGCGGATGGGAAATTTTTCAGAATAAAACCGCACCAGGGTTCGGAATTGTATCTGTATTTCCATGCGGTTGGAGAAAAGACTTAATGCTTCCAGCAATTTGCTTTCGTAGGTTTCCAGCAGAAAGGGATTGCCCGTGCGTTGCGCGTATTTAATCATATTATCTAGCGCAACTAATTGTATTTGCGGGTTGGAATGATTGTTCGCTTCCTCCAGTTGTTCTTCGTAAAGCTGTAGCGCATTTTTATGGAACCCCCTTTCAAAAAGAAGATCGGCATCAATATTCATTTGGCGCATTTTCCATGCCGGTGTTGGGCTGCCCTTGTGCACCCTTAAAAACAGAATGAGCTGGTCGTATAAATAACTTTTCAGCGAAGGGAGATGAACTGTAATCTTTAGTCGCTTCAGTTCAGCTTTCAGCCTTTGCTTGTCGTAATCTTTCATTGAAGCCAGCAGGTCAAACAATACAATGTAGGCTGCCTGGCTCTTCGCATTTGCATTGAACCTTTTAAAAAGCATTTTTTCGTTAGCGGTAAACCCCCTAACCAGTTTGTGCAAATCGGCTTCACTAAAACGCATTCCTAAACCCTCTTATTTTTTTAATATTTCATTGGAGATTATGAATAAATATAGTTGTCCTGAGCCCTAATTTATTAAAAAGCTGCTTCGTTTCAAATGTGTGGCTGCAGGCACTTTTGCACTACAAAAACAACAAACATGAAAAATTCAGTTACCCAATTCTGTTTATGGTTAATAGCTGCACTTATAAGCGGCCCTTTGCTGGCCCAACCTGCTGTTAATCTCGATTTTGCAAAGGCCATTGTATGTAAAAATTCTTCCAAAAGCGTTTACCCGGGCAGGGCCATAGCCCAGGATGATAGCGGTTTTGTGTATGTATCACTGGTAATAGAGGATACAACAGATGTTGACCCGGGAAGCGGGGTGTTGAATTTCACACCTCAAACGGGGGCATACAACACTATGGCATTTGCCAGGTATTCAGGCGATGGAGAATTGATGTGGGCTAAAAATATTGAAGTGGATGTAGCAGGCAGCATTTCAAAAATAATGGTTTACCAGGGCTCCATATATCTTTTTGGCCAGTATCGCAGCCATGCTGATTTTGACCCCGGTGCAGGCACCGCCTACTTAACAGGTAATGCTTCAATCAATACTCCCTTTGTGGCCAAATACACGTTAAACGGAGATTTTATTTTTGCTAAAAATATGGCAACGACAACAGGTGATGTTTACATCTACGATGTTGCAACTTATTCCTTTGGCTACTTTGTAGTTGTTGGCGCTTTTTCGAATAGTACTGACTTTGATCCTTCAACTAACACCTATACACTTAACCCCGTGCAAAACGGTTACTACGATGGATATGTGGCTGAATACGATACTAACTTTACACAGGCAACCGCCTATCGTTTATCGGGCGCAAGCGGAAGCACGGCCTCTGATTATATTGAAGAGGTTGAGATTGATAACAACAATAATGTATACCTGGCAGGTTATTCAGGAAGCGGCCCGCTTTACACTGATTTTTTTAACGCTTCGGTAGGGCAGCTTACGCCCTCTAACACATCGGGTAATGCCTTTATTTTAAAGTACAACGATTTGTTTCAGCGCCAATGGGGTTACTTTTTTAACAGCAGCGACTATACTGAAGTTTCTGATTTGCTGGTTAGTTATAGTAACGTATACGCATTATTAAGGTGCGATGGGGGTGTGGTGGACTTTGACCCAAGCGCAAATAATGCCAGCAGCAACTTTAATTCAAACCCCGGTTGTGCTCTGCTAAAGCTTGATGATAACGGTGTATATGGTTTTCATAAAGTTTGGCAAACAACATTAGCGAACAATTACATTGACTTGAACAACCTGCAATTAGGCAGCCCGGGTATTTTGGTAAGCGGCAGGTACCGCGGCACTGTTGATTTAGACCCCGATGTGCCACAGGTTAACGCTGCTGCAACCGACCCTTCGGGCAATAGTAGTATTTGTATGCTGCTTAACTATTCAGGAACACTGCAGTTGCATAAAGAGTTAACCGGCAACGCTAATACCTGTGAGGCCAGTGTGTTTAGCAATCAGAATAACCAGTATATCTATGTTACCGGTACGTTTAGCGATACGGTAAACTTTAATACGGCAACAAACCCATCCTTATTTATAGCCGGTAAAAGCAGTCAGTTCTCTTACAATACTTACCTGGCTAAGTATGATTTTTTTGATTTGGCGCCTGATACCATTTCTAAAAACATGCTGTTTAGTAATGTAACCGATACCACCATGAAAGTTAGCTTTACCAAGGGTAACGGCAACAAGCGAATTGTAATAGCGCGTGAGGCCGCAGCAGTAAACGCAGAGCCCTTGGATGGTATTTTTTACTATTCCGATACTGTGTTTGGTATGGGTACTAACTTCGGCGGCCAGTATGTAGTTTACAGCGATACCGGCAGTAGTTTTACTGTAACCGGGCTAACCCCAAACACGGTTTACCACTTTGCTGTTTATGAGTTCAACGGCTACTCCTCGCAAATAAACTATCTCACCTCTGCAGTTTTAAGGGGCAACCAAAAAACAACGCTTAACGGTAATACCAACACCGCTGTAAACAATTTAAACTCCGGCACTAGTTGGAATGTTTATCCTAACCCTGTTGCAAGCACGTTGATAGTTGAAAGGGCTGAGTCAAATAGCGCGAATGCCGTTTTATCCGTTTTTGATGTTTCGGGTAAACTAATGCTGCAGCAGGAGCTTGCAGCAACGCAACGGCTACAGTTTGATTTGAGTGGCTTTTCGGCGGGTATTTATCTGGTAAACGTAAAAGGCGAAAACGGTATTTACCAAACCAAGATTATAAAAATGTAAGTCATAAATAAGCTTGTAGGTATGCTTCATGGCCCATGGCAAGGGGAGGTCAATGGTTTCTATGAAGTAATACATACAGCCCGAATTGGGTAACCGCCCCGAGGATGTAGAGCATTTGCTTAAAATCTGAGGGGCTTTACTTTTTAGCCACTCCACAGGCGCTTGTGTATAGCTTATAGGTTCAAACCTTCGCGGCGCGTAGGCCAATTGCGTTATTAGCTTCGGGTAGTTAGTGTTTAATTATCAAATTGCCCTATTCTCAAATTTATACGTATGCCTAACTCATTTGAAGTAATTGGTGGAAAGAAATTAAAAGGCGATATAGTGCCTCAGGGTGCAAAAAACGAAGCCTTGCAGATTTTATGCGCTGTATTACTTACTCCCCAAAAAGTAACCATTAGCAACATACCTGCCATACGCGATGTACTGGCATTGATAGATATACTGAAGGACCTTGGCGTTAAGGTGAACAAGAAAAGTGAAGACACCTACGAGTTTCAGGCAGATGATATTAACCTGGATTACCTGAAGGGGGACATGTATAAAAAGAAGGGTGCAGCCCTGCGTGGTTCAATAATGATAATGGGCCCGCTGTTAACCCGTTTTAAAAAGGCTTACATGCCTAAACCCGGTGGCGATAAAATTGGCCGCCGCCGTTTGGACACACACTTTTTAGGCTTTGAAAAACTGGGGGCTAAATTTAACTACGACAGCAACGAAAGCTTTTATAGTGTAGAAGCAAGTAACCTGCGCGGCACCTATATTTTATTGGATGAGCCATCAGTAACCGGTACAGCCAACATTGTAATGACGGCTGTTATGGCACAAGGCACCACCACCATTTTTAATGCTGCCTGCGAACCTTACCTGCAACAGTTATGCGCTATGCTTAACCGCATGGGTGCTAAAATAAGCGGCGTGGGTTCTAACCTGTTAAAGATTGACGGAGTGGATTCCTTAGGTGGTACCGAACACCGCATGCTGCCGGATATGATTGAAATAGGCTCTTTTATTGGTATGGCGGCTATGACACAAAGCGAGCTGACCATTAAAAATTGCCGCATTGATATGCTGGGCAACATACTTCCGGTATTTGAAAAGTTAGGAATACAAATGCAGGTAAAGGGTGATGACATTTATGTGCCTGCACAGGAGAAATACGAAATTCAGCGCTTTATTGATGGTTCCATACTAACTATTGCCGATGGCCCATGGCCCTTGTTTACACCGGACTTACTCTCTATTGTTTTAGTAGTAGCCACGCAAGCCGGCGGTAGTGTGCTCATTCACCAAAAAATGTTTGAGAGCCGTTTATTCTTCGTAGATAAGCTGATTGACATGGGCGCGCAAATAATACTTTGCGACCCGCACCGCGCTACCGTTATTGGTATTAACCGCCAATACAAACTGCGCGGTATTACTATGAGTTCGCCCGATATACGTGCAGGGGTATCACTACTAATAGCAGCTATGAGTGCCGACGGCAAGTCTATAATTAACAATAGCGACCAAATTGACCGCGGTTACCAGCGCATTGATGAGCGCCTTAACGCCTTAGGTGCTGACATCAAGAGAGTGTAAGTCTTTTTATACCTCATTGATTTTCAATAATTTTCTACCTGCCATATTTGTCAGGGCCTGTTATGACCTGTCTATTCATCCTGTAAATGAGGCTGTTTTGCGTCAATTTGACCTAAAACCCAAAAAGGGCAGGCATTTTGAGATATTCGCCCCCGTAAACCAGTTTGATAGTATGGAGGAGAATAACAATACCGAGAAAGAGAACCTGAAGGACCGTGTGGATGACCTGAAACACACCATTAATGAAAAGGCAGAAGAGATAGGCAAAACCGCTAAGGAAAAGGCAGGGAATTTTGCTGAAAAAACCATTACTGCCGCCGAGAAGTTGGTAAACGACCTGCTGGGTAAAAAGCCGGAAGATGTAAACTTTGAGGAAGAAAAAACCGACCCAAAGGATGTTGAGATTAGCGAACTAAAGCGCGAAATGGAAGAACTGCGCGACAAGTATGTGCGCTTATATGCTGATTTTGATAACTACAAGAAAAGAACCGCCAAACAAAACCTGGAGATAATACAAACCGCAAGCAAAGATGTGGTTAAGGACGTGTTGCCGGTGCTTGATGATTTTGAACGTGCGTTAAAAGCCTCTGATGCTTCTTCAAAAGAAGGCATACAACTAATTTATAATAAGTTGCTAAATACGTTAACTGCAAAAGGTTTAAAAGCTATGGAAACCATCGGCCAAACTTTTGATGCCGATAAGCACGAAGCCATAACAGAGGTACCGGCCCCCACACCGGATTTAGCCGGCAAGGTGGTTGATGAGGTAGAGAAAGGTTATTACCTGAATGATAAAATTATTCGTTTCGCTAAAGTGGTAGTGGGTAAATAATAGGACCCCGAAAACCCCTGAAGGGGATTTGAAGAATTGTGAAAATGAATACAAGTAAAACTATAAGCTAAAACCAAAGTTCCTCCCTTTTAGGGGAGGTTAGGAGGGGCAATGAGCAAGAAAGATTATTACGACATACTGGAAGTGCCGAAAACAGCTACCGCGGAAGAAATTAAAAAGGCTTACCGTAAGGTGGCTTTAAAGTATCACCCGGACCGTAACCAGGGCGATAAAAAAGCAGAAGAGAAATTTAAAGAAGCTGCTGAAGCGTACGAGATATTAAGCGATGCCGAGAAGAAAAAAATGTATGACCAGTATGGTCATGCTGGCGTTAATGGTCAGAACGGTTATGGCCAGGGTGGCTATGGCGGCGGCCATATGAACATGGAAGACATCTTCCGCAACTTCGGCGATATTTTTGGCGGAGGCGGTGGAGGCGGTGGCTTCGACCCGTTTGAATCTTTCTTTGGTGGCGGCGGTGGAAGAACACGCACTAAAGGAAAGCGCGGCAGCAACCTGCGCATTAAGGTTAAGTTGAGCATGCAGGAAGTTGCTAATGGTGCACACAAAACCATTAAGGTTAAAAAGCAGGTGGAATGTCACACCTGCCATGGCAGCGGCGCTAAGGATGCCGGTTCAGTAGGTAAGTGCGGTGTATGCGGTGGTAACGGCGTATTGCGTAAAACCACCAATACTATACTGGGCCAAATGCAAACCACAAGCACCTGTTACCAATGTAACGGCACAGGCCAGCAAATAACCAAGAAGTGCGCTACCTGTAACGGCTTAGGGGTGGAGTATGGCGAAGAATCATTAACCATTGATATACCTGCCGGCGTGCAGGAAGGCATGCAATTAAGCATGAGCGGCAAAGGTAATGCAGGTGAGCAGGGTGGCCCTGCCGGCGATTTAATTATTGCTATTGAAGTGGAAAAACATCCTGACCTTGAAATTGAAGGACAGAATGTGATTTACAACCTGCACATAAGTTTTGTTGATGCTGCCTTAGGAACCACAGTAGAGGTGCCAACCATAGAAGGTAAAGCTAAGTTTAAGATACCGGCTGGCACACAGGCGGGCAAAGTTTTTCGTTTGAGTGGCAAAGGTGTTCCTGTAGTTAACAGCTATGGCCGTGGAGACCAATTGATTTTGATAAATGTGTTTACACCAACCGAGTTAACCTCGGAAGAAAAGAAGATACTGGAGAATTTGCGCGAACACCCGAACTTTAAACCCAAGCCGGGCACTAAAACAGAAAAAGGCTTCTTCGATCGCATGAGAGACTTCTTCGGAGACTAATAAACATAATTTCATCTCCCTGCCGCTGCGGGGAGTTTTTTTTACATTCGGTACAATAAGCCCCTTAATGGCCCTTCTTACACTTCAACATATAGTTAAACAGTACGGCGCTTACGTAGCATCAGATGATGTAAGCTTTACTATACCGAAGGGCAAAATATTCGGCATGCTGGGCCCAAACGGTGCGGGTAAAACCACGCTTATACGCATGATAACCCGAATACTTTACCCTGATAGCGGCAGTATTCTTTTTAATGGAGAGGCCCTTTCAGACGTTCATACCGAGCATATTGGTTATATGCCCGAAGAGCGCGGGCTGTATAAAAAAATGAAGGTAGGTGAGCACCTCATTTACCTTGGGCGCTTAAAAGGGTTAAGCAAAGCAAAGGCAAAAGAGAATGTGCACTATTGGCTTAACCGTTTTGGTATAGAAAGCTGGGAGAATAAAACCATTGAAGAACTGTCAAAAGGCATGAGCCAGAAAATACAGTTTATAGCCACCGTTTTACACGACCCCGAATTGTTGATACTGGATGAACCGTTTAGTGGTTTGGACCCTATAAACAGTAAACTGATTGAAGACGAGATTCATGAACTGAGCAACAAGGGAAAGACCATTATTTTTTCTACCCACCGCATGGAGCAGGTAGAGGAGATATGCGATGATATTGTGCTTGTAAATAAGGGCCGCATAATTCTTGAAGGAGGCGTAAAAGATTTAAAGCAGCGGTTTAAGGAAAATAAATTCCGCGTGCAGTTTAATGGCGAGGTAACCGGCGGCTTTTTGGAAAAGCTGAACATAGTAGAGCGCGGAAAAGGTGAATTGACCGTAAAGTTTGAAGAGGAGCATAAAGGAAATGAGCTGCTGAGATTATTCGTTGAAAACAATGTAGAGGTTCACTCCTTTAACGAGGTATTACCTTCTATTAATGAAATATTTATTCGGCAGGTGCAATTGAACTAATGGGGAAAATTTGGATAATAATACAGCGCGAATACATAAGCCGCGTTAAGCGAAAAGCGTTTTTTATAACTACGCTTTTGGCGCCGCTGGGCTTTTTGTTGTTCATGGTTTCCAGCGTTCTTATTTCTACCTATAACCGCAGCACAACCCATATTGCCGTAGTAGACGAAAGCGGACTTTTTAAAAAGTTCGATATTTCTATGCCCGATGAAAGCGATGGCACCTTGTACTTCCACATGGTAGATGAGCAGTATGACAATGTGCTGAAACAAATACCCAACAAAAAGGAAGAAGAGGGTAAATACCAGGGCATTCTTTTCATTTCGCGCGATTTTGACATTAACAACCCGCAGAAGTCGCCTATCTCATTCCGTTTTGTAAAAGCGCCGGGCATGGCCAAGTGGCAGGTAATTACACAACGCATGAACGATGCTTACCAGCGCTTGCGTATGAAAATGCTGAACCTGGATGAGAAGCAGATAAATGAAATGCAGCGGAAGATTACACTGAACTACGATTCGCTTATAAACCAAAACGAAAAACGCGGCTTTACCCTGGCGGCCTCAGCCATTGGTATGCTTATGGGGTTTGCTATTTATATCTCCCTGTTTTTTTACGGCACCATGATTATGAAAGGCGTGCAGGAGGAAAAGACCAACCGCGTTGTGGAAATTCTAACGTCTTCAGTTAAACCGTTTCAATTGTTGATGGGTAAAATAATGGGTGTGGGCGCTGTGGGGCTTACCCAGTTTATTTTATGGATTGTATTTATAACACTGATAAACGTTGCCGTTCTGCCCATACTGGGTATGAACATGAGCCATTATTCAGCGCCAGCAGGGGGAATGAGTGGTGCTGAAGTGGACCCTGATAACGTAATGGAGATTGTGCAGGGCTTTAAGCAATTGCCGTTCGCTCAAATAGTGGTTGTGTTTCCGCTTTTGTTCCTTGGTGGGTTTCTGCTTTATGGTTCTCTATTTGCCGCAGTAGGCGCTGCCATGGGCGAAGATGGCGACCAGCAATCGCTTATGGTGCCGCTAACGGTGCCTATTGTTGTTTCCATACTTATAGCCATTAACGTTATCAATAATCCTGACAGTGCTTTGGGCTTTTGGGGTTCTATCATTCCGTTTACAGCCCCTGTGGTATTAAGCGCCCGGCTGCCTTTTATACACGACTGGAAACAAATTGCCCTTTCACTAACGCTGTTGTTTGCAGGCTTTTTATTTACAGCATTTATTGCCGGCAGAATTTACCGCATAGGAATTTTGATGTACGGTAAGAAGATAAAACTGCGCGATTTGCTATCATGGATTTTTGCTAAAGGTTAAAACAGAACTTAGATATAACTATGATTAAAACCACCACCCTTTTAGCTGCTGTATTGTGCACGGCAGCCGTTTACGGACAGAGCATTTTTGTAGAGGAAGCCCCGCGTGCAATGAGCAAAGGCGCCCAGCCTTCTTTTTTGGTAGATATACCGGGAAGCAAGTCAAAAACAGTAGAGAAAGACTGGACAAAATACCTGGAGAAGGGCTCGAAGAGCAAAGCCGAAAACCTGAATGGAGAAATGACTATTAAAGGGATAACTGTAAAAAACATTTCTACCCTGCCTTTAGCTGTTTATAGTACGTTGTTAGAAACCAATGAGGGCGTTAGGCTTACCGTTTGGGTGGCTGAACAGGATTCTGTATTTATATCGGAAAAGCTGAGCAACGACAAAAACCTTGCTGCCATAAAGTATGTAAAGGACTTTGCTAATGCAGAGTACCGTGAGGTGGTAAAGGACGAACTTCAGGCTGAGAAGAACAAGCTGGATAAGTTGCAGGATGAACTGAAGAAGTTGATATCCGTTGAAGAAAAGGCTAAAGGTGCCATTAAGGAAAATGAACGCTCTATTGAACGCAATAAGAACGACATTAAAATTAACGAAGCTGACCAAAAGCGTAAAATTGAACAGGTAACCGCGCAAAAAGCCGTAGTGGAAACCACTAAAGCCGGTGGCGGCGATGCCTACAAGGAGGCGCAAAAAGCTTTGGATAACCTTATGGGCGAGAAGGAAAAGCTGGAGAAAGAAAATGAAAAACTAAATAAGCAGATTGATAAGTGGGAGAAGGAAAACCGCGAGGAGGACCGGGCTATAAATCAATCGAAGCAGGACCAGGGGCAGAAAAACGAGCAGATAGGTAAGCAGAAGGCGGTTGTTGAGGCCGTTGAAAGTAAATTGGCTGCTATTAAGTAGTGTAAGGGATTTTTATTTCTTTGCCGCTAATAATAATATATGAAAGGAATTATACTGGCAGGTGGTTCGGGAACAAGATTGTACCCCATTACCTATGCAATAAGTAAGCAGATAATGCCCATTTACGATAAGCCGATGATTTATTATCCGCTTTCGGTATTAATGAAGGCAGGCATAAACGAGATACTGATTATATCAACCCCCACAGACTTACCGAATTTCGAGCGCTTATTGGGCGACGGCAAAAAATACGGCTGCAATTTTCAATATAAAATACAGGAAGTGCCCAATGGCCTTGCACAGGCTTTTGTATTGGGCGCTGAGTTTATCGGTAACGAAAAGGCAGCCCTTATTTTAGGCGATAATATATTTTATGGTACCGGCCTGGATGCTCTTCTGAAGTCTAATGCCGACCCTAATGGCGGTGTGGTATTCGCTTACCACGTTAGCGACCCTGAACGTTATGGTGTGGTAGAGTTTGATAAAAACGGCAAGGCTATTTCTATTGAAGAGAAGCCAAAGCAGCCTAAATCGCACTATGCAGTACCCGGCTTATATTTTTACGATAACAGCGTGGTGGAAATAGCGCGTAACCTGCAACCAAGCGCCCGTGGCGAATACGAAATTACCGATGTAAACAAGGAGTATTTAAAGCAAGGCAAATTGCAGGTGGGCATATTAGATCGTGGCACAGCATGGTTGGATACCGGCACCTTTGATTCGCTGATGCAGGCATCGCAATTTGTGCAGGTAATTGAACAGCGCCAGGGTTTAAAGGTAGGCTGTATTGAAGAGGAAGCATGGCGCCAGGGCTTTATAAGCACAGAGCAATTACGGGCGTTAGCTGAGCCGTTAATGAAGAGCGGCTACGGAAAATATTTAATGGAATTAATAGCATAAAACTATGGCAAGAACTATACTGGTTACCGGTGGAGCAGGATTTGTGGGCAGTTGTTTAGTAGATAAACTAATTGAAGACAAGGATAATTTTGTTGTTATTGTAGATAATCTGTCTACTGGCAACATTCGCAGATTGCCTGAAGGAAACCAGGGCAACTGGAAATTTATTAAGTGCAATTGCAATGAGTACCGTGATATTGCTGCGGTAATGACCTCGTATAAATTTGACTACGTTTTTCATTATGCCGCTGTGGTAGGTGTTAAGCGCACACTTGAGAACCCGGTATCCGTATTAAAGGATATACAGGGCATTAAGTATGTGCTGGACCTTAGCAAAAATACAGGCGTAAAGCGCGTGTTCTTCTCTTCCTCATCAGAAGTTTATGGTGAGCCATTTGAGCATCCTCAGAATGAAATGACAACACCACTGAACTCACGCTTACCATATGCCGTAGTAAAGAATGTTGGTGAAGCCTTTTTGCGTTCATACAAGCAGGAGTTTGATTTGGATTATACCATCTTCCGTTTCTTTAATACCTATGGCCCTAAGCAAAGCAGCGACTTTGTAATGACCCGTTTTATACGCGCGGCCATGGGCAACCAGAAAATTACCGTTTACGGTGATGGTTTACAAACCCGCACATTCTGTTTCAGGCAGGATAACGTAGACGCCTGCGTAAGCACCTTGTATGATAATATGTACCTTAACGATACAGTTAACATAGGCAGTGATTATGAGGTAACTATTTTGGAACTGGCTCAACTGATAATAAAGGCAACCAACTCTAAATCAGAGATTGTGCATTTGCCGCCATTGAAAGAAGGCGATATGACCCGCCGCAAGCCGGACATTGCCAAAATGAAGCAGTTGTTAGGCCGGCCAATGATTACTATTGAAGAAGGCATACGCCGTACCATTGAAAGCGGACAGTATAACTACTAACAGACAATAGAAGTTTAATTGAGCGTTAATTAACTTATTGTCCTTATGCAATCGTCAACTACAAAACCTAAGATTCTTGTTACCGGGGGATGCGGCTATATCGGCTCGCATACCATTGTTGATTTACTGGATAACGGCTTCAACGTTTTTAGTATTGATAATAACATGCGTTCGAAAGCGCTGACTGTTGACCGCATTGAAAGCATAACCGGCAAAAGAATAACAAACTATTGTGTTGACCTTTGCAACAAGGCAGCGGTTAAAGAGGTAATTGAAAAGGAAGGGAAAATTGATGGTATCATTCATTTCGCAGCCCTTAAATCTGTTCCTGAATCTGTAGATAAGCCATTGCTCTATTTCCGCAATAATCTCGATTCATTAATCAACCTGCTGGAACTTGCCGATGAGTTTGGCATAAAGGATTTTGTGTTCTCTTCATCCTGTTCAGTATATGGTAACGCCAAAGAATTGCCAGTAACGGAAGATACCCCCATGGGTGAAGCAGAATCGCCTTATGCGCGCACCAAGCAAATAGGTGAGGCCATTATACGCGACCATGCAAAAAAATCAAATGGCCGTTTTATACTGTTGCGTTACTTTAACCCTGTTGGAGCACACGAAAGCGGAAACTTAGGGGAAGATACTACCGATGTTGTTACGGCTGTGGTGCCCCGCATTACCGGAACAGCAATAGGCAAGTTTAAAGAGTTTACCATTTTCGGTAGTGATTACGATACACGCGATGGTAGCTGCATCCGCGATTACATACACGTAATGGACATTGCTTCTGCGCACACTGATGCTCTTCAATATCTGTTGGATAATCGCAATACGGAAAAGTGCGAGGTTTATAATCTTGGAACCGGCAATGGAGTAACAGTGCTTGAAGCTGTTCAGTCGTTTGAACGCGTAAGCGGCGAAAAGCTGAATTATAAATTAGGCCCGCGCCGCCCCGGCGATGTGGTAAGTATTTATGCCAATAACAGCAAAGCGGTTAATACCCTTGGCTGGCAAATAAAGCGCGACCTTGATACCATGATGCGCACCGCCTGGGTATGGGAGAAAAAAATGGCGGCTCAGTAGCTGTTTAAATTTTTATTCCCAGTTTACTCAGTATGTCCTTAGGTATAGCCCGCTTGTTTACCGTAATGGAAGTGGTTTTATACAAAAAGTAAGGCGTTGAACAATAGAAGAAACCCTTCAGGTCGTTTTCCGTTCCCCAACTGTTTTTTACCAGGTAATAAGAGTTGCCGTTTTGGTCGTCGGCCATACCCACTATTTGCATGCCGTGGTCGTCAGTAGTGGTAAGATTGTCAAAAGCATCCTGCCTGTTTTTTTGTGTAATCGTTTTTTCAGCATGGGGTGAAACGAAGAGCGAATCTTTTTCCTCCGCATTCATATCCTCAACGTTTTTAACCGGCACTATAGCCACACCGTTTTTATACGAAAATCCCTTTTCACTTACATCGCTTGCCCAGTCAACCGAATAGTTATTGCTTATAGCATTATCGGCTATTCGTTTTAAATCTTCCAAAGGAACGTTGTAAACCTGTTGTGCAGCCCAGTTATCGGGTATTTCCAGTATAAAAGATGAATAGAAGGGATGATGAGTGAAAGAAGTTATCTCAACGTAATCGTCAGGGTTTATACCCAGTGACTGAGCATAGGTTTTTGCTGTAAAGGTTTTGCCCTGGTAAGTAAATGAATCGGGTGGAGTGCCAAGGTAACCATCCAAGGCGCCAATAAAAGCCGATTTCCAGTTTGGGTTAAGGCTGCCATCAGGTGTTCTAATCATTACATCCAGCATTGATTTTAGAACGGCATCCATTTCGCTGTGTACAGGCTTTTCAGCCGTACCTGAATTGCCGGGGTAAACTTCCATAGGCAACAAACCAAATTCACGCACAGCATTCATAACATCGTGTGGCTCACCGCCGGGGCTGAAATTCGTGGTACCATGGTAGCGTATGTAACGCTCTGCTTTTTGTATGTACATATTGCGCACCACAAACATTTCGCTTAAATCAACACTGCCCTTGCCCATTCTCATTAATTCCGATTCAAGGAAAGATTCGGTGGAATAGCACCAGCAAGTGTTGGATTTATACTGGTTCTTAACCGAAGTAGTGTTTACGAATTTTTTCAGGTTGAAGGTGTAGCCGCCATCTTTTTTGTTAGTGTTTATAGGCGGTTGGGCTTTAAGGCTTATCCCACTCAAGAGTATGAGCAATAAAAAGTAATGTCTCATTCTGTAACAATTAGAACATTCGAATATAGTGTTAATTGGCAGGAGGTCTTTTAGTAACCGATGCTGGTTGTTCAATAAACCTCTCACTCCACATTTTACTATTTATAACTACAGCTATTACCGGAAGGTTTAGGTTTTATTTTGCTGTATGTCTTCGGCTGTAATATTGGCGGTTGTTTTTGGGTACTTTGTGCTGTTGCTGGCTATTGCTTTTTATACCTCGCGCAATACCGGCAACGATGATTTTTTTATTGGCCACAAAAGCAGCAAGTGGTATTTAGTGGCCTATGGCATGATAGGTACTTCCTTAAGCGGAGTTACCTTTATGAGCGTGCCGGGCAAGGTAAACACTGCCCACTTTTATTACCTGCAGGTGGTAATAGGTTACCTTATAGGTTACATAGTGGTAGCTATGGTTTTGTTGCCGCTTTATTACCGGCTTAATCTCACCTCAATTTACAGTTACCTAAAGGAACGCTTTGGCGTTACCACTTATAAAACAGGCGCTTCGTTTTTTCTTTTATCGCGCACTTTGGGTGCATCGTTAAGGATTTACCTGGTGTTATACGTACTGCAGAATTTTATGCTGGCCGAAATGGGCGTGCCATTTACGCTAACTGCTTTTGTTATTCTGCTTATGATATTGCTGTACACCTACAAAGGCGGCGTTAAAACAATTGTATGGACGGACACCCTGCAGACCACCTTTATGATTTTAGCATTGGTGGTAACCATTGGCCTTATATGCAGCGAGCTTAATTTTTCTTTTGGCGGTTTGGTTAGCGAGCTGCACAAGAACAATTACACCGATGTTTTTAATTACGATTGGAAGGCAAAAGGCTTTATGCTGAAGCAGATACTTGGCGGTGCCTTTATTACCATTACTATGACCGGGCTTGACCAGGAGATGATGCAGAAAAATATAAGCATCCGCTCCTTAGGCGAAGCCCAGAAAAACATGTTTACGTTTAGCGGAATATTGCTGGTGGTTAACCTGTTATTCCTTGTATTAGGTGGCGCCCTTTACGTGTACGTTGCGCAAAAAGGGATAACCTTAAGCGGTCAAACGGATGATACCTTTCCGCTGATAACACTGCATTACCTTTCGCCAATAGCCGGTGTAATATTTATTGTAGGCTTAATTTCAGCCTTGTTCCCCAGTGCGGATGGTGCAATGACGGCCCTTACATCTTCTTTCTGTATAGATATACTGGACTTTAAAAATAGAACGGACATAGGCGAAAAAGAAAAAGAAAAACGCCGCATTATGGTGCACAGCACGGTGGCAGTAATCTTCTTTTTGCTGATACTGGTATGTAAGGCTATTAATGAGAAAGCTGTTATTGACTTAGTGTTGGATATAGCAGCCTATACCTATGGCCCGTTGTTGGGTTTGTTCTCCTTCGGTATATTAACAAAGCGAAAGTTGAATGATGCTCTTACCCCCGTAATATGTATTACAGCAGTGGTGCTGGCGGTTTTTATAAGCCCACCCATACCCGATAAAATTTATAGCAGTCTGCCTCAGTTCTTTACCGATTACAAAACATGGAGAGAAGGGGTGCTGCACGGCTATCAAATGGGGTTGGAATTGCTGGTAATAAACGGCTTACTAACCTTTGCCGGTTTATGGGCTATTTCCACCAAGGTTTCTACAACTAAACAATAGGCAATGACTAAGAAAAAAAAATGGGGTGATTTAAAGGCCGAGTCGAGCTGGCGCATGTTTAAAATAATGAGCGAGTTTGTTGACGGCTTTGAAAAGATGGAACGCTTTGGCCCCTGCATTTCCATTTTTGGAAGTGCACGAACCAAGCCCGACCATGCTGATTACAAATTGGCAACAGTTATTGCTGAGCGCCTTGCACAGGAAGGTTATGGTATAATAACCGGTGGTGGCCCCGGTATAATGGAAGCCGGTAACAAGGGCGCCAAGCTTGCCAAGGGCCGTTCAGTAGGCCTGCATATTGAACTGGAACACGAACAGGATTGGAATGAATATATTGATGCAGACAAGCTGTTAATCTTCCGTTACTTTTTTGCGCGTAAGGTGATGTTTATACGCTATGCACAGGCATTCATTTTTATGCCCGGCGGTTTTGGTACAATGGACGAAGTGTTTGAAACCCTAACACTGATACAAACGGGTAAAATTGATAAGGTGCCCATAATTTTTGTTGGCGAAAATTATTGGAGAGGGCTAATGGATTGGATTAAGGAAACCATGCTTAATAAGGAAGCCTACATTGGTGCAGCTGATCTTGATTTATTTTCAATAACGGACGACCCGGAGAAAGTGGTAAAAATCATTAATCAGCATTATAAGAAGGAAGGACTTAAACCAAACATGCGCCTGTAATAATAAATTAAGAAAGGCGCGCGTTATACAACTGCCTGTTTTAAACTGTAATGAGTAAAATCTCTGCTTTGTTTTTTGCTATGCTTGCCTTAATGGGCAGCGCCGTGCATAAGGTTAAACCTGCTATGCCGCTTGCGCCTATAAGTGCAACGCGTATTGATAGTATAGTTATACCTAAGGGCTATTTTGCATCGCCTTTAGATTTGTCCTTAACCCTTGCCGGCAATTTCGGCGAGCCGAGACGATTGCACTTTCACACCGGGCTTGATTTTAGAACCAACCAGGAAGAAGGCCACAAAGTATTTGCGGCAGCCGATGGGTATATATGCCGCATAAATGTTTCATCAGTAGGTTACGGAAACGCGCTTTATATAAGGCACGCTAATGGCTTTGTAAGTGTTTACGGCCATTTGCAGCAGTTTACACCTGTTATTTTGGAGCGCTTGCGGAAGGAACAATACGCCAAAGAAAGTTTTGCTGTAGATTTTAACCTTACCCCCGATGAACTACCCGTTAAGCAAGGCGAACAGATTGCGTTAAGCGGTAACACAGGCGGCAGCGGAGGTCCGCATTTGCATTTTGAAATACGCGATACGCTGGATAATATCTATAACCCCATGCTGTTTGGCATTGAGTTAAAGGATGACCTTAAGCCCATTGTAAATAATGTGCGCTTTTATGCCATGGATAGCCTGAAGGGCCGCAGCGAGGCTTATACCTATAAGCTGCACTGCAAAAACGGCATTTGCGATGAGGAAGTAGTTAAATTGAATGACCGTAAGGTTGGCTTTGCCATTAATACCTACGATGTAATGAATAATACCGATGCGCACACCGGTATTTATAACATGACGGTGTTTGACAGCAGCCGCATGATTTACGATTTTAAAATCAATTCATTTTCCTTTCCTGAAAAGCGCTGTGTGTTGAGCCATGTAGATTATGCGGCTTTTTTAAATGAAGGCCGTAAAAGCTACCACAAATGCTATGTAGAACCCGGCAACCGATGCCCGGTTTATGATAACCTGGTAAATGCCGGCATTGTAGACCTTAGCGACGGCAAGGTTCATCCGCTGTTGATTGAGATAAGCGACTATGCAGGTAACGTAACCCTGGCTAAGCTAAAATTGCAGTTTGACACTGCCGCCACTGCCTTTAAAAAGAAGGAGTTGAAATACACCCAGGTGTTCAATTACGCTAAAAGCAATGAGTACAGCACCCCTGAATTTAAACTGAAAGTGCCCGCCAATGCGTTGTTTGACGATGTGTATTTTAATTATGCTATGCGTTTAACTGCCGACCCTTTAATGTATTCAAAAATACACCAGGTTGATAACAGCAATACACAGGATTTTGATTGGTTCGATATATCGGTAAAGGCAGAGCGCCTGCCCGAAAATCTTAGAAGTAAGGCCCTTATGGTTTATGAAGATAACAATGGCGAAACGGCCACAAGGGGCGGCACCTTTGCGGATGGCTTCGTAAGTGCGCGTTCAAGGGAGTTTGGCAAGTACTACATAAAAGTAGATAGCACGGCACCGGTAATTAAGCCGCTTAACATAAGCGAGGGCAAAAGCATGAAAGCCGTTAAAAAGATATTGGTAAAGATTACGGACAACCTTTCGGGCATTGCCGATTTTGATACCTACATTGATGGTAAGTGGGTGGTAACAGATTACGACGCCAAAAATTCCCTGCTTACCCATTCTATACCTGAAGACCTTAGCGCGGGCCCGCATACCTTTACGGTTAGGGTAAGCGATGAGCGCAAAAACACGGTGGAATACAGTGTTAAGTTTGCCTGGTAAGCGGCCCCATACTGCTATAAGTTGTCCTGTTTAAGGTTAAGAAAATGCAATACCGTACCCTGCGGTAGAATTAACTTTACGAAGCGGTTTAAATATTGACGGCTATGCTTTAAGTTTGACCGCATGGCAATGTTAAAAGCAGGAGATAAGGCCCCGGCCTTTAAAGGGAAAGACCAAAATGGTGAAGAGGTAAGCCTGAAGCAGTTTTTAGGTAAAAAGCTAATACTGTTTTTTTATCCGGAGGATGATACGCCCGTTTGCACGCAGGAAGCCTGCAACTTTAGGGATAACTATACTGACCTGAAGAAAATGGGATATGAAGTTGTTGGCGTAAGCCCTAACGGAGTGGAGAGTCACTTAAAATTTGCTAAAAAGTTTAAACTGAACTACACCTTGTTGGCTGATGAAAATAAGACGGTGATTAACGCCTACGGCGTGTGGGGGCCGAAGAAGCTGTACGGCAGGGAATACGAGGGAATACACCGTATGCTTTTTGTTATAAACGAGAAAGGCGTGATAGAGAAAATTGTCCCGAAAGTACTGTCTAAAAAGGCGGTACAACAGGCTTTAAAAAATTAACACCTGTAATCAGTAACCACTAATAATTCAAAATCCATTCTTTTACCATCAGAAAATTAAACCATGACAAGAAAACTTTTACCCTTCTTTATGTTTGCATTTTTAACCGTAGGAATTTTTAATTCCTTCAAGGTTAACTCTGAAAAACCTTTTCCGCCGGTTGCTAACACGGGCGATCCTGTAAGCGGCAATGTTTGTGCACGCAGCGGATGCCACAACGGGCCGGTGTTAACACCTGATTCAACCACGCTTACACTTAATATTGGTACAGGTACACCTACCACAACATTAGACAACAGCTTTATCTATACGCCAAGCACCGTATACAACATCAGTTTTGTTATAAATGCGTTTACCGGAAACTACGGTTTCCAGATGGATGCGCTAAACACAGGTAACAAACAGGCCGGTCGTTTTAATGTAACCAATGCGGCTACTACCTCGCTTAAGTTTGTAAAAATCGGTACTGATACCGTTTACTACATAGGCCATAAAAATGCCAGCACAACCAAATCATGGACCTATAAGTGGACCTCTCCGGCAGCAGGCTCAGGCCCTGTTACCTTCTATTACGCTTATAATGCCGGCGATAATAATGATGATGCAATTGGCGATATGATATACCAAAGCGCAGTAACCATTAATGAATTGCCTAACGGTATTGCTGCTATTGATACTAAAATTTCTAACCTGAACATCTTCCCTAATCCGGTAACAAAGGATTTCGGCATTTCTTTCGATATGAAGGAATCTGATAAGGTAACGGCCTACGTATATTCTTTAGACGGCAAACTGAGCAAGGAGTTGATGAACGAAAGAGTATTGGCAGGTTCTTTTACCCGCGGTTTTGATATGAACGGTTTTGCGGCCGGCGTTTACCTGGTGCAATTGAACATTGGCAATGCGCAGGTAGTTAAAAAAATAGTTAAACAATAAGCATGAAGAAATTTGTTTTAGGCGCTGTGGCGGTATTGTTTAGTGTGTTGTTCTATTCGTGTGCAAAAGATAAAACTGCAGCGCCTATAACTAATTGCGCACAAACAGATACTGTAAACACATATACAAATTCTGTTAAAGCTATAATGGATGCCAATTGTGCCAATATCGGTTGTCATGAGTCATCTACCCAGCAATCGGGCTTAATATTAGATACTTATGAGGGCACAGTAGCGGGAGCTAAAGAAAACTCGAAGTTTTTTTGTGTAATTGACTGGAGCTGCGGACCGGCCATGCCAAGCGGTAAACCAAAGTTGGCAGATAGTTTGATTACTAAGCTTACAGCGTGGAAAGACAATTGTTACGCGCAGTAAAATATAAACTGTAAGTTATGAAAGCTTTAATAGCAAGCCTGTTTTTGGTATGTGCCGTGGTGGCTCAGGCACAGGATAAATACGCCGGTACCTTTGTTACTACCGCCGGTAAAATCCACTTTTTTTCGGCAACACCTTTGGAAGATATTGATGCCACAAGCAAAACTGCTTTGTGCGCTTTTAATACCGTTTCAAAAAAGGTAAACGTCCAGGTTAAGATTACCTCCTTTGTTTTTCCGAAAACATTGATGCAGGACCACTTTAACGAAAACTACCTGGAGAGTGAAAAATACCCAACCAGTGTTTTGGACGGTGTTATACTGGAGGATATTGATTACAGTAAGGATGGCGTATACGACGTAACCTTTAAAGGCACATTGGAAATGCACGGCGTAAAGCACGAGCGTGAAATAAAGTGTAAGCTAACTGTAAAGAATGGCCAGCCTGCTAATGTTACCACCAAGTTTGATGTAAGACTGGAAGACCACAAAATACAGGTGCCCCAGGCGGTAAGCATGAACATAGCCGAGGTAATAGCGGTGGATGTAAATTTTGATTTGCAAAAGTACCAGCCTAAATAGTAATGAACTGCACGTACATAAAAGCTAAGCGATTCCCTGTGGGAGTCGCTTTTTTATTGAGTGAAATTGAATAACCGAAAACGATAAGTGAACATGAAGAGGATTTTTACACTTGCTTTTACCTTTATAACCTTAGCCGCCTTAGCGCAGGATGATATCCTGAATCAACTGGCGCAGGAGCAAAAGCCTGAAAAGGAATACGTGAAGTATACCTTTAAAACAGGCCGCATACTTAACGGGCAAAGTGTTGAAATGCTGGGCAAGGGCGCAATGGATTTTAGAGTAAGCCACCGCTTTGGCGATATTGCCGGCAGCCCTAACGACCACATCCATACCTTGTTTGGCTTTGATAAGGCAGAGGACATAGGTATAATGTTTGACTTTGGTATTACCAATGATTTAAGCATTGGCATAGGCCGCATGAAAGGCGCCGGAGAAGTACGCCGCAATGGTTCAGTAATATCACCCACCTTACACGAACTTTGGAACACCAGTATTAAGTACCGCGTGTTAAAGCAAACCAAGGATTTTAAAATTCCTTTAACTATTGTGCTTTATGGCAATGCCGCTATAAGCAGCATGCGCCCAAGTAAGGATAGCACTACCATTAATTATTTTGAAAAAGGCTATAAGGGTTTTGCTGACCGCTTAACCTATACAGCACAGGCGCTTATTGCCGTTAAAGCGACCGAGTGGCTTTCAGTGCAGTTAACACCTGCTTTTGTATGGCATAATAAAGTGCCTTATGATGATAAGAACGGTATGTTCTTTTTAGGCTTAGGTGCACGCGCTAAGTTTAATAAGCGCGGGGCCATTGTGTTTGAATACTTCCTGCCTATTATGAAAGAAGGCGTGGGCGACAGACATTACTTCCCTATGTTGCGCGGCATGAAGAACGCAGCCTTTTACCCTAACCTGCACATTGGTGTTGAGTTTGAAACCGGTGGGCACGTATTCCATATTAACCTTACCAATAGTAAGGGAATGCTGGACCAGGACTTTATGCCTTACAACACCAGCAACTGGGCGCAGGGGCAGTTCCGCTTAGGCTTCAGTATTTCGCGCGTATTTCAGTTAAACGAAAAAATGGGCCGCTACTGGAAGAAGGGTAGCGTAGAGGACCAGAAGAAATAAGCTAACTACATCATAAAAGCAAAAGCCGACCCTAATAAAGGGTCGGCTTTTGCTTTTTAAGCCCTTCTCGGAATCCCTAAGTGGGCACTTAGTCAGGCTCATTTTGGACCTAATCGGAAATTTTGTCGTTAAAATTAAATAATTTTTGCCATTATGGCTGATTTTGTGCAATGGCACTTGGTTTGACTTAATGCTACCAGCAAACATTAACCAAAAAATAAAAACAAAAGAATTATGACACTGTTATCAGTTAAACCGGAAAATGGAAGGTACAACTTCCCTCGTTTCTCAAACTTTATCGACAGCTTTTTTGAAAACGAATTTCCAAATGTGCATGGCGGCGACATTTTTAAAACGCCTGCGCTGGTAAACATTAAAGACACCAAAGAGGGTTACCAGATTGAGGTAGCAGCTCCGGGCTTTAAGAAAGAAGACATCAGCGTAAAAGTGGAAGGCAACCTGCTTACCATTAGCGCCGAAACAAAGCAGGAGAACGAGGTAAAAGAAGAAAAGTACACCCGTAAAGAATTTAACTTCAGTTCGTTTAAGCGCAGCTTTACACTGCCTAAAACAATTGAAGTGGCGAAAGTAGGCGGTAACTATGCCGATGGCATTTTAACCGTAACTCTTCCTAAAAAAGAAGAGGCTAAGGAAACCGGCACTTTCGATATTAAAATTTCATAGCATTGGTTTTAGAGCTGCCGTTTGGGTAAGGCGGCAGTTTCTGGGTTGAATGGGCCCCCTGAGAAATCGGGGGGCTTTCTTTTTTACTGTATATTTAATAACCATGAAAACACCGGTGTTAACCGTAATAGCGCTTTTAACTTTTGGCTTTATCCGCGCACAGGGCTATCAGCATTTCGCAATTGAAGGCGCGCATTGGAAGCAACGTTCAACATATGCTCCCAATGCTCCTGATTTACTTTATCCTTACGGTGAAACTACATCGTGGTTTAAATTGGAAGGCGATTCGCTTGTTGACACCTTAAGTTATAAGCAGTTTTATTTAAGTGCCTCCGCTATTTATCATTTTGACCAAACAAGTAGTGTAAGCAACAACAGCCCCTGGAGTTTGCTTGGCTTAATTAGAGAAGATACCCTGGAGCGTAAAGTATTCCTTAGGAATTTGATTTCGGGATATTGCGGGCCCCTTAATGAGGATACATTATTGTTTGATTTTAGTAAGAACATTCATGATAGTGTTATGATTTCACTTTCAGCCTGCCCGGGCTGCTGCTTAAAGGATAGTTTCTACATTGATACAATTGATAATGCTTATCACACGCCCTATACAGGTTACGTTCGAAAAACATGGTTTATTAATCAGCAGGCGGATAAGAACTTCACGCAATTTCAGCTTTATGAGGGCATAGGCACTTCTTTCGGTTTTTTCGATTCACCCGGCCCTGCATTTGAAGGAGGTTGGGTTAGCTGGCTTCAAAGTTATTGTATTGGGCCCGACTCTATTTGCGGAAGGGGATACGTTTATTCCGGTTTGGGCCACGATAACAAACTTGTTGGCTTAACTCTTTATCCCAATCCTTCAACAGATAATGTTTTCTTTAACGGAGTAACACCGGACAACGTCTATATTTTTACTGTTGAAGGCAGAGAAACGAACTGTGTTTATGATAAACAAAGTAATACAGTAGATATAAGGATGCTTGCCAGAGGAATGTACGTTGCTGAAATTATTTGCGGCGATAAGAAACAATACAGCAAGATATTTAAGGAGTAGGACAGCAATTTAAACTTCGAATTCTTACCTTCCATCTAAAAATCAGAAGATGGATTTTGGACGCGTTGAGGACGTAAACAAGGTTGACTTTACCATGCCTAAGGATGATAAGGTAACCACGCAGCTTTTTAAGGAGTTGGGAAATAAGAAGGCAAAGAAGCCGGAGATATACATTGGTTGCGCCAAATGGGGCCGAACAGATTGGATAGGCAAATTGTACCCGCCTAAAACCAAGCAGGCCGACTTTTTAAAAGAGTATGTAAAGCACTTTAACTGCATTGAGTTAAATGCCATGTTCTATCGCCTGTTTCCTAAACCGACAGTGCAAAAGTGGGCGGACCTGGCCGGCGACGATTTTAAATTTTGCCCAAAGTTTACCAATATAATTACGCATATCCGCTGGTTGAAGAATGCCGAAAAAGATACGGATGCCTTCTTAGATACCGTTTCTGTTTTTGGTGATAAGTTGGGCACGTCTTTCATTCAGTTAAATGACCGTTTCGGCCCCAAAAACAGCGAACAGATTAAAAACTACCTGAAGGCTTTACCGCGTGATTTTGATGTGGCGCTGGAATTCAGGCATCCCGATTGGTTTGTAAAATCGCCTGAAGTGGACGAGATGTTTGCCTTAATGAAGGAACTGGGTGTTACCAGCATTATAACCGACACAGCCGGCCGCAGAGATGTGATGAGTATGAAGTTGACTACCCCTAAAGCTTTTATACGTTTTGTAGGCAACAGTTTGCACAAAAGCGATTATGAGCGTATTGATGACTGGGTTAAACGTATTGACAAATGGCTGGACAGCGGTTTACAAACGCTCTATTTTTTCATTCACCAGCACGATGAATTGTACAGCCCCGAACTAAGTAAGTACATGATTGACGAGATAAATAAAAAGTGCAAGCTAAAACTGCAGCCGCCCAAATTACTGAATGAGCAAGCCGACTTATTTGGCAGTAGTAAAAAGAAGTAGCCGGTAACCGCCTACCCTTTTACCAAAGGGATTGTTATTTTTATGAGGCGATTATTAACGGACTAAATTTTACCACATGAAAAGACATGCAACCGCTAACTGGCAAGGCAGCGGAAAAGAAGGCAAGGGTGCGCTTAGCACACAAAGCACCGTATTAAACAACACCCAATATTCATTCGGTTCGCGTTTTGCTGAAGGCGTTGGCACCAACCCCGAAGAGTTGATAGCTGCTGCACATGCCGGCTGCTTTACTATGAAATTAAGCTTTGTATTGGGCGAAGGCGGTTTTACACCCGATAGTCTTGATACGCGTTGCGATATTACGTTTGAAAACGGCGCAGTGGTGCTTTCGCACTTAACTGTAACCGGTAAGGTGCCCGGAATTACCGCCGATAAATTTGAAGAAGCAGTGGCTAATGCAAAAAGCAATTGCCCTATAAGTAAACTGCTTAATTGCGAAATTACCTACCAGGCAAGTTTGGCCTGATCGCAAAAAAATACGCAGGGCCGACCCATGGGCTGCCGGCTCCTGCGCTCTGCACAAGCAGGGGTATAGTTCAAACCCCTGTGGTTAAAGGTTTGTTTTAAGTACGTAATTGGTACCTGCTAATTCCATTATGGTTTCAACATGCTCCGGCTGTAAGGGCTTTTCAAAGTAGCCGCTTATAATTCCGGTGCTTACAAATTTTTCTACCTCCCAATCTATAATTGCCCCTGTAAGCATAAATATGCGGGTGTGCCGGTGGTGTAAACCAAAGTGCTTGTACGACATCAGAAATTCGTACCCGCCAATACGGTGCATGTTTACATCCAGCAGAATAATATCAGGAGTGTCAACGGTTGTAACAAAATTCAGTGCCTCGCGGCCATCATAAACTTCAAAAATATCGGCTGATATATTGGCCTGCATAAGTGCGCGCCTGCTAAGGAAGTGAACCGCATAATCATCATCCACCAAAAGGATTTTGTAGCGGTCGGCGGGGGTAGTGTTATATTTCATACACCGGCGAAAGTAGATTTGCCGGTATAGCACACTATGGAGAAGAAATTAGCGAAGTACCTTTTTGATTAAAAATATGTAGTGTATAAACAGTTGTTAGTCAGTTAGCAATGCCCTGCAAACGGGTAACAATTTGCCGCTGTAAAAGCGGGCAATGTGTTTAGAAAGAATGTTAAAGACAGGCATAAATTTTACCGTAAAATCCCTATTTCCCTGGGTAATACCTAATATTTAAGCCCATGAAATAGAGAGTATTATATGAAAACTAACTAACATTCCGCTCGAAAAGGCAGTGTGTGGTTAAGTAATAGATTTGTGCCACCCCTGATGATGAGAAAGACGGATAAGCTATTTGATTTTATACAGGCAATGACTGCGCACGAGCGCGGATACTTTAAGCAAAACAGCAATAAGAATTCGTACTACGTAATTTTGTTTGATGCCATATGCCGGCAACACGAATACAACGAGCGCGAGCTTGGGCGCATACTAAAGAAACATGGCTGTGCGCGTAAAATATCATCTATAAAAGAATACCTGTGGCGGGAGCTGACACAGGCCATGGCCCCTTACCACTTAATTAAAACACCAATAGGCGAAGCAATTGCCCAAATGCAGCGCCTGCATTTAATGAGCAGTAAAGGGCTTACCAAACATATACATCGCGAGTTGGAGGCGCTTAAGAAGTTTTGCCTGCGTTATGAATTGTTTGATACGCTTTTGCACGCCCTGCACTTTGAGTTTCGTTTTGGGTTTCACCAGCTATCGCTTAATGATAATTACTGGGCGCAGTTTCACGATGCCGTGTATTCGAACATGATTCACATGCAGCTTTCGGAAATACAACACCAGATTTATTTAAAAGTAATGCACCAGCCCGCCCTTAACAACAGCGCTTACCACCGCAGGCAAATTGAGGGGCTTATACAACACTCGGCTTTAAGCGACCCAATAGTGGAAACAAGCGTGCGGTTGAAAATTATTAAGGAGGGAATATTGGATTTGTATGCGCACCTGCTTAAAGATTATGAAGCTATAGTGCGGCATAACATGAATGTAATAGAGCTGTTGGAGAAAAAGCCGCACCTTATTAAAGACGGCCGCGAGATAAGCCTTATATGCGCTAACATAGCCACAGCCCTTGCCAATGCAGGTCAACGGAACCAAATAGTGGCAGTAATTGATGAAGTTATTTCACGCTTTGACCGTATTGAGGATTACACTGCTGATACCCACGGGCACGCCCTTGAAGTACACGTATTGAAGATGCTGGCCCTGCATAATTTTAATGACCTGCAGGGTTTGCTGGATCAATTCCACGACCGCTCACATCGCATACCAGCCGGCATTAAACAAAAGCTCTATTACTATTTTACTATAGCGCTTATAAAACAGGGTTTAACTGATGATGCCCTTGATTGTATTAACGAGGCATTTGCTTTTTACCGAAAACACAAAATGCTGGGGCCCGTTTACAGCGACCGTATGAAGTTATTGCACCTGTTTTTACATTACCAGTTGCGCAACTTTGTTTATGTAGGCAACCAGGTGGAGAGCTTTATACGTACCTACAAGCCCGAAAGTAAGGATGGTGATTTTCAATTAGTAATTGCGCGGCACCTTTTAATGGCGGTTAAAGCGGCTGACGGAGCGCCTACACTTAAAAAACTGCGGGCGGTATTGCTGAATGACTATAAGCATACCATTAACAGCATATTTATAGATTATACATTATGGATTGACTGCATACTAACCAATAGCGATTATGCAGTTAGCAGCCAACAGCAGGCTAAGGCCGAGTTGGTAAAAATAAAGGCCGGTTTGTCATAGGGCCCTGAGGCAGGCGGCCGGTTTACTGTTGTGGGTTATAGCCGGCTGACCTGCTTATATTTTACATCCATTAAACGTAGCAAACTTTTTTAAGGCAGTATTAAAGGCATTGTCAAAACTGCTGCTTCGTTTAAAGCCTTCTTCAAAATGCAGGCTTTTAATAAGCAGTTGCTGTTTGGGCCTGTCGGCCTTACAATCTATACGGCCTACAAACTTATCCGCATATAATATAGGTAAGCAGAAGTAGCCATATTGCCGCTTAGGTTCGGGTACATAACATTCAATGGTATAATCAAAACCGAATAGAGTGTTAATGCGTTTGCGTTGTATAAGGCTGTTATCAAAAGGGGAGAGTATGTGTACCTGCTTTTTAGCGGCCTTGCTGTTCAACAATTGTAAAGCATCATCCGTGGTGTAATAGGGTTTGCTTACTCCTTTAATATGTAATGGAACAATCAGGCCTTCCTTAACAAGGTGTTCTACATTTTTTACAACGGATGGTTTAATGCCGCGCCGCAGGTAGCTTATTTCTTCCTCGTTGGCAAAGCCATTGGCCCGAATTGCACTTAGTATAAGGTATTGCGCAAATTCATCAGCCGAAGGGGGAGTGGTGTTTACATGCGCAGGTAAAACTCTCTCCGTCAGGTCATACACTTTTTGAAAACCGCTGCGGCCCGCTACCATTAAAGTGCCCTGCATAAAAAGCTGTTCTAAGGCCCGTTTGGTTTCCTTCCAATTCCACCAGCCCGTAGGTTTTTTGTCTTCTTCAAAGTGCCTGCTCTGCAATGGCCCTTCGGCTGTAATACGTTCAAGCACGTACTTCAGCACCTTTTTGTTTTTGTAATGACTCCAGTGGCCTTTGTTATAAAGGTTTTTCCTGAGCAGGCTAAAGCGGTAATCGCGCATGGGCAAGTAAGCTGCTGCATGGCTCCAGTATTCAAATACGGTTTTGTCCTTCTCCACCAAATCGTATAAATGCTGTGGCTTATAAAACGGCAAACGGCTATACAGTACGTGGTGATGCGCACGTTCTACCACACTAATGGTATCTATTTGCACATAGCCCAGGTGCTCAATCGCCTGTAAGGTGCCTGCCTTTCCTTTGGCAAACGTGTTTGCCGTAAGGCCGGTACTGAGGAGGTGGAGTTTGCGGGCCTCGGCAATGGATATAACAAACGACATACGACTGCAAGTTAGCAGGTACAGTGAATTACGGTATGCCGTTGTAAATGACGAGGGCTACTACTATGTCGTTGTGCAACCATGCAGTAACAGCATAGCCCCAGGCATTAGCTACTTCTTTCATTCGTTCCGCAGTGGCATCGTCTTCTAATTCCCCTTTATATTCCCAGTGCCAAATTTCATCAGCACCTTCCTGTTTGGTTCTTTGCGCTGGCCCGTATATATCCTGCAGTTGTTTGCTGCTAATACCGGGCCTTGCGCCTTTGTTACTTTTAAAATAATTGGCGGGCAGGTAATAGGCGCTATCCATAAACTGGTGCGCGTAGTCTTTCTTTAATTTATCATCGGCTATCTTATAGGTGTTGTGCGCCTCGCTCTTATATATAGGTAGTTGATAGGTAAAGCCCGAGGGAATATAGTTGTTGCTGAAATGGTAGACATACAGGTGCCAGTAGTCTGTAGCAAACTCTACTATCAGGGTCTGCTGCAGGCTATCGTTTCTAAACCACTGGCAATCGCCAGTTGCCATTGAGTCAATGGTAAGCCATGTATCTTTATGTTGGCGAAATACCGATGTGGGTATAGTGTAATTATCCGGTATAACCTGTGCTTTTAGCCCTGAACCGGAGAAGAAGAGCAGTAAAAGAATGAGCAAACGGGCAGAGTGCATAAAGGATGAAGGTAATGATTGGTTTAAATACAGGCTGGCTATGGTAATACGAACAGTAGCTAACCCGAATGTGCCCTCTACAAGAGTAGCGCATTTTTATAGTGAAGGAACTACCAATACCTTTATGGTAAAGTTGGAAGGCAAAACCGTTACAGCCGGTGTTTGGCCGTAATTGCCTAAACCCAATGGCATAGTAACACATAATATTTTTTTCTGCTGTGCGTTTTTGGGTGCAAACCTATGCATGAAGCTAATAACCCTTTTACTAGTGTTTAGTTGCTTTACGGCAACTGCACAACAATTCCATTTTGATTTGAGTTTTTGGGTGGGCTTTCATAGAGATACCGTTCATTTAGGATACGACCCGTTAGGAACCGACACGCTTGATGGCTTTTTTAATGAAGTGAATATTATTAATGCGCCTTATGATTCAGTTCTTAATGTTAGAGTAGGAAACCGCTGGTGGATTGAACAAGGCCCCAACTTTCAGAATCAAACACCCTATCAAACCAAAACACAAATTGTAGGCGAACATCAATGCGGCGCTACTGCTGAATCTGTAATTGAAATTGATGTAGTATCCAGGCAATGGCCCGTGTATGTTCGTTGGCCGGGTATTTTCTACGATTCTTGTGTAAAGCAGGCCGCTTTAACCAACATTAGCCCATGGGACTGGTGGTCTCCACCCGGTTTTAAAGAAACCTTTTCTCAATGGCAATTACATATCCTTTATCCAACTTTTCATTGGTATGCTGATGGGAACGATACGGTTAATATCTACTTTGTCAGTTTCGGCGACTCATTGAATATGTATTTACCAGTGCCCGAGGTGGCAGATAATGCAACCACCTTTAGTATTTATCCTAATCCCGTAGCAACATCTTTTACGGTAAGTGAATTAACAGAGGATTTTGGCGATATACGTTCAACTGAAGTTTATTCAGTAGAGGGGCAATTGGTTAAGCATGCTACGGGGTTTGATGGAGATATGACTTTTCTGGCATCGGGCTTATACTATGTAGCGCTTTATAATAACCAGGGGCGCAGGGCTTTAGCTAAGGTTATTAAGACTGATTAATTGCTAAACGCAAAAAAAAATTCAGAAAGTTTAATTCCATTATGTTGATGAAAATCAATTGATTAAGATGTATTAACCAGTGCCTTAAGAGGTTTTTACAAATCTTTTTTTGGGCATACTCTTGGAAATTGGGTAAAGCCCCTTATATTTGCGTCCCGTTTCGGAAAAAGGGACGTTCTTTTGAAACTCCGAAACGCAGAAAAAGGAAACTTGCAGTGTAGTGATTACACTGTAAATATTAGGCTCTCTCTTCTTTCCGGAGTATTAAAAGGAAGGACTTACGCGTGATGCGGCAAGATGAGAGGCATGATAGTGATTCCAAGCGTCCGGCTTAGCCGGAACCAAGCAATCCTACAATAGCAGCATGCAGCTGAGGGCTCAAAGCAAGGTTTTAAACTAACCTTCCCCATAAAGCGCAAACCGAAAACATTCAGTTTTCATTGATAAAAAATAAGCTGCGAAAAAAAAGTTGAAAATAAATTTGGAAAGTCGAACAACAATCGCATATATTTGCGGCCCGTTTTAAACGGAAATGTTCTTCGAAAAAAGGTTACAAGAGTTTGAAGCTCAACTAACTACAAATGATAATCGGCCCGGTTTAGGCCGTGCACGATTGTCGAAAGTTCTTTGAAATACAGGTAAGAAATACAGAAGCGAATTAACAGGTTAGAATAAATGCTTAAATCATTTTTTTCCTAACCATTCTTTTGAATGCTAAGGAATCAACTCTTTTACTACGGAGAGTTTGATCCTGGCTCAGGATGAACGCTAGCGGGAGGCCTAATACATGCAAGTCGAACGGTAACAGGATAGCAATATCGCTGACGAGTGGCGCACGGGTGCGTAACACGTACACAATCTGCCTTATACTGGGGCATAGCCTCGGGAAACTGAGATTAATTCCCCATAATGTTATGAAAGGGCATCCTTTTATAACTAAAACTCCGGTGGTATAAGATGAGTGTGCGTCCGATTAGCTAGTTGGTGAGGTAACGGCTCACCAAGGCGACGATCGGTAGCTGGTCTGAGAGGATGATCAGCCACACGGGCACTGAGACACGGGCCCGACTCCTACGGGAGGCAGCAGTAGGGAATATTGGACAATGGGCGCAAGCCTGATCCAGCCATCCCGCGTGAAGGATTAAGGTCCTATGGATTGTAAACTTCTTTTCTCTGGGAATAAAAAGCGGAGTTCACTCCGCCCTGAAGGTACCAGAGGAATAAGCACCGGCTAACTCCGTGCCAGCAGCCGCGGTAATACGGAGGGTGCAAGCGTTATCCGGATTCACTGGGTTTAAAGGGTGCGTAGGTGGCTTTATAAGTCAGTGGTGAAAGCCCG
This sequence comes from Chitinophagales bacterium, assembly GCA_046329515.1. GTDB lineage: Bacteria > Bacteroidota > Bacteroidia > Chitinophagales > LD1 > Bog-950. The sequence goes on from JAXLUM010000001.1 coordinate 180,361, forward strand.
GAGCTTAACTCCGGAACTGCCATTGATACTGTTTAGCTTGAATCAGGTAGAGGTGGATGGAATATTACATGTAGCGGTGAAATGCTTAGAGATGTAATAGAACACCAATTGCGAAGGCAGTTCACTATGCTTGCATTGACACTGAGGCACGAAAGCGTGGGGATCAAACAGGATTAGATACCCTGGTAGTCCACGCCCTAAACGATGTATACTCGACATATGCGATACACTGTATGTGTCCAAGCGAAAGCGTTAAGTATACCACCTGGGAAGTACGACCGCAAGGTTGAAACTCAAAGGAATTGACGGGGGTCCGCACAAGCGGTGGAGCATGTGGTTTAATTCGATGATACGCGAGGAACCTTACCTGGGCTAGAATGCTGGGGGATGAATCCTGAAAGGGGTTTTTGTAGCAATACACCGCCAGTAAGGTGCTGCATGGTTGTCGTCAGCTCGTGCCGTGAGGTGTTGGGTTAAGTCCCGCAACGAGCGCAACCCCTATCTTTAGTTGCCAGCGAGTAATGTCGGGGACTCTAAAGAGACTGCCTGTGTAAACAGAGAGGAAGGAGGGGATGACGTCAAATCATCATGGCCTTTATGCCCAGGGCTACACACGTGCTACAATGGTAGGTACAGAGGGCAGCCAACTGGCGACAGTGAGCGAATCCCAAAAAACCTATCTCAGTTCGGATTGAAGTCTGCAACTCGACTTCATGAAGCTGGAATCGCTAGTAATCGCAAATCAGCAATGTTGCGGTGAATACGTTCCCGGACCTTGCACACACCGCCCGTCAAGCCATGGAAGTGGGGTGTACCTTAAGACGATAACCGCAAGGAGTTGTCCAAGGTAAAACTCGTAACTGGGGCTAAGTCGTAACAAGGTAGCCGTACCGGAAGGTGCGGCTGGAATACCTCCTTTTTAGAGCAAACTAGCCTGTTTTAGCTCTGTATTTCTTCCTTTATTTCAAATGTTATTATTCGCTTCGGCGAATGTTGTTCTTTATCACTTCTGTTACTGCAATAGTCTCGTAGCTCAGGTGGTTAGAGCGTTACACTGATAATGTAAAGGTCCGCAGTTCGAGTCTGCGCGGGACTACATTATAGTGTGGTTTCCCAAAATAAATGGGGGATTAGCTCATCTGGCTAGAGCGCCTGCTTTGCAAGCAGGAGGTGATCGGTTCGATCCCGATATCCTCCACATTGTTGGTAATACGCTAAGTAGAATTATCCTTCGAAAAGCTAAAGGTTACTAACGGAAGTTCTTTGACATATTGGCGAATTAATAAAATCAAAATTTCAATTTTAAATCATCCAAGATTTGAAAGTTACTAAGGGCACACGGTGGATGCCTTGGGTTTGAGAGGCGATGAAGGACGTGATAAGCTGCGATAAGCTTCGGGAAGTGGCACATACGCTTTGATCCGAAGATTTCCGAATAGGGCAACCTAATACCATGAAGTGGTATTATACCTAGCAATAGGTATGCTAACGGGGAGAACTGAAACATCTAAGTACCCCCAGGAAGAGAAAACAATTAAGTGATTTCCTAAGTAGTGGCGAGCGAAAGGGAAACAGCCTAAACTTCGGAGGCTTGCCTCCGGAGGGTTGTAGGACTATGATCTGGACTAATAATTTGAAGCAGAAGCATCTGGAAAGTTGCACAATACAGGGTGATAGTCCCGTAAGCGTAAGAATTATTTACCAATAGTATCCTGAGTACCGCGGGGTCGGAGACGCCCTGTGGGAATCTGCCAGCACCATCTGGTAAGGCTAAATACTCCTCAAACACCGATAGCGCACTAGTACTGTGAAGGAAAGGTGAAAAGAACCGCGAACAGCGGAGTGAAATAGAACCTGAAACCGTGTGCTTACAAGCGGTCAGAGCTCCTTCGTGGAGTGATGACGTGCCTTTTGCATAATGATCCTACGAGTTGCTCGTCACTGGCAAGATTAAGAGACCAAGTCTCGGAGTCGCAGCGAAAGCGAGTCTGAATAGGGCGAAAGTCAGTGGCGGCAGACGCGAAACCTTGTGATCTACCCATGGCCAGGGTGAAGTGATGGTAACACATCATGGAGGCCCGAACTAATTAGCGTTGAAAAGCTACTGGATGAGCTGTGGGTAGGGGTGAAAGGCTAATCAAACTGGGAGATAGCTCGTACTCCCCGAAATGCTTTTAGGAGCAGCGTCAAGTTAAGTTATATAGAGGTAAAGCTACCGATTGGGCTAGGGGCCTTCACCGGCTACCAAACCCTGACGAACTCTGAATGCTATATAATATGCTTGGCAGTGAGGCAGCAGGTGATAAGGTCTGTTGCCGAGAGGGAAACAACCCAGACCATCGTCTAAGGTCCCTAAATCTATATTAAGTCACACAAACGATGTCCGATTGCTATAACAGCCAGGATGTTTGCTTGGAAGCAGCAATCATTTAAAGAGTGCGTAACAGCTCACTGGTCGAGTGATCGGGCGCGGAAGAATAACCGGGTGTCAAATATAGTACCGAAGATGTGGCAACGTAAGTTGGGTAGGGGAGCATTCCAGCGACTGCGAAGGTGTAGCGCGAGCTATGCTGGAGTTTCTGGAAAAGCAAATGTAGGAATAAGTAACGATAAAATAGGTGAAAAACCTATTCGCCGTAAGCCTCAGGGTTCCTGATCAACGTTAATCGGATCAGGGTTAGCCGGATCCTAAGGACCACCCGAAAGGGGACCTCCGATGGAAAAACAGTTAATATTCTGTTGCTTGCTTAAGTTTCGATGGGGTGACGGAGAAGTGAAAGTGCCGCGTTCTTACGGATTAGAACGTTAAAGTATCTAGGTATATCGTTGGCAGGTAAATCCGCCGATGATGCTGAAATACAACAGTACCTTGAACCTTCGGGGAATAGGATAGTGCACCTAATCATGCTCCCGAGAAAAACCTCTAAGGTTAGGCTTAAGCAATCCGTACCGGAAATCGACACAGATAGGCGAGGAGAGTATCCTCAGGCGCTCGGGTGAGCCGCGGCTAAGGAACTCGGCAAAATGGTCCCGTAACTTCGGGAGAAGGGACGCCATCGCAAGAAGGCCGCAGTGAAAAGGCCCAGGCGACTGTTTAACAAAAACACAGGACTCTGCTAAATCGAAAGATGATGTATAGGGTCTGACACCTGCCCGGTGCTGGAAGGTTAAGGAAGGTGGTCACCGCAAGCGAAGCTTCCGACTGAAGCCCCAGTAAACGGCGGCCGTAACTATAACGGTCCTAAGGTAGCGAAATTCCTTGTCGGGTAAGTTCCGACCTGCACGAATGGTGTAACGATCTGGGCACTGTCTCAGCCGCGAGCCTCGGTGAAATTGAAGTATCGGTGAAGATGCCGATTACCCGCAACGGGACGGAAAGACCCCATGCACCTTCACTACAACTTAACACTGAATTTGATTAAATGATGTGTAGGATAGGTGGGAGACTTTGAAGTGGTGGCGCCAGCCATCATGGAGTCAACCTTGAAATACCACCCTTCCTTTGATTAGATTCTAACTTTGGTAAAAAAGGACAATGTTTGGTGGGTAGTTTGACTGGGGTGGTCGCCTCCCAAAGAGTAACGGAGGCTTCCAAAGGTACACTCAGTACGCTTAGTAACCGTACGCAGAGTGCATTGGCACAAGTGTGCTTGACTCAGGCAAACAAGCCGAGCAGGGACGAAAGTCGGGCAAAGTGATCCGGTGGTTCCGCATGGAAGGGCCATCGCTCATAGGATAAAAGGTACGCTGGGGATAACAGGCTGATCTCCCCCAAGAGCTCACATCGACGGGGAGGTTTGGCACCTCGATGTCGGCTCGTCACATCCTGGGGCTGGAGAAGGTCCCAAGGGTTGAGCTGTTCGCTCATTAAAGTGGCACGCGAGCTGGGTTCAGAACGTCGCAAGACAGTTCGGTCCCTATCTGTTGCGGGCGTTAGAAATTTGAGAGGAGCTGACTCTAGTACGAGAGGACCGTGTCGGACGAACCTCTGGTGTACCTGTTGTGGCGCCAGCTGCATCGCAGGGTAGCTACGTTCGGAAGGGATAAGCGCTGAAAGCATCTAAGTGCGAAGCCCACCTCAAGATGAGATTTCTTTTAAGGGTCGTAGAAGATTACTACGTTGATAGGTCGCAGGTGTAAAGGCAGTAATGTCATAGCCGAGCGATACTAATTGCCCGTTGACTTTCTAAATTTTTTGGCTTCCGTAGATTGACGCAAAAGCAACTACGGATTGATTAAAGAAGTTTTGATTTTATTAATTCCCATATTGTCAAAAATTATTGAGTGTAAACTCTAAGTTATTGCCTGCAAGGTGTTCGGCTGCAGGGTTCAAACTTAAGGGTGACTATAGCGAGGGGGATCACCTCTTCCCATTCCGAACAGAGAAGTTAAGCCCCTCCACGCTGATGGTACTGGATTAAGACTCCGGGAGAGTAGGTAGTCGCCTCCTTATTTTAAAAGCCTTTCCGTTTATTCGGAGAGGCTTTTTTATTTTAGGCCCGCCTGCCCGCCCCCTATCTTCAGGTTAAAATGATTTTATATTTAAAGTGTTTTTTCATATATTGGTTACATATTTTTGAACCAAACCAATATTATGAAACGATTAACACTAAGTATGCTGGCGGCTGTTGCCTTACTGGCATGCACCACTTCCTGCAAAAACTGCTGGAAGTGTAAGGCTACCTTATCCAAACAAACTTTTTGCGGCAATATGGCTGCCTATGAGGCCGACCAGTTTATGTATGAGCATGCCGGGCAAAATCCATCCTGCACCCCGCCCGAGGACTAACAACTGTAATTCTTGCTATCAACTAACAGCTCCTTACAATCTAAGGGGCTTTTTTATTGTTTCCCACCAAATTCGAACATGCGATAATTCACTTAATTATGGATAGCCGTTTAGCGTTCATTGTTACAACTTTGTAATAAAGCAAGCGATATGAGTTCATTTTTAAATTCGGTTGGCGCGTTTTTTAAAAACCTTTTTGCTTCCAAAGAAAGCGCGGAGGTTGAGATAGCCGTATCAGCCACTGGTGGAACTGAAAGAATGGAAGGTGCTGTGCCGGCCGATGTTGCCCAACTGCAGCAAAAATTCGAGGTGCTCAAAAATTTGGGATTTACAATAACACCGGAATTGGCGGATTACTGTTTGAAGGATATGAAGGCGGGAACCTCTTTTACCTACTGGAAAATTTTTGTTGTCATGACCTTACTTGAGGTGGATGATAAATGCATTAGCTATTCCCCTTGGACTATTGCGGAATGTGCGGAGGTGGATGAATTTGTAGCCGATATGCAAAAGCTGGCTGCCGGCAAGCTGCGCATCACGGATGTTTCCTTTACTGAAGTAGAGAATGATGAAGGCGATGATGATGAGGAAGAAAAAAAAGAACCTGTAACTTATCACAGGCTTATTTTTAGCCTTAACGGCTATAAATACGATGAAACTTTTCAGGCCTGGGACGATTGGCGATGGGGGGACGAAAATTATTTGCCGGTGGTTTTTATAAACCAGGCGCTGCAAAAGGATAATATACAAGAACGTATAGCGGTAACCACCGAAGATGAATTAGGTGACCCAAGGGTAGTGGCAATTTACGGCACACCTGAATATATAGAGGCAGTTAATAAAGCTACCGGCCTTGAATTCAGGTTTACAACGCAGGTAAAGGATATTTAATTTATACCAAGGCAGTTAGACTCATGGCCGTTGCTACCGCCCTCGTCAGAAGGTAGTCGCCGTGTTGTTTTAGAAGTTCCGTCAATTCGCCGAGGCTTTTTTGTTTTTAGTCCGAAATCCGCTCGGTTTGTTTATTTATTGCCATTGGCTAACTTTATAGGTAAACACAACCTATGAAGTTTTTTTTCTCTTTAATCTGCATTTCGTTTCTTATTAGTGCAGGTGCACAGGTAATGCAGGTAAAGGTGCCCAATTACACTGTGTTTAGGGACACAGAAAGGAATGTCTCTAGTAGTCTTGTAGGCAACTCTTCGCCCGATGCACAACAGCACCCTGAATTCGGCCTACTGCCGTTTAATGCTCAATGCCGGAACTGTGTCGAACTAATTGACAAACGAACCATTGATTCGAGGCTTTTTATTGATCCGCAAAACACCAAACATTCTTATTCGCAAAAGTCAATTTTTCCCCTGCATTATAAAGCAAGTGAAAATGATGTTTGGCACACCATAGACCCACGCTTACAGCCGGTTGGCGGTGAACCTGGTGTTTATAGTGCACCACATCAGCCTGTTCCTACCAGTTGCAACATGAATAAAAAGTGTGTTACGCTTACGGCTGAGGGATTGAGCTTTGAGTACAATCGAAATTTGAACTTATCCTTTTTCAATGCCCAGACTTACACGCAGGCGCAACCTGTAAATTACGGCCAATACACCATCGGCGAAGACGGTTTACTAGTTAAAGACGCATGGCCTGGTATAGATATGGAGCAGATTTTTGCAATAGGTGAGGTAAGAACCGATTTCGTTATTAAAGCGCCCTTGTCAATTCCTTTAAACGATGGCTACATGGTAATTGAGGACAAGTTTACCTTGCCTACAGGATACACTTTTGCAGAAGGCGAAGGTAGTCATCTGGAAAACGGGGGCTTCACAGGTAACTACGAAATTAAGGACGCAAAGGGTAAATCAATTATCATCTATGAAAAGCCTGTTTTTTACGATAGCCGTGTATTAGGCTCTTTTGGAATATATCATCTGCAAAATTTCGGTAATAATTATACGTTACAACTGCTTGTTCCCATAAGTTGGTTAAAGCAAACTGATTTGGTTTATCCCCTTGTTATAGACCCGGTGGTTTATGGCTTAACCAGGTATGGAGATTATCTGTATACCGGTCAAACCGGCGCTAATTTGGGTTTTACCTCAATGGCTTTGGGTAGTTGCGATTACCACATGAATGTTCTTACCCCGGGCCCAAGCCAACTAGTTGATGCCTATGTTGGATTGGAATATACGTTGACCTATAACCCTAGTTGCGGAAACCCACCTCTAATTGCTCCGTTTTGTACTTTTAGCCAGGTTAGCATGGAGGTGCTTTGCGATTCGTGCCAAACCAGTACGGGCATTTTGGCCTGCGACCCTGCTAGCCCGCCATACACCGGCACTTGCGGTACAGACTCTAACCTAGTTCCCGGTTCAACCTTAATTCATGTAAATAACATTAACCCCAATTTTTTAAGCTGTTACTCAGGTGCAAGTTGCGGCGAATCCATTGCCTTTACGTTAAAAAACCGCGATTCCATTTGCGGAGATGTTTGTGGTAATTTGTGTGCCAGAGGAAACATGTGGCTAATTACTTTGGAAACAATGGCTACAGGCTCACCGTCAATAATAAGTGTAAACGGAGATTCGCTTATTTCTTCAATACCTTCAGGAAACCAATGGTATTTAAACGGTATTATAGTGCCCGGCGCAACAGGTGTTGTTTATGAAGCCACTACCCCCGGATGGTACACCGTAGTTAATAGTTCGGTTTCTCCCTGCCTTTCTGAACCCTATTATTTTGATACAGCATGCAAAGCTATGTTCAACATAGTTGATGGTAGTGCGTTTGGATACGATAGCATTTACTTTGGCTACAATCAAAGCCTTGGTTATAATTTGAATTATTTGTGGGATTTTGGTGATAGCACTACCTCCACAGATCAATACCCGGATCATTTATATGCTCAACCCGGTCATTACCTTGTTTGCTTAACCGTTAGCAATGCGCATTGCACAAACATGTTTTGCGATTCTTCTTTTTATGTTTTCAAAACAGATGGTGGGTTAATGTCGGAGCTACACATTATAAATCCTACGGGCCTTAATGATGAGACGAATCAGGAGCGATTGAGAATATATCCTAATCCGGCATGGAATGAATTAATTATTGAGAGCCCTGTATTTAAACCAGATGATATAGCTGTATTTGATCTTAACGGTCGTCAGATTTTAAAGGAGCATTTTTCAAATCATATTGATATCAGCCACCTTACGCCCGGATTGTATGTGCTTATACTATCAAACCCTAAAGGACAGGTTGTTAAGCGCTTTGCAAAAATGTGATAGGCTATTTTACAGAAACCAGAATGGATTCTTGTATTTTAACTGCAGTTAGAGATACTGCTAGTAACTTCTTTTCATCATTGAAGTAGTTCGCTAAACTTTCCTTCCCATTCACCACCACTTGCTTCGGTTCTTCGCAATTAATAAACCGTATTTCCCAAACGCGCTCTTTAAGTTGGCCGGTAAAATGCTTGCCATCGGGCGTAATGCTTAATTGCATACCGCTGCTGTCTTGCGTAAATTTTATGGAAGTGAAGGAATAATCTCTTTCGCGATACTTATCGGTAGCGCCGTCATCCTCATACAAGTTAAAGCTACCATTAGCACCGCAGTAAACGGAAAGTATTATGGTGTCCAAAGGTTCATCAGCATGTTGTTTGCCGTATTGTTGAGGTATAATGCTGCCTTGTTTTACAAATACGGGTATTTCATTTAAAGTATAAGTAAGCGTAACCTTTCTGTCCCCTTCAATAAGGTTATTGTTGCGGTAGTCATACCAGTTGCCTTCAGGCAGCCAAACGGTTTGTGCAATGGCTTGCTTGCCTTTTAATGCTTTGAAAATTGGTGCTACAATCATGTCCTTACCGAAATAATATTGCTGCGGGCAGCGATACGCTTCTTCTTTATCAGGGTATTCATAGTACATAGGGTGCACGAGGGATATAGCGCTATCGTAGGCCATGCGGCTATAGGTATAGATGTATGGTATCAGGCTGTAGCGTTGCAGCACAACCTTTTTCATTGCTTCAAAATTTTCAGTAGGGTATTGCCACATTCGGCGTTCAATGCCGGGGTCGTTGGTGGCGTGTGTTCGGAATATAGGACTGAAAGCACCCCACTGTACCCAGCGTGTAAACAGCTCGGCATTTTGCTTAAGCTTTTTATTTATTGGCTGCATATGGCCGCCAATGTCGTGGCTCCAAAAGCCAAAGCCAACGTTAGCGGCTGTAGCAGTGAACCAAGGTTGGTAGGCCAGCGATTTCCAACTAATAACCACATCGCCGCTAAAACCTATTTGGTAACGCTGGTTACCCAGCCCACCATAACGATGAAAGATAAGCGGACGTTTGCCTTGCCGCTGCATATCACTGAAGTGAACATAGTTCAAGTAGAAAGTAGGGTTAACGCCTTTTAGTTTGGTTTGATTGTATTGCTGCCAATCGAGCCACCAAAAATCTACACCCGCTTTTTCGTAGGGGTGCAACAGCACATTAAAATAATTTTGGGCGAATTGTTTATTGGTAATATCAAAGGGAATAGTGTGGCAACCTGCAGTATCAAAGCCCATGGCATTGGCAAACTGGCAATAGGTGGCCTCATGCGGTTGAACACCTGAAGCAGGGTGTAGGTTAAGGCAGGTGCGAATGTTTTTTGTATCCGTCCATTTTAAAAAACCCTGGTAATCGGGAAAGTATTTTTTCGTCCAGGTAAAACCAGTCCACGCATCGGGTTGGGGGGTGTATTTAGCAAAGGCATCGGGGTCGCTGGTTTTGGTCATGTGCCAATCCATATCAATTACCAAAACATCTAAGGGCAGTCCGTGGCTTTCGTAACCGGCAACAATGTCTTTAAAATCCTGTTCGCTATACTGGTAATAGCGGCTATACCAAATACCAAAAGCAAATTTAGGCGGCAATGCTATTTTGCCGGATAGCAGCGTAAAGTCATATAAGGCTGCTTTATAATTACTGCCATAACCGAAGAAATACCAATCAACATTTTTAGCTGTTGCGCTGTTTTGCACCCAGGGCCAGTCGGTGGTATCAAATACAGGTTTTTCACTGTCATTAATCAACGCCCATCCGTTACGGGACAGCAGCCCCTCACCGGTATTTATTTTTTTAAGCGTTTGAAAACTGAATTGACCCAGCGTGCCATCTAAAGTGCGGGTGGTGCCATGCAGGTTTTTAGTATTGCGCATTCCCGGTTTCCAGCTAAACGTATGCTTGGCATCAGCATAATCTATTTTTAAGTTACACTTGTTAAACGGGCCGCTACCTAATTTGTAGCTAAGGGTTAAACAGGATGTAGAAATAACAAGCCAGCCACTTTCTGTTTTGGTTTTAAAAGCTGGTGCCGGCAGGTTCCGGTTTAAAATTGTAATAGTAGCCTGATCATTAAATACGGTATCTGCTGAATATTCCATGCGTATTACACCCTCGCTAAGTACAGTAAAGCGGGCATTGCCTGCACTTACCACTGATGCAGCATTGGCAACTGGCTGGTAGTGTTGTGCGAAAGTGTGGCTACAACAAAAAACAAAACATAACAGAAAGCAATAGGGCAAGGCAGTAAGCGAACGCATTATTTTTTAGCAGGTGCTTTGGTGGTATTAGTTGAACTTTTTGAATTGCTGCTTGTGCTCTTTTTGCCGGCGCTGCTTTTTGAAGTAGTAGCAGGGGCCACGTACAGCATTTTTTTATCCTTTAATTCTTTGGCAAAGGCATCTGCTTGTGCCTTTACGGTTTTATTAAAGTAAGCAGTAAGTTGATTGAATTCCTCCGTACTTTTTTGGCAAGTGTAAAGGTCGCTCAGGTTGCCTGAGTGCTCGCAGGGTACACCACCATCAAAAGAAAATATGCCTGCATCCGCATAGCTTTTAGCATCAAAATGAAAATAACGCACGTTTGAAATGCTAAAGGTGGCTTCTCCTGCCTTTGCCTGTATGGCAATGTCATATTTAATGTAAAGCATTCGCAGGGATGTGGTTGTTCCGCCAAAGTATTTAATAAGGCCTAACGCCTGTATACGCAAAACCGAAGGGTCCAGCATTTGCATGGCATGGCTGTTATCGAATTGCTTTTCTACTGCGTCCTTACTTTTTTGTTTAACATCGGTGGGGGCCGGGGTATTAACTGCGGTAAACAAACCGGAGTTAGCATTAACCCATGTTTCTGCCAGGCTGTATACATCTTCCGGTTTTACTTTAGCCCCCAGCTTAATGGTTTGCTTATAGCTAAGCTGCGGTACACTTACCTTTTGTTGAGCCTGCGCAGTAAAAGCTGTAATAACAAATAGTAAAAGCAAAAATGTTGACCTCATAGCACTTAATTAAGCCGAAAAAATACAATTTGTTTTTAATGAGGCTGTTTTATTTATGGTATAAGTTTGGTTTATGAAGCAACAGAATTACGATAATCACATTTTCTATTATTGGCCGCACCATTTCTTTTTTTACGGAGCCATTGCAGCAGGCTTTGTGTTGTGCGGCTTAGGGGCCTGGAAATATGAGGAGCAGCGAATGTTATGGCTAATGGCGGGCTTTGTTATTTTTTTGATTGTGTGGTTGGCCTTAATGCTGCGGCAGCATTATGCCTTGGGAAATCAAAACAGAATTGTGCGTTTGGAAATGCGCCTGCGCTACTATCAGTTAACCGGCAAACGTTTTGAAGGAGCAGAGAAGCAACTTTCCTTTGGCCGTATAGCTGCCCTGCGTTTTGCGCCTGATGAAGAATTGCCCGCGCTTGTTGAGTTGGCGTTAAAAGAACACTTAAGCGCTGATGAAATAAAACGCCGTATCAAAAACTGGCTGCCCGATACCATGCGTGTTTAAGCAGGTAATAGTATCTTTTTCCATTCGTCGCTTTCGGCGTACTGCTTAATAATAGCGTTGCGGTGTTGTAGTAACCGCTTTAAATAACTGGTAAGAAATAAGCGGTTAAACAAACGGCCTGCTAAACCCAAAGGCGACTCAAAATAAAATTCATCTTCCATTATGGTTTTATCACCTGCCTTAGCAAAGCGGTGATGGTGCACAATGCTTTTAAAGGCCCCTTGCACCATTTCATCAGTAAAAAAGGTGGGGTAGTTATAAGCCGTTATACGCGATGTAAGGGTTTGCCATACCCCTAAGTGTTTGGCGCGCCAGGTAACCGTTTCATTAAGCAAAATTAGCCCTTGGGTGCGGCCGGCTATAGCTTTTTCCCCTGTTGTTTCCGTGCTAACCATATGCAGGTCTATGCTGGTAGCCAACTGAAAACAGCGTTCAATTGGCGCATTTATCTCTGTAATTAAGCTTATTAGGGGCATTTAAGCATCAAAAGTGCTTAATATCCGGCAATGGCGGAAGCCAGAGGTAAGATGAAGAGCGCTCTGATAGCCTGTTTTAATATGTGATTTTTATCATGTCTTTGGTTGTTGAATCTGATAAATGTCACGCTTTTCATAAGTCCGTTGCTACAGACTTTAGCGTATCAAAATTTTTAAGCGGTTACATAATCCTGAACTTATGATGAACAACAGCACAATTCAAACTACCGGTAACAGCACTGAGGTGCTCCTCTCCATTTTGAACGATGTTGAAGAAGGAGTGTTTTCGATTAATGCCAAAACCAATGAGCAGCTATTTATATCGGAGGGCTGCACCCGAATTTATGGCTATACACCACAGGAGTTTAAAGATGCCCCTAATCTTTGGTTTGATATAGTGCACGAGGAGGACAAGGCTTATGTTGACAAGCAAATGGCCCGTATGTATACCGGCGAGTGTGTAGAATCAGAATACCGCATACTACGAAAGGATGGTAAGCTGCGTTGGTTGAACTTTAAGGTACGCTCAATACTGGATGCTGATGGAGCCATTGACCGTATAAACGGAATAATTACGGATATAACAGACAAAAAGAAACACGAGAAAATAATAGAAGATACCAATGCAGAATTGAATAAAATATTCGATACCGTAGATGAGGTGCTTTATTCAGTAGATATACGCAATGGCCGCGTTAAACATATATCGCGTGCCTGCGAAAGGCTGTATGGGTACAAGCCGCATGAATTTTACGAGGATGTTAACCTTTGGCAAAAGGTGATATTGAAGGAGGATGAGGAAGTTTTAAAGCAACATATGGCTGCAGTATTTGGTGGTAAAAAAGATGTTCGCCAATATCGTATAAGAACGCGCGAAGGCCATTTGCGCTGGGTGGAGAACAGGGTAATACCTACGTTAAGCGCAACCGGTGAGCTTTTAAAGGTAGATGGCATTACCATGGATATTACCGCGCAGAAAATTGCCGAGGAGCAGTTACGTGGCAGTACCAAGGAAGCGGAGGACTACCGTACGGCATTGATTGAAAGCGCCATAGTTTCTATAGCCGATAAGTACGGACGAATACGTTATGTGAATGAAAACTTCTGCAAAATATCGAAATACGCAGAGCATGAGTTGCTGGGCCAGGACCACAGTATTATAAGTTCAGGAGTGCACTCTAAAACGTATGTGCGCGAATTTTGGAAAACCATAACTGCCGGAAAAATATGGCGCGGTGAGTTTTGCAACAAAGCAAAAGACGGCACTTTATATTGGGTAGATAATACGATAGTGCCCTTTTTGAATGAAGATGGCGAACCCTATCAATACGTTAGCATACGTAAAGACATAACACAGAAAAAAGAGCAGGAGGAACGGCTGCGCAAAAGTGAAAGGCAATTCAGAGAGTTTTTTGAGTTGGCGCCGGAGGCCATATTTATATATGATATAGACAGCAAGCACTTTATTGACTTTAATAATAATGCTGAATTGCTTTTAGGATATAGCGCAGAAGAGTTAAGGCATTTAGGACCTGCAGACATAAGCCCTCAGTTTCAGCCGGACGGTACAGCCAGCGCACCAAGAAGCGAAAAGGTGATTGAGAGGGTTATGACCGGTGAACGTGTGATTTTTGAGTGGAACCATTTGCGTAAGGACGGGCAAGAGATAACCTGCGAAGTGCGCCTGGTAAAAATTTCCGATGCCGATCAAAATCTTATACGCGCCAGTATTATTGATATTTCAGAGAAGAAGCACAACCAACAGGTAATTCAGAAATCGGAGGCCAACTTTAGAGCTATTCTTGATAATACAGATACCGCTTACGTGCTTACTGACCTTGACATGAACATAGTGTCCTTCAATCAACGCGCGGCCATTAATGTTCCGCTGCATTTTAATATGCCTATTGAAGCGGGAATGTCCGTTTACTCGTTTTTACGCGGTAAGCGCAGTTCAGCAATTAAAGAGTATGCTGCGCGCGTATTATGCGGTGAGAACATAAGCTATGATGTTAACCTGAAGGAGTTGTACGGCTGCGACATGTGGTATAATATGAAGCTGATAGGTGTGTGTGATAACCACGGTAAAGTGTTTGGCATAACTATAGCCATGACTGATATTACTATACAGAAAACAATAAGCGCTGAACTGGAAAAGCAGGTGGAAGAGCGCACTACAGAACTGCGGGATACTATTAAGGAGCTGGAATCATTTTCATATACCGTATCGCATGACCTTATGGCGCCATTACGTGTAATGAATGGCTTTGCGCAAATATTGCAGGAAGACTATACTGAAAAGCTGGATGCACATGGCCGGAAGTGTATTGATGTAATTATGAATAACAGCACACGTATGGGCCAGCTTATAAATGACCTGCTTGATTTTAGCCGCCTGGGTCGCAAACCAATGGTTTGTAAAAAAGTGGTAATGAACGAACTGGTACTTGCCGTGCGCGAGGAACTAAAGGCACAGGCAGGTGCCGGATTTCATGCAGAGATAGTGCAGCAAAACCTTGGTGATGTGTTTGCCGACCCTGCTATGTTGCGGCAGGTTTGGGTAAATCTGCTTTCAAATGCCATTAAGTACTCATCAAAAAAAGAAAAGCCGCTAATAGAGATAGGAAAGTTTATGCAGGACGGTAAAGCTGTGTATTTTGTGCGCGATAACGGAGCAGGTTTTAGCATGGCCCACGCCGATAAGCTTTTTGGTGTATTCAGCCGCCTGCATAACCAGAGTGAATTTAATGGTACCGGTGTTGGTTTGGCCCTGGTGAGCAGAATAATTACCAAACACGGTGGAAGGATATGGGCAGATGCCAAGCCGGGTGAGGGAGCCGTTTTCTACTTTACGTTGAATTGAAAAGAACTATGATGGATAAATATATTACTGAAATTTTGGTAGTAGAGGATAACCCTTATGAGGCCGACCTTGTAAAGCGCTGTCTTAAAAAGCTCCTTCCCCCGGAGCGGATAGCGCATATAGAAGACGGAGCCCAGGCGTTAGACTTTATTTTTGCCCGCGGAGATTATGCCTTTCGCGAAGGAGCGGGTTTGCCCCGCCTTATATTGCTGGATATTAAGCTGCCTAAGGTAACTGGCTTAGAGATACTGGCGCAAATAAGGGCTAACGCTGCTACACAACAAGTGCCCGTGGTGGTGTTCAGTTCATCGCGCGAGATGCGTGATTTGACAGAAGCCTATAAATACGGAGCCAACAGCTACGTAGTAAAGCCTATAGATTTTGGCGAATTGGAAAATGTAATAACCTCCATTGTGCGATATTGGCTGGAGATTAACTACTTCCAAATCAACAATGCAGGCACTACCGATAAGCATTAGGCCCAAATACCCTTTATTCTTACTAAACACAGCAAGGGTGCAAGGGCAATGGTATATTTGCTACATATAAATGTTTCAAAAACATAGGCCATGCGTGTAATTCTTATTGTTTTGTTAGTAGTTGGTTTCGCCAACGTGCTTAATGCACAACAAACTCCTCGTTTTACAAAAATGCCTATTGGCAATTCAGGTGCGTATGCCTATATGCCTGCCAAAGGCGACCCTGCAGAGTTTAGTTACAGCCAGGACAGCTCGAAGGTATTTACTATGAATGCCTCTTTTGATGATTACCTGTACGATGTTATTTATATAGAATTTGCCCAGGCATTTGAAACCGATGAGCAGGTGGACGCGGTGCTGGTTTCGTACCTTGATTATTTAAAAACAGTGCTTAAAACCACAAGCTGCGCAGGCTATGGTAAAGGCCATATACTTAGTACGCATAAGCAGGCACAAGGCGTTAAAGATTACTGTAAAGATGATGAGGGCAGCGAATTGCAGCTAATGGGTTGGGCCGATAAACATTACCTAGCTGTATTGGTTATAACAGGTGATAAGCAATACCCCAACCAATCGGTTGTAGATATGTTTTTGAACGGTATCCGTTTCCCGGGAGATTAAGGTAAGCGCAAGCTTTATTATCTTTATGCTTAGGGATTCAGATAATGATGCGTGTAAGCCTTTTGTTTCTAATGCTTGTGTTGGGGTGTGCCTATGCCCAAACAGCCAAGTACCCCATAGTTAACCTGCCTGTAAAGAACTACAAACCTTTAGCCGGTAATGCCTGGGCAGGAGGCTTTAATGCACCTGAGTTTTCAGCAATAGATTTAAACGACGATGGCACTAAAGACCTTTTTGTGTTTGACCGTGCCGGAGAAAAATGTCTGACCTTTTTGAATGATGGTTCGCATAGCGATAGCGCTTTTCATTATGCGCCTGCGTACGAGCAGTTGTTTCCACCCTTAAAGGTATGGGCCGTGGTAGCAGATTATAACTACGATGGTATTGGCGATTTATTTACTGCCCAAACGGGGGACGTAGTTGCAGGGCAACAAGTGCCACCGGGCATTAAAGTGTATAAAGGCAGCCGCATAAACGGCAACCTTCATTTTGATGTGCTGCAATATGTATTGTATTACAAAGACCCTACACCTGCTAATTTATGGACTAACGGTTTAGGCGTGCCTGCCATAATTGATGTAAACCATGATGGCGACCTTGATGTGTTGACCTTTGATTTGTTTGGAACAGACATAGAGTATTACGAAAACCAAACCGTTGAATTAAGTCTGCCGGCAGATTCCATGCTATTTAACCTTACGAGTGGTTGTTGGGGCAATGTATATGTGGGCACCAGCGGCCTGAATGTAACCTTAAATGTAAGTTGTAAAAGCAATGGCGGAAATATAAACGATGGAGCGCGGCATGGCGGCGCTACCTTGTGGCCTTTGGATGCTGAACGCGATGGAGATTGGGATGTTTTAATCAGTGAGTCGCACTCTGATTATATGTCGCTATTGACAAACGGTGGAGACAGCAACAGTGCGCATGTTAGCAGTATTGATACGTTTTGGCCGGGGTGTAACGCATCCGTTCACCTGCCTTATTTTCCTGCGGCGTTCAGATTGGATGGGGATAATGACGTTGAAGAAGATTTGCTGATTGCACCCAATTTTGGCGGACAGGCTTTGGATGCCGATAACGTTTTACACTACCGTTACAGCAGTGGCAGTTGTAAGTACACTTTATACAGCGATTCGTTTTTAACCAACAGCATGCTTGATTTAGGAACGGATAGCAAGGCTGTTTTTTTTGACTATGATGGAGATGGGCTAATGGATATACTCTGCGGCAATTACCAAAGATATAACCCGATTGTTGCGGCTGCTTCGCAGGTAGCTTTATTCAGAAATACAGGCAGTGCCACTGCCCCTGCTTTTGAATTACTTACGGATGATTTTGCGGGCCTATCGGCTTATCATACCAATGCAGGCAGCTTGGCCTTGAGTCCGGCGTTTGGCGATTTGGACGGCGATGGTAAAAAAGATATGGTGGTTGGCGATGCTAATGGCGACCTGCATTATTTTAAAAATAACGGAACCGGCTTAACTGCTTTTGCAGTAATGACGGAGCCCTACTTTGATAGTTTGCATGTTAACGGTTTTGCATCGCCTTTTATTTATGACTTAAACAATGATGGCTTAAACGACCTGGTAGTGGGCAGGAAGGATGGTAAGTTCAGCTATTATGAAAACTATGGCACCGCCGGTGCACCTCAGTTTATACGCGATTCGGTTAATTCTTTTTTTGGGGAAATAGATGTGCGCATGGGCTTGAGCGCTGATGGTTATAGTTATCCTTTTATCAGTGATGATAGCAGCGGCAACATTTATTTGTACGCAGGCAGTGAGCAAGGGGTGGTGGTAAAATATTTGGTTGATACCACAAAGTTGAAAAGCGGTGCATTTGCATTGCTTGATTCAAACGTATTGAACTACGATGCCGGTGGCAGAGTTACAATGCATATGGCAGATTTAAACGGCGATGGTAAAGCGGAGTATTTGCTGGGTAATGCCCGTGGAGGAATGCAGTTGTTCAGTGAAACGGTGTGGGATTCGAGTGTGATATTAAACAACCGAAACATTGAACTTTCAGGAGGGGGGATGAGGCTTTTTCCAAACCCCGCCAATGACCAGGTAAACATTGCCTTAGCAGACGAAGACTTTAGAGATAAACCTATAATTCAGATTTTTTCAATGAATGGCCAAAGGGTAGATATGTCTTTTTCAGTAACCAATAACAGTGTATTGCTATACACGAATAAGGCGCCCAATGGGGTTTATGTAATTCAAATTTTTACTGAAAAACGGCTTTACTCCTCAAGGTTTATCGTAGTTCATTGATTTTCATATTGTTTGAAGGGGTAGAATTTTTTCCGTTTCACCCTATCGGGGGATGGTTTTAGCGTAACAACATGCCGATGTTTACGTTAAAGTTATAACAATGACCCCAAGAAAATCTGCCGCCCTTATAGCCCTGTTAGTGCTGTTTGTATTTAGCGCGTTTGCCGGAAGTAATGTGCCTGTTGATGCTAACAGCGGAGAAGTGATATACAAGCAAACTTTTAAGCTGAACACCAAATTAAGCGATGAGGCAATTTATGAGCTGGCGCAAAACTGGTTTACTGAAGGGGCTGAGAAGTTTACCCGTGAGAACGAGGCCGTGCCGGTTGAAAGCAACCAACAAAAAAATAAGCAGATAGTTGACCAGGCCTTTGATAATTCTATTCCGTTGCAAAGCGTTGACCCGGATTCGAAGAGAATTGCAGCGCGCGGTTTGGTGAAGTACGCAGGCTCAAGCACTTCTTTTATACACCTTCTTTACATTGAGTATTACATTGTATTGGAAGTAAAGAACCATGAACTTGTTGCTACTATAAGCAAGCTGAAGTACCACCACATAAACAGAAAGACCTACGCGCCAATGGCTATTTACAACTGGAGCAATAGCCGCCCTTGTGATGCTGCTGATAGCTTTGAACATTTAGTAACTAACCAGAATAACACTGATGAAATAGGTAAGCTTTGCAGCTTTTTGAATGATGACGTTGAGAACCTGTTTGGCGACCTGCGCGCGCTGCTGAAAGAAAAGAATGCCCTTAGCAGCAGCGAAAGCTAATCATCCTATTCCCGCCTTTCTCCCTTTTAATCAAGTAATTAACGTATTGTCGTACGGCCGATACGTGCGCTCGTTATACTTTAGGGCCTAATCTTAGCCAAGGCCGGATTTTAAAAACTCATCTTATTGGATTTTTAAAAATATTGTATTTTTACAGTAACTAGTAAATTATATTAAACAGGCTTCATCAAATCCCCCTGATATGACTGCAACAAAAAAAGTGTTCTTCACCCCTATAATAGTGGCTTTCCTTATTATGGGTTTATTAACGTCCTGCAAAAAGGAAGTAAATAATGTTACAACAACTAATAATCCTAATTCATCTTATTTTCTGAAAGGAAACTTGGGGGGTGAAAGCATAGAGTTAACTGCACCCAACAGTTTTTATACTGATGAAACGGTAGTTGATAATGAGGACAGCGAACATTGCGGGGAACACCATGGCCCAAGCCACCCTGAAGGAGATAATGATGGCGATGAGTTAGGCGGTGATGGCGATAACGATGAAGATGACATGGCGGTTATTACTTCAGGCAGCAGTTGGAATACTACAGGCGCTAATAATAAAATGCTTACACAAGGCACTATTGAAGTGCGCGGCCTGGTAGTGCGTATTTGGGTTAACCCTGCCAAAGCACAATCCTATTTTAACTTGTTTACCCCCGGCATACATAGCTTTGCTTATGAAAACGGCGCTAAAGCCGGTGCATATGTAACCGTGCGCGATAGTAATGGTGTGTTGTGGACCTCAAAAGGAGCGCAGGAAGGCAGTACATTTGAAGTATTAACCCGCAGCGAATTGAAAGGCAACTATACAACCGTAACCGGTGTAGTAAATTGTAAACTGTACGATAACAAGGGGAATGTTAAGCAGTTTACCAATGGCGCATTCAGCGCTAATGTTGGTATAGCTAATTAGTAGCGTGCGGCTGCTGCTATAGCCGCAAAACTTACACGGGTATTATTTACAGTTAATATTGTTTTAAGGCAGGCTTCGGCGGTGGCGCCGGTAGTAACCACATCATCTACTAAAAGTATGTGTTTGCCTGCCAGCTGCTTCTCTTCTTTAACAGCAAAAATTTCAGCAACGTTATTGTAGCGGTCAAATCGCGATTGCGTGGTTTGCGAAATGTTTTCGTGCACACGTTCCAGAGCTGTAAAAGATACTTTAGTACCGATGCTTTCCGCTATAGCTGTGGCAAAGGTGCTGCATTGGTTATAGCCCCGCTTGCGTTCCTTTTTCCAGTGCAAGGGTACGGGAACAACAAGGTCAACGTTTTTTATTACTGAAGCAGGTTCGCTCATTCTTGTGCCGAACAGTTCACCAATGGCTTTTCCAATTTCCTGGCGGCCTTTGTATTTAAGGTTATGCAGTAATTCCTGTACGGGCCCTTCTTTACGGAACTGATAAAAGGCGGCTGCCCCTTGCAGTGGTATACGGCCGGTAAAACGTTTAGTCAGTGCGTTTTCAGAATCAACAATATTGTTGGTTTGAGGCAAGTCAGCTTCGCAATTTCGGCAAATAAATTCTTCCTGCTTTAACAGTGCCTGCCGGCAGCAAATGCAGGTGCGCGGGTAAAACAGCGCTATAACATCAGCAATAAGAGTTTGTGCAAGGGTTGCCATCAACTAACAATTAGCACTTCCTCATTGGTAAGCAGTTGCGGGTTGCCTTTAAAACGCAACAGCAAGCGGGCCACGGTAATTACATCTTTCTGGCAGTAGTTTACAATTCTATCAAGGCCTTTTTCCTGCCAATAAACGCGGCAAACATCCTTGCCTTCTATTTCATCTTTTGGTGTAGGTATACCCAACACTTCTGCTAACAATTTAAGCGAGGTGTAATTTTTATAATCACCAAAACGCCATAAGTGCAGGGTGTCTATGCTGCTAACTTCCCAAGGGCGTTTGCCCGAAATATCAAGGGTGTCTGGTAATGGCAAGCCCTGTATCAATAAACGCCGACAGATAAACGGAATGTCGAATTCCTTGATGTTGTGCCCGCAAAACTGAAAACGTTCAGGGTCTGCAAAGCTTTTATTCAGCAAGCCTACAAAATCCTGCAGCAAGGCTTTTTCATCATCGCCGGCAAACGATTTGATGCGGAATTGGCGCTTGCCCGAAGCTTTGTCAAAAAAGAAGAAACCTAAGCTGATACAAACTATTTTGGCGAACTCGGCATAAACACCTGCGCGTTTCAGGTAACCATCCGCAGCCGATTCATTTTCTGCTCTAAGTGTGGCGTGCTTAACCGCCCAAAGCTCCTTCATGGCAGGCGATAGCTCCTCATGTGTGCAATAACAGGGCACGGTTTCAATATCAATAAAAAGCAGGTTGTGAATATTGATGTAGGGTAGCACGCTTATAAGTTCAGATTAAAATTAAATTTAGAAAGTAAAATGAGAAACCCCTTTAGTACCATACCCATGTTGCGTATTTGGCTGGCCATGGCTATGGGCGTTGGCCTGCAAATGGTTTTAGCAAGGTGGGGTGTGGTTTTCCCTGCCTTTAGTATAGCAGCAGTAGCCCTTTGTGTGCTTGGCGTACTTTGTTTAATTACTATACGGCAGTTGAGTATCGAAAAGCAGTTTAAATTACAGCTAACAGAAGGTGTTTTAGTGTCGGTTTCGCTTGTTGCTTTAGGCTATGCATTGGCGTGGAACTACAGCGATAAGAACGACACCCGATTTTTCGCACCGTATTTACAGAAGGAAACCGCCACAGTGGTAAGAATTACAGAGCCGCCTGTGCAAAAGGCAAAAATCGTAAACGCTGTAGCTGAGGTATTAGAAATTGGCCACGATACTGCTTATGCAAATCTGCAAGGGAAAATAGCTTTGAGTTTTTTAAAAGATAGCACAAGCCTTAATCTGCATTACGGCGATGTTTTGGCGGTGCAGGCAAAGATTGAACCCTTTGATGAACCCAAGAACCCGGAGGAGTTTAACTACAAGCAATATCAGGCAAACAAAAACATTTTCTACCGCGCTTTTTTAGTGCAAGGTGATTGGAAGGTAATTCAAAGCGATGCGGGCAATCCGTTTTTTGCCGGCATTTACCATTTACGCGAGCGCTTGTTGCAGGTAATAAATGTTTATGTAAAAGACGAAAATGACTTTGGCGTGGCCACGGCTATAATGCTGGGTTACCGCGATTACGTTAATGCGGATATACTACAGGCTTACGGCAGCAGCGGTGCGCTGCATGTGCTAAGCGTTAGCGGTCTGCACGTAGGCGTACTGTTTATGATGCTGAATTTTTTGCTGGGCTGGCTGGATAAAAAAGGGCGCAACTATGTAATAGGTAAGGCGATATTTATTATAGGTTTTATATGGGCGTATGCTTGCTTAACAGGGCTGTGTCCTTCCGTTTTGCGCTCTGCTTTGATGTTTAGCATGATGCAGGTGGGTATGGTATTCCGGAGGGATGTAAGCATTTATAATGTGGTAGCCTCTACCGCCCTATTGCTAATGCTGTTTAACCCGTATATAATAACGGATGTTGGTTTTCAGCTGAGTTACCTGGCAGTGTTAGGTATTGTTTTTCTGCAACCGAAAATTTATGCCTTGCTTGCTTTTAAAACCAAGGCTGCGGATTGGATGTGGAAGCTAACAGCTGTTTCTATTGCCGCGCAAGTAGCGACATTCCCGGTATCCATTTACTACTTCCACCAATTCCCAAACCTTTTCTTGTTTTCAAACCTGTTGGTTATACCATTAAGTGATGGAATACTAATAGCAGGTATGGTCATGTTTTTAGTGCAATGGATACCGGGGCTAAATGCGTTAAGCGGCTTTTGCTTTAAATGGCTTTTATGGGCCATGAACCATTTTATTTTCTGGATAGACAGTTTGCCTTTTGCGCAAAGCACAGGGTTAAGCTTTACCGGCTATGAAATGATTCTGCTGTATGCTGTGTTGCTGTTGCTATGCTGGTTATGGGTGGAACAGCGGCCAAGAGTTGCTGTACTTACAACCGCACTGGCCTTTTTACTTTGTTGTTCCTTCTCTTTGGATAGAGTAAAGGATGTAAGACAACGTGAGATAATTGTTTACTGCGTAAAAGGAAAGAAAGCCATTGGCTTTTTAAATGGTAAAACCTTAGTTCGCGATTTTGATGATGGACTGTTAGCAGATGAGAGGACTCTGCAATATTATGTGCGGCCCCATTTGTGGAAGCATGGAATTATGGAAACTGTTCCACTTGATGGTGCATTAAGTCTGCCCTTCGGAAAACTGGTTGAGTTTGAAGGTAAAAGGGTTTTGATAGTTGATAAGGAAGTTATAGGTAACACACCGAAGCAAAAATTAAAAGTGGATGTGTGCATTATATCGCAAAGCCCCAAGCTTTATATAACAAAACTAAAGGCTGTAATAGATTGCGATATGCTTGTGTTTGACAGCAGCAATAGCCACAAGCAGGTAAAATACTGGCAGAAAGACTGCGAAGAGTTGCAGCAGCCTTATTATGATGTAAGCGCGCAAGGAGCTTATATTATGGAACTTTAGCGATGAGGCTGCGGTAGCGGCGTATTGTTGTAATCCCAATTTACCACCTTGCAATTCGGTAAGGCAGAACGCAAAGGCTCCACCTGCTCTTTGGTTATGTTGTTGTAGCTAAGGTCAAGGTATTCCAACTGTGGCATTTTCATGAACTTCCCCTTTTCCATTTCAAACTTCATGTTCGGATTCATGGAGAAGTTGAACTCCTTTAATGAACTAAGATTGTTGAAGTCAGCAGGCAGTTGAGCAATGTCGTTGGTTTTAAGGTCGAGCCACTTTAAATTTTTCAACTGCGCAAAAGAAGCTGGCAATGCAGTTAAGTTATTATCGCGCAGGTCTAATTTTTCTAATTGCGTAAGCCCACCAATGCAATCCGGTAATTGCGCTACTATATTATCTTTTAAGGTAAGCGTACGCAGATGCGTTAGTTTGCACAGTTCACCGGGTAAGGAGCTGATTTTCTGGTCAGCCTTATTAAAGAAGTTGCCATTAAGGTTAAGCGTTTCCAGGTTTTTCATTTCTCCTATTTCCGCAGGCACAGCATTAATGCTGTTTAGACTTAAATCCAGCGTTCTTAAGCGCGGAAGTCTGGTAACTGAAACCGGAAAGCTAACCAGTTTGTTCAGGCTGGCATTTAATTCCTCCAACTCCAACAAACCCGAAAAGGCATCGGGCAAGGCTGCCAGTTGATTGCCGGCCAGGTTTAAAAACTTCAACTTTTTAAGGTTGCCGAAGGTGGGTGTTAGGTCGGCAATTTTATTCATGCGCGAGCCCATTTCAAAATAACCAAGGTCAAGATATTCCAGCTTAACCAATGAGCCGAAGGTTAGCGGCAACTCTGTAAGGCGGTTGCCTTTTAGGTCCAGCTTTTTCAAATTGGTAAGTTTGCTGATATCAAGCGGCAAGGCAGTAATTTCTGCTTCGCTAAGGTTTAACTCCTTTAAAGAAGAAATGAGCGATAGAGAAGTAACTACTGCAGTAAGGTCCAACTTAAGGTTGCGGCTAAGGTTTACGGATTGTAATGAATTTAAGCGGTTAATTGACGGAGGTAAAACATGAATATCGTTGCCGGAAAAGTTGATAGACTTTAGGGATGGGAGGCTGCCAATTTTATCGCTGATTTCAAACAAGCCGCTATTGGCAAAGTTCAGGTCTTCCACCTGCAGCGTTTTTATTCTTTCAAATACATCTTCGTCATACAGGTAGGCATTATGCTCCAGGTTAAGCACGCGCAGGTTCGTCAGCAACACAAACGAATCGGGCAGCGTTGCAATGTTATTGTCTTTCAAGTTAAGTTCCTGAAGGTTGTTTAAGCGACGAATGCTGTTAGGTATAGTTTTAAAGCTGCCCTGCTCAAGGCTCAATTTTTTAAGCTTAGGTAATTTAGCCAGTTGGGTGAAAAGGGCGTTTAACTCCAGCTGCTTACAGCGCTGGCAGCTGAATTCCTCCACATTTTTTAGCTGGGCGATTGCATCGCTGAATTGTGCCTTGGGGTAAGCAATGAAATTAAGCTTAGTGGTACCGTTAATATCCTTAAGTGCATCCTCAATAATCTGGTTAGCGTTGGCTTCATCCGTGCTCTCAGCAGCCTTGCGCGCTTCCTGAAACTCCAGCAGTATCAGTTTATTGATAGAGTCTTTAGCCGTTTGCGGCAGCTTGTTCCAGTCGTCCTCAGTAAAAGGTTCTTTATACTGTTTGTTAGAGCCACCGGGTTGGGCTAAAAGCGCCTGGCACAGCATGAAAAAAAAAGAGAGAATGCAAATTCGTATCATAAGTGGTTAGAGTTCTTTACACAATTTCAAAACCTCAGTATATAGACTATCTGTAATCCAAAATCCTGCTTTATCTTTTAGGGAGTCCATGATTACTTTAACTGATTTTATTTTACCGGCGTTTTTTGCTTTAACGAGGGTGCCTAATAGGCCGGTAGTACTAATGCCTAAGTCTTTTGCTAATGCCCGGCCCAACTTTTCATCTATCAGCAGCAGGTCAGCATTAATGGTTTTACATAGTGCAATTGCCTGTGTTTCGCCTTTATCTAAATTAAATCTTTCTATTTCCGTTATCCAGTTTTTATCCGGATTAACGAGTTCAATCCAGCTTGCATTTGTGAAGGACTCTATATTCTTTCCTAATGCGCGTAAAGCTAAAATTTCAGAATGCACCGCCGGAGGAATAATGACACCGCCGTAAATGTCTTTTAAAAGATGTAGTTCTTCAATAACTATAAGGTTACTTACCGTGGAAGTATCGCTTACAACAACCTTCATTAAAGCTCCCTGATGTTTATTATGTCTTCATTCAGCATCTCCAGGTCGTAATGTAAAGGGATACTGCGTTTAGCCAACTCCTGCTGCATTTGTATTTTATGCAGCCCGCAAAATTCTGCTGCTTTGCCAAGGCTTAGTATATCTCTTTCAAACAAATGAATGGCTATTTCCACCTTTAACTGTTCCTGTGTTAAACCGGTAGATTGTAACTCCTCATCTGTAATTAGTAGCGGCATCTCAACAAAGTTAATGAAAATGAAGGCACAAAGTAACAAGCCTTAACACTACTTTTCAGCAGCTGCCTTTTCAGTTTCCGGCTTATTTTCCTTCTCCGGACGCATTTGAGGAAAGAACAGAACCTCTTGAATGCTTGGTTGATTGGTCATTAACATACAGAGGCGGTCTATACCAAAGCCAATACCTGATGTTGGCGGCATACCGTATTCCAGCGCACGCAAAAAGTCATGATCAATGAACATGGCCTCATCATCACCGCGCTCCATCAGTTTAACCTGTTCTTCAAAACGCGCGCGTTGGTCAATAGGGTCGTTCAATTCGCTATAGGCATTGGCAATTTCCTTACCGTTAACCATTAGCTCAAAACGTTCAACCAAACCTTCCTTACTGCGGTGTTTTTTAGTAAGCGGGCTCATTTCAACCGGGTAGTCAATAATGAAAGTAGGCTGCACATAATGCTTCTCGCACTTCTCGCTGAATAACTCGTCAATCAACTTACCGCGGCCCATGCTGGCATCCACTTCAATGTGAAGCTGACGGCAGGTTTGGCGCAGTTGCTCCTCATCCATATTGCTTACATCAATGCCGGTATGTTCTTTAATAGCATCGTAAATAGCAATGCGCTTAAACGGCGCTTTAAAGCTGATGGTATTGTCACCTACTTTTAAATCGGTAGAGCCATTGGTGGATACGGCCACCTGCTCCAGCAACTTTTCGGTGAAATCCATCATCCAGAAATAGTCTTTGTAGGCAACGTAAAATTCTAACACGGTAAACTCGGGGTTATGCGTGCGGTCCATACCTTCATTGCGGAAGTTACGGCTGAATTCATAAACGAAATCAAAACCGCCCACAATCAGGCGCTTCAGGTAAAGCTCATTAGCGATACGAAGGTAAAACGGAACATCCAACGCATTATGATGCGTAATGAATGGACGCGCAGCGGCGCCACCCGGTATGTTTTGTAATACAGGCGTATCTACCTCCATAGCGCCGTGCTGGTTCAGGTAATCGCGTATAGCCTGAATCATTTTTGTCCGCTTAATAAAGGTTTCTTTAATGCCCGGGTTTACTACTAGGTCTACATAACGCTGGCGGTAGCGCAATTCAGGGTCGGTGAAGGCATCAAATATTTCACCGTCTTTTTCTTTTACTATTGGCAGTGGCTTAAGCGCTTTGCTCAATAATTTGAATTCCGTTACGTGTATGCTGGTTTCGCCGGTTTTGGTTTTAAATACATGTCCTTTAACGCCAATGAAATCGCCAATATCTAACAGATGCTTAAATACCTGGTCGTACAGGGTTTTGTCTTCGCCGGGGCAAATTCCATCGCGGCTAATGTAAAGCTGTATGCGGCCGTGCTGGTCTTCAATAACCACAAAGGCTGCTTTGCCCATAAGGCGCATAGCCATTAAACGGCCGGCAATAGAAACATCAGCAAAGTTCTTCTGCTCATCGTTATACTCAGCCAATATTTGCTTGCTGTTGCAATTAACTTCAAACAAAGCAGCAGGGTAAGGGTCAATGCCCAGGGTTTCTAACTGCTTTAATTTCTCACGGCGTAAAATTTCCTGTTCGCTCAAATGCTGGCTCATAACATACTTTTTCGGGAACGCGAATATAAAACTCTGGCGCGACTAATAAGCACCTCTATACAAAGCCGCATTTTAAGGGCTTACCTAATAGTATCTACCACGAAGGATGTTCCTGAAATAGCGCAGTAATTGGTTTGAGTAACCAATATGGAATCATTCAGCTTTATGGTGGCCGTAACGCCTTGCGGATGGTCGCTTGTGTTATAGGCCATTAACAGGACTTCCTGGCCAAGCTTAGCATCAAAGCTGTAACTCCAGCCCGTTGCCTGGTGGTATTCACTGGCCTGGCCGCCATTTGTATCCTTAACGTAGGCCACCATGCAATCGCTGCAGCCAATGTTGTAGGTTACTTTATAAACTTTGGGTTTAGCCTCCTCCTTTTTGCAGGAAGAAAAGGCAAATAGGGCAACAGCAAAAACAAGTAATGTGCTTCGCATATGGGTGGGTATTTAGGTTAAGACGCAGGCCTTATGCACTCAGTTGCTCCTTTAAAAACAGGCTAAGCTTTTTATTGGCCTCACGCGCCTTTGGTAATATACGCCAAAACGCGTTGAATACATGAAATTTTTTGGGGTAAATATCCATGCTTATGTTTACGCCATCAGCTTTTGCTTTTTTGTAATAACTAACCGAGTCATCCAGCAGCATTTCTTCTTCCCCTACCTGAATATAGATAGGTGGCAGGCCGTTTAAATTGTGGTAGATAGGAGATGCATAAGGTGATTTGGGGTCAGCATCGCCAAGGTAGTTTTTAGTCCATATAGGGAAGGCAACGGCTACCAGCATAGGGTCTTCGTCGTGCTTGGTTTTATAGCTTTCACCGCTAAGGCTAAGGTCTGTCCACGGAGATAAGGCAATAGCACATTTAGGCAGGGGAATGTTATGGTCCTTAAGGTATAGCAAAGTGCCAAGGGTTACGCCACCACCGGCAGAATCGCCGCCAAACGCAATTTGTGCATTGGAATATCCATTTTGCAGCAGCCATTGATAAACGGCAACTGCGTCCTCAATAGGGGCGGGGTATTTATGTTCGGGCGCCAAGCGGTAGTTTATAACCAAGGCTTTAATGCCTGCATGTTTAACCAGTTGCGATACTAAGGCACGGTGTGTGTTAATTGAGCCCGTAGCATAACCACCCCCGTGAAAATAGAGCAGCACTTTTTTGTCATCACCCCCATCGGGCAAAATCCACTCGCTTTTTATGCCGGCAATGGTTGCAGGTGTGTAGGTGAAGCCGCTTAAAGGTTTGTTGAATTTACCTACAATGCGCTCAAAACCACGACGGGCAAATTCAATATTATCATACTGCGCATTGTTTTTAATACGGCGCAATAAGCGTTTTATGAGGAACAGGCGTACTATAGACATGTTATTTACGGAGTTTTTCTACAACCATTAATATTTGAAAACCCAAGGGCAAGCTGCCTCGCACAATTTCCACCTTTGCACGCTGATGTGCTTCTTTTTCCAATGCAGCAAAATCATTTTTGTGTGCGGCTATCATTTCCTGCATAAAATCTGCCTGCTCAATTTCTGCAACCTCTGCCTCTGTTGGAAAGGCATGAAAAGTGGCAATGCGTGCAATATCGTTACCTGATAAATAAGGCGATTTTTTAATGCCATCAGGTAATTGGTCAAACCCAAGGCCAAGGTCTTCCATCATTTTAAATGGAGGTACCTGTATAATGTTTTCCTGGTTAACGCGACACCAAAACTGTTTGCCCATGCGGGCTATATAGTCCATTTTAAACGGGTCAATGCTTTCGCCATCTGCCGTCAGCACTTTTTCGTTTATATGTATCAGCTTTACCTCGCATACAACCAGGTTGCCTGCACCGCCGCCTTTTCCTGTTTCTATTATGTCTTTTACGGCACACTCAAACTGCACATAGCATTCAGCCACGCGTGGTGGTTTTATAGTTACAGATGGAACGGCTGTTAAACCCGACTTACTGAATTCATTAACGCCTTTAGGGTACATGCCTGCGGCAAGGTTCATTTGATAAAGAATATCGTAATGCGCAATGTTCACTACGCATTCGGCCACTTCTTTAACGTTGTCATGCGTGTTTTTGGTGTGGCCTGTTCTGCCTGATAAAGCAGGCGAATAAACCAGTGTTGGCGGGTTAGACCCGAAGCAATTGAAAAAGCTGAAAGGCGATAAGTTGACATTGCCTTCTTTATCTACCGTTGACACAAAAGCTATCGGCCTCGGGGCAACCGCATTTAATAAATGCTCGTGAAGTTTAGGGTGAGGTATTTCGGATGGAACAATTGTGCGCATGACTAATGAGTAATGAACATATAAATACTTGGCGCTAAAACACCAATGGAAAGTAAAATAATAAAGGCGATACGGTTGCGGTTTTGCAGGTTAAACAGCAACAGAATATCAGCCGCCATCATTAAAATAAACCAGATGGCGAGAAACATAAGCCGAACAGTATCCTGTGCGGGGGCAAAGTTATGCTCGCGACCCATGGCGTGGTACGCCACTTCGAACATGGTGCGGGCACCCGCACCCATAATAACAAACAGTAAAGCGATTAAATAGTATTTCATATTATGTGGCCGGTAGAATTTTTCCGCTACAGTCGCCAAAGCCTACGCGCATGCCGTTCTTTTCGCACCAGCCGCGCATAAGCACAGTGTCGCCATCCTGAATGAATTTGCGTTCTGAGCCATCGGG
The DNA here is from genome assembly GCA_046329515.1 of Chitinophagales bacterium. Taxonomy (GTDB): domain Bacteria; phylum Bacteroidota; class Bacteroidia; order Chitinophagales; family LD1; genus Bog-950. Next base: position 210,776 of record JAXLUM010000001.1, read on the forward strand.
CATAGCTATAGGGTTTTTGCCTTGCCAGGTAATCTCTAACATTGAACCGTAAGAGTCAGCTGTTGGCCCGCTGATGGTACCGCTGGCATATAAATCGCCCACCTGAATATTGCAGCCGTTTACGGTATGGTGCGCCAATTGCTGGCACATATTCCAATACATGTATTTAAAGTTGCTGTGGCTTACGGTTTTTTTGTCGCCTTTAGCTGTAACAATATCTACCTCTAAGTTGATGTCGTAATTTTTGTTGCCGGTAAATTGCAGGTAAGGCAGTACCTCAGGTTCCTGCTTTGGCGTTTCAGTGCGGAAAGGTTCCAGTGCCTCCAGGGTTACAATCCATGGCGAAACGGTTGAGCCGAAGTTTTTGGCCAAGAAGGGGCCGAGCGGAACATATTCCCATTTCTGAATATCGCGGGCGCTCCAGTCATTAAACAGCAGCAAGCCGAAAATGTAATCTTCCGCTTTATCGGTGCTTACGCTTTCACCTAAAGCAGTTTCCTTACCCACCACAAAGCCCATTTCTAATTCAAAATCCAACAAGCGGCATGGGCCGAAGCTTGGCTTTTCTGCATCATCGGCTTTAGTTTGCCCTTTAGGGCGGTGTATAGGTGTGCCTGAAACTACTATAGAAGACGCGCGGCCATGGTAACCTACAGGTAAATGCAGCCAGTTTGGTAATAATGCATTCTTAGGGTCGCGGAACATAGTGCCTACGTTAGTGGCATGCTCGCGGCTGCTATAAAAATCAGTATAGTTAGGAATGTGAACAGGCAACAGCATTTCTACCTCGCTACGCTTAATAAGTGCGTGGCTTTTTAGTTCCTCATTGCCCTGTAGTTCGTTGTTGCCTTCAGTAAGCAGCGCAATTACTCGCTGGCGCACAGCCTTGGTAAGCGTTTTGCCCTGGGCGATGAATGCATTAAGTGTGCTTTGCTCAAACACTGAATTATCGAATATGATATTGGCGAATAAACCGGCGTTTGCCAGCGCGGCAAGGTCAAGCACGTAATCTCCAATAGCGGTGCCTGCCCGTGCAGGGCTATCAGAGGTTTTAAAAATGCCGAAGGGTATATTGTGGATAGAGAAATCAGAATCAGCTGCAACAGAAATCCATGAAGCCATAACTATAAGATTTGAAACCCAAAAATGAAAAAGATAATGGAATTATACGTCAAAGCTCCAGTCGCTTTCGCCGCTGCCGTATTTTTTACGGCTTTTCGCTTTTTCAATCTGGCGTTGAATGATGTGATCGGCAATTATTTCGGCAGGGTCTGCTTCAGTGTTTTTAAGCGCTTCCGTTAGCTTCTTTTCGCTTACATCAATGCGATAAAGTATCCACTTCAGCTTATCAAAATCTTTCAGAATTAACTCGCCAATTCGTTCAATAAGCAGTTGCCTGAAGGCCTTAAAGCGTTCATCGCCCTGCTGATTTTGAGGAAGCAGTTGTTCATTCAGTTCAAATTGCTCGCTTATGTATTTTTCTGCTTCCATTATATAAAGGTATTGGCCTTGTCTAAAACGCTTATACCAAATAAAGCATAGTCATATTTTACAGGGTCGTTAGGGTCAAAGGTTTTCAGGGCATCGGTTAACTCTAACACGGTTTGCCAATTGGTTTGCTTACTTTTTATCAGCCCTAATTTACGGGCTATACGGTCTACATGCACATCTAAAGGTATAAGCAGTTCCGCAGGTTTAATTTTTTTCCAAATGCCAAAGTCCACCCCGTATTTGTCCTTACGCACCATCCAGCGCAGGTACATGTTTAAGCGTTTGCAGGTTGATTTTTTAGCGGGGGAGGAAACATGCTTTTTCGTTCGGTGGGGAGCATCTTCCAGACTAAAGAACAATTCATTGAAACCAATAAGCGCTTGCTCAAAGGGGTGTATAGTTTTGCTTTTTGGCGTCTTGGGAAAGAAGGCATCCTCTAAAGAAGAATGTTGGGAATAAAACCACCTGAGAAATTCGATAAAGTAAAGTGTATCGGTAGCGTTGAATGTGCGGTGCTTAAATTGCAGAAAGGCTTTAAGGTCGGTTTCCTTATGGTTTACCACAAAATCATGCGGGGCGTTATCCATCCATTGCATTAAGCGGGTAGCATTGGCAATAATAGTTTTGCGTTGGCCCCAGGCCAGGGTAGCCGCAAAAAGCCCTGCAATTTCAATATCCTGTTTTTTAGTAAAACGGTGTGGTATACTAACAGGGTCGTTTTCAATAAAGGCAGCTTGATTGTACTCCTTATATTTTCGCTCCAGCAGTTCGTAAATCTTCTCGCGTTGGGGCGTGCGCCTCTCCTTCATGCAGTAAAAATACAACTAGTTAGGCTATCAGTTTACAGGGGTATCGCTGCTTTCCTTTGGGGCGCTTATGGGGTCAAGCCTGGTTTGAAAACGAAAAACCGAATCGGCCTGCAGTTCTTCTATGCTTCGTTTTGATATGCGCAGGCCCATTAATAAAACGCCAATAGTAAATATGCCAAGGGCCGGATAAAGGTTTTGCAGGATAAAGAAATCATAAGCGCCATGCATAAAAGCCGCATAGAACAAGGCCATAAAAAGGTATTGTGCTTTTTTGGAAGGGTCGAACTTCGCCTTCCCCACGTAATAGCCCATTATAACCCCAAAGGCATAATGCGCAGGCACGGCGGTAAACATGCGAAGAATGGCAACAGACAAACCCTGCCCATCGGACGTAAGAACGTACAACACATTTTCAACCGTAGCAAACCCTAGGCTAACGAAAACAGAGTAGACAATACCATCGAAAGGTTCGTTAAAGTCCTTTAAACGGTAAGCATGCAGGCGCAGCATTAAAAATTTGCAAACTTCTTCAATAAGCGCCACCCCAAAGAAGGCAGAAATGGCAAAGTTACCAAGGCCTAAAAACTCAAAATCGAGCGGTTTTTTAAGTAAAAGTTCAATAATTCCGGCAGGAATTATGCTAATACATCCTAACAGAAAGGCTACAAATAATATGCGCTTAGGTTCACGTTCATACTTATCCTTACCATATATAATAAGCATAAGATAAACCGAGGGGGCAAAAGCCAGTCCTAAAAGCATAGGGATACCCATGCGGACGAAAGTATGTTATCCGGTTTTAATTTTGTAACACAAAAATGAGTTGACAAAGTTGAGAACTTGCTTATTTTTAGCCTCGAACGCACGAAACAAGATTATGGTTACATCAACATTAAGGAAGCTGGTAGCAGTAACCCTGCTTGGGGTACTGGTAAGCACATGCGCTTATGCGCAGAATAAGGATATTGATAAGGGTAAAGACTACCTGAAAAAAGCGATGGAGCAAACGGATGCCGCCAAGCGACAAGACCTGATAAATAAGGCTACAGAAAGCTTTACCAAAGGTGGAATGAAGCGCGAGATGTATGCATTGGTTGGCGATGCCTTTTTAGAGAAGAAAGATTACACCAATGCCAGCAGCAACTACGCCCGTTGCGATAAGCCCGAAAAGAAAGAGGGCATGAAAAAAATTGCTGAAGCTTACGTAGAAGACGCATTTACCGGCGAAGAAAAGAACCAGGCCAAGAACCTGAAGAAGGCTATGGATTTTTATGCTAAAGGCGATGCCACCAAAGAAGGCGCCCGCGCTATTGGCGACCGTTTTTACGAGCAGGGTATGGCCAGCTACGGCAAAGCGCTTGACTACTATATAACAGGCGAAGCCAGCGTTAAAATTGAAGCTATTGCCAAAGAATATTTTGAGAAGGGTGGAGATGACCAGGCCAAGGCTGCTGAAGTTTATTTGAAAATGAAAACCAAAGAAGGCTACAAAAAAGGCGGTGATATTTACTATGACCGTAAGGAATTTCAAAAGGCGATTGATGCTTACCTTGCCGGCGGTGTGAGTGAAGGTATACAGAAGTATGCCGACTACCTTTATAACGAGAACCGTTATGAAGAAGCTGACAACCTGATTTTGAAACTGGCTGACGCTTTGAGCGACCAGAAGAATGATGATGGCCTTGAGGCTTTAGCAAAGAGCGTAATGGACAAAGGAAGCTTTGCCCTTGCTGCAAAAATTTATGACAAGAGCGGCAACATGAACATGGGTGATAAGTGCCGTGCTTATGATGCGCTGATTGGTTTCCGTTTGGAAGAAGCAAAGGGCCTGTTTACAAACATAGGCGACAATGCTTCAGCTAAAATGATTACCGACAACGAGAAGAACCTTAACCCGCTGAAGGATATTGCTGATAATATGGAAGACCTGATGAAGAATGCGCCTTTTGTAACACTTATTGTTGACAGCGTTACAGGCAAGAGCTACCCTTCACCCTCTGACCAAAAAATGCAGGAAGATTACTACAAGAGCATAAAGGACCAGATTATTAAAAACGTAAACGACATTTCAGCCAACTTTGCGAAGTTGACCAACCCTGAACTGAAGCGTTATGTAAAAACACGTTTCCTGAAATATGGTGCGGTGCGCAACATACTGGATAAAGAAACACTTGCCGTTAAAAAGCAAAAGCAGGATATAAAGGTTAAGGATATAGTGCTTTAATAAGCGCTTAACTAAAAAGAAAAACCCGGGCTGTTCGTCCGGGTTTTTTGTTTTACGGAAGAAGCGTTTAGCTCAATGCCTGTTTTAAATCTTCCAACAGGTCTTCTATATCTTCTACACCAACACTAAGGCGTAACAGGTTGTCGGTAACCCCCGCTTTATCGCGCTCGGTTTTAGGAACTGATGCATGAGTCATAGTAGCCGGGTGGTTAACCAGCGATTCTACGCCACCTAAAGATTCAGCTAAAGCAAAAACATTAAAGGAGGAAGCAATGCGGAATGTTTCTTCAATGCTGGCATCTTTCAACGTAAACGAAATCATGCCGCCGAAATCACTCATTTGTTTTTTAGCTACCTCATGATTTGGGTGATCTGTAAAGCCGGGCCAGTAAATTTTGTCAACCTTAGGATGCGGCTTTAGAAACTCCGCTACCTTACGGCCATTAAAGCAATGGCGCTCCATGCGCAGGTGCAGTGTTTTAATACCACGCAATACCAGGAATGAATCCATAGGCCCCGGTGTTGCCCCACAACTGTTATGAATAAAGGCTAACTGCTCGTAAAGCTTATCATCATTTACAACCAGTGCGCCCATCACCACATCGCTGTGGCCACCCAGGTATTTGGTAACGCTGTGCATTACAATATCTGCCCCGTACTTAAATGGGTTTTGCAGGTAAGGTGAGGCAAAGGTGTTGTCCACCGCAAACAGAATATTGTTGGCCCTGGCAATTTTTGAAACTGCTTCAAGGTCTACAATCTGCATGGTTGGGTTGGTGGGCGTTTCTACCCAAATAAGTTTGGTATTAGCGTTAACGTATTGCTGAATGTTTGACGCCTTGTGCATGTTAACGAAGTGAAACTTTATGCCATAGTTGGCAAACACACGGGTAAACATGCGGTAGCTACCACCATAAAGGTCATCGCCGGTAATAACTTCATCGCCGGGGCGTAACAGTTTAATAACTGCATCCATTGAGCCCATGCCGCTGCTGAAACAAAGGGCATGCTTGCCGTCTTCAAGGGCAGCTATGTTTTTCTCCAATGCCATGCGTGTAGGGTTTTTACCGCGCGCATACGCAAAGCCCTTGTTTTTACCCGGGGCTTCCTGTACATACGTTGAGGTTTGAAATATAGGGGTCATAATAGCCCCTGTTGATGGGTCCGGTTCCAGGCCGGCATGTATAGCTTTTGTTCCGAATTTCATTTTAACGAATTGTTTGCCAAAAATAGAAATTGAAAACACTTACTTAGTGGTCTTATTCCAAACCAGCGAAATTGTAAGATGAGGATAATTGTACTATTGGCAGCTTGCTGCACCCTGTTTTTATTTACCCAGGCCCAGCAATACCGCAGTGGTGGCCGCTCCGCGCTTGACCCTGCTTTGTATCCTTTTTATCATGGTGTTGCTTCCGGCGACCCCTTGACGGATAGAGTTATACTTTGGACACGCATAACCCTTGACCCCGCACAGGACCCCGTAAGTGTAGATTGGCAAATAGCTACAGATGTAAACTTTGCCAATGTGGTTAGCAGCGGCAATACCAGTACCGATAGCACTAAAGATTACACTATTAAAGTAGATGCAACAGGCTTACAGGCAAACAGCTGGTATTACTACCGTTTTAAATACGATACCTTTTATTCGGTAACCGGCAGAACTAAAACTTTACCGATAGGGCCCTTAAATAACATACGGTTTGCAGTGGCCAGTTGCCAGGATTATCAGAACGGCTTTTATAATGCGCACCGCCATATGAGCCAGCGCAACGATATTGATGCTGTGCTTTTTCTTGGTGACTATACGTATGAAGATGGTGCCGATAGCGTAATTGCAGGCCGTGTGCATGAGCCGGACCATAAAACCGTTCAGCTAATAGATTACCGTATCAGGCAATCGCTTTACCACCTTGACCCTGATTTACAGGAATGCCACAGACAGTATCCTTGGATTACTGTTTGGGATGACCATGAAACAGCGAACAACTCCTACACTACCGGTGCAAAGAACCACAACACAGGAACGGATGGCCCCTGGTACGACCGCAAGGTAAATGGCGTGGAGGCTTATGAAGAATGGATGCCTATACGCATGCCTGACCCTAATGACACATTTAAAATTTTCAGGCGCTTTACGTTTGGCGACCTTGTGGACCTGAATATGATTGATACCCGTTTGTATGACCGCAGCAAACAGGCGGGTACGGTAATTTCCATTTACGACTCTTTACTAAATGATACCAACAGAACCATGATGGGCCCGGTTCAATTTAGCTGGTTAGAGGACAACTTAAGCGGCAGCACAGCCAAGTGGCAGGTAATAGGCCAGCAGGTAATGATGGCCCCACTAGTTATACCTGCAGGAATTTTTGGTGACCCAAGCATTGCCAATGGCGACCAATGGGATGGTTACCCCTATGAGCGGCAGCGCTTTTATGATTTTGTAATGAACAACAATATAAGCAATGTGGTTGTGCTAACGGGTGATATACATACCAACTGGGCTAATGATTTGCCTTTGCCCAATTACGATAGCTTAACGCATCAAAACTCAGTGGGGGTTGAGTTTGTGGTTGGCAGTATTACGAGCGGCAATGAATTACCACCGTTGATTACCGCACCCGTAATAAGTTCAATTGCCAAGCATGTGCGTTATGTTGATTTAGTGCAACACGGTTATTACGTAATGGATGTAACCCCAAGCCGCACACAAACCGATTATGTGTATGTAAGCACTATTACCAGCCAAAGCTATACTGTTAGCACGGGGCCAAGTTGGTGTGTAAATGATGGGGAGCGAAGCTTACATTACTGTAATACACCATCTACACCACTTAATACCTATCCGCCATTGGCACCCGCCAAGTTCGAAACCGGTATAAGTAAGCTACAGGATAACATTACTACTATAAGTATACAGCCCAACCCATTTATGGAGGAAGTAGTGTTACAATACAACACTTTTAAGCCTGAAGAAATATGGATGGAAGTGCGCAACAGCGATGGTAAATTGATGCTCGCTCAAAACTTAGGGTTGAGTAATACCGGCACTAACTACGCAACCTTTAATGGCGGGCAGTTTGCCGCCGGCTTTTACGTAGTGCAACTAAAAGGCAAAAGCGGTGCTTTAGGCAGGGCTATTATAAAAGTGCGGTAAACTGTTGCATGTAAATTCAGGGGTTTTATCTTTAGGTAAAATTCCATCTATGAAAAAAGTCCTGTTACTGGCTTTTTTGGCTGCGCCCCTGTTTATATTCTTCAACTCCTGCAAAAAGGATAAGAATAACTGTACCACCTGCAATAGTGGCGATACTACCTACGTGCAAACTACCTTATGGCCCAAGTGGGTGTTTCAGCATTGGGTATGGGAAGACGAAGGTACTACCAGCAGTGCGCGCGCTTTGGTAGATGATTACCTGGCTCATGGAATTCCTGTGGATGCCATAATAATTGACAGCCCCTGGGAAACGGAATACAATACAATGGAGTGGGACAATACACTTTACCCTGATGCGCAGGGAATGATTGATTACTTCCATAGCAAGAATATAAAGGTGCTGGTTTGGGTTACCGGGGTGGTTGATACTAACGTGCATCCTTTATACGATTACGGTAAGAGTCACAATTACTTTATGAAGAGCAATGCCGGCGATACTGACCCTAAAATTGTAAGTTGGTGGAAAGGGAAAGGCGCGCTGATTGATTTTTACAATCCTGATGCGGTTGCCTGGTGGAAGGGCCTGATGGATAATGTGCTGAACATGGGCGTTGATGGCTGGAAGTGTGACGGAACGGATTTCTATGCCTTCCCTACAGCTTATTCGCCCGGTGCAGGGGCAACAGTGCAGCGATTAGATTACTCACACAAGTACTACCAGTTGTATCATGACTATACCAGGGAAAAGCGTGGTAACGGTACCGCTATTATGGGCCGCCCGGTTGATAATTATAACCTTGGCGATTTTGGCGGCGATGTAGCTGCTTTTATGCCAAAAGAAATTGGCTGGAGCTGTTGGGTGGGTGACCAGGATGCTGATTACAATGGTATGAAGGCTGCCTTAAATAATATGTATTGGAGCGCTGATTACGGATACATGAGCTTTGGTTCTGATATAGGTGGTTACCGTGAAGACGGTTCTTCATTAGGCAGAACTAAGGATGTGTTTATTCGTTGGGCGCAGTTGGGCACTTTTTGTCCGCTGATGGAGAACGGCGGTGGAGGAGAACACAGGCCATGGATGTTTGATGACGAAACCAATACCATTTATAAGAACCTGGTTACCATGCGCGAAAAGTATTTGACCGGTTATTTGCTCGAAGCTTCGAAGACGGCTTATACAAACCACACCCCTATAATGACGTTTGTAGATAAAACAGTGTATAGCTACAAACTAGGCGATGATATTTTCGTTTCTCCTTTGTTCGATAATACCGGCAGCCTTACGGTAAATTTCCCTGCAGGAAACAATTGGGTGTACCTGTATGATAAAAGCAAGGTGTACAACGGCGGCTCATCACAAACATTAACTTTTGCCTTGGACAAATACCCTGTGTTTTTAAAAGAGGGTGGCCACGCTGCGGATGTAATGGTGCCTTAAGGTATAGAACCACCCCAATTCAAAATGTTTTAGCATTTTGAATTTTCCCCTCCTTAAAAAAAGGAGGGGAAAGAAATTTTACTTGGATTGGCTGTATAAGTTCTTAACCCAGCAGATTAGAAAAGATGGCTGAAGAGGCCATCGCGTAGTTTAGGTTCAAACCATGTGCTTTTTGGCGGCATAACATCTCCGCTATCGGCAATATCCATTAACTGCTTTAGCGAAACCGGGTAAAGAGCAAAGGCCACTTTCCAGTCGCCGCTGTCTACGCGCTTTTCCAATTCCTTTAAACCACGAATGCCGCCAATAAAATCAATGCGCTTATCGGTGCGCTGGTCAACAATGCCGAACAGCGGATTTAGTACATTCTTTTCAAGAATAGTAACATCCAGTATGCCTATAGGGTCGGTAGTAAAGGTACCTGCCTTAGAAGTAAGTGAATACCACTTGCCGTTTAAATACATGCCGAATTGGTGAATAGCTTCCGGCTTTGCAATGGACTCTGTTGCGCGCACTTCAAAATTTTCCTTCAGCTTGCTTAATAGTTCTTCTTCTGAATGGTCATTAAGGTCCTTTATAACCCGGTTGTAATCCATAATGGCCAATTGGTTATCAGGAAAGAGAACTGAAAGAAAGAAGTTGTAGTCTTCCTCTCCTGTGTGATTGGCGTTCGCCTCTTTCATTTTTAAACCAACCTTAGCGGCTGAGGCTGTGCGATGGTGGCCATCGGCTATATAGGTAAAAGGTATATCCTCATTAAATACAGCTACCAGGTGATGAATGAGTTGTTCATTATCTACCACCCAAACCGTGTGTTGAATACTGTCCTCTGAAGTAAAATCATAAACAGGCTTGTGTTTGCCGGTGGTATAAGCCTGAACCACCATGTCAACTTTAGCATTGTGCGGATAGGTTAAGAAGATGGGGCCTACGTGCGCCTGCAGTGTTTCCATGTGGTGGATGCGGTCCTGCTCTTTTTCGGGGCGGGTAAACTCGTGTTTCTTAATCACGTCATTAAAGTAATCTTCAACCGATGAGCAACACACAAGGCCGGTTTGTTTGCGGCCATTCATTATTTGCTGGTAGATATATAGATACGGGGCATTATCCTGCACTAACACTCCTTCTTTAATAAAGCGGTTAAAGTTTTCTCTGGCTTTATTGTACACTTCGTCTGAATGCTCGTCTATGCTTTCCAGTAAATCAATTTCAGCACGGCTTACATGTAAAAAGGAATTCGGTTTGCCCTTGGCCATTTCGCGGGCTTCTTTGCTATTCATTACGTCGTAAGGTAGTGAGGCAACTTCCTGCGCTAATTCAACTTTGGGGCGAACGGCTTTAAAAGGTTTTATTATGGACATATACTGCTATTAGAAAAGTGAAATTAAAAAAGAAGCGCAATGCCACAGCGTGATGAGTTTAGAGTGATGGCTGCGGGATGGTAAACAAGCCCGTCTATTTCTCTTCAACAAAAAGCTCTGCAGCAATCCCGTCAGCAAATAGTTTGCCCTGCTGCGTAAGTGTTAGGGTATTGTTTTGGAGGGTGTAATATTGAGGGCTTATACTTTGCAGGTTGCTTTGTATTTCTGTTACCGCCGAAGGTGGCAAGGCTGAAAGAGGAAGTCCCCACATGGTTCGCAGGGAGGTCATAACTCGCTCGTTTACTTTCTGGGCTTCAGTAAGCGTTTCCTCTTCGTATGGTAAATGAGATACTGAATCAAGTTTAGTATGACGGTTGTTATAGGCCTCTTCAATACTCTGTATGTAGTTAATGTTGTTGGCTATATTCCAACGGCGGCTGTTTACATCAAACGAATGGGCCGAAGGGCCAAGGCCCAGGTATTTTTTGCCTAACCAATAATTAGTGTTGTGTATAGCGTAATGGCCGGCTTTAGCAAAGTTGGAAATCTCGTACTGGTCATACCCGTTCTGCTGCATTTGCTCCATCAGTATTTTAAACTGGCGGGCGCTTTGTTCTTCATTTACCGGCAGGCGCTGCTGTTTTTTTATTTTGTTGTGTAGCGATGTTTTAGGTTCCACCGTTAGGGCGTAGGAGGAAATATGCGGTATGTTCAGCTTAAATGTGGTTTCAAGATTTTGTAGCCAGCGTTCATCGTTCATGGTAGGGGTGCCGTAAATAAGGTCGATGGTAATATTTTGAAATCCCGCATCCTGTACGCGTTTAATGCAGGTAAGCGCTTCATCAGCTGTGTGAGCGCGGTTCATGTATTCAAGGTCTTCTTTAAAAAAGGATTGCACCCCGATACTAAAGCGGTTAAAGCCACGGGGTTTTAACGTTGCCAGTTCATTTACCTTTTCCTCCGTTAAATCGTCCGGGTTCGCTTCAATGGTAAACTCCTTTAAGTTGGCCAGGTTATAAAAGAGGGACAACTTATCAAGTATGGCGTGAAACTCCTCTAACTGTAATAAAGAAGGCGTGCCGCCCCCAAAGTACAGGGTTTCAATAGGTTCGTTTTGCAGGTAGGTGGACGTAAGTTCTATTTCTTTAAGCAGCGCCTGAAGGTAACGGTGCTTGTTGCCCAGGGAAGTGCTGAAATAGAAGTTGCAATAATGGCATGCCTGCTTGCAAAAGGGTACGTGTATGTAAATGCCGGCCATAGGGATAACAAAGTAAGGGAATTGGGAACGAATAGTGAATTAATGCGGAGTTTGGAGTGTAGAATGAGGAATGGAATACGAGGGAGAGTAATACAATAGAAGCAACTATAAAATCAAATTAGGCGGTTGGCGTTATCTTTACCTTATATAATGAAGGGCGGGTTCGTTTTTGTGTTTTGTGTTTTACTGCTGAATGTAGCGGTTGGGCAGCGCAATTATGTATTGAAGCTAAGCCCGGCTGATAAGCCGCAGGCATTTTTTCAAAAGAAGTTTGGGGTTAGGGTCAACCTTAAGGATTCTGTTCAGGCGAACGAAGAGGTGGCTGACCTTATGCGCAAGTTGCGCGAGCATGGTTACCTGGCAAGCTCGCTGGATAGTTTAGTGGAGGATACTTTAAGTGCAACGGCCTATATATATGTAGGGGAAAAGGTAGAGAAGATACTGTTGCGCAACGGTAATGTGGAAGAAGGACTTTTGGCCAGTGCAGGGGTGCGGAGCGCTGTGCTTAGCGGTAAACCCGTAAGTATAGAAGGGGCGGAAATGATAAAGGAAAAGCTGCTAAGGGAGTGTGAGAATAACGGCTACCCTTTTGCCAGTGCCAAACTGGATAGCTTTAAACAGGAGAACGGCTTTTTTAGTGCGGCGGTTTTTTTAGCCAAGAACGACCTTATAAAGATTGACACTATACGGATTTTCGGTCAAACTAAAACCAAACGTATATTTTTAAAGAACTACCTGGGCCTTAAAACGGGCAAACCCTATAACGAGAGCAATATACGGAAGATAAGCCAGCGCTTAGGCGAGTTGCAATTTGTGGAGGCCATACAACCGCATACCGTGGAGTTTAAAAACAATAAAGCGGCGGTTAACCTGTACTTAAAAGACAAGAAGGCTTCGCAATTTGATTTTTTACTTGGCTTTTTGCCGGGTAGCAGTGGTCAGAAACTTTTAGTTACGGGTGAAGCACGCTTCCATCTGTTTAGTTTGTTTGGGGTTGGCGAGGAGATTTTTTTGGAATGGCGTAAGCTGCAACCTAAAACCCAGCAACTGGATGTGCGCTTTGTTTACCCTTATCTTGTAGGCTTGCCGTTAGGTATTAATGCCCGCTTTGAGTTGTATAAGCGCGATACTACCTACCTTGACCTGAATGGCGACTACGGTATACAGTACCAACTAATAGGCAGCAACTATATTAAAGCTTCGCTAAGGCAGCAAACTACTATACTATTAAATGTAGATACCACCTACATAAAACTAAACCATGCCTTGCCCAAGAACCTGGACATACGCACCAACGAGTTTGCGCTGGAGTATTTTTTGCAAAAGTTGAACTACCGCTTTAACCCGGTAGATGGTTATGTGCTAAGGGTTACGGGTTCGGCCGGCGTTAAGCAGATTAAAAAGAACAATGCCATAGTAGGTTTGTATGACGAGGTGAACGCCAGGTTTTTCGATTATCTGTACGATACCACCCGCTTAAAGAGCTTTCAGTTCCGTTTGGGCTTAAGTATAGATAAGTATTGGAAGCTTGCTGCGCGCCATACTATAAAGACATCCTTAGAAGGGAAGTACTTCTTTAGCCAAAAGGTATTTGACAACGAGAAGTACAGGTTGGGGGGCGTAAACAGCTTACGGGGTTTTGACGACCAAAGCATTTTTACGCCGTATTATGCTATGGCTAATGTTGAATATCGTTTCCTGCTTTCCAAGAATTCGTACTTTAGCGCGTTCTTTAACGGTGCGGTGGTAGAAGATTTAAGACCGGGGAAAGGTCCGGTGGATTTTCCGTTTGGGTTTGGTGTAGGGGCTGCGGTTGAAACCAAGGCCGGTATTTTTGGAATTACCTATGCCATGGGCAGGCAGTTGGACTATAAGCTGACGTTTAAGGACAGCAAAATACATTTTGGGTACGTGAATTACTTTTAATTGAGAAACAGCATAGCGCTAACCTTTTTATTGAGTCTGCTATTGAGCTTTGCAAAAGCACAGGACACTGCACTTGCCGTACCTGCTGATACGTTTACGCAAAGCGTAGCCCCCGCTGACTTTGGCGCAACTGAGCAGTACCTGAAGATGGCAGAGTACAGTTCGCCCTGGTTAACTACCAGCGGCAAAAGTGTAGTGTACGATATACAGCAATACAAACCGCCCAGGGCTAACGCCATTATTTTCGGTGTGCTGGTGGTTATGCTTATTATAATTGCTTACCTGCGTACGGCGTTTAGTAATGAACTGGAGGACATGTTGCAGAGTTTTATTAACCGCAACATTGCCCAACAAATTTTCCGTACGCAAACAAGTGAACTAACGTTCTCATCTTTTTTATTGCACGTAAATTTTATTCTTGTAATAAGCTTGTATATTCGCTTCGCGTTGGTAAAGTTCTTCCAGGTTTCAAGTCTTGAAAGCTTTACTTCAATACTGTTTCTGATTTTTTTATTCACATTTTTTTACGGCGCAAAAACACTAACCACCAACCTTATTGGCGTTGTGTTTGAAATGAAGGAAGAAACAGATGAGTATTTATTTAACTTCTTTACAGTATGCAAAACACTAGGATTGACGCTGATTCCAGCATTGTTTGTGTTTTATACTGCTCCCGATAAATATTTTGAATTAATTTTTATTATAACATTAATTTTAGTGGCGCTGTTTGTTCTGTTGTTCATCTGGCGAGGGTTATCCACAGGCTATAAATTACTGTATAAGAGCGTGTATCATTTTTTTATCTACGTTTGTGTAGTGGAAATATCACCAATATTTCTGCTATTTAAATTGTTAACTAAAACAGTTGTTTAACCATGGCAACAAAAAAGAAAGCTGCTAAAAAAGCGGCTAAGAAGCCAGCGAAGAAGAAAGCCGCAAAAAAAAAATAAGTAAGCGGGCATCTTCGAGCGAGTCTGCCAAAGAAAAGGCACCTTCTGTAAAGAAGACTGTCAAGGGCAGCAAAACATCCAACAGTAGCAGCACTCAAAGTAAAAAGGCTGATGTGACATCACCTGACAAGAGTGCTGCTTCTTTTTCTTCTAAGCCGGTTGTTGCCAATCCTACCTCAAGTAAGCCACAGGTTATCATCCCAAACAGACCTGAAAAGAATTACGCCGAGCTTATTTCAAAAGAACCCAAAACCAAAGTAAAGAACATATTGGTTGCCCAACCTAAACCGGAAGGGCCCCGTTCGCCTTATTTTGACCTTGAAGCAAAGTATAAGGTGAAGTTTACCTTTCAGCCGTTTATTACAGTTGAAGGCGTGGCGGGCAAAGATTTCAGAAAGCAGCGCATTACCTTAAACGACTATAGCGGTATAATTTTTACGAGCCGTAACTCTATTGACCATTTCTTCCGCGTGTGCGACGAACTGCGCGTTAAGATGAGCCAGGAAACGAAGTTCTTCTGTACCTCAGAAGCTATAGCCCTGTATTTACAAAAGTACACCCAGTACCGTAAGCGCAAGGTTTTCTTTGGCGATATGAACAACAATAAGGAACTGCGCATGTTGCTGATGAAGCACCGCGATGCCACCCGTTTCCTTTACATATGTGCTGAGGTGCGCCAGGATGAGATACCTGCTTTTATGCAAGCCAACGGTTTTAACTTTGCTGAAGGCGTAATGTACCGCACGGTGCCTAATGATTTAAAGGCGCTGAATTTGGAAAGCTTTGACATGACTATCTTCTTTAGCCCAACGGGTATTCACTCTCTATACCACAGCTTTCCGAAGTTTAAGCAAGGTAATATTAAAATTGGCGCTTATGGTAAAACCACTGCCGATGCCATATTGGAAAAAGGATTATACCTGCACTTAATGGCCCCGCTGCCGCATAGCCCAACTATTATTGTAGCGCTGGACCATTACCTGAAGGAAGCGAAGTAGGTTGCGGAGAAAACAGAGAATAGAAATTAGACATCAGAGAACTGAGATAAGACAGAGCGGCCTTTAGGCCGCTTTTGTTTTTTCCTCAAGCCATGTTCCTCTACAAAAAGAGAGGAGCAGAGAGGTTAATTATTTGGAATAGGAATAAGTTGAAGGATGTTTCGGGAATGGATACGATACGTAAACCATAGGGCCAATACTGACTGTAAAACAAAGTAGGCTAAATACATTAAGGGCAACCAAATGCTTACAGCCGCCATACCAAACCAGCTTTGGTTAGCCATAAATAAACCTGTACACACTAACGTAGATAACACAGCAAACACGGGCGCCCATTTGTTGTGGTTCATTAACTCAGTAGCGCTGTACACCTGCACAAAAACCAGTATTGCCATGCTGAATAAACCGCCAGGGCCTATTGCCGCCATATTCCGCATAATGTATATAACAGTAAACAGCAGAATAAAGAATTGGATGCTGCTCCATGCCACCAGGCCTTTTGAATGTTGCGGATGGAATTTTTCAAAGTGGTAGGGGTCAGTAATTTTTACCACAGGGTATTTCTCTTCAAAACCTTCGGGCCGCCAGCCTGTAGGCCGTACCCAAATGGTTAGCTTGTCCATCCACTTTTCAGCGCGCCATGCATCTTTAAACATCAAAAACAGGTGGTCAAAATTTATGGTGATAGGATTAAACGAGCGCACGGGGCGGGTTATGCCGTAAACGGGTGGTACGTCATCTAACTCGGCCTGAAAGGTACCGAAGAGTTTATCCCACACAATAAATACGGCGCTGTAGTTTTTATCTAGGTATAACGGGTTTAGAGCGTGATGTACCCTGTGGTGTGATGGAGTGACCAGTACATGCTCAAGAAAACCAAGCTTGCCAATTTGCCTTGTGTGGTACCAATACTGGGCCAATTTGTGTAAAGGAATAACTACTGCTATTACCGCAGGTGAAATACCCAATAGGGCAGAAGGTATGGAAAGAAAAAAGAGAAAGTTAACTACATCGCCAATACTTTGGCGTAAGGCGCAGGCTAAATTAAACTCCTCTGAGCTGTGGTGAATTAAATGCCGGTTCCATAAAAAATTAATTTCATGCACCAGCCGGTGCCCCCAATACGAGTTAAAGTCTATTACTATAAAGCTTACCGCATATAGCAGCAAGGTGTTTTCAATATGAATAAGGGCTATGTGTTGAACCATGTAAGCATAGGGTATAATAGCTATGCTGTAACCAAGCAGTGTGCGCGCTACAAACGTAATACCCGAATATGAACTGGAGAGCGCATCCATCCAGGGCACGGTATCGTTACCCTTAAAATAACCATACAGTTTTTCAGTAAGCGCTAAAACGGCAAAAATGGGTATACCTATTGAAAACAGTCGTGCAGCACCTTCTATACCGGCCATTGTTTTGGTTTTTTACTAAGCACAAAACTACCGGCCTGTCCGCTAAAAGCATTTGACAAAAGGCAAATAATGCAATGCGTTGGTTATATGTTTACTTTTTAGCGCGTATGCGGCTGAGCGTTTCCTGGGTAATGCCTAAATAAGAGGCTATGTATTTAAGCGGAACGCGCTCAATTATTTTGGGGTGCATGGCGCACATGCCGTCGTATCTTTCTTTAGCTGAGGTTAAGTGCAAATACTCCAAACGATATTTATCCTGCCCAAGGCCCCGACCCAGTGCAGTAAGCGCTACTGTATTATAATGCGGAAAGCGGTTTACAAAACTGTTGTAGCGTTCGTAATCTGTCCAAACAAATAGGGTGGGCTCTAAAGTAGAACAGGCCAGGTTGGCGGGCGTACGGTTAAAAAAACTACTTATGGCAATCATAGGGTCGCCTTCAAAAGCAAAGCTGATTGTGCGTTCGTTTCCGTTAGTATCCGTAAAATAGGTGCGAACTGCGCCCTGCACTAACAAACCGATTTTATCGGCAATGTCGCCCTGCTTTAAAACAACTTCATTGGGCTTAACCAGGGTGGTTTCTACAATGTCATTAATGGCTTCAAGTTCCTCATCGGTAACCTCTACCAAGTCTTTAAGCCAATTTTTAACTGCCTCCATTGTTTAATGGCGCGAAGATAGGCAAACGGCTATTGCTGTGATTAAGGAGGAGCCTTGGCAGTAAGAGCTGTAATTGAAGACCAATAAGACAGCGTAGCAAAGAATTTTGTTTCATTGGGGTTTAAGGTACTGAAAGTTGAAGGGAATGCGCTATTTTCATTGCCCCGAATGAGCAGGAGGTTAGGTTTACTGTTTTTTGTCTCTATTATATGTGTGGCAGCGCAGGCCCAAAGCGAACCGCAGTTTACCCAATATATGTACAACCGCTACCTGTTTAACCCTGCCTATGCCGGCAGCGAGGAAGCAGTAGAATTTGCCTTGTTACACCGCAGCCAATACGTAGGTTTAACCACTAAAGCAGTTGCTACACAAGGCTTTAACTTTAATATGCCCATTTATGCTATAAGTTCAGGTGTGGGCATAACTGCTATTAACGATTTAATTGGTTACCAACGTGCTACATATGTAGCCCTTAACTACGATTACCGCAAAAAATTTAAGTGGGGTAATATGGGTATTGGCCTTGGCGCGGGCATTGTTCAGGCCAGTTTAGACGGCAG
This sequence comes from Chitinophagales bacterium, assembly GCA_046329515.1. Taxonomy (GTDB): domain Bacteria; phylum Bacteroidota; class Bacteroidia; order Chitinophagales; family LD1; genus Bog-950. The sequence goes on from JAXLUM010000001.1 coordinate 229,024, forward strand.
CCAGCTTAAAACGCCCGATGGCGATTATAATAACGGCGGGGTTAACCATAACGACCAAACTTTACCGGTTAGTTTGCAGCAGGGTATAGCGCCGGATCTATCGTTCGGAATTTACTTTAATAGTGAACGCTATTTTGCCGGGGCATCTATCAATCATATAGCATTTTCTATTGCTAAGTTGACCACACCGGGGCAGAAGATGAACCTGGTATTTTCGCGCAATTTATTCTTTACCGGAGGCTATGATTTTCTGGTAGGAAAGAAACTTAAAATTATGCCCAGCGTAATGGTAAAAACGGACCTGAAAGTTGTTCAGGCCGAGGCTTCTGCTACGTTTACGGTTATCAACAATATCCTAACCGGAATTTCGTTTAGAGGATATACTAAAAAGACCATTGACGCGTTGTCGGTGTTTTTGGGTATGCGATACAAGGGGTTTCAACTCGTATATAGCTACGACGCGAATGTATCGTACCTTACCCGTTTTAATACCGGCAGCCACGAGGTAAGTTTAGTTTATAGATATCCTTTAAAAAAGAAGGAGGTCCGCGGTTACTTTTATCATAACCCCCGATTTAACGAATAAGGGGTTGTGAGGCGTAACAAAGGGCTTAGGATAACGTAATTAACAAGTGGGGTAGCAATTTTTTTTGGAATATTTTTGTAATTTCGAAATCTGTCTATATTTACGCTCTTCAAAAAATAACGGGGAAAAACTATCAAAAACGCAAACATGAAAAACGTACAAGCTCTTCTTGGCAAGGCAATGATTCTGCTGATTGTTTTCATTGCCGGATGTAAAGGAGGTTACAACGGCCAGTTGCTGGGTGAACAGGATAGACCACGGTGGAATCCGATAACGCCATACGGTATGGTGTTCATTCCATCAGGTGTGTTACACATTGGACCAAGCGACCAGGACGTAAATGCTTCATCGCAGGCACGAGCCAAACAAGTATCAATTGTTGGCTTTTACATGGATGATACAGAAATAACCAACAACGAGTACCGCCAGTTTATTAACTGGGTGCGCGACTCAGTTGCTCACACTATGTTAGGCCACAAGAAAGACAATGGCGACGGTAAAGAAGCTATTGACTGGAACCAGCGCATAGAGTGGGGCGGTGGCAAGAAAGGTGAAACCAACACTGAACTGGAAGAAATTTACCTTCCTGAAAACGAAAGAGTGTGGGGCCGCAAAGAGCTTGCTTTAAGCAAATTAAAGTACGACTACGAGTGGTTTGACTACAAAGGCGCTTCTTTAACCAAGAACCGCGGTAAGTCAAGAACCAGCTTTATACACAAAGAGAGCTGCGATGTATATCCTGATACATTGGTTTGGGTAAGAGACTTCTCTTATTCATATAACGAACCAATGACCCGTAACTATTTCCACCACCCTGCATTTGATGATTATCCTGTTGTAGGTGTTACCTGGAACCAGGCCAACGCATTCAGCTTTTGGAGAACCCGTTTGTGGGAAGATTACAGAACACCACGCGGCGAGCCTTTAATGGATATCTTCCGTTTACCAACCGAACACGAATGGGAATACGCTGCCCGTGGCGGCAAAAAGTTAGCTCCATACCCATGGGGTGGCCCTTATGTGCGCAACAGCAAAGGTTGTATACTGGCCAACTTTAAGCCCGGCCGTGGTAACTATCCTGAAGATGGCGGTTTCTATACCGTGCGCGCTGATGCTTACTGGCCAAACGATTACGGTTTATACTGTATGGCTGGCAACGTAGCAGAATGGACTTCATCTGCTTTCTATGAGAACTCATACTCTTTTATACATGACCTTAACCCGGATGTTCGCTATGATGCTACAGAAAGCGAGCCTGAAGCTATGAAGCGTAAGGTAATCCGTGGCGGTTCATGGAAAGATATCGGTTACTACATTGAAACCGGTACACGCCACTGGGAATATGCGGATTCAGCCAAGTCTTACGTTGGTTTCCGTTGTATTACCACATTCTTAGGCAGAGATATTACCGACCAATAATGGTTTATACTTTATAGGAAGGAACCCCCGATTTAGTTTTTTACCGAAAACTCAATAATTCTTTTTTAACCCTTAAATCTTAAAAACGAACGAATCATGGCAGCAAAACAGCATCCACTAACCGGAAAAGGTGCGAGAACTCTTCTTAACTATGCATACTCTTTTGGTGCAGCGGTGGTTATCGCAGGTGCGCTTTTCAAAATTATGCACTGGCCCGGTGCAAACATCATGCTTATTGCAGGTATGGGTACAGAGGTATTGATCTTCATTATTTCAGGTTTTGAACCACAGAGCGCATTACATGAAGAATATGCATGGGAAAGAGTTTACCCTGAATTAGCAGACGAAGGTCCAATCAACAGAAATCAAAAACCACTTACACAACAACTGGACAAAATGCTTAGCGATGCTAAAGTTGGTCCGGATTTGATTAATAGCTTAGGCAAAGGCTTCAGCACATTAGGCGAGAGCGTTTCTAAACTGAACGACTTAACTGAAGCTTCAGTTGCTGCAAACGATTTCAGCAAGAGTGCAAAGAGCGCTGCCGGCCAAATTACTTCATTTGCACAGGCTGCTGCTAACGCTACTACAGCTGTTGGCCAAATTGGCGCAGGTGCTGAGCATACTAAAGTTTACCATGAGCAAGTACAGAACATGGTTAAAAACCTTAGCCAGCTTAATGCTATTTACGAACTTGAACTTCAGGACAGCAACAACCACCTGAAGGCTATGAACAAATTCTTTGGTAACCTGAACTCTGCTGCACAGGCGCTTTCAGAAACAGCTACCGATGCTGTGAAGTACCGCGACAACCTGATTTCATTGAACAAGAACCTTGCTTCATTGAACCAGGTGTACGGCAACATGCTTTCTGCAATGAAGGCTGTTTAATAAGTGCAGAGTAATTATTGGTTAACCTTAAAACGGAGAAAAATAAAAAATGGCAGGCGGTAAACTAACCCCAAGGCAGAAGATGATTAACATGATGTACCTCGTGTTAACAGCCCTTCTGGCTTTGAACGTATCGCAGGAGGTATTGAACGCATTCCGCTTGGTAAACGAGGGTTTGCAGACTTCAAATGGCTCCTTAGGCGAGAAGAACGCAGGCATCTATAAGATGTTTGATAAACAAATGGAGCAGGATAAAGGTAAGGCTCAGCAGTATTATGACAAGGCTCAAAAAGCCAAGAAAATATCAGCTGACCTGAATGCCCTGCTTGAAGGATACAAAACAGATATTATTAAGCAGGCGAAGGGTATTGACCCTGAAACCGGCGATATAGTAGAGCGTGATAACATTGATATTGCAACACGTATGTTTGTTGAAGAAGGCGCCGGCGTAAAGCGTGGCCGCGAACTTCAGCAGAAGTTACTTGATGCACGTAAAGAGTTGTTAGCTTTATCTGACAATGCAGTAAAGATTTCTTTGGATGCCCAAACACCAAAGAAAAAAGGTGAAGAAGGCGCAAAGTGGGAATACCTTACTTTCAGCCACGTTCCAACCACAGCTGCGGTTACTATCCTTTCTAAATTCCAGAATGACGTAATAAGCTCAGAAGGTGCAGTAGTAGAATACCTTATCAAGAAAATCGGCGAAACGGATTTCAAATTCGACGCTCTTTCTGCAAAGGTAATTGCTCCATCAAGCTATATTATGCAAGGTCAGCCTTACAAAGCTGATATCTTCCTTGCAGCATTTAACTCAACCCAACAGCCTGAAGTATTCATTGGTGGCCTGGGTGGTTTCAAGAGAAATCCTGATGGTTCTTACGACAAAATGGATTCTCAGAACCCACTACCTGCCGGCTATTCAGAAGGCAGTGTGTTAAAGGCTGAAGGCGGCATGGCCAAATACGAAGTAGGCGGCAATGGCGTTGGCGAGAAAAAATACGGTGGTATCATCCGTGTAAAGAACCCTGTTGGCGGTTATACTTTCTATCCGTTCGAAAGCGCCTACCAGGTTGCTGCCCGTGCGGTGGTTGTATCTCCTACAAAGATGAACGTGCTTTACATTGGTGTTGACAACCCAATGAAAATATCAGTACCGGGTGTTGGCCAGAACGATGTTTCTGCCAGCCTTAACGGTGCAGGTAGCTTAGCTAAAAACACTGATGGTACTTATACTGCAAAAGTTACTGCAGTTGGTAAGTGTAAAATTGCTGTTAGCGCTAAGATAGACGGCAAAGTTCAAAGCATGGGAGAAGAAGAATTCCGTATTAAGCGTATTCCAGATCCTGTTCCAACCTTAGGTGGTAAACTGCGCGGTGGTAACACTCAGCCGGGTTCTATTAAGGCACAGAGCGGTGTTGTTGCGCTGTTGGAAAATTTCGACTTCGAAGCAACGTTTAAAGTTCAGAGCTTCCAGATGGTTTTCTCATCTAAAGGTGAAATCTTTAAATCAGAAACTACAGGCCCTCTGTTTAACCAACAGATGAAGAGCTTCCTGGATCGTGCTAAGCCGAAAGACATTATCTTTATAGACGAGATTAAAGTTGTTGGTCCGGATAACCAACCACGTAAACTCGGTCAGATTGCATTCCAAATTATCTAAAACATAAAACGATGTTTAACAAAGGGAAACTTGTTTTAGGATTACTTAGCCTGCTTAGTTTAGCGGCTGTAGCACAGGAGCCACTGGATGGCGCTTGGGTGAAAACCACTACTAAGGAGAAAGAGGTAATTCCTTACGACTATATCCGCGAAGCCGATGTATTTTGGGCTAAGCGCATATGGCGTATGATTGACGTGCGTGAGAAAATGAACCTGCCGTTCAAATATCCTCAACAGCCTTTAATTGAAATACTGCACACTGCTGCCAAAAACGGTGAAATAACTGTTTACGATCCGGCAATTGTTGATGCTGATCAATTTAAGCAGGTAATGAGCGTAGAAGACGTTAAGAAGATTGGTACCCGTGTTGACACGGTTATGCAGATTAACCCTATTACGCTGGAAGAAGAGCAGGTAATCCAAAAGAACGAGTTAACCTGGGATAAGATTGTAAAATACCGCGTTAAGGAAGACTGGTTTTTTGATGAGGAGACTTCAACTATGATGGTTCGCATTATAGGTATAGCCCCCATTATGGAAGACTACGATGCCAGCGGCAACTACCGTGGTGATATGACCATGTATTGGTTATACTACCCTGACTTACGCCCTATTTTGGCTAAGTATGAAGTTTACAATCCTAAAAACGATGCTGAGCGTTTAAGCTGGGAAGACCTTTTTGAGGCCCGCCTGTTTGAAAGCTACATTTACAAAGAAAGCAACGTTTATGACCGTAACATTCAGGAGTATGCTACAGGTATTGATGCCCTTTTGGAAAGCGACCGTATTAAATACGAGAACTTTGCTTTTGAGCACGATTTGTGGAACTACTAGAAGTTGCTTCTAACGATATAAAACGGCAGGCCAAACGGTCTGCCGTTTTTGTTTTGTATAGCCTGGAGTGTATAAGAAGCAGTTAGGCTAAGCCAAACCTATTATAACGAAAGATTATGTAACCATATTTCATTATTCACTTTTTTTCGTTTAAAGGCCCCGGCCCCTGTTCTTTTCCGCAATTTGCTGAAATGCGCTTCCGTTCATAGGGAAACGATTGTATAACCTAAAACAATTACCCTATGGCAAATACGCAGCTACCACCGCGCCAGAAGATGATTAACATGATGTATCTGGTGCTTACCGCAATTTTGGCTTTAAATGTATCGAACGAAGTGTTGGATGCCTTTAAAAATGTGAATGACGGTATAGGCATTTCAAACAACTCCTTACAAACCAAAAACAGCGAGGCCTTTTTGCAATTTCAGCGGCAGAATGCTATAGACAGCGGCAAGGCCCGCGTAGCCTTTGAAAGGGCCAATAAGGCCAGGCAGCTATCGCAAAAGCTGTATGCGCTGCTTGAGCAGTATAAACAGCAAATGACGCAGGAAGCCGGTGGTATTGATGCCGAAACAGGTAAGATTAAGCGGGACGATGATATTGATATTGCCACACGTTTATTTGTAGAGCATAACGGCGAGAAAGGAAAGGATTTAAAGAAGCAGATTGAAACAACGCGCAATGAGCTTTTAGCCTTGCTTGATGAGCCTGACCGTAGCGAATTGGCAAAAAGCTTCTCGCTTAAGTTGGATGCCGATAAGGATGGTAAAACATGGGAGTATGCCACCTTTAACCATGTGCCTGTTATTGCAGCAGTTACTACGCTATCCAAGTATCAGAACGATGTATTGGCTGCTGAATCGCATATAGTGGATCAATTGTACGGTTCCATTTATGCCAAGAGCATTAAGGTAGATAAAATGGAAGCGAAGGTGATTTCGCCAAGCTCGTACATACTGCAGGGAGAAGCCTATAAGGCCGATGTAATGGTGGCGGCTTCCAGTTCCAGCTTAACGCCGGAAGTTTTTATAGGAAGTTTTACAAGCGCTGTTAAGAAAAAAACAGATGGCGGATATGAAGCAATAAAGAGCAACAGCGATGCGTTACCCTTAACGAATGCCACTAAAATAGAGGTTGACGGAGGAACAGGCCGATTGAATTTGAACGGAAGCGGAATTGGTAATAAAAAATATACCGGCGTGGTGCGTGTAAAGGGTGATGACGGTAATTACAGTTTTTATCCTTTTGAAGGAGAATACCAGGTGGCACCTAAGGTAGCAGTAGTATCGCCAACAAAAATGAATGTGGTATATGTGGGGCTTGACAATCCGCTTGACCTAAGTGTGCCGGGTGTAGCACAAAGTGATGTTGTGGCCGTTGTGGATGGGCCGGGTGTTTTAAAGAAGGCCAGTGATGGAACTTACACTTTGCAGGTGGACCAGCCGGGTAAAAAGACAAAGGTGAAGGTAAGCGCCAAAATTGATGGACGGATGATGGACATGGGGGAGAAGGAGTTTCGTATTAAACGCGTACCTGACCCGATAGTGAAACTGGATGGAATTGTGGACCCGGGACCTGCAGGTAAAGGAATGATAACAGCACGTAAGGGTTTAGTAGTTACTATGGGCGATTTTATTTACGATGGAATACAATGGAAGATTGTAAGCTTTACGGCAACGGTGCGCAAGGGCCAGGATGTGATACCGGTGGACAATGCCGGCGCGGTATTGAATGAGAAAACAAAAACGCTGATAGGCGGAATGAAAAAAGGAGATGCTTTATTTTTTGATAACATAATTGCCCAGGGGCCGGGCGGACAACGAAAATTGGGCTCAATAGCTTACAATATAACGACACAATAATTTACACCTGCGGGGAGCCCATTAGGTTAGGTAATGAGCCTACCCCCGCAAACTAATTGATTTATCGCCTGTGCAACGCTTAACACTAAGTGTAGTGCAGGCGATTGTTTTTGTAACTGATGCGTAAGGGCAATTAATGCTGTTACTTTTTTAAGAAGTGGCATTGTATTATAAAAAGGGGAACTATGAGAAGAATAGCTTTGTTTTTGCTTTCAACCGTGTATTGCTTATTGGCCGGTGCCCAGGCTGAACCTTTAGATGGCTATTACACCACTACAACCACCAATAGCAGCGATGAGTTCGCTATACAGCGTTACCCCTGGCAGGAAAGGGATAACAGCAATAAACAACCGTTGGAATACCAGTACCAGCGGGAAGCCGATGTGATGTGGAGCAAAAATATTTGGCGCGTTATTGACATTCGCGAGAAAATGAATTTGCCTTTTGCTTACCCGCCCAGGCCGTTAATACAGATACTGCATGAGTCTGCTAAAAAAGGTGATATTACGGTGTATGACCCATCAGTGGAATATGCCGACCAGTTTAAACAGGTGATGAGCACAACAGACGTTGCCAAAATTGGCGAGCGCATTGATACCGTTTACAACATAAACCCTGTGACCTTTGAGGAGGAAATGGTTGTTATGAAAACAGAAATGACCTGGGAAAAGATTACCAAATACAGGGTGAAGGAGGTATGGTTTTTTGATACCCGCACCAGTAGTATGCAGGTGCGTATTATAGGCCTTGCCCCGGTAATGGAATATTATGATGCTGCCGGTAATTACCTGGGTGATATGACCATGTATTGGATACCCTATGAAGAATTGCGCACTATGCTGGCGAAAGAAACAGTATATAACCCGCAAAACGACTGGCAGCAGTTTAGCTGGGATGATTTATTCCAGATGCGGCGCTTTGAGAGTTACATTTATAAGGAGAGTAATGTTTATGACCGCAACATTAATGAATATACAGCCGGTATTGATGCACAGGTGGAAAGTGAGCGAATTAAACAGGAGTTAATGGAGAAGGAGCATGATATGTGGGAATACTAAGGCCCCCTCTAAATCTCCCCCGAAGGGGGAGACTTTGGGTCTTTATTTACAGGCCTAAGACCCTCCACCACAATTTTAGCCTTAGCGGGGCCAATTAATTCGGCTAACTCGGTTTCGGGCACCTCTTTTAGTTTTTTTACGCTGCGGTATTTCTTCAGCAGCATTTCGAAGGTTTTTTCACCAACGCCTTTAATAGCTGTTAACTCAGAAGTTATAGAGGACTTGCTGCGCCGCGCGCGGTGGCGTGTAATACCAAAGCGGTGCGCTTCATCGCGCATGCGCTGTATCAACTTAAGTGATTCAGATTTTTTGTTGATGTAGAGCGGCAGCGAATCTTCGGGGTAGTAAATTTCCTCCAGCTTTTTGGCAATACCTACAACAGGAATTTTGCCATACAGTTCAAGTTTCTTTAAACTGGTTACAGCGCTGCTTAATTGCCCTTTACCACCGTCCACAATTATTAGTTGGGGTAAATCGTGCCCTTCATCCAACATTCGTTTATAGCGCCTGTAAATAACTTCTTCCATGGTAGCAAAGTCATCGGGCCCTTCAACAGTGCGCACATTAAAAATGCGGTAGTCCTTTTTGCTGGGTTTTGCATCGCGGAAAACCACGCAGGCGCTAACGGGGTCGGTTCCCTGAAAGTTGGAGTTATCAAAACATTCAATATGCCGGGGCATATCTTTTAGTTTCAAATCCTCCTTTAGTGTTTTCATAATGCGGAAGGATGGATGCTTTTCTTCGGCAGTAAGGCTGGCTTTTATTTTTTCCTCGCGGGCGTATAGCACATTCTTTGTAGCAAGGTCCAGCAACTTCTTTTTATCACCTGCCAATGGAACTAGCAATTCAGGTTTTTCAAAGGGCAATTCAAAAGTGAACGGCACTATTATTTCATCTACCGGTACGGCATCTTCAGCAAAACTGTTTTCCATTACAGCACGTTGCAGAATTTCTTCACGGGTTTCATCCAACACTTTCTTTACCTCAAAAGCCTTTGTTTGCACTATGCTGCCGTTGCCTATGTGCAGGTAACTGATAAAGGCATGGTTATCGGTTTCGCTGTAACCATATACATCAATGTTGTTGAGGCGCGGGTTAACAATGGTGGTTTTGCTTTGGTAGTTGGTAAGCAAATCAATCTTTTCCTTAAACTCGTTGGCGCGCTCAAATTCCATTTGTGCGGCGTAATCATTCATTTTGCGCTTAAGGTAATTTACTACTGAAGGGAAGTTGCTTTTTAAAACATCGCGTATCTGCTCAATACTTTCATCGTAATCTGCATGCGACTGATAAGCCTGGCAGGGGCCCAAGCAGTTTTTCATATGATACTCCAGGCACACTTTGAATTTGCCGGCAGTAATGTTGCTATCAGTTAGTTGAAGGTTACAGGTGCGCAAAGGGAAAATAGAAACCAACAGGCTTAAGATATTCTTTACGTTGTTTACCGATGTAAAAGGCCCCAGGTATTCTGAACCGTCTTTTATAACCTTACGGGTGAGAAATACGCGTGGAAATGGTTCCTTTTTAATGCAAATGAAGGGATAGGTTTTATCATCCTTCAGCATGATGTTATAGCGGGGCTGGGCCTGTTTTATTAAGGAGTTTTCCAGCAACAGAGCTTCGGCCTCAGAATTAACTATGGTAAACTCTATGCGGTGAATGGCGAAAACCAATCGGCGCACTTTATGCGGTTGGTCTTTAGAGTGGAAATAGGAGGAAACCCTTTTGCGTAAATCCTTGGCCTTGCCGATGTACAGTATCTCCCCTTCCTCGCCATAGTATTTATATATACCGGGTTGCTCGGGTATGGTTTTTCTTATTTCGGAATACTGTTCGGGGCTCATTGAAAAGACAAAGATAATAGCGCTGTTGACTACAACAGGACAAACGAAAAACGTTTAGCTTTTTTTCAGCAGGTCGCGAAAGGCCAGGTACATACCGCCACCTAAAAAAATGACCGAGAACAAAAGCGTAAAATAAGGCTGGCTGGTGTGTGCCCACTTATCCAGCCCATAACCTATAGCAAACCCCAGTATAAGAGCGCCGGCAATTTGAAACCCAATGCCTGAATAACGTAAGGCATTATTAAGTGTGCTTTTCTTATCCTCTTTTGGCTGCATAGCTTATGTGCGTTACAAATAAACGAAGTATATAGTATGAACGGCAGAAATGAGGTTTAGGTGTGGCCATTTTAAAACAAAACAGCCGATGCTAAGGCACCGGCTGTTTATGAATTATTTAAAAGCAGTTTAAACTGCTGCACTTGCAATTTTGGGGCGGGCCGTAGTTTCGGCGCTGTCGTTACGGGCAACGCTTAAGCCCATGCTGCATTTACCATTGAACTTAGCACCTTCTTCAACTACCAGCTTCTTGATTTTTATATCGCCGTTAACGCTGGCAGTTTTACTAAGTATTAACAATTCGCTTACCTCAATGGTGCCGTTTACCTTGCCGTCAATGTAGGCGTTCTGGCAAATAATGTCGCCTTCAATAATACCGGTTGAGCCGATTACCACCTTGGCTTTACAGTTTACATTGCCGGTTACTTTTCCGTCTATGCGGATGTCGCCCTCAGTGCTAACATCACCATTAATAACCGTTCCGTTACCGAATTGGTTCATGGCGTTAGGGCCTGTAGGCTTGTCGTCCTTTTTGTTAAACATAGTTCGTTGTTTTGTGGGTTATAGGGAAGGCTAAAATACGATATAATCCTGTGGATTCAAACTATGGCCGGACTGCCATATCTCGAAGTGCAGATGGGGGCCGCTGCTGGTTTCGCCGGTGCTTCCCACAAAGGCAATGGCATCGCCTGCTTTAACCACATCGCCGGTTTTTTTAATAAGGCGAGAATTGTGTTTGTAGATGGAAATGAGGTTGTTAGCATGCTGAATGGCAATTACATAGCCGGTTTCAAGCGTGTAAGAGGCCGAAACCACTTTACCATCCAAAACGGCTTTTACGGGTTCGTCTTCTTTGGCTGCAATATCTACCCCGAAATGCTCTTTAGAGGCGTCGTATTTGTCGGTAACATAACCAACCACCGGCTGCATCATGTGCATGGCCTTAATTTCGCCTATGGCATCATTATTCTTTTGGGCGGTTACGCTAAGTGAGAAGTTCTCATCTTCCTCTACTTCTTTACGTAAGGCCTGCTCGTTTTCTGAGCTTTTGCTGAGGTCAATTTTCGACTTATCGATATTACCCGGTTTTTCAGGGGATGGCTTAGTAGAATCAACTCCGCCTTCGGCCACATTCATTACATTTTCAAGCCACATTTGGCGGGCCTGCATAGCGTTGTTTAAGGAATCTGTTTTAAACTGTAACTGAAGTATTTGGCCGCGGTAGTTATAATCGCCGAAACCCGGAATAAAATACTTAAGCGGGGTATAAATGATAGCTGCAGCCGTTAAAAACACCAGTGAGAAGGCCACAATACTGAAAAACACCCATACGTTGGTACGGCTTAACACCAATGAGAATTTCTCCTCAAAAGTTTCATCGTTAAGAATAACAAACCTGAATTTACTTTTCAGGTTTTTACTGCGTTTGGTAACCGCTTTTTCTGCCACGGCGCTTTAACAGGTTTTAGTGCTAATTCAATAAGGTTAAGCTGCCTAAAGGCGGTTTAGCCTTTAGAAACTTTGTGCCTTGCTGCCTTAGCGGCTATGGTTATTTTTTCTTTCTTTACCCCCTCGGAAAACACGTGTTCGCGCGGCTTTTATTTTCTCTAAAACAAAATATTTTTGTTCGGAGCGTGTTTAATATCCGCGAAAAACATATCCCGTTGAGGCTGACAAAACTATCAATATTTTCCTTCCTTGCTTTGCTGATGTTGTTGTGGGGGTGCAGTACCACCAACCATGCGGTATTGCCTACCATGGCCTACCAGGATATTACCTCGCATTACAATGCCTACTTTAATACCAACGAGAAACTGAACAATACCCTTAAAACGGTTGAAGCCGGCCATAAGGACAAGTTTGATTCCGTTATTGCCGTTTATTTCTACAACGACCCTAAGGATTTTGCCGCCTCTACGGCTGACTTAGACGATATAATTAAGCGCACCACTATGGCCATACAGTTGCACAACATAAGCAACTGGAGCGATGACCATATGTTGTTGATTGGTATTTCGAGCTACCTGAAGGGCGATTATGACAAGGCCAGTGGCAGCTTTAAATACATTACTACCGAGTTTAAAGAGGGCGTGGATTATGTGAAAGTAATGAAGGGCCTGGGCAAGCGCGTTGGTAAATACGTTAAGGCCAAGAAGAAAGTAAAGAAACCTGAGTTTAAAGAAGTAGTGCAGGCCGATGGCACCAAGAAACTTGAAAAGGTAGATAACCGCCCGGAATATTCGCTGTGGGTGCATGAGCCTGCGCGTGCTGAGGCTTTGATATGGTTGATTAAAACCTATACCCGCACAGGCCATTTTGATGATGCCTCATCGGTAGTAACCTTTGTACGGAACGATGATAAGTTTTACAAAAACCTGGACCCTGATTTGGAATTAGCAGATGCTGATTTACAAGTAAGCAGCAAGAATTACAAAGGTGCTATTGCCCCGCTTGAAAAATATTTAGGGTTTAAGAAGATAAAAAAGAACAAGAAGAAGAGAGTTCGTCCGCTGTTTGTGTTGGCCCAATGCTACGAGGCTATAGGCAATAACACCAAAGCTATTGCCACTTATAAGCAGGTATTGAAAAGCCGCCCTAACTACGACATGGAGTTTTATGCCAAGCTTAAAATGGCGCGCATTGGCCGTGGTGCAGGGGCCGGCAACGGAGAAATGCGGAACCTGTTAGCCCGCATGGCCAAGGACGGAAAGTATAAAGACTACTACGACCAAATATATTATGAGTTGGCCTTGCTTTCCTTGCTGGATAACAACAAGGATGAGGCCCGTAAATTTCTGCATAAGAGCATTGACAATTCTACCAGCAATGACGACCAAAAGGCGTTATCGTATTTGAAGCTGGCTGAATTGGACTACAACGATGAGAACTATGTAAGCTCGAAATTTTACTACGACAGCACGCTTACGTTTATGGCGAAGAATGACCAGCGTTATCCTGATTTAGAAGAGCGTGATAAAGTGTTGGACAACCTGGTAAAGCAATTAAACATAATTGCGGAAGAGGACAGTCTGCAAAAACTGGCCGCCTTACCTGAGGCCCAGCGCCAGCGCGCTATTAAAGATGCGCTTGCCCGTAAGGAACGTGAGGAGGAAGAAAAGAAGGAAGCAGAGGAAACTGCCAAGCAGCAACAACAGTTAGAAAACTTTAAGGGTAACAATCCGCAAAACCCGCAGCAACAGCAGCAGGGTCCGGTATCTAACTGGTATTTTTACAACACCGCTGCAAGGGCCACAGGTTATAATGATTTTATAAAGAAGTGGGGCCGCCGCAAACTGGAAGAAAACTGGAGAAGAAAGAATAAGAGTTCGGTTAGCAGTGATGAAACTGTAGATGGCAATGCCGTAGATACCGTAACTACTGAGGTTAAAAAAGAAGAACCTAAGGGCACCCCTGAAGAGCAAATGGAAGCCGCCCTGCCTACCAGCCCTGAGAAATTAGAGAAAAGTAACGACCGTCTGGTGGATGCTTATTTTGCCGCGGGCACTATTTATAAGGATGGCCTTGATGCTTATGATAAGGCGCAGGTTATGTTTGAAACACTGGTAAACCGTTTCCCTAAAAACAAAGTGTTACTGGAAAGCTACTACTACCTGTATTTAATTGCGCAAAAGCTGAACAATGCTACCCTTGCTGAAAGTTATAAGGCAAAAATTTTAGCTGAGTTTCCGGAGAGTGTGATAGCTAAAATTTTAAAGGACCCCAATTATGTAAATGCCAGCCGTGCGAAGGAACAGGAGATAAATGCCTACTACGAATCGGCCTATAATGATTTTGCGGGAAACAGGTTGGACAGCGCCTGGTTAAAAGCCAAGCTGAGCGATGTGCAGTTTAAACCAAATCCGCTTGCGCCTAAATTTGAATTATTGCTGGCATTGATATTAGCGAAGCAGAACCGTTTGGCGGATTATGTGCAGGCACTGAACAAAATAATTAATAAGAGCACTGACCTTGAGGTTAAGAAAACAGCCAGTGATTTGCTTGCAGCCCTAAACAAATCGGACCTGCCACAGATTGACCTTAGCCAGGATACGTTAAGGCGTGATTCATTGAATGCGATTTATAAAGTTTCGGATCTTGGTTCAGTTCCTTTGGATAATTACAGAAACACCAAGCCGGACAGCACTGTAAATGAAATGCAGGCGCAACTGGACAAAGCTAAAGAAGCAGCAAAGCAAAAAGGTGTTGATGTAAAAGTAGATAGCACTGCAAAAGCTGCTGTGCCTGAAGTTAAGGACACTGCAGTTGCTAAACCTTCAGGGCCTGTAGTAGCTGTAGAGGATACAACTTCGCCTTACGTGCGCAATGATGCTGCGGTGCATTTGTTTGTGGTTTACATTAAGGACCCCGCGGTTTCAGCTAATGCCACTACCAGTGTGGTAGTTAAGCTAAGCGCTTTTAACAGCACCCAGTTTGAAAACAACCACCTGCAAACAAAATCGGTTTTGATTGACAGCAAGAATAAGCTGATTAATGTGCGCCAATTTAAGAGTCGCGCCGAAGCAATGGACTACTACAATATTGTAAGCAAGCAGGATCAATTGTTCAGTGATATGCAGCCTGCGCAATACGAGATAACGGTAATGTCAACCATTAACTTTGCCACCCTGTTAAGCCTGAAGGATATTGATGTTTATCAAAAATTCTTCCGCCGCGTTTACGGAAAGTAAGTGCTAATAAATTGTTACTTTCCTTGTGGTCACATCCCCTTGTTTAGTGACCAATTCAATAAAGTAAATACCCGGCATAAGCTTAGTTACATCAAGCTGGTCGTTACCTGTAATTGCTTTACGCAATTGTAACCTACCACTTAAGTCATAAATTGAAACGTTTGCATCACCGGTGTTTATGAGCTGTATGCTACCATGGGCAGGGTTGGGATAAAAAGCAAAACTGTTTTTGCCTTGCTCAGTAATTGATGATGCTGGCTGCGCTACCACAGACACATTATCTACTGAAATTACAAACCAGTTATTGATGGCCTTATAGCGGAAGGCGAGATACATTGTTCCTGAACCATTAAGCAGAATATCATTTGAGTCTAACCAAGTGGTAGAGGTGCTTGCCTTTAATGTAAAATCTGCCGCTTTTTGATACGCCGCGCTTGCCGGATTTGCCCCGGTGGTTGAATACCAAACGCTGAAGTTGTCATTATCGGTAGCGTTGCCTGTTATGGAGTATACGTTGTATTTGAAGCTAAGCTTTGCCCCAGCGCCTGTTACAAGTAAAGCAGGAGATACATACCAGTCTTCGGTAGTATCTGTATTGGCCGCACCTACGGGGTAATCATGGTATAGCATTGCGGGCGCTGAAACGCCACCTGTGTTGCTTACTGACCAATTAAATGTTGTGCTTACACCTTCGCGGTATTCCTGCCAACCGCTTGTTTCAACGGTGCTGTCGAATCCACAGAAATAGGGTAAGTTTTGCTGGGCAAAAATGGTGCTGCAGCCTAATAGCAGGTACAAGAAGAGTAAATGTTTTTTCATAATCCTGTTTTTAAAGAAACGTGGAGATGGCGCAAAGCGTTGCCTCCTGCACGTCTTGCCGCTTTTCTTACATTTGTGCTCCCCCATGGGTAAGAAGATTTTTATTGCTTTCTGGAGTTTGTTTTTCGTAGGTGTGTTATCGGTTGTACTGGTGTTTTACCTGGTGGCTGCCGGTAAGTTTGGCTACATGCCCAGCTTTACGGAACTGGAAAACCCCAACAGCCAGCTTGCTACAGAAATTATTTCAACGGATGGCGTGATACTAGGCCGCTATTATCTGCAGAACCGCAGCAACATAACTTTCGACAACTTAAACAGCAACGTTAAAAACGCTTTACTGGCAACTGAGGATGTTCGCTTTTTTGAGCACACCGGCGTTGACCTGCGCGCCCTTATGCGTGTGTTTAAAGGCGTAGTTACCCATAACTCGCAGGGCGGCGGTAGTACGGTTACACAACAGTTGGCGAAAAACCTTTTTCCGCGCGAGCGCTTAAGTAAAGTGCAATTGGTAGCGCGCAAGTTTAAAGAATGGATTATTGCCGTTAAGCTGGAGCGCAGTTATACCAAAGAAGAGATAATGGCCATGTATTTAAATACAGTGCCTTTTAGTGATAATGCTTATGGTATAAAGTCTGCTGCCTATGTGTACTTCGGCAAACCGGTTGATTCGTTAAAGGTGGAAGAGGCGGCTATATTGGTGGGTATGCTGAAAGCGCCTTCGGAGTATAACCCGCGCTTGCATCCTGAAGCATCAAAGGCGAGGCGCAATACTGTGCTTGACCAGATGCGCAAGTATAAATTTTTGACGGAAGCGCAGTACGATTCTTTAAGTAAGCTGCCTATAGTATTGGATTTTCATGCGGATACGCACACCGAAGGTTTGGCGCCTTACTTCCGCGAATATTTACGCTTATGGCTAAAAGATTGGTGCGATAAAAACCGCAAGCCTGATGGTACTAAATATGATATTTATAAAGATGGCTTAAGAGTGTACACCACACTTGATTCGCGCCTGCAGAAATATGCTGAGGATGCGCAACGCGAGCAGCTATCGGAAATGCAGAAGATATTTTTTGAGTACTGGAAAGGAAAGGACCCCTGGAAGGATTACCCTACGGAATGGAGAGCCATTTTTACGCATTGTCCGCGTTATGTTGACCTAAAGAAACAGGGGAAAAGTGAAGAAGAGATTGAGGCCATTTTAAAGAAGCCCATTAAAATGAAGGTGTTTGCGTACACACCAAGTGGTGAGATAGATACGTTAATGAGCCCTATTGATTCTATTATTTACCACCGCCTGGTTTTACAGAACGGCTTTTTAGCAGTTGACCCCGAAAGCGGCTTTGTGCGTGCCTGGGTGGGCGGTATTGATTATAAGTATTTTCAATACGACCACGTAAATATTAATACCAAGCGCCAGATAGGTTCTACCTTTAAACCATTTGTTTATACGGTAGCAATACGCGATAAGGGATACTCCCCTTGTTTTCGTGTGCCGAACCAGCCGGTAACCTTTGAGGCGGGCGACCCGCGCTTTGGTTTGCTGCAGGACTGGACACCAAAAAACAGCGATGGTAAATACGGCGGAACATTAAGTCTGCGCCAAGGGTTAGCCAATTCGGTAAACACTATTACCGCTTACCTTATGCATGAAATGGCCCCGGAGGCCGTGGTTAAACTGGTGCATACTATGGGCGTAAAAAGTGAAATACCGGCGCAGCCTTCTATTTGTTTAGGCTCGGCTGATATATCGTTGTTTGAAATGGTGGGCGCGTATACCACTTATGCCAATAAAGGGATGCATTGCGAACCGCTTTTTGTTACGCGTATTGAGGACCGCAACGGAAACGTGTTGCAGGATTTTGCCACGCAGAAGAATGAAGCGCTGGATGAGCAAACTACCTATGTTATGGTGGAGATGCTGCGCCATGTGGTGTTGGGCGGAACGGCGGCCCGTTTGCGCTACAGGTTCAAATTAATGAATGACATTTTAGGCAAAACAGGCACTACCCAGAACTACAGTGATGGCTGGTTTATTGGATGCACCCCTGATTTAATTGCCGGCAGTTGGGTAGGTTGCGAAGACCGTTATATCCACTTCCACAGTATGCAAAACGGGCAGGGCGCCAGTACGGCCTTGCCTATTTGGGCCAAGTTTTTTCAAAAGGTTTATTCCGATAGCCTGAACTTTAAGAATGAGATAAACCCCGAGCACCGCTTTGAAGCGCCGGAGGGTAAAATTGCTATTGAGCTGGATTGCGGCCGCTTTGATGGTGGCAGCGCTGCCCAGGAGCAGGGCACGGAATACGAGTAGCCATTGTCCTTTGTTTCGTGCGCAGGCTGTATTTATAACCGTACAGCGCTTGTATTTGTAAAAGCCTGATTTGTATTCAAATAGCTGCAATTTGTGTACATAAACTATTGATAACCCATTGTTTGAAAATTGTGTTTTAGGTACTTTTCTTGGGGCACAATAATTGTTATATTGCACATGGACTACATTCAGCGAAAAGTATATTTATGAAAAGACTTGTACTATTAAGTTTTTTATCACCCCTTTTACTCACTGCACAAAATGAATTTTATAATGCCGGTGCAGATATTTATGTTCAGAAAGGAGCATTAATACACGTTCAGGGAACTTTTACCGATGAAAACGGGCCTATAAGCAATGGCATAGTTAAGAACGATGGTATTATTGAAGTAAAGGGCGATTTTAAGGTTGCCAAGGATGCCCAGTTTGCGGTATTTAATGACCCTACCTCAAAAGACCGTGCAGTTAAGTTTGTTGGCAGCGGCCAGCAGAATATTTCGGGTGATTTAACTACGGCTGGTACATCAAGCCTTTACAACGTAGTAATTGATAAGGCAAACAGCGCTGATGTAGTTGAAATGCAATCGGACTTAATGGTGGAAGGCTCGCTGGTGTTTGATAACAATAACACAACGACCACCTATCAACCAACGGCCTTGTGGACCACTAACGGTCAAAAAGGATTACTGAAAACATATACAACCGGACAGGAATATGTTCTGGATATACAAAACGGAAACCAGGACGCTATTAAGGGTTATCCTGCACTGGCTATTGGCGCAGCTCCTTCTACGGGCTTTATTTTAACTAAAGGCAATAGAGCGTCAACAGCAGGCGGCATACAGCGCCGCGTAACAAGTACGGCCTATGGTTATGTTTACCCTATTGGTACCACTGTTAACGGCTACCAGGCGGTAAACCTGAACTTTACTAATCTGCCAATAGGCGGCGGTAACGTTAAAGGTAAATTTTGCGATGGCGCTACTAACCCAACAGGTTTCATCGGTAAGGTATCGCAATATTGCCCTAACTGCCCGGTGCAGCCTTACGGCCCTCAGCCGCCGGATAACCAGGGTTACAACCGTTACTTCAACAGCAACCCCTGTAACAGCAACCTGGCTCAATGGTTAATACTTGAAGATGCTATTAAAGACCACGGTTATTGGAGTTATACAGCAAGTGGTGTAAACAGCAGTTACCAGTATTGGGTGGAAACCTTCCCTAATTCATTTACTGACATGGGAAATTCTTCTGATACCTGGAGGACGCTTAAGTATCCTTCAAGTTATGGCGCTGACCCTTCGCAGGATACGTCTAACTGGACTCCATTTATTGAGTCTGTTTCTAACCTTGATGACCTGTTGACGTACACCCGTATGACCGGCAGCACCTGTTATACAGGCAATGGCGTTCCGGGCGGTGTTTATACCGGCTTCTCGCACTTTGCCAATAAAAAGTCAATGACGCTGAATGCCCTTCCGGTGGAATTAATTTACCTGAAGGCTGATGCAGTAAACAATGAGTTTATACAGGTAAGCTGGGCAACAGCTATGGAATTAAACAACGATGGTTTTGTTGTAATGCGCAGTACTGATGGCCTTAACTTTAGCGATATAGGCTGGGTTGAGGGGCATGACAACTCAACTGTAATGCAGGCTTATGCTTACGACGACCATAACGTTACACCTAACGTGGTGTATTACTACAAGCTTCGCCAAATGGATAATGACGGACAGAGCGAAGAAACGTATGTAGTATCGGCTATGATTACAGATGGACTTTCTTTCAGCATCTCTGACTTTATTCCGAATCCTTCAAAAGATGCCAGCAAGCTGATTATTACTACTTCTACTTCACAAAGCGTTGATATTCGCTTCTATGATATATTAGGAAGAGAAATAAGCGCCAGCACTTATAACCTTACTGCAGGACAAAACACCATTGACTTTAATACGCAGATATTAGCTGATGCTACTTACACAGCTGTTATTAATGCGCAGAATAAAGTTTATACTAAGAAACTGGTGGTTGCCAAAAATTAATAGCCAGGCGTTTTTCGCAAGCAGGGGCGTTAACACGCCCCTTTTTTGTTTAGTGGAGGTTATGCTTGCATGGGTTCGTATAATAAAAACGGCTGCTCGATTAGGAGCAGCCGCTTTATCAGAATGTTTATTTAGAAATTATTGCGCCGCCTTCAAGCCTTCTAAAACTGTGTTATCGGAAGGATGGTTTAAAAGAGCCCGCTGGAAATAATCTTTAGCGGTGGCCTTGTTGCCGAGTTTTAGTTCTGTCCAGCCATATAAGCTCAGTCCGTCAAAATCGAAAGGATAAGTTTCAATGTATAAAGCCAGATACTTTTTAGCTTCCATGTATTGAGCGCGGTAGTAATAAATACCTGCTAAACGGTACAATGAAGTGGCGTGGCGGTTGTCAATATTCAGAATATCCTTGTATTGCCTTACTACATCATCCCATTTGTTTAGTGCAGATAATGGATATACGATACCCAGGCGGGCTTCAATAGAATTAGGGCGCTGTGTTAAGGCCTTTTCGTAGTAAGGAATAGCATCAGTGCTTTTGGCTGCGCAATACAATAACCAGCCCATACGCACATTGTCCTCATAGGCATCAGCCTGGTAAACTGCTTTTATTTTCTCCACCGCCTCAGTATACTTTTTGTTGTATTCCAGGGTATAACTTTCAGCATACGCTTTTTTACGCGCTTCAAAATCCTGTGCGTTCAGTGCTGCTATACTTATAGCCAGCATAACAATGGTGATGATTCCTTTCTTCATAAATTAAATTTTAAGCCAAGCGTTATTAAATGATTCTGATATGATGTTTGATAGGTAGTGTAATTGGTATTATTAGTAAAGCGGTTATTGTAACCCTGCATTTGGCGGAACTGGTAATTTAAAAATAGCTCCACGTTTTTATGAACCGGCGTATATACGGTAGCGCCTATGCGATACTTAGTGCTATTGTAAGAATTGAAAACAAGCAGCCCGTTTTTTTCATTACTGAAAAGCAAATCACCATAGGTGCCTAAAACGGACAGCCATAAATACTTGTGCAGCCTTGCTGAAACATCTAACTGATATAACAGTTTGTTACTGCCGGCAATATTGAGGTAGGTTAAGCGAGGTGTAAATGATAAATAGGTATTGCCTAATGGATAGTATGAAACAGCTGCATTGGCCTGCAATACATTCTGTTTGCTTAATGAAGAAAAGGACGCTCCTACTTCAAAACCAAGGTTACGATACTGTTTGGTAAGGCTAAAGCCGAGTGCGACATCAACAGAGGTAAGCGGGGTAGAAGTATAGCGTATAAGCGGACGGACAGACTGGAAGGTATCAATAGGTTGCGCATAATAGAATTGCGGTTGCGAATTGAAATTGGTATAAGTGGTATTATATACTATAAGGTGTAGAAATGGTGAAAAGCCCCAGCCATAGGGCAACGCCGCATTCATACTAACATAAGCCTGGTGTTGTTGCGCGTTGAATTTAAATTGAGTAAGCGAATCGCCGGGCTGGTAGATGTTACGGTTGTAAGGCACGCCATTGTTTTGGGCGGGTTCAGTGCCAACAAGCTTTGGATAGCCATACTGGTATTGTTCTACATGCGTTGAAAGCAAGCCGTTGTAGGCCAAATAAAAACTAATGGCTTTGCCGGCATTAACCTTAAAGCCAAGTTGCCAGTAATACATGGCAGTGGTAAGGTCTTGCGTGCCCAATACATGTTGTTGATCGAAAAGCCTGGTGCTGCCGTTTTGCTTAAGGTTGTTACTTATTGCAGCACCACCCTCTACATAAATACTCTCTAAAATTTTACGGCGAACGCCTACATAGTCGCGCAGTTCATCGGTCATCCACCTATCTATTACCCCGGCGCTACCGAACATGCCACTATTGATGTAATTATTGAAATTCATTACAAGGGCATCAGCATCCTCACGGTTTTCGTGTAATACTTTGTTATAGTAATAGGTAGAGTTGAGGTATTTACGGCGAACATTCAATCCATACCCCATACGCTTGTAAACCCAATCGCCGGCGGCTTTTTCTTTAATGGCTGATTTGCCGTGTTGATGCAGTTCCTTCCAATCAGCTTTCAGGTAATCGGCATAGGTAAGACTATCGTAGTACGCAACCCGTGATTCGTTTTGCGCCTGCAAGGTACAGGCCATAAGCAATATGGAAAGCAGTGCTATTGCTTTGCGCATACGGCCTCCCACTTTTTGTCGCCCTCCTGCACTATTATAATATTGAGGCCGGTTTCGTTGATGTTAATGTCGAATGCTAATTGGCGCAGCGTGCTGTTGCCGATTTTTCCGGCTGAACTTGACCGAAGTTGAATACTGCCGCTGTTATTTAAGGTGTTGTTATTAGTATAGTGTAATTCAAAGTCAGTACGTAGCGGTTGCACAAAGGGGCGTATTAAGTCTGTTGCAAACTCCATAGCGCGGTTATGCAGGAATGAAACAGGCAGCTGACCCGATAGTTTTAAATCCTGGTAGTATCCTAAAAACACTTTGTAACAACCTAAATAGAAGTAATAAAGGAATGACTTCTTGCTTCCTTCAAAATCAAGAAACTTAAACACAACGCCATCATTGGCAAACCAGGCTGTGCTTTTATACTCGTAGGAATAGATGTAGGTGCGGTTCCAGGCATCAGTAAATACTTCCCAGTTTTCGGCCACCCCATCACGCACCCAACGCATTTTCATGCCCGGTAACAAATAAAAGGCATGTTCCAGCAAAGGGTTAATCTCTGCGGGGCGTATAAATTCCCCTTCTTTAGGCTTATCGAATATTTTTAATTCATAGTTGTTGTTGTTGCGAACTACGTAAGATGCTAAAGGATAATCTAAAGTCTTAGCGCCAATCATAGGAATGTTCTGCAACTGAAAATGGACATGCGGTTCAGGACTGCGACCACTGTTACCACAGGTGCCCAGCGGTGTGCCCCGGTAAACATATTCGCCCATCTTAACTTTAATGCTTCCTTTCTTTAAGTGGCTCAACTGCGAAAACAAACCGTTACCATGACTGATGATAACTGTGTTGCCCCAGTTCTTCGCAAGGTTCATATCAGCAACACTGTTTTCTTCAATGCCATCCTCAATTACCACCACCTGTCCTTCACCGGGGGCTAAAACAGGTTTATCATAAGCGTAAAAGTCCTCAGGCGTGGTGCCTGCATCCTGGTACGATTTCATTTCATCATCCAGTACAATAAAATCAAAAGCTTTACTCCAGTCGCCCAGGTGTGTAATTTTTCCTTCATGCCCCTGGCTAACCATCCATTCACCCCAAAAAGGCAAGGAGAGCGGAAAAAATTTGCTGTAGCGGTAATTCTCTTTAGTAACTAAGTAATGCCGAAGGTTTTGTTCGGGTGAGCAGTATTGGTAAATAACCTGTACCAAATGCTGCGGATTAACACGCCAGCTTAAAAGATATAAAACCAGTATGCTGGCAAAGGTGAAACCTGTAGTATAAACCGGCAACATAAACATGCCGAATATGTAACTAAGGCTATAATGAAGCGCTGCTACTAGTGGCACCATACAAACTGCCAATAAATAGGAATAGGCATTCGGTATTAAATAAAAACCACCGATGGCAATGGCTGCAAAGAAGTAGTTGGAGCCTACTAATACCCTGTTTAATTCGGCTGTATCAATACCCGCAATATGGTAGAATACGTAAGCGGCACCTAAGCCCAGTGCAGCAAGGGTAAAGGTGATACGCGAATACAAGAGAAGACCAATAGCAATTAAAAGACCTGCAAAAACATTCGGCTGAAAGAATACAGCACCAAGTGAGCGCAAAAATGTAACAGCTACTTCAGGCAGGTTTAGTTGCAGAATATGGTCAGAAGCTGATTGTATAAAGGGAAAAGCAGCAAAAGAATCAATAGGGCGATAATGTAAGGCTGTAAAGAATTTAGCAGCCAACAGAATGAACCAAAAAGTAGTTACGAAAGGCAAACCTAAAAACGGCAGCTTGTATTTATCCAACAGGCCTTTAAACAACTTAGTAGTAAGCAGTATTAGAAAGGCAGCTAATAAGAGCGTAATAAAAAAGAAAGTATTTATCTCAAAAGTTGCGCCTATGCCCATGCCGGCTAGTGCTGCGCTGAAACCATAAATGCCCTCCTCAATAAAAAAGGCATTTAAAGAGAAGATATCAGCTAGCAGATTGCTGAATACTACACAAAGAAAACCCGCCAGGCCAATGCGCCAATCTGCAAAGCTTACCAATAACAATAATACCCCATACCACCTGCTGCGTGCAAAAAACACCTGCGAGTAGCCATGCAAAAGCCCTTCGGTATGTAGTTTTAGTTTTTGGGTTAGCATGAGGGTAAGTTGGTTACAGCTTAAAGTTGTTTAAGTGCACAGGCAATTCTTCCTGCACATTAAGGGTATCTACACTTTCCTTATTGCGGATGATGTGTGGTTCGCCTTTCATGTCAATCATAATTACGTTGGGGCGCATGGCAATAAACTGCATCCATTGGGTCATATTATAAGCACCAACACGGTGCACTACCACATGGTCGCCTTTATTAAGCGGGGGCAAACTTATGCTTTCGCGCACTAAATCTATATTCATGCATAAAGGGCCATATAACACCATATCTTCGCTATGGTGGGTGAACTCCTGCGCAGGGGTAATTTTATGTTCATACCAAAAAGCGGTAAACAAAATGTTAACCCCAAAATCCATAATAGTAGCGCGGCGGCCATCGCTCAGGCGTTTGTTAGCTATTACTGAACCTACAAGGTAACCGGCATCATCAATCAGGGCGCGGCCGGTTTCCAATACAAGAAGAGGTAGTTCATCCTGCTTAAAACCATAGTTTAAAATTACACTGGTAATAGCTTCAGCATAGTCATCAAAGTCTGGGCTAATATCACTACCCGGTAAGTAAGAACCGCGTAAAGTATTCTGGCTGGCGAAACCTCCGCCTAAATCAAGATACTGAATGTTTTTATTCCACTTCTGTTTAATGTTTACTGCCAGCTCGCACAACTTACCGGCAGCAACCGCATAGGCTGAAGCGGTAAGCATAAAGGTGCCGATATGGCAATGTAAACCTACAAGGTCAAGCTTTTCATGCGCCATAATTTTGGTAATGGCGTTCCATGCCTGGTAGTTTTCGTAGTTAAAACCAAAGCGGTCCCACATAGGGTAAACACCGGTATCCATATTTACGCGAATGGCTACGCGGGCTTTTTTATTCAACTGTTCAGTTAATTCAATAAGGGCGT
The DNA here is from genome assembly GCA_046329515.1 of Chitinophagales bacterium. Lineage (GTDB taxonomy): Bacteria > Bacteroidota > Bacteroidia > Chitinophagales > LD1 > Bog-950. The sequence continues at coordinate 254,558 of JAXLUM010000001.1, forward strand.
ATAGTTCATCAAAATGGTCAATGTGTATCAGCGAGTCATTTTCAATGGCGCGTTGTAATTCCGCTAATGTTTTTTCGGGGCCGTTAAAAATGATTTTGTTACCCGGCACACCGTTGCGGATGGCTTTTTCGTATTCAAAGCCGCTTACCACTTCTGCCCAACTGCCTTCCTGGTGAAAAACATTACATACCGCATTTATGTAGTTGGTTTTGTAACTCCATGCAAATTGCACTTTAGGGTAACGGGTGCGGAATGCGCGTAGTGCGTTCTGATAGGTTTTGCGAATGATGCGTTCGCTGATAACAAAACAAGGTGAGCCGTATTGCTCTATAATTCTTTTAACGGGTACACCGTCAATATGTGTATGCGGTGCATACTCAGTACGGGTGCCGAATTTGTTCATTAGGCCTGCATTCATGCGGCGCATCATAGGCCGCTCATAGCGTTGCTTGGTTGTGGTCATGGTGTCAGTTTTAGTGAAACTGCCTTAGGCAAACATTCAATTAATAAATACTACTTACTATACATATGAAAAGGCAAGATTGGCGGCGGTTTCGCCAAGGGCGCTGAACTGCTGGAAACGTTCGATGTCCATTACCATATCCCAGCTGTAGCGCAGAAAGACCTTGCCTACGGCATATTCCGTATAGGGCTCTACCTTTTGGCCCATTGCCATTTTAACCAGTGCAGCCGGTTGATTTTGCCCGGCACCTACGGTTAGGTATATCCATGCAGGGAAGCGAGGGTTAATTTCCATAATGTAATTCTGCCCATCGTTGCTGCGCATAATTTCCAGCTCAAAACCTCCGCGCCATTTGGTGGCCGATATAAACTGTTCGGCCAGTTGAACAAGGCTGGGGTCATCTAAAGTTACGCCCGCCCATGCTTTGCCTTTATCCGTAATAAACAATTTACGCATTGGCACTGCCGAAATGGTGCGGCCTGTTCCATCGCCCAAAGCGGCAACATTTATTTCGGTGCCCGAAATAAATTCCTGCACTATAATGGGTAAGCCCCATTTGCTTTCGTATTTGTGAAAGGCTTTAGTTGCTTGCTCTAAAGTGTGGCAAACAGTGGCTTCGTAAAACTTTCCTTTTACTACAATAGGGTAACCAAATTTGGTAGCTACTCCTGCCAGTTCATTCGCCTTGTAAAGCACCCGATCCTTAGGGGCAATCATTTCATGCTTCTCGCAAAATTTGAAGAGGTTGATTTTTTCCCGCGCTTCAAATTGTTCAGGCGTTGGCAGAAAAGTGTTTATACCCATTGCCTTTAGCTTAGGAGCAATACGAATAAAGTTGGGCAACTCCGCATCAAAGTTTGGTATAAGCACATCAATATTCTCTTTATCGTGTATATAAGCCAAACGGTTTATAAGCGCCTCGCTGCCTGCTGAAGGGTAAGGTATCTGGTAAGTGCGGTCGGCAATGTCTTCCATGTAAATACCGGGCTCTAACGATTCGTATGAAAGGCCGATTATTTCCACTTCAAAATCCTTGCAATCGCGTATACCACGTATAACAGCCACACCGGGGCCTGGACTGTCTATTGCATTAAGGCCGGTAACGGCCACCCGTATTTTCTTTAGCTTACTCATAACTACTCGCTTACCAGTTTAAAATCGCGTAATTCAAAAAGGAATTCATCCATGTCGCGTTCCAGCATGGCCTTATCTACTTCATACTTCTCCAGTAGGGTAGCTTTTACCTGGTCCACACTTTTGCCGGCTTTAAGCAACGTAATAATTTCTGTTGCTACAGGATTCATAGAAAATGAATCTCCATTGGTGGGATTAAACAAAAATCCCGAATCGCTAACCGCGAGGTTGCTGTTCAATTTCATACGGATGTTTTTTAGCGTTAAACAATCAAAATAAGACGCTGCACTGGGTATTAGTATAGAGGAGCTATAGAGGTAAGTTTTGGGTATTTATAAGGTTAGACGCCTTTCGCAAAGGAATCCTTCGGTAATATGACGATTATTTTTTAGCCAGGTTTAACGTGTAGTTAGGTATTTTTAGAATACTGCGGTTAAACCTTTAAATGTTGCGGAGTTTACTTTATATCTTTTAAAACTATCTTTTCGGCTGCAAGGGCATCGCTGCGGAATTTGCTTAGGATGGTGACCGCGGCTGTTACAGGAATATGGTAAAAGCTAAGATGCAGCCAGTCTAGTTTTTCTTCTTGGTTATCGGTATGTATCTCGGAGTTAAGAAGGCTTTCGAGCGCAGGTTTATTTTGCGGGGAAATGCGGTAAAGCGTAGTGCGAAGCGTTTGCAGTTTTTGATACAACAACTTTCCTTCGGGGCCTTCAGCTAATAGTTGCGTAGCGATGTCAATGTCGCCCATGTTCGCAATGTTTCCGTTCTCATCAATGCCACCGGCTTTTGAAATTAATTTTTCATGAAGAGAATCAATGTAATTACAGTAATCCATTACCAAGCGGTGAACGGTATCGGCCTGCGGATTTGCTGCTACTGAGGTAAGAATATCCTGATTATTGGCTTTAAGTAAACTGTCGGAAGCGGTTATCTGTTGGTCTATTTTACGGAACTGATCAATAGCGCTTTCCGCTTTTTTAAATTGCCACCAGCCAAAACAAACCAGAAAAGCTATTGCAAGTGAGCCCCATAAAAGGGCTTGCCGGTTTTTAGTATCCACCCATTTCTTTTATGGCGCTTACATAGTCGAAGCGGTCTAAAAGGCCGGTATCAAACTTGCCACTGCGGAACTCTTCGTTATCCATTAATACCATGTGAAATGGTATAGTGGTTTTTACGCCTTCTATAATAAACTCTTCCATGGCACGCTTCATTTTCACTATACATTCTTCGCGGCTTTTAGCACGGCAAATAACTTTAGCTAACAATGAATCGTAATAGGGCGGAACGGAATAACCTGCGTAGATGTGTGTATCAACACGCACACCGTAACCCTTAGGGGTATGCAGTGCGGTTATTTTGCCGGGGCTTGGCGCAAAGTTGTTTAAAGGGTCTTCGGCATTAATGCGGCACTCAATAGCGTGCATCTTTTCAGGGAAATAAAGTATACCTGAGATAGGAGTACCCGAAGCAATCAGTATCTGCTCTTTCACTAAGTCAAAGTCCATCACCTCTTCCGTTACGGGGTGTTCTACCTGTATACGGGTGTTCATCTCCATAAAGTAAAAGTTCTTGTGTTTATCTACAAGGAACTCTACCGTACCTACACTTTCGTAATTGATGGCCTTAACGGCTTTAACCGCAGCGGCGCCCATTTTTTTACGTAAGGCTTCGTCTACAAAAGGCGAAGGCGCTTCTTCTACCAATTTTTGATGGCGGCGTTGTACGCTGCAATCGCGCTCGCTTAAGTGGCAAGCCTCGCCGTATTGGTCACCGGCTACCTGTATTTCAATATGGTGAGGTTCTTCAATAAACTTCTCCATATAAACACCATCATTACCAAAGGAAGCGCCAGCTTCAGTGCGGGCCATGGTGTACGCCTTTTCAAGGTCGTTTTCATTCCACACAATACGCATGCCCTTGCCACCGCCGCCGGCTGTAGCTTTAATAATTACAGGGTAACCTATTTCCTTGCCGGTTTTTTTTGCGGTATCTAAATCGTCCACTAAGCCATCGCTACCGGGTATGCAGGGCACACCGGCTTTAATCATAGTCTCCTTGGCGGTTATTTTATCGCCCATGGCGCGGATTTGATCCGGCAGGGGCCCAATAAATTTGATTTGGTATTTCTGGCACAGTTCACTGAATGCGGCATTTTCCGCAAGGAAACCGTAACCGGGATGTATGGCATCGGCATTGGTTAACTCAGCCACAGCCATAATGTTCTGCATGTTCAGGTAGCTATCCTTACTTTTTGGCGGGCCAATACAAACGGCTTCATCCGCAAAACGAACGTGCAGGCAGTCGCGGTCGGCAGTAGAATAAACGGCTACTGTTTGTATGCCCATCTCCTTACAGGTACGTATAATACGCAGGGCTATCTCTCCACGGTTAGCTATTAATATCTTTTTGAACATTACTTACGGTTAAAAGCTAAAAGTTAAAGGGCTAAAAGCTGTAAAGGAAAGTTGTTTTCCCGTTTAGCCATTTAAACGTTTAAACATTACACTTTCTCAATAAGGAACAGGGGCTGGTCGTATTCCACCGGGCTGGCATCTTCAGCCAGTATTTTAACCACGCGTCCTTCGCCACCGTCAAACTCAATTTCGTTGAACAACTTCATGGCCTCTATAATGCAAAGTACATCGCCGCCTTTAATTACATCGCCTACTTTAACGTAAGGGTCTTTATCAGCCCCGGGTTTACGGTAGAAGGTGCCCACCATTGGTGATTTAAAGGTGACAAGGTTGTCGTTTTTAGGTTCAGTTGCTGCCGGTTTTTCCTGGCTTTCTGCCTTGGCGCCATCCTGTTTGGCAGGGGCCTGGCTTGCAGGGGCTACGGTTTGGGCTACAGGAGCCGTGGTTACAAAAGTTGGCTGTTCGCTGCCACGGTTTTTAATGGCAATGCCAAAGTCTCCTTCACGTATCTTCAGTTCGCTTATGTCGTTCTTCTTTACCAGCTTAATCAGCTCTTGTATCTGTTTTAAATCCATGGGTTGCTATTTGTCCGATAAAAATTCCCGAAGCCGCAGGCTATTCGGGAGGTCGAATGTAAGAAGTTTTCTTAAACGGGGCCAAAAAAGAAGGGCTAAAACTGCCGTGCAGCCTTAGCCCTTTTTCTTATAAATTGCTCAAAAGCAATTATTTGCTTCTTACACGCTCCACATATTGACGGGTGCGGGTGTCAATCTTAATTTTTTCGCCCTGGTCAACAAACAAAGGCACGTTTACTACAGCGCCGGTTTCTAAAGTAGCCGGTTTGCTGGCGTTGGTAGCGGTATCGCCGCGTACGCCGGGTTCGCTGTAGGTAATTTCCAATACCACGTGGGCAGGCAATTCGCAACCTAAAATCTGGTTAGTTTCTTCGTGCAGTATCACTTCGCAAACGTCGCCATCCTTCAAAAGGTCATTATTCTCAATCATAGCTTCTTCCAGTGTTATCTGGTCAAAGGTTTCCTGGTCCATGAAGTTGAAACCGTTTTCATCCTTGTATAAAAACTGGTAAGGCTTGCGGATAACGCGGGCCGTTACTATTTCGTGGCCCGAAGGAAATGTATGCTCCAATACACGGCCGGTACGCAGGCTTTTCATACGGCAGCGTACAAATGCGTTGCCTTTTCCGGGCTTTACGTGTTGGAATTCAATAAATTGGTAAATGTCGTGGTTGAACTCTATGCAAAGTCCGTTTTTAATGTCGGCTGTAGTTGCCATGTGTCCTCCTTTAATTTTGAGGCGGCAAATATAGAAGGTATGGCGTAAAAGGGAAACTATACCGGTATTTTGACAAAATGGGGCCTGTTGCCGCTCCCTCTTGGCCTCAAGCCTTTTTCACCTATTTTTAGAGTATGAAAACACTATATACCTTTTGTCTAATCCTATTAGCCCAGTTACTGCAGGCACAGTTTTGCGGTAACAGCGGTCCGCAGTTTTGTATACCTTTTTTACCTAACGACAGTACATATTTTTATTACCCAAGTGATGATTCGGTACCGTGTTTCTACAAAGGTAATTACCAGGAACAGGTTATATCCGGTAAAAATCCTGACTCTATAATATTTGGCGGTAATGCAATTTCCATTACTATAAAAATTGATTCCATTGAGAATTTACCATGCGGTTTGTGCTGGGCTACCAATAGAGTTAACAATACCTTTCCTCCGGGAGATACTATTGCCATAAAATTTTCAGGTATTGCGAACGATACGCCCGGCCAATACAATGTTCATTTTATTTACTCTCTGTCACCAAAAGTAATTACTCAGGATCCTCCCACTCCTTTTCGTCTTCGGGTTCAGGAAGCGGGCCAGGCTTGTTTTCCTGTTAGTCATTCTTCGCTCGGACTACCGAGCCATTGTTTTACCGCCATTGATAATTTGAGCGCCCTTGCTGCAAATGTTTATTTAGAACAAAACGACTTGCGCATAGAAAGCGAGGACGTAGCTCTACAATTGTCAGTTTATGATTTAACAGGGCGAAGCATTTTATCGACCTTAATCATAGATAAAAACTCTTCTGTACCCTTCCATTTCCCATCAGGTATTTACTTAGCCTACCTACATAGCCCTAAGGGTAGTAAAACAGTTAAACTGGTAATGCCGTAGCAGGGTTTAATGTATCTGTTTGAAAGAAAAACGGTTATGGATTCGTTTTTTTGAAAACGGCTATCTATCTTTTCGGCAGCGATTAACCAAAAACCCACAAACCATGAAGAAAGTTCTACGCTTTCTGCTATACTTAATTTTAGCAGCAGTAGTAATTATAGGAGGCTTTATAGCCTACATTCAAATAGATGGCATACCCCGCTATTCTGTTGAAGAAGTTAATTTGAAAGTGCAAAGCACACCTGATAAGGTGGCGCTGGGCGCTAAAATTGCCGCAGTGCAATGCATGGTTTGCCACCGCGGTAGTGATGGTAAACTTTCGGGCCGCTTACTGAATGAGTTGCCACCGGAGTTTGGCGAAATACATTCTGCCAACATTACCCAAAGCAAGGAACACGGTATTGGCAACTGGACCGATGGTAATATTTATTACCTGTTGCGCACTGGGGTTAGGCCCGATGGTCAGTTCATACCAATCTATATGCCTAAGTTTCCGCATTTATCGGAGTACGATATTGAAAGTATAATTGCCTACCTGCGTTCAGACCGACCTGAAGTGCAGGCCTCAGAGATAGCCAAGGTTCCGAGCAAGCCTTCTTTCCTAAGCAAATTTCTTTGCCACGTAGCCTTTAAGAAAATACCATTGAACAAGCAGCCAATTGCTGAACCGGATACGAATAACCTTCAGGAGTATGGTAAGTATTTGGTAACCGGCCGTTATGATTGTTACCCTTGTCACTCAGCCGACTTTAAAAAGGTGGATATGGCAAACCCTGAGAAAAGTTTTGGTTTCCTTGGTGGCGGCAACACCTTGTTAACTATGGAAGGCAACAAGATTTTTACTGCCAACATTACACCTGATGAAGAAACAGGTTTAGGCACCTGGACTGAGGATGATTTCCGCAATGTTATGTTGCTGCAAAAGAATAAAGACGGACATTCTATTCGCCCGCCTATGTTACCTTACAACGGAATGACTGACCTTGAGATTAAAGCTATTTGGCAATACCTGCGTTCGGTACCTGCAATAAAAAATAAGGTAGACCGACAATGGGATAAGGATTTGTAGTAGCCGCAAATCATATAGAAACCCTGTTAAATTTTAGCAGGGTTTTTTATTTTGGAACTGTGAGCGAACTGCATCAGTTAATACATACTCTTAAAAAAGAAGAAAAGCGCCTGTTTAAACTGTATGCCAAAGCGTATAGCGGCGGCAAAGAAAGCAGCTACCTGAAGCTGTTTGATGCCTTAGAGGCGCAGGAGGTTTACAATGAAGCTGAAATTTTAAAAAAGCACCGTAAGGAAAGTTTTGTAAAGAATTACTCTGCCGCTAAACACCATCTTTATGACTTACTGCTAAAGGTGCTAAGGGTGCACTTTAATGAAAGCGACGTACATTCTGACCTTAATGCGGCATTTGATGAAATACGCATTTTACACAGTAAGGGGCTTGTAGCCCAAGCACAGCGCGCCATACGACGGCTGTGGACTGATATTGATGAGGCCGGAGGTTTTCACCTGGCGTTAAGGCTCACCAATTTTGAAAGAGGTTTAATGGCCGACCTTAAGTACGAAGGCGAGTTTAAAATGACCTTTGAAGAATTACAAGAGCGGGACGAACATTCGTTGGAGAGTATAGCCTTATACAATAGAATTTACCATTACCACACCATGGTAAAGTATTACATGAATAAGAAGGGTAACCTTAATGTGCAGGAGGATTTAAAAAATAAGGTGAAGGCCATACTTAGCACGCAGGAACTAAGAGAAGACCCGGTGCATTTAATTTTCAGGGGGCGGCATTGGTTTTACATGACCCACCTGTACGGAAGCATTCTGCTTGAAGATACGGAAGGGATGTATAAGGCTGGTGTGCGATTGGTTAAACTTTGGGATGAGCACCCTGCTGAAATTAAACGCGAGCCCTACAGTTACCTGGCCACCCTTTATAATTTTCTGAATGGTTGTATTCTGCACCAGCAGATGGATGAGTTTGAAGTTACGCTGGAGAAGATGGCCAACTTGAGTTTTACTACCAAACGCAAAGAGGCTGTGAGGTTGTATTACCTCTACTCAATGAAAGTGTGGTATTATACCCGTATACATAATACCGAAAAACTGAATGAGGTAATTGCTGAGGTACAGCAAAACAAAAATATGCAGCGCGAAAACCTTCGCACGGATGCGGTGCTGCACCTTTTTTTGAATATAAGTTTCGGCCTAATTGAGTTTAACCGTTTTTCAGAAGCATTAGATTGGTTGAATGAATTGAAAGATGAGAATTGGCGCGATGTGCGCGAAGATTTTCAGTTGCATGTTCATCTCTGCCGCTTAATCTGCTTTTTCGAAATGGGGGAGATGGAAGTGTTCGGCAACCTTTTACGCTCAGTAAAACGCAATATGGATGAAGCCCTGAAAGACTCGCCTTTTAAACTGGTAACCGATTATTTCACGCAATTGCTATCTCCGTCTTTTTTACCATCCCATTTACCCCAACTGGCAGCAGACTACTACCGCAAGCTGGATGATGAACTGAACAAAATGCCCGGTGCGGTAGGCGATAATTATGCCCTGTATCTTAATTATCTTAAGGCATGTAGTAAGCCAAAATAGCCTTCGATGATTGGCTGCAAGTAATTGATTTGCAATACTTAGAAAGTAAAATAAACAGTTGAATTTTTTAATTCAGCCAAAAAACGGTTTTACCATGGCCCCCTTGCCTGTTTGCTTTGTATTACCAAAAGCAAACAAACCGTATGAAGAGAATTTTACTTTCAATTCTATCCGTAACAGCACTGGGCCTACAGGCTCAAAATTTATGCTTTGACCCCGCAAATGATAACCGTTATGAAACGGGTGGCCAACCTATTGGCGTAGCATCGGCAGATTTTGACAATGACGGCAAACGGGACGTGGTAACCAGCAATTTCGCAAACGGCAACATCTCTTTTTTTAAAGGAAACGGCGATGGAACCTTTCAGGCGGCGGTATTCTATTCGGTTGGCGCTTTAGGGCCGGAAGAAATAGTGGTTGGCGATTTTAATAGTGATACAAAGCCGGATGTTGTTACACATAACCGAGATGCGAACGATATATCTCTGTTGGTGAATAACGGCGCAGGAGGGTTTAATGCAGCCGTAACCTTTGCCTACGGCACCAACGCTTCAAGCGCGCCTGCAAAAATGGCTACTGCTGATTTTAATGCTGATACCAAAACAGATTTAGTAATTAATGATTACGCGGATAACAGGCTATATATATTAAAAAGCAATGGTAATTCCACATTTACGGTAACTGATACACTACTTACCGGTGTGCACCCTGTATTTATTAATACAGGAGATTTAAATGGCGACAATAAACCTGAAATAGTGGTAGACTACGCTACAGGCAACGCTGCCAATGATTCAATTTCCTATTTCGTAAATAACGGTTCAGGCTTATTCGGTAACCGCACATCATTGTTTGTAATAAATTTTACTACGGAAAGACGGGTGCCAATTATTGCTGACCTTAACGGCGATAATATCAATGATATTATCTGTCACTCTATTACTGACCTGCAGCCTTTTATTAATAATGGGGCATTAAGCTTTAGCAAGCCGGCAGTTCTGTTTACAGGTCAATATTCAAGCCGCATTTTAGTTACTGATGTAAACAGTGATACTAAGGTTGATATAATAAACAGCAGTGAAGACCAGGGGGGCGTAACTGTACAATTGGGCAATGGTAACGGTACTTTTCAATCGTACAATGTTTACACCGCTAACGGCTCGCCTAACGATATGTTGCTAGCAGATTTTGACGGCGATACCCGTAAAGATGCCGTATGCGTACACCGCACTAAAGGCTATATCAGCTTTTTAAAAGGCCAGATAGATGGTTCCTTTGGACCGTATGAACTGCGTACTGCACTAAGGCCGAAATCAATAGCCGTTGGTTTGTTGAATAGTGATGCTTATGAGGACCTTGTAGTATGTAACACACAAAGCCCGCGCATAAGTATAATGCTGGGTAACAGTGACGGCACGTTTCAGACCACCATAAGTGATAGTTGCTATTACACCATGCAGGATGTAGTACTGGCTGATTTTAATAACGATACCAAATTGGATGCTGCTGCCGTTGGTGCAGTAACCAATGTTTTAAAGGGTGATGGTACCGGGCATTTGATTGTGCAGGGTGATATCAACCACGGCTTTGGAATAGGAGGAGAATATTTTGCTGTAACCGGCAAGTTTAACAGCGATAACAATGTTGATATAGCCATTGCTTCCAACAACTCCGACAGCATTTCGGTAATGCTGGGCAATGGTGATTTTACCTTTGCTGCGCCGGTAAAGTATGGCGTAGGTGATGGCCCTAAAAATATAGAAGCTTACGACATGAACGCCGACGGCCGCCTTGACTTATTAGTGCCAAATGATTTAAGTAACACTGTTTCCATTTTGTTGGGTAACGCTAACGGTACTTTTCAAACACCTCAAAATGTAAGTGTAGGTTCGGGCCCGCGTGATGTTGTTGCTGCAGATTTTAACCATGATGGTAAAAAAGATTTTGCCTGCGTAAATAATAACAGCGCTAACATAACTGTGCACCTGGCTACTACAGTAATGAACTTTGCTGCAGGTGTTCCTTATACGATTGGCGGGGCATCATCTGAATTTATGGCGCTTGGCTACATAACCCCTGATACCTTGCCCGATATTATACTTAACGGCTGGCCAAACAACATTTTAATGTTGCAGGGAAACATTAACGGAACCTTCCAGAGCTACGTGAATTACGCCGGTGAATACGGTGTTCAGGAAGTGTTGTCTTCAGACTTTAATAACGATGGTGCCGGAGATATTGCTGCGGTAAACCTGGGCACTAACAGTGTAACAGTAATATTAAATAACAGCAGCTTTATTACTGCTGCCGGCCCTACTACTATTTGCCAGGGCGATTCTGTAATGCTTTCGGCAAGCAATGGTTATACGTATTTATGGAACACCGGCGAAACTACTGCTTCTATTTATGCTGATGCGGCAGGCTCTTATTCCTGCTCTGTAACCAATCAATCGGGTACTTGTACCCTGGTGCCTCCTTCAGTTACGGTAACCACAGCCGGCGCAGTGCCCAACGTTCAGTTTACTATTAATAGTAACGACCACGTTTGTATAAGCACAGGTAATGTAAATCTATCAATGCTAGGGGGCTCGCCTCAGGGCGGTAGTTATACAGGCTCATTTGTAAGCAACGGGCTTTTTGATGCTGCAAATGCAGGTGCCGGCCCTCACGTAGTGTCTTACGCCTATACTGACCCCGGTGGCTGCGGTACCGGCAGTGCCAGCGACACCGTGTTTGTTGACACTGAAGTGCTGGCGTCAATTACCCTGCCTTCCGATACTTTTTGCGCTGCCTCAAGCGCTGTTAACCTTATCTCTTACGGATTACCTGCCGGGGGAGAATGGTTAGTAGATAATGTGCATGATACCATTTTCGACCCGCAACAGTTTGGTGTTGGCTCGGGAACATTTGTACGATATATAACTTTTAATGGCGCCTGTAAGGATACCGCTACGGAAGTGCTGTCTGTTATAAGTACGGTTATCGCTTCGCTCAATCCGGCGGACGATAGCGTATGTATTAACAGGGGGGCAGTGCTTTTGAACAGCGGTTCTCCTTCAGGCGGATTTTTTGAAGGCACGGGTATAAGCAACAACTACCTGGAGCCTTCTATTGCCGGCGCCGGCCCTCATTCCGTTACCTACGTATATAATATTTACGGCTGCGCCGATACCGCATATGGCACTATAACTGTAATGCCTAAACCTACTGCACAACTATCCTTACCGTTTGATACTATCTGTAACGGCACTATGCCAATAACGTTAAGCGGAGGCTCACCTGCCGGTGGTTACTATGGCGGGCAAGGGGTGCAGGCCGGAGTGTTAGATGCCTCCTCTTTAAGTGCAGGCACACATTACCTGGGTTATGCTTATACTGATGGCAATGGCTGCACGGATACAGTTATCAAATCATTTTACGTAGCCATTTGTACCGGTATTAATGATATAAATAATAGCAGTGTGCAGCTTTATCCTAACCCTAATAACGGACGCTTTTTAGTGCGTTGGGATATTACTGAAGAAATGGATGAGTTGAAGATTTTGGATTTAAGCGGCAGGGTAATTTATAGGCGGTCTATAGCCGGTGCGCCACAGGCAGAGTTGAACATGGACCAACCTAAAGGGGTTTATGTATTGCAACTTTCAGGCGCTAAAGGCAATAGCCGCACACGGTTTGTTATTCAATAAACACATAGTTTCTGAAAAAAATAAAGGCCGGTATATCCGGCCTTTTTATTTTTTAATGGGTAAAGTGTCTTAGTAATCTTACCTCAGCTTCGTTAAGGAAACGCCAACGACCACGAGGCAAATCTTTTTTGGTAAGGCCTGCAAAAAACACGCGGTCCAGTTTTACTACTTCGTAACCAAGGGCTTCAAACAAACGGCGCACAAAGCGGTTTTTACCGGTATGAATTTGTATGCCCACTTCCGCCTTGTTTTTAGGATTTGGGTAGGCTATTTCATCCACTTCGGCAATACCGTCTTCCAACACAACGCCGGCTTCGGCAATCTTATCAAAATCTTCTTTCAGTAACTTCTTATCCAGCACTACATGGTAAACCTTCTGTATTTCGCTGCTGGGGTGGGTAAGTTTTTGTGCTAACTCTCCATCGTTGGTAATAAGCAATACACCGGTAGTGTTACGGTCTAAACGGCCAACAGGGTAAAGGCGTGGGCGCACGCGTGTTTTCATTTGCGGGTACGCGGCACGTATTAAGTCCATTACGGTCTTACGGCCTTTTTCATCACTAACTGTGGTAATAAAATCCTTTGGCTTATTAATAAGGATGTAAAATTTCTTTTCCAGCGATAAAACCTTGCCATCGTACTCCACCTCATCCTTAGGCTTAATCTTGTAGCCCATTTCGGTAACTACAGCGCCATTTACCTTAACGCGGCCTTCTTTAATTAACTCATCAGCCTTACGGCGCGAAGCAATACCGGCATGTGAAAGGTATTTATTCAAACGAATGTCATCGCTCTGCTTTTCTTCAGGCGAGTATACTCCGTCAGTGTTCTCTTCTTCTTTTAGAAACTTCTTATTGAAAAATTCCTTTGAGCCGTTGGCATCGCCACTGAATTTCTTGCGGCTCTTTTTAGGGTAAGGAGCGCCGTCTTTTTTACCGAATGGTTTTTCTTCAAAGGTCTTCTTTCCTTTATCCATAGGAAATTTAGATCCTTTCTTGCTGTCAGTGGAGAATTTCTTCTCGGCAGAAAACTTCTTTTCTCCTTTCCTTTCAGCAGTTTTCACAAACGGCTTCTTTTCTCCCCGCTTGGAAGGATTGTCGGAACTCTTATCAGAAAAATCTTTTCGCACGCGTCAAAGATAAACTTTCGCGCAAAAGAAACGACACTGATATTTTTTTAAGGAAATTCTACTTCAGCTCCACTGAAATTATCTCTACCCTTCTTTCCAAAGCGGCAGCAGGGCTGTAAACTGATTTGGGTTTGTCCTCGCGATTATCGCTTATGTTTTTAGGTGCAGTTTCTTCACCCAACGATTCGTTTTTAAGCACCAGGCTTCCATTAGCCAGGTAAGGAAGTAAAATGCCATCGCGGTAGTGGTAGAAGTAGTTGCGAAGAGAAGCTACGCGCCTGTAACCCAGCTTAATGTTGTATTCATTAAAGTTAAGAGGCGAACAATATCCTTTAATGGTAATTTCCAGTTTATTGTTCTTCTGCAGTAAATCAAGCAACTGGCTGGTAAAGGCAACAAGGTTATAGTAGCCCTTATCTACCTTTTTATCAAACAAATCGGCAACCTGTTTTTGTGCATCAGCCTTTTCCTCACGCTTTACACTTTTGGGGTATTCTCTTTCGTATTCGCCGCGCAAAGCAGAATACGCTTCATACGTTTGGCGGTAATCAAGCGAAGTGGTATCAGCCAGCGTTTTGGCATTTGGTTCATCGTTATGAAAGTACAATTGCACCGGCAATAACTGTTTTACACGGCGGATGGTTTCGTCTACAAACTTCCGGGGTTCCGGTGTAGGTGTGCCGGTAGTTACAGGGTTTTCCACCACAGGCGGTTGCGCTTTTGGTGTATCCACTTGTACAACAGTTACTGTCGGCGTATCAAGCTTGCTTATCTTTTTACCGGTGCGGTAAGCATATATATCGTTACAGCAGGTTTCTGATTCAATAAAGTAGGACCCCTTACGGTTAGAGGTGATGTAGGCAATGGAATTATCAGGCGCCATTACGTAGTACAAATCGTTCTGTGCCGTGTTTATGGGCTGCAGTAAATTCTGTGGCGCGCTCCAGTTTTGATATTCTCCCTTACTGCTGAAAATGTCATATCCGCCAAAGCCATAGTGCCAGTCTGATGAAAAATAGAGCTGCCTGGTGTTGGCATCATAAAACGGAGTTATTTCATTACCCTGGCTGTTGATGTTTTTACCGGCGTTTATCGGAGCCTCATAGGTACCGTCTGCTTTTATTTTACTTACCCATATATCCATGCTGCCCTGGCCGCCGGTTCTGTCGCTGGCAAAAAATAATAGCTCATTGCCTGCGGCATCTTTACCGGGGTAAGGTTGGGTGCTGGTAAAAGAGGGGTCGTTAATAGTCAGCTTTTCAGCGGGTGTCCATTGATAGTTTTCAAAGCGGGTTACATATATATCGCAACGCGAACTGGTTTTGTCCTTCTGTTCGCATTCAGTAAAATAAAAACGCCTACTGTCGGGCGTATAGGCGCCGTTGCCAATATTCAGGCTTTCATTTGCGCCAGTAGGCATATAAACCGGTGCGGGGTTAGGAGGCTGGTTGTATATGCGCGATAAATACTTTTCATTCTTTTTATCGGACGAAATGTTGCGCAAAGAAGAGAACTGCAACTTATCAGGAAATACAGGTATGGCATTGAACTCGCTTTTTTCGCTATTAATATCCTTGCCCAGGTGTTCAATTTTTATCGAGTCGGTTTTCTGCAAATGCTCTAGCACCCAATTGGCAGATTCCATTTCCTGCTGTGCCTTGGCAGCGTAGTAGTCTTTCTTCTTGTATTTGTTCCTGAATTTTTTGAAGACGTTGATTACTTCTTCTGTTTTGCATTCGCATACACTGCGCAGCATTATGCCCTGCCAAAAAGCGGCTAAGGGGAATTGATTCTGCTTATCAAATTTAGCTGCCGCCTTATAACCGGCTGCTGCGCCGCCGTAGTCATTAAACATACGTGCGCTTTCGGCATACTTATAATATAACTCCGGGTTTTCCTCGTCCTTTTTCAGTGCATCTTCGTAATACTGTGCGGCTGCATAGTAGTCGCCTTCACTAAATTTTTGATCGCCCGCTTTTACCAACTGATGAACCGTTTGTGCCAGAGATACTAATGGCAATAGGGCCACTAAGCATAAAAGCAGCATAATACGGTTCAAAAAACTTTTCCCTTTCACAATACAAATGTGTTTTATAGGAACGCAGGGCAAACAGCTCCCGGTTTATTAATCTTTTTCACTTTAGCCAAAATGTAAATAATGCTTGCCTCAAAGCCACCGTTGTAGCGGGTGGCTGCGGTAAGCTTTGTAAAGTTTATATCGTAGCTAAGGTTAACCTGCAGATTATCGAAATCCATGCCGGCCATTAACCAACCGGCATCCACAATGCGGGAATAGGCGCCAAGGTTAAGGGCAATAGTGTGTGGTATTTTAACGGGCAAATAATATTTGGCGTATAGACCTAAATCAAATTCCTGCTTGGTGTCCTGGCGTTGAAACAAAAACTCAGGAACGAGGTCTACACGCTTGGCCACTTTTATTTGCGCGCGAACATTAAGGGTATAGCGCAAATCAAGCTTAACACTATTATCATTAAAGAAGGTTTGCTTAGGACGGGTTAGGTGCGATACGCCAAAGCCTACTGTTACATTAGTGCGTTCGCTCTTGCGCCATTTGTAGGCAATGCCCGCGTTAAGGTCAAAAAAGTTCAACTTTGTTTTGCTGAATGTTTCATCCACTGCTATGGTAGGGTCGTAGGTGTCACCATTCCATTGGTTGTCGAAATAAAGCTTTGTATAGTTGAAGCTGCGGTTGATTAAGCCAAATTGAAGGCCTAAGGATAAAGCATGGTTGTTGTTCTTATCCAACGACTTGATATAAGAAACGGATAGCGCTGTATTAAGTGAAGTGAATTTTGAATCGCCGGCGCGGTCGAAGTAGAACAGCAAGCCTCCACCAAGGCGGTCGTTATTTTTCAGTGTAAGGAAATTCATTTCAGCTGAAGCAGAAAATGTATTGAAGCGCACTGGAACGGTAGGCCATTGATTTTTGTAATTGCCTACAAAGCGAAAATCGCCATCAAATAAATTAGTGTTAGCCGGGTTTTGGTTGAGCGGAGAAAAGTTGAATTGCGAGAAGTGAATATCCTGGGCGCGCAGGCCTGTTGTTACCAAAAGCAACAGCAAGACGCATAGAGAACCGTAAACAGTAAAACTTCTTCTCATCTTATCAAGGTTACGTTTCCTTTCTTAAAGAATTTATCGCCATTAGGGCAAAGGCCTTCAGCATAATAACCAAATACGGCAGGGTCTAAACGTCCCCCTTTAAAGGTGCCATCCCAGCCATTAGTAATGTCTTTGGTTTCAAACATCTTTTGTCCCCAGCGGTCGTAAACAGCAAAATATAAGTTGGTTACATAGTTACCACGCACATACAGCACATCGTTCCTGCCATCTCCATTTGGTGAGAAGGCATTTGGAATATAAATATTCGCATCCTCGCAAGGTTTCTTCAACACTACCACAATCACCGAATCCGTTTTATGACATCCTTGGGAATCGGCTACTTCCACATAATAAGCGTGTGTGTTGGTAGGGTATGCCAGGGGGTCGGCAATGTTGGTTGCGCTTAAGGTAGAATCGTTGAACCACTGAATAGTAACAACATTGGCGCTTAAAGTAAGGCCCAGTTGCGTGGTATCGCCAAAGTAAATGGTATCGGGATTAGCGAATGCATTTACGTTAGGTATGCTGCTTAAAATATTGATGGCAATTGAATCAGTAAAGCTGCAGCCTATTTGGTTGGTTACATTAACTACATAGGTGGTGTTTTGGGCCGGGCTTACTAAAGGGTTAGCCGTATTGCCGCCGGATATTATACCTGCAGAAGGAGTCCAGCTATAGGTTAACTGTTGGCCCGGTTGGCTATTGGTTACACTCAGCTGCATGGTATCGCCGGGGCAAAGCACATCACCACCTTGTAAAGTAAGCGCATCAGTAAACACAACTACCGTTTGGTAGAAGGTGTCAACACAAATGCCGTTTGAAACCAGCAACTCGTAAGTGGTAGTTTGACCAGGTGTGGCAAAAGGATTAGAAACCGTTAAACTGCTTAGGGTTGGGTTAGCAAACCAATAGTAAGTGGTTGCCGAATCACCTGTTGGCGGAAAACCGATTTGCACGCTTTGCGAATTGCAAACGGTTAGCGTAGGTAAAGAATCGCTGCCGTTGCTGCCAATCACCAAAACCTTTTTAGTAATGGTGTCATTAAAGTTGCAACTGCCGGGGTCGGTAATAACCAGTGTAACATCATACAAACCGGGCTGGCTATATGTATGCGAAGGATTTACCTGTGTTGATGTTTGTGCATCGCCAAAGAACCATTGATACGTTGGGCTTAATACCGAACTGCTTTGGTTGGTAAAGCTCATTGGTATGTTGGTGCAGGCATGAGGGAAATCAAAATCAGCCAAGCACAGGGGCACGTTCAAATCAAATTTGAAAATGGCGTTGTTGCAGTTGTTAGAGTTGTTGGTGTTGGATACAACGCCGGGCGTAGTAGGGAAATCATCATTACTACCGCAACCAGCGCAAACCGATTGATACACTATACCCTTTTTATCGAAACGGCTGGTGCCGCCGTCTACGTGTTCCTCACTGATATTGCCGCCCATAAAGGTGGCATAGGTTAAAGAAGATGCGTCATCTTTTAATACCATCAGGTAAAAATCCTGTCCGTCGGTTGTGCCTTTAAATGCGTTAGCTGTAACATCAAGCCCTGTAGTGCCACCGGTGCCACCCACAATATTGTTTACGCCTTGGCTACCCCAGCCGCAGGCATACACGCTACTGCATACGTCAACTAAAAAGGCGGTGGGAGAGATGTCTGTTACACCAAGGCCGCGGCCCCAACTGGTGCTCCAAATTAAGCTATCTAATTGCGGCGTGAACTTTGAAACAAACTGCCCCCCATTAGGTTTATTATAAATAGCATTCTTTATAAAGTTGCTGCCTGCATTATCTGCCTGCCCTAGTACGAAAACATTATTGGCTTTATCCAACTCTACAAAATAAATCTGGTCGTAGTCCGCAAAGCCGTAATAAGTGGAAGCAATCAACTGCTGGCCATTCTTATTGATGTGTGCGATAAAACCGTCGGCATCGCCACCTGCGAAGGTGTTGGACAAAGTGCCCGATGTGACAGGAAAGTTATTGGAGCGCGTTCCACCGGCTACAAATAGATTCTCGTTGTTATCAATAGAAACGGAATAAGCGGCATCATCATCGGCGCCGCCAAAGGTGGTGCTCCATACCATGCTCGTGAGGTCGGCATCCATTTTAAACACGCAGGCATCTAAACCACCGCCAAAGCTATTTTGAAAAGTGCCGGTAGAGCGTGGGAAGTTGGCAGAGCGCGTGCAGCTAACTACGTAAACGTTATTGCTGTTGTCTATATCTATTTCGCCACGCACCTCATCAGCATAATTATGGCGCAAGAAACCCGGAGAGCTATAAGGCTGACCGGCACGGTAGTTAATGCCATCGTTATCAGAACCGCCTACATAAGTAGAGGACAGTAATTGTGAGCCATCTGCGCTTAAACGCGAGATGATAATATCAGAGCCGTGTGTGTAGTGCGCAGCAATGCCATCAAATACGCCGGGGTCATTTCCGCCATTAAACGTTGTATCAAATGCACTGGTTGTTACGGGGTAGTCATTGCAATCGGTAGTGCCCAGTATGTAAAGCTCATCGTTACTATTGGCTATAAGGCTATGGGGAAGGTCCTGCCCGAAGCCGCCAAGGTAGGTTGAGTAAATACGTTGGCTGCCATCGGTAGAATATTTGGTGATGCCCATATCATCGCCGGGGTAAGAGCCACCGCCTGTAAAGAAGATAGTTGGCCCGCCCAGGTAGCTCATAACAAAAGCGCCTGTAACTAAAGGATAACCCACCCCAAACACAGAACCTGCTGCAAAGGCTGCACCTTTACTGTCATAAGTAGCAGAGTAACCAAAGTTATCGGCTGTGGAGCCTGAATAGGTGGAGAAAACAAGCGTTGGATCTATGAACAACGTATTGGATGTATTGTATCCCTGCGGAAGGTCATATACCAAGGTGTTTTTATCAGCCAATCGAAAGCGGCACTGAACCTCAGCAAACTTACCCGCAATATTCTGGTAAGCATACGGTTTAAGGTCCTTTACTTCGCCTACACTGGTTTTTATTACCAACTCGCCTTTGTCATTAATATAAAGACTATCCGCTCCTTCAAAACCTACGCGTATCTGTTTAGTATCGGCGCCGGGCTTAACCTCATATACATACTTCATAGAACCGCCCTGGCTCATTACTTTTAAATCAATGCCTTTATATAAACCGGCATAAGTAAGCTGGTTAAAGCCGCGCACTTTTGAAGCCCACTTTGCCCTGTTGCTCCCTAAAAAGTAATTGAAGTATTCGCTTATGGCTTCCTGCCCGGTAGTACTGGCATCAACCGAAGCGCCTAAGAACTTTAAACGAAAGGCATGAAAGTGCATGCCGTAATCAATATCGTGCTTAAAGTTCTCCAGCCTGTGGTGGTCGCCTTTAAT
The DNA here is from genome assembly GCA_046329515.1 of Chitinophagales bacterium. Taxonomy (GTDB): domain Bacteria; phylum Bacteroidota; class Bacteroidia; order Chitinophagales; family LD1; genus Bog-950. The sequence continues at coordinate 274,680 of JAXLUM010000001.1, forward strand.
GCGCATTACATCAGCAGGGTCGAACAGGTTAAAGGTTATTTGTCCTTTTTCAAAAAATGCGGCACCGCTCTTTAGCTCGCTCTTGTACAGTATGTTCTGCTGCCACTGGCCTTTGTTTTCCTTAAATACCAAACAGCTGTTACAAGTTGCAGCTTGTAAATTTAAAAGGCAGGTATGTATAATAAGGCAGAGTACAGTAAGCCGCTTCATCTATTCAACTCGTATTATAAGCAGTCAATTTTAGGTAAAACACACATTAATCAAAACACCCTATTGACTAACCGCTGCATGAATGTAGCAAATTAAGAACACAAAAAATACGACATGAAAAACGTTTCTGTAAAAATGCTGACAGCCCTTATAACCCTGGTTTTCAGTATTGCTTTTTCATCTTTAAAAGCCCAGTACGGGGTATTCGATTCGCTGTATTATAAAGGAACGGGAATAGACTATAAATGCACCGGCGGTTTAGTATTGCCTGATAGCTCAGTGCTGGTAACCGGCAAGTTCTTTTATGCCAATGAACGGCATATAAACGGCCTGGTAAAACTGAAAAAGGATGGTTCAATAGATTATTCCTTTAATACCGGAAGCGGCGCTAACGACCACGTAAATGTTATTGTGCGGCAGCCTGATGGTAAACTTATTATTGGCGGGGATTTTACCCGTTTTAATAATCAAACCATAAATCGTATTGCGCGCTTAAACAGTAATGGCAGCCTGGATACAAGTTTTCATGTAGGCACCGGTTTAAACAATTCGGTTTATGCTCTTTACCTGCAAGGTGATGGTAAAGTATTGGTTGCGGGTTTGTTTACCACTTATGGCGGCGCATCGGCCAACCGTATTATCCGCTTAAACAGTGATGGTAGCCGCGATAACACCTTTGCCATTGGCACAGGGGCCAGCGCCCAGGTTTTTTCGTTAGACCGATTAGCTAACGGCCAATATATAATAGCAGGCGATTTTGCCACCTTTAATGGCAAAACTGTGGGACGTGTTGCCCGCTTAAACAGCGATGCTTCATTGGATACTACTTTTAACTACGGGGGCACGGGAGCCAATAATATAGTTACGGCTGCTTATGTGTTACCTAATAATAAAATTATAGCAGCCGGTTATTTTACTCAATACAACGGAAACAGCTCAAACAGAATCGTGCGTTTAAATGCAGATGGTTCTTATGACAGCACCTTTTATCTGTTAGGGGGCTTTAATGCCAACGTAAATGAATTGGCCATTCAAGCTGATGGTAAAGTGCTGGCTGTAGGCGGGTTTACCAATTATAACGGAACTGCCATAAACCGTATAGTACGTATAGATACCACGGGTGCAAGAGACCTTACTTTTAAAATTGGTACAGGTGCCGATTTAAGTTTAAACACGGTGTTTCTGAACCCTGATGGTAAAGTTTATGTAGGCGGTACGTTTACGGTAATAGATTCTTTTGCCCGTGTGCGTTTAGCGCGTTTAAATGCAGATGGAACTGTTGACCAAACATTCTACCAGGATTCAAAATTTAATACAACCGTAAACACTGTAGGTTTTCAAAGTACCGGTAAGGCCATTTTAGCGGGATTATTTGTTAAGTATAATCAGCAAAGCGTTGGGCGCATTGCCCGCCTTGATTTTCGCGGAAACCTTGATGTTACCTTTAATGCCGGCGGCGCAGGATGCAACGGACAGGTGCGTTGCTTAGCCGTGCAGCCTGATGACAAGATTTTAGTTGGGGGAGATTTTACTAAATACAATACTACGTCCATAAACAGAATTTGCCGCCTGAATGCTGATGGCACCTTAGACAATACCTTTACTGTTGGCACAGGCGCTAACGGGCCGGTTTATGCCCTGGCCTTACAGACAGATGGGAAGATTGTTTTAACGGGTTCGTTTACGCAATACAACGGAACAACCGTAAACCGACTTGTTCGCTTAAACACCAATGGCACAATTGACAACACGTTTACGCCGGGGGCAGGTTTGAATAACTATGCTTCGGATATTGCCATACAAACTGATGGTAAAATTATAGTGGTTGGTATATTTACTATGGCGGGCGGCGTTTCAAAAAACCGCATAGCCCGTTTTAATGCCAATGGCACTTTAGATGTCGCTTATAACATTGGCACCGCATCGCCTGCAACATTATATACTGTTGCATTGCAAACAGATGGTAAGGCTGTTGTTGGTGGAGCGTTTACCACCTTTAACGGGGCGGCGCATAACCGCATCGTTCGCCTTAATACTGATGGCACCGTTGATTCCACTTATACTGTTTCATTAAACAACATTCCGTACAAGCTTTTGAATTTCCGCGATGGTATGTTTACGGTAGGCGTGTTTAGCCAGGTTAATGGCATTACACGTAACCGTGCGGCTTATATTGATATGACCGGCCGTGTAGATTCAGCTACCTTTAACTATAAATACGGTACAACATCAGGTGTGCCTATGTATGCAGCATTCAATAAAGAAGAGCGCCGCATTTTTATAACCGGCACCTTTACCGATTATGACCTTTCTATTGCTAACAAGGTAGCCCGTGTAAATGCGGCGAATGTTGAGGTGCTTTGGCCAACGGATACCCTATGTAAAGGCGGTTCATTTTACCTGAGCTGCAAGTCGCTTAATATGTTAACCAATGGTAATGCCTACAAAGTGCAGTTGTCAGATTCAGCAGGTTATTTTACTAACCCGCTTGTAATCGGCACAAAGTCATCCACCTCATTAGTTGATTCCGTTTTAATAAATATACCTGCTAACATTCCATACGGCGATAATTACCGCATAAGAATATTGACCACTGCGCCATCGGACACCAGTTATTATTCTGCACCATTCAGTATTGCCCCACTGCCAACGCCAATGGTTACGGCAAACGGCCCTACTTCATTTTGCCAGGGTAATATGGTTACCTTAAACTGCCAGACTGCTACTACTTATTTATGGAGCAATGGAAATACAACACCATCGGTAACTGCTATTGCTACAGATAACTATGTAGTAACCACCACCAATAAATATGGCTGTATAGCCGTTTCAAACCCCGTAAGCGTTACCGTACATGCTGCACCGGATTCTGCTATAAACATTACTGCTGCCAATTTTTGTAACGGAGGAACGGCCCAAATTTCAGCACCCGCAGGTTATATGTATAACTGGAGCACAGGCGCTACAACACAAAGCATATCTGTTACAACTGCAGGAACGTACAGTGTAAGTATTACTACCAACAATGGCTGCACTTCCGATTCCAGCTATTATATTAACCCTGCAAACTTCAGCACTAACCTTATAACACCTTCGGGCAGTGTGGCGCTTTGCCAGGGGCAATCATTAAGTTTATCGTCAATACCTGCTGCCGGCATTACCTATAACTGGAGTACGACACAAACATCACAAAGTATTTCCGTAAATGCTTCGGGTAATTACAGTGTTACCTTAACTGATGCCAGCAACTGTACCGCTTCATCAAGTATAGTTACTGTAGCAGTAAACAATTTGCCTGATGCTACTATTAATGCTACTGCAAATGCAGTTTGCGCCGGTAGTTCGGTAGCCTTAAATGGCCAGCCGGGTTTAACCTATAGCTGGAGCAATGGCCAAACCAACCAACTTATTTCAGTTACCGCAGCCGGTACCTATACCTTAACGGTTACCGATGGTAATAACTGTTCGGCTGTTTCATCAAAAACAATAGCTGCCGCAGCTTTACCAAATACCAACATCACATATACAGGCTCGGCTAACCTTTGCCCGGGCAGTTCATTACAACTTAACGCTGCCGCAGGCTTAAACTACGCCTGGAGCAGTGGTGAAACCACACAGACCATTACCGTTGGCAATGCGGGTAATTATATAGTAACAGTTACTGACGCAACAACCAACTGCTCTGCTTCTTCAAATGCAGTAACGGTAAACGTTTATACTGCGCCTGATGCAAGCATTAACTCAACAGCTACACAAATTTGCCCGTTCAGTTATGCTACTTTAAGCGGCGCTTCAGGTTTGTCGTACAATTGGAGCAATAACCAACATACCTCCTCAATTGTAGCGCAGCCCGGTGCTTATAGCTTAACCGTTACTGACGGCCATAATTGCAGCGCATCATCAAGTTATGTATTGAATTCTTTACCAATGCCTGATACCTTAATAAGCGCCAGCGGGCCTACTACTATATGCAGTGGCGAGTCTGTAACGCTTACTGCAGGAACAGGCCTTACTTATCATTGGAATAACAACTTTGCTTCGCAATCCATTACGGTAAATGCCAGTGGTAGCTATAAAGTTACTGTTACTGATGGTGCAACGAACTGTTCGGCTGTTTCGCAAACGGTGGCGGTAACTGTAAATGCTGCACCGCAGGTTACTTATGATTTACCACAAACTACTATCTGCAACACATCGGCTGTAATACAGCTAAATGCCGGATTGCCTGCCGGTGGTAATCTTTATGTAAATGGCGTTAATGCCACGCAAATTGACCCTTCGCAGTACGCTAACAGCAATGTGGTAGTTACTTATATAGTAACTGATGCTAATGGCTGTGAAGGTTACAAACAGGATTCGGTATTTATTGCGGTGTGCACTGATGTGCAGGAAACACCTTCGGAAAGCAGCATTTCAGTTTATCCTAATCCTGCCAGCAATTTTCTTGTGGTTTATGATGCTAATGGCACTATAAGCGACCTACGAATAGTAGATATGTTAGGCCAAACGGTACTGCAGGAAAATGTAACGGGCCAAAACCATGTAAAGCTTAATATATCGCAATTGGCCAGCGGGAACTACTTTGTAGTAGCCGGCAAAAAAACATTCAAGTTCTTAAAAACAGAGTAAAGAGAAACAAAGAGTTTCATGTGCTGGGGGCGCCTTCGTGCGCTCCTTTTTTATTTGCCCTTACTGGTTAATGGTAAGTGTGGCGGTTTGAATAGTATTGCTTTTATTACCTGCGCGGTCAACCACATATACAGAATAGGTGGCAGTTTCGCTGGTATGGCTATCGTCAACAAAAGCTTGTGGAGGAAGATGGATATTTACCGGAGCGCGTACTATGATGCTCTCTCCATCGGGAGCCTGCTGCGGTAAGCGAAATTCGCTTACAACATTGTTCCGGTTATCAGTAACAAAAACGTTTTTTACATCAGGTGTATTTTCGCCTATATCGCCATCCCCATCAGTTATTTCTATGGCTATGGATACGGTATCCTGGTATTTGATAGCGGGGTTAGGTGCAATGGATACGAATTCTATTTTTGGCGTATTAGAAATTGTCTCTTCCTTTTTACAGCCAAACAACAGTAAAAGGCACAGTAGCCATATTGCAGATAGTTTAGATAGTGTTTGCATGTTATTGCCTGATAAATGACCAATAGCTTTTATAAGGAAATGGAGATTCTGTTCGTGGAAATTCAGTATTTGAAGGATGGTCACCATCGTTTACGTAGTAGCGCATAAACAATGTATCGCCCACAGGCATACTTGTAGGGTTAACTGTAGCAATCCAGGCCTGTTGGCCACCAAGATTAAAGAACACGGCCGGCACTACGGTAGCGCTGCTGAAATCATCGGCGTTGGTAGAAATTTTGAGTTTGTTGAATTGCAGCATGTTCAAGGCGGTACTGTCATCCTGTACCTGGAAGCCTACATAAAACGAGCTTACCGAAACAGGAAGAACAAAGGGGTTGTAGGGAACCGAATCTAAACGGGTGTTAGAGTAAAACGTTTGCAAATCGGTACTTGCAGCCAAATAGCCGACTATAGTAGGTTCGGCATTAGGGAATTCGGGAACGTTGCCGAACATATCGCGCGCACCATGCATTATCCATTGGGCTACAAGCTTAATGCTGCTATCGGGCAAAGCAGTGCCAATGTTATCCTGCGGCATGCGGTCGTTTATGTTTACGAAGCAACAATTGGTAATTCGTTCGTAAAGCACGCTGTAGGCAGTATCGAAGGGAATAACGCGATACTTAAAGTCGTTGGCAGCATTATTTTTTACAATGGGTGCGTAAACCAGGGTGCTGAAGGAAGACTGAGGTGTTCTGAAATCGGGTTCAAAATTACCTACGTGGCAGCCGGGTAAAGCGCAACGGGTAGCCAATAGTTTTTTGTGCACGTACGTTATTGTCAACGAGTCCACAGGGATTTCATTGGCAGTGGTGTCATCGCGCACAATGTCGTCATAGGGGTTATGAGGCAGAGGGCTGTCCTTTTTACAGCTTTGCACTATGGCTATGCAAAGCACGAAAGCGCTTACAACTATTATAGGGGTTCGTAGTTTCATAGTTCAGTATTAGTTAAAGGCTTCAGTTAAAACACGGCCATCTAAAATGCCTGAAGGTATATTGGTATCAAAACCAAGAATATTGGCGATGGTTGGCACAATATCCACGCTTTCGCCTTGCGGTGAACTAAATACCTGCCCTTGTTTTACAATGCCGGATGGCCCTACCATTAAGCAAAATATTTCACGGCTCATTTGGTCGTTATTGTGGTCAAGCGCATAGCGGCCATAAGCATCAACTACGCTGTTGGGTTGTTGGTTACGGCCATGTTCAGGAGCTACAATAAGCACTGTGTCGTTAGCCATGCCCGGTGTATTTTGTATGGCTTCCCAAAGTTTGTATAAGGCAAAATCGGCCTGGCGAATGTTGTTTACGTATTTGGTGTAATCAAAGTGGCCAATGTCAATATTCTGCATGTTTATCACCATCAATTCAGGCTTAAACTCCTGCATTACTTTGGTGCCGAAATAAATGTTGAACATATCACCATTCATGTTTACACCCCATGGATTATTATGCATGCCCTGCGAAACTTCATACATCATAGTGCGGATAAAGGTTTGCAGGTGTTCGGCATCTTCAGCGGTGTTCTTTATGCCTGTTGATGTAATTTCCTGCGGCGCTTTAAATTGCCCATCGGCAAAGGCGCGCATTAAATCGCACTTATCTTTTTCTGATGTGCTGATTGATAAGGCATTTCCTAAAACGGAATTGGCATCATAAGAAAATATAGACCCGGGTTGAATCATATTAGCGCCAAACATAGCGCCATAGCCTTCGTATGCACTGTAATTCAAAAAGGGATATGGGCCTAATGAATCGCTTATCCACCAGGCGTTAAGCGCACTCATGCTCGGGCTGTTATGCTTACGGTAGTATTCAAATATGGTAGGGTACTTTGGCGGTTGTTTCAATTGTATGGCTTCGTCGCTGTACTTGCCGGTAATGGCTGTAGTATGCCCGTTATAGTGGCCCGTTGGCCCCGAGGCATACCTAAACTCCTGAAACAAGGTGCCAAGGTTTTGCAAGCGGTTTGATGCCAATTGAGGCAAAGCGCTCATTCCCCCGGCTATATCTGCAGAAATGGATTCGTTACCGTTAAGGGTGTTTACCATAAGGTTCCCCTCGGCCTTGTGCATACTTTCCAGGTTACGCACTCCGCCTGCAAAAAGGCAAAACACTACGTGGTTGGCCTTGCGCGAACCTGTGGCAGCAAACAACCTGCCTGAAGGAAGGATATAGGGCGCTACTATGGCCCCGGCTGCTGTAAGTGCTGCATTTTTTATAAACTGTTTTCTTTTCATGCTTGCAGGGTTTAATAGAAACGGTATTCTTCAGCGGTCATCATGCTGTAGTACACCATTTTAGGGCTAATGTCCGTGTTGTTTTCAATAAGGCTCTTCATCTTCCAGGCTTCTACCTCAGTAGGTTTGCGGTTATACAGGCGCAGGTAAGCATCATTCACAAATGCGGGTATATCGCTTCGCATGGCTGTGTTATCAGTAATAACCACCCCGGGGCGATTGATAAAGTTCTTTACAATTAAATCCTGCACTACACCTTTATCGCCTACAGCCTGCAGGGCAATATCCAGTTTGTTTAGTTCAGTGGTGGTAATGTTGTCGTTAAACAAATCGTTATAAGCAATGGTTATAAACTGTGTGGTGGTTTTTAAGTTCCGTTTATCATTGGCATTTTGATAAAGCTCCTGCTGTTGTGTTTCGTACACATAGCGCTTTTCTTTTTTACAGCTTTCTGCAAAAAGAAAAAGGATAAGGATGAGGCTCCAGTATTTGTTCATAGTTGAGTGCTGTTGAATTTATTTTATACCTGCGTATTCATCCATTGAAAAGACGGCAACGCCCAGCTTTTGATAATCGCCGGTAGTTTTATAAGTACCGCTGTAAAAGGCTATTTCCCCATCGGTAGGCTCGCGGAAGAGATACTTGGTAAACATGTAACGCACCTGGCCTTCGTAGTAATCATCGCTGTCAAAGAATATCTGTATGTAGTCATCCTTGTTTTGCCCCTGTTGCAGAAATACTACCGACACGCCTCCATCTACCATAGTTTTACCCGCCGCCAATTCGGCATCGCTGGGGTAGCGGAACAGGAAGTTTTGATAGGTGCTAACCACAAAGTTTTCGGTACCCATGTTTATCTGGTCGTAGAAATAATTGTTTATGCTTCTTTTAAGCAGGCCTTTGTAATCAAGCGTACCGGCTGTAAGGTCATGTGAGCTTTGTTGCCAGCTTTGCAGGCGCGCTATTTCTTTGTTTATCACATCATAAAACGGAGCGTATTGCGGCTGTAACAGCAACTGCTGAAATAAGTATATCTGCCCGGCTACTTCTAATGAATCTAAACCACGCAGGTATTCATTGCGCGCCACGCGTAAAAGGTTGATGTTATATTCAGGGTTAGCAAAAAGAGTATTAACGAATTGCTCTCTGCGCGTTTTAGAAAAATTATCCTGTTTTAGCAGGCTTATACCGTCTTGTTTTTCGTTGCCAATGGGTTCGCGGCCTAAAATGTTTATGTAAGCCTTGTTTACATAAATTTCAATAACGGTAGAATCTATAGTATGGTCGGGTGGCGGAATATTATCCTTAATAACCACTTCCTCGGTTTTGTTACATGCTGCAATAAACAATACCGGTAAAAGCAAAAGCACTAATTTTCTCATGCGCTGGGGTTCCTGTAGTTACTCTAATTTAAATTTAATTTTTCCGATTAACAAAACAGACATATGTATTCGGGCAGATGTGTATAGCCCGGCCGTTATAAGCTTAAACAATTTAGAGTATTAAAGGGGCATTTAAATAAGATGCACACCACTAAAACCGGCAGAGGGTGTAAAAAAGCCAGACAGATGATAACAGGTGTTTCATAGCTGTATAGGCCATACAGGTATCTCTCTTAATATTCCTGCTTTAGGGTTAATAAGATTAATGAGGTGTATTGAAACGTTAAAGCTGTTAAGGAATGCTATATAGTTAAAAGCCCCAATCCTATATTCATCTCGAACTAAAAATATAACTTAAATGAAGATTAAATTTCTTGTTTCTGCCTTAACCCTTATGGCCCTTGTGGTGTTTGTAAACTCCTGTAAAAAAGAGGATAACAGTAATTTTGTAAATCGCGTTACCTGTAATGAAGCTGATGATACGCTGAATACCTATAACGGCAAAATTAAAACGCTGATAGACGGCAACTGTGCCAAGAGCGGCTGCCATGATGCTATAAGCCATGAGGAAGGTTTAGACCTAAGCACTTATAATGGAGCTGTTTCCGGTTTTAATGATAATGCGCTTTGTACTATTTATCAGGAGGGCGGGTGTAAGCCAATGCCGGATGGTGCTGCAAAATTATCAGACCCTATTATTCATGATTTAACCTGTTGGGTAAAAAACAACTACCCGCAATAGTTAGTTAAGCATAAAATAAAAACGCCACCCGAAAGGTGGCGTTTTTATTTGTATTAAGTCTCCCCTTTAGGGAGGGCTTAGAAGGGTTTAATCCCAGAAAGCATAACCGTTTTCAGCAATCAGCTTGTCAGCTACTGCACGGCGTATGTTTTTGGTGTTAATCATTTCGTATTTAGTGAAACGCTTTAAGCCCATGGTCATAATACGCAGTTCATCGCCCTCAGCAAATGCAGCAAGTGCAGATTTACCGGCAACATTTATACGGTCCATAGCATCAAAGAAGTAGCACTTCACCATGTCAGTGTAAATTTGTGCAGCTTCCTGGCCGTGCAGGTTAACCAGCTTTTCAGCGCGTAACATGCCACTCTCCATATTCAGGATGTCCATTAACACATCAGCAGCGTGCATTAATATTTCCTGTTCTTTTTCTAAGCCCATCATTAGCTTCTGCACAGCGCCACCGGCAATTAGCAAGAATGCTTTTTTGGCATTCTTTAAAGCGCGGCGTTCTGCACCGAAAATATCATCGGCATCAGGAGTGCTCATATCAGGCACGCTCATCAGTTCTTTCTGAATAGCCATACCAGGAGTCATTAAATCAATTTTGCCTTTCATGGCAAACTTCAACAGCGCATCAATAGAAAGCATACGGTTGATTTCGTTAGTGCCTTCGAAAATGCGGTTGATACGGCTATCGCGGTAAGCGCGGGCCATTGGATATTCTTCGCTAAAGCCATAGCCGCCGTGAATTTGCAAACCTTCATCCACCACAAAGTCTAATGCTTCAGAACCTAACACTTTCAATAGCGCGCATTCAATTTGATATTCTTCCGCACCACCGGTTAAGTATTCAGTCATGCTTTTGCCGGCAGCTTTTAATTCGTGTTCCTTTTGCAAAATCATATCGCATACGCGGTATGAAGATGATTCGCTCATCCAAACACGAATAGCCATTTCACCTAATTTGTGCTTAATAGCACCGAATTGGCTGATAGCGGTTTTGAACTGTTGACGTTCGTTTGCGTAACGCACCGCCTGGCTAATACCACGCTTAGCGCCACCTAATACACCATTACATAACTTGTAACGACCGATGTTCAGAATCTGGAAAGCGATTTTGTGGCCTTTACCGGCTTCGCCTAATAAATTTTCAGCAGGCACTTTTACGTTGTTGAAGAACACCTGGCGGGTTGAAGAAGACTTGATACCCATCTTCTTTTCTTCAGCACCTACGCTAACGCCTTCCATTGTTTTTTCTACTATGAAAGCGGTGAACTTTTTGTCGTCGCCATCAATTTTTGCGAATACCACAAACACATCAGCAAAGCCTGCGTTGGTAATCCACATTTTTTGGCCGTTCAATACATAGTATTTGCCGTCTTCGCTTAATACGGCTTTTGTGCGTGCACCTAAGGCATCGCTACCGCTCCATGGCTCTGTTAAACAGTATGCTGCTTTTAATTCGCCTGTAGCCAGTTTAGGCAGGTATTTAGCGCGTTGCTCATCATTGCCATAATACAGAATAGGACAGGTGCCGATACCGGTATGTGCACCGATAGCAACAGAGATACCGTGGCCCCAACCTAAAACTTCAGTTACATAAGAGAAGGAAGTAAGGTCCTGGCCTGAGCCACCATACTCTTCAGGAATGTGTAAGCCAAGCAAGCCCAGTTCGGCTGCCTTGTCAATTACTTCAACGCCCTTCATCGGGTCTTTGTCCAATTCTTCCAGGCGGGGGTCAACTTCTTTTAAGATGAAATCCTTTGTAGCCTGGCGAAGCATTTGCTGCTCTTCTGTAATTTGTTCAGGAATGTAAACATCCTGCCACTGTGATTCCTTAATCAGGAATTCGCCACCTTTTAAAGCGGTTGATTTGTTAGTTGCTGTCGATGACATGGTTTAGTATTTAGTAATTAGTATTGAGTAGTTAGAAAATACAATTAAAAGCAGTAGCCGTTTTCTTCAATTATTTTATCAGCAATACGGCGGCGGGCTGCTACGGTATTGAATGGCTCATATTTAGTAAAGCGCTTTAAGCCCATTAGCATAATGCGCAGGGTGTCGCCTTCGTTAAAGGCAGTTATGGCGTGCTTGCCTGAAATGTTTATTCTTTCCAGCGCATCAGAAATGTACGTGCGGGCAATGTCAATCTGCAGGCTGCAGGCATCTACACCACGAACGCTGATTAGTTTCTCAACGCGCAGCAATACTGATTCCGAAGCATATAGTTCAATCAGCATATCAGAAATGTTCATGATTACTTCCTGTTCTTTTTCCAGGTTCTGCATAAACTTCTGAACGGCTGCCCCGGCAGTCATTAGTATAGCTTTCTTGGCATTTCTTAATGCCTTCTTTTCTGCGGCAAAGAAATCGTCGCTGTCATCGCTGCCAAAATCAGGCACGCTCATCAACTCTTTCTGCACCGCCATAGCAGGTGTAATTAAATCCAGTTCACCCTTCATGGCCTTCTTCACCAACATACCTACTGAAAGCAAACGGTTAATTTCGTTCGTACCTTCAAATATGCGGTTGATACGGCTATCGCGGTAAGCGCGGGCTACGGGGTATTCTTCACTAAAACCTGTGCCGCCAAAAACCTGAACGGCTTCGTCCACCACAAAGTCTAATACTTCTGAGCCGAATACTTTTAATAAAGCACACTCAATAGCATATTCCTCTGCGGCAATCAGCTTAGCCTGCACCTTATCAGTGCCTTTAGCCACTAAGGCCTGAATCATGTTATCAATATCGCCTGCAGAACGGTAAACGGCAGATTCGCACACATACGATTTAATGGCCATCTCCGCCAGCTTGTGTTTAATAGCGCCGAAAGAAGAAATAGGCACATTGAACTGAATACGCTCGTTAGCGTAACGTGTAGCAACCGTAGTTGATTTTTTAGAACCACCTAAAGCCAATACCGCTAATTTGTAACGGCCAATGTTTAATACGTTAAAGGCAATTTTATGGCCTTTGCCAATTTCGCCCAGTACGTTTTCAACCGGCACTTTTACGTTATTGAAAAACACCTGGCGGGTAGAAGAACCCTTAATACCCAGCTTGTCTTCTTCGCTGCCTAACGAAATACCTTCGCTTTTGGCATCAACAATAAAGCCGGTAAACTTTTCGCCATCAATTTTTGCGAATACGGTAAAGATGTCGGCAAAACCACCGTTGGTAATCCACATCTTCTGGCCATTCAGCACATAGTATTTACCATCTTCTGTCAATACGGCTTTAGTGCGGGCACCAAGCGCATCGCTACCGCTGCCCGGTTCCGTTAAGCAGTAAGCCGCTTTAATATCGCCGGCCGCTAAGCCCGGAAGATATTTGTTTTTCTGCTCTTCAGTACCGAAGTAAAGAATAGGCAGGGTGCCGATGCCAGTATGCGCTGCATAAGCCGCCGCCCATGAGTGGCCTTTACCAACTTCTTCGTTAATTACGCTATCGGTAATTACATCAACGCCCATGCCGCCGTATTCTTCCGGTACGGTAGCGCCCAGTAGTCCCAGGTCGGCTGATTCCTTTACCAACTGCACTACCAGTGCGTGGTCACCTTTATCAATCTTTTGAACGTTTGGTTGAACTCTTGAGGTAACAAAGTCTTCCGCTGTTTTAGCGAACATTTGTTGTTCCTCGCTCAACTCATCGCGTGTAGCAATATTGGTAAAGGGGGTTTCTTTAATTAAGAACTCGCCGCCTTTAAGTGCTGTGCCGGTTTTTGTTTCTGTGCTCATATTTTGTATTGAGTAGTTAGTATTGAGTATTAAGATTTTAGTATTTGGCTATTGGGAATTTAGAATGAAGTATTCAGGTTTTGGTATTGAGTAATTAGTATTGAGATTTAATAGTTGGCGTTTTGTTTTCCTTTAACCTTTTCTGATAAGTGGCTTTGGAAATTGTAGTTCATCTTTTGAATTTCAATTAGCTGCTGGCATAAATTGGAACAATCATCATCAGTTAAAAGTTTGAGTCTGTTGGCAACAATTACCTGCGTTTCTAATTCGTATGTCGAGCCATTCGCTATTGCCAAAAAATGGATAAACTCTTTATTGGAGTTCCTTCCGGCTCCTTCGGCAATGTTTGATGATATTGATACTGCACATCTTCTCATTTGTGAAATAAGGCCGTACTTTTCTTCTTTAGGAAATCCTGTGGTTACCTCATAAATGGCAACCACAAGCTCCATACTCTTATTCCACAATTTTAAATCCTGATACTTGTGCATATAGTGCTATTTCTCAATACTCACTACTCAACATCTCATTATTTTCTTACAGTCTCTCGAATATGCCCGCAATACCCTGTCCACCACCGATACAGGCGCTAACCATACCGTACTTGTTGCCGCGGCGTTTCATTTCGCCATTCAGCTTTTGGAACAGGTAAGTACCTGAAGCACCCAGCGGGTGACCCAAGGCTACTGCGCCACCGTTTACGTTAATAATTTCAGGGTTCAGTTTTGCTTCCTGAATAACAGCCAGTGATTGCGCTGCAAAAGCTTCGTTCAACTCTAACAGTTCAATATCGTTCAATTTTAAACCTGCTTGCTTTAGCGCCTTTGGAATAGCAGCCACAGGACCTATACCCATTATAGTAGGATCAACACCTACTGAAGCAGCGGTTACTAAACGGGCAATAGGTTGCAGGTTCAACTGCTTCACCATACGTTCGCTTACTACCAGCACAAATGCAGCAGCATCAGAAGTTTGAGATGAGTTACCGGCAGTAACCTGTCCGCCTGCTTTAAATACAGGCTTTAATGCACCAAGGCCTTCTTTGCTGGTATCTTTACGCGGACCTTCATCCTGCGCTACGGTAAATTTGCGGGTTTTCTTTTTGCCGTCTTCAAAGTATACTTCTTCAATTTCAACCGGAACAATATCCTCGTTGAATTTGCCTGCTTCAATAGCGGCAATTGCTTTTTGGTGAGAGTTGTAAGAAAACTCGTCAGCCTGTTCGCGGGTGATGCCGTATTTGTCAGCCACGTTCTCTGCCGTTAAACCCATGCCGATATAATATTCAGGATGGTCTTTGGCTACTTCGTAATTAGGTACTGTTTTGTAACCAACAGTTGGCACCAGGCTCATGCTCTCCGTACCACCGGCTATAATTACATCAGCCATGCCTGCACGAATTTTGGCAGTAGCCATAGCAATGGTTTCAATACCGCTGCCGCAGTAGCGGTTAACAGTAACACCCGGCACTTCAACCGGTAATGAACGAACAGCTACCCAACGGGCCATCTGTAAGCCTTGCTCGGCTTCAGGTACAGCGTTACCTACAATTAGGTCATCAACCAACGTAGGGTCAAAGTTTGGAACTTTCTTCAGCAGGTCTTTAATAGCGTAGTAAGCTAAGTCTACCGGAGTAGTAAAGCGAAAACCGCCTTTTTTTGCTTTGCCGATGGCAGTGCGCGAACCGGCTATGATATATGCTTCCATTTTTATTGTGTATTTAGTATTGAGTAATGAGATATTTCATTTTAGAGCAGTTGTATTTTGTATTATCTAAATACTCCATACTTACTACTCACTACTTTTTTAGTTTCTTAATGGTTTACCTGAAGTCAAAATGCTCTGCATTCTTTCCAACGTCTTCTTTTCGCCACAAAGTGATAAGAAGGCTTCGCGCTCTAAGTCCAGCAGGTATTGCTCCGTAACTTTGCTTTCGCTGGTTAAGTCGCCACCGCATAATACGTAGGCAATTTTCTTGGCGATTTTAAAGTCGTGGTCGCTGGCGTATTTGCCTACGTTAAAGGCTGCAGCGCCTGCGTATAAAGCGGCCAGACCGGCACGGCCTAATACCGTAATGTCATCGCGCTGTGGTTTTTGCACATAGCCTTCTTCATATAGTTCCAGCACGCGGCGCTTGGCATCAGCCAGTTGGCGCTGTTGGTTTACTACCACTAAGTCTTTTTTCTTATCTAATACAGATATACCGAAACCTTCGTAAGCGGATGTGGCCACTTTAGCCGAAGCAATTGCAGTGAAACGCTCTGCCAGTTGTGGTATCATTGGGTCGCCGTTGTAGTAGGCATCACTTGCGCGCAGGGCCATTTCTTTTGTGCCACCGCCTGCAGGTAAAATACCTACACCAATTTCAACTAAACCAATGTATGTTTCAGCTGCTACTACAGCGCTATCGCTGTGCATGGTAAATTCGCAACCCCCGCCAAGCGTTAAACCGTGCGGCGCTGCTACTACCGGAATAGAAGAGTAGCGAATACGCATTGATGTTTGCTGGAAAGCGCGAACCGCAAAATCCAACTCATCATAATCCTGGTCAATAGCCATCATAAATATCATGGCCAGGTTAGCGCCGGCGCTAAAGTTTGGTGCATCGTGCCCAAGCACTACGCCTTTCCAACCTTGCTGTTCAGCTATTTCAATACCCTTGGTAACGGCTTCTAAGGTTTCGCCACCAATGGCGTTCATTTTGGTATTCCAGCTTACGTTTAGCACACCGTCACCAATATCATAAATACGGCAAGCGCTGTTTTTCCATACCGGTTTTTGGTCGGCATAGTTGCTAAGAATAATAAATGACTCGCGGCCCGGTATGGCTTTGTAGCCTTTGCTGTTTACGTCGTAATATTTCTGAACGCCGTTTTCTACTTTGTAGAAGGTTTTGTAACCGGCAGCCAGCATTTCATCAACCCAGGCATTTACTTTAAAGCCTGCTTCTTTCATGCCTTTTACCAGGTTCTCTACACCAATGGCATCCCATTGCTCAAACGGACCAATCTCCCAGCCGAAGCCCGCGCGCATAGCATCGTCAATACGATATAGCTCGTCAGAAATTTCAGGTATGCGGTTGCTTACGTATGCTGAAACATAGTACGTTAATTTACGCAGGAAGTCGCCGTGCTTATCTTTTTGCTTGGCAATTAAAGGCAAGCGCTTCTTTAAATCTTCTACACTCTTTAATTCAGTAGTGGCAGATTTTGTTTTGGCAGAAGGCTTGTATTCTAATGTCTTCCAATCCAGCGTAGCGAATGATTTTTTGCCGGTAGCATCTTTTGTTTTCTTAAAGAAGCCCTGGCCGCTCTTATCGCCCCACCATTTGTTCTCATTCATCTTCATTATCCAATCAGGAACCTGAAGCACATCGCGGTATTCATCGTTAGGCAGGTTATCGTAAGCGCCTTTCATTACCTTAATCATAGTGTCAAGACCAACCACATCCGTTGTGCGGAAGGTGGCGCTCTTTGGCTTACCAATTAAAGTTCCTGTTAATGCATCAACTTCGTCAATGGTCATGTCCATTTCCTGCATTAACTTAATAACAGCCGCAATACTGAACACGCCAACGCGGTTAGCAATAAAGGCAGGGGTATCTTTACACAATACGGTTTGCTTACCTAAGTAAAGGTCGCCGTAGTGCATCAGGAAGTCTACCACTTCTGGATGTGTTTCGTTAGTTGGGATAATTTCCAACAAACGCAGGTAACGCGGAGGGTTGAAGAAGTGCGTACCGCAGAAGTGTGCGCGGAAATCATCGCTACGGCCCTCAGCCATTAAGTGAATAGGAATACCTGAAGTGTTAGAGGTAATCAAGGTGCCCGGTTTGCGGAACTTCTCTACCTTTTCAAACACCTGCTGTTTAATATCCAGGCGTTCTACTACCACTTCAATAATCCAGTCGGCATTTTTTACCCAGCTAAGGTTATCATCAAAGTTGCCTGTAGTTACACGGCTGGCAAAGTTCTTATCGTATATAGGAGATGGATTGCTCTTTAAGGCAAAAGCCAGGGCGTCGTTCACCAGTTTATTACGCATGGCGGGCTTCTTTGCATCGGCCTCGCTTAGGTTTGGTGTTACAATGTCCAACAAAAACACCTTAAGGCCTATGTTGGCATAATGCATGGCAATGCGCGAGCCCATTACGCCCGAGCCTAGTACAGCCACGGTTTTTATCTTCCGGGCTTTTGCGGGCGTTACCTGCACCGCACTTTTTTCTGTAGCTACTGCTTCCATTTTTTGAATTAGTATTTAAGTAGTTAGTATTAAGTATTTAGATTTTGTATTGATTAGACGGTTAACTTCTTTGTTTCCTTCATTTTCCCAACCAAACGTTCGGTAAAGTTTTTACTTCACCAAGGCTTTTTTGGGTTTGCCATCGCCATTGCCGTTATCGCTTTTAGGCGACGAGTTTTCAATGCGGTTTAAAATTCTTTTAGTTGTGTTTTTTAAGTACGTATGGTCGTTAAACACCCGGCTAAACATCAGGCTGCCTTCCAACTCGGCCACGCTACGCTCAGCCAATTCAGTTGCAATCTGTTCGCTGTATTTATCCAGGTAAATGGTTTTAACGGCATGGAAAAAGTCCTGGAAAAAACGCTGCACCAGCGTATTAAACTCAGGCGCCATTAAGGCCGTTTCAACGCCCATATTGCCCAGCAGGTTTCCCTTCTCATTATCAAGGAAAACACTCTCGGCAGAAGTGAACAAATTCTCTAAGCGCTGCTGAGGCGAAAGGCTCTTATCGTAGGCATGGGCAAATACATTGCTCTTAAAGTACTCGTGCACCATTTTAATTACCCGCTTCATAAGGTCTTCCTTACTGGGGAAGTAGTGATACAGCGAGCCTTTCTGCAGGCCGCAGGCATCAGCAATCTCGCTCATGCTGGTATTAAAATAGCTTTGCTTCCTGAACAATTTCAGGGCTTCTAATATGATGGTTTGCTCGTCGGCTTTCTGTTTAGGCATACGCCTCCTTTGTTAGGGATAGCGAAGCTAAAAACTTCTTTTTATTTTACCAAACGGTTGGTAGGTAAAAATATGGATAAGGCAACTTATTGAGGTACAGCGTAATGGCCCGGATTGACTGTTAAATTTTAACTTTAATAAAAATAGGTGCGCATGAAACGCTTCTTCTTTTGGTGTTTACTGATTGCTGTGGTTGTAGCGCTAACAGAGCTTTTTGGCACCCTGGCGTTTGAATTGCCCACTAATGAGCGGGCCAGCGACATGAGAAAGATAAGGAAGCTTTTGCTAGGGGAAGCAAGTGCGACAGAGTATCCACGTTTTTTACCGCTGGCTAATTTGAACTATATCTCTTATCCGGGTGCTGTTCGAAATGGAGTGCAGCAGAATAATAAGGATGGATATAGGGGAGAGGCTGTTGATGTGAACAGAAATAAAAACTACAGGATATTATTTCTTGGGGGCTCTACTACCTATGGTATTGGTGTGCCGTACCCTAACCAAAGTTACCCTGAACAGCTTAAAAAGCTTTTAGAACTACAACTACAAAACGATGCCGGGGGCAGTAAAAAATATACCGGTGTAGAGATAATTAATGCCGGAATTGAATACGGTACTTCCTCAGAAGAAGTGATTCAGTATCTTTTCAAGTATCGCTATTATCATCCGGATCTATGCGTTATAAATTCAGGAATTAATGATGCGATGAACGACCCTGAGGGTAAGGATTATTCGCCGGATTACACCAACACCAGAAATATTGATTTTGCCATACAGCCTGTGCCTGTGCAAACACGATGGCTCTTAAGGTCGCGGTTTGTTAGTTTTTTAGTGATACCGTTATTTTATGACCATCTATTGCAGCATCGCGATGGCTACCTTGTTAATCATGCTCCACCTTTTTACGTAAAGTGGTTTAAACAAACAAAGAGCCCCATTAATGCCTTCTATTATAATATGAACACGCTGCTGCGCGAGTTGGAAGCTGACAGCGTTGCCGTTATTTTGGTGACAAGCGCTTATAAAAGAATAGATTCCTTGAATGACAGCTACTATAAAAACATTGAGCTAAACAACCGCATATTAGCAGAACTGGGCGCTACTTACAAAAAAGCAGTTGTTGATTTTAACTACGAAACCTTTGAATGTAAAGAGTGCTTTATTGACGATTGCCACCTTAATGAAAAAGGAGAAACTGACAAAGCAAGCTTGGTTGCGCCAAAAGTTATAGAGATGCTTTCGCGAAAGTAAATGGTGATTGAAGTAGCCTTATTCTTTTACGATGCGCTTGCGGGCAAAGGCGGTTTCGTTCTTAAGTTCTATAATATAAACGCCCGGGGCAAGTGTGCTTAAATCAATAGAGTGCGTAAATGCTGCTTTTAAAACCGACTTGCCATCTGCATTGCTTATAGAGATAAACTCAGGGCGGAAATCGCCGGTGTTAAAGTTTACGTTGCTGCTTGCCGGGTTAGGGTAAACCGCAAATTGTGTTTCACTTAATTTATTGATGCCGGTAGCATACTGCACCAACGCGTTTATTGGCTGCGCACCGCCTAGGGAGCCATCGCAATTACTTACTACTTCGTAGGTATGCTGCGATATGTTGTAGTTAAACACAACACCCAGGCCATAAGTACCGCCTTCAGGAGTAACACCATAAAGCACACCCGGGCTAACTTCAATTAAACTGCCAATTGGCGCCGAGCCGAGGCTTTCATCAAAGCTGTAAATAGCGGTATAAACGCCGGTGCCTATATTATAGCTGAAAATTTCACCGGTGCCGTTATCGCCTCCATAGGCGGTTACGCCATACAGTAAGCCGTTGCTGGCCTGTAACAAAGTGCCCGAAGGGTATGCACCATCGACTCCATTAAAGTCGTGAAGTTTGTTTACGCTTAAAGTAGGTACGTTATAGCTGAATAAAACGCCCTGGTTGGTATTGCCGCCCCAGGTGGTCATACCGTATAACAAACCATTGCTGGCCTGAATGAGCTTGCACTTGGTAGGTAACTCGCCTTCAGTGCCAAAGAAGTTATAGATAGTAGCGTATTGGGCTAATAGCGGCTGGTAGCAGAAAATAACACCGGTTTGCTGAAAACCGCCCTGGCGGCACATTCCGTATAAGTTGCCATCGGCAGCTTCCATTAAACCCTGCGGGGCTGCGCCTGAAAGGCCGTCAAAGTCCACCAGCTTTTCAAAATTTTTATTGGAAGGCTCGTAGGAGAATAACACGCCTGCGCCTGAAGGGAAGTCGGGGCTAAGATTAGGGCCACCTGTAGTAGTAGTGCCATAAACCCTGCCGCTTGAAGAAATCACCAAATCGCCGGGGTAACTTCCATCCATACCGTTAAAGTGGTGCAATACTTCGAAGATACTGTCGGAAGGATTATAGCTGAATAAAACACCAAGGTCGTACTGGCCGCCCCTTTGCGTGGTGCCGTATAATTTATTGTCAACACCGCGTACTAAGGTTCCGTTAGGGTTTGCGCCGTTAGCGCCATCAAAATTTATTACAGCGCCGCCCTGTGTTCCATCTTCATTAACCGTATACAAAACGCCTAACCCATGTGAGCCACCCGCATAGGTGCTAGTCCACAATTGCATTTTATGCTCACCTGCCTCTACTAAGGCCGGCGCCGCAATAATGCATAGGAGAGATAGAAAGCCGAAGTGTAAGAATTTCTTCATAACACAAAGTTTAGGGTTAACAGGTATCGCAGGGAATATTCTATTTAAAATTAAACAGAATATTCCGATAATTCAAAATTTCTTTAATAGGCGGCCAGAAATAAAGAAAGCGCCATGATTTCATGGCGCTTTCCCGTATTAGTATCATTTATATGCGTTAGTGGTGTTGTATAAATACCCTCTCCACAAATTGGGCACCGCCGGCCCTCATTTGCAATAGGTAAATGCCTGCCGGAAGTGCGGCAAGCGGCACATTTACATTCACTTCTGTGCCCGCCGGTAGTTCTCTTTCATAAACCACAGCGCCTATGCCGTTCACCAGTTTTAGTTCGGTAATAACAGGCTCATTGAGCGTAGCTGATACTTTCAGCCACTCATCTGCCGGGCTTGGGTAAACCCTAATGCTTTGCAGGCCGCCATCGTTTATACCGTTCCATTGGTGGTCAATACAGGCAGTATCCTTACAACCTGCGCCGTTACTTACTTCAACACAGAAGAGCGTGCTGAAGCTTGGTGTATAGAATTGGTTTACCTCCCCACTTAGCAATTGCCAGTTAGGCGGACCTACATACCACTGGTACGTCATACCCGCCGGATACGCATACATGGTATTGCCTACCTGGTTGACCGTGGCCACCGGCGGCGCCACTACGCAAACTGTATCAGGGCAACTCATTTGTACATTGTTGCCTGTTATAACCAGGTTAACCGCAAAGCAACCAACAGTATTATATGTTACTGTATGTGGCCCCGGGCCCGTTGCTGTTGACGGCGTTCCACCTGTGAAGGTCCAGTTGAAATTGTAACCTGCTGTTGGACCGGTGTAGTTAAACACGGTAGATTGCCCCTGGCAAACAGTATCAGAAAAAGTATAGTTGCAGCCCGGCGCTGTATTGCCTGTATCGCAATTCAGCGGGAAACACATGGTGGTATCTTTACATACATAGGTGCCGGTGCTGTCATACAACACAAAGGTTAAACACAACCAGCTTTGCGGTGTTAGGCTACTGTAGGTAAAGTTGATAGTAGAATTGCCGTTGAGTATATAAGGATTAGTAACATTAATAGTTCCGGTATCAGGCAACTGAATGAACAACTTACCGCAGGCATCTAAATTCAGGTTCATCATGTAATCGTAACCGATTGGTGATGGATGGCACATTACCCCGCTTTCTACAAAGTTGAAATAGCAGCAGGAAGGTTTTGCCGTATCCTGCGGACAAGGAGGCAGCACCACACATTCCGTATCGGTATTACAGCAGAAGGTTTCCATGCCGAAGCTGTCAATTTCGTGCACGTAAGCCTTAAAGCAAATAGTATCGTACGTGTTTGCGGTATAGAACGTAACCGAATGCACAGATGATGAACCGCCGTTAGGAATTACCTCATACACTGATACAGGGCCGTAAATGGTATTATGATGCGGCGGCAATACTGCCAGCGTCATTTCATTAATAAGGTGGCCCGATGTGTTTGTTACATGATAATAAATTACGTGATGTCCGTCTGTATCGCAACCCAGCGAGTCAATTACTAACTCAGCGCAAATGCTATCACAAGGGTGTAGCATTAAATCAATAGGGCCGGCCGTATCAACACAGCCAAAGGCGGTGGTTAAAATTACGGAGTAGGAACCATTGACCATAGCCATGTAGCTTTGATTGGTTTCGCCGATCAGAATAGAATCGTTCTTCAGCCATTGGTAACTGGCAGCGCCCCAAGGTGCATACAGCATAAAAGGCCCGCAGGTATCAAGGCAGCCGGTCCAGAAGGCGCAAACATCAGGCATAGGGTTTACCGTAACCGTTGCCGTGTCCTTGCTTTCGCAGCCATTGGTGTCAGTAGCGGTTAAAATGTAATTACCACCCAGTGTTGCGAAAATGGTATCTCCTACTTGCCCGCTGCTCCATTGCAGGGTAACAGTACTATCGGGATGTGAGCCAATCAGCATTACAGTATCGCCTTCGCAAATAGTACCGGAACCAACAACTGTAATAACAGGGGGCACCGGTAGCGGATGAACGATGATGGAGTAAACTAAAGAAGTATCGCTGCAGCCGGTGGTAGTATCCGTTATGGCTACCTGGTAGTTATAGGTGCCTACACCCAGCACAGGCGAATTACAGAATACAGAGTTACCTGTAGTGGCATTGCTGAACGGGTCGTTGGAGGTCCAGTAATACAAATAGTTTATTGAGTAGGTAGTATAAAGTGAAGCAAAATCGCCCAGGCAGATTTCGTTACTGCCGTTATTGTAGATGATAGCAGGTGGAGCAGGGTTAACCACTATGGCAATAGATGCAGACGAGGTGCAGCCGTTAGGGTCAGTAATATTAACGGTGTAAATGCCGGTGGCGCTAACGGTAATAGAATCATTAGTGCTGTTGCCCGGTAACCATTGATAGGTACAACCCGCACAGAACGGCGCTACCAACAGCACAGGTGTGCCGGCGCAAACAATAGTATCAGGATAAGCGGTAATGTTTCCTACAGGTGATGGATTGATAATATTGATGGATGCCGAAGCGGTATCAATACAACCTAAAGTATCAGTTACAGTAAGCAGAATACTATAAGTAGCAACAGCATTGTAGGCGTGTGTAGGATTTTGGTTAAGCGAAGTTCCTGCATCGCCAAAGGTCCAGCTCCAGCCATTTAACGCACCTGCAGGGGTGCTTAAATCTGTAAACGAAACAGAGCTGTTTACACAGGCACTTGCCGGGCTGCTGAATATAGCTACCGGTAACGGCGGTATTATAAGCGTATCGGTAATAGTAGATGTGCAGGTGCCATTGCCTACAGTTAATGTTACAACATAAGTACCTGCACTGCTGTAAATGTGTGTTGGGTTTTGTGAAGTGGAAGTTCCCGCATAGCCAAAGTTCCAGCTCCAGCTGGTGATGTTGTTACCTACGGTGAAGGTAGAAAGGTCAGTAAATACTACCGGTGTCCCCAAACATCCTTTTACGTATTTAAAATCGGGCGCTAACGGAATTTGTATGTGTGCGGTATCCGTAAGCAGGCAGCTATCGGTACCTGCAATGTTGGGAACGTAGCCATTTAAGGTTACCAGGTAAAAACCGGCTTGTGCATACGTATGTGTTGGGTTAACGGCAGTAGAGAAGGTATTGTCTCCAAAGTTCCATATATAACTGGTACCGTTAACTGATGTATTGGTAAAGGTAACAGGGTTACAGCCATAAAACGCAGGGTGATTAAAACTAATGCTTCCATTTGGCTGACAAACACCGGGGCCGCTGCCATTACAGCTATCCTGCACTACCGTAATAAAATTAGATTGTGCGGTGCAGCCATTAGCATCAGTTACCGTAACCCAATAAGTGCCCGCAGTATTAACTACGTTAGGGTTAGTTACAGGGCCGTTGCTCCAATTATAGGTATAGCCGGGGTTGCTCATAGCATTAAGCGTAACCGCAAAACTTTGGCCGAAACAGTAATGCAGTAAATCGCTGGTAGAAATACTGGCCAGCGGCGCAGGTTGCGGAACCGCAGTAAACTGTGCGTGAGCCGTGCAGCCACTGGTGGCGGTTACCGTAACATGGTAAATGCCGCCCTGTGTAATGGTGGTTGGGTTGATATTAGAAGAATAACCGCCGGGCCCACTCCAGTTGTAGGCGGTAAAAGCTCCGCCGGTTACATTTAATTGTGCCGGCACACCAGGGCATAAAATACCAATTTGGTTAATTACCGGTACAGGGGGCGGTAATAAATTCAGTGTAATATTTTTTGTAATCTGTTGGCTGCAAACTGTAACGGTTAACGTAACTGTAACTGCGCCCGTATTATTGCCCCATTCTATAGTGGCGGCAGTAGTGCCTTGTCCGCCGGTAACTGCACCTGCGTTTGGCAGGTTAATGCTCCAGTTATAAATTGCACCTGCCGGGTAAGCTGTGGTGCAGGTAAATGTGCTGGTGCCGTTAGCGCAGGCCACTGAAGGAGCTGTAACATTAGGAACAGGAAGCGGCAGCGCGCTATACACATTTAACACGGTAGTATCTGACGAACAGTAAGGACTGCCATTCATTTGCACATAAGCGCGAACTACAAAAGGCCCTGTATTGCCCCAGGTAACCGTAACACAACTGCCAATGCCGTTTGAAGGAGTGCCCCCGGTAATAAGCCAATTTACCTGGCCTGCGGCAGAAGAGCAATAAGAATAGGTTGTATTAGGACACACGATTGTATCGCCACTAATATCAGGCGCCAAGGGTTTAGGCAACACTGTAATTTGAATAGTGGCTGAATCATTACAAACGGCATTAGGATTTAGCGGCGTTGCCGTTAACAGGTAATTACCGGGCAGGTTGCTCCAGTTGATATTTACGTTAGGTGTACCATTACCCAGAATGATTGGCCCGGCAGGGTAAATATTCCAGAAGCATGGAACGGAAGGGTTGACATTATAGCCCGTTAAGCTATTAACGCAGGTAGGCGTTTGGCCAAAAATGCTCATTTCGCTACGCACACGTATAACCATGCTTGTGCTGCCGCCGCAACCTAAAAACGAATCGTAGTAGCTAACCGTCAGCGTATCGTTAGCCTGGTAGAACGGGGGCCAGCAAATTTCAATGTCATTACAACTTTGTTGCGTAATGGTGCCCGCGCCACTAAGGCTCCAGGTATAGGTGGCGCCGGAATAAAAAGTTACCGAATAATCATAACAGCCCGGCGAGCAGGCTTTTTTAGGCCCAACAATTGTATCGTTACTGCCTACAATAGGTACGTAAGCAAAAGTAGTATCGGTACATAAACCACCGCAACCGCTAACATACAGCCATAAGGTTCCCAAAGCACCCGGACCCCAGGCAACAATTACCTGTTGTGCTGTGCTGCTGCCCAATATAGTACCGCCAATGGCGCCCCATTGGTAGGTGCAGCCCGGCATGTTGGTTTGATAAGTTTGGGTATCTCCTGCACATACCGTAGAAGGACAGGTAATTTCAGGGCCGGGAAGTGAATCTACCGTAATAGTTTGCTGGAAAGTATCGCTGCAAAAGCAGGCGTTAAAAGCAATTAAGGTTACAGTAAAAGTACCCGGTGAAGTATAGGCATGTGTGGGATTAACTGCATTAGAGGTGGTGTTGTCGCCAAAATTCCATTGAAAAGTGTTAGCGCCTATACTTTGGTTGGTAAATGTTGTTGAGGTATTTAAGCAAACACTGCTTTGTGCCGTAAATTGTGCGGTGGGCCTTTTTACTTTTTCTACGCAAATGTCAGCGGAGTCAACACAACCCCATACATTGGTTTCAATTACGGTAATGCTGCCGTTAAGTGTGTTATCCCAGGTAACGTTTATGGCGTTAGTGCCTTGCCCGGTAAAACTTACTTCGCCATTTACTATCCAGAAATAAGTGCTGCCGGCGTTTAAGGCAGTTGAATAACTTATAGTAGAAAATTCGCATACTTTGGCGCATGAGCTGCTGCCATCGGGCTGGCCGGAGCCGCCCTGTGTGCCTGAACCACTATTAGCGCAGGTGGGATAGGGAGCAGTAACAATAGATGGTGTTGGCAAGGCATGAATGTTAACCGATAAGGAAGCATACACCGGCCCCGCATTGGTAAATACAGTGGTTATGATGGTGCCGCTGCCTGCGGGCCCCCATACTATGGCCACCGTATCATTATTAGGGTTGCCGCTAACTGTGCCGCCTGTTACATTCCAGCTATAGCTGTTGCCTGTAGGGCTTACCGTATAATAAACCGTTTCACCAGCGCATACGGAAGTATCACCCGAAATGGTTTGAGCGGTTAGCAAATTGGTTGCGAATAAAAGGGGGAGCAAAGCGAAAAACGCGTAGCGCATTTTCCTTGCGGAAAGTGGTAGACATGCAAGCATAAGCAGGGGGTATTAGTCTCTAATCCCTTAAAGGTAACTTAACAAGGCTACCAACTGAAATTTTTGGACAATTATTTCATATGTTTTTTAATAGGTAAGTTTTCTTTCCTATGAGGTTTCTCATAAAAACCTTTGACGGCCCTCACCATTCCCTGCCTGCCGGGCGGGTAGCTTCGCACAAACGTTTGATTATGAAAAAGCAGTTGTTGTGGAGTTTCATGTTCTTTATGCTGGCCGCGCCGGCTTTTGCGCAGGAAGATGTTGAAGGGTGTAAGGACCATCCATCGTTTAATCGCATGCCCGGTTTTTATATAACGGATTGCGAAAAGAACTTTGATATGACTGAAGTTTGGATGAGCGGAACGGAATCGAAGAATATTGAGGGGAATAAAACCAAGATTGTTTACCAGTTTAATACTGATAATGGCGGACAAGCGCCCTCATTTTACCAGGTAGTGAAGAATTTTGAAAACGCCATTGCCAAGTATAATGGCAAGCGCATTTATATGGGCTCGCAGGATGCTACCCTGTTTTGCAGAAACGGCAATAAGGATGTTTGGATTTTGTTGGATGCCCCGGGTAGCACTGCAGAAACGTATACCCTTCAGGTAATTGAAGTGGAAGCCATGAAACAGGATATTGCAGCGAGCGATATGCTGGATGCTTTAAACAAGGATGGCCACATTGCTTTGTACATCAACTTTGAAACAGGTAAGTCTGATATTAAATCGGAGTCGCAGAAGATAATCGGACAGATAGTAGAAATGATGAAGGGTAATCCTGCTTTAAAAGTGAGCATTGAAGGGCACACTGATAATGTGGGAACCGCTGCAAATAATAAAACGCTTTCAGAAAACCGGGCAAAGGCTGTGGTGGAAGCGCTGGTGGCCAAAGGCATTGAGCGAAGCCGCTTAAGCTCAAAAGGTTGGGGGCAGGATAAGCCAGTGGCCGATAATAAAACAGAAGAGGGCCGCGCCCAAAACCGCAGGGTAGAAATAGTTAAGCAATAATCTTTAACGGCAGCTTTAGCAAGCGTTTTTATCTTCGCGCGGCTTATGGGTAAATTATTAGCAAAACTGATTTTCAAAATATTCGGGTGGACACTGGACGACCATTTGAAAGCTGATTTCCGCCGTTGTGTAATGATTGCTTCGCCGCATACCAGCAATTGGGATTTTATTTTTGCGCGGGCGGCTTTCTCTTTATTGAATATACCGGTGCGTTTCACGGTAAAGAATGATTGGATGAAGTTTCCGTTTAACCTGATAATGGGGCCCTTAGGCGCTATTGCCATTGACCGTTCGCCTAAAGTGCCGGGCCAGCCAAGGCCAAGTATGACCGAAGCCATGATTGAGTTGTTTAAGCAGAACAAGGAGTTGGTGGTTTTGGTTACGCCTGAAGGCACCCGCAGTTTAGTTACCAAATGGAAGACCGGTTTTTACCACGTTGCTGTTGGCGCTGATGTGCCAATTGCCTTAGGTTACCTTGATTTTAAAAACAAAATAGCCGGCGTAGGAAAAATTGTATACCCAAGTGGTGACATGCAGAAAGACTTACGCGAGATAATGGCCTTCTACAAGCCTATTCCACCCAAACATCCTGCAAAGTTTTCGGTGGACCTTGATTACGATTAGTGAGCGAAGTCATTAGCGCGTTAAGTGGCTTTCTTAATTTTGCCACATGAAATACAGCAAATTACTGTTTAGCCTGTTGGTAGTTTTTATTGCCAGCAGTTGCCATAAGGATAAGAATAACAATACTACTCCCCCAGATATAACCGAAACCACAGAAGTAAAAGGATATGGGTTGTTCAACCACTTGCCGGGTATATGGTCGGGGCCGATTGTATCTTCTACATCCGTAGGTAACTTTCCGGAATATACGGCTGACTATCGCCCCATATCAGCCTCGCAGATTTCAGCTAAAAATGAAATGGATAAAAAGGACGACCTTTTTATGTCCTTCTTTATAGTGTGGCATTGCGATGGTTATAAATTAGCGTTCCGGAACGGAGGTTACTTCAGCGGAATGCAGCGTATTTCGTACCTGATAATTGATAGTGTTTACGAGGATAACCAGCTTGCTTTTTACCGTTTTAAAGATTTTAAATCGGGCAAAACACGTTCTTATGCAGACCTTCTGTTTCGTAACGATAGTTTGTATATGGCGGTTTACACCAACAAATACAATACGCTTTCAACTGCTGTAATGCACTTTAAGTGGGATGCAGGCCGGCAGGATAATTCGGCAGCACAGGATGCCATTGTGCACTTTGGTTACCCGAAAAAGCAAAAGGTAAAAGACCTGTGTACCGCCTTTGATAATAAAACTGAATCTATTTTCTACGACCCCGCAGGTGATGTATACCCTGAAAGCGAGCAACCTTATTTAGGAAAAACAACGGTTAATGTAAGCCTTCCCACGGGTGTAGACACTACCGCTAAGAAAGTTTTTTTGATTGTTACCACACAACCCTTATTCAGCGGCATTACGCCACAATTGCAAAACCTGAAGTATAAGAGCCGCTATGTAATACTGAATGCATCGGATGCGCAGTTTGTGTTTAACTACATGCACCCCGGCAGCTATTACATTTACGGTTTGTTTGATGTGGATGGTAATAATACGTTTAGCTCAGGCGATTACATGTCCTCAAACTTTACCAGCCCGGGCTTTAGCCTTGGTGATAAGGAGGGGAAGAGTATTAACCTTGGTGTTACCTTCCAGATACCGTAAGCGTTTTTAGTTTTTTAAGAAAGCATTGCCGCCATTTTGTTGCACTTTTATTGCCGCGATTATGTGGCCGAAAATCCTTTTGCTTGGTATGCTGCTTGTAAGCCTTGGTGGGCCCGAGGTTAAAGTGGTGAACTTTCAGCAGTATGAGAATATTGCTGAAAAGAAGAACAATGACACGCTTTACGTTGTTAACTTTTGGGCTACCTGGTGCAAGCCCTGCGTAGCGGAAATGCCTTACTTTGAAGCAGCCGCTAAAAAGTTCAGTAGCGAGAGGGTTAAGGTGGTGTTTATTGACCTTAACTACCCGCGCGAAAAGGAACAGGTGCAAAACTTCATAAACGAAAAAAAGGTAACTTCGGAAGTGTATTTGTTGGATGCAGGCAACCCTAATAACTGGATACCCGCTATAGATAGTGAATGGAGTGGCGCTATACCGGCCACGGTGATGTTTAAGAACGGTAAAAAGATTTTCTTCCGCGAGGGGGAAATGACGGCGAATGAATTGGATTCTATTATTAAAAATAAAACCGGATTAAAATGAAAAAGTTAGTTGCCCTGTTTTCTGTCTTTATCCTGCTCTCTTCCTTTTTACCTGAAGGGAAGTACACTGTTGGTGATAAAGCCATAGACTTTAAATTGAAGAACATTGACGGCAAGATGGTTTCACTTGCTGATTATACAAAAGCAAAAGGCTTTATAGTAGTTTTTACCTGCAACCATTGCCCGTTCTCGAAAAAATATGAGGATAGAATAGTTGCTTTAGATAAGCAGTTTAAAGATAAGGGCTATCCGGTGGTTGCTATTAATTCCAACGATGTTACCCAACACGAGGAAGACAGCTACGATAACATGAAGGTGCGCGCAAAAGAGAAAGGATTTACTTTCCCTTACCTGTATGACGAAAGCCAGGCCATTGCCAAAGCATATGGTGCAAGCAGAACGCCGCACGTATTTATTTTACAAAAGAGCGGAACTGACTTAGTGGTAAAATATATTGGCGCTATTGATGATAACAGCGATGATGCTAAAGATGTGCATGAGAAATACGTTGAGAATGCAGTTAATAATTTGTTGAACGGTAAGGAGGCTGACCCCTCAATGACCCGCGCCATAGGCTGCACCATTAAATGGAAGACATCTTAATTGATATAGATAACAAACAGAGGCCCGCTTAATGCGGGCTTTTTTATTGGGCGAAAAACGTCAGCAGCTTTTCATTCACCCACTCGGGGTTATCATGTTGAATGAAGTGGCCGGCATTGGGTTCGTAAAATATGGTGGGTGGTTGCGTGCAATAGGCAGCAGTGTTGTAAGTAAGCTTTTTACCTAAGGCAGTATCTTTTTCGCCCCACAGCATTAAAACTGGTGCCTGTATTTTGGGCAGGTGTGGCTGTGAACTTAACCCACGGAAAGTTGCGCGATAGTAGTTGATGGCCGCCGTAAGTGCGCCGGGTTGCGCAAAGGCTTTGCGGTATTCTTCAATATCGGTTGCGCTAACTGCATTGGGGTTGGTGCACATGCGTTGAAAGGTGCGCGGGAAGAAATCTTTATTGCCTACAACTTTCTCGGGCAGTGCAGGTAATTGAAAGAAGAAGATATACCAGCTCTTTTTCATTTGAGCCCAGTTGAAACCCATCAATGCTTTTTTCATTTCAGCAGGGTGAGGCACATTGAGTATGCCCAACTTTTTTACACGGTTGGGATGCAAGGCTGCTACCGCCCATGCAACGGCCGCGCCCCAATCGTGACCCACGACAATTGCTTTTTCTTCACCAAAGGCAGCAATTAGTTCAGCAATGTCAGAAGCGAGTTTGTCAATTTTATAATCGGAAACCTTGCCTGGCTTATCACTTAAGTTGTAGCCGCGCATATCGGGCGCTACTACACGGTATTGCTTGCTTAAAACCGGTATCTGGTTTCGCCAGCCATACCAAAATTCAGGAAAGCCATGTAAGAGAATAACCAAAGGGCCACTGCCTTCTTCAACGTAATGCA
The DNA here is from genome assembly GCA_046329515.1 of Chitinophagales bacterium. Classification (GTDB taxonomy): domain Bacteria; phylum Bacteroidota; class Bacteroidia; order Chitinophagales; family LD1; genus Bog-950. Next base: position 306,379 of record JAXLUM010000001.1, read on the forward strand.
GTTTAATACCATTAACCTCTTTGTATCCTTCTTTCATGTTAGCCTTTTAAAAATTCGCTGAACCATTTACCGCTGGCTTTTATGGTGCGTTGTTGCGTTTTAAAATCAACGCCTACCAAACCAAACCGTGGCTTAAAGCCTTCGGCCCATTCAAAGTTGTCCATAAAGCTCCATATAAAATAGCCGCCCACGTTAATGCCTTCTTTCTTTGCCTTCAACACATTTTTTAAATAGTCTTTAAGGAATTGAATGCGTTGCGCGTCATTTATCTCGCTATTAACCAATTCGTCTTTAAAGGCGGCACCGTTCTCCGTAACAATTATCTTCTTTACATTAGGGTAAGCCGCAAACTGTTTAATAATGCGGTAAATGCCTTCAGGATAAACCTCCCAGTTCATCTCTGTAACTTCATGCCCCAACTTTTTAGGCGGAACATTTATGGCCTGAATGATTGGAACCAGCCCCAAACTTTTTGCCACCATGCGGCTGTAATTCTGAACGCCGATAAAATCGAAATCGAATTTCATTTTCTCTTCATCGCCGGGCTCCATGTATTTAATAACGTGCTTAAGCGCAGGTAAATCTTTAACCGGGTAACCCATACCTAAAACAGGTTCAACAAAAAGGCGGTTGATCATAGCATCAGCACGAATGGCAGCCTTTTTCGCGGCGGGTTTGTCCTTCCATGCATCCAGCGGGCTGCAGGAGAAGGTGGTGCCGATGTTGGCGCCTTTTACGTTGTTACGCAAAACACGTCCGCCTGCACCGTGGCTCATGGTAACATAGTGCGCGGCTTTGTAAAACTTATTGAAGTTAACTATGCCCGGAGCGTGTATACCTAAGAGATAACCAATCATGGTGAATGCCGCGGGCTCATTAAATACCATCCAGTTCTTTACGCGGTCGCCAAAGTTTTTGGAAATGATGTCTACATAATCCTCAAACCATTTAATGACATCACGATTGGCCCAACCTCCCTTTTCCTGCAGGGCCTGTGGTATATCCCAATGGTAGCAGGTAACCCAGGGGTCAACATTTTCTTTCAGGCATTTATCAATAACGCGGTTGTAAAAGTCGATGCCCTTTTGATTAATAGTGCCGGTGCCTTGCGGTAATATGCGGCTCCATGCAATAGAAAACCGCGAAGCGGGAATATGCATTTTGTGCATCAGTTCAATATCGCTTTCGTAGCGGTGGTAAAAATCGCAGGCTACGTCGCCGGTTTCGTGTGTTTTGATTTTGGCTTTATGATGATGCGTAAAGTGGTCCCAAATGCTTTCGCCTTTGCCATCCTCGTTCCAACCACCTTCAATTTGATAGGCAGCGGTAGCTGTTCCCCAAATAAAATCTTTGCCGAAATCGCTTCGTTTTAATTCCTCATCAGCCAAAGCGGCTAATACATGTTTGGGTAAAAATGCGCCGGCGCCTAACAGAGCGCTTAATCGTAACCATTCTTCGCGGGTCATTAAGGGTAAGTTTAGTTGCTATAAATAAAATCGTTTTTTATTGACTTGCTGTAAGAAAGACGAAGGAACAAAATGCCACACCTTTTGTTTTAATACTAAGCGCTGCCGGCGGGCGTTACAATTATGGCAATGCGCCTAAAAGGTAAATGACATGAGCAACATACTAATATTGGCAGGCTGTATATTAATTCCATTAGCAGTTGGTGGGTTTTCGGGCGTGGCTACACGCACGGCCATTAAGGGTTGGTATAACCAATTACAAAAGCCGGGTTTTAATCCACCCAACTGGTTATTTGGCCCGGTGTGGACGGTGCTGTATATTCTAATGGGTGTTTCACTTTATATCATTATCCGCCAGGAACCTTCAGCAGAACGGGAGCGTGCCTTGCTGTTTTTTACAGCGCAATTAGTACTCAACTTTTTCTGGAGTATAATTTTCTTCTATTATAAGCGACTGGGCTTTGCGCTTATTGAAATTGCTGTATTGTGGTTTTTCATTATCGGTATGATTGTTTCCTTCATTGCCGTAAAACCTTTAGCGGGCTACCTGCAAATCCCTTATTTGTGCTGGGTAAGTTTTGCTTCAATACTTAATGCTTCGGTGTGGAGGCTTAACAGAAATACGCCCGCTGTTTAGCCTTAATGAACTAATTTTCATTTAATACGTATATTGGGGTATGCAAACTCTAACGAACCCCCGTTTGATAGCTATTATCTTGCTATCGGCCCTTGTTACAACGGCCTGTAGTAAAAAGGACCATAAGGTGAGCAACCCCGTTGCTGTAGAACTTTACCAGGTGAGCATTACGGCTTTTCCGGAAAACAACCCGCAGGGCGGCACCTGGGACAGTGAAATTATTTTCAGCGACCCCTTCGGCAGGCCTGACCTTCATTTTGCCATACTGGATAATAACTGGGATACTATAGGTTCCACCAGTGGCTATACGCGCCTTAATGCTAACCACGGCAATTTGCCTTTAAGTTTTAGTGTAGAACCTGCTGCAACTGTTTCTTTAGATAAAACGATAAGCCTTTATGTGGCGGATGATGATGATTTTGATGCCAGTGATTATATGGGCACTATAACATTAGACACCTTATTGCGCTTTAAAAATGAACAGCCCGATTACCTTACAGTAAGTTCAGGCAATGTGGCAGCGCGTTTATATATTAAGTGGAAGTAGTAGCTAAGGGAAGGGTTATAACAAATTTTGCTCCGCCCAATTGTGCGTCTTCCACCCAAATTTTCCCCTTCATACTATCTACTACTTTTTTGCAGATAGCGAGGCCTATGCCATTTCCTTCGTGGTCCTGCCGGTTGTGCAGGCGCTGAAAAATAACAAACACCTTTTCGCGGTACTCCGGTGCAATGCCGGGGCCATTGTCCTCAATTTCAAAACGGTGATTTTCGGAATCGGCACTATACGAAATTTTTACCACCGGATTATTGCCGTTGCGGTGGTAAATGGCGTTGGTTATAAGGTTTTCAAACAACTGGAATAAGTGTTCACTATCGCCTGTAATTACCGGTAAGGCTGTATAGGTAATTTGCGCGCTGTTTTTGGTAATAAGGTCAGATAAGGTAAAGAGCAGGGCATTCACCAGGTTGTTTAAATCTACCTGTTCCTTACCTGCACTTAAATTGATTTTTGAAAGCAGCAGTAAGTCCTTCAGCACTTTCATCATACGCGTGCCGCCCTGCTGCAGGTAATTGATATATTCTTTTTGCTCGTTGGTTATTTTACCGTTCAGGCTTTTTTCCAGCAGCTGGCTGTAATTGGTAATCATGCGCAAGGGCTCCTTTAAATCGTGACTGGCCACATGCGTAAACTGGCGCAATTCGCTATTGGTTAATTCCAGCAGGTGCGCATATTCTTCTATCTCTTTGTTTTTGCGTTGCAGCATTTCTGCTTCCCGCTTTCCTTCTTCTAATTGAAAGCGCAATTGGGCTTCGGTTACTGCTGCCGAGGTATTAAAATCCTGCATAGCCTCGCGATGCTTCTCGTGCATGTCGTACTTTTCAAGTGCATCCGAAAACTTTCCCTGTCCACGCAGGGCATCGCCCCAAAAACGGTAAAGACCGTAATTAGCAAACTGGGCGCCGCTCTCCGTAAAAAGGTTGTGGGCCGTTTCAAAATACTGTAATGCTAAATCAGCCTTTCCCATTTTAGAATAAGCCTGGCCCATGTGTTGCGCCAAATCGCACTGATAACGTTTATGGCCCAGGCTGCTCATAGATTCATAAGCTGCTTTAATATTTTCCAGCCCTTTCTCTAAATCGCCTTTGCTGCACAGCCATGCGCCTTTGTTACCCTGTATAACTGCAGCTGCTACCACGTTATTGGTTTCGGTAGCGTATTGAATGGAGGTATTAAAGTGATAAAGTTTTTGAGCAGGGTCTGTAATGCGTGATGCTAAGGAATTATGCGTAAGGCAAAGACGTGCCTTATCGTTGGTTTCACTAAAAATTTCAAACGCCTTTTGCAGAAAGTCGTCAGCCAGTTTTTCCAGCTTTAAATCAATAAAAAGCGCTGCCAGGTTTTGATAAACTATGCCCAGGCGTCCCTTGCCTTTTCGGCTAAGCTCCTTATGCTCCAACAAACTTTTGCCTTTGATGTAAGCATCGCGGCATTTATTAAAGTTGCCCAGCAGGGCATAGTTTCTGCCAATGGTTACGTAGTAACCGCCAAGGGCTTCGTAGTCAATGGCGGGGTCTAACTCGTCAGCTGCAGCCTGGGTAAAATCTATGGCATACTGATAACGGTTTTGTACATCGCTATAGAAGTTAGCCAGGTGAACATTTACGAAATTGATAATTGCCTTGTTGCCTTCGGCACGGGCCTGTTCCAATAAAGCAAAACCCATTGGCAGCGCTTCTTCTTTACGCTGCTTAATCAACTGCTCAAATTCCAGGAATCGGGGTTCCTGTTCAGGGTCTGTATGCAACATGCAGCTATAAAGATAAAATACTAATGAGAAGATAGAAAGGCCTGCAAGGCTGCGGCTTTTTCGGGGAACTCACTAAGATCGTTATGATGGCCGCCGGGTATTAACACCAGCGTTTTTACTGTGGTGAAGGCAGCGTAGAGTTTCTTGCCATGCTCTGCAGGAATAAGTGAATCATCCGTACCGTGCAGAATAAGAACAGGAACTTTAATGCCTGGCGCTTTTTCAAGATTGTTGAATTGGTATTTAAGCAAAAGGCCGGGCAGAAGAAAAGGCATTTTTTCCCTGCCTAAAGCAGGGATGCTGCAATAGGGAGATTCCAGAATAAGGCCGCCGGTTTTTTGCGTAGTAGCCAACTGCGTAGCTATACCGGTACCAATAGAGCGGCCATATATAATTATGTCTTCAGGCTTATAGCCTTCGGTTAGCAGAAAATTGTAAGCGGCTTTTCCATCGGTATAAAAACCTTCTTCTGAAAATTTCCCTTCACTTTTACCGTAGCCGCCATAATCAATAAGCAGTAAGTCTTTTTTGTGCTCCAGTATTTCGGGCGCCATATGCTGCCAGCTTGACAAATGGCCCGCATTGCCATGTAGGTACAGCACCACACCTTTATTCCCTGCGCGTTTATACAGAATGCCGTTTATTTTATCGCCATTGGGTTTAGCGATAAACACTTCGCGGTCTTCGGCTGTAAGGTTGAAAGGATAATCCTTTCGTAATGGCTCAGCCGGAAAAATTATTTTTTCCTGTAATAAATAAGTAGCCAGCAGTACCAACAAATACAAAACAACTACTACCAGCAAGGCTATTTTCAATGTTTTCATTTCAGAGTGCGGAATACAAAGTCAAACACCGGATAGGAGATATTGAAGTTGTATTTATCCATGAGTTTTAGGTTGTGGTGATTATGATGCAGATGGCGTAACAGCTTAAGAAAAGGCAGTTTATAAATCCAATGGGTTTCGGGTAAGTGATAGGCCAAATGAAGCCATTCATAATTTAAGTAATAGGCAAGCGTAGTGGCTATATACAACATGGCGGCATTAAGGCTGAAAAAGTAAAAGATAGCAGCGGCCACAGGGAGCACAAAAAACACCGAAAAGAAAATGAGAAGAACAGGAGGGAAGAGGATAATCTTGAAATCGTTTACAGTATCACAGTTCATTTTTTCGTTGGTAAAGAAATGATGGTGTTGCAGGGTGTGCCTTTTAAATACCGCCTGCAATGCCTTGTATTTATGGTGCATTGGGTAGCGGTGCCCTATGTATTCGAAAAGATTGGTGTAAAGAAAGGTGATGGGAATAATTAATAACTGTTTGAGGGTAAGTGCATGCATGTTAAGTAGGCAAACGGAAATGCCGCCAATGCACCATAACGTGATGAACACAAAATGCAGTTTGCCGGAATACCCGGCACCTATATTTTCTTCTCTGAACCGATGGCGGAAAACTTCGGTGTGTTCCATTAGCACTAAAGTAAGTGTCAACTTTTTAAAAAGCGCTCATTTTTATAAATATCTGATAATCAATATTCTAGACTTATTTTTTTGAAAGTTGACGTTTTAAAAGTGTCAACTTGTGTCAACCTTTGAATTGTTAAAAGGCTACCAAAAGGCAATGTAAAGCGCGGCTAAAATGCCTAAGGCAATTAGCGAACCTACCTTAAAGCTGTCTGATACCTTAAAGAGTGAAGTATCCACTTCAAGGGCGTGCGCTTTTTTGCCATCGCGGTTTTCAAGCAGGCTTATGAGATACATGCCGGCTATGCATAACACAAATACAATTCCCATTCTATCCAAGAAAGGCACCACGTAAACACCTTTATCATTGGCGGCAGCAAAACCTGTTGATGCCAGGAAGGAAAGGTCCATCCAATTGGGCAAAAGAGATATAAGCAATGAAAAGACGAAGCCGCCTACCATGGCAAACAAGGCTGCGCTGCTGGTAGTGCGCTTATAGAAAAAGCCCATAATGAACATGGCAAAAATGCCGGGGCTAAGCATGCCGGTATAATCCTGTATAAACTGGAAACCGCCTTTTTTATCGATACCCAAAAGCGGAGCGATAATTACTGCAATAACCATAGCTACCACAATGGTAATGCGCCCAACGTTCACCACTTTCTTTTCATCGGCATCGGGCTGTAAACGCTTTTTAAAAATATCTAATGAGAAAATGGTAGAGATGCTGTTAGCTTTACCGGCCAAAGAGGCTACTACTGCTGCGGTAAGAGCCGCAAACGCCAGGCCCTTTAAGCCAACAGGTAATAGGTTCAGCAACACGGGGTAGGCGCGGTCAGGGTTCAAATTTTCTCCTGAACCTAAAGCGGTGGTAATATCACCCCCCTGTTGGTAAAGTACAAATGCCGCTATGCCGGGTAATACCACTATTACAGGCATTAGTAGTTTTAAGAAAGCGGCAAACAGCAAACCGTTGCGCGCTGTAGGCAAATTGGCTCCTAAGGCGCGCTGTGTTATATATTGATTGCATCCCCAATAGTTGAGGTTGGCAATCCACATGCCACCCAGTAGCACAGTTAAGCCCGGAAGGTCAAGGTAATTGGGGTTGTCCTTCTTTAATACCATATGGAAGTGGTCGCCGGCATTTTGCAGTAGCAAGCTGAAACCGCTTAGCACGCCCTGCCCCCCCAATTTGGCGGCCACAAGGTTTAAGGCAAGGTAAGTAGTAGCTAAGCCACCCAACACTAAAAAGAAGACCTGAATAATATCGGTGTAACCTATCACCTTCATGCCCCCTAAGGTAATGAGCACAGCAAACAGGCCCAGGCCATACATACAGTAACTTAACTGCAAGCCTGAAATACTGCTAATGGCTAATGCACCTAAGTATAGGATTGAAGTAAGGTTAACCACTACATACAACAGCAGCCAAAACACGGCCATTATCATAGCTACTGTGCCGTTATACCGTTGCTGCAGAAACTGCGGCATGGTATAAATTTTATTCTTTAAGTAAACCGGCATAAAGAATACCGCTACTATAATAAGTGTAGCAGCAGCCATCCATTCGTAACTGGCAATGGCCAGGCCCATTTTAAAGCCTGAGCCGCTCATGCCTATAAACTGTTCGGCGCTTATGTTGGAAGCAATTAAGGAAGCGCCTATGGCCCACCAGGTCAGCTGTCCTTCTGCCAAAAAATAGTCGGTAGAGTTTTCCGCCGCTTTTCTTTTGCGTTGGTAAATCCACAGGCCAAATCCGGCCACAATTAAAAAGTAAACCAGAAATACGAGATAGTCGGCGCCACTAAGCAGGTGCATGGGTAAGGGTTTATGTGAACGTAAGGAAAAATCAGAAATTACGCTATCTCTTTTTATGCCTCATTAATCATATACAATCATTCTTTTCAGTTTCTAAACTTTCAAAAATTGTATACTTGCTTTATGAGAAAACTCCTCTTCTTATTAGTGTGTTTTACACAAGTATGCAATGCACAGGTTAAGGATATGCTGTATAGCGGCCCGCCGGTTTTTCACGGGGCTAAAGTGGTTGGCAATTATCCCAATACAGATTTTCTGTTTACCGTTCCCGCTACCGGAGCAAGGCCAATAACATTTACTGCAGAGGGCTTACCGGCCGGTTTAAAGCTGGATGCTGCTACAGGAATTATTACAGGTAAAGTGGGCGCCAAAGGTAATTACACCTTTAAAGTAAATGCTCAAAACGCACAGGGCAAAAGTACTGAAGAAATACGGTTGGAAGTAGGAGAGTTACTATGCCTTACACCTCCTATGGGTTGGAACAGTTGGAATGTGTTTACCAAAGATATTGATGAGAAGATGCTTATTGAAATGGCTGATGCCATGGTAAGCACAGGCATGCGCGATTTGGGTTACCAGTACATTAATATTGATGATTTTTGGCATGCTGATACGCGCGATTCATTGGGTAATCCGGTGGCTAACCCTGCTAAGTTCCCTCATGGAATAAAGTATGTAGCGGATTATGTTCATGCGAAAGGTTTAAAGCTTGGCATTTATTCCTGCGCCGGCACAATGACCTGCGGCCGCTGTTTTGGCGGCTACAGCCACGAAGAAATTGATGCAAAGAAATATGCGGAGTGGGGTGTGGACTTGCTGAAGTATGATTACTGCTATGCCCCATGGACGCGTAAGCCTGCTATTGAGCGATACACGGCTATGGGCACAGCACTGCGTAACTCAGGCCGCTCTATTGTGTTTAGTGTTTGCGAATGGGGAATACGTAAGCCATGGCTATGGGCGCACAAAACCGGCGGCAGTTATTGGCGTACTACACCCGATATTTTTGATACCTGGCACAGCGGTTCGCCATGGCAAATGAGCGTTATGGAAATTGTGCGCCGCAACCAAAAGCTGGCTAAGTATGCAGGCCCCGGCCATTGGAATGACCCCGATATGCTGATTGTAGGTAACTACGGAAAGGGTAAGGCTACCGGCGCTAACGGACAGTTTAAAGGAATGAGTGATGTTGAATACCACAGCCATATGGCCTTGTGGTGTATGTTTTCGGCACCTCTTTTAAGTAGTTGCGATTTGCGTAATATGAATGAGGCCACTTATGCCATATTAATGGATACTACTTTGTTGCGAGTAAACCAGGATGATTTAGGTGAGCAGGCACGCCTGGTTGCTACAAAAAAAGGTGTGCGCTTATACAGCCGTAACCTTGCCGGTAATAAAGAAGCGCTGATGGTGTTTAATACCACAGCTAAAGAGGTAACTGTTGGTGCAGATTACTTTGGGCACAAGTGGGCATTGCTTCAGGAAAGGAAATTACAGCCACACGAGGCGCAGGTTTTCATTTTAAATAAATAGAGGTTATGACATTTGAAGAATACCGCAAGCACGACGCCACTGCACTGGCTGAACTGATTAAGAGCAAAGCCGTAACGCCCTCAAAACTTCTGGAGATAGCCACAAAGCGTGCGGAAGAAGTCAATCCGAAAATTAATGCTATAGTTACTCCTTTGCATGACTTTGCCCGTGAGCAATTGAACAATGTAGACTATAGCGCACCTTTTGCCGGTGTGCCGTATTTAATAAAGGACCTCGGCCCGCAGTTAAAAGGCACCCGCTATACCGGTGCAAGCCGCATACTAAAGGATTATATCTCCGAAGAAAATTCAGAGGTGACCAATCGCATACTCAATGCAGGGCTTATCATTTTTGGTAAAACCAATACTTCAGAGTTTGGTTTAAACCCCTTTGTAGAGAATGAACTTTTTGGGGCTACGCATAATCCATGGAATTTGGAACGAACAACCGGAGGCAGCAGCGGCGGCAGTGGGGCAGCAGTAGCTGCAGGTATAGTGCCTATGGCCAGCGCCAATGATGGCGGTGGTTCTATTCGTATACCGGCCAGTTGTAATGGCTTGTTTGGCATGAAGGCCACACGCGGGCGCGTAACACTTGGCCCGCAGGTAGGAGAGCAGTGGAGTGGTGCTGTAAGTGAGGGTTGCGTGTCGCGTTCAGTGCGCGATTCAGCCTTATACCTTGATTGTATACAGGGCGCTTTGGATGGTGACCCTTACGTTATTCAAAAACCTGAAAGGCCTTACGCAGAAGAAATAAAAATGGCCACGGGCAAACTGCGTATTGGCTATACCTTGCAAATGCCCGAAGGCCTCGGCGCACAGCAGCCCGATGAAAACAAAAAGGCGATTGAACATACAGTGCAACTATTAAAGAGCCTGGGGCACGAAGTAGTGGAAGTAAAACTTCCTTTTGATAAGAAGCTGCTGACTGATTTGCTTTACATGCTTGTTATGGGCGAGTTATCTTCTACACTGGAATACATTGGCGAGCAACGCGGGCGCAAACCGCATTACAGTGAGGTGGAACCTAACACCTGGTTATTGTATAAACTGGGCAGGGCCTTTTCAGCGGCAGACTTTACCCTTGCGCGTATGCATTGGAATGAGATGGGCAGGGCAATGGCGAAATTCCATAAGGAGTATCATTTTCTGCTAACGCCTACCTTAGGTATGCAGCCTTTTAAAATCGGGGCTCTGCAAACCTCTAAGCTGGAAGATAATGCGCTTAGAATAATGAATGCCCTTGGTATTTCGCAGGTAGTTAAATACACCGGCCTTATAGAAAAGATTGCTTCAAAGATTTTTAGTTGGATACCTTATCCTCCTTTGGCAAACATCACGGGGCAGCCATCCATGTCTGTGCCATTATACTGGAGCGATGATAAACTGCCGGTAGGCGTAATGTTTACAGGTAAGATGAATGATGAGGCCACTATGTTTCGTTTAGCAGCGCAAATGGAACAGGCTGACCCTTGGTTCAATAAAACACCATCAATTTAAAATTATGAGTGTAATTACCAGGTTGATGAAGGATTTTCACGAGGAAGTATATGGTTCTGATTCAGCCGCTATTGCTTTTTTTCAAAGGAATTATTCTTTGTTTGCAGGCATCGGTTCTTTCAAATTTAAAGCGGAGCTTGAGCTTTTTCAGGAAATGCATCTATGTTATATAGGAGCACTATACAATTTAGGTAAATACAACAAATGCTTAAATGAGGCATTACAGTTCCAGCCACTTATTGAGGATGGCTTGGAGGAATACGGAATCAATTTTGCAGAGGATGAAAGGTATAAATGGTTATTGTTTAAGCAGGCACAGGCAAATTATTTCTTAAGAGATTATGCCGAAGCGAAACGCTTGCTGAAGATTGTTTTATCTTATGAGCCGGACAATGACGCCTTCATAGGTTTAATGTTAAGTACCCGTAGATGGGAGAGACAAAAACTATTTAATTTTCTAACTGTAGTTGGAGCAATTATTTTTACAGCTACTATTTTTTTAAAGCGTTCAATGCCCAGGAACCTTGAGTTTTTTCTTTCGTCCCTAGGTCTATTGTTGATGCTTATTCCTCAATTTCAGTCGTTTTTTTTTGAAAGAAATAGACGGAAAAGATAATATCGCAAATTCAACTATTGTATCTACAATTATTATTTTTATCTTTACACCGTGGGACTGGAAGAAGACATACAACAAAAGAAATTTGGTACCGAGTACGAAAAAGCTGCTGTTAACGTATTGTACACTGCCAGTTGGTTGCACAATGTAAACGCCATTCGCTTTAAAAAGCATGGTATTACCCCCGAACAGTTCAATGTCCTTCGTATACTTCGTGGCTCGTTCCCTAAAGCTTTAATGTTGTCCGATATTACTTGCCGTATGATTGATAAAGCCAGCAACGCTACCCGTCTGGTTGAAAAGCTTCGTCAGAAAGGCTTGGTAATCCGTGAGACCTGCCCTAACAACCGCCGCCAGGTAGACATCACCATCACCGAGAAGGGCTTGGCCATACTTACCAAAATTGATAATGAGAGCGAAGAGTGGTTAGCCACGCTTAAAGGCATTACCGCCGCCGAGGCAAAAGAGCTTAACCGCATACTGGATAAGTTAAGAAACTAAAATTTTTTACTACAATAGTTGTATATACAACTATTGTTATTACCTTTGTATCGTCAAACAAAATTCAATAACCATAAAAAATCAAAGTATATGAGCACCAAAAAATGGAACATCGACCCGCTGCACAGCGACATTCACTTTAAAGTGAAACACTTAATGATTAACACCGTAACCGGCAAATTCAAAAACTTTGCAGGTTCACTGGAACACAGCAAAGAAGACTTTAGCGATGCCAGGGTTCAATTTACTGCCGACATCAATTCTATTGACACCGGCATGGAAATGCGCGATAACCACTTAAAGAGCGATGACTTCTTTAACGCTGAAAAATTCCCGCAGTTAAAATTTGAATCCACCTCATTTGAAGCCAAAGGCGATAATCAATACCGCGTAAAAGGAAACATGACCATTCGCGATATCACCCGTCCTGTGGAGTTGGATGTGGACTACGGCGGCCAAATGGGAGACTTTTACGGTAACACCAAAGCCGGTTTCGAAATCAGCGGTAAGCTGAAAAGGAAAGATTTTGGCTTAAATTGGGATGCAGTTACCGAAGCTGGTGGCGTTGTTGTTAGCGATGAAGTGAAACTACACCTGAACGTTCAGTTGCAATTGGAAAAGGCGGCTGAGACTGCACAAGCCACTGCATAAGATTATTTTTCTTGTATTGTCTTAATACATAATACTTTTTACTAAATACTATTATATGAAAACGGTTCTTCACAGGGCAGATGACAGAGGCCAGGCCGATTACGGCTGGTTGAAAGCCCGCTATTATTTCAGTTTTGCTAATCATTACGATGCCTCTAAAGTACACTTTGGTTTGCTGCGCGTTTTAAATGACGACCGCGTAGCGCCGGGCCAGGGCTTCGGCACTCACCCGCATGATAATATGGAGATTATCACCATACCGCTTAAAGGCGTAATAAGCCATAAAGATAGTATGGGTAGTTCCGGTAATATTAAGGCTGGTGACGTTCAGATAATGAGCGCGGGCAGCGGGGTAACCCACTCTGAGTTTAACGGTTCTGCCACTGAAGAATTGAACCTCTTTCAAATCTGGATTTTTCCAAAAGAGCGGAATATAAAACCGCGTTACGATCAACGCACGTATACTGTAGACGAGCGCAAAGGCAAATTCCAGCTTTTAGTTTCACCGGGTAAGGAGGAAGGCACGCTTTGGATAAACCAGGATGCCTGGTTAAGCATGGGTAATTTTACTGCCGGCGAAACCGCTAACTACAAACTGCATTCGCCAAAAAATGGAGTATATATGGTGGTAGTAAATGGTGAGGTAGAAGTAGCCGGACAAAAACTAGGCGACCGTGATGCGCTGGGAATTTATGATACCGGTGAAATAGAAGTTAAGGTGAACAAAGACACTGAATTATTGTTGATTGATGTGCCCATGAGTTAATACATGGGCCGTCAATCTAACCCGTTGGCATAGTTAACAGCTGAAACACTTTAATACTTTAGCAGCCTAACATAAATAGTGATGAAGATTACCATAATTTCAGGAAGCCCCCGTAAACAGAGTGTAACTGTACGTGTAGCGCGGTTCCTTCAAAAATACCTCCAGGAAAAATATCCCGCCCATCAATACACTTTGGTTGCCATGAGTGAACATCCGCTTCCTTTTGTAGAAAAGGTATGGTCTACCATTAATGATGTTCCGCAGGAACATAAGGAGTTAGCGCTTTCTGTATTTGAAGCAGATGCCTTTATTCTGGTAACACCGGAATATAACGGCAGTTATTCATCGGCGCTTAAAAACCTGTTAGACCATTTCCCTAAGCAGGCTAAAAAGGTGTTTGGCATTTCAACGGCTTCCCCCGGTGCTATGGGTGGTATGCGTGCAGCCCAACAAATGCAGAATATGATATGCGGCATGTTTGGTGTTCCTTGTCCCAACATGCTTATTGTTCCCGCAGTTGATAAGAAATTTAATGCCGAATCAGAGTTGGTTGAAGATTCCTTTTGTAATTCAGTGCATACCTTTGCTAACGAATTTATTTGGTTGACAGAGGCGGTAGTGAATGCTAAAGCGGCTAAGGGGTAGCATTGGTTTTTATAAATCTCCTTACCTCATTACCGCTACGCAGTATATACATACCGGGCGAAAGAAAATTTACATCAATAGTCAGGGCTTCTGCTGTAAAGTAGAAGCTTTTTATTTTTCTGCCGTTCATGTCCAGCAGTTCCGCTTCTTCTACCTCATTGTTTGACCGAACAATCTGTAATTTAGAATTTGTTGGGTTGGGGAATAAATGAAGTGATACAGGCAATGCGCTTTCCTCAATACCTGTAGAAATAGTACCATTCCATTGCGGCACATTATCGCATAACAATTGGTTGGGTTCAGCTGCATATTGGTTCTGCCAAATATTTAGCTTTTCCGTATGGTTTTTCCATACAATGTATCCGGCATCTACAAGCGGCTGCAATGAATCGCAAAGTTGGGCTGCATCCTTTATTAATGCCTGGCTCAGGTCACGAACATTCCATTGTATACAGGCGGTATAGAATTTTCCTGCAGGCAACTGGCCATTATTTATTTCGTAACAAAAGGTGCGAATTTCGTTTGTTATACTGGCTACTACATCCGGAATGCTATCATGTAACAAAGGAGAGCATCCATTACCCACTAACACCAGGTGTTTGCCCGGGCTATGGGTAAAAACGCTATGAATGGTATCAGGCTTCCAGGCACCGTAAGTATTCAGATCGCTCCCGCTGTGGTTAGGTGTACCGCCACCCCAAATTACATCAAACTGCCACTTCATGTTTGCATGAACTTTTCCCGGCAGGCTATCCTGCATATCTGTCCAGTTACTTCCGGGCATTGATGGGGTCATAACCGTATCATATAAAAAACCGCCCACTACATTAGAAGGGGTAATACCAATTTGCTGGTAATACCAAACTACATCGGTTTCATTTTTCTGTGTTTTATGCGCGTGCACATCCTGCTCTATTAAGCCGTTGTTGTCATCGTGCATCCACTGGCAAACATTTTTGCCGTTGGTTGATGCAGTTCCGTTATCATACAGGTTAACACCGTCTAAAAAGCGCCAGTCACTTTGAAAATTGTATTTGGCCCCTTTCGTTCTTAGGGTATCGCACATTTGCACAAGCAAGGCTCTGTACTTGGTAAACGTATCAAGCTTTTGGTTGTAACTGTTTCCAAAACCGCCATCGGTTTCCTCGTTGTGCGAGTTAAAATTCAGGTAAAGCGGTGTAATGGTTTGCGCGCTAAGCTGCAATGAAACCATTGCAAACAATATGGGTAGTAGAAGCTGTTTCATAATTTCTTAGACGATTTCCTTTAACAAAGGTTTAACAACTAAGAAAAAGTTAATTTGCACCTATGGAAGAAACCAAAGAATACACCAACGGCGAGGTAACTATTGTATGGAAAGCCTCCCTATGCCAACATTCTGCTAACTGCGTAAAGGGACTTGCTTCGGTTTTTAAAGCAAAGCAAAAACCATGGATAACGCCTGAAGGCGCGGGTACTGATGAAATAGTAAATCAGGTACAGAAATGCCCAAGTGGCGCTTTATCTTTTTATATGAATAAGGATAAGTAATTCATTAGTGGGTTTAGCCGAATGCTTTACATTTGGATAAACTTCGCTTAATGAAAATCAGAGCTTTACTTTCCCTTCTTTTATTGGGTCAATTGGTTTTTGCATCGCAAAACCGCAAGGTGCTGTTATTAGGCATTGATGGCTGCCGCTCCGATGCTTTTCAGCAGGCCAATACGCCTAACATTGATGCATTGTTAC
This sequence comes from Chitinophagales bacterium, assembly GCA_046329515.1. Classification (GTDB taxonomy): domain Bacteria; phylum Bacteroidota; class Bacteroidia; order Chitinophagales; family LD1; genus Bog-950. Next base: position 322,013 of record JAXLUM010000001.1, read on the forward strand.
CAAACAGCCTGTATTGTTACGATACCTGGCATGTGGGCATAACATGGTCAGGCCCCTCGTGGTCAAGCATATTAACCGGTGTTAACTGGAATAAGCACCTGGTAACTAATAACAACTTTAGCTCTACAAATTTTGTTCAATATCCGCCTATAGCCACATTGGCTAAGCAGGTTAATCCCAATCTTAATTCTTCCATTGTTGCAGAATGGGATCCGCTTATTGATAATATTACTAATGGAGGTTGGTCGCGCACTATACGCACTGTTGATGGCAGCACTTATCCTACAGCAGATTCAGCCGTACTGGAATTGCAAAACCCTGACATTGATTTTCTGTTTACCTATTTCGATGCTGTTGATTTGGCAGGACACACCACTACATTTTCACCGTCTAATCCGTTTTACATTAATGCTATTCAAAAGGTAGATACCGCCATAGGGCAAGTGCTTACTGCACTGCAAAATCGCCCTACGTATGCTAATGAAGACTGGCTGATACTGATTGTAACTGACCACGGCGGAACAAGCTTTTTCCATGGTGGTAACTCTAATGAAGAGCGCCACATTTGGTGGATGGCCTCGGGCAGCGCAGTTGCGCACCAGCAGTTAAGCATGCAGGACCCCGGCAGCTACAATTGCGGCAATAATTCTGTTTTTGATTCCACTTGTGTGGATGTGGCCAAACTTAAAGCTGCTCCTGCACAAAATGATGCTGCTGTTACAGCGCTTCACCATCTTATATACACCAGCGGTATTAACCCCGAAACAAAACCCGAATGGAATCTTGATGGAAAATCATGGTTATTAAACCCTGCCGGTATAACAGAAAACGAGAATGAGTTGGTGCGTATTTATCCAAACCCTGCCTCCGATAAATTGATAATTGAGCATGCCGCGGAATATTCCTCAGTTGCTGTTTACGATTACAATGGCCGTTTGGTATTACAACGTGCTCATACAGGTAACGCTGTTGATGTAAGCACACTGCCTGGCGGCAATTACACCCTGCAACTTACTAGCGCTAACGGAAAAGTAAACAAGCAGTTCACCGTAGTTCGATAAAGAGCCTAATACAGGCCTCTTACCGGCAAGTAATTAAGCTTTTTGTATTTGCATTATCTAAATACTAGCTACTTGCTACTAAAAGCTCAATACCCACTACTTGCTATTAACTACTCACCATTAACTATATATCTAGGCCATACTTACGCGAGGTTTCCTTCGCCAATTCGTAACCTGCATCAGCATGCCGTATAACACCCATGGCAGGGTCGTTATGTAAAACACGCTTTAAGCGGCGCGCAGCGTCATCACTGCCATCGGCAACAATTACCATACCTGCGTGTAAAGAGTAACCCATACCTACGCCGCCTCCGTGGTGAAAGCTTACCCAACTGGCGCCGCCGGCTGTGTTAATCAAAGCATTCAGTATTGGCCAATCAGCAACGGCATCGCTACCGTCTTTCATTGCTTCGGTTTCACGGTTTGGTGAGGCAACACTGCCTGTATCTAAATGGTCGCGTCCAATAACAATAGGCGCTTTTAGTTTTCCTTCTTTTACTAATTGGTTAAAAGCGAGGCCTGCTTTTTCGCGGTCGCCCATACCCAACCAGCAAATGCGTGCAGGCAAACCCTGGAAGGCAATTCTACTTTTCGCCATTCTTAACCAGCGGTGTAAACCTGTATTATCAGGGAATAATTCTTTCAGTTTTTCATCGCACACATAAATATCATTTGGGTCTCCGCTAAGTGCTACAAAACGGAAAGGCCCTTTGCCTTCACAAAACAACGGGCGAACGTAAGCCGGAACAAAGCCCGGAAAATCAAAGGCATTCATTACACCGCGCTTATCTTTAGCTTGCCCGCGTATATTATTGCCATAGTCAAATGTAATGGCTCCGCGCTTTTGCAATTCCAGCATTAGTGTTACGTGCTTGGCAATGGTATCCAGCGAGCGTTCAATGTAATCCTGCGGATTAGCTTCACGAATCAGTTTCGCTTCTTCTACACTCAAACCTTCGGGGAAATAGCCTATCAATTCGTCGTGCGCTGAGGTTTGGTCAGTAAGGGTATCAGGTGTAATATTTCTTTCAATTAAACGCTGCAATAAGTCAACGGCGTTACAGCATACACCAATAGAAACAGCTTCTTCTTTTTCTTTCGCTTCAAGCGCCCAGCCAATTGCTTCATCAATGTCGTGGGTGTATTTATCTAAGTAGCGGGTCTCAATTCTTTTCTTAATTCGCCATTCTTCCATTTCAGCAGCAAGGCAAACACCTTCGTTCATCGTAATAGCCAATGGTTGTGCGCCACCCATACCCCCTAAACCTGCTGTAACATTTAAGGTACCGCGCAGAGTGCCTTCATAATGTTGGTGGGCAAGTGATAAATAGGTTTCATAGGTGCCTTGTACTATACCCTGGCTACCTATATAAATCCAACTGCCTGCCGTCATTTGGCCGTACATCATCAACCCTTTCTTTTCCAGTTCGCGAAAATGCTCCCATGTAGCCCATTTGCCTACCAGGTTACTATTGGCAATAAGCACCCTTGGGGCATCTTTATGCGAACGTAAAACGCCAACGGGCTTACCGCTTTGCACAATAAGAGTTTCATCTTCTTCCAGGTCCTGCAGGCATTCCACTATTTTATCAAAGGCTTCCCAGTTACGGGCAGCTTTACCCAAGCCACCGTAAACAATTAAGTCTTCGGGTCTTTCTGCCACTTCAGGGTCAAGGTTGTTGCATAACATGCGTAAGGCGGCTTCCTGTACCCAGCCCTTGCAACTCAATTCATTACCGCGTGCAGCGCGTATCGTTTTCGTTTTATTTGCTTCCATATATAATAGGGCGAATTTAGGTGTTTGTGCCGAAACGGTCAGGTGTCGTTTTTTTCATTTTAACTTCTTACTTTGCAATTCACTAAAAACCAATGTTATGAAAGTCCTTAAAATTATCGGCATAGTTCTGCTCGTTTTAATTGCAGCGGTGCTTATTGCGGGTTTAATTGCCCCTAAAGATTTTGATGTTAAACGCGACATTGTAGTTAACGCTCCTGAAGATGTAGTGTTCAAAAACATCAGCAGTTTACAGGCTTTTAATAAATGGAACCCATGGGCCAAGCTTGACCCTAACCAAATGGTTAAAGACAGCGGTGTGGATGGCCAGGTTGGTTCTTCTCACTATTGGAAAGGAAACGACTCAGTAGGTGAAGGGCAAATGACTTTAACCAAGGTAGAAGCTAACAAAGGCGTAGAGTACGATTTGCATTTTATGAAGCCTTTCGAATCGCACAATACGGCCTACATGAATATGGAAAAGGCAGATGCCGGCTATAAAGTAACCTGGGGTATGAAAGGCCACATGCCTTTCCCTTTTAATGCCATGGGTTTGTTTATGAATATGGATAAGCAGGTAGGTAAGGATTTCGAAAGCGGGTTAGCTACGCTAAAATCTATGTGCGAGGCGGAAGGTTCTTCTTCTGCTACTTCATACGAAATAAAAGAAACAGACTGGGCGGATATGAATGCCATTTCGGTTCGTCAGGTGGTTAAGTTTCAGGATATGACTCAATTCTTCGGAACCAACTATCCTAAAATGGATGAAGCCATTAAAAAGGCAGGCGCAAAAGCAGGTATTCCTATCGGTATCTATTATAAGTATGATGAAGAAAAAGGCGAAGCGGATGTAGCTGCCGCCATACCGGTTGATGCCAAAAAAGATTTTGGCAAGGAATTTACACTGATAAATATTCCGGCATCTAAAGCATATGTTATTGACTACTATGGCGACTATACTAAAATGAAGTCGGCCTACGATGCTATGACCAAGTTTTTACAGGATAACTTTAAGCGTGATGACCCGGATATGGTGGTTGAGCAATATGTAACTGACCCAATGACAGAAAAGGACCCTGCCAAATGGCATACCGCAATTTATTTCTTTGTAAACAAAGATGTTGCTGCTAAGTAGTGGCTGTAACTATAACTTATACAAAAGGCTCCATCAGGAGCCTTTTGTGTTTTATTCCTTTTCCATCACATTGCTTTGATGGCGTATGCTTTCATTATGTATTTGCTGAAACAATTTTAAGAGAAACTCTTCCGTTAAGCCGCCGGTCTTTCCTTTTTCCAAAGCCCGTTTAACGATATACGCCCAACGTTCAGACTGGTGAATGGCAAGGTGATTAAGTTTTTTCAATGCGCCTATCTGCTCTGAAATTCCCATGCGTTCGCTAAGCAACTCAATTATATAATCATCAATGCGGTCAACGCGGGCGCGTAAGTCGCGCAGTGGTTGTAACTCATCTGTCGTTGTTTTAGGTTGTCGTACAATTAACGCCTCTAAAATCTCCGCCAATCTTTGCGGAGTAACCTGCTGTTTGGCATCGCTCCATGCTTTTTCAGGGTTGCGGTGTGCCTCTATCATAAGGCCGTCAAAACCCATGTCCATACCTTGTTGGGCCAGCATGTAAATCATATCTCTGCTGCCACCCATGTGCGATGGGTCAACAATTATGGGTATTTCAGGATAACGGCGGCGTAATTCAATAGGTATTTCCCACATAGGCGGGTTGCGATACGCTGTTTTTTCATACGACGAAAACCCGCGATGTATAGCCCCCAGTTTCTTTATGCCCACGGCATGTATGCGCTCTATGGCACCTAACCATAATTCAAGGTCAGGGTTAACGGGGTTTTTAATTAATACCGGTATGTCAACCCCTTTTAATGAATCTGCAATTTCCTGTACCGCAAAAGGCGAAACTGTTGTTCGTGCGCCTATCCATAATACATCTATCTCGGCTTTTAAAGCGGCTTCAACATGTTCAGGGTTAGCCACTTCAACCGTTACGGGCAGGCCTACTTCTTTGCCGGCGCTTTTAAGCCAGGGCAAACCTATTTCGCCAACTCCTTCAAAACTGTTAGGACGTGTTCTTGGCTTCCATATTCCGCCTCGTATTAAGTGTATTTTGTTCCCGGCATATTGCACCAGTTGCCGTACGGTTTCAAATACCTGCTCTTCTCCTTCCACACTGCAGGGCCCTGATATTACGTAAGGCTTATTTTTTATACCGCTCCACTGTTCCAATGGCACGATGTTGAATTTAGATGACATGTTGCGAAATTAATGGAATACTTTACAGCTACCTTATGCAAACAAAATCATTCCTAATAGGTTTTAATAATTGTATTTTAGTTCGCTATGCAGGAAGAAGTTTATGATTATATCGTTATCGGCTCAGGTTTTGGAGGCAGCGTAAGTGCTATGAGGCTGGCTGAAAAAGGATATTCAGTACTGGTTATAGAAAAAGGTAAACGCTGGCAACCAAAGGAGTTTCCGAAAACAGATTGGAACCTCCCAAAATACTTATGGATGCCCTTTTTGAAATGGTTCGGCATTCAAAAGCTTACGTTTTTTAACGAGGTGTTTGTAATAAGCGGTGTTGGCGTTGGAGGCGGGTCATTGGTGTATGCCAATACCCATATGATGCCCCGCGAAAACTTTTACACTAACAAAATCTGGTCGCATTTTAAGGATTGGAAAAATGAGCTTGCACCATACTTTGAACGGGCCAAATTTATGTTGGGCACTACCCAATATAAAAAGGACAACCCTGAAGACCTGGTATTGAAAGAGGTGGCTGCCGATATGGGTAAGGCTGATTCTTTTAAAAGCGTGGACGGTGTAGGCGTTTATTTGGGTGAAACGAATAAAGAGGTGGACCCGTACTTTAACGGCCTGGGCCCCGCCCGGCGCGGTTGTACCGAATGTGCTGCCTGCATGGTGGGCTGCCATATTGGCGCTAAAAATACACTTGATAAAAACTACCTGTGGTTTGCCGAGAATATGTTTGGCGCTACTGTTTTAGCTGAAACCCTGGTTGAAAAAATTGAACACATAAACGGAGAATATCACATACATACTAAAAGTTCTACTTCGTGGTTTTCAGCAAACCGCAAAACATATCGTTCAAAAGGTCTTATTGTTAGTGGCGGTGTATTGGGTACTGTAGATTTATTATTGAAGCAGAAATACATTCATAAAACGCTGCCTAATCTTTCCGACAAATTGGGTGAAAATATTCTTACCAATTCCGAAATGTTGAGCGGGGTAGGAGGGGCAGACAGAAAGCTGAATCACGGTCTTGCTATATCCCGTATTTTTTCGCCTGATGAAAACACACAAATCGAAATCTGCAAATTTCCTGATGGTAGCGGAGCCATGATGCACCTCGGCACATTAGCTGTTGGCCCCGGCTCGCCGCCTGTTCGTACGGTTAAGTTAATCGGCGCTTTACTTACCAAGCCAATAACCTTCCTGAAATTATTCTTTACCAAAGCGCCATCCGATAAGGGAGTTATCTTCCTTATTATGCAAACGCTTGAAAACAGTATGCGCATCCGTTTACGTCGGGGAATATTTGGCACAAGTATGAGCATGATTAACGATAGCAATGAACGCGTGCCAACCTATATTCCTGTTGGGCAGGAGGCGCTCTATCGCTATGCAAAAAAGGTAAATGGCATCCCCATGAACGCGCTTACGGAAATCACTATGGGTCTTGCCTCAACAGCACATATATTAGGCGGCTGCCCAATGGGTAAAACTGCTGCTGATGGGGTAGTGGATGATTACTTCCGTGTTCATGGTTATCCTAATATGTATATCCTCGATGGTTCCATAATGCCTTGTAATCTGGGGGTTAACCCGTCACTCACAATTACCACCTTTGCTGAGTACGCTATGGACCATATACCTGCAAAAGAGAACAACACCGTTAAATCACTAAAACAACGGATGAGCGAAGTGCCTGTAATTGCTTAAATTCATTGGCATGAAGCAGATACCGCTGCATAAGCTTGACACAGAATTAAGGCAGCCGAAATTTGAGGTAGCGCTTTGGAAAAAAGCTGTTTCACGCTATGATGTTTCCCTGCCCCACCGGCATAATTATTACGAGGTATTGGTTTTTTTAAAAGGTGGCGGCAGTCACGAAATTGATTTTACCGCCTATCCTATCAAATCAAATTCACTGCATTTTGTTTCAGCTAACCAGGTGCACGTAGTAAAACGGCTACCCAAAAGTGAAGGGTTCAGTTTGTTGTTTGCTGAAGAGTTTCTGGGTGCCAATTTTCAATTGCGCGATTTAGAATTTTATAAACCCGGTACGGAACGTGCGTTGAATATTTCTTCTTCTGAGTTTAAGTTGTTCAAAAACCTGTTGGATGAAATTCATAAGGAGTATTTTTCAGAAAACAATCGAAAACGCGAGGTATTGCAGTCATTAATGCAGGTATTGCTTATCCGTGCCCAGCGCTATTACGAACAACTGAATAGTACCGCTTTGCCCGCTGCTCAAAACCGCTCTCAATTTTCAGCTAAGCTGGAGCAGTTGATAGAAAAGAACTATCACCTGCACTGGCGTGCAGGCGATTATGCCCGGGCTTTAAATGTCAGCCTCATTCATTTGAATAACTTATGTAAGCAACATTTTTCTAAAAGTACCGAAGCCCTGTTGCAGGAGCGTTTAATGCTGGAGATTAAACGTGCTTTGGTTTATTCCAATAAAGCGGTTAAGGAGATTTGTTTTGAATTGAACTTTGAAGACCCTGCTTACTTTGTCCGCTTCTTTAAAAAGCATGCGGGCGTAACTCCGCTGGAGTACCGCAAAAGTGTGCAGCATTAACTCTTACAGCGTGGTAACGAGAAATAAAACTTGGAGCCTTTATTTGCGGTGCTGTCAATCCATATTTTACCGCCGTGGCGTTCAATAATCTTCTTGCAGGTAGAAAGGCCCAAGCCTGTACCGGGGTACTCTGCCTTAGTGTGCAAACGGTGGAATGGTTCGAAAATCCGTTGCTGGTGTTTGGGGTCTATACCAATGCCGTTGTCCGCAAAGCAATAAATTACTTCACCCTCTTTCTTCTCGCAACTGATGGAAATTGTGGGCGCGCCTGAATTGTTATACTTTATAGCATTCAAAATAAGGTTTTGAATAACCAATAACATCAGGTTTCGGTCCACCTCGGCTTCACATAACTCTTCCACTTCTACAACTGCATTTTTTTCCTGCAGCTCAAGTTGAACACTTCGTGTAACCTCGTTTACCAATTCCTTCATTGATATACGGGTTCGGTTTAACTCAGTTCGCGTAATGCGCGAATAGGACAGAAGGTCTTTAATCAGTTGCGATAAATTAATGGCCCCCTTATTGGCAAACTCAATGTATTCATCTGCCTCTGCATCTAACTTACCGCTATACTTCCTCTTTAATAATTGCATGTAGTTCGCAATCATACGTAACGGCTCCTGCATATCGTGCGACGAAACAAAGGCGAATGTTTCCAGATCTGCATTACTTCTCTCCAGTTCGTGAGTGCGCTCTTCCAACTGTAGTTGATAGTTTTTGCTTCTACGTATATCGCGGGTTTGGCTCAACACAACGCCCGTTTCCCCATCCTCACTTTGTAAAGGCACAAAAATAGTTTCAATCCAAATGTAGGTTCCGTTTTTATGGCGCAACCTGTATTGTATAGGATGTTGTATAGAGTGATGATTCGGTACTTTAAGATTTAAGGCCCGTATAATGTATTTATCATCGGGGTGGGTTATTTCATATGGCTTACGGCCTATAAGTTCTTCGGGCTCATAACCAAACAATCTTTTTATAGAGGGGCTGGCAAATTCCAGTGTACCATCAGCGCTGTGCACACAAATTAAATCAAAAGAATGCTCGGCCAGTAAGCGATATTTCTGTTCACTGTCCATTAATCGCTCTTCAATGGCAAAACGGTAACGTATTAAAATGTATTGGGCTAATGCAGCTAAAACAAAAGTGGCGTAAAAGTCAAACCCGGCCTGCCTGCTTCCTTCCGTTAATAAAGCAACAGCAATCAGGAAACTGTTTATTATACCTGTATGTAAAAAGTAAGATTTCTGTGAACGGAAGAACCATCCTGAAATAGTGTAAACAACTATAAATTGGTAAGCATACTGCTGGCTGAAAGCTGTGCCGTGCAGTATATAAATATTACCTATGTTAAGCAGGTAAATAAGGGAGTAAGCAAATTCCTTGTAGTATTTTCTGGTTTTAGGTGCCAGGGTAAGCACCGTATACAGAAAGAAGGCATAAATAGCATCAATCCAGTTAACGGCATGGTGGCTTACGGGCCCGCTCATCGGTTCGTTTTCCGCAAGCATAGCAAAGGCAGCAAATCCCAGGGCAGCCACCAGCAACAGATAACGTGCAGTGGTTATTTCATCCTGTATAAGTTCTGATGAGCGCCTGTAAAGTCGTTGAAAAATGCCGTCCATTTTCTGCTATGAATATAATACGGCAATCAGGTAAAAGAAGTTGACCGGCTTAATATTTATCCATGCTTGGGTCAATATCATTGGCCCATGCGGTTATGCCGCCCTTTAGGTTATATAAATTGCTTAGCTGCAATTCCTGTTCAAGGTAGTTGCATATCTGGCCGCTACGGTTGCCGCTACGGCAATAAATTACCACTGGCTTATCTCTGGCAATCTTATCCATTGATGAAGGTATTTCGCCCATTGGTATCTTATCGCCTCCTATGTCGGCCATTTCATATTCATAGGGTTCGCGTACGTCAATCAGCTGAAAATTTTCTTTGGCATCCAGCATAGCCTTTAACTCCTGAACTGTTTTCTCTTTCATATGAATGGAATTTAATCAATTATCATACATGCACCAACTGTAACGTTGGTAGCCTCATCAATTAAAATAAAACTGCCGGTATCGCGGTTTTTGGTGTAGCTGTCAAAAAATAAAGGTGCGGTGGTTCTTAACGAAATACGCCCTACATCATTCATGCTTATTACAGGGGTTTCAGTAATGCGGTGCAGGGTATTTATGTCCAGTTTATACTTAATATCTTTTACCACAGCGCGCACATCCTTACTGGTATGTTTTAATGCATATTTACCGTTTAGCTGTAACGGTTTTTCACCCATCCAGCAAATCATAGCATCAATATCCTGCGATTGCTGCGGTACGTTCCCTTCACGCACCAGCATATCGCCGCGCGAAATGTCAATATCATCCTCCAGCGTAACGGTTACAGAAAGTGGGGCAAATGCCTGAGCCAGTTGTTGACCATCCAACTCAACGGTTTTTACTTTGGTAGTAAAGCCTGAAGGCATTACCATTATTTTATCGCCGGGTCGTATTACGCCGCTTGATAAGCGGCCTGCATAGCCACGGTAATCGTGAAACTCATCAGAGTAGGGGCGCACCACATACTGCACCGGAAAGCGCATGTCAATATGGTTAATATCACTGGCTATGTGAATATTCTCCAGCAAATACATCAGCGTTACGCCTTCATACCACTTCATTTTATCAGAACGGTGTACCACGTTGTCGCCATTAAGGGCTGATATCGGCAGAAAGTGAATGTCAACTGTTTTCAGGCGGGTAGCAAATTCCCGGTATTCATCCACAATGCGGTCAAACACTTTGCGGTCATAGTCCACCAAATCCATTTTGTTGATGCAAAGGGCTATGTGTGGTATGCCTAATAAGGAAGCGATAATAGAATGCCGCTTGGTTTGTTCTACAATTCCCTGGCGTGCATCAACCAATATAATAGCAAGGTTGGCCGTTGAAGCACCGGTAACCATGTTGCGGGTATATTGAATATGCCCCGGTGTATCAGCAATAATAAACTTGCGTTTAGGAGTGCTGAAGTAACGGTAAGCCACGTCAATAGTAATGCCCTGTTCGCGTTCAGCACGCAGGCCATCCGTTAACAGCGCAAGGTTAACAATACTTTCACCCCTTCTTTCTGAAGTGGCCTTTATGTTTTCATACTGGTCTTCAAATATTGATTTGCTGTCGTACAACAATCGTCCTATTAAGGTTGATTTGCCATCGTCAACACTACCGGCGGTAGTAAAACGCAACAATTCCATATTCAAATAGCTTTTACTATCGAATTTTTCAGTGGTGTTGCCTTGAGTATATGTGCCGTTTTCGCTCATGTTCATTCCTGTTCAAAATTCATTTAGAAGTAGCCTTCTTTTTTTCTGTCTTCCATGCTGGTTTCGCTACGCTTATCATCGGCGCGGCCACCGCGTTCAGTTGTTCTTGAAGCGGCCACTTCCTGTATAATATCATCTAAACTTGCTGCCGTTGAAAACGTAGCTCCTGTTGATGTTATGTCGCCAATAGTTCTAAAACGCACAATATGTTCCTCGGCAGTTTCAGTCGGCTTCATAGGTATAAAGGGGCTTTCAGCCAGCCAAACGCCATCGCGGTTAAATACTTTCCTCTTGTGGCTAAAGTACAAGCTAGGCATTTCAATGCCTTCCATAGCTAAATATTGCCATACATCTAGCTCCGTCCAGTTGGAAATTGGAAACACTCTGAAGTGTTCGCCTTGGTGCATTTTACCATTGAATAAATTCCACAACTCCGGGCGTTGGTTCTTCGGGTCCCATTGGCCAAACTCATCACGGTGAGAAAAGAAACGTTCCTTCGCACGGGCTTTTTCTTCATCTCTTCGGGCACCGCCCATGCAGGCGTCAAACTTATATTTCTCTATAGTGTCAAGCAGGGTAGTGGTTTGCAGGCGTATTCTTGAGGCGTTGTAGCCCTTCTCTTCAGCAACCCTGCCGTTATCTATGGACTCCTGCACTGAGCCAACTATTAATTTAACACCCAGTTTTTTTACAAGGGCATCACGGTAGTCCAGCGTTTCCTGAAAGTTGTGCCCTGTATCAATATGCACTAATGGAAATGGGATAGCCGCAGGATAAAACGCTTTTTTGGCCAAGTAGGTTACCAGTATGGAATCCTTACCACCGCTAAACAAAATAGCAGGGTTTTGAAACTGGGCAGCAACTTCACGCAGCACGAAAATAGATTCGGCCTCCAGCGTTTTAAGGTGATTTAAAGTATAAGACATATTTATTCTATTAAGAAGTGCGCGAAACTAAAGGCAAGGCATAGGTTAATGCTTCGTTCACGCTCTCTTCAACACTTTTATTTTTTGTTTTCAATTCTAAATCCGGGCTCACGGGCGCTTCAAAAGGCGCGTTAATGCCGGTAAAATCTTTTATCTCTCCTCTACGGGCTTTCGCATACAAACCTTTTACGTCCCGCTTTTCGCATTCTTCAATAGGGGTATTCACAAATACCTCCTTAAAATCCTGTGCCCCTATTATTGCTTTGGCCTGCTGCCGTATTTCAATCGTTGGCGACACAAAACAGCAAATGGTTACTACGCCCGTATTAACAAACAACTTAGCCACCTCTGCAATGCGCCTTATGTTCTCCTTTCGGTCTTCCTCGCTAAAGCCCAGGTTGTTGTTAATTCCTGTGCGCACATTATCGCCATCCAACACCTGCACCAAATAACCGGTTTCATGTAGCCTTTCCTCAAGGCCTTTGGCAATAGTGCTTTTACCGGAACCACTTAGCCCAGTAAACCAAAAAACAATACCTTTTTGACCCAACAATTCTTCCTTGCTTTCGCGCGGCAATAGCTGGTTAAAAGGGTGAATATTGTCTGATTTGCTGTTCATGAAACGGGGCGCAAATTTAGCAATAAAGCCTACTAAATATATAGGCTAGTGGCATGTTCGTAACTGCCTGATAATCGTTGTTTTTTAACGTGGTTAAAGGTTTTTACAATCAAATAAATTGTATTTTTCATGAACCTAAATTGCAGCTATGAAAAGTCTATACCTAAGCCTGGCCTTTTGCATTTTTATAACTGGTACTTATGCGCAAACCCAACCCACACAGCCCGCAGGTGGCCCCGGCGGAAGCGATTATACCTTTGGCGGGGTAACCCAGTTTGATTATGGCACTAATGGCAATGGCCAGGACTTTTGGTTGTATGAACCCAACAGCCCCGTTCCTGATTCAGCGAATGTGGTTGTATTCATCCACGGTCTGGGTGAAACCAATCCTAAACTTTATGGGGCTTTTATTAAGCATCTGGTACGTAAGGGTAACATTGTTATTTATCCTCGCTATCAAAAAGATTTAAATAGCGACAACACTACCTTTAGCGATAGTTGCGCCAAAGGCATACAGCGCGCCCTTGATACTCTTCAACAGCCCGGGCACGTTAAGCCTCGTTTGAATAATTTCTTTGTACTGGGCCATTCGGTAGGTGGTATTCTTACCGCTAATATGAGCACACGTTATGCTATGTATGGTTTACCGAAACCGCTAACGGCCTTTAGTATGCAGCCGGGCGCTAACCTTCCTCAAATTTTATTGGGCGATTACTCAGGCTTTGAGGCTGATATAAAATACCTGGTGTTGGTAGGCAATGATGATATTATAGTTGGTACGCAGACAGGTGAGTTGCTCTTTAATCAAACCACTGCTGTTCCTACCTCACATAAAAACCTTATTAAACACTTTGCCGATTCACACGGTAGCCCAGCTTTAGGGGCAACACATTTTGAGCCGTTGGCAGGTGATGCTGACTTTGAAAATGGCGAAAGCAATCTGTTTATACTGGCCTCTGGCACAGGGCCCGTGGATGCATTTGATTATTACGGTACCTGGAAATTGCAGGATGCTTTAATGGACTGTGCCCTGCATAACCAAAACTGCGATATGGCTTTTGGCGATACCCCTGAGCAAAAATCACTGGGAAATTGGAGTGATGGCACGGCGCTTACCCCCATGCAGGTAACTCCTTCTTCCACTAATGGCGTAACAGAAGTTAGCCCGAATGATTTAGTTAATGTTTTTCCTAATCCGTTTAAGGAAGATAAACTACAGGTAATGGTTGATTACACTCAAGAAGGCGCAACTATTATGCTGTATGATGTTACAGGTAAAACCGTAGAATCAAAAACTCTTGTAGCCGGACTTAATACTATTGGTTGCAATCGCGCTGCCGGCGTTTATTTCTACAAGGTAATTGATAAAAAAGGGCAGCTTGTTGTTAATGGCAAACTGATAGCCCAATAACGTTATGCCTTAATAGCAAGCCAGCTCATAAGGCCTATACTGTCCTTCAAAGCATTTTCATCTATGTCAAATGTAGGCGTATGTAATCCGCTACTAATGCCCTTTGTTTTATTGCCTACACCTAAACGGTAAAAGCAAGCGGGTATATGTTGGGTGTAATACCCAAAATCTTCACTTCCCATTCTACGCGGTACAGCCAGCACATTGGCTTCACCTAAATAATCGGCGCTTAAGCTTGCGGCCTTACCCGTCAAACCTTCATTATTTATTACCACAGGCGAGCCCATAACAATATTCAATTCGCAATTCGCTTTATGGGCTTCTGCAACACTTTTACAAATTTCCTGTATGCGTTTCTTTATACTATTTCTAAACTCCTCATCAAAGCATCGCAATGTGCCGGCTATTTCAACTTTATCAGGAACAATATTGGTAGCACCGGCGCCGCTTATGCTGCCAAAAGAAAGAACGAAATTCTTTGCCCCGGCGTTCAGTGCATCCAACTGAAGCAGTAATTGAGAAGCTACAATTAAAGGGTTTATCAATAAGTCGCGTTGCGCTGCATGTCCGCCTTTACCAATTATAGTTATATAAATTTCATCGCTGCTGGCCATAAAGCGCCCCTCATGAAAACCAAATTTTCCGGCTTCTATTTCGGGTGATACGTGCAGACCAAAAATTTTTGAAACAGTGGGGTTGTTCAACACTCCCTCTTTAATCATTGCTTCCGCACCGCTTGGTGTCTTCTCCTCACTTGGCTGAAAAATGAATTTAACGCTGCCTTCAATTTCGTCTTTCAACTCAGCCAATATCATGGCCCCGCCTAAAAGGTTAGCGGTGTGCACATCATGCCCGCAGGCATGCATTACCCCCTCGTTACATGATTTGTAGCTTACCTCATTTATTTCATTTATCGGCAAGGCATCCATATCTGCACGTAAGGCTATGCACTTGGTTGATGGGTTTGTGCCTTTTAGTAAAGCAACAACCCCTGTTTGGGCCACATTGGTGGTAACCTCAAAACCGCACTTGCGCAATTCTTCGGCCACAAGTTGCGAAGTGCGCTTTTCATTCCAGCTTAATTCAGGGTTGGCATGAAGGTCCCTGCGTATTTCCACTACTCTGGGGAAATATTTTTCGGCAAGTATTTTTATTCTCTCCTTTAGGTCATTCATGCTGTTCAAAGTTGTAAAACTTTGCAGAAGTTTAAAGCTTATTTTAAGCTGCGTGATTAATTTCCTTTAGTTTTTCCAATAGCCATCCTTTATCAGCAACGTTTGTTGTGCTTTCAATTTCCTTTTGTAAGTCTGCTATCTGCTTTCTATCCTTTACATCAGCCCTGAACAACTTATACGTTAACCTTGCTAAATTCAGGTAGTTCTCTCGCTGCTGCTGGCTTATCAGCTTCTTTCTGGAAAGTAAAATCCTAAAGCTGTCCTTAAGCGATTGTAAGGGAAGTTCTTCGCCAAGCTCGTAATATGTTTTTAGCAGTGTTGTTTTTGAATCTAACTGGTAGAAGATGTCGCTGTACTTAACGTTTTGCAGCAGTTCCAAAACCTTTTCGTACTGCTTTTTGTAAAAGTGCAGTCGCGCACGGTTAAATGTATAAGCATTGTGCCTTTCCTTGCGTGGTAGGCGCATACGGTATTCTTCCATAAACTGTTCTGTCCATTGGGTTTCATTTACGCGCAGGGCAGTTGTTATTATGTTTTTATAATCCCAGGGCGAAAGCATGCCCTCTTCCATCAATAGTTCATTGGCCAAGGCCTGTTTATATAGCAATAAAAGTTCTTTTAAATATTCCTGCCTGCCATAATTGATTTTGGTAATGCAGTAGTTCATGGCGAAAACAAAAAGGCTTTTCAATTCTTCTGTAGGAAATATAACGCTATGCTCTGATAGTAGTTTCGATAAGCGCTGATAATGGGCTTCGTTATCAGCTTCAGTAAAGCACAGAATTATGGAGTGGTATATTGCAATGGCAGGCACATTATAGGTGTGCTTCTTTAAGTGCTGCAAAATTTCAGCAAGCAACGGCACCTCTGCTTCTACTGAAAGGAAGTTTTTGTAATGCAACAGTGCAGCCGTATACTTCAACTTCTGTATCAGGTAATACACGTCCGCGCTTTCCAACACAGCTTCAATGTTCTTTTCCAGCGAGCGCTCATCACGGTTTTCCAGGTAAAGATTTTTCTGCTGTTGTAATTGCAGTTGTAAATAATAATAGCCTGCATCTTTTAGAGTTACCTGCTCATGCTTTTTTTCAGTAAAGCGCATAAACTCCGGCACATGCTTTAGCAGTTTGCGCTCATTCATTATTTCAAGCAGATAATTCTGCTGCATTCTTTCCTGTTCCCTGAATCTGTCTAACACTAAAAAGTGTTCTACCTTCTTTACAGTATCTGAACGCAGGCGGTTATACTTTGCGCGCTTGAAGGGGGCTGTTTTAAAAATCTTTTTCCAAAGTGTTTCCGGGGCCGGTTCTTCCTTCCCCTTTTTAGCTGATTCTGCCAGCAATTCAACAAGGGTTAGTAAGCGTTCATCCTCATTGTATAAGGGGCTGGCCATGTATTTTCGTAGCCTGTTCCACTCATAGGAGGTAAGAGTTTGGCAATAATCGCTTAGTTTGTCCTGTGCCATTATTCAAATTATCCGTATTCGGATACCTTATTTTTATAGGTGAATTTATAGAATTATTCAAAAATAGACCGTATTCGATGCTTAAAATGTTCTTGGTTGGCCACGCAACAAGCCTTTCATTTGTATCGTCAAAAAATGTGTAAGCGTATTTGGTTAATTTAAACTCAGAATCATGAAAAGACTTTCCGCCCTACTAATCCTTGCCATTTCCTGCTTGTGTGCAGCGGCGCAATCTATAACGGTTACCTCCCCTAACGGCGGCGAGCTGTGGAATACCGGCTCTTCGCAAACCATTACCTGGACCTCCAGCGGGGTAAGCCAGGTAAATATTGAGGTTTCTGAAGACGGCGGGCTCACTTGGTCCCTTATTGCTACTGTAAACGCAGTTCCCGGTAGTTTTAGCTGGAATGTTGGCGGCTCGGGTACTATGCAGGCGCTTGTAAGAATTACCGATGGAAGCAATAACACAATAAATGATGTCAGCAACGGTACTTTCATTATTGGCCCACAGGCAACGGTTAATGCCGGGCCCGATGCTGTAATATGTTATGGCACTACAGCCCAACTTAATGCAACATCGGCCTATTATAGCAACCCGGGTGGCGGCGGTCCTCCACCTCCTCCGCCGGGTGCAACCTATTCATGGTCACCCGCTGCAGGCTTAAGCGATGCTAATATTGCTAACCCTATAGCCTCCCCTTCGGTTACTACCGTTTACACAGTAACGGTGGATTATGGCGGCGTGCAGGCCGTAGATAATGTAACAATTACAGTAGATAACCCAATAGCCGGCATTACCATTGTTAATCCGATTAGCTGCTCCGGCGTTGCTGATGGTCAAATTTGCGCTCTTGTAACAGGTGGTAGCGGGGGGAACACATATCTCTGGAATACCGGCTCTACCAGTAGCTGCCAAACGAACTTATCCGCAGGCACTTACATGCTTTCTGTAGTAGATGGCATGGGTTGTTCAGATTCTGCATCTGTAACACTTAATGAGCCTGTACCGCTTACTATATCTTTTACTACTACAAATGTTTCGTGTAACGGGGCGGCTAATGGCAGTGTATGTCCATCGGTAAGCGGCAGTACCGCGCCTTACGCCTTTGCATGGAACAATGGCGCAACTACTTCATGTATTTCAAATTTAGTGGCTGGTAGTTACACCATTACAGTCACCTCCTCCAGCGGATGCACCGCAACCGCCACCGCTGTAGTAAACCAGCCAACAGCCTTAAACATCAGCTTAAATACGGTAAATGTAACCTGCAACGGCACCGCAAATGGTAGTATTACCGCAACCGTAACAGGAGGTACACCCGCATACACCTATAGTTGGAGTAATGGAGTTAATACACCCGCAGTGGTTGGCGCAATTTCCGGAACATATAACTTAACTGTTACCGATATGAATGGTTGCACGGCAACGGCAAGCGCTACCATAAATCAACCTACACCTATAAACATTACAATAACGGGTACTGATGTTACCTGCCATGGTTTAAGCAATGGGCAATTGTGCGCCGCAGTTACAGGCGGTGTTGCGCCCTATGTTTATATGTGGGATGCAATGGGCACTGCCCCATGTTTCAGCGGCATACCTATAGGAACGTACACACTTGTAATAACTGACAATAATGGCTGCACGGCCACAAGTGCAGGTACTGTGTTGGAGCAATCTAACCTGCAGGATAGCATTACAACAACCGGAGGGGGCTGCAGTGGCCAACCAGCCAATGCCTGTATAAATGCTTATGGTGGCGCAGGTGCCGTTACCTTTTTGTGGTCTAACTCGCAAAATACACAATGTGTTACCGGCTTAAGCACCGGCACCTACTATGCCACTATTACTGATGCTCTCGGTTGCGCAGCAATTGATTCTGCTGTTATAACTGCTCCCGGCGCATTAACAGATAACCTTTCTATAACTAATGTTTTTTGTGCAGGAGGCTCAACCGGTAGCATTTCTGTAACCGCCTCTAATGGGGTGTCACCTTACCAATATAGTATCAATGGTATTCCTTTACAGTCTTCAGGTTTGTTTAATAATCTGGCTGCAGGAGGGTATAGTATATATATTCTTGATGCTTCCGGTTGTTGGTTAACTGATACTGCTACCATAGCGGAACCTACGCCTTTGGTAGCTACCATAAACTCTTTTAATGCAGGCGCCTTGCCCGATACTTTGGACGTAGTAGTTACCGGAGGCACAGCGCCGTATGCTTATGCCTGGAATCAGGGCGCTAATACGCAATCCATTGAAATAACAGTAAGTAGTATCTACTTTGTTACCATAACAGATGCCAATGGTTGCACTCAAACTGATACGGTATTTTCAGGCTGTATCGGTTATTGTGTTTGGCCTGGGGATGCAGACTACAATGGTATAGTAGACAACAATGATTTATTGGCCACTGGCATAGCTTATGGCGCCAGCGGTACAGCACGTTTATTGCAGGATAACAACTGGTATGGTCACAGCGCACAGGAGTGGACTGACACCCTTTCTACCGGCTCTAATTACAAACATATTGACTGTGATGGTAATGGCAGCATTAATGCAGATGATACTCTGGCTATCGTTCAAAATTACTCGCTAACACATGCACGCAGTGGAACTGATGAATGGCGTGGTGGCGCTCCTGAATTAAGAATACAGATAGTGCCCGATACCTTAGCCGATGGGCAAACGGTAATAGCCCACTTAAGCCTTGGCGATGCAATTGTGCCGGCTTCTAATGTGTATGCACTTGCCTTTACTTTTAATTACGATGCTTTAGTGGTAGACTCCAATGAAGTAAGCATCAGCTTCGATAACAACTCGTGGTTGTGCAACTCTGCCTCCGACCACCTGGATATTGATAAGAAATTCTACAGCAGCGGCCGTATTGAAACTGCATTAACCCGCATTGACCACACCAACCGAAGCGGTACTGGTGAAATTGGCTCAGTAAGCATGAAGATTACTACCGGCAATATAAATGGTAAAAACCTGGCTTATTATGCCATGCAATGCTCTATTAGCGATTTAGTGGTTATTGATAAGGATGGAAACCATCTGGCTGTAAATGCAGGGGCTGATAGTAGCACGGTAGAATACGAACCAACCGGGTTAGTTGATATCTCTGCCGGCTCAATTTTAAGCCTTTACCCTAACCCTGTTAAAGATGAGTTGAACCTAAGCTCCGTTGGAAGCTTTATGCTGGAAGTAGAGATAGTGGATGCATTGGGCCGCCCTGTAATGCACCAGTTGCTAAATAATGCCGGTAAAGCAACTATATCCGTTTCGGATTTTGCTGATGGCCTTTACTTCATAAAGGTTAAAAGCACCAATGGTACAGCATACAGTCATTTCATAAAAAGTAAATAGCCTAATAGTTTAATAAGCTGCGCTACTATCCCTTGGGGTAGTAGCGTTTGCATTTTACCTCATTCAGCCATTTTTTATACTTTCGCCCAGCTATGAAATACAAGCGTATACTACTGAAGTTGAGCGGCGAGAGCCTTATGGGCAGCAAACAATTTGGTATTGATGCCGAAATGGTAATGCAATACGCCGAAGAAATTAAAGCGGCAGTAGATAAAGGAATTCAGGTGGCCGTAGTTATTGGCGGGGGAAATATCTTCCGTGGCATACAGGCCAGCGCCAATGGTATTGATAGAGTTCAGGGCGATTACATGGGCATGTTAGCCACCGTTATAAACAGCATGGCATTACAAAGCGGTTTAGAAAAAATAGGTGTTTATACCCGCCTGCTTACCGCTATTGAAATGAAAGAAATTGCTGAACCTTTTATTAAGCGCCGTGCAGTGCGCCACTTGGAGAAGGGCCGCGTTGTAATTTTTGGCGCCGGCACAGGTAATCCTTACTTTACTACGGACACGGCTGCTGCTTTGCGCGCTACTGAAATTGAGTGCGATGTAATTTTGAAAGGCACCCGTGTTGATGGCATTTATGATGCCGATCCGCTGAAGAACCCTAAAGCGAAAAAATTTGATACGCTCACTTTCTCTGAAGCATTAAAGCGTAAGCTGAACATTATGGACCTTACCGCTTTTACGCTTTGCCAGGAAAACCACCTTCCTATAGTAGTGTTCGATATGAACAAAAAAGGCAACCTTAAAAGGGTGTTGGAAGGCAAAAAAATTGGAACTTTAGTTAACGATTAATCAATATAAACTTCTATAAGATGACTGATGCTGATGTAAAAAAGCTTTTAGACGAAACCCGTGGTGCTATGAAAAAGGCTATCGAGCACTTCGAATACGAATTGTCAAAAATACGGGCAGGCCGTGCAAGTGCCGGTATGCTTGATGGTATTGAGGTAGAAGCCTATGGCGCAAAGTCACCACTTATTCAGGTAGGTAACGTATCTACTCCCGATGCCCGCACTATATCTATTCAACCTTGGGACCCCTCTTTATTGCACCCTATTGAAAAGGCAATTTTGGCGGCAAACATTGGCCTTACCCCTCAAAATGATGGCAAAATCATTCGTTTGAATATTCCTCCTATGACGGAAGAACGCCGTAAGGAACTGGTGAAGCAGAGCAAGCATGAAGCTGAAAACTGCCGTATTTCTTTACGCACCCTGCGCCGCGATAGCATGGAAAGAGTGAAGAAGATGCAGAAAGACGGCCTTACAGAGGATAATGCCAAGAACGCTGAAGAAAGCATTCAGGCTATTATTAATGAGTTTACCGCTAAAGTAGATAAGCACATTGAAGTAAAAGAAAAGGAAATAATGACTGTGTAAACAGTTTACTTAGTTATGTAAGAGCCGGTTCTGCCGGCTCTTTTTTTTGTCATTACCGCAGCTAATTTAAATCATGTGAGGCCACCTGTTAGCTACGTAGCTTTGAGATATGAAAAAGAGTATAAGCCTTGTATTTATACTGGCCTTATTATTAATGGCCTTTAGAACTGCTGATGTTCTGCAGCAATTAAAAATTACTCAACAGGAAGCGAATGACTACGTTTTGCAAACGGTACAGTACGAGCACCTTTCCTATCCTTCCTCAGCACGTTATGTGCCTGCTTCGGCAAGGGTAGAAACGGCGAAAGCGGTTATTGCCCTAGCAAAAACCTATACGCAAAGTGCCACATTTAAAAGTGCTTATGTCATTTGGTGGAAGGAGCAGGAACCTGCGCAACCTGAAACAGTGGAGCAAAGAATTAAAAGTGTTGAGGATGAAAAAAAGCGCAATGAACAGGGAGCAGATGAAGGAGAGGCTAACCTGCGTAAGCAAATTGCGGCTACAACCGACCCGCAAATGAAGAAGAGTTTGCAGGAAGCGTTGGACGGCTATATGGAAGCGAAGAAGCAAATGGATGCCCAAATGCAAAGCCCTGAAATGAAGCAAATGGCTGCCGATATGGTGGTGAACCAGCGCAAGCAATTTGAAGAAGATTTTAAAAAGGAAACAGAAGCCTATAAACAGAAATATGCGGACTGGCAATTGCGTAAGGACCCGAATAATGCAGTACGCAAAATGCTGAAGAAGTATTTGGAGTTGGCCCCCACTGTTGACTTCAACGCGCAAACAACCGCCAATCAGTCAGGGGTGAAAATGTTTGCTAAGCCTGAATACCAGGCAAAATCAGGTGAATGGAAAATGTGCTACCGCGCAGGTAAGGAAGTAAACGATGCCGTTCGTCCATTGGTTCAACAATGGTTGAATGAGCTTAAGTAGTGGGCAAGTTTTTGCCCATCAGACAATTTTTTATGCGTTCCATTTCTTCTATTATCAGTAGTTTGCCTTAAGTAGCTGTTATTTGCAGCGGCAACGTTTTTGCTGATGGCCCTAAAAGGTCATTATGAAAAAACTAATACTTCTTGCCTTTGTACTCAGTTTGGGTTTTGCAAAAGCACAATCTATTACACCACGAGGCACCAATATTTGCGATAGCTTTACTGTTGATTTTAGCGATACATCTTCGGGCCTATTTTTTCATTTTGTTGAAGAAGGCTACACTCCCAATGGAATGGTTATTCAGGAACGCCGTTGGTATTTTGGCGACCCCGGTTCTGATACCGCTAATACCTCAAAAGCTATTCAGCCTGACCATATGTTTAGCGCACCCGGCACCTATACTGTTTGCCTTGCCGCCGATGCTAAATTGCCGGGAGAACCGGGCGGGCAGGATATTTTTTGCTACGACTCAATATGTAAAACCGTGGTGGTTTTAGCTAGTGTTATTAATGATGAACCGCTGCACGGGCTCAATAAGTTTTATCCCAATCCGGCGCAAAACTACATAGCATGGAATGGGCAACCCGCTGAAATTTCAGAGGTGATATTGTATGACATCCACGGTAAGGAATGTTTTCATATACTAAATCCAATATCGCAACTTTCATTGCCAACAAAATGCCCGAACGGTATATACTTTCTCTATTATAAGACCAGGGAAGGGATTCAAAAACAGAAGATAACTATACAACGCTGATCAGGCCCATACCTGTGTTCCTTCGCTGCAATTGGTACATATATCAATTTGCTTACGTGAGGTAAGTATGCGCGAACGGAAAGAGTGATATAAGGAACTTTGCCAAATGGCTTTAAACGATTTTTCGTTCAAATCGCCTAATTGGTGTTGCGCATCTTTATCAAAACAACAAGGCACAATGCGCCCGTCCCAGGTTATCACGCAACTATGCCATAGTTTCCAGCAATGGTTTAGCAGTTCATTCTTTATGGTGTATTTGCCATTCCTTTTTTTGTAGCGCGAATACTTATCAATGGTTGGAATCAATTCATTGCCATTCTCGTACTCATACACCTGTGCTGTTTTCAATTTCACTTCGTCAACGCCAAGCTCTTTACCCAGGGCTTGCACTTCTGCAATTTGATGTTCGTTAGGTTTAACTACTAAAAACTGAAATATGATGTGAGGGGTAGCAGAACCCAATTCCTTCTTAGCCTTAATCAGGTTTTTTGTGCCTTCTATCACCTTCTCCAGTTTACCCCCCCTGCGGTATTGCTCGTAGGTTTCCTGCGTAGTGCCGTCAATAGAAATGAGAATGCGGTCAAGTCCGCTTTCAACCGTTTCCCTTGCCTTACGTTCAGTTAAGTAATGCGCATTGGTGCTGGTTACGGTATAAATGTTTTTTTGCGCGGCATACTTTACCAGCTCTAAAAACTTGGGGTGCATATAAGGCTCTCCCTGAAAATAGAAATACAGGTAAATTAATTTATCGCCTATCTCATCTATGGTTTTTTTGTAAAAGCCATAATCCAGGTTTCCGGTAGGTCGGCTGAATTGCTTTAGTCCGCTTGGGCACTCCGGGCAACCCAGGTTGCAGTTGGTAGTAGGCTCAATGGAAACATTAAAAGGCACACCCCATTGAATTGGCTTAGCGCTCCATTTAGCCAGGTAAAAGGAACTAACCACTGAAGCAGCATTAAACGCTTTTGCTACATTCAGTTTTCGCAAAAAGTTGAGCGTATCCTTTGTATGCACGCTGCAAGTTATCTATAAACTGCCGTAAATAAACTCCCGGGGCTACCCTTATTTCACAATTTGCTACTAAAAATTACTTTTGCAGTCCTCTGAAAAGAGAAGTGCTGTGCCGGCTGTTGCCTGCATATCTACCGCCCAGGTGGCGAAACTGGTAGACGCGCTCGTTTCAGGTGCGAGAGCCGCAAGGTGTGGGGGTTCGAATCCCTTCCTGGGCACGAAATGGTTGGCTATAAGGCCAGCCATTTTCATTTTATACTAAAACGTCCTGTTTTCTTCGCTGGGCGAAATGCCTAAATCATCTGCTATGCTCATTTCGGTTGGCCGTTGCAACGCCAAAATCAACCACGTCATAAAAGCTAAACCTATAGTTAGGTAGCATCCGGTAATCAAAGTTATAGTACAACTAAAAAGGGTACTTGCTTCAAGCATGGCAACTTTTATGATAAAAGCGGTACGGTAACTATCCAGTTTCTTTTCAATTGTGGTTTCTGCTTTTGCCTTATCAACTACTTTGCTGAAAATGAATTTTGAAATAACTGAAATGCTTAAAGCAAAAACAACAGCTACACCAACAAAAATCTGTTCTTCATCCACAGGGGTAGTGTGCAACGGCTTAAACGCCACAGCAGTGGTAATGAAAATATATACCAGTGAGCCTAACGTTAAAGCGATATGAATGATTTGAAGCGCCTTTATTTTTTCTTTAATCATACTTGTAAAAGCCTTTACCTGTTTTCTTTCCTAAATGCCCGGCATCTACTTTCTGCTCTTGTATGCGCGAAGGGCGGAACTTAGCATCCCGGTGGAAGGATTCAAACAAAGAGGAGGTAACCGCAAAGTTGATATCGTTACCCACCATGTCCATTAATTTAAATGGCCCTAACTTAAAACCTGCGCTTTCCATTAAAGTATCAATTGTTTCCATGGGGGCCACATTTTCCTCTAAAAGCTTAAGGCTTTCAACATAATAGTGTCGGGCAACACGGTTTACAATAAAACCCGGCGAATCTTTACAAATTACCGGCGACTTACCCACCTTAAGTGAAAGTTCTTTTAGTGTATTCACTACCTCTTGCGAAGTTTCAGCGGCAACAATAATCTCAACCAGCTTCATTATGTGTGCAGGGTTAAAAAAGTGATACCCCACAATTCGTTCTGCATTCTTAATCCCCTTTGCAATTCTTGTAATAGGTATTGATGAGGTGTTACTGGCCAAAATTGTTTTGGCGCCGTTTATTTCTGCAAGCTTTGCAAACAACTCTTGTTTGGCTTCAATCTTTTCTATTATAGCTTCAACTATCAAGTCCGCCTGCAGTTCATTTACGCTGCTGGTAAACTTTATGCGCTTCATTGTGTCGTCCTTTTCGGCTGCCGTCATTTTGTTTTTAGCTACAGCGCCATCAAGGTTCTTTTCTATCTCGGTTTTGGCCTTGTTTAACTGATTCTCGGTCAAATCATATAAAACTACCTCAAAGCCATTCTGTGCAAATACCTGCCCTATACCCAAACCCATGGCGCCTGCACCGGCAATTCCTATCTTCTTAATTTCCATATTATTCTTGCTTGGGTAAAAATGACGATTTTTCTAATAATCCCCCGCTTCTTAAATTAAAGCATATTCCACGGTCTTTTTATTTTCATCGCTGTGAGTTCCCTGGTTACCTATGTAGATGTTATTCTTCCCTTGCCCCTGCCGCAGGCTTATACCTATGCCGTGCCGGTGGACCTGGTAGCCTTTGTTAAGGTTGGCCAACGTGTTATTGTGCAGTTTGGTAAAAACAAATTCTACTCTGCTATAATCAAAAAGGTTCATCACAATAAACCGGCAGTAGAAGCAAAACTTATTGAAGGCCTTGCCGAAGAAGAGGCGGTAGTTACCGAAACGCAATTGGCCTTTTGGGCATGGGTAAGCAGCTATTATATGTGTACGGAAGGGGAGGTGATGAATGCAGCCTTACCTGCCGGGTTAAAGATTTCCAGCGAAACTAAAATTCGGTTTAATGAGCATTACGAAGGCGATTATGAAGCTCTGAGTGATGATGAATTTACGGTGGTGCAGGCTTTACGTGCGCAGGACGAAATGCGCCTGCCCGATATTCAGGATTTGCTGAAGAAGCGGAATGTTTATCCCCTGCTCAAAACGCTATTCAATTTAGGTATAGCCGTTTCATCGGAGGAACTGTTGAACAAATTCAAACCACGAACAGAGGTTTTTGTAAAACTGGCCGACGAGTACCGAAACGAGGACAAGCTGGAGAAACTGTATGAAGATTTAAGCCGCGCGCCAAAGCAGGTTCAGTTGTTATTAGCGTATACACAGCTTGGCGCAAAGGCCAAACACATCCGCAAAAACGAACTGCTGGATTTAGCGAAGGTAAGTAGTAGTGTATTGAAAGGATTAGTTGATAAGGGGGTGTTTGCCGAATTTAGAGTAGAGGTTTCCCGTCTCGGAAATTTTAAGGCGGAAGAACCTGAAACGCTGCCGCTTAGTGAGGAGCAACAAAAGGCGTTGGGCCAAATTCGCGATTACTACCAAAGTAAACAGGTGGTGCTGTTGCATGGGGTAACAGGCAGTGGCAAAACCAATATTTACATTGAAAAGATAAAAGGCCGCATAGAGAAAGGAGAACAGGTGTTATACCTTTTACCTGAAATTGCTCTTACTGCACAAATAATTAATCGTCTGCGCAAGGTGTTTGGTGATACGGTTGGTATCTATCACTCCAAATTCAACCAAAATGAAAGAGTGGAAATTTGGAATAAGGTGTTGCGCGGAGAGTACAAAGTTATCATTGGTGCACGCTCTGCGCTTTTTCTGCCGTTCAAGCAACTGGGCCTTGTAATTGTTGATGAAGAACACGACCAATCACTTAAGCAGTTTGATCCTGCGCCGCGTTATAATGCCCGCGATAGCTCCATTGTGTTGGCTTCCATGTTCAATGCCCATGTTATACTTGGCACAGCTACACCCTCAATTGAAACCTATTACAACTGCGAGAAAGAAAAATTTGGCTTGGTAAAACTTACCAGGCGCTACGGGGGTATGGAAATGCCGGAGATATCTATAGTAGATACACGCACTATGCGCCGTAAGCATAAAATGCAGGGCAACTTCAGCAATACCATGATTGATGAAATCTCGCTCTCGTTACAAAATAAGGAGCAGGTAATACTCTTTATCAATCGGCGTGGCTTTGCCAACTACCAGGTTTGCAAAACCTGCAACTACGTATACAAGTGTAAAAATTGCGATGTAAGCCTCACGTACCACAAATTTCAGAACCAGCTTATTTGCCATTACTGCGGTTACTTCGAGAAGGTAAGCAATAAGTGTAAAAGTTGCGGCGCTATTGATTTGGATATAGTAGGCATGGGCACCGAAAAAATTGAGGATGAAATAGCCGAACATTTCCCATCAGCAAAAGTTGGCCGTTTAGACTATGATGCAGTGCGAACCAAGCAGGGCCACGCAGAGGTTATCTCTAAATTTGAGAACCGCGAGATAGATATATTGGTAGGCACGCAAATGGTTACTAAAGGGCTTGACTTTGACCATGTAAGCCTTGTAGGTATTATCAATGCCGACCAACTGTTGAACCATCCCGGCTATAGGGCGCATGAACGGGCCTTTCAATTAATGATGCAGGTAGCAGGTAGGGCAGGCCGCAAAAACAAAAAGGGTAAGGTGCTTATTCAGTGTTCTGACCCACTGCACCCCATTATTCAGGATGTAGTTAGTAATGATTATAAGCGCTTGTATGAGCGGGAACTGCTATACCGTAGGCAATTTCAATACCCGCCTTTTACCCGTTTAATAGAAATCACCTTGCGTCATAAGGAAGTGCAGGCAGTTGAAAAGGCGGCCTTATATTTTGTAAACGAAACGCGTAAACAACACAACTCCTTAGTGCTTGGGCCGGCGGTGCCGTTTATATCCAAGGTTAATAACTACTACATACGCGAAGTGCTGCTTAAAACCACGGCGCAAACGCCCGGCTTGCCTTCGCTTAAAGAATCTATTCGCCAGGTGCTGGATAAAATGAAAGGAGTGCCCGAGTTTAAAAACGTTGATATAAGTGTGGATGTTGACCCTCTTTAACCTTCGCAAATAAAAAAGCCGCCTTTAAAAGGCGGCTTATAAGTGTAAGTTGGTTTTAATTAGTTTTTAGCAAGGTATTGCGCTACGGCCTCGTGGGTATCTTTCATACCTGCCTTACCGCTTGCCCAGTTTGCAGGGCAAACTTCACCGTTCTGCTCGTTAAATATTAAAGCATCTACCATACGGATAGCTTCATCAATATTACGGCCTAATGGAAGGTTGTTTACCAGCTGGTGCTGAACAATACCGTTTTTGTCAATCAGGAAAGTTCCGCGGTAAGCAATAAGTTCAGCAGTAGCCTGCATACGGTTTTGTTCGTCAAAAAAGTATTCGCCGTTTAACACGTCAAAGTTTGCTGAAATAGTTTTGCTGGTATCGGCAACTACCGGATAGGTAATACCTTTTATACCGCCTTGCTTTTTCTCTAATTGCATCCAGCCCCAGTGGCTTTGCTCCGTATCTGTACTGCAACCAACCACTACTGTTTCGCGGTTTTCAAATTCGCTTAGCTTTTCCTGGAAGGCCCACAATTCGGTAGGGCACACAAACGTGAAATCTTTAGGATAGAAGAAGAATACAACATACTTTTTGCCTAGGTATTGGTCCAGTGAGAAGTTCTCAACTATCTCGCCGTTTACCACAGCCTGCGCTTTAAATGAAGGCGCTTTTTTACCAACTAATACTGCCATAATTTTTATTTTTTAGATCATTAAATTTTCTGCGCGAATATAGGCAAAGGTAGCTTAGCATCTGCCCCTGTATAATGATTGCGGTCAGAGGGCGGTTTAATTGATTGACTTTTGGAAAAATTCACATTCTTTTAAAGCGTTATAACCACACAGCAGTGCTTTAAAATGATGAAAAAGAGCGCAGGCATCTTACTCTATAAAACGGACGGCAAAGCATTGAAAGTGATGCTGGTGCACCCCGGCGGGCCCTTTTTTGTTAAAAAGGATGCTGGCGTCTGGTCAATCCCAAAAGGAGAATTTGAGGAAAATGAAGACCCTCTAGCAGCAGCTAAAAGAGAATTTTTTGAGGAAATCGGCAGCCCGGTTACAGGTGAATTTATACCACTTGGTGAGGTAAAGCAGAAGGGAGGCAAAACGGTGTATTGCTGGGCGGTAGAAGGGGAGTTAAATACCTCAAAAATTACCGGCAATACCTTTAAAATGCCGTGGCCGCCAAGCTCAGGCAAACTGCAGGAGTTTCCTGAAGTAGATAAGGTTGAATGGTTTACACTTGCCGCAGCTATTGAAAAAATTAATCCGGCCCAGGTATTACTCCTTGAGCGCTTACAGCAGCACCTTCACATATGAAGTAGCAATTGCTTTTATTCCTTGCCATTTTATATTAGAGGTCAAATTACTTTATGAGCAAAGGCAGGTTTTTTTTGATTGCTGTTGGCATAGTGCTACTTATAGCAGCAGGCTTTTTTACAGGTTTATTTAAAGGCGTTAACCTGGTTCGGCAGGGGCTTATTGATAACTACCCCACCGTCCGTAATGTATTGAGCGGCTCGTACATAGAAGTAGATAGCGTAGAGGAAGTTTTACTTACTAAAAATGAAGCGCCTGAGCTGGTAGAGCTCTTGAAAGGCTCGAATACCGGCGATACCTTGCATGTTACCGTTCCATATTACGGGCGCTATGGTGTTGACATGAACCGTTTTATTCGTGTAGTGCGTGACGGTGAGGATGCCGAGGTTTCGGTAGCCAAAATGGTAATGACCTATTGTGAAATTAAATTTCAGGATATAACTGTGAATGGTCAGTCAGCGGCTTCAGTTATTAAAGAGGGTAACTATCCTCTGCTACGTTCTAAGTTATATGAATATATGTTGCCTGTTCTTTCAAAAAATAAGTCGCATATCGCCAAGGCAAAATTGAATGCGGCAAAAGCGCTGGTGTTTTACTTTGAACCTTACAAATTTCATCTGCACTTCTTCGTTGATAATCAGTTACAACCCGTTCCGGTAGTGCCCGGCGCCAATAAAGATGTAGATGAATACATCCACGAGGTTTTCGAGAAAAAATAACCGCCTTAAAAACAAAATCCCGACGCCGGAGCGATCGGGATTCTTGTTGGACATGAGGAAATCTTAATATCTTATCGAATAAGGGTTATACTTCCTTTAAATGTTTTACTGTTGGTTCCATCAAGGAATACAACTTTCATCACGTATACGTAAACTGCCGGTTCAAGTTTCTCTCCTTTATAGGTTCCGTCCCATTTAAAATCAGCAACGTCAGCATCAAACACTTTTTCGCCCCAACGGTCAAATACTAATAATTGGAAGGTTTTAATGCCGGCCAGGTTACCATACAGTTGCCAGAAGTCGTTATTACCATCACCGTTAGGCGTAAAGGCATTCGGAGTAAAGGTAGTGTGGTCGGCTATAACTTCCACATTAACAGTGGCTTGTGCTACGCAGCCATTAGTGTCAGTGCCCACAACAACATAAGTGGTGCTTTGGCCCGGCTGCACGGTGTTATCGGGGCAGGTAGGGCAAGGCACGTTAAAGGTAGGGGTCCAGCTAAAGGTAGTTTGGTTGCTGCCTGTAGAAGTAGCATGAATGTCCACTGTTTCGCCTAAAGTAATAGTACCGCCGCCTGTTGCATTTACAGTAAACAGGTTTTGGTTTACCACTATAAAGGCAGTATCGAAAGGACAGCCATTAGCATCCTTAACCACTACACTGTAGGTGCCCGGAGTAATATTGTTAAGGTCTTCAGTAGTTGCGCCGTTGCTCCAGTTGTAAGTGTAAGGGGCTGTGCCGCTGTTTACGGTTAAGTCAATGCCACCTAAATCCTGTGCACAAACCAATTGGTCAACAGTAGCATTTACATTTAGCTGAGGTAAAGTATTTATAAAACCGCTTGCAGTTTGCTGGCAACCTTTGGTATCAGTTACGGTAACAGTATAGGTACCGGCTGTTATGTTGTTCAGGTCTTGTGTAGTGGCGCTGTTGCTCCAGTTATAGCTGTAGTTTGGTGTGCCGCCGCTAACAGTAATATCAATTTTGCCGTTGTTACCACCTGCGCAGGCTACATCGGTAATAGCTACCCCAATACCAATAATGGCAGGCTGGCTTACGGTTATTGCGCTTAATGTGCTGGTGCAACCGTTCGCATCGCTTACTACAACATCGTAAGAACCGGCGGCGATGTTGCTTATGTTTTGCGTAGTTGGACCATTGCTCCAGTTGTAGCTGTAAGGTTGGGTGCCGCCGTTAACTGTAATGTTAACGCTGCCATTGTTGCCGCCGTAGCAGCTTGGCATGGTGTGCGTTTCAGTTATAGCAATGGCTGCAGGTGCGGTTAAGGTAGTAGTACCGTTTTTAATACATCCGTTGGCATCGGTTACAGTTACCAGGTAGTTGCCTGCGGCTAAACCGCTTGGGTCTTCTACGCCGCTGCCATTATTCCATGCATAAGTGTAAGTTGAAACACCACCCGCTACAGTTAAGTCAATAGCGCCATTGCTGCCCCCGTTACAGCCAGGGTTAGTAGCGGCCAGTGTTAATTGTAAGGCCGCAGGTTGGCTAATAATAAAGGTAGCCGTTGCGTTACAGTTGTTAGCATCAGTAGCATTAATGGTGTAAGTGCCTGCGGTAAGGCTGCTTAAGTCTTCAGTATTGCCCCCTGCATTCCAGCTAAAGTTGTATGGCTGGGTGCCGCCGGAAGTAGTTACATTAACCGCACCGTTATTGCCGCCAAAGCAGCTAACATTGGTTTGCACACCGCTTACGCTTAAAGCCGCAGGCTGCGTTACAGAAGTAGTGGCCGTAGCTACGCAGCTCTTGGTATCCGTTACGGTTACAGTGTAAGCATTAGCAGATACGCCGTTGATGTTTTGTGTAATAGCGCCGTTGCTCCAGTTAAAGCTGTAAGCAGGCGTACCACCTGTAACCGTTGCAACCACACCGCCATTGCTTAAACCATTGCAGCTTACGTTAGTAGCAGCCAGGTTAATAGCCAGCGCAGCAGGTTCAGTTATAACAACCGGGGTGCTTACCGCACAACTGTTTACGTCGTTTACAGTAATTTGGTAAGTGCCTGCAGTTAGGTTATTGCGGTTTTGGGTATTGGCGCCGTCATTCCAGTTAAAGGTGAATGGGAAGGTGCCTCCATTTATTGTAATGTTTATCGCACCGTTATTACCGGCATTACAACTAACATTAGTGTGCGTTTCACTTACACTTAAGCCCATAGGCTGGGTAATGTTAATATTAGCATTGCCCACGCAGTTGTTTGCATCATGAATAATTACAAAGTAATTGCCTGCCGGTATGTTGCTTAAGTCTTCGGTAGTTGCACCGTTGTTCCAGTTAAAGGTGTAGCCCGGTGTAGCGCCGCTAACAGTAAGGTTAATGTTGCCATCAGTGCCTCCGTTACAGCTAACGTTGTTGTAACCAAGGTTAATGGTAAATGCACTGGGCTGGCCTATTACTACAGTTGAAGTAGCCGTGCAGCTATTGGCATCAGTAACAGTTACAATGTAGTTACCGGCCATTACACCTGATGGGTCCTGGCTGTTATCGCCATTGCTCCAAAGGTAAGCGTAGTTACCGGTGCCGCCGCTTACGGTAATATCAATTATACCGGTAGCGTAGCCGTTGCAAAGTGCATCGGTATGCGTTTCGCTTATAGCAATAGCAGTAGGTTGAGTTATAGTTTTGCTTAAAGTAGTGGTGCAACTGTTGGCATCGCTAACAGTTACGGTGTAAGTGCCTGCGGCTATGTTGCTTAAATCTTCAGTAGCAGCGCTGTTGCTCCAGTTAAAACCATAAGCTGTTGTGCCGCCGGTAACGCTCAGGTTAATAGCGCCGGTTAAAGCGCCATTACACATTACGTTAGTTTGTGTTGCAGTTGCAGCTAACACGGCAGGTTGAGTAATAACTACACTTAAGGTTGCAGAACAGTTGTGGTTATCGGCTACGCTTACAGTGTAAGTGCCGGCAGCTAAGTTGCTGCGGTCTTCAGTAATAACACCTGTGCCCCAGTTGTAAGCATAAGGCGTGGTGCCACCGGTTGATGTAACATCAATAGAAGCATTGCTGCCTGCATTGCAACTTACGTTGGTGTGAGTTTCGCTAAGCGCTAAGGCAGTTGGTTGATTAACGGTAGCTGATGTAGCAATAGTGCAGCCATTGGCATCAGTAGCAGTTACGTTGTAAGTGCCCGCTACCAGGTTAATGCGGTTTTGGGTTACAATACCGCCACCCCAATTGTAGGTATAGTTGCCTGCACCGCCGCTTACGCTTAAGTTAACTGCGCCGGTGTTGCCGCCGTTACAGGCCACATCAGTTACAGTAGTTGAAGCTGCTAAAGCAGCAGGCTCAGTAACAGTTGTTGTTTTAGCTAAAGTGCAATTGTTAGCATCAGTAATTACAACGCTGTAGTTGCCTGCAACCAGGTTGCTTATGTTTTGCGTTGCTGCGCTGTTGCTCCAGTTATAGCTGTAGTTGGTTACACCGCCGCTTACGCTTAAGGCTACGCTGCCGGTATTACCTGCGTTACATAACACAGCCGATGGTGTTATAGTAGCCGCTAAAGCGGTTGGTTGTGTAATTGCTACAGTAGCTGTTGCAGAACAGTTGTTTAGGTCGCTAACGGTTACGCTGTAAGTGCCTGCGGTTAACGTGCTACGGTCTTCAGTAGTAATACCTGCGCCCCAGTTGTAAACGTAAGGAGTAGTTCCGCCATTCACGCTTAAATCAATGCTGCCGTTGTTGCCGGCGTTACAGCTAACATTCACATGAGTTTCACTTGTTGATAATACAGCCGGCTGATTAAGTATAGCATCAACGGTGGCACTACAGCTATTTACATCAGTTACAGTAAGGCCATAATGTCCGGCTGCTAACGCGCTGCGGTTTTGATTGGTATTGCCATCATTCCATAAAAAGTTGTATGGTTGTGTGCCGCCGGTAACACCTACGTTTATTGAACCGGTGTTATTGCCAAAGCAGGTTAGGTGAGTAGGTGTGGCAGTAGCGCTTAATACAGCAGGTTGTGTAATAGTTATGTTTCCGGTGTAAGCAGCGGTGCAAAGGTTGGCATCAGTTACAGTTACATCATAGTTGCCTGCGCCAACAGCAGAAAGGTTTTGGGTGTTGGCTCCATTGCTCCACAAGAAGTTGTAAGGAGTAGTGCCGCCGTTAACGGTTAAGCTAGCGCTACCGGTATTGCCTGCATTGCACAATACATTGGTTGATGTATGGCTAATGCTTATAGCAGCCGGTTCAGTTATGGTAGCCGCAACAGTTGCGGTGCAGCTGTTGGCATCGGTTACCGTTAAGTTGTAAGAACCTGCGGTTAAGCCGCTGCGGTCTTGCGTAGTAACGCCGCCATTCCATGCATAGCTGTAGGCTGTTGTGCCGCCGCTAACGTTTACATCAATAACACCGTTGTTACCTGCATTGCAACTAACATTGGTTAGGCTTGCAATAGAAGCGGCCAGTGCAGCAGCAGGCTGGGCAATAGTTGCACTTACCGTAGCTGTGCAGCTGTTGGCATCGCTAACGGTTACTGTATAAGTTCCGGAAGTTAAGTTTGTTCTGTTTGGTGTAGTTATACCACCACCCCAGTTGTAGTTGTAAGGTGATGTTCCGCCGATAGCATTGGTAGTTATTGAACCGTTGCTACCACTAAAGCAGCTTACATTGGTTTGGCTGGCAACCAACACGCTAAGCGCAGCAGATGGTTGTGTTATAACAGCATTTAAAGAAGCGGTGCAACTGTTGTTGTCTGTTACTACTACGGTGTAAGAACCGGCAGCTAGGTTGCTGATGTCTTGTGTAACAGCGCTGTTGCTCCAGCTATAGGTATAGGCAGGTGAACCGCCGCTAACGCTTAAATCAACACTGGCGTTGTTGCCGCCATTGCAGCTAACATTTACCTGGGTGTGCGATAAGCTAAGCGCTGTTGGTTGCGCTACAACGCCGCTGGCTGTTACTGAACAGCTGTTGGCATCAGTTACAGTAGCAGTGTAGGTATTGGCAATTACGCCGCTTATGTTTTGTGAAGTAGCACTGTTGCTCCATGCAAAGTTATAAGGAGAAGTGCCGCCGTTAACATTAAGGTTTACTGCGCCGTTGTTACCGCCATTGCAGCTAACGTTTACTACGGTGGTAGAAGCGCTTATAGCCGTTGGCTGGTTAATAGTGGCAGAAGCAGTCATGCTGCAGTTGTTGCCATCTGTTACGGTTACAGTGTAGGTGCCGGCAGTTAAGTTGGTTCTGTTTTGGGTAGTAATACCACCGCCCCAGTTGTAGCTGTAAGCGCCGGTGCCACCGCTAACGGCAAGTGTTATAGCGCCGTTGTTACCGCCATTGCAGCTAACATGCGTTACAGTAGTGTTTAATATAATGGTTGAAGGCTGCGTAATGCTTACACTAACTGAAGTAGTACAGCTGTGTTGGTCGGCCACCGTAACTGTGTAGTTACCGGCAGTAAGCCCGCTAATGCTTGAGCTGCTTTGGCCGTTGCTCCAGCTAAAGGTATATGCAGGAACACCACCTGCGGTAGAAATAGTTACACTGCCGTTGGTACCGCCGTTGCAGCTAACGTTGCCCGGTGTAGCAGTTGCCTGCAATTGGGTAGGTTGTGCAATAGCTACGGTTGTTGCTGCGGTGCAGCTGTTAGCATCCGTTACGGTTACGGTATAGTTGCCTGAAGTTAAGGCGCTGCGGTCTTGCGTAATAACGCCGCCACCCCAGTTATAGCTGTAAGCCGTAGTGCCGCCGCTAACACTAATGTCTATGCTACCATCGTTGCCGTTAAAGCAGTTTACATCAACATGAGTTGAGCTTAATACCAGCGCAGTAGGTTCAGTTACAGTTACGCTTAAAGTGGTGGTGCAGCTGTTGGCATCGGTTACCGTTAAGCTGTAAGCGCCTGCTGTTAAACCGCTGCGGTCTTGCGTAGTGGCGCCGCCATTCCATGAATAGCTATAAGCAGTAGTGCCGCCGCTAACGTTTACGTCAATAGCGCCGTTGTTGCCTGCATTGCAGCTTACATTGGTAATACTTGCTACGCTTGCGGTTAATGAAGCCGCAGGTTGTGTAATGGTTGCGCTAACAGTTGCGGTGCAGCTGTTGGCATCGGTTACAGTTACTGTGTAAGTGCCGGAGCCAAGATTTGTTCTGTTTGGTGTAGTAATACCGCCACCCCAGTTGTAGCTGTAAGCAGTAGTGCCGCCGGTGGTGTTGGTGTTTATGGTTCCGTTGTTACCGCCAAAGCAACCTACGTTAGTTTGGCTGGCCACCAACACGGCTAATGCAGCCGCAGGTTGTGTAATAGTGGCTGAAGTAGAAGCTGAACAACTGTTGGCATCCGTTACGGTTACATTGTAAGTGCCCGCAGTAAGGTTGGTTCTGTTTGGTGTAGTAATACCACCGCCCCAGTTATAGGTGTAGGTAGTAGTGCCACCGGTAACGCCAATATTTATAGCACCGTTGTTACCACCAAAGCAGCTAACGTTGGTGGTGCTGCTAACGCTTACATTTAAAGCGGCAGCAGGTTGAGTAACAGTTGCAGTTAAAGTAGCTGTGCAATTGTTGCTGTCAGTTACTACTATAGTATAGCTGCCTGCTACAAGGTTCGTTCTGTTTTGTGTAACAGGACCGTCATTCCAGGCAAAGGTGTAAGGGGTTAAGCCACCGGTTACATTTACGTTAACCGCACCGTTGGTTCCACCAAAGCAACTTACAGCTGTAGTGCTGCCTAAGCTTACTGCTAATGCTGCAGCAGGTTGGGTAATAGTTGCTGAAGAAGAAGCTGAACAACCATTGGCATCAGTTACAGTTACGTTATAAGTGCCGGCAGGCAGGTTGGTTCTGTTAGCCGTGGTAATACCGCCGCCCCAGTTGTAGGTGTAAGGCGAAGTTCCGCCGCTTACTACGCTGTTAATGCTTCCTGTTGATGCACCAAAGCATAATACGTTGCTTATAATAAAGCTATCAATACTAAGTGGTGAAGCCGGTTGGTTAATAGTAGCGCTGGTAGTAGCACTGCAGCTGTGTTGGTCTGTTACCGTTACCATGTAGGTACCACCAAGCATATTGGTGCGGTCTTCGGTAGTTATGCCATCGCTCCAGTTAAAGGTATAAGCCGGAACGCCGCCGTTAGCAGTTATATTAATAATGCCGTTAGCATCGCCGTAGCAAGAAAGGGTGTTGGTGTTGTTTACCACCACGCTAACTGCATTGGCCGGTTGTGTTACAGCAACTGAAGCCGTAGCGGTGCAGCCATTATCATCAGTAGCAGTTACGGTATAAGTAGCCGCAGCAAGACCGTTCGGGTTCTGGCTCATGTTACCATTGCTCCATGCAAACGCAAAAGGAGAAGTGCCGCCGGTGGTGCTGTTTACAATACTGCCGTTGCTACCGCTAAAGCAACTAACGTTGGTAGCCGTTAATGCAATGGCAATAGCAGCCGGTTGTGCTACCGTAGCTGAAGCCGTTCCGGTACAGCTGTTCGCATCCGTAACAGTTACGTTATAAGTTCCTGCTGTAAGATTTGTTCTGTTTTGTGTAGTAATGCCACCGCCCCAGTTGTAGCTGTATGCGCCGGTGCCGCCGGTGGTGGTTAAGTCAATAGCGCCGTTGCCCATGCCGTTACAGCTAATGTTGGTTACCGCAGGCATTACGCTTACTGCAGCCGGTGCATACATGGCAATGGTTGAAGTGGCGGTGCAGCTATTGGCATCGGTTACAGTTACGGTGTAGTTGCCTGCAGCAAGGCCGCTTATATCTTCTGTTACCGGGCCGTTGCTCCAGCCATAAGTATAAGCTGAAGTACCGCCGCTTACGGTTAGGTTAATAGCGCCGTTGTTGCCGCCATTACATGTAACGTTTGTATTTACATAGCTAAGGCTTAAAGCAGTTGGCTGTGTAATTACAGCTGTTGCAGTTGCTGAACAACTCTTGGTATCAGTTACGGTTACAGTGTAAGTGCCCGGTGCAAGGCTGCTGCGGTTTGGTGTTGTTATACCGCCACCCCAGTTATAGGTAAAGGCCGGTGTGCCGCTGCTTACTGAAGTAGTAATGCTTCCGTTGGCAGCTGCGTTACAGCTAACATTGGTTGGTGTTGGTGTAACAACCGGTTTAGGATTAACTACTACAGGTGCAGTTACGGTGTCAGAACAATAGCCACGATAAACAATATGTGTTACAGTATAAGTCCCGGCTGATGCATAAGTATAGCTTGGGTTGTTGGTAGTAGATGTTACACCATTGCCAAAATCCCAATAGTGGCCGGTTATGTTATTGCTGCCGGTATGTGTAAACACCACCGTGGCGCCCGGGGCACAGTAGGTGCCTGCATTGGTAAAGGTAGCATTGGTGTTGTTGCCTGATAAACCTACAGTTATTGCAGCCGAAGCAGAACAGCCGCCGGCGTCAGTTACAGTAACTGAAATAGCGCCCGGGGCAAGGCCGGTTAAGGTTTGTGTATTTGCACCGCCGTTACTCCACGCATAGTTATAAGGAGCAGTGCCTGTGTTGTTGGTTACAGCTGTAGCTGTGCCGGTTGGGTTTAAGCACACGCTGGTGCCGCTGTTCATGGTTAAGGTTAAAGCTGAAGGCTGGGTAATAGTAGTGCTGCTTGTAGCGGTGCAGCTGTTACCGTCAGTTACGGTTACGGTGTAAGTGCCTGCGGTTAAGCCGCTGCGGTCTTCAGTAGTAATACCACCACCCCAGTTGTAAGTGTAGCTCCCTGAGCCGCCGCTTACAGTAATATTAATAGTGCCATTGTTGCCGCCATTACAGCTTACATTGCCTTTAGTAACAGTTATAGAAATAGCAGGCATTTGGGTAACAGTTTGTGTGCCGCTGGCGCTGCAACTGTTTGCATCGGTTACGGTTACATTATAAGTTCCTGCTATAAGATTAGTGCGGTCTTGTGTAGTTATAGCGCCGCCCCAGTTATAAGTATAAGCACTTGTGCCACCGCTTACAGTTAAATCAATAGCGCCGGTGTTAGCGCCGTTGCAACTTACGTTGGTAGTTACAAAGCTTAAGGTAACAGGGCTTACCGGCTGGTTAACTGTTGCTGATGTTGTAGCTGTGCAGGCATTTGCATCAGTTACGGTTACGCTGTAGGTGCCGGCAGTAAGGCCGCTAACATTCTGGCTAACCTGGCCTCCAGTCCATAGGTAAGTATAAGCTGCAGTGCCACCGCTAACAGTTAAGTCAATAGCTCCATTGCTGCCGCCATTGCAACTTACATTAGTTGCAGTTGTGCTTAAAGCTAAAGCAGCAGCAGGTTGTGTTATAGTAGTAACATCAGTAGCGGTGCAACCGTTGGCATCTGTTACGGTAACGGTGTAGGTGCCTGCTGCTAAACCGGTTCGGTTTTGCGTAGTAATACCACCGCCCCAGTTGTAGCTATAGGCGCCGGTGCCCCCACTAACGGTTAACGTAATTGTACCGTTGTTGCCTGCATTACAGCTTACATTGGTTTGTGCACTGTTAATGCTTATGGCAGTAGGTTGGGTTATTGTTTTTGAAACTATAGCACCGCAGCCTGCACCGTCAGTTACAGTTACGCTGTAAGTGCCTGCAGTTAGACCTGTTCTGTTCTGCGATGTGTTTCCGTCACTCCAGGCATAAGTTACTACACCTACGCTTCCTGTTACCGTTAAGGTAATGGTGCCGTTGTTGCCGGCATTGCAACTTGCATCAGTTGATGCAGCGCTTACGCTTATACCTGCGCCCACCTGCGATACAGCTATAGCTAACGAAGCTGAACAGCTTGATGCATCTGTTACGGTTACATTATAAGTTCCTGCTAAAAGGTTTGTGCGGTTTTGAGTTACAATACCGCCACCCCAGTTATAGCTATATGCACCGGTGCCGCCTGTTACCGCTAAAGTTATAGCGCCATCAGGGTTGCCACAGGTAGCCTGTGTTACGGTTGGTGTAATAGTTATAGCTGCCGGTTGTGTTATAGTGGTAGAATTAGTAGCAGTGCATCCGTTCGCATCGGTTACGGTTACTACATAGGTGCCAGCGATTAAAGCAGTGCGGTCTTCAGTAGTAACGCCGCTGCCCCAGTTGTAGCTATAAGCAGTAGTGCCACCACTTACGGTTATGTTTATGCTGCCGGTGTTAGCGCCGTTGCAAACTATGTTAGTTGAAGTTTTGCTTATGCTTAATACAGCAGGTTGTGTTAAGGTAGCGCTGCGTGTAGTAGTGCAACCGTTGGCATCGGTTACTGTTACGGTGTAAGTGCCTGCAGCAAGGCCGCTACGGTCTTGGGTAGTAACACCGCTGCCCCAGTTGTAAGTATAAGTTGTTGTTCCGCCGGTTACGGTTATATCAATTGAGCCGTTAGCGCTGCTGTTACAGCTTAAGTTGCTGTGTGTTTCAGTAGCACTTAATACCGCAGGTTGTGTAATGGTAGCTGAGGTAGTAGCGGTGCATGCGCCGGCATCAGTTACTGTTACGGTATAGGTGCCAGCAGCAAGGCCGCTGCGGTTTTGCGTTACAATACCGCCGCCCCAGTTAAAGCTGTAAGCAGTAGTGCCGCCTGTAACGGTTACAGTTATAGCACCGTTGCTTCCGCCATTGCAGCTTACATTAGTAGAAGTGTTAGTTGCGGTTAATACCGCAGGTTGAGTTAAGGTTACACTTGCTGAAGCCGTGCAGCTGCTGGCATCCGTTACAGTTACACTGTATGTGCCTGCGGCCAAACCGCTGCGGTTTTGTGTTACAATACCGCCACCCCAGTTGTAGCTATATGCGCCGGTGCCGCCTGTTACTGCTAAAGTAATGCTTCCGTTAGTGCCTGCATTACAGCTTGGGTTAACAACTGTTGGTGTTATGCTTATCGCGGCTGGTTGGGTAATGGCAATGCTGCGCGTTACAGTGCAACCATTGGCATCAGCTACGGTTACAGTGTAAGTAGCCGCCGTTAAAGTGGTAATATCTTGTGTAGAAGAGCCATTGCTCCAGGCATAGCTGTAAGCGCCGGTGCCGCCACTAACGCTAAGGTCAATGCTGCCGGTGCTTGCCGCGTTACAGGTAATATTAATATGTGTTTCAGTTGTAGCAACTGCGGTTGGCTGGCTGATGTTTACGGTTCTATTGGCGGTGCAACCGTTGGCATCAGTTACAGTAACTGAGTAAGAACCTGCGGTTAAGTTATTCAGGTCTTCAGTAGTAGCGCTGTTGCTCCACAAAAAGCTGTATGGTGTTACACCACCGTTAGCAGTTAAGTTAATGCTGCCGTTATTGCCACCATTACAGTTTACAGTAGTATTAGTAGCCGTGGTTGATAAAGTAGAAGCCGGCTGGGTAATAGTATAAGTAGCCGTTACAGTACAACCAACGGTGTTGCTGGCAGTAACGCTGTAAGTACCTGCTACCAGGTTAGTGCGGTCCTGTGAAGTTACACCACCGCCCCAGTTATAGGTAAATGGTGCGTTGGTACCTGTTACGGTAATATCAACAGCGCCGTTGTTGCCACCCATGCAGCTAACATTGGTTGCTGTTCCGCTAATAGCAAGGTTGCTTATGGTTACGTTGCGGTTAGCGCTGCTGGTGCATCCAAAGGCATCAGTAGTAGTTACGGTATATGTTCCGCCGGTTGGTACAGTAATGTTTGGCGTAGTTGCGCCGGTGCTCCATAAATAAGTGTAAGGCGTTTGGCCATTAGCCGGGCTTGCTGTTAAAAGCACGCTGGCCCCGTTACATACGGTGCCGGCTGGGTTGGCAGTTACAGTAGTGCTGGGGTTGCTTACATATACAGTTTGCGAAACCACTTTGGTGCAGCTACCGAAAGTCATAGTGCAGGTATAGGTAGTTGTAACGCTAGGTGTAGCAATCGGGTTCTTTATACTGGTGCTGCTTAATCCTGTAGCGGGGCTCCAGGCATATGTTACGCCGCCATTAGCTATCAACTGGGTGCTTTGACCTGCACATAGGGTGCTATCAGTTACTGTAATAGTAGCCGGTATATCATCGCGTATAGTAATAGTAGCACTGTTGTAAGGTAAGTTGGTGCAAGGGTCTAACACGCTTACGGTTACGTTTTCCATTGGCTCGGTTAAACCATCCTGTATAGCGTCTATATCTATAGTAGCTACGGTTTGGCCGGGCTGAAAAATTATTTGTGTAGGAATAGTAACGTAGTCAGTGCCGTTAGTAGCGGTGCCTGTAATCTGAAGATTAACTACAACAGGCACAGCCTGTGCGCTGCTAAGGTTAAAGGTAAAGGTGCCGCCTACACAGCCTTCGTAAGCTGAAGTAAAGCCGGCATAGTCAAGTGCAGAAACAGCAGAAACCGTTACCGGGTTAGAAGTAAAAGAGTAAGCCTGTAAAAATACGCCTGAGTCATAAATGCGATCGGCAACGTCAGCCAATGCTATTTTAAGGTGATAGGTTTGGCAGGGTGTAACCGCTGCAGTAGCGGTAAGCACGGTGGTCATACCATCATAAACAATATTAGCATTTACCGGGCTAAGGTTATTGCGGTAGTAACTGGTATAAGCTAAGCTTTGGTTAGCGCCGTTACATTGGCCGCCGCCGGAGCTACTGCCGGGTGTGCCCGGGTTGATAGTATTGATCGCAACAGGTAAAGTAGTGCTTGGTATTTTGGCAATGTTTACGTTGGTGTAGTTGCCGCCCACAGGATTCGGGCCGCTTATAAAGAAACCGAACACGTCGTTATACTGCGAACAAACCCATTCAGGATATTCTTCTGAAGCAAACACATAGTTAAACTCAAGTATTGGGCCCTGCGGGGTAATATCAAACTCTAACACACATGGGTCGTAAATGGTACCGCTGGTTAGGGTGCTTAACTGTGCATCGCCGTTAGCAGTAAACTGGGTAGAGGCAAAGTTGTTAGCTCCGGTAGGTATGCTGGTAACGTTGCCGCTTGCCAATACTACACCGCCCGGTACGCCCAGGTTGCTGCTTACGTTGGTAAACGTGCCGGTGCCGTTGTTGGCGCAGGTTTTGGTCCAGTTGCTAATGGTAACACCGGGGCCTGCCAGCAATTGCGCCAGGGCCTGCGAGTTACTATTCTGCACAATGGTAATTTGAGATTTAGCGGGGGAGAGCGCCAGTAGCACAAGCATGCAACCTAACAGCAGGCGGGTTCCAATCGCCATGGCCGGTTTTTTTGCTTGTATGTTCCCCTTTGGGTAGAATGCCTTCATGTCCAGTGAAGTTTATATACAAGTTCTACGTTGTATCG
Source organism: Chitinophagales bacterium (assembly GCA_046329515.1). Lineage (GTDB taxonomy): Bacteria > Bacteroidota > Bacteroidia > Chitinophagales > LD1 > Bog-950. The sequence goes on from JAXLUM010000001.1 coordinate 365,387, forward strand.
AGGTAAAATGTTTCCTTTAGAAATAAACAGCCGAAACATAGCGTATAAGCTTCTAAATCAAAGGGTTTTATACATGGTGACTGCCTTGTATTTATAGGGGGTGTATATGTTGATTAAACTGTTTTTAGGACGCTTCTATAATATATGGCGCAAACACAGGGTTTGAAGGGGAATAATTTTCCCATACAAGTTGCAAGTTGTATGGGATAGGGTGGTAGTGGCTAATTCTGAACCTGATATGAAAAAATTCAACCAAAGTGAGCAAGTTTAAATCTACTGTCCTAAAAAAAATTGCAAACGGATGGCGGTGCCGGCAACAGGGGTTAAGTTTCCTTTTATCTTCGCCAACGTGTTGCACAAACTAAATATCCGGAACTATGCCATTATCGACCGCCTCGATATTGAGTTCTGCGATTCCATGAATATAATTACCGGCGAAACGGGAGCGGGCAAGAGTATTTTGCTGGGTGCCCTTGGGCTTATTTTGGGCGAACGCGCCGATACCAAAGTTCTTTATGACCAGGAAGAAAAGTGCATTGTAGAGGCCGATTTTGACATAACCGGCTACGACCTTAAAACCTTTTTTGCCGCCAACGAGCTTGACTTTGAAGCGCACACCATAGTGCGCCGCGAGATTAACCAAAGCGGTAAATCGCGCGCTTTTATAAACGATACACCTGTTACGCTAAATGTGCTAAAAGAACTGGGCGAAAAACTGGTAAACCTACACAACCAACACGAAACGCTGGAGCTAACCAAAGGCGGTTTTCAGTTGAATGTTGTTGACCTGCTGGCAAAGAATAAGGACTTGCTTTTGGAATACCGCACCAAGCTTGCTGCGTATAAAAAAGACCACCGCCGCTTAGAGGAATTACAGCAGCAATACCGCAGTGTGGCGGCTGAGTTGGATTATCTGCAGTTTCAGTTAAGTGAACTGGCGGATGCCAATTTGCAGGGCAGCGAACAGGGTAGTTTAGAGGCTGAGCAAAACACGCTTAGCAATGTGGAAGAAATAAAACGCGCCCTGCAACAGGCTTTACAATTGTTGGAGGAAGGTGAAATTTCAGCCTTAAGCCGGTTGAGTGAAACACAAGGTGTGCTGAAGAATGTAAAGAACCTGAATAATGATATACAAACACTGGCAGAGCGGCTGCACTCCGTTTATGTGGAACTGAAAGACATAAGCGACGAATGCAACAACCTGCAGGATGCCACCAGTCTTGACCCTGAACGTTTGGAAGAGGTAAATAGTCGTTTGAATGTTATTTATCGATTACAGAAAAAGCATAATGTAACCTCTGTTGATGATTTGCTGACTATACAGCAAACGCTGGAAGAAAAAGTAAGCTCGGTTGATAACAGCAGCAGTGAAATAGAGAAGCTGAAAGCCTCTTTAGAACAGCAGCATAGTACATTGGTGCAATTGGGCGATAAGCTGCATGCCGCCCGAGAGAAAGTGTTGCGCGAGTTTCAAAACAATGTAGTGGTGCTACTTACCAAAGTAGGCATGCCGAATGCCTCTTTCAAAGTGGATATTAAAAAGCTGGCGGCTGATAGCCTGAACGAAAACGGTTTAACGGAAATCAAGTTTTTGTTTAGTGCCAACAAAGGTTTTGCCCCGCAGGAAATTAAAGATGTAGCCAGCGGTGGTGAGCTATCGCGCCTTATGCTTTGCATAAAATCATTAGTGGCCGATGTGGGCGCCCTGCCTACTATGATTTTTGATGAAATTGATAGTGGTATTAGCGGTGGCGTGGCCTTAAAGGTGGGCGAAATAATGAAGTCACTTTCTAAAAACCACCAACTGATAAGCATTACGCACCTTCCGCAAATTGCGCGCACGGCTGCAAAGCATTTATACATTTATAAAGAAACGCGCGATAACCGTACCTATACCCGCATTAAAGAGTTGCAAGGCGAGGAACGCGTAATTGAACTGGCCAAAATGCTGGGCGGCGATGTAGTTAGCGAAGCAGCCCTTGCCAACGCCCGCGAGATGATTGCAATGGTATAGCGCTAACTGTCAGGCTGTCCCGATAGCTATCGGGAGTCGAAGCCTGGACACAATGTAGTTTCGAATTAAAGTGTTGAGCCCCCTCTCCGCCTAAGCAACATCCGTATATGGGCCATATATAATAATTGCAAATACAGCGTTATTTCTAAAAGCCGCCTTTGGCATGGCTGTATTATTTGTTACACCACTTAAAACCAAATTACTATGAAGTATTTCGCAATTGCTTTTGTTGCATTGGGCCTATTGGCTTCCTGCAATAACCAGCCGCAAGAACCGGATAAAACTATTATTGAAGTGCACGACAAAACAGAAACACCACCTCCACCACCGCAACAGGTGGTAGTTCAGCAACCTGACACCGGCGGTACATCTGTTAGAATAGATGAAAACGGCGTTAAAGTGGATGGAATGCACGGAGGTAAGGTAAACGTGAATAAAGACGGCGTTGAAATTAAAACACCAAACTAATTCGTTTCTTGTTCAGCTAATTTCAGAAAGGTATGCGGCAGCATACCTTTTTTGTTTCGCAGCGTTTACGCATCATTGTTTATTTTGCCTTACGAACCCCAAGTTGTAAGCATGCTTAACTTCTTATTACCCGATAATTACAAATTCAAAGGCCTTTATTCATTTGCCAGCCCGGAGTGGTTGATCAACCAAACAAAAAGTTATAGAGATGTTTTTGACCAATCAGAAATTAATTATTTGTATGTGCACTTATGGTGTTATAACAAACAGTTTGATCGGCGAAATTGGAAGTGTAAGGTTGGCACAAGCTGTTACCGCTACGTACATGGTGTTATGCCTGAGTTGGTTTGCAACCAGGTAGATACTGTTGAAGTAAGCAGTGATAAAGTGGAGTTTTTTGTTGAGAAAGGATGGGGAGACCCTAACTATGGTGGTTATTGGCGGCCGGGAGTTTATTATTGGGATGCTTTTATTGATGGCAATTACCTTGGGCGCAAGGTGTTTTTTATTTATAACCGTGGATTAGTAACGGCTGAAAGCAATCCCTATTTCGATATTGAAAGCCTACGCTTTTTTGCCGGTGGTTATGATGCACCAAGGGAGAAACGAAATTATGTTACTGCTATAAGCCCGGCGACACAGTACTTATACACCGAGCTTAACCTCAAGAATAAATTTCCGGCTGAGTGGCGTTGTCAGGTGTTTTTTAGATGGTATACAGGCGAGGGGCAAAGCAAAACGGTGCTAACAGATATGGTAGAGGTGAATCAAGGCGATGAGCATATACAGATAACACGGGGTTGGGGCCATGATACACCAGGCACGTGGATTGGTAAGAGATATCGTGTAGAAATTGTTTTTATGGACGTGATTATTCATACAGCCTATATAGATGCCATTGATGACACTGCGGTACAGCCTGCTCCTTAGTTGTTCTCATTTGCTCAAGTGCTGCTTTCTTCTTACTACTACTTTTTCTATTTTGCAGTAGTCTAACAACTTAATACTGGTATATGAACAATCTGTTACAAGGTAAACGCGGCATAATTTTCGGCGCTTTAGATGAAAATTCCATTGCGTGGAAGGTGGCGCTTAAAGCGCATGAACAGGGCGCTAAATTTACATTGACCAATGCGCCTGTTGCCTTACGTATGGGGGAGATAAATAAGCTGGCTGAAAAGTGCGGAACAACTGTAATAGGCGCAGATGCAACGTTGGTTGAAGACCTGGAGAAACTGATAGACCAAAGCGTGGAGCAGTTGGGAGGCAAACTTGATTTTGTATTACACAGCATTGGCATGAGCCCTAATGTGCGTAAAGGCAAGACTTATACTGACCTTAATTATGAATGGTATCAAAAAACGCTGGATATATCTGCCCTTAGTTTTCATAAAACATTGCAAACCTTAATGAAGAAGGATGCAATGAATGAGTGGGGAAGTGTATTAGCCTTAACTTACATTGCTGCCCAGCGCGCCTTCCCGGGCTATGGTGATATGGCCGATGCTAAAGCAACCCTGGAAAGCATTGCACGTTCGTTTGGTTATTACTATGGCAACGCAAAAAAGGTGCGCGTTAATACCATATCTCAATCGCCTACAGTAACTACTGCTGGCAGTGGCATTAAAGGTTTTAATTCGTTGTACGATGTAGCTGAAAAAATGAGTCCTCTGGGGAATGCACCGGCAGAGGACTGCGCCAACTATTGCATTACACTTTTCAGCGATTTAACGAAATACGTTACCATGCAAAATCTTTTCCATGATGGCGGTTTTAGTAGCATGGGTGTTAGCGAGGCTTTGTTGAATGTGCTGAATAAGGAAAACCCGTAACCACCTGGGATAGTCACGGGCTCCAATCATGCGAAGGCTTTATTCGTATTCGCTTATATGCAGGGTTTTGTCTCCTTTTTGAAAGGACTTGCCCGATTTTTGTATCACTTCTTTTTGTTGCTTCTCGTTACTCAGCAGCTTATCAGCATAATCTTTCATGGTGGTATTGCTAACCGTTACTTTGTCGCCATTCAAAATAGCCTCGGTAGTATAAGCCTGTAGCAAATTGTCAAGCTGCTGGGTAAACAAGGTGCTGGTGGCAAACATATCGCAGCCAATCACTTTGTTTCCTGAAGCTGCAATCAGGCCTATTACATTTTGTTCTTTACTTAACTGCCCCTTAAAAAAGGTAATATACTTATCTCTCTGCTCTGTATATTCTTTGTTGTTATCCATGGCTTTATAGGTGCCTGTAGTGGTTTCCGTTTTGTTCTTGGTATTGGCATCACCTACTTTGCTCCACACTTCTGATTGATTTTGCTCTACATCAGCCGCCTTGCGAACGGAGTTAGTTACGGTTCCCATTGTGCCATCAAAGGAGTTTGAATTAGATGGGCTATTGTATGTCCAGCGGCCATGTTCAACACAAAACACACTCAGATTTACCTTTCCGCTTTTAGGAGGCAAAACCACATCCTGCGCTACAACGCGGTCTTGTTTTCCGCCTGTTACCACTTCGCCGCTCATTAAAAAAACGGTATCGGCTGAAAGGTTCTCTATAAAAAGGGTATTAACTGTTGGTGAACCGTTCCGGCTTTCAGAACTGGTTTCTGTAATTTTTACTTTTTGTTTTTCAAGGGCTGTTTTAAGAGGTGTGTATTTGCCCAAATATTGGTGGTAGGCTACAAAGGATTCTTTAGCATAAATAGGGTAAAGACGCAGTTTTTCATAAGTGAACCGGCTTTGTTCTTCAGCGTTTAGTTCGGTTTTGAGGGTAAGATTGTCATACGTGTATTGGGCCGATGCTGCTGTGTACGCCAGCAACATAACCATAAGGGTAATGGGTTTCATGCAAATGGGTTTTGGTTAATGATGAATGCGAAACGTACCTGGTGATGCAGATATTATAGGCATTCCATACCCTTTAAGGTTTTTTTGCAGTTGTTACGGAAGGATGACAATTACTTTTTACGGAAGCAAATGTGCGTGCCATCGTTGTCGCGGGCGGTCCAGGTGGTATAGAAAGCGCCTCCTGCTGTAGCCATTGAAATGTAATCGCCCATAAATACCGAAGTGCTTATATGGTAGGGCTCATCATAAATATCGTGTGTAAATGATTGGCCGTTGGCAGATGAAACATAAATTCCGGCCCTTAGTACAGTATCCTGAAAGGTACTTAATGCGTAATGAAAAATAGCCACTTCCCCGTTTTTTTCATTTAGCCGTACGCAAGGGAAATACAGGCTGTTTCTTGAAATGGGTAATGGAATATTGCCCCAGTGCTTTCCTTCATCATCAGATGTCATTAACACAATTTCACTGAGCCGCTTATGCTGTAAACCAAAGGCACAATACATTTTTCCTGTTGAGCTTTTATGATCCACAGCTAATGAAGGCCAACCATTACACCACATTAAACCCGGTAGACTGTACCGCCATCCATTGGGTTGAATGCTTACCAAATTGTCTGTACTATCCCAGGTTAATTTTTGCGCATCAAATTTTTTAATCCAAACAGAATCTAACCTTGGCCAAACTGCATAAATGTTCCCTTCTACATCATAATCAAGTGCCACTGCCGTAGCGGTTGAATCACCTAAAGAACAATCACCGGAAATATTATTTATTCGCTGGGCCAGCGACCATGTCTTTCCCTCATTATCTGAATAACTAAAAACAAGGTTTGATTGGCCTTCATGCGTTGAACCGGGTGAGTTATCGAACTCTGTCCAGGCGGCTGCCAGACGATGTTGTTTGGGAATATAAATGGCGCAGCACTTATCCTTCCACTTGTGGTTAATGCTATCTCCTAAAAAGGAACAAACCTCTAATGTCTTTTTTTCTTCATTCCATTTTTGGCAAACAATTCTATCCAGCCAACTTTCCTCTTCATATCCGTTAGGTGCAGAAAGATGGAACAGATAGAAGTTCCCCTCTTCATCGCTCACAAGGCAGGGGTCGCCCCAAACCCCGGCTGAGGAACTAACTTTATAGGTGTTCCATGTATTGCCACCATCATCACTGCGGTAAAACCAGTTCATATTGGCCGCTATAGCCATTTTATTGTTGTCATTCATAGCAACGGCTATAGTTGGCTCATTGGGATACCTATAATCTGCTATGCCCGTGTTTGTATCAATGGCAAACTGTGAATGACGTGTACAACCGGCAATAAATAGTAATAGTATTAGCAGTAATGACGAGAGGCGCATTGCTATGTCCGTAATTTTTCTTTCCACTTCAGAAATACGCGTTCAATAAGAATATAGCTAACCGTTGAAACTAGATATGTAAGCCCAAAGGAGAGTAAATACAACAAGGCATTACTTAGGACCGAATTGTCAAACGTTTTCCCTTGTACATATTGCAGTAGGGCGAAGGCCAGCAACACGATAATGAAATGCCACATGTAAATGCTGTAACTTATTTTGCCTATAAATTCAGTTATGCGCGGCGCATTATTCTCTTTTACTGGCCGTAAGGCTATCCAGGAAACAATAAATCCAAAACACAGCGCATAAAAGAAGTAATCGGTGCCGCCTTGTATCAAGCCATAAAAAAAGGAGATGCTGCAAAAGGCAACACCTGTTACCAAACCTATAGGGCTACTCACAAACTTGCACCATAAATCATTGCAGTTAAAAATCAGCAATCCTATTAATGCGCCAATTAAAAGGCAATCAATTCGGTTATAATAAAAAACCAGGTAGGCTTTATAATAAAATGGATTTGTGCCGCTGTAGTAGTAACAGAAAAATTTCAGCGCGTGATAGGCAGCAATTAAAGCTGCTATGGTGAAGATAAGGTTGGTGGTTTTCCGTAAAAACCATGGCCACAACAGATAAAATATTTCCTCGCTGCCAATGGTCCAGAACTGTTCAGCGCCCGGAACTGCTTTATATCCCGCGGCAAACAACAACTGCGGTAGCAGAAGGAGAAAGAAAATGAGTTTAATGCTAAAAGAGGAAGTAAGCTCTTCGGATTGTTGAAGTATATAAAAGGGACTGAACTGTGGAACTACAAAAAACAGAATGATTATGAGCAGATAATACAAGGGCCAAATACGAAGGCCACGCCGCAGGTAAAACTTGCCGATTTTTATTTTTCCGGTCTGCTGCTTTTCATTCAACAAAAGATAGGTGATAAGGAAACCGCTTAGAACAAAAAAGGCGCTTACTGCTATTTTACCCAATTCGTAAATAGCCGCCTGCGAAATAAGCGCTTGGTAGCCCTTATAATATTTTACTAACTCAATATGCGTAAATACCACCAGTGAAGCCGCCACAAAACGAAGAGTGTCTAGTCCCGCGAAATATCGTATTTGAGTAGTGGCCAATGAGGGTTTCTTATCCTTCAAAAAAAAGGAAAAGAAATGAAAGTGTGTGCTTATTTCCTTCTGCGTTTAATGTACAGGTTAACGTTATACGTTTTAATACCTGTCTTATCCATTGCTAAACTGAACGTAAATTCGGGGCTGGTAGCTATCCATTGCTTTTCTTCAGTAAAGAAAAGTGTTGTACTGTCGTTGCCGTATTGAGGGACCCAATGCCATATAGTGGTATCAAGACAATAGCCTGTAAACGCCTTTAACTCTTCTAAACGTTGTAAGGCACTCAGCGAGTCGTAGCTTTGATTGGTTTTCCCAACGAAGCGGTGGTCCTTATCTACATAAATAACGGTAAAGGGTTCAAGCCGTATATTATAGCCCGGTACCGGTAAAAAAGGGCTCTGCTTTTCGTTCATCCCGTTAATGGATTCAAAGTTTTCCATGCGCCCGTCCTCAAGCACTTTTTCCAGATTGCGGCAAAAATTTTGTTGCTCCTTGGTAGGCTGCTGTGCTTTAAGTATAAGGGTAAGAAAGCTTAGAAACAGAAAAACGGTTAAACGCATAACTGTGCTAATAAAAACAAAAGCTATTTAAGTGCCTATGGGTTAACAAATTTTGAAAACGGGTTGGCTGGCGAAAATTTAGCACCTTCGCAGCAGTGAAAGATATATTTAAGGTTGGCGATTCTAAGTTTTTTGAGCGCATAGTTCGGCAGGAGGATACCGCTGCTTTTGAAAGCGGCGAGGTGCATCCTGTTTATGCCACTTTTGCTTTAACCCGCGATGCGGAGTGGAGCAGCAGGTTGTTTGTTCTGGAAATGAAGGAAACCCATGAGGAAGGGATTGGGACATTTGTAAATGTAGAGCATGTTTCACCCGCCTTTGTTGAAGATAAGGTGCTGTTTGAAGCGGTTATTGATGAATTAAAAGGGAACGAAGTAAATTGCAGCTTTACTGCAAAAGTTGGCGAACGCTTGATAGCCAGGGGTAGAACCGGGCAGAAAATTTTAGTTAAAGAAAAGATTGAGCGTTTGTTTAATAGTATAAGAGGAGAGAGTAAAAATGATTAGCGCAGATAAAATTGATATAAAGAATAAAAAAGCCGGTTTCGAATTTGAGATACTGGAACGCTTTAATGCCGGTTTAATGCTTACCGGTAGCGAAGTAAAAAGCATTCGCAACGGTGGTGGCAGTATTACCGAGGCTTTTTGTTTTGTGCGCGAAGGGGAAGTATATGTAAAGAACATGAACATCCCTGAATACTCGCATGGTTCTTACGCTAACCATGAACCTATGCGCCTGCGTAAATTGTTGCTTACAAAACGGGAGCTAAAACGGCTTGAAGCCAAAATAAAAGAACGGGGCCTGGCGGTAATACCTATACGATTGTTTATAAACGAACGGGGTTTTGCTAAGTTGGAAATTGGGTTGGGCCGCGGTAAAAAGAAATACGATAAGCGCGAAAGCCTGAAGCAAAAAGATACCAAGCGCGAAGTAGACCGCGTAATGAAGAAATATCGCTAAATCCGGTCAAAACACTTATACGGGAAAATTTTCCACGGGTTATTTAGTATACAACTAACAGCGCACTAATTATAGTTTGTAACACACTTTTTGCCGTTTGTAAGAACCCTCTTTACCTTTAGGACGTATTTGGAATTGAGGGAAGCTATCATCCGTTTTGGGTGGCTCTGTAATTTTCCCTCATCGCTAAAATGAGGAAGCGATGAAAAATATCTACGCCTATTTATTGTTGCTGTTAGTAGCAACAACTGCTGTTGCGCAGGCACCGCAAAAATTCAACTACCAGGCCATTGCCCGCGATGCAGGCGGTGCTATACTCCCTAACACATCTATAAGTGTGCGGTTTACCATAAGGGATATTTCAGAAACCGGGCCTGTACTTTACCAGGAAACGCAGCCATTGCAAACTAACCAGCTGGGCCTTTTTTATACCGCTATAGGTATTGGGCCTGCCGGTATAGGAACTTTTAATGCCATTAACTGGGGTAGCGGGCCTAAGTTTTTACAGGTCGAATTTGATCCTGCAGGCGGCAGTAATTACCTTATTGTGGGCAGCAGTCAGTTGATAAGTGTTCCTTATGCGTTATATGCCGAAACGGCAGGTAATGGTGGTGGAAATGGGGTTACTGGACCTACCGGCCCACAAGGTCCGGCTGGTAATAATGGAATAACCGGGCCGCAAGGCGCCACAGGACCAACCGGTGCAGCCGGCCTTGATGGTTTACCGGGTCAACCGGGCATTACAGGCCCTACAGGTCCGCAAGGTTCAGGCGGCGGAGCAACAGGTGCTACAGGCCCAACAGGCGCTGATGGATTACAAGGCGTGACAGGACCTACAGGAGCAGATGGCATTGCAGGACCCACAGGGCCGCAAGGTATTACCGGTCCAACCGGCCTCCAGGGTTCCGGTGGAGGAGCAACAGGGGCTACGGGCCCAACAGGCGCTGATGGCGTTGCCGGCCCAACAGGTTTACAAGGCTCAACAGGGGAACAGGGTATTACGGGACCAACAGGCCCCACCGGGGCGGATGGCGCAACAGGTAGTCAGGGTATACAAGGTGTAACCGGAGCTACCGGCCCAGTGGGTATAACCGGGCCAACAGGTGCCGGAGGTGGCGCTACCGGAGCAACCGGTGTAACGGGACCAACTGGGCCCCAGGGGTTGGCAGGTGCAACCGGACCAACTGGTTTACAAGGCAGTGATGGTTCTACCGGCGCAACAGGTGCACAAGGTATTGCAGGACCAACAGGTGCTACAGGCTTGCAGGGCGCTACCGGTGTTACGGGCCCTAGTGGTCCTGGTGTAGCAAATGGAACATTGAACTACGTAGCCAAATTTACGCCTGATTCTGTTTCGCTAGGCAATTCAAGAATAATAGATAATGGAAATTTTGTAGGTGTTAATGTAGCAAATCCGCAGGCCAATGTTCATGTGCATGGCGATAGCACAAATACTTTACTATTGACAAACAGCAAAACCGGCACAACATCTAATGACGGCTTTGCTATAGTGCAGGCTTCTGATTCAGGAACGGTGGGTTTAATAAACAATGAAAATCGTGCCTTATACTTTGCAACAGCCGGTAACGAGCGTATGCGCTTAACACGCGATGGCTTATTAGGTATAGGAACGGCCACTCCTACACGCGACATGGTGTTGGTAACACAATCGGGCTTGCCAACCACCTTCCAGATAGCCTCGGTGCTTACGGGCCAAACGGCAAATGATGGCTTGGTAATTGGCCAGGCTGATGTTTTTGGCGCGGCTATGCTAATGAATATGGAAGCGCAACCTTTACTATTGGGCACTAACAATGCAGAAAGAATGCGCATAACGGATATAGGTAGGGTGGGTATAGGGTTAACCAACCCTCAGCGCGATGTGGTTATTGGCCATGGGTCGGATACTTCTTCACTTCAAATTGTTTCAAGTTTTACCGGAAGCGGCAAAACAGATGGTTTGGTAATGGGGTTAACCAGCTTCGATGGCGAGGCGCAGATAATGAATTATGAAAATCGTGAATTGGTGTTGGGAACAAACGCCAGACGTCGGTTTATCATTACACAGGATGGCCACGTAGGCGTTAATGTCAATTTGCCCGTTAATGATTTTGTGGTAAAAAATGCAGCAGGGGCCAATACGCGCTTTCAAATAACTTCCGCTAATACCGGAGACGGCCCGTCTGATGGATTGGTAATTGCCCATACTTCTGCCAATGGCGCAGCGGTAATAATGAATTATGAAAACGAGCCCCTGAGTTTTGGAACCTCGTTTATAGAACGCATGCGTATTACCAATGATGGTAAAATAGGAATCGGGCAGGTAGCTTCTTCGCCTGCTTACAATATTGATGCAGCTTTTACGGGTGACGCTATATTTCATTTAAAAGCGCAGGGTGCTTCTGCTAACCGCGCTTTAATAATGCTTGATAAGGCGAATGCTTCTACCGACCAGGCTGCTATTCAATACAGTCTTCAGGATAGTGCGCAATGGTGGGTAGGCACGCTTAACAATAGCAATTACCGCATATTTAACTTTAGCACCGGTGGCGATGCTTTAGCTATTGATTTTGCAACAGATTATGTTGGTATCGGAACACCTTCGCCATCTGCCCGTTTAGAAGTAAATGGCCAGGTTAAAATAACAGGAGGCGGTCCCGGTGCGGGCAAAGTTTTAATTAGTGATGCCAACGGCCTTGCAAGCTGGGGAGAAGATAATCCTAAAGAAGGATTTAGTGCCTTTAATGGGAATGGCAGCACTTCTATACCAACAGGGGTTGAAACTCAATTGCAATTCGATAACATCAATTTTAACGACGGCAACTACTATGATGCGGGACAAAGTAAATATAACGTTGTAACCGGGGGGCTGTATCACTTTGATAGCCGTATTATTTGGCAGGCATTTACTGCCCCAGGAGAGGTAATATTGGCCATTCGTATTAATGGTGTGGTTGTTGAGCAGGTTAGGCAAAGCGTATTAGCTACAAGCAGCGCTACACAGCAAAGCATTAGCGCTAACATTAAGGCTTTTGCCGGCGACGTTATTGATATTGTAGTTTGGCAAAACAGCGGTATTTCCCAAAGCATTGATTTGAATGCACTGGAAAATAACTTTTCAGGTTACAGAGTGTACTAAACCATTTATAAAACAGTTTTTGTTTTGTTTGTAACAGCATCTTAATTCCATCGTAAACTACGGTAGCAGCGTAGAATAGTGCATGGAAAATAGATACCTGATTACCGTAAACGAAATTGGAGACACAGGCCTGGTTAGAATTTTAGCTGTTGAACAAAAATCGGGCAAAGTTTGGTTAGATGCTGTTTTAGCAAAAGAACTTGAAGATGAAATCCGTAACCTGTTCGCCAATAAATTCGGCATTGAGCGGATTTATTTTGTAGACAAAGGAACTTCAAATCCCCCTTCGTTTTCAGAATTTCCTACCAATTAGGATTATAATTCTGTACAGTTTTGTATGTAGTTATTAGTACAGAAAACGGACGCCCCTACCACAATAAACAAATAAATGTTGTTTAATAACTCATTGCCCCTTATAAGTCATTGATTTTGAGTAAGCATAAGGTTCATCAATTTTTGTTGATAGGTTAAGGTTGGTTGGCTTAATAATTGCCAATTTAGCGCTGCTATATAATTTTAGACTGATGAAAAAACTATTACCCCTAGCGCTGGTATTATGTACAGCTTTGGCTTATGGTCAAAATGTAGGTATCGGCAACAACAACCCCCAAAGTAAGTTTGATATTTCCGGCGACCTTGCCTTACGCGAAACAGGTATTGTTTTAAGTAGCGGCGCCAACAACAACGTTGACCTGGTTACCAAAAAGTATAGCTTCTACAGAATTACCGGCCCGGGTGCTGCATTTAGCATTACCGGCTTAAGCGGCGGTGCCGATGGCCGTGTAGTAACATTGTATAATACCACTTCGTTTCCAATGACTATTGCCAACCAAAATGGCAGCTCAACAGCAGCCAACCAAATAAAAACCTTAGATGGTAACGATATGGTTTCAGTGGCAGCCAATGCTTCTGTTTCCCTGGCATATGATGTAACTGACCAACGCTGGCTGGTAACTTCATTCAATAATTTCTATCCTAAAAATGCCTGGAGCCTGCGTGGCAATGGCGGCACTAACCCCGCTAACGACTACATAGGCACCAGTGATGCACAGGACCTTAGCATACGCACCAACGGTACTGAGCGTATTAAAGTGCAGAACAGCACCGGCAACGTGGGTATTAACACCTCGCCTGATGCAAATGCTGCGCTTGATATTGCTTCTACCAATAAAGGTTTAATGATACCGCGTGTTGCGCTTATAAGCACAACTAACCCCGTAAGCGGAAGCAAGCCCGATGGCTTAATGGTATATAACACTTCTACTTCAGGTACATATTCAATTCCCGGCATATACATGTGGAAGGGAACGGATTGGGTGCGTGTAATTGAAAACACTACCGTGTCGGGTTCTTTGCAGCCATTAAGCAATACCGTTGCAGGCGGCTTAACTACTTTTAGTTATAATGGTGGAACAGCTACCCAAATTGGTATTGCCAACCAAGGGGTAGTAACAGGTATGATAGCCAATGATGCTGTTACCACTACGCAAATTGCACCTAATACTATTACTTCTGCTGATATGGGCCCTAACAGCGTTGACCTAAGCAGCGGCGTAGTAACCAATCTACTGCCCATTAACCGTGGCGGCACTAACAGCAATGCTACACCAAATGGTGGCGCTATTGCCTATGGCAACGGTAGCGGCTATGCTTTTAGCCCGGTTGGCACCAGCGGCCAGGTATTGGTAAGCGGAGGTGCAGGCTCACCAACATGGGCTAATGCCAACAGCACCTTAACTACAAAAAATATTACAACACCTAATAGCGCAATAAGCATTACTAATGGCACAGGCCAGGTAGTGGGCGCAAGCGATGTTACTATAAACGTAAACAACAACAGCAGTAGCAGTGCGGGCTTAGTAACCAGCGGCAGCGGCCAGGTAACCAAAGTATGGGGTACTGATGGCGCGGGCAATCCAAGTTGGCGCGACCCTAACGGTCAGCTTACTTCAGGTGATATTACATCCGCCACTACCGGTGTTAGCGTTACTAACGGCACAGGCCGTGTTTTAGGCGCTTCTACTGTATCGGTTAACGTAGCCAGCAACAGTTCAACCTCGCCGGGTCTTGTGACCAGCGGTGCCGGCCAGGCTACTAAAGTTTGGGGTACTGATGGTGCGGGCAACCCAAGCTGGAAAGACCCTAATGGTCAATTAACTACCGGAAACGTAACCTCATCAACTACCGGTGTAACTATAGGTACGGGAACCGGCCGTGTAGTAGGCGGTAATATGACTGTAGATGTTGCCAGCAACAGTTCAAGCTCACCGGGCCTTGTTGCCAGCGGTAGCGGTCAGGTAACCAAAGTATGGGGAACTGATGGCGCAGGTAACCCAAGTTGGAAAGACCCTAACGGGCAGTTAACTGCAGGAAATGTAATATCATCAACTACGGGTGTAACTATTACTAACGGCACAAGCCGCGTACTTGGTACTACCAGCTTAGCAGTTGATGTAGCAACTAACAGTTCAACCTCACCGGGCTTGGTTGCCAGCGGAGCAGGTCAAAACACTAAAGTATGGGGCACTGATGCCAGCGGGGTTCCTACCTGGCGCAATGCAGGCACCATGTTAACGGCCGGCACAGGTATAACTATTTCTACTAATACAATTAACAGCGTTTGGACGCAAACCAGTAACGATATTTACAACAATAACACCGCCAATGTAGGTGTTGGTTTAACCAACCCCGGCGCTAAGTTTACGGTGCGCGCAGGCGGTACTGACCCCGGCACAGCTGATGATGGCAAGGGAGTGTTTATAAGCGGCTCTTATGGCAGCGGCCAGGCGTTTGATGGTGGCTTTGAATTCCGACACGATAACCTGACTCAGGGTGTAGGTATTGGCTACAACACTATTTATGCTACCGGCAGCAATGCTGACCAGGACCTGCAACTACAGGCCCGTGGTAACGGCTACCTGCGTTTCCGTGTAAATGGTAATGAGCGCGTAAACATTAGCAATGGCGGTGTAGTAAACGTAGCAGGCCTTGCAGGCACTGGCAACCGTATGGTATATGCTGATGCCTCAGGTAATTTGACAACAAACAATAATATTGGAAAAACCGAAGCGCTTTATGTGCGCGGAACCGGATTGAATAATGCTGCCAACCGTATAGTACGTTGGGGAAATACGGAATATGTGAACAGTAACCTTCGTGGTTTAACGCTTACCATTATAACTAAAAGCACGCATGCTCATGTAAGCAGCACTAACTATGATGTGTATGGCGACCCAGCGGCCTCTAATAACCTGGCCACTGCTTTAAATGCTTTAACCAACGGCCAAATTGGTATTCTTACCAGCTACGATGCCTGGGAAGGGCAGATTACCTCTAACCTGCAAGCCGCATTTAGAAGATTAGGTTTATATAAAGCAGCAATGACTACCGTAGGTGGAAGCCGTAGGCCTTATGCCGCCATATTTGAAGCCGCCTCAGGTGGTATAACCAGTGACCGTGCCACTGAGATTGAACATGACCCAAGCGGGAACGAGCCTTATGCTGAATTGCGCGGATGGTTAATTGAAGGTGGTTATGTGGCCGCAGGTAATGTTCCTAACGCCCTTACTACACCAATTGGCGCTTCAGCCGTATTGGTGGATGAAAGCGCAAACGTAGGAATTGGCACTACCGCACCTGGTGGTTACCGTTTAAATGTAACCGGTGGTAATACTTATTTAGATCAGGGCTTATATATACGTTGCGCTACCTGCGGTGGTACTAGCTTAGGCAGCGGAGCCGATTGGGGTATACTTACCCTGCAGGGTCGTGTGCTTTCTGCAAACAGCAATTTACACTTATCGCCTCCTAACGGCAGCAAGGTTATTATTAACTCGCAATATCGCGCTGCAGGTGGTAGCACAGGTACCACCGGTTTAGATGTAGAAGACGGTGGTATACGTATGAAGAAGAGCTATATGTATTTTCAACGTTACCGCTATTGCAACTGCTTCGGCGCGGGCAGCGATGGTAACATAAACATTGGCGCCTGGGATTTTTGTGCTGTGGCCCAGGTTGGTTTTAAAAATAACCAGAGTGCTACAGATGAGGATGATGATGTGCAGTGTGCCGTTTTCCCGAATGGTTATGGAGCAGGAGAACAAACGAACTACGGAACAGCCGGTACAGTTACCTATACAGAAGCATTTAACACCAAACGCACCTGGTTTATGTATTACGAAGCGTATGAAGATACCAACGGTGTAACCTGTGCCGCTAACTGTATGAACTTTGAATAAAAAATACTGACTTAATTTGCAAAGCGCTGCCTTAAAGCAGCGTTTTGTGTTTATACTATGAAAAAATACAGTTTGCTTTTATGCAGCTTGTTTTGCGCTGCTTTAACTTATGCCGCTGCCTATTCATTTACGGTAAATATTTACGGCTTTCCGGTAAGTATTAAGCGGGTAGACCAATTGCAGTTGTTACAATTTTATGGAGAGGAATTTACCGCTATTGATTCTGTAGTAATACGTAATGACACCACCATACTATTTACTGTTAATAATTTTAAGGAAGGTCTTTATGCACTAAAGTTTAAGAGTGAAAAGCAAAATCAGGCGGAATTGATTTTGACTGCCACTGATGTTAAACTGCGCGTTTCTGCCGCCTACCACGATATAATGAATGGCGAATGTGCTATTGAAAACAGCCGCGAAAATGAAGCTTATGTGCAACTAATGAAGGTGATTCAGCAATATGAACCGCTGTTTACGGAGCAGGCTGCTAAACTTGAGAGGGTCTCCTTCTTTCAGCCTGATTATAAAAGACAGATGAAAGTAATTGAGGACAATACGGAATACTTACACCAAAGCTACGATGCACAATTGATAGAAGTGGAACGGGCTTACCCTAATACGTTTACGGCTGAAGTGCTGGTGCCTTTAAACAAACTTCCATTCCGCAACCAAAGTGCCATTTGGCCTTTGCAGTATGATGGCTACCGAGCGCTTTTACACGACCATTACTTTGATTCGGTGAACACCAACGACGAGCGACTGCTGCGCCATTATGCCTATATTGATAAAATACACGTTTACCTCTCTACCTATACCGATAAAACATCTGACGGTTCACGCGCGGGTATTGATGTGGTTATGAATTCACTGAAAGAGAATGAAGACGTAAACAGCTTTGTGTATACCTCTTTGCTTAAAGTGTTTTTAAAGTATAAAAGCGAAGTGTTGGTTAACTATATTACCGAGAAACATCCTAATGGTTGTGCCCTTAATTTAAGTATGGAAGATTTAAGCCGCCTTAGCAATATGCAGAACAGCATGGTGGGCAGCAAAGGGCGTGATATATTGTTGTATGACGTAAACGGTAAAGCGCAAAGCTTATACGAACAATGCAAAAAGAACAAAGTAACCCTGCTGGTTTATTGGATTAGCTGGTGCAGCCGCTGCAAAAAGGAAACGCCTGAACTAGAGCGCCTGTATGAACAATATAAAAAGCAAGGCCTTGGGTTGTTTGCTGTAAGTGTGGATGAAAAGAAAGAGGAATGGGAAAAGGCTTTAGTCGTTAATAAACTTAGCGGTATAAACGTTAGTGAATTGGTGCCTTTAAAAGAAAGCAAGGTGCTGCCCTTGTATAATGTAACTACTACGCCCGCCATATTCCTGTTGGATAAGGATGGAAAAATAATGGCCAAAAATATTTACGGTGCCCAACTGGATGCTGAGATAAGAAAAGCGCTGAAATAATGGAATAAAAAAAGCCCTTCGAATTCGAAGGGCTTTTTTGTTATTCCTCTTTAGGTTCCGCCTTTTTCTTAGCGGCTTTGTAGGTAATTTTTAATTCTTCGGAGCCTTTTTCCAATTCTATTACAAAGGTATCGCCGGGTTTTGCATTGGCACGTAGTATCTCTTCAGCCAATGGGTCCTCCACATATTTTTGAATAGCTCGGTGTAAAGGTCTTGCACCAAACTGCGGGTCATAACCGCGTTCCGCTAAAAAGTCTCTGGCCTCATCAGTCAGCTTAATTTCAAAGCCCAAATCATTCAAGCGCTTGGTAACGTCTTTAAGCGCAATGTTGATGATTTTGAAAATAGATTCCTTCTCAAGGCTGTTGAAGATGATTACATCATCAATACGGTTCAAAAACTCTGGCGAGAATGTTCTCTTCAATGCTTTTGAAATAACGTTCTTGCTGTATTCATCGCTTTGTGATGACTTGGACGCCGTAGCAAAACCTACACCTTGTCCGAAGTCTTTAAGGTCACGGGCACCGATGTTCGATGTCATAATTATAAGCGTGTTCTTGAAGTCAACACGGCGGCCCAGGCTATCTGTTAATATGCCATCATCAAATACCTGCAACAGGATATTAAATACATCAGGGTGTGCTTTTTCAATCTCATCTAACAACACTACACTGTATGGCTTACGGCGTACTTTTTCAGTCAACTGTCCGCCTTCTTCGTAACCAACATATCCCGGAGGCGCGCCCACTAAGCGGCTAACACTGAATTTCTCCATGTACTCGCTCATATCAATACGCACAAGAGCTTCTTCACTGTCAAACAGGTAACGGGCAATAGACTTGGCTAACTCTGTTTTACCTACACCCGTTGGTCCTAAGAAGATGAAGGTGCCTATCGGTTTTTTAGGGTCCTTTAAACCAACACGGTTACGCTGTATGGCTTTAACTACTTTCTTAACGGCATCATCCTGGCCAATTACAGCCCCTTGTATTTCGCCGCTCATGTTTACCAGCTTATTGCTTTCGCTCTGGGCAATTTTGTTCACAGGTATACCCGTCATCATTGCTACAACTTCGGCAATATCCTCCTCAGTTACAGGAAAATGCTTGGTCTTAGCCTCTTCATCCCACTGCGCTTTCGCTTTATCTAACTCTTCCAGTAGGCGCTTTTCAGTGTCGCGCAACTTAGCAGCCTCTTCGTATTTCTGGCTCTTTACTACGTGGTTCTTCTGATGTTTTATTTCTTCCACCTGCTTTTCAAGATCCACAATGTTTTTGGGAACGTGAATATTTTTTAGGTGAACGCGGGCACCCACTTCGTCCATTACGTCAATGGCCTTATCAGGTAAAAACCTATCTGTAATGTAACGGGTAGAAAGCTTAACACAGGCTTCAACAGCTTCTTTGCTGTAATCTACACTGTGGTAATCTTCATACTTAGGTTTAATATTAGTAAGTATCTGAACTGTTTCTTCAGGTGATGGCGGGTCAACAATTACCTGCTGAAATCTGCGGGCAAGTGCGCCATCCTTCTCAATATACTGGCGGTATTCATCTAATGTAGATGCGCCAATACATTGCAGTTCGCCACGGGCTAAAGCCGGCTTAAAGATGTTTGATGCATCCAATGAACCGGTTGCACCACCGGCACCTACAATAGTATGTATCTCATCAATAAACAGAATAACATCGCGGTTCTTTTCCAGCTCATTCATAATGGCCTTCATGCGCTCCTCAAACTGTCCGCGGTATTTGGTGCCGGCTACAAGAGCTGCCAGGTCAAGCATTACAATGCGCTTGTTAAATAAAACGCGCGATACTTTTTTCTGCACTATGCGCAGGGCCAGGCCCTCAACAATAGCCGTTTTACCAACGCCGGGTTCACCTATTAAAATAGGGTTGTTCTTTTTGCGGCGAGATAAAATCTGCGATACACGCTCAATTTCATTTTCGCGGCCTACAATGGGGTCTAATGCACCCTCTTCAGCTAAGTGGGTAACATCGCGGCCAAAGTTGTCCAACACCGGAGTTTTTGATTTAGCGTTGCCGGGCTTTTTAGAGGTTGGCTGCTGGCCATAGCCTCTTGACTTTTCTTCCTCAAAAGGCTCATCCTCCGGAGGGTCGTTGGGCGCTTCGGCCTTAATATCGTTTTGTACGCCTTCTAATTCTGCCTTAAACACTTCGTAATCAACATCAAATTGCGAGAAAATCTGGGTAACAACGTTATCCTTATTCTTTAAAATTGATAGCATCAGGTGCTCAGTGCCAATAACATCACTTTTCATCACTTTTGCTTCTAAAACGGTAATTTTCAGCACCTTTTCAGCCTGCTTGGTAAGCGGCAGGTTGTTGGGGTTAAAATTGCCTTTGGCCGTTTTATCTTTTATCGAATCCTCGATTGTTTTACGGAGCATGACAGGGTCAATTTCCAGGCTCTTCATCGTTTTAATTGCCAGGCCCTCGCCTTCGCGTATAAGGCCAAGCACTAAGTGTTCAATCCCGATGAAGTCGTGATTGAGCCTAAGCGCTTCTTCGCGGCTGTAGGAGATAACCTCCTTAACTTTTGGTGAGAATTTTGCTTCCATTGAAGAGTTTTAGTCAAATATTAAACCAAGATAGATGTTACGACATGTTGTCGGTTCTACCCAGCTAAAGACGCCATGTTAACCGTTTTAATTGCATCCTCTCTGTCAAACCTAAGTCATTTGTAGCTAAACATCAAAATACCTTGCCAGCTAAATACTGATAAGGCATGTTAAGTGTCGTAATTACTCTACTACCTTTAACTTAGACGCTAACCTTACTGAAATCCTTAAAGGCAGTATCTAAAAATAATGTAAAAGAACGCTGCAGCAGAATAACATATAGGAAAGAAGATAAGTTGTAAAAACCGGATAATTTCCCAAAAACAATCCTTTTGCATACATTGCGGCGGAATTAGTAGTTTTAGAAAAAAAACGTAGATTAGTAGGCAATTCACACTAAAAGCCCGGCACATGAAATTTCAAGTAGATAAGAGAGATCGTTTGGTTATAGTGAAACTTAACGAAGAGAAATTGTTGAGCAACCTGGCCCCGCACCTTAAGTCGGAGTTGGTAATACTTAACAATGAAGGTTTCCGTAATGTTGTACTTGATTTAACCGAGGTGCAGTATGTTGATTCATCAGGCCTTAGTGCGCTTTTGGTAGGTAACCGTTTGTGTAAAGAAGCAGGCGGTATGTTTGTATTAACAGGCTTAAACCCGCACATTCAAAAGCTTATTAAAATATCGCAGTTAGAGCCGATATTGAATATAGTGGCTTCACTTACTGAGTCGGTAGACTTTGTAATGATGGAAGAGTTGGATAAAGATTTAAGAAGCTAAGTTTTACGGCTTAATGCAATTTGAGCTAACCATTTTAGGGTGCAATGGAGCTATACCCGCCTTTAACAGGCACCCAACCTCGCAGGTAGTTAACCATAACGGCAGTTTGTTTCTTGTAGACTGTGGTGAAGGCACCCAGTTTCAGATGATTAAATATGCTATTAAGCGCGGAAGGCTTGATAATATTTTTATCAGTCACTTACACGGCGACCACTTTTTTGGTTTGGTGGCGCTGCTAACGTCATTTAATCTTAACTGGCGCGAACATCCCCTAAATCTTTACGGTCCTCCCGCGCTAATGGATATTGTCAATCTGCACTTTAAGCATTCTGAAACTACCCTGCGTTACGATATACATTTTCATCCTATAATAGCCGATAAGGCACGGGTTATATATGAGGATAATGCGTTAAGTGTGGAAACAATTGTTTTAAAGCACCGCTTACCTACTACAGGTTTTTTGTTTCGTGAAAAGCCGAACCTGCGTAAAATTATACCTGCAAAAGTTTTAGAGCATAACATTCCGTTTGATCAAATAAATGATATTAAACGAGGGGATGATTTTACTACGGAAAGCGGCCTTGTAATATCCAATAAGGAGCTGACCCTTGATCCTCACCCGGCACGGAGCTACGCTTACTGCAGCGACACTGCTTATACCGAATCCTATCTGGAACAGATTAATGGGGTGGACCTGCTTTATCATGAGGCTACTTTTATACAAGCGCATGCCGAGCGGGCTACCGAAACGTTTCATTCAACTACAAAGCAGGCCGCGCATATAGCAAAAACAGCAAGCGTAAAGAAATTGGTAATAGGGCATTTTAGCGCCCGCTACGAAAACCTGGAGCCCTTATTGTTTGAAGCAAAAGAAGTTTTTGCGAATACTGAACTGGCAGAAGAGGGGAAAGCATTTGTATTAGAAGCGCAAAAAGCCGCACGCAGTTAACTAAAGCCCTAACAAACGTTCAATTTGCCTGCGGTGGCGCATTATGTGCACAATGGCGTGTTCCAATATCTGTTCTATATCAAATGCCTGCCCCCAGCTAACTTTCATAATGTTATCTAAGGTTTGCTGCCAGGTAATATCCCATTTGTTTTTCAGGCATTCTTCCTGGTAGTTAAGCATATCATCTATTCCTTTTACAACTTCCTGCGCATTAGAGAAAGAAAGAACCGGTTTAGGAATAGTCACCTCATCACCAAACTGCTTGCGGATATAGTTAGAGTAGTTATAGCCACAAAAAACTACGTGCGTAGATATTTTTTGCACCGTGGTACAAGAAGGGTCCTGCGTTTCAGGGTCAATTACCCGCGTGAAATCCTCCTGGCTTAACGATAAAAGCAGCGCTTTGTACTCCTCTGCAACTTTACAATACTCATCCATTAAAGCACCCAGTGGACCGGGGCGGTAGAGCTTATTAGTGGTGTTCATCTCTGGCATTTACTCAGCAAGATAGTATCTCAGTCCTGATTTTAAAAAATGTAAATACGCCTTGGTTTATCAATTGGACCATCGTATTTATTTACCAAACTTCTCTTTCATCAGTTTGGTCATGGCAAGCATTTCATCGCGCAGGCGGGCAGCCTCTAAAAAGTCAGTTGCCTTTGATGCCTCATACATTTTCTTCTTGGTATCCTCAATAGAACGTTTAAGCTGCTCCTCGTTCATGTATTGCAACACCGGCTCGGCTACTAAACTAAGTTCCTCTTCCATTTCTATATAGGCATCAGGCGAAGCTTTGCGAATGTCCAATACAGATGTTTGCTGCAGAATCTCTTCCCTGCTCTTGAATACAGTTTGCGGTGTAATGCCATGCTCTTCATTATACTTCATCTGCTTTTCTCTACGGCGGTCAGTTTCGTCTATAGTTTGTTGCATGCTGTCTGTAATTTTATCGGCATACATTATAACCTTACCATTGTTGTTACGCGCAGCACGGCCACTCACCTGTATAAGGCTACGGCGGTTACGTAAAAAGCCTTCTTTATCTGCATCCAGTATAGCTACAAGCGATACTTCCGGTAAGTCCAACCCTTCCCTAAGCAGGTTTACACCTATAAGCACATCAAATTTGCCCAGTCGTAAATCGCGTATAATTTCAATTCGGTCCAGTGTTTCAACCTCGGAGTGAATGTACCTGCAGCGGACACCAAGTCGGCCTAAGTATTTATTTAACTCTTCGGCCATACGCTTGGTTAAAGTGGTAACCAATACGCGCTCCTCTTTCTTAACCCGCTCATCAATTTCCTCCATCAGGTCGTCCATCTGGTTTTGGCTTGGGCGCACTTCAATTGGAGGATCCAATAAACCTGTAGGCCTTACCACCTGTTCTACAAACAAGCCTTCGGTCTTTTCCAGTTCATAGTCTCCCGGGGTAGCGCTTACATAAATTACCTGGTTCATTTTAGCTTCAAACTCATGAAAGTTTAAAGGGCGGTTATCCAGTGCACTTGGTAAACGGAACCCATATTCTACAAGGTTCATTTTACGGGCTCTATCACCACCGTACATGCCGCGCACCTGGTTTACTGTAACGTGGCTTTCATCAATCACCAATAAAAAATCATCCGGAAAATAATCTAACAGGCAATATGGGCGCGTGCCTTTGGCTCTTCTATCCAGAAAACGCGAATAGTTTTCTATACCTGAACAGTAGCCCAACTCGCGCATCATCTCCATATCAAACTCCACGCGTTCTTTTAAACGGGCGGCTTCCAGGTTTTTACCTATGCTCCTGAAATAGTCTAACTGTTCATGTAGTTCAAGGCGTATTTCATCAAGCACCTGCGATAAAACATCCTTAGAGGTAACATATAAGTTAGCAGGGAAAATGGCCACATTATTCATTCGAGCGCCGAGGGTTCTTCCTGTGGAAGGCTCAAAGCTTTCTATCTCTTCTATCTCATCTCCAAAGAAGGTAACGCGATAGGCATAGTCCACATAGGGCAACGCAATTTCTACTACGTCGCCTTTAACCCTGAAGGTGCCCCTATGAAGGTCCGCATCGCTACGGGAATAAAGACTATCAACCAGTTTATGCAAAAAATGATTGCGGGAAATTACCTGCCCTGCGGCAATGCGTATAATACCGTTCTCGTAATCCAGCGGGTTGCCCATACCATAAATGCAACTTACGCTGGCCACTACAATAATATCGCGCCTGCCGGATAAAAGCGAGGCAGTGGTGCTTAAACGAAGCTTGTCAATTTCTTCGTTTATGGATAAATCTTTTTCAATATACGTATCAGAAGAAACTATGTAGGCTTCAGGTTGGTAGTAGTCATAGTAAGAAACAAAATACTCTACGGAATTATTGGGGAAAAACTGTTTGAATTCTCCATATAGCTGGCTTACCAGCGTTTTGTTGTGCGTTAATATGAGCGTAGGCCTTTGAACACGTTGTATGGTGTTAGCCACGGTAAAGGTTTTACCCGAACCGGTAACACCCAGCAACACCTGGTGCCTTTCTCCTTTTTGCACACCTTCAACCAACTGCTTAATAGCCTCGGGTTGATCGCCGCTTGGTTGAAATCTGGTAGTTAATTCGAACTGCATTTAAGATGCTTGTTTAAGTAAGTGAACTGCAGCCCAATCATGGAAAAGCAGCCTGCAAAGATACGCCAAAGCATCGCTTATTTCTTTTTTGCTTTAGCTTTTTTAGCGGAACTGCTACCAATACCCTGCCGCACCTTGGCAGGCAGTTTACTTTTAATCAATTCATAGGATTGGGAGATGTAATGCTCCCATTCTTTGCGCTTAAAACGGCTTCGGGGCTTTATATATATCCACTTGTGCCGGGCTAAGTAAGGTGCCGGTATTATGCCCTCAGAACTTGATAATTCCTCAAATTCCTCATCTCTTACTTTTAAAGAAACACCCGAATCAGCCGAAAAGCCGGTTACGCAGAACATTTTACCACCAATTAGAAAACAAAGGTCGTGGCCCCATTTAACATCTTCCTGAACATCAGGCAGATTGAGGCAAAAAGTGCGTATTTCTTCAATATCCATAATTGCTAAAATAAGATAAAGCGGGCAGCCCTTTTTAAGCCCTAAACCCTCATTTTCAGCCGTTTTTTTATTTTAGCCCCCCTAAAAATCCTAAAATGGAATTATCAGAGATAGTAGCGATTACCGGAATGCCTGGCCTATATAAAGTAAGTGCCCGCAGAAACGATGGTTTAATTGTAAGCAGCCTGCTTGACGATAAAACACAGTTTGTTAGCGGACGTAACCACATGTTTACTTCGTTAGATAACGTAACCATGTATACCACTGATGAGCCTGCATCATTAAAGGATGTGCTGGCTTCTATTAAAAAGAACGGCGCGGTGCCTGATGGTAAGGACGATGCCAAAACAAAGGCATGGTTAGAAAAAGTACTACCCAACTACGATAAAGAAAAGGTTTACGTAAGCGATATGAAGAAACTACTGAAGTGGTACGGCATATTAGAAAGCCGTAACCTGGTAGATGAATTGATTGCTGAAAAACCGGCAACAGAAGAAAAAGCTGAAGGCAAGGAAGAGGCAACTGAAAAAGTGAAGGCTGCTAAGGACGAAAAGCCGAAAAAAGAAGCCAAGCCTAAGGTTAAAAAAGAGGTAAGCAGTAAAGGTACCACCAAGCCTGCGCCGGCTGCCAAAAAGGTAACTACCCCCCGCAAGGCTCAGTAACAAGCCTGTTACCACAGAATGAAAACAACTACAACGAACGAATAAATACATAATAATGAAGACAAGCGAAACGAACATGCCCACCAAAAAAACGAGGAGCTTCGTAGGGAACGATTTTAACCCGAATGAATGGGCATCGCTGGAACCATATTTTACTGAGTTGCTGCAACGCGAAGTAAACTCAGTAGACGACTTGAACCGTTGGTTGAAAGACTGGAGCGAACTGGATACGGCAATGACAGAAAACAGTCGTTGGATTTATGTGAAAACCACGGTTGATACCAATGATGAAAAGGCTAAGGCTGACTTGGCTAATCAGTATCAAAACATTTTCCCGCGGTATTCGCCAATAGAAAATCAGCTTAAGAAAAAGTTGGTGTCATCTCCATTTGTAGATCAACTAGACCAAAGCGTATTCTTTCCAACCTTGCGCCGCCTTAAAATGGAAATTGAGCTGTTTAGAGAAGAGAATATCCCTTTACAGAGCGAGTTACAACTTAAGCAAAGCACTTATGATGCTATTGCAGGGGCTGAGAGTATTAATTACAATGGTTCTGAACTTACCTTCCAGCAGGCATCTATTTACTTAAAGAGCACTGACCACGCTCAGCGCGAGGATGTATATCGCAAAATAAGCGAACGCCGCTTGCAGGACGCTGACACTTTTGACAAACTGTTATCAGAGTTAATTCAGTTACGCCACAAAATTGCGCTTAACGCCGGTTACAAAAATTATGTTGAATACCGCTTTAATGAATTGGGCCGCTTTGATTACAATAGCCAGGATTGCCTGAACTTCCATAAGGCTGTTGAGGAACTTATAGTGCCTATTAAAAACCAAATGGCTGAAGAACGCCGCAAGCTATTGGGTCTTGAAAGCCTTAAACCGTGGGATATGGATGTGGACACCAGTGGTAAGGCCCCCTTACAGCCGGTAAAAAACACAGAAGAGCTTATAGATAAAACCATTTCATGTTTTAACCGTTTGGACCCCTACTTCGGCCAGCGAATTGAAATAATGAAGAAGATGAACTACCTGGACCTTGAATCGCGTATGCACAAAGGCCCCGGAGGCTACAACATGACCATGCCTGAAATAGGGGTGCCTTTCATCTTCATGAATTCTGCCAATGACGAGCATGACTTAATTACCATGGTACACGAAGGCGGCCATGCTATACATACCTTCCTGGCGCATGAACTGGAACTTATGGCTTTTAAGGAAACTACCAGCGAAGTGGCTGAAGTGGCTTCCATGGGTATGGAATTGATGAGCATGGAACATTGGGATTTGTTCTATTCTAACCCTGATGATTTACGTCGCGCTAAGGTTAACCATCTGCGCTATACACTGGCAGTATTAACCAAAACCTGTTTAGGCGATAGTTTCCAACACTGGTTGTATTTAAACCCAAATCACACTATAGAAGAGCGTAGGGCGAAGTGGGCTGAGCTTAGCAGCCGTTTTGGCGGTGCAGGTATTAACTGGAACGGCCTTGAAAAGGATCAGCAAACCGGTTACCACCGCATCTTACACTTTTTCGTAGTTCCGTTCTACTACATCGAATATGCTTTTGCTCAATTAGGGGCCATTGCATTATGGAGAAGTTTTAAGAAGGACCCTAAAAAGGCGGTTAACGATTACAAGAATGCGTTAAGCCTGGGCTATACCAAGCCTATTCCCGTATTTTATGAAACTGCAGGGGCAAAGTTTGACTTTAGCAAGGATTACGTTGCCTCCCTTGTTGACTTCGTAAACGCCGAGTTAAAGAAGCTGGCTTAAAGCACCGTTTTAAATTTTCTACATATCACTTGCAATAATTGAAAAGTGAGTATCGTTTAATTGTATCGCCGAAGGGTAATCGTTTACATTCGTTAGTGTAGAAGGAAACCGCAAGGCGAAAACCAATGCGCCCCCCTTTGCCCAAACCATGCAGGAAAATCATTTAAAATACTCAGTTCTTGGCACTGCTATGCTTTTAGCTGTGCTGCTGGCCCTATACGTCATTCCTGAATTTGATTTGGGGGAGTTTCACTTTAAGCGCATTAATCTATTGGCAGACGTAATGAAGTCCGACAACAGCAATTTGGCAAAAATGGATTCAAGCCAAATGGTTAAACCTGTGTTTGCCGATACCTGTAAAACCGGTGTTACCTGTGTTGAAGACTACAGCAAGGATACCAGCGGCCTTAAAAACTTCTTAGCTGCTCTTGATTCTGTAAAAAACAGGCCGGTGCGTATTGCCTGGTTTGCTGATTCGTATGTTGAAGGGGATATTATGTTAGACCCCTTGCGCGATACCCTTCAGGCTATTTATGGTGGTTCAGGTGTTGGTTTCGTTCCAATTACTTCGGAGGTAGCAGGTTTCAGGCAAACAGTAATACACACTTTTGATAATATAACCACATACTCTGTAGTAGGCGATAAGAGCCCACAGCATTCTATGGGTCCTGCAGGTTTTACCTATGTTCCTCAACCCGGTAATCGTGTTCATTATTCTGCCATAAAGCGGGCGCGATTGAACAGCTTTCCTGTTGCCCAATTATATTATGGCAACACCGAAGGCGCAAAACTTTTACTTAATGAAGCTACCACCGTTGATTTAGCGGCCGCTTCTGCCATTAGTAAACTGAAATTGGGCTCGGCCTTACAATCTGTAACGCTGCAGGTAGAGGGGAATACTGATTTATACGGTGTATCATTTGAAGATGCTAAGGGTATATGCGTAGATAATTTCTCCGTTCGCGGAAACTCAGGCTTAGGGCTGGGGGCTGTTAGCGAACAGATGTATAAAAACTTTGATGCCATTCACCCCTACGACCTTGTGGTAATAAGCTATGGCTTAAACGTAGCTAATGCCAAGTCGAAAAATTATGATTGGTACACCAAAGGAATGAGCCAGAACATTGGTATGATGAAGCGTGCCTTTCCTCACGCTTCCATTCTTGTAGTGGGCTGTAGTGACAGGGGGCAAAAGGTAGATGGTGTTCTGCAAACTATGCCGGGCATAAAGGAGTTGATAGAGGCGCAGCGCAAAATGGCTGCAGATAACCAGGTATGCTTTTATAATTTGTTTGAAGCAATGGGCGGAGACAGCACTATGGTGCGTTGGGCTAATGCTAAACCTAAAATGGCGAATGGTGACTATACCCACCCTACCTACTACGGTGGCAAAAAAGTTGCAGAGATAATTACAGGTACTATTTTGTACGAAAAGGAGAAGTATGAAAGGCGGAAGAAAAGTTTATAACCTTACTTATATACACCACCGCAGTTTTGGTTGGGCCTATGCATTACTGTGCGTGGTATTGTTGCTTGCTGCCTTTCAATCAAGTGCTCAAAATGGTATTGTAAATTTCAGTGCAAAAAAGTATGCCTTCATACATCCCGAAAGAAATGAGATTGTAAATGACAAAGGGCTTGAATCTTTTTTTGAAAGATTGTACCGCCAAAAAACACAAAATAATACCAGAGTAAGCGTGCTGCATATTGGTGATTCGCACATACAGGCCGATTATCTAAGTGCCCAGGTGCGAACTAACTTCCAAAAGGATTTTGGCAATGGTGGCCGGGGTATTGTGGTGCCGTTGCGGGTTGCCGGTAGCAATGAGCCTTTCAACTATAAAATTACCAGTAACTACGCCTGCAATTCAAAGCGCTGCATTTATGTAAACGACCCTATGCCTATAGGTATTGGTGGCGTAACGATAAAAACCGATTCACCGGATATAAAATTCTTTTTGCGCGCGTTTGATTATGCCCCCTTGAATTATTCATTCAATAAGCTCACTCTTTTTTATCAGAAGGACAGCACTTCCTTTGATTTTCGGGTAACGGACACCTTAGGCAATACCTTAGGGATACTTAGCAGCACTTCTAAAGAGAAGTATTCCAATATCTCATCTACTGCGCTACCTGCCAACACCAACGCTGTAATAATAAGTGCTGAAAGGTCTGATACTACTCAGCGGCAGGCAACCATTTTCGGTATAAACCTGGAGAATGATAGCAGCGGTGTAGTTTACCACACCGTGGGGGCCAACGGGGCAGAAGCTTTCCAATATGTGCGCGCTAAATACTTTGCTGAACAAACGCAGGTTTTAGAGCCTGATTTAATTATTATCTCTTTAGGAACTAACGAAGCACAGCGCCGTCCGTTAGATAAGGGCTTAATGACGCGCAGGCTTGACTCTTTGGTTAGTGCCTTGCATCGTTACAACCCTAACGCGGCTATAGTATTTACTACGCCACCTGATTCGTATTACCACCGCAAGTATTACAATAGTTCTGTTTCGCAAATGCATGAAGTAATTGTGAATTATGCTAAAGCGGAGAACCTGGCTGTGTGGGACCTGTTTTCTATTTCAGGAGGTTATAAAAGTTGCTATATGTGGAAGAAGTATCACATGATGCAGCGCGATGGTTTGCATTTTACCCGGGGCGGTTATGAATTTCAGGGTAACCTTTTATACGAAGCACTAATTAAATCATACAATAAGTATGTTGCATCCCGACCTTAGTAAACTGCTTTCCCAGTTTGTTTACCATCCCAACGAGCCGATGATTTTCAGCTCGGGGCTTTTCCTGTTCATATTTCTGGGGTTCATTACGGTTTATTACCTGGTGCATGAAGACTTTCGGTTAAAGCTTACCTATGTAACCCTGTTTTCACTGTTCTTCTATTATAAGTCCAGCGGTATTTATTTCTTACTGCTGATACTTTCTACTGTTGTTGATTACACGCTGGCAAACAAAATTTATTACGCAGAGAAGCAAAACCATAAACGTTGGTGGTTGGTACTAAGCCTGGTGTTAAACCTTGGCCTGCTTACTTACTTTAAATACACTAACTTTTTCTATTCAATCTATTGCGATATAGCCAACCATCATTTTGATCCGTTCAACATCTTTATACCGGTAGGTGTCTCCTTCTTTACTTTCCAATCGTTAAGCTATACCATAGATATCTATCGGAAAGAAATAAAGCCTATTGGCAATATTTTGGACTATGCTTTTTTCGTGTCTTTCTTCCCCCAACTGGTAGCAGGCCCAATTGTACGCGCCAAAGATTTTATTCCGCAGATATATAAACCCACTTTCGTTTCCAAGCAGGACCTTGGGCGTGCGGTGTTTCTTATAGCTGCGGGTTTATTTAAAAAGGCGGTAATTTCTGATTACATCAGTGCCAATTTTGTGGATCGTATTTTTGAAAATCCCACATTGTACACCGGGCTTGAGAACCTGATGGGCGTTTATGGGTACGCCTTACAAATCTATTGTGATTTCAGCGGCTATAGTGATATGGCAATAGGCATTGCCTTGCTGATGGGCTTTCATTTTAATATCAACTTCGATTCGCCTTATCAGTCAAGCAGCATAACAGAATTTTGGCGGCGTTGGCATATTTCGCTAAGCACATGGTTGCGCGATTACCTATATATTTCTCTCGGTGGTAACCGCAAAGGTAGGTGGCGCACCTATCTTAATCAGTTTCTAACCATGCTACTGGGTGGTATGTGGCATATGATTGGCGGGCTCTCTTATCTGGCCGGCTTCCGTTTTATTTTATGGGGGGCATTGCATGGGGTTGCGCTTGGTATTGATAAGTACGTTAAGGAGTTTATAAAAATACCCGATACCAAACTGATGAAAGTGCTTGGGATAATCTTCACCTTCCACTTTGTTTGTTTCTGCTGGATATTCTTCCGCGCTGAGGACATGGTAAAGGCGGGTCAGGTTTTATCCCAAATCACCATGCACTTCACGCCTTCTGTATTCTTTGAGTTTATAAGTGGCTACCAGAAAGTGCTTTTTGTAATGACAGTAGGATTCATTCTTCATTTTTTACCGCGTAGCATGGAACTAAAAGCCCAGGAATGGGTTACTGAATTCCCTCTTGCCGGAAAAATTGCAATTCTGGCTGCAGTAGTGGTTTTGGTTATACAGGTTAAGAGCTCCGAAATACAGCCTTTTATTTATTTCCAGTTTTAAGTTTGGCGGTTTTATAGGCCGGTTTATTAGATTCACACTGCTAAATAACACACTATGCAGTACATGGAAGGCATGTTAAAAGAAGGTACCCTAAAGGGTAAAACAATTATTATAACCGGCGGCGGTACAGGCCTCGGCAAATCAATGACAAAATACTTTTTAACCCTGGGCGCCAACGTGGTTATTACCAGCCGTAAGTTGGAGGTGCTGCAAAAGACTGCTTCGGAGCTGGAAGCTGAAACAGGTGGCAAAGTGTTAGCAGTACAATGCGATGTTCGCAACTGGTTGGAAGTAGAGAAGATGGTGGAAAGCACAGTAGCTACCTTCGGCGGCATAGATGTGCTTGTAAATAATGCAGCAGGTAATTTCATTAGCCCGACTGAGCGTTTGTCGGCACGGGCATTTGATACTGTGGTGGATATAGTATTAAAAGGTTCCTATAATTGTACGTTGGCTTTGGGCAAATACTGGATTAATAACAACCAGCGTAATAAAGCGGTACTAAGTATAGTTACTACTTATGCATGGACCGGTTCTGCTTACGTAGTGCCTTCCGCTTGTGCTAAAGCAGGTGTATTGGCCATGACACGGTCATTGGCCGTTGAATGGGCAAAATATGGCATACGTATGAATGCTATTGCGCCGGGCCCATTTCCTACAAAAGGTGCATGGGATAGATTAGTACCGGGAGAGTTCCGTGAGAAGTATGACTTGGTTAAGCAGGTGCCTTTGCGCCGTGTTGGCGAGCATCAGGAGCTTTGTAATCTGGCGGCTTATCTTGTGTCAGACTATTCAGCCTATGTCAATGGTGATGTGGTGACTATTGACGGCGGTGAGTGGCTACAGGGAGCCGGGGAGTTCAACCTGTTTGACGATGTAACCAAGGAGCAGTGGGATATGATAGAGAAGATGGTGAGAGGAGCGAAAAGCGAATAACATTCATGACTTTTAGTACAACCGAGGAAAACTATATAAAAGCCATCTTTCATCTCAGTGAAGAAGGAGAGGAAAGTATTTCTACCAATAGCATAGCCAAAGCCGTAAACGCTACGGCGGCTTCAGTTACCGATATGCTGAAAAAGCTGAAGCAGAAAAAAATTATTACGTACGAAAAATATCATGGTGTGCACCTTACTAAAGATGGCGAACGCATTGCCAAGGGTATCGTGCGCAAGCACCGCTTATGGGAAGTATTCCTGGTAGAGAAGTTGGGATACGGCTGGGATAAAATTCATGATATAGCTGAGCAGTTGGAACATATACATAGCGATGAGTTAATTGATAAGCTCGATAAGTTTTTGGGTTATCCGCGCTTTGACCCGCACGGTGACCCTATTCCTGATGCATCAGGTAACATTCACAGCCATAAGCAGGTGTTGTTGTCAGAAATGGTTGCAGGCCAGGGTGGCAAGGTTTTAGGGGTAAAAGATAGTTCGGCCAAATTTTTGCAATATCTGGATGGTCACCATATACAATTAGGCTCGTCAATTGAAATACACGAGATTATAGACTTTGATAGCTCATTTGTAATTAAGCTGGACAAAAAAAAGAAAGCCACTATTAGCAAAATGGCGGCTCAAAATATTTTTATAGGTTAGTCTTTTAAGGTAGAATCAACTGCCAATACCCAACATCTTCCCACTTGTTGAATTTATAGCCTACTTCTTTTTGAATGCCTACTTTCTGAAATCCCAGCTTTTCATGCAGCCTTATACTGGCAGGGTTGGGCGGCACAATGCCGGCGATTACACAATGGATTTTGCGTTCCTTTAGTAGTTCGATTAGGGCTTGGTATAGTAAAGTGCCATAACCTTTTTGCTCTAATCCGTTTTTCAAATACACCGTACTTTCTGCAGTAAACCTATAAGCGGAACGGCTTTTCCATTCTGTTGCATAGGCATAGCCAACTATCTCACCTTCCACTTCCATTACTATCCACGGATATTTCTCCTTAACACTCTTGATGCGCTCATCCATTTCCTCTACTGTTTTGCGCTCCTCCTCAAAGGTTACAACGGTATGCTCAATGTAGTAGTTGTAAATTTCAGTAATGGCCGGTACATCCTTGCTTGTAGCTTCCCTTATCATTAGTGGCTAAGTATATTGGTAATGAGCTTGCTTAATTCGGAGGCCCAGTGCAAATACATTTTACCCGAAGGGTGCAGGCCGTCATTTGCAATAAGAGCTTCATCTTTAGCCGCTAAACGGGAGTGTGCGGTAATATCAATATAATGCACCCCTGCCTTAGCCGCTTCCTCTTTATTAACTGCATTAAATTCGTCAATCTCTCTGCCTATTTGTTCACCCGTCCGTTGCTTGGCATCCTGTGCTACAAAGGGCGTTACCCCCCAATCGGGTATAGAAATAACTACTACATGATTCTTATTGCCTCCGGCGTAATCAATTGCTGTATGCAATAGCTCGGCAAACTCCTTGCGGTAATTATTTAAATTTCTTTGCCGGTATTGGTTGTTTACCCCTATCAATAGGGTTACAAAGGAGTAAGGACCTTTCAAATTCCGCTCCTTTATAACTGAAGCAAGTTCATCGGTGGTCCATCCTGTTTTGGCAATAATATCAGGTTGGTTGAATTCAATGCCTTTTTCATACAGCAACTCCACTGTTTTCTCCGGAAAACGGTCTTTTTCCGCAACGGATTCGCCAATGGTGTAAGAATCGCCAAGGCATAAAAGAGTATAGCGTTTAGAAGCCATAATGGTTTGATTTATAAGAAGTGCAAGTAAGCAAAAGGTAATGCCACGAATGCCCATAGTTTCAAAGCAAAGCAAAAAAATCTAAAATAAATTTTGATTCAACTAAAATGATTTTTAGATTTGTCTAAAATTTGAAATAGCTGTATGCAAAAATCCTTGCAGGAAGTACATGGAAGTATTGACACCACCCGAAGTAGCACCAGGCTTAAGCGCTTCATGCTTTTTCTGGGTCCGGCTTTTTTGGTGGCTGTAGGGTACATGGACCCCGGCAACTGGGCTACCGATATTGCGGGGGGAAGTAAATACGGCTATCAGTTAATATGGGTGTTGTTAATGAGCAACCTTATTGCTCTGTTGCTTCAATCATTAAGTGCCCGCTTGGGTATTGTAGCGGGTAGAGATTTGGCGCAGGCCAGCCGTGAGAATTA
Organism: Chitinophagales bacterium; assembly: GCA_046329515.1. GTDB lineage: Bacteria > Bacteroidota > Bacteroidia > Chitinophagales > LD1 > Bog-950. The sequence continues at coordinate 400,726 of JAXLUM010000001.1, forward strand.
TCCCGCTTTTGTAAATATTCCTTTGTGGGTGTTGGCGGAAGTGGCCATAGCAGCCTGCGACCTTGCTGAAGTATTGGGCATGGCTATAGGTCTAAATCTTCTGTTTCACCTTCCGCTGTTGTGGGGCGTTAGCCTCGCCATACTCGATACGTTTATCATCTTCTTTTTGCAGAGCCGGGGTATGCGCTATATGGAAGCCTTTATCTTCTCCTTAGTAGCCCTTATTGGTGTTTCCTTCTTTTTGGAAATATTCTTTGCGCACCCTGATGCCGCTGAATTAGCTAAGGGCTTTGTTCCTTCCGTTCTTTCTGATGGGGCATTGTATATAGCAATTGGTATTATAGGCGCTACAGTTATGCCGCACAATCTTTACCTGCATTCTGCCCTGGTGCAAACCCGTAATGTAAAACGGGACGAGGCCGGTCTAAGGCAGGCCATTCGCTTCAACTTTTTTGATTCGGCTATAGCACTAAACCTTGCGTTTTTTGTAAATGCCTCCATATTGATTTTGGCCGCCGCTGTATTTTTTAAAAGCGGGTACCACGATATAACTGAAATACAGGACGCTCATAATTTGTTAGAGCCTCTAATGGGCCGACACCTGGCGCCCATACTATTTGCTGTGGCATTAATAGCATCGGGCCAAAGTTCTACTATTACAGGTACGCTTGCGGGCCAAATAGTAATGGAAGGGTACCTTGACTTACGCATTGCGCCTTGGTTAAGAAGGCTTATAACCCGTTTGTTAGCCGTTGTTCCTGCATTCCTGGTAATTTATTTGTTGGGGGAAGATAAGGTAGGAGATATGCTGATTTTATCGCAGGTAATATTAAGCCTGCAGTTGGGCTTTGCCATTATACCGCTTATACAATTTGTTAGCGATAAGGAGAAGATGGGTAAGTTTGCGATTGGCCCGATTATTAAACTGCTTAGCTGGCTTTCGGCAATTATTATAATCGGCTTAAATATTAAGTTGGTTATAAGCACACTTACGGAATGGCGTATTGCATTGGAAGACCACATTTGGGTGTTTGACCTTATCGTTTTACCGGTAGTTATTTTATCGGCAATACTGTTGGTATACGTAATCTTTATGGCTGTAACAGGCCAAAAGCTTTCGCGTAAAGGCCAGGTGCCCCACGGCAAGGCGGAGTTGTTACCGCAAATACAGGCTAAAACGTATACCCATATCGCTATCTGTATAGATTTTTCAAACAGCGATGTAAAGGCGATAACAGAGGGTGTAGCTCACGGTTCAAGAGAAACTGAATTTTACCTGATACACATTGTAGAAACTGCCGGTGCACGCAGAATGGGTGCCGAAATACAGGACTATGAAACGCATGAGGACTGGAAGGAATTACAAAAGTACGGTGATAAACTGAGGGCGCAGGGTTTTAAGGTGCATGAGAAGTTAGGTTTCGGTGAAGCTAGAAAGCAAATACCTGTATTAACGGAAGAAGTAGGCGCACAACTTTTGGTTATTGGCAAACACGGCCACCGCGGTGTTTCTGATTTTGTATTAGGCGAAACAATAAATGAAATACGGCACGTAGTTAAGTGTCCGGTGTTGGTAGTATAACCACTATATGAGAACTACGGTTATAATACTATTGCTTTTAATAGGTACAAGGCTTGCGGCTCAGGATAAAATTGAATGCGATCGCCCTGACCAGACAGAAACGCCCGCTATTGTACCTGCAGGGTATTTTCAAATGGAAAGCGGGTTTTACTACGAACAGGAAAGTAAAAGTGAGCGGAGGATTGTTTACCCTGCTTCGCTTTTAAAATACGGCTTGGGTAATGTAGCCGAGTTCCGTTTAGAAATTGAAAATTCCAGCGGCTTACCGGCTTCAGGTGAAACAGGTACACATGGCATGCACCCAATTGCCTTTGGCGCTAAGGTGAAAATTTGCCCCCAGAAAAAATGGATACCGCAAACCTCAGTAATTGTTATGGGTAGCGTACCCGTGCTGGCAACAAAAAACAGAAAGGAACTATACCCCAGCCCTGAAATACGCTTCACCTTTCAGCACGTAATTAAACGCTTTTATGTAGCCTATAACTTAGGCGCGCTTTGGAGTAGTGATGAGTTCAGAACTACCGGCCTTTATACATTTACGGGCGGCTACACCATTACCGATGATTTAAGTTGTTATGTAGAACTATACGGCTTTATACCTCACCAAGCAAGGTCGGATAACCGGGTTGCTGCAGGTTTAGGTTTTACTCCCCGAAACAATGTAATGCTTGATGTTTCCGCCGGTGTTAGTATTGATAGCAAAGTGCCCCGCTGGTGGACAGGATTAGGCATTTCTTTTCGCTTGCCTAAATAAGGGCATCAATTCTTCTCTAAATATTCTTTCAACAACAGACCCAGGTGTTCAAGCCTTTTATGCGCTACTCCTTTAATTACACCACCCATTAACTTGTACATGCCTTTGGGTTCAATGGTTAGCGAATGATTAAGCAGCGTGCCTGTTTTACTCTTTGAAAATTCTGCGCGGTGTATGATTTTGCCAAACTTGGTACTAAGGGCCTGTTCAAAAAGCTTATCCTTCTCCACCTGTATATACTCCACTTCAATTTCACCGGCATCGTTTGATGTGGCTGAGTAACGGGCACCTGCGCCTAATGGCCCGGCAGTCAGCTTTTTAATATCGCTTAAGCCTTCGTGGTGGTTCCACTTCGCCTGGTTATAAGGGTCCGAAGCCATGGCAAACACTTCTGAAACGGGTTTACTGATTTCTATACTTGCTGATACAGTTATCATATACTGCTATAATAGTAAGAGTAGCGGCTATTTTCAAACGCAGTTGTTGACATAAGAATAACGGTGTAGCGCCAATGCTATTGTTATAAAACAAAACAGCCCCGCTAAAGCGAGGCTGTTTTGTTTTATGTGCTATCATGCTTCTACAAACTGAGCATGACAGGTGTAATTATCCGATTAACTCTACTCCACCGGTTTCTACTTTCTTTTCGGTTTTTTCGAGGTCTTCTTTGTTGGTAACAATTATCTCCTTGAACTTGCGTAAGCCGGTACCTGCTGGTATGCGGTGGCCCACAATTACGTTCTCTTTCAGGCCTTGCAGGTAATCGCGCTTGGCTGAAATTGAAGCCGTGCTTAATACCTTGGTAGTTTCCTGGAACGAAGCTGCAGAAATCCATGAGTGTGTTGCCAAAGATGCGCGGGTTATACCTTTTAACTGCGGAGATGCAGTAGCAGGTATAGCATCGCGGTATTCTAACAACTTCTTGTCAGCACGCTTAAGAACTGAGTTCTCTTCGCGTATTTGACGCAGGGTAGCTATCTGGCCTGCGCGCATGTTTTCGCTTTCGCCGGCTTCGGTAATTACCTTCTTGTCAAATATTTCATCGTTAGATTCTAACAGGTCAAACTTATCAACCGCTTCACCTTCAAGGAACATAGTATCGCCCGGATCATCTACCACCATCTTGCTCATCATCTGGCGAACAATTACTTCAATGTGCTTGTCGTTGATTTTGATACCCTGTAAACGGTACACTTCCTGAATTTCATTCACTAAGTATTCCTGAACAGCGAATGGCCCTTTAATTGCAAGAATATCAGTTGGAGTTACAGCACCGTCAGACAGTGGAGTGCCTGCACGAACGAAGTCCTGCTCCTGCACCAGAATGTGGCGGCTAAGAGGAACTAAGTATTTGCGGATATCGCCTTCGCGGCTTTCAACTATTACTTCGCGGTTACCACGCTTAACACCACCAAAACGTACTACGCCATCTATTTCAGATACTGTAGCAGGGTTGCTTGGGTTACGTGCTTCAAACAATTCAGTTACACGTGGCAGACCACCGGTAATATCCTTCACCTTACCCATTACTCTAGGTATTTTGGCAATGATTTGACCGTGTTTCACTTCTTCACCGTTTTCGATGTTGATGTGGGCGCCCACAGGCAGGTTGTACACCTTACCTTCTTTACCGTGTTCTACAATAATTGAAGGAATCTTGGTTTTATCTTTTGATTCGATAATCACTTTCTCGCGGTGGCCGGTTTGTTCATCCATCTCATCGCGGAAGGTGATGTTTTCAATAATGTGTTCGAACTTAGATTTACCGTTGTGTTCGCTGATGATAACGTTGTTATATGGATCCCACTTACAAATCAGGTCACCTTTCTTAATGTTCTTACCATCCTTCACAGAAATTTGTGAACCGTAAGGAATGTGGTGAGAGATTAATACTTTATCAGGGTTATCTTCTTTCACAATACGTAATTCGCCTGTACGGCCGATAACGATTGTTGCCTTTTCGCCATTCTCGTCAGTAGCATGTGTTACACGCACACCGTCAAACTGAACAACGCCATCAAAACGGGCAGTAATTTGTGATTCAGAAGTACCTAAGCTTGCGATACCACCCACGTGGAAGGTACGAAGTGTAAGCTGGGTTCCCGGTTCACCGATAGACTGTGCAGCGATAATACCTACAGCATCTCCTGTTTCAGCCAGGCGGTTAGTGGCCAGGTTACGTCCGTAACACTTAACACAAACACCCTTGCGGCTTTCGCAGGTTAATACTGAACGAATCTCAATAGTTTCAATACCTGAAGATTCAATACGCTTGGCAACATCTTCCATAATGTCCTGTCCGGCATGTGCCAACAGTTCATCTGTTTCAGGGTGGTAAACATCATTTAAAGAAGTACGGCCCAGGATACGATCGAACAATGGTTCAACAATGTCCTCGTTATCTTTCAATGCGCTGATAGCAATACCACGCAGTGTTCCGCAGTCTTCTTCAGTAATTACAACGTCCTGTGCAACGTCAACTAAACGACGGGTCAGGTAACCTGCATCCGCTGTTTTAAGAGCCGTATCGGAAAGACCTTTACGCGCACCGTGTGTAGAAATGAAGTATTCCAATACCGAAAGACCTTCCTTAAAGTTCGCAAGGATCGGGTTTTCGATAACCTCAGAACCTGTAGAGCCTGACTTACGCGGCTTAGCCATAAGGCCCCTCATACCTGAAAGCTGCTTAATCTGCTGTTTAGAACCCCTCGCACCTGAGTCAAGCATCATGAAGATAGAGTTGAAACCCTGCTTGTCTTCGCTGATTTGCTTCATCAACTGGTTAGTAAGGCGGTTATCCGTTGCAGTCCATATATCTACTACCTGGTTAAAGCGTTCTTTGTCGGTAATAAAGCCCATTTGGTAACTGTCGTAAATCTCATCTACTTTCTGCTGAGCATCTTCAACCAGTTTTTCTTTGTTGCTTGGTGTTACCACGTCGCGCAGGTTAAAGCTCAAGCCGCCTTTGAATGAGTAGAAGAAGCCAAGCTTCTTAATATCATCAAGGAATTTAGAAGTAGTAGGTATGTCGGTTTCAGCAAGAATAGAACCGATAACATCTTTTAGCGTTTTCTTGCCTAACATTTTGTTTACGAAGCCTACGTTCTCAGGTACAACCTGGTTAAATATTACGCGGCCTACCGTTGTTTCAATAACACGGTAAACCATTTTGCCGTTTTCCTTAACACGAACGCGGCACTTAACTACAGTGTGTAATTCTACTTTGCCTTCGTTAAGGGCAATTATAGCTTCTTCAGCACCGTAGAAAGCAAGGCCCTGGCCTTTTACTTTTTCAGTTTCAGTGCTGCGCTTTTCTTTGGTCATATAGTACAAGCCCAACACCATGTCCTGTGAAGGAAGAGTGATTGGCGTACCGTTTTGTGGGTTCAAAATGTTGTGCGAAGCAAGCATCAGCATTTGTGCTTCAAGAATAGAAGCATTGCTTAGCGGCACGTGCACGGCCATTTGGTCACCGTCAAAGTCAGCGTTAAACGCTGTACAAACCAGCGGGTGAAGTTGTATCGCTTTACCTTCAATTAGCTTAGGTAAGAAAGCCTGGATTGATAAACGGTGCAGGGTTGGAGCACGGTTTAATAATACCGGGTGGCCTTTCAATACGTTTTCAAGAATATCCCAAATAACAGGCTCTTTCTTGTCAACTAATTTCTTGGCGCTCTTAACGGTCTTAACAATACCTCTTTCAATAAGCTTACGGATAATAAATGGCTTAAATAATTCCGCAGCCATATCCTTAGGTAAACCGCACTCGTGCAGTTTTAATTCAGGACCTACAACGATAACCGAACGACCTGAGTAGTCAACACGCTTACCTAACAGGTTCTGACGGAAACGGCCTTGCTTACCTTTCAATACATCAGAAAGTGATTTTAACTGACGGCCACCTTCAGCTTTAACCGCATTTGATTTACGGCTGTTATCAAACAAGCTGTCAATAGCTTCCTGTAACATACGCTTCTCGTTACGCAGAATTACTTCAGGAGCTTTAATTTCTACCAGGCGCTTTAAACGGTTGTTACGGATAATAACGCGGCGGTAAAGGTCATTAAGGTCAGATGAAGCAAAACGGCCACCATCAAGAGGCACCAATGGGCGCAATTCAGGTGGTATAACAGGCAGGTATTGAATAACCATCCACTCAGGCTTGTTTTCAATATGCTGGTTACCGGCGCGGAAAGCTTCCACTACGCTCAAACGCTTAAGCGCTTCTGATTTACGCTGGCGGCTGGTTTCGTTAGCTGCATCGTGACGCAGTTGGTAGCTAAGGTCATCCAATTGAATGCGGCTAAGCAATTCCTTAATAGCCTCAGCACCCATTTTGGCAATAAATTTATTCGGGTCGGTATCTTCCAACATGTAGTTGTTCTTCAACTCATCGTTTTCAAAAACCGATAGATATTCTTCTTCGCTCAACAGGTCCAGGTAATTCAGCTTCTTGCGCTCTTCACCTTTTTCTGTTAATACAGTAATTTCATTGGCAGCTTTACCCGGCTGTATTACTACGTATTTTTCGTAGTAAACAATGCTCTCCAGTTTTTTAGAGCTTACCCCTAACAGGTAACCGATTTTGTTCGGCAGGCTTTTGAAATACCAAATGTGCACTACAGGCACGGTAAGCTTAATGTGGCCCATGCGTTCGCGGCGTACCTTCTTCTCGGTAACTTCCACACCGCAACGGTCGCACACAATACCCTTGTAACGGATACGCTTGTATTTGCCGCAGTAACATTCGTAATCTTTTGTTGGTCCGAAAACGCGCTCGCAGAACAAACCTTCCATTTCAGGCTTGTAGGTACGGTAGTTAATGGTTTCCGGCTTTTTAATTTCACCATTCGAGCGGGAAAGAATAGCATCAGGCGAAGCAAGCATGATGGTAATCTTCGAGAAGTCCGAACGCTGTTTGTTGTCTTTCTTAAAGGCCATTTTAATTTGGGTTTAAGTAATAAATAAATGCTAATAACCTGCGCAGAAGGACTTAGGTTTGCCTGGTTTCGCGCCTGCCGGCTTGCATACTCCCATGCGGTGGATTGGTCCCTACGCTTAAAAAATGAGGCGCAAATATATAATATAGAGTATGAAATTCAAAGGCAAAACTTGAGAAAAAAGTGATTATAATAAGATGAATTAACTTGGAAGTATAGATATTTATTTTGATTATCAAATAATTACAATTAAATTCGATTAATAATAAAAAACACAACAAAAATGTTGTGTTTTTTATTATTTTTGTCCTATTGTTTATCAAACGCACTGCAACTATGAAGAAGGAATTTATTAAAACTAAAACCAATTATGATTCCAAACTTTACGCACGATGGCATTTTACCCGAAGGAGTACATGAATGTACGCTTGAGGAATTTGAAAAAAGATTTGCTAGCACATATCATCGGAGAGAACTATTTGAAGGAATTTTAAAATTAATTGCACATCTGAAACAAGTGAAGTGTACTGCGCTATATGTCGATGGCAGTTATGTTACGAATAAGTTACTTCCAAATGATTTTGATGCTTGTTGGGATAATAGAAATGTTGATTTAGCATTAGTTAAACAAAAAGTTCCTGTCCTTTTTGATACTCTGCCCCCTAGAAAAGCGCAGAAACAGATTTATGGGGGTGATATTTTTCCAGCTTTTATAACTGAACAACAATCTAAAAGATATTTTATTGATTTTTTCCAAATTGACAAGCGAACTGGACAGAAAAAGGGAATTGTAAAATTGAGGATATGATTAAGAATCAAAAACAAGCATCTTTCACAAGAGATAGATTAACTGAAATTAAGGAATCAATTGATGCCTTGCAGAAAAATCGGGAAAGCTTTTCAGCACTTGAGTATGAATTATCATTTAATTCTTTACTCGGAATGGCTCAGGATTTAGAAAATGAATTGAATGAATACGAGCAACTTAAAGCAGGAAAATTTTGTTACACGCCACAATCACTCCTTGATATACCCAAAGCTATTATTGCGGCAAGGTTAGCTCTTAACTTGTCTCAAAGGGAATTAGCTGAACTTCTTAATATGAAGGAACAACAGATTCAACGCTATGAAGCGAGTGATTATGAAACAGCTGCATGGCCTAGAATAGTAGAGGTTTCAAAGGCATTGGGCTTGTTCTTCGAATTTAAAAAAGCATTTCTTCAAAAAGCGCGATGTGTCAATTACGACTTTATGTTACCAAATGGAATAACCACAGAACAAAGTGAGGATGCACAAAGAATAATTTACGATTCATGTTTAATTCCTATAGGGTCATGAAAACTATTACATTTTACTCCTATAAAGGAGGTGTCGGCAGGTCATTGGCACTGAGCAATGTTGCTATAAGGTTGTCTGAATTCAAAAAAAGCGTATGTGTAATTGATTTTGATTTGGAAGCTCCAGGGTTGCATTTCAAGTTTAAAAATTATGCACTACAGCATCCTATCAAGAATGGGTTAGTTGATTATATACATAAATTTTCATGTGAAAAAGAGCTTCCGCAAAGTATAGCGGACTATTCCGTAAAACTTCTGCCATCTAACCACGTGTTCAGTCCTATTCAGTTAATTCCCGCAGGCAATATTGAAAATGCTAACTACTGGAAAAGACTTTCAGAGATAAGATGGCACAATTTATTTTATGAGGGTGGAGATGGGATTAGATTTTTTTTAGACATGAAGGCCAAAATTCAAAAAGAATTTAATCCGGATTTTTTATTAATTGATTCGAGAACCGGTATTACTGATATTTCTGGTGTTACTTTAAGGGTACTGGGAGATGAGGTGGCGATTTTAGCTGCAAACAATGATGAAAATATCGAAGGAAGCATCAGAATAATTAAGAGTCTAAGCGATCCAAATTTTAAGTTATTTGGTAGAATACCTAAGTTATATTTTATACTAACAAGGATTCCATTTACTGGCAAAAATGAAGATCGTCTAAAAGAAGATAATATTACAAAAAAGGTCAAGACCCGAATTGCTAGCGCAACCGGAATGATGTTTAGTGATTTTCTAACCATTCGGAGCGATCGCCGCTTGGAAGAACAAGAAAGACCTTTGATTGGTTATGAAAGCGATGGGGAAACAGAAATTATTTCTATTTCAAAAGATTATTTAAAACTATTTAATGCATTAACATCTGGATCTTTATCCGAAGAGGAGAAAGAAACTTTCAATAAAATACGTAAGGCAGATAAGCTATATGTAGAAGCTATTCAGGAAAATGATAGCGCAAAAAAAATAGATCTACTAACCAAGGCTATTGACCTAAATCCTAATAAAGTTGACTATTATTTTTTAAGAGGTGCTATTCATTTGAATCGGAAAGATTCTCCCACAGCTTTGGCTGATTTTATTGCCGCCGATAAAATTCAACCTGGAAATGCATTTATTCAATTTAATTTAGGCTTATGCAATGAACAGATGGGGTTGAATGATGTTGCAATGAAATACTATGAGGCCCTTATAGAATCTACTCCTTCTTTTTTAGGCGGATATGTTGGTAAGGCTAACATATTATCTGCAAAGAATCTTTTAAAGGAGGCGATTGATGTTATCTCGAAATATATAGAAGCAAATGGTGCTGCTGATGGTATGGCATTAAATCATCGAGCTGATTTGTACAGAAGAACAGGCGCTTACGCGGCAGCACATAAGGATATTCAAAAAGCAATTATCATATCCCCTCAAGTTGCAATATATTTTGCCACTTTGGCTGAAATTTTTGCCTCAGAAAATAAAATGGAGGAGTTTTATCTAAATTTCAGCATTGCCCTTTCCTTAGGCTTGAGTTTAGTAGAACTGAAATCAGCAAACGACATTTACAAAAAATTAAAAGATGATCAAAAGTTTATTGAAATTTTGGAACGCTATGAAGTAGATAGTCAAGAGCTTTTTAGTTAGTATAATTTTTTTGCGTCAGACAATTCTCATAGCAATGGATGTTTGCAATTTGTATATTCGGTAAATATCTACTTATGAATTTAATTGCAGTATTACTCATTAGCAGCCTGCTGGGTGCCGCCTCCGGCTCATTTGTGTTTTTTATAAAAGAAGAAGTAGATAAGTTGGCCACCTTCCTGGCTGCTATTCTCCGTAACACAACTGTTGGCCTTGCAGTGGCTTTCTCCATACAAAACAATATCTCCCTTTGGTCGGCGCTGTTCTACGGTTTTATTTACGGATTACTAACTGGCTTAACTGTTTTTTTAGCACAGGGCGGTTTTCGTAAAAAAGAACATTACCCTATCATTATCGGTGCGCTCATTAGTGGAATTATAACCGCTGTGCTAATCTGGAAATTCGGCTTCTTACCTGCGCCAACACCTTAAGTACCCTTTAACATATGTGCTGCTTATTGCTGCAATATGACTGCGCTCATAGTTGTTGCTGATAAGGAAATAACCCTAAAATGAGTGCTGTCATTTACCGGGTGTAGTAGGCTTCAGACCTTTGTACTATAAAAGGATTTGAACCATTACTAAACACAAAAAGCAACATATGAAAAAGGTAGTAACACTGGCGCTGTCCGTATTATTAATACTGGCCGGTTGCAAAAAGGAAACAGAACTTGTGCCTTCTGTAAAACACACAAAATGCGCTACGGTAACGTACTGCGGCACTACTAAAACAGTAAACCTTATTGCTAACCAATACACCAACCTGGGAACAGTAATGGTAGGCAACGATGCTGACAATCTTTATGTAACCTATACCATAACTGCCGGCAACTGGTATTTTACGCAAATGCACTTATACGTTGGCGATTATAATGGCGTACCTCGTAGCAGTAACAATAAACCTGTCCCCGGGCAGTTTCCATACAGCGTTACATTTAATAATTACAACTGCGTAAAAACGTACACTTTTACTATTCCTTTAAGCACATTACCACAATGCTTTACTGTATCAGCACACGCAGCAGTTATTAAAAAGAGTGGTGGTTATGTGTGTAGCAGCGCCACTGCATGGGGTCAGGGAAACTACTTTAACAACCAGTGCGGCTGGGGAATGTATTTTGACTACTGCAAACAAAGTTGTCAGCCTGCCGGTGAAGGCTGTGCTTACCGTGCGCCGTACTGGTTTAATGGTTACAATAGCTGGCCTAACGGTCAAATAACCATAGCCGGTTACACCTATACTCAGGCTGAAGGTTTCGCCATGGGCAACTATTACAACAATACAGCCTACTCTGAAGCAATGTTCGTGTTCTTTCAGGATGCATCAATCCGCCTAAGCGGTAATACCGTTGGTCGTGATGCATCAGCATGGAAAGATGTGGCAATTATGGAAAGCTGGCTTAGTGGAAAGGGAAAAATATCAACCGGCAATTTACCTCAACCTCCTGCTGAAGTAATAACTGCGGCATCTAACATTGAATACTGGAGTGATGTAAACGACTGCGATAACAGCAATTAGAATGCTTAAAGAAAAATAAGGCAGCTCTGCAATGGGGCTGCTTTATTTTTTATCCTGATTTTAAACAGAAAACGAAGCTGTAAATAAAATTACCTTCGCGGCCGAAAATCAGTACTATGAGTTTAGAGGCAACTTTACGGGCACGGGCTAATAATCAATGTGAGCTTTGTAAATCAGAAAATGGCTTAAGCATTTATGAAGTGCCGCCACATTCTGAGCAGAGAGTAGAAGATACCTTACTGCTTTGTGAAAAATGCACCAGGCAGCTAAATAAAAAAGAAGAGTTGGACGCTGCACATTGGGCTTGCCTGAATGAAAGTATGTGGAGTGAAGTGCCCGCCGCACAGGTAGTAACCTGGCGCATGCTTAACCGCCTGCGTAATGAAAGCTGGGCAGCGGAAGCAATTGACCAGATGTTTTTTGATGATGAAACAATGGCCTGGGCCAAGGCAACCGGCGACCATGAAAACGGCAGCGAAGTTGAATTGCACCGCGATAGCAACGGCAACCTTTTGCAGGATGGCGATAGCGTTGTACTAATAAAAACGCTGGATGTTAAAGGCAGCACTTTAAAAGCTGCTTTAGGTACCGTGGTTAAAAACATACGCCTGGTGCCTGACAACGTGGAACAGATTGAAGGAAAGATAGACGGACAAACTATAGTTATACTTACCAAATACCTGCGCAAAGGATAAAAGCCTGCTGGCATAATTTTTTAAAACTTCTTCTTACATCAAAAATGTTGAAGTATGAAGAAGTTAGTTTTTACCTCCGTGATTTTATTGTTGTTGGTGTCTGCGTGTAAGAAAGATGCAGAAATAAATAATGATTTAACAACGCCACAAAGTAGTTTAACAGAAAAAACGCCGATACAGGGCGAAGAACAGATTACACTTACAGAAGATAAAGCGCTTAAATGTTGGTCTACGCCCCAGTATTGCGGAACTGCAACTACTGTTATGTTAATGGGTAATCAGCTACAACCGGGCACTGTAACTGTGGCTAACGATGCCCATTATCTATACGTTACCTACAATACGCAGTCCAGCTGGTGGCAGCTCTATAAAATTCACTTGTATGTGGGCGATTGCAGTGCCATACCGGTTAACAGCCAGGGTTGTGGTAATGTTAATCAGTTTACCAAAAAGCTTACGTTTTGCGGTTATTATCTTCCTAAAAAATACACTATAACTATTCCGCTAAGTTCACTACCGCAATGTTTTTGCATAGCAGCTGAGGCGGTTGTGGCCAAAAAATCAGGCTGCAACTGGACAACTCAAACCGTTTGGGGCCAAGGCACTTCATTTAACGGACAAGCCAATAGCGGAATGCACTTTAACTATTGCAAGCAAAGCTGCCAAGGGCCTCCACCGCCACCTCCGGGTGAAGGTTGCGGCTATCGTGCGCCTTATTGGTTTAACGGTTTTAATTCATGGCCCGTAGCACAAGTTACTATTGCAGGTTATACCTACACCCAAGCTGAGGGTTTTGCATTAGGCACTTATCAAAACACGGTTGCTTACTCGCCTGCGTTATTTGTTTTGTTTCAGGATGCGTCAATACGCTTAAGCGGTAATAGTGTAGGAGCTGAAGCGCCTATTTGGGATGATGTAGCTGTTATTGAAGCCTGGTTGAGTGGTAAAGGAGAACTAACCGTTTCAAATTTACCTTCGCCGCCGGCGGATGTTTTAGCCGCTGCTTCAACTATAGAAGCCTGGCTGGATGTAAATGATTGCGACAAATAAACTTTTCGATAATGAGTAACAAGCCTCCTTTTTACGGGGGCTTGTTTTATAATATAAAAGGAATTACCGCTTTTCTTTCGTTGGGGTAATCAGCAAACTTTTGATGGTACCACTTGTGATGATCTAAAGCACGGGGCACAAGGTTTACAAAAGTCCATACTGCAAAGCTTACGCCCGGCATGGCCCACATTAAAATAGCAAAGCCAATCCATTCAATAATTTCGCCAAACAGGTTAGGGCAACTTATGTATTTGAACAAAAAACCAACCGGTATTTTGTAGCCGGTTTCACCCGGTTTGCGCAACGCTATAAGCATGTTATCGCTTTTTACATTTATGAATACACCGCTTACAAAAACCAATAACCCAATTATAAATTGCGGGGAGAAGAAATAATCATTACCGTGGTTACCGCCAACATTACCTAAGTAATAGCCCAGCATAAACGTATTGCAGAAGTTAAAGAACACAGCTGACGAACAAATTACCAGTGGCATTTTTTTGCCTTTTGTTCGTGTGCGGAAAGGAAAAATGTAAGATCGGTAAATGTAGTGCGCCATATAAATGCCATAGAAAAAGTAGCTGGTATTGGTTTTGGGTAAATCACCCATCCAAAACCAAATGCTTATAAATATGGGGGCTACGCCCTCCTGAATTACCCAACCCAATTGATTGCTTATCATAGGCCCCCAGCCGGTGGTGCTGTGCCTGCCATAGGGTGCGGTTTGCTTCAACAAAAAAGGAAAAGCAACAAGGCCCATCACAATCCAACCGTAAAGTATGTAGTAATAAAGTTCTGCTGTCATATTGTTAGTCCTCCATCTACGCTTATCACTGTTCCTGAAATAAACTGTCCTTCGTCACTGGCTAAAAAGGCATAGGTGTTCGCCACGTCCTCAGGTTCGCCCAGTTTTTTTAAAGGCACTTTTTCTTTCATCATCTCAATCACTTTATCGGGAATGGTTCTTATCATATCGGTTGCAATAAAACCGGGGGCTACGGCATTTACTGTAATGTTGTATTTGCCTAACTCGCGCGCCCAGGTTTTGGTTAAGCCAATTACACCTGCCTTGGTTGCTGCATAGTTTGTTTGGCCGTAATTGCCGTATAAGCCCACAATAGACGACGTATTTATTATACGGCCGTATTTATTGCTGATCATTACCGGGCTTATTGCTTTGGTGCAATTAAATACACCGGTAAGGTTCACATCCATTACTTGTTGCCATTCTTCGGCAGTCATTTTCTGCAGGCTGGCATCGCGGGTAATGCCGGCATTGTTTATCAGTATATCTATTCTTCCGAATTGCTTTACTATTTCAGCAGTGGCGGCTTCTACATCGGTGAATTTAGCTGTATTTACTTTTACAAAGCGTGCAACATAACCATCATTTAGCAGCAATAATTCCAGTTCTTTTCCTGCTGTTTCGTTTACATCCCAAATGCCCACGGCTGCACCTTCATGCGCAAATTTTTTGCATGCGGCTGCTCCTATGCCTGATGCTCCACCAGTGATTACGGCCACTTTATTTTTCAATCGGCTCATATGTTGCAATTAACCATCTCAGCAGAAACTACATATTGGTTTTATGTATATCCGCGTTAAATTGAGGACAAACTAAACTTCAAATACCTAAAAAACAAATGCCTGATGGCCGAATACCGTTTTATTACTTTATGGCAGTTTGATGCGCCTGTTGAACGGGTATATGATGCGGTGCATAATGCCGATAATTATCATTTGTGGTGGAAGGGACAAGATAAAGTGTTGAGTGTTGCCAAGGGAGATTTTGTTGGCAGGGGCGCAATAAAGCGCTTTACAACCCGTAGCGTGTTGCCCTATTCACTGGTTTACGATGGTTTGGTTTTGGATGTAATACCCTACAAAAAAATTGAAGGCACCACTACCGGCGATTTGCAGGGTCATGGTGTTTGGACTTTTGAACAACTACAGGATAGCAGCCTTGTAAAGTACTACTGGAATGTGAAAACAACCGGCTTTTGGATGAACTTGTTGGCCCCCGTTTTAAAACCGGTATTTGCCTGGAACCACGATGTAGTAATGAAGTGGGGTGGTGAAGGCCTGGCCAATTACCTTGGTTGCCGTTTACTGCTTGTTGAAACTGAAAGGAGAGCGGCTTAAACGTTTTTCTATTTTTACCGCCATGGAGCATAGCGTTTATGAGTATAAACTGCAGTCAATAAAAGGCGGCGAATTGGACCTTTCTCAATTTAAGGGCAAAAAAATATTGCTGGTTAATACCGCATCGGAATGTGGATTTACCCCGCAGTATAAGCAGTTGCAGGAGCTACATGAAAATTTTGCTGATAAGGTGGCCGTAATTGGTTTGCCCTGCGATGATTTTGGTGGCCAGGAGCCCGGTAATGAAAGCCAGATTGAAAACTTTTGCGAGGTAAACTTTGGCGTAACATTTCCTTTAACGGCTAAGGTTAAAATTTTAGGTGCTGATATGCATCCGTTGTATCGGTTTCTTACCCAAAAGGAATTGAATGGTTATAGAGATAGTGAGGTTAAATGGAACTTTCAGAAATATCTTATAGATGAGAATGGGAAGTTGATAAAGATATTCTCTGCCCCAACGGACCCGCTTAGTGATGAAGTTCTGAATTTAATAAACCCTCAACCGAACCTGTTTTCATAGGCAGTTAATTAAGTAGCTTTATGTTTTTTAAAGACGTTGTAGGACAGCAGGAAGCAAAAAATAAATTAACCGGAATGGTGCGTTCCGGCACAGTGCCTCATGCTATGATGTTATTGGGGCCTGAAGGAAACGGCAATCTGCCTATGGCGTTAGCTTTGGCCCAGTACCTGCAGTGCGAAAACCGTCAGGAAGAGGACAGTTGCGGCACTTGCCCAAGCTGTTTACGAAATCAAAAGTTCATTCACCCTGATTTGCATTTCACCTATCCTGTAATTCGATTGGAGAAGAAGAATTCTCCCCCGGTGAGCGCTGATTACATTACCGAATGGAGAGCGGCCCTGCAACAGCAACCTTACATGAGTTATAACGATTGGTTGCAAACTATTGAGGCTGAAAACAAGCAGGGGAATATTACTGTTGAAGAGTGTCATGAAATTATACGGCACATAAACCTGAAAACCTATGAAGATGGCTACAAGGTGCAGATTATTTGGCTGGCGGAGTACCTGCGCGAAGCGGGAAACACACTGCTGAAAATTATTGAGGAGCCACCTGCCAATACCATATTTATTTTGGTGGTAGAGAATATTGAGTTGGTTTTAAATACGGTTATATCGCGTACGCAGATAATTAAAATAAACGCCATTGAGGATGAGGATGTGAAAGAAGCCTTAATGAAGCGCTATGAGATTGATGAAACAAGCGCCAAGAATATTGCGCGAATAGCAGGAGGCAATTTTAACGCAGCACTGACCATTACCGAAGGGCATGAAAATGCTAACGACCGCCTGTTGCACAAGTGGCTGGTTTGTTGCTTTAATTTGAAATTGAAACCTACCGGCGCCAACGCAGTTAACCTGTTGGAATGGGTGGAAGAAATGGCGAAAACAGGCCGCGAGAATCAAAAAATATTTTTGAAGTATGCCCTGTTCTTTTTGCGGGAGTGTGCTATGATAAGCCTGACCGGCCAATCGCAAAAGCTGGATGGAGAAGAACTGAAGTTTGC
This sequence comes from Chitinophagales bacterium, assembly GCA_046329515.1. Classification (GTDB taxonomy): domain Bacteria; phylum Bacteroidota; class Bacteroidia; order Chitinophagales; family LD1; genus Bog-950. The sequence continues at coordinate 417,896 of JAXLUM010000001.1, forward strand.
CACCGGGCTGGCGGCTAAGCTTAATGCTGAACAATATGAGGTGATATCGCGCATAATTAATAACCTGCACTACCACATTGAGCGAAACGGCAACCCCAAGATTTTGTTCCTGAGTAATTCCTTTAAAATAGGCTCTGTTTTTAAAGGAGAAGAGGTTGGCGCTGAATAGGCTTCGGCCCGGTCAGTTTTGGAATACTCCACTATTCGTTTAGTTTCGTTGATTACGATATTAACAAACGTGCTGAAAATATAGTTTACAAATGGGATGTAGTGTTTGCACCACACCGAAAGACGGAATAGTTGCCGGCTGCCAAACAAAAGGCGGTTGCAGCAGCGGCGGATGCAGTAGAATGAACGTGTTCGACTGGTTTGCCGATATGCCTATTTCCTTTAACGAAAGCTTCAATATTGTTGAAATAAGCTTTAAAAAAGGCGCCCGTAAAGGGTTTTACCGCAATACGGCCAACATAAGTATGGTAAAAGGCCAACTGGTAGTGGTGGAAGCAGCTCAGGGGTTTGATGTAGGCGAAGTGAGCCTGCAGGGAGAATTAGTAAAAGCGCAAATGAAAAAGCGCCGTATTTCAGAGCGGGATGATACCATACGTAACGTAATGCGTATTGCAAGTGAACAGGATATTAAAATTCTGGAGGAAATACGCGCCCGTGAAAACGAAACGCTGGTTCGCGCACGCGCTGTAGCCCGTTCTATGAAGCTGGAAATGAAAATCGGCGATATAGAATTTCAGGGTGATGGCAAGAAAGTAACCATCTACTATACTGCTGATGACAGGGTGGATTTTCGTGAATTGGTTAAGGTATATGCCCGCGATTTTAAGGTAAAAATTGAAATGCGGCAGATTGGCGCGCGCCAGGAAGCTGCCCGCATAGGTGGTATTGGTTCCTGCGGCCGTGAGTTATGTTGCTCTACCTGGCTTTCAGAATTTAAGTCGGTAAACACGCAGAGTGTACGTTACCAGAACCTGGCTATTAATACAGAGAAGCTTAGCGGCCAATGCGGCAGATTGAAGTGTTGTCTCAACTATGAGTTGGATACCTATAACGATGCCCTAAGGGCTTTCCCTAGGCAGGCTGATAAACTGGAAACGGAAGAAGGTATTGCCTGGTTGAAGAAGACGGAGATTTTGAAGCAGCTTATGATTTATGAATATGAGCATGCCCGGGGCAACTTCATTAAGCTGGAAATTGAAGATGTAAAAGAAGTGCTGTGGATGAACAAGGGCGGAAAAAAGCCTAAGAACCTTACTGACTTTGCCGTTATAGAAGAAGCTGCTATAGATGAATCGAAACACGAGGATTTAGTAGGCCAGGTTACCCTTGCTACACTTGAAGAAAAGGACCGCAAGAAGCGCCGTAACCATCGCGGAGGTAAAAACCGCGGAGGTGGAGGCGGTTCCAATAGCGGGCAAGGGCCAAAGAATCAAGGTAAACCTCAAGGGCCCAATGCAGGACCAAAGCAAGGCGATGGCGGCAACAAGCGCAAAAAATAAGTACACCAAATTTTAAGCAACTAATCGCCGTTATCTAATAAACCATTATGCAGGTTTCGCCCAAAGTTTTTGTTGTTAGTGCTGTGCTGTTAACGCTTACCTTGTTAACGGCTTGCGATAAGGCACGCATTATTGATGAAAACCAGCCGGTAACCAATTACAACTGGAATTACAGCGATGAGAAAGTGTTTACCACAGAGATTAAGGATACCGCAATAACCTATAACTTATATGTAAACGTGCGTCACTCTTTCAATTTTGAATGGCGTAATATGTGGGTGAATATTGAAACCACCTTCCCTGATGGTAAGAAGTTTGACAAGCGTGTAAACCTTTTACTAAGTGAGCCCGATGGCCATTGGTTTGGCGATTGCCTTGGCGATAACTGTGATATACAAATACCTATACAGGAGAACGCTTATTTCCCTCAACCCGGTAAGTATGTGTTTAAACTTCGCCAGGATATGCGTGTTAACCCCTTGCCCAATATCAAAAGCATGGGCATGCGCATTGAAAAGTACACTGCCAAACAATAGTTTTAGAACTTCTTCTCGGTTTCCAATACCGTTGGGTCGGTTTGCACAGGTGCCCCGCTTATTTTCATGGTTATTGCAAACATCAGCATATCAGCAAAAACCTTTAGCGGCAGGAACACCCACATGGCTGAAATGCCGGTAAACTGGGGCATTAAAATAGTGAGGTGCATAGGTATTACCCGGGCATAAGGCATAAAAAACAAGGCCCCCAGGTTGGCGTCTTTCTCCTTACCATGGCGCTTGGCTTGTATAAAATTCCATAGCTGGTCAAGAAATAAAGCCCCTACCGAAACCTCGTACAAGCGCCAATCCAATGCTTCATTAGAGTCTAACATAGAGAAGAGGAATACCATGTAAACAAAGTGAAACAGACCAAAGTGCAAGGCGAAGAAAGAAGATATACAGCCCCGTGCCTGTCCTACTGATTTTACGGGTTCGTTGTTTATGGTTATGCTGCCCGGTTCAATACGCTCTATGGTTAGCAGATTCAGGAAGTTAAATATGCCGATAAGTACGCTTTGGCTCCAGTAAATCCATACCAGGGTTTTAAAGCCGGTGCCATAATGCAGGTAGTAAATAACCAGCGCTACGTTTATAGCCAATAGCATCCAAAAGGATTGATTCCGGAAAATATCCCTCCATTTCATGCGCCTAAAATAGCAGGATTGCGTAAGCCGCAGGCACCCAAACAGGGCTAAATCTTACCCCGTTTTCAGTTGCAAAACATGACTAAAATTCTCTCTGTCTCAGCATGCTTTCTGTATTTTAGCGGTTATGAGCCTCATAATTTATTCCATCCCTGTATTCTTTTTGCTTATAGGCATTGAGGTGCTAATAGCGAAAATGAAAGGTTTGAGTTATTACCGGTTTAATGATGCTATTACCAACCTTAGTTGCGGAATCAGTTCAGAAGTGGCAAAGGTGTTTTTGCGCACCTTTACTTTTATTGGTTATACATGGTTGTATGAGCATACCCCTTTACGTATAGATGGTAATTTATTTGTAAGTATGTTTCAGCCCGCAACAGAAGGGGGCATTAAAGCCTTGCAGATAAGCGGTACCTTAATAATAGGAACGGTGTTGTTTGTAGGGGTAGATTTTTTCTATTACTGGTTTCACCGCCTGGCGCATGAGATTTCAATTTTATGGGGCAGCCATGTTGTGCACCACCAAAGCGAGGAATACAATTTAACTGTGGCTTTAAGACAGGCGGCCTTACAGGGCGCCTTCAGTTGGGCCTTTTATTTACCATTAGCAGTGCTGGGCTTTTCACCTGCTATGTTTATTACAGTAGCTTCCCTGCAAACCTTGTATCAGTTCTGGATTCATACCAAGCTGATTAATAAAATGCACCCTGCCTTTGAATACATTTTCAATACCCCCAGCCACCATAGGGTGCATCATGGTGTTAACCCAAAATACATTGATAAGAACCACGGAGGGACACTCATTATTTTCGATAGAATGTTTGGAACCTTTCAGGCAGAGGAGGAAGAAGTAGTTTACGGCATTACGAAACAACCTAAAAGCTGGAACCCTGTGTGGGTGAACTTTGAATACTGGATTGAACTGTTTGCCGATGTGTTTAAAGTACACAAAGTAAAAGACGGCATTTTGATGTTGATAAAGATGCCCGGCTGGAAACCCAAAGACTTGGGAGGAGAGCAGGAGTTTAAAGAAGTAAGCCCTCAAACCTTTCACAAATACGATACAGAGATTTCTGCCGGATTGAATTACTACATACTTGTTCAGTTTGTTGTTGTGCTGCTGGGAGCCACCGCTTTTTTAATTACAAGCGGCAAAGGACCTATTAGCGAAAGCTGGCCTTTGAAAATTTTAATAGCCTCGCTGATAACCGTAGCCCTTTTGAACATTGGAGGTATTTTTGAACGCAAAAGCTGGGCACCGCTGTTAGAGGTTTTACGGCTTGCTGCTATGGTTGCTATTGTGGGTTTTTTGTTCAGGCAATCCCAAATGTTTTTAGCTGTAACTATTGTAACAGCCGTTGTGGCCGTTGTTTCCTTAATATGGCTGGCACAGTATATTCGCGAATTCAAAATCAACAACAACAATGTTCAAGTTAATGCCGGTTGAAAGCGACCCTGTCGTTTACGCCATCCCCTTCTTCCTTATTTTAATTGCCATTGAGCTTTATGTTAACTGGAAGGAACAAAGGCATCTGTATGAATCGAAGGAGGCTTTCGCCTCCATAGGTATGGGCCTGGGCTCGCTGGTTATTAATATTGTAATGAAGGGCCTTGCTTATGGCACCTATACCCTTATTTATCAGTATCGCTTGTTTACCATTGGCTGGCATTGGTGGAGCTGGGTGTTAGTTATTTTGGCTGATGATTTTACTTTTTACTGGCACCACCGCCTAAGCCATGAAATAAGGGTGTTGTGGGCAGCGCATGTTAACCACCACTCCAGCGTGCATTACAACTTAGCAACGGCCCTGCGCCAAAGCTGGGCTGAACAATTATATAAGTACATCTGGTGGCTGTGGATGCCTTTACTGGGTTTCGATCCGCTGATGATGTTAATGATGATGAGCATTTCGCTTATTTACCAATACTGGCCGCATACCGAACTTATACATAAACTGCCAAGATGGGTGGAGTTTATTTTTAATACGCCAAGTCACCACAGGGTGCATCATGCCAGTAACATCCGCTACCTTGACCGCAACCATGGCGGTATACTTATAATTTGGGACCGTTTATTTGGCACATTCTCTGAAGAGAAAGACGAGGAAAAACCCGTATACGGCATTACTAAAAACATACACACCTATAACCTGTTTAAAATTGCCGGCCATGAGTATTACGATTTATGGCAGGATGTTAAACGGGCACCGGGCTTTATGAATAAGGTGAGATACATTTTCATGCCTCCGGGCTGGAGCCACAATGGCCCTGATTTGCGCGCTAAAACGTTACGCAAACAATTCTCCGGTTCTAGTAGGCCATAAAGTTGGTTTGGTTATTTAGTAATATTTTTTTACCACAATGGAAAACATTACTTATTTATTTGGGGCTGGAGCAAGCGCTCAAAGTATGCCTGTGGTTAAGGATTTTAATTTTCGCTTAAAAGAGTTTAAGCAATATCTACAAATCTTTGCAAGGCGAACCGAACAAGATTTTGAGATGGTCCCATTGATTAGGTGCTTAACTCGTTTTATCGAAGAAGAAAAGCGCCATTTTTCAATTGACACATACGCGCGTAAAATTTTTATTAAACACGGGGGCAAATTTTCAAATGATTATAACGAGTTAAAAGCAGTTTTAATTTGTTATTTCTTGTTTGAACAAATGAGAAAGGAAGGTACTTATGCCTATGAACAAAGAGATTATGATTTGCCTAAGAAGGAGGCGATAAATAACAGTTTAGATAAGCGATACGATGCCTTGTACGCAGGGATAGTAACAAATGAAGGGAACCTGCCTCAGCAATTTAAAATACTCTCATGGAATTATGATATTCAAGTAGAGTTATCTTACATGGGGTTCCACGGGAAAGGCTTTGTTGATATAGCGAGTGGTTTAGAGGTATTGTATCATAATAAACAAAAGATAAAACAGCCTTTTGTAGTAAAATTAAACGGGACTTGCTGGACGAAGGAAGTTGTCGAAATATTTAAAGACACGGCTTATTATTCTCATTGTAATGAGTTGTTTGTTATAAAAAGTGCGCCATTTGATTTTTTTACAATGATATTCGACAGAGTGTTATTGGCAAACCTTTTTAATATACTGAATTTTGCTTGGGAAACCGATTATAAAAAGGACACCCGTATTTTGGAGGCCAAAAGAATAATGGGAAACACAGATATATTAGTTATTACTGGGTATTCATTCCCCAATTATAATATGCACGTGGATCGGGAAATTTTTTCGGCTGCCTCCCGTGTACGCAAGATATTTATTCAAGAGATAAACTTGGAACGACACGAAATCGTGAGGTCAAGACTTAATTATTTGGATAGTAAACTTTATAAAAAAGTTCAGCCTTTTACACCGGACATTGATTTGTTTTTAATTCCTTCTGAATTTTATGGTGATAATGTTTTGCCTAGGCCAAAGCCAGGAAAGCGGAGTTAGTTATTGTAAACAAACTTTAAAAATAATAACCTATGGGCTTTTTCGATTTTTTGAAATCAAAGAAGAAAGAGGACAATGTTTCCTCTTTCGGTAAAATAGATAGCAATAATAAAGGCTTAAGCTTTGAAGAAGCCAAACAGGCAAGGGAAGCCTTTTTAACCATGCTGGACACCAGTGAGCCGAAAAGCAAATTGGTTAATGCCGCCAGCGGCATGTTATTGAATAAGAATTTTGATGGCGCTATTGAGGCTTATCAAAAAATAGCGGAGAAATACCCGGAGGCGGCGGCTGACTGTGAAAGCCAGATTGGTGCTGCCTGGTATTTTAAAGGTGATTACAAAAAAGCAATTGAAGGCTATGTGGCAGCATTAAATAAAGGGGCCGATAAAGGGATGATGGACGACAATATATGGGAAGCCGCCGAAGCCTTATATAAGGCTGATGGTAATAAGGAACACCTGCAAAATTACCTGAGTATCTTTCCTGAAGGGCAGTATGCAAAACAGGCCCGTAAGGCATTGGGATAGGCTTAGGCCTGTTAACTAGCCGCTACCCTTGTATTTTTCCACATTTTCTTTATCTTTGCCGTCCTTTTTCGCGAAAGCTGTCACAAAGTTGTTTGAAAACGAGGAAGTTATAGCCGGTAGCATCACTATAAATTCTGAAGCGTGAAAGGTTTGAGGGAGTTCGAAATTCCCTATGTAGGTCTTAAGGTTGGTATTCATTCGTTTGAATACGACATTGATGGGAAGTTTTTCAATCATTTTGAAGATGCTCCCATTCATGACTGCAAGGTGAAGGTGAAGCTGGAGTTTGAGAAGAAGGAAACGTTCTTTATTTTGAAATTTTACATTGATGGTTCGGTTCGTACCGAGTGCGACCGCTGCCTGGTGCCTTTCGATAAGGAGATTTTCGGGGATTACACCTGTTACATCAAATTTTCAGAAAACGCCGCCAGCTTAACTGATGAAGATGAAGTAATCTTTATAAGCCGCGATGAAACAATCATTGATGTATCGCAATTGATTTACGAATACATAGTGCTTTGTTTACCGATGCAACGTTGGGGTTGTAAAAAACCGGGTGCAGAACCACAGTGTAATAAAGAAGTGCTAAAGTTCCTTGACGGGCAAAAGAAAGCCGACGATGGCGAAATTGACCCCCGCTGGGCAGCACTGAAAAAAATAAAGGATAAATAGGTTAACAATAAAAACAAACAATAATTAAAATTTAGCGTCATGCCACATCCTAAACATAGAATCTCCAAGGCAAGAAGAGATAAGAGAAGAACTCACTACAAGGCAGTAGCGCCTACTACAGGAGTTGACCAAACAACGGGCGAAGCTCACCAACTTCACCGCGCACACGAAAGCGAAGGAAAGCTTTACTACCGCGGCAAAGTATTGGTAGACAAAACGCAGAAATAACAAGCTCAGGCTTAAATTATATTTCGCCCGTTAGGTTAATTCTAACGGGCTTTTTTGTTTAATCAGGTTCTATTCCAAAGGAGTGCCCGGCTGGATACCAAGGATATTAAAGGTTTAATTAGAAGGAAAGAGATAAGACAGTTTATGTACAAACAGAAATCAATACAGGCCATAAAGCTTGCGCTGCCCATTATTGCGGGTCAGCTGGGGCAGGTATTGATGGGTGTGTTTGACAACATACAAATCGGTGGCCTTGGCTCAGAATATATTGCGGCCGTTGGTTTCAGTAACAACGTTTATTGGGTTATAACCCTGCTTGGTATGGGTGTGCTGTTCTCTGTTTCACCTTTGGTATCCGAAGCTTTTGGCGAACAAAAAGCATGGAAGTCCATAGGCGTTTTCAGGTCGGGTATAGTGGTGGCCATTGTGGTGTCGCTGCTTATTTCTGCTATAACCTATATGGTCATTCAGCATATAGAAATTTTTCAGCAGGCGCAAATCATAAACGAAAATGCATTTAAGTATATCCGCATACTTAATGTTTCAACCATTGCACTTATACTTTACACCTGCGGTAAACAGTTTACGGATGGTATGGGTAAAACCATGGTGGGCATGGTGCTAAGCATAGGTGGCTTGTTACTGAATATTGCTTTAAATGCCGTACTTATTTATGGTCGTTTTGGGTTTCCGAAAATGGGGATTGAAGGGGCTGCTTTGGCTACTTCCATTTCAAGGGTGTTAATGACTATTGCCATTTTTGTTTACATATGGCGGAATAAGAAAATTAAAAAGCTGCGACAGGAATACCGGGTTTCTCCTGATAAAGACCGCAGTTTTGTGTTACCTATTCTTCGCCTTGGCATACCTGCAGGTTTGCAGTTTTTCTTTGAAGTGGCGGCTTTCAGCTTTACCCAAATAATGAGCGGCTGGATAGGAGTGGGTTATTTAGCCGCACATCAAATTGCCATAAGCCTTGCTTCCTCAACCTTTATGGTAGCTACCGGACTTTCGGCTGCGGGTACTATTATGACTGGCTTTGCTTACGGAGCAAAAGATAAAGAAGGTGCACGCATTGCCGGTAATACTATTTTTCTGCTTACAACAGGCCTGGAGGTAATTTTCCTGGTGTTGTTTTTGATTTTGCATAGCTGGCTGCCGAAAATTTATACCGATGACCCTGCTGTGCTTCGTATTGCTTCAACACTGGTAATTCTGGCCGCCCTGTTTCAGTTAAGCGATGGATTGCAGGCTGCAGGCGCCGGAGTGCTGCGTGGCGTTCAGGATGTTAAGTTTCCATCTGTATTGGCCTTTATAAGTTACTGGGGCATTATGGTTCCGCTGGGTTATGTGTTGGCGTTTAAAACCGGCCTTGGCGTAAATGGCTTATGGGTAGGCTTTATTGTAGGCTTAAGTATTGCCGCCGTTTTATTAATGCTTCGCTTTAGGTGGAAGGTGCGCCGCCTTCAGTTTCAGGATTTATAAAAGTATACTGTTTCTTTTTGCTGGTTTTTTCTCCTTAATTCACCCTAATGAAATTACTGGCCCGCTTTATATTTTGGGTTTTTGGATGGAAAACTGAAGGCAAAGTACCGCCGCTTAAAAAGTTTGTGGCTATAGGTGCCCCGCATACAAGCGGTTGGGATGTAGTATTCGGACTAAGCGCCATTTTACTGTGGGATTTAAAAATTACTTTTTTCGGTAAGCAGGAGTTGTTCCGGTTTCCTTTAGGCAATCTGCTGCGCTACTTAGGTGGCGTACCCGTGGATCGTTTCAGCAGCCATAATATGGTTGACCAGGCCGTAAAACTATTTAACGAAAGAGACGAAATGATACTGGCCCTTGCCCCGGAAGGCACAAGAGCCTACGTAGAAAAATGGCGCACCGGTTTTTACTACATAGCTACACAGGCTAAGGTGCCTATAGTTTTTGGCTATATTGATTTTAAACGCAAAGTGGTTGGTATAGGAGAAACATTCTACCCAACAGGAGACATTGAAAAGGATATTGCCGATATTAAAAACTACTTTAAGCAGTTTGTAGCAAAGCACCCTGAAAAAGGAGTGTATTGATTTAGTTAACCCTGTGCAGCTCAATCTTGCTGCTTGGCGCAATACGAATAGGCACTGTTTCTTCCTCTACGTTAGTTAACTCCAAACCAAAATCTTCTGCGGTAGAAAGGGAAATGCTCTTTATAAAGCGATAACCTTTAACTACAAATTGTTCGTAAGGTGTTAGTGCATCATCAATAGCCACGCGGGTATTCAGCAATATAAATTTGAAGTCGGCAGGCATTGAGTGTTGACGTAAAGATGGATAGTGAGATAACTCATCTACTTCACCATTCTTCACCATATCTTCCACAATTTTATTGAACATCAAGTTCACCTTGTGTTCCACTTTAAAACCAAAGTTGAGGCGAATGAAGAAAATTCGACGCGGCACAATAGTATCTACAGCATAAGTTACACCGAATGGTTCGTTAGAAATATCTACGTGCACGAACCAGTAAATGTCGGCCCGTTTAGGACGTTTTCTGAAGATTGAATAAATGATATTGCTGTCTATATGGCTCTTGTCATTCGCCATTGCCAGGTAAACCAGGTTGTTCGCTTCCTTCGGAATGGTTTCATCATGCATTAAATCCTTAATCGGGGCTATGTAGTCCTTGATTTCTACAAACTCAATGTGCTTTTTACGTAACAGGCGGGCCTGATAAAAAATCCACATGCCGAAAAACAGGAAGGCGGCAATCATAACGGTGAACCAGCCGCCATTGGTAAACTTAAACAGGTTAGAAACAAAGAAGGTGCCTTCTATAGTAAGAAATACTACGGGTATACCCCAAACTATAAGCGGGTTACGGCGATGAACAAACATGAGATAGGTAAGCAGCATGGTGGTCATCAACATGTTGATGGTAATAGCCAAACCATAGGCGGCTTCCATATTACGCGATTCGTGAAACATTAGAACCACGGCAATACAACCAAAGTACAGAAACCAGTTTATGCTGGGTATGTACATTTGACCCTGGTGCGTTGTTGGGTATATAACTTTTAAGTTAGGCCACAGGCGTAATTTCATGGCTTCGTTTACCAAAGTAAAACAGCCGGTAATTAAGGCCTGCGAGGCAATAATAGTTGCAAGTGTGGCTATGGCAATACCGAAAGGTAACCACCAGTCAGGCATAAGAGAATAGAAAGCGGATTTGCCTTCCGGCCAATGAACACCATTCCAATCATGAATCAGCAGGGCTGCCTGGCCGAAATAACATAGTAATAACATGCTTAATACAAAAACCCAACTTACACGTATGTTGCTCTTGCCGCAGTGGCCCAGGTCAGAATAAAGAGCCTCGCCCCCTGTGGTGCACAGGAATACCGCACCCAATAACCAAAAACCGCCCGGGTATTTGGCTAAAAGATTAAAGGCATACATAGGATTTACCGCCTTTAGAACTTCGGGGTAAATAAAAATTTGCCTTGCCCCCAGTATACCAATCATAATGAACCAAATGGTCATTACAGGGCCAAAAATACCGCCTACTATACGGGTGCCGAATTGCTGGAATACGAAAAGGAGCGTAAGGATAATTATTACGAAAATTTCTACCTGGTGCCCGGTTATATCAGGGTTAATCAGGCGAAGGCCTTCCACCGCAGAGGATATTGATATTGGTGGTGTAATGAAGCCATCGGCAATTAGCGAGGCGCAACCAATAACTGCAGGGAAAATAGTCCAGGTAACTTTATAACGTCTTACTAAGGCATATAAAGCAAAAATTCCACCCTCGCCTTTGTTATCAGCGTTAAGCGCCAGAAAAACGTATTTGATTGTGGTTATTAATAGAAGTGTCCAAAAAACGCAGCTTAACCCTCCTAAAATTAAATCGGGTGTAACATTATGGCTGCTTACTATGGCATTCATAACGTAGATAGGAGATGTACCTATATCCCCGAAAATGATACCCAATGTAATTAATACTCCGGCAGCACTAAGCGGCAATCCGTGGCTGCGCTTATCATTACCCATTATTCAGATAAATTAAAATTGTTAGAAAAGTAATACGAGGGAAGATTTGGACTACAGTCTCCTGGGGAAGAATTCATAGTTAATTAACGCTGCAAAGTTAAAAGGAAAAGAACGGTTTTATACAATTTTTTTTTGCACCTGTTCCAAAGGTCAGGTGGTAATTTAACTTTCGGTTTGTATGTTTTACATGATATTAGTTACCGGAAGGGACTATGGAGGAACTAAAAGTACGGCCGGTTAAGGAATTACAGGAGATGCTGGTGCCCGGTGAAACCAGCATACGCCAAACCGATATACTTAATGCCCTGGCCTTAAAATTGCAACATACTGATGCAGAGCACTGCCGGCAACTGTGCCTGCAAGCCATGGAAATGGCCGGGAAACTTGATTACCAGGCGGGGCATGCATTGGCGAGCCTGACCTTTTCCTGGATTTTACCGGATTCTGCACAAAGTCTTAACGGGTCCATTAGCGCTATGGAGCGCTTGCAAAAAGCCGGTAAGAAACGGGAGTTGCTGAGCGCAATAAGGCAGGTAACATTATTATACCGTAAAACCGGCGATTTGGAAAACGCCGAAAGCTATGGCCGGAAATTGATTCAGCATTCGGTAATTGAATTCCCCGAATACCTGGGGAGCGCCTATAACTTATTGGCTACGGTTTTAATAGGCCGTGGTAAATATGCTGAAGCCCTGCAGCTAATGCTTGAGGCTTTAACCATATTGGAAGCTAATGGGGATGTAGCCGAAGTTGCCATGGCTTGCAGTAATTTATGCGCCTTGTACTTCAGCCTTGAAAATTTTGAAAAGGCATTGGAATACGCCAAAAGAAGCAGGCAGAATTACAAGATAGCGCACATGCCAATGGTTTATGCTGATGCCCTATTGGCTGAAGCCCAGGTGCACAGCAAAATGAAAAACATTGATGAAGCGCTGGCATGTTTTGAAGAATCATTGGAGTTGGCGGAGCAGTTAGGGTATAAAAGTCTGGAAGCAGAAATATTCCCTAATCTTGGCACGCTTCATTTTGTTAGGGGTAAGTATACCGCTGCTAAAACCTATTTACTTAAGGGGCTTGAACTTTGCGACAATATAAATTTCCTACAGCCACGAATACTCGCTTTAATTTCTTTGGGTAATTTGTATGGAACCCCTGCCTTTGCAGAATACGATTACAAGCCATCAGAAAAATATCTTTTAGAAGCTCTGGAACTTGCAAAGGCCAATGGCATGCAATGGGAAATCAGAGAGGCGCATTTCTGTTTGGCGGAGTTGTACGAACGTAAAAGCGAATGGCAACGTGCCTTTCAGCATCATAAAGCATATACTGAAACTGATAAAGAAATTGGTACTTCTGAATCGCGCAATAAGTTGATGAGCTTTGAAGTTGAAAAGCAACTGGCCATTACTGTAAATGAGAAAGAAGTAACTGAGCGTATTTTGAATAATATACTGCCCAGGCAAATTGCGGACCGGATAAAAATGGGGGAGGAGGAAATTATTGAACGCTATGAGCAGGTAACTGTGCTTTTTGCTGATATAGTAGGATTTACCAACTGGAGTAAGGGTATGCCGGTACATGAGTTGGCAAAGCACCTGAACCGGTTGTTTCAGTTGTTTGATGCATTAGCGGTTGAACACGGGGTAGAAAAAATTAAAACTATAGGCGATGCTTATATGTGTGTGGCAGGCTTACCTGTTCCATGCACTGATCATGCAGAGCGGATAGCGCAAATGGCTATTGCTATGAATAACAAAATAAGGGAAACCTACCCTGCCGGCGAGGTGAGGTTACGTATTGGGTTACACAGCGGTGAGGTAGTGGCAGGGGTATTGGGGAAGAACAAATATGTATATGACCTGTGGGGAGATACCGTTAACACGGCTAGCCGCATGGAAAGCCATGGTATAAAAGACAGAATACAGGTGAGCGAAGAGGTAAAGGATATTTTAAAGGATAAGTTTAGTTTTGAAAAAAGGGAAGAGGTTGAGGTTAAGGGAAAAGGCAAAATGACAGTTTATATACTGAATGAATAAACCGGAAAGTCTTAAAGAGCTTAGTGTTGAAGCCTTAGAGCAGCAACTTTCTGTTGCGCAAGATGCAGATGCTGTAACTGCGCTTTCAATAGAGCTTTGTCTGCGTTTTCAGCATACCAATCCTGCAAAAGCAGTTGAAATTTGTCGCCGCGCTATTCCCATTGCGCAAAAACAATTGGATACTACCAATTGTGCCAAACTTATGAATATGGCGGGCTCCTCCTGCCACTTATCGGGCCAATATATACAGGCCATGAATTACTACAAGGATGCACTTGCTTTAAATCAAAAAGCAGAAAGATTGCAATACCAGGCAATAAATACCGGAAACATTGGTGTTATTTATTATGAGTTTGGCGATTATGCCCTGGCAGCAGAGTATTTTCTTGAGGCATTTAACCTGAACATGAAAACCGGAAATGTGCGGAGTGCTTCAGCTAACATGGGGAACCTTGCAGCGCTGGAACTGGAAATGGGTGATTATGTTAAGGCCGAGGAATATCTGAACAGGGAAGAAGCAATGCTTAAAGACCTGGAGGATGCTAACGGAATGACGATTGTAACGGTTAACCGCGCCAATGTTGCTATTCTGAAAAAAGATTATGAGCATGCAATAGAATTACTTAAATCATGTATTGCCCAACATCAAGAGGCGGGTACACCACAAAACGCATCCTCTTGCTGGGGGAATTTAGGTTATGTGTACAGTTTGATGGGGCAGTGGGATTTGGCTTTAGCAGGCTGTACGGAATCGCTAAGGCTTGATTTGGAAACGGGCCGGGAGAAAGCTGCTGCTATACAGTATATAAGATTGGGTGAATTGTATGCCAACAAGCAAACGCCTTTTTACGATATAACTATTGCGGAAGATTATTTTTTAAAGGGGCTGGAAATTACCGGTAAATTGGGCTTAAAGCGTCAAAAGTATGACGGGCATCAAAAGCTAAGTGATTTATACCGCGATATAGAAAAATGGAAAGAGAGCGCAGAGCATTACAGGCTTTTTCATGAACTGGAAAAGGAATTGAAGCATGATGAGATGGAGAAAAGAATAACCTCTTTTGAAATGCAACGTAAACTGGAGCTGAAAGAAAAGGAAAATGAAATAACCATTTCTGTACTTCATAATGTATTGCCCGCGCAAATAGCAGAACGGATTAAAAATGGTGAGGAAAAAATTGTTGAGCGGTTTGATAATGCAACGGTGCTGTTTGCTGATATTGTAGATTTTACGGTTTGGAGTAAAGACCGGGATGTAACTGAAGTGGCTGAACGGCTAAACAAGATATTCCATTTGTTTGATGACCTTGCTATACACTACAGGGTGGAAAAGATTAAAACCATTGGCGATGCGTATATGTGCGTAGCAGGCTTGCCTGAACCTTGCGATGACCATGCTGAGCGTATAGCCAGGATGGCATTGGCCATGAAAGAGAGAATCAGGCAGGCTTTTGAGGATAATGAAATACAATTGCGTATAGGTATTCATACCGGTGAGGTTATTGCAGGAGTATTAGGTAAGAATAAATATTCATACGACCTGTGGGGCGATACAGTAAACACGGCCAGCCGTATGGAAAGCCATGGGGTGCCCGGCAAAATTCAGGTTACAAAAGATGTAAAGGAATTATTGCACCATAAGTACGACTTTGAAGAAAGAGAACCTATTGAAGTAAAGGGTAAAGGCAAAATGGCGCTTTACTTTCTCGTTCAATAAAACACCTTCCGAAAACCTTTTTAGCTTTGGGTAAAACCCCTTTATGAAAAAATACCTGAGCGAATTTTTAGGCACGTTCATTTTATTGTTTGTAGGAACAGGTTGTGTGGTGGTAAACCAGCAATATGGCGGACCATTGGGCCTGCCGGGAATTGCCACTGTGTGGGGCTTAGTAATTATAGCACTTATATATGCCTTTGGTGATATTTCAGGAACACATATTAACCCTGCTGTTACAATTGCATTTGCCGTTGACAAGCGGTTTGAGTGGAAGGAAGTGCCTGCGTTTTTGTTGGCACAATTTGCCGGGGCAATAAGCGCCAGTTTTTTGCTTCACGTTTTGTTTCCTGAAAATGCCGGTTTGGGGTTAACTCAACCTGCCGGAAGCGAAATGCAATCATTTATTCTGGAGGCTATAATGACGTTTATATTAATGCTGGTGGTATTGCGCGTTTCTACCGGAGCTAAGGAGAAAGGTATAACTGCCGGTATAGCTATTGGGGCAACAGTTTGGTTGCTTGTATTATTTGGCGGCCCGGTTAGTAATACCGGTTTAAACCCTACCCGTTCATTAGCGCCTGCCATTGTTACAGCCAATTACTCGCACTTATGGATTTATTTAACTGCCCCTTTTCTGGGCGCTTTAGCTGCAGTTGGCGCGCATCGCATTGTTTGCCCCGAAGAGGTAATGTAATTACAAAAGTTGTACGCTACTTGTTACCTGTTTACCTATTTTCGCGGCACAATTACGTTTTGTATGAATCGCCTTTTTGCCGCCACCTCCTTTTGCCTTTTTGTTTTTCTGCTTTCATCCTGTAAATATTCCACTGAATACCAGAAGATAGATGTTGCAGGTAAGTTTTCCATGAGCGTTCCCCCATGGGTGAAGGAAGAAGATGAGTTGGAGCCGGGCGCAGAACTGCAATACGCCAACCGCTTTCGTAACTTTTATATCATTTGCCAAAGCTTTAATAAAGCGGATGTAAAGCGAAGCAGCGGTGAGATAATGCATGATAATCTGAACCGCTTACGTGGCGCATTAAAGAGTCCCCTGGTAACTGATTCTTCTGATATTATTATAAACGGAGTAAGCGGCTTACGTGCCGAAATTTTTGGAAGAATGGGCAAACCCGATGCCGAAGAGAATATATACTATAGCGAAGTTGTTTTTGAAGGTAAGGAGCGCTTTTATCACCTGAGCGTTTGGACCCGTGGTGAGGACCGCAAGTTGCGCTATAAGGAGGATATTAATAAAACCATTTCTTCGTTTAAGGAGCTGTAAGCGGCATATTGGACGAGTATTTCGTGCAGTGTTGAAAAGAAGGCCCATTTGCCTTAGCACGCCCCAAAAAAATATCGGTAATTCGGCATAGCGTATAACAAGCTATGCATGACTAATAACTCCACCAAAACATCCTCGCTGGCGGCCCTTATATCTGTATTTTTTTTCTGGGGCTTTGTAGCAGCAAGCAATTCAGTACTTCTATCGCTTTTTAAAGAGCACTTTGAACTTAAGCAATGGCAAAGCCAGTTGGTTGAGTTTGCGTTCTACATTTCGTACACCGTTGGGGCCCTTATTTATTTTGCCATTTCAGTAAGCTCAGGTGACCCTCTTAATAAAATAGGCTATAAGAAAGGCTTAATTCTGGGGCTTTGTATCTCTGCCGTAGGGGCCTTATGTTTTATCCCGGCTACAATGTTTGAATCCTATGCCTTAATGCTTACCTCCTTATTTGTAGTAGGGCTTGGGTTTGCTCTTCAACAAATTGTTGCTAACCCGTATATGATTGCACTAGGCGATCCGTCAACAGGAGCGCATAGGGTAAGCCTGGCGGGGGGCGTTAACTCACTGGGCACAACTATAGGCCCTCTTTTATTGGCTATAGCTTTGTACGGGGGGCTTAAGGAAGTTAAGGTGGATTTGTCCGTGGTAAAAATGCCTTACCTGGTCCTTTCGGGTATGTTGTTGTTGTGCGCGCTAATACTCGGGCTATCAAAATTGCCGCCTGTTACCAACAATGAAAAAATGGAGCATGATCTTAAGGCTTTTCAGTATCCGCAGTTGATATGGGGCATGATTGCCATTTTTGTTTATGTAGGCGTAGAGGTTACCATACAAAGTAATTTACCTGCCTTAATGGAGAAGCCTGATATTTTGGGCATAGATCATAAACAAACTGTTCATTTTATTTCGTTGTATTGGGGTAGTCTTATGATTGGCCGTTGGGTAGGGGCGCTTACTGTCTTCAATTTGTCAAAAGCTATGCGCCAGCTAATGACCGTTATAGTGCCTTTTATTGCGTTTGCAGTTGTAGTGGGCGCCAATTATGCCAAACTTAGTGCAGAAGGCAAAGGTGATCGCGTTTTTGATTTGCTTTACTATGCACCGCTGGTTCTGGTATTAATTGCGGGTTTCTTTCTAGCTAACGAAAAGCCTGCACGCACCATGATTTTGTTTGGTAGTATGGCGGCTGTTATGATGCTGGTTGGTTTGTTTACCACAGGCCGTATTGCTTTATATGCATTTATAAGCGGTGGTCTTTTCTGTTCGGTAATGTGGCCGTGTATCTTCTCACTATCAATAGCCGGTTTGGGTAAATACACTTCGCAGGCATCATCACTATTAATAATGATGATTGCCGGTGGTGCGGCTATACCTCCGCTACAGGGCTTAATTTGCGATATGGATAAAACCAGCCCCGCTGGTATTGCCGGCTTAACATGGACCCATTTTTCATATATTATACCGGTAGTTTGTTTTGCGTACCTGGCGTTTTTCGGTTGGAAGGTGAAAAGCATATTGAAAAGTCAGGGTATTGATTACGATGCAAAGCCGGAAGCTGCTCATTAACCCATTATATCCTTCGTTTCCATGGTTTGGGACAAACTTTTATTTTAGCCCTTCCAAAAATTGTAAACTTCAATAATCACTTTATATGGGTCGCGCGTTTGAATACCGGAAAGAAAGAAAGTTTAAGAGATGGGGTGCTATGGCTAAGGCCTTTACCCGTATAGGCAGAGAAATAGCTATATCAGTTAAAGAAAGCGGCCCGAATCCTGAAACCAACGCCCGTTTACGTGCTGCAATACAGAATGCCAAGGCCGCCAACATGCCTAAGGACCGTGTTGAGGCTGCCATAAAAAGAGCATCAAGCAAAGAAGAAAAGGCGTACGAAGAGTTGACGTACGAAGGTTATGGCCCCCACGGCGTAGCTATAGTAATAGATACTCAAACGGACAACCCTACGCGCACTATTGCTAATCTTCGTTTGGCATTTACCAAACTGGGCGGCGCTATAGGTACGCAGGGCTCTGTAGAGTATATGTTTAAGAAGAAGGCGGTATTTAAATTCAACAAGGCCAGTTATAATTTAGAAGAATTGGAATTTGAATTGATTGACCACGGCCTTAGTGAGTTGCAAAGTGAAGGCGATAATGTAATTGCCTATGCTGATTTTGTAGACTTTGGTAAGTTAAGCAAAGCACTGGAAGCAAAAGGCATTGAAATAACAGAATCTACCTACGAAAAAATTCCTGATTTCTATAAGGAGGGCTTGAGCGACTCGGAAGCTGAAGACGTGATTAAGCTTATAGAAAGACTGGAAGAAGATGATGATGTAAGCCTAGTGTTTACGAATATGAAATAAGCGCAAGGGAGTAGCAACTCCTACTGCCATTACTACTATCTTTTAATACTAACTATTGCCACATTGGAAAGTCAAGCCCATAAAGTGTTCTTTCAGGGTTTGTTTTTGCCGCTGCTGTTGCTGCTTTTGTTTGCGGTTAAAGGTGTTGCCCAGGAACCCTTATACGAGCCGGCCCGGCTGAAACGGGATATCAGTTATCTGAAAACTGAACTTGAAACAAATCACCCCAATCTCTATATCTATACACCTAAACAGGAAATAGACCGATTTTTCGATAGCATTAGCACCACAATTACTAAACCAATTACTGAATTGGAGTTTTACGCTATGCTATCTCCAATATGTTCGTTGGTTAAAGACGGGCACACAATACCGCTGCCAAGCGAAAGAATTACTGCTTACCATAACGATCATAGTTCCTTTCTGCCTTTACATCTCACTATAGAAGATTTACGGCTTTATGCAGATATGGTTTGTAACGACCAAACTGAAATTAAAGAAGGGGATGAGATATTAATGATTAATGGCTTGTCTTCAGCAGAAGTTATAAATGAACTAAGCAGAAGAATGCCTCGTGATGGTAATAATCAAACCTACCCGAAATGGATTTTGAATAACTACCTGCGCGAATACTATAGCTATATATTCGGGCACGCTGATAAGTTTGAAATAAAATATAAGAATATAAGCGGAGAACATACTACTACAATGCAGGCATTGCCTAAAGCAACTATTTACAAAATAGCTATGCAAAAATATGCCGACCGCATGGCTGCTCAGATTGGAAGAAATACCCTCTCCCTGCAATTCAGTAAACAGGATAGCTGTGCACTGCTAAAAATTGGCGACTTTCATAATGATGCGCTGCATAAAAACTACCACCTGGATTTTAAAAAAGTCGTTGGTGCCTTTTTTAAAGAGATAGATAAGCAAAAGCCTAAAAACCTTGTAATAGATTTGAGAGACAATCAGGGAGGCGATATAGTTAATGGTGTTTTTCTACTATCTTATTTAATTGAAAAACCATTTAAAGTGGTTGAATCGTATAGGGTTGTTGTTTCAAAAAATGGAGAAAGGGCATTAAAGGATTCAGGCGGTGAATGCTTGGGCTATCATAAACCAAACAAAAAGCTTTTTACAGGTAAGCTTTATGTACTGGTAAATGGCGGCAGCTTTTCCAATTCAGGCATTGTTTCCTCCTGCCTTAAGAAGTACACCGAGGCCGTTTTTATTGGCGAAGAAACCGGAGGTAACAACCAGGTTTTAGCAGGCTACACCAAAAACTGCGTGCTGCCTGAAACTAAGCTTAGAGTAGATGTTCCTACACGCCGCTTCCAATTAACTACCGATAGCATTTTCGGGGGTCATGGCACCTTGCCGGATTATACCGTACCTGTTAAGGTAAAAAGTGTGATAAACAAAAACGATGACTGTATGGATTTTGTGCTTAAATTGATGAACAGGAATTAAAGCTGGCTGCTTACATTGATAACCATAGCCCATATAATTAATCCTTTTAAGGCCCCTGCAGGCTCTGCTTTTGAGAAGGCACAGAATGTTACTTTGGCCAGCATAAAAGCGGCACAAACCTTTACTGAAGGTAAAGTACAGGTAGAGTTATATGCGGTCGGCTACACGGAGGACGCAGAAATAATCCCTTCGTATTTCAAAAAACTACCTGAACTGAAAGAATCGGTTTTAGATTTTGGGAAATTCAGCAAACAGCGTAAGCTGCCCTTAATAAGAGAAATACTTGAG
The DNA here is from genome assembly GCA_046329515.1 of Chitinophagales bacterium. GTDB lineage: Bacteria > Bacteroidota > Bacteroidia > Chitinophagales > LD1 > Bog-950. Next base: position 438,660 of record JAXLUM010000001.1, read on the forward strand.
CGGCTAATAAATACAAGCCGCGCCGAATACTTGATTTACACCAATGTGGATATAGCCCTAATGCCACAGTTTTATGAGGTGGTGCAGGGCTTTATTGAAAAAGGACACGATGCTTTGTTAATTAACCGCAGAGGTATTGATGTGCATTACAAAGGTGTTGAAGATTTACCCTTGATGTATTCAGATTTCGGTAAGCCGCATCCGGGTTTTGATTGCTTTGTTTTTAAGCGCAGCCTTGCGGAGAAACTGATTTTGGAAAATGTGTGCATAGGTGTTCCTTTTTTGGAAGTAACCTTAGTGCACAACCTTATAGCCTATGCGGAACGCTTAAAGTTGATTGATGATTTGCATCTTACCTTCCACTTAGGTGCTGAGGTTATGCCGCCGCTTGATGAAGATTACTACCGCCATAACAGGGCTGAGTACGAAACAAAAATATATCCTCGGCTAAAACCTCTTTTAGATATTACTAAATTTCCATACGCCACTTTGCCCTTATATAAGCGTATGATGAAGTGGGCTTTAAACCCCGTTTTCAGAACACATCAGGTTACAGAAATGGAAGGTAAAAGCTTTATGCGCCGTTTAAAGTTTAAGCTGAATAGCTGGCGGTTTGCGCTTTTAGAGCGAATAAAATAGTTAGCTCACTTTAATTTCTAATTCAAGGCTTCGCTGATTCTCGCGTGAGGCAGATTGCAAACGGTTTAAAATCCATTTATCTACCGCGTAGTTGTTGGATAGCTCCAATATAGTATGGTTACCCTTTAGACGTAAAGCTGCATTCCGTAACTCCTTTGTTTCTAAAAGGTATATTTCTTTTTGCAGCATGTATTCGTCACCAAGGCCCATTTCAATTTTTTTAGTGCGGGCGAAACCCAGCGAGGAGTTGTAACGATGGGCTACAGGGTTATCACCTTTGACCTTGGCATATACCAGTCGTATGTCGAAAAGTAAAAAGAATACATCGAGCATGGCTAACGACGCCATAACAGGAACATCGGTGCCCAATAGCTTGTCCTCATAAATAAAGAGCCCGCTATAGGCGGTTTTGTTTTCCCAGTCAATGGAGGAGATATTGATTAGCCCGACAGGAGCATTTTTATAATGAATAACGAAGAAAAAATTCTGCTCGTTATTTACTGAAGCGAACCATTCCTGTTGCATCTCAGCAGTTATTTGCCCTTTGTAAAACATAAAGCGCGAAATTTTAGAATCGTTGCGCCATTTACGCAACATTTCTAAATGTTCTTCGCGGCTTCGTTCAAGCGTAATACCGTAGCGGGTAATCTTCATTTACGAAGCAATTTGCATAAAACAGCTAAAACAGAAAAATCAGCGGAGTACTTCCTGAATTAAGTAGGCTGGTTTACGGTGTTGTAAAGCGAATAAACGATTGAGGTATTCACCAATAATGCCAAGGCTGAAAAGTATAAGCCCGGTTGACATAAAAATGGAAATGATAAGAGCTGTAAACCCCAGCGGTGAGCCAACCGTAAAGCGCATATAAATGAAATAGATTACCAGAATAAGGCAGATAAGAAAGGATGTAAAACCAAACCAGGTCATGAAACGAAGGGGCACGGTTGTATAAGAGAAGATGAGATTCATAGAAAGGAAAACCAATTTCGGCAAGCTGTAACCCGATTCGCCCTCGCGCCTGGCGGCGTGCCGCACCTGTTGCCATTCTATTTTGGTGGTATGCCAGCTAAGAATTTCATCAATAAAGGTAAAGGAGTGGTTGTAATGTTTTATTTTTTCGATAACACTGCTATGTATAATTTTAAAACTTGAGCCTTGCCCAACGGTGTTGCCGAATTTTTCAAAAATATAACCAACCACATTGCTTCCTACTTTTCGCACATTGCTGTGTTGTCTTTCCTCGCCATAAATGCCGTAAACTAAATCGGCTGAAGTAGCATGCATTTTGGCAGCCATTAACTCAATATCTTCAGGAAAGAACTGAAGGTCATCATCCATGGTTATAACATATTCGCCACGCGCAAATTGAAAACCACAGAGAATTGCCTTGTGCTGCCCGAAGTTGCGGCGCAAATGTATTGCTACTAATTTGTTTCCGTATTCCTGCTTAAGGTCTTTGATTACATTCCAACTGCCGTCAGAACTAAAATCGTTCACCAGCACAATTTCAAAATCGCTGTTCATTTTTTGAAAGGTGCTGCTTATTCTTGAGCATAACTCACCCAGCGTCTTCTCGCTATTGAAGACCGGAACAACAACTGAATATTGCGGATGGATGGATGCCATTAAACTTCTATCAATTCAGGACAAACCAAATTTTCGGTTTCAAGATATACACTTCCCCATGATAAGCCAACACCAAAACCACATAAGATAAGATTGAGTTTAGCATTGGTCAATTCGCTGCGCAGTTTTACCAGTAGTGTTAAAGGTATAGTGGCGGAGCCGGTGTTGCCGTAATCGTACAGGCTATACGGAACCTTTTCAGCTTCAATCTGTAGTTTTTTGCGAACGCTTTCCAGCATTAAAAGGTTTGCCTGGTGAAACACTACGTAATTAATGTCTGCCTTATCCTTTTTGATGTTGCCCAGCAGAGCGTTAATGTTAGGCGCAACTTCGCGCAAGGCAAAATTGAAAATCTTAAGCCCATCTAATTTCATATGCAGTTTACTGCGTACAATGCCTTTGCCATAGTCAACCATTTCCGAAGAGGCGCTACTGTACGGATTTCTGTAGCCGCCATCGGGTATTATAATGTCATCATACTCTTTACCATCTGTTTGCAAATTAAAGTGCATAGTATGGTTAAGGGAGAATTCAAGCGCAGTAGCTGAGCCGGCATCACTAAAAATAGGAGCAGTACTTTTATCCTGTTGCGATACTGTGGCTGTTGAAATATCGCCAACTAACAGCAGCCCCTTTGCACCGGGAATATTTTGCAGCAATCCCGAAATTATGGAAAGACCATAGGTATAACCGGAACAACCAAGGTTTACATCAAACACCATACAGCTTTTGGGTAAGCCTAATTTTTCCTGTAGCAGTGAAGATGTATTGGGAATTAAGTAATCAGGAGTTTGACTGATGAAGATCAATACTGATACCTCGGAACGGTTCCATTTTAAATCATTCAGTAGTTTATCAGCGGCAGCAAAACAAAGGTCTGAGGCCGTGGTGTCCTTATCCGCAATGCGGCGGTATCGTATTCCTACCGTTTTAATAAATAAATCCCGTTCCTGTTCGGGTAAAACAGCAAAGTCGGCATTGTCCTCAATGCATTTAGGTACTGCCACAGCCAAACCACTAACTTTAACATTAGGAAGGGAGAAAAGAGCCATACTACTTGTTGTTCAGCAAAGCGAATAGTTCACGCGGAGTATTAACGCTGCGCATTTCTTCAGCTGTAATTGTTTTACCGTAGTCAGAATCAACCATGGCAATAACAATAAGCGCTAACATTGATCCCCATTCGTCTAATTTACGAAATTCGGTATCCGCAGTAATAAGTGAAGGGTCAGTTATGTTAAAGCAGCCTGCAAACTTTTCCGTAAAATCATTCAACTCCATCGGCGCAAATTAAAGCAATTAGCCGAATGTTTGGCTTAAAGCACGGGTTCGCTCCACATGCCTCGTTTGGCTTCACGGGCTTCGCGTTGTAAAAGCACAAAACTATCGGCATAGGTTACATTTGGTGGAATGGTCATAACATTGGCGTAGCCTTGTTGTATGAGGTAAGCATTAATGAAAGTGCCATCCGGTAAGTATACGTAGGCTAATGTGCGGCCATATTTATCATGATGTTCTACATCATATTCTAAGCGCACCTGTTTTCCTTCCAAAAAATGCTTCAAAAATTCTTTCGCCTCCTTTCCGTAGAACTGCACATCCTCATGGTCGGTTTTGCGCGATTCTGGAGCATCTACCCCAATCAGGCGAATTTTGGTTCCGTTTTTTGTTGTTCCGTCATCTATTACAAAAGTATCGCCGTCAATAACGCGTAAAACTGCATTGTAGCCCGCTGCTTGCTCTACTGCTGCGGGTTGGTTACAGGAAAGCAGAAGGGAGAAAATCAGCAGAAAAATCGCTGAGAAAGGTTTGCGGCGCATTGCGTAAATATAAATGAAAACGGATTTAGCGTTCAAAAACGCCTCATTATCATGTATTAACGCCTTAACAAGTAATCCACATGGCCCTGCTTGCACGGCAAATTATTTCTTTAACTTGCGCCCGCTTTTGACAACCAAAAGGTGACTATGAGTCAACGGATTTTTAGCCTGCTATTTTTTCTTCTCCTTATACATTTTTCTTTTTCGCAAACAGCTACCGTTAAAGGCATTGTAAAAGACGGTAGTAATAAGGACGCCCCTCTTGAATTGGCGAATGTGGTTCAACCGCCTGCCAATGGTACCTTTACTGATAGTTTGGGCCGGTACGAGTTAAAAGTTCAGCCGGGCGATGTGACTATTATTTTCAGCTACACCGGTATGAAGGCTGATACCCAACAATTAAAACTAAAACCAGGTGAGGTTAAAACCCTTGATATTATACTGGGTACCGAAGGAAATGAGTTGCAGCAGGTAGTTGTGGGCGAAACCAAGATTGGTATAAAAATTCAGAAGGTTACCCAAACCGTAACTGTTATGGGGCAACGGGTATTGGAATCAAACAACATTACCAATATACAATCTGCCATGAACAAAATACCGGGAGTTACCATCCTGGACGGGCAAATGAGTATACGCGGGGGGAGTGGTTATGCTTATGGTTCGGGCAGCCGCGTGTTGTTAGTGGTGGATGAAATGCCATTAATGAGTGCCGACCGCGGTGGTATTGTATGGCCTTTAATGCCGGTTGAAAACCTGGAGCAGGTAGAATTGGTGAAAGGCGCAAGCACGGTGCAGTACGGAAGTAGCGCCTTAAACGGGGTAATAAATGTTACCACCGGTTATGCCAAAGATACACCTATAACCAAGTTCAGTTTCTTTTATGAAGCTATTGGTAAACCACCGGTTGATTCCTTTCAATGGTGGAAAAGAAACGGCCGCTTTTTTGAAAACCCTAACACCATTGGCTTTAGCTTTATGCATAGCCAAAAGTTTCATGATGTAGACTTTGTGTTTAGTGGCTTAATGCAGGGTAGCCAAAGCTATTTACAGCAGGAGTATGACTACTTTACCCGTTTTACGCAAAAGCTGCGTTGGCAACCGCACAGGCTTAAGCGTTTAACCCTGGAAATAATGTCAAACCTGCTTTATCGTCGTAGCGGTTCATCTTTCTATTGGCAGGATGGCGGTCACCCTTACATTACGGCTTCAGGCGTTAACCTGAACGAGCGTTATTTTTATGCCTTCATCGACCCCAAGATTCGCTTTTTAGATAAAAGAAATAATCAATATAAGTTATTGACCCGTATCAGCCGCCAAAACAATGTAGATGGTGATACTGATTTTTGGGTTTTCCGCACGGATTTCCAGTTCAGGCATGACTTCGGAAATATTGTAAGGTTGTTGATGGGTATTAACAATGAACATTCTATAATAAAGGATGGTACGTTAGGCACGCACCAGCAGGATTTCGGGGGCGGGTTTGCACAGTTAGAGGTAAACTATAAGTGGCTTAGCGCTAATGTTGGCGCCCGCGAAGAATATTATCGTTTAGATAGCGCTATAAGTCCCACAGTGCCTGTTTTTCGTGCAGGTGTAAACTTTGAGATAAGAAAATATAACTACATAAGACTTTCTTTTGGCCAGTCTTTCCGCGTGCCAAGTATTGCTGAGCGCTTTGTGCAATATAACCTTGCAGGCATACGCATTCTTCCCAATTATGGCATTAAACCTGAAAGAGGCTTTACTGCTGAAATTGGATATAAGCGAAGCTTAAAGTTTGGTAAGTGGTTGGGTTACTTTGATGCAGCGGCATTTGTTACAGAATTCCGCGATATGATTGAATTTACGTTTGGTACGAAATACACTCCACAGGATGGACTTTATCCTTTCTTCCAATCGCAAAACGTAAGCAGAGCGAGGGTGTTTGGCTGGGAATTTAATTTGTTTGGTGAAGGGAAAATGGGCCCTGTGGACATGAGTGCATTAGTGGGCTATACGTACTTTTACGGAGTTGACTTAAATGATACAACGGTTACCCATAACGTGGGCGACTTTTTGGGCGATGCCTTTAAAAAATACAGATTACCAACCCCGGTAGACGTTAATGGAGACCCATCATATGCGGCATGGGACTCTCTTACCCAAGGGATGTTGAAGTATCGCAATCGACATACATTTAAAGCTGATTTGGACTTTATTTTTTACAACCGCGTTCGCTTTGGTACAAGTATTCAGTACTACAGCTTTATGGATAGGGTCGATAAAATTTTCGAAGTCTTTATTAAGGATATCCGCAGTTTACGGGAGCAGCGCTTAAATAAAGGAGATGTGATATGGGACCTCCGCGCCGGCTATATATTCAACCCTAATATTCAACTAAACTTTTTGGTGAAGAATGTATTGAATGCGAATTATGCCTTGCGGGTAGCTAAACCGGATAGGCCACGGTCATTTACGGTACAAATGGTGCTTAATTTTGGCGGCATGAATAAACAACAAAGCAAAGCACGGCAAAGTAGTCCTGCCGGCTCATTGTAAGCCGCTGTTTATCATTTGCTTACCTATTGATTAAAATCATTTCGAAAAAACTACTACGATTTATAACATTTTTTTACATTTGTAGGCCCCCTTGTGACTTTTTGAACTTGCCGTTTTGATGAATGGCAAAACATAAATTAAAGTTAAATTTGCGACACCTAATCCACAGGGAAATTCCTCTTGCCTTACTCCTGACCTACGGACACACTTTATAGTTTGTTTTTAAGCAAGGTATTGGTTTAAACTCTCTGCGGCCATTAAAATTTCTACCCCCATGAAAAAGATCTACCCAATCTTTTTGCTACTTGCTTTTGCTTTATGCAGCAGCCATTTGTTTGCCCAGGTTCCACAGGCCATTAACTACCAGGCCATAGCCCGTGATGCGGGTGGAAGTGTATTGGCTAACAAAAACATTTCGGTAAGGTTTACCATTAACAATGGTATTAACCCGGGAACGCCCGTTTACCAGGAAACGCAAACTGCGGTTACCAACCAATTTGGTTTGTTTACACTGAAGTTGGGTTATGGTAGCCCTAATATTGGCAGCTTTGCTGCTATTAGCTGGGCTGGCGGCAATAAATACTTATTGGTGGAGTACGACCCCAACGGTGGAACAAGCTACATAAACATGGGCTCTACCGAGTTGGTGAGTGTTCCTTATGCATTGTATGCCGAAACAGCAGGTAGCGCTGCGGGTACCGGGCCAACTGGGCCAACAGGGCCTGCCGGCGCTAATGGTGTTAAAGGCGCAACCGGTGCTACGGGTGCCACAGGGGCAAGCGGTGTTAAAGGTGCAACGGGCTCTACAGGTGCAACCGGGGCTACAGGTCCGCAAGGCCCTGCAGGGGCTAATGGCGCAACCGGGGCCAATGGCAGTAATGGTGTTACAGGTGCTACGGGCGCAACAGGTACTAGCATAACCGGTATTGTTGATAATGGTAACGGCTCAGTAACTATTACTTTATCTAACGGTACCACCTACACTGTAAGTTCAGGGGCCACCGGTGCTACGGGCGCAACAGGCCCGGCAGGCGCTGCAGGAACAGGCGTTACAGGACCAACCGGCCCCAGCGGTAGCGGTATAACTAACATAGTAAGCAATGGTAATGGAACTATAACTATAACGTTAAGCGATGGTTCAACTTATACAGTTCAATCAGGTATTACTGGCGCTACAGGCGCGCAAGGGCCTGCGGGCGCTAATGGTGCTACCGGTGCGCAAGGTGCAACGGGTTTAGATGGCGCAACTGGTCCGCAGGGCGCTGCCGGAGTTGACGGCGCAACTGGTCCTCAGGGCCCGGCGGGTTCAAATGGCGCTACAGGTGCTACCGGGGATGGCATTGCAAACATTATAGATAATGGTAATGGAACAATAACGATTGTTACTACCGGCGGTAATAGTTTTACGGTTCAATCAGGTATAACGGGCCCAACCGGCGCTACGGGCGCAACCGGTTCAGGTGGTGGTGCTACGGGTGCAACCGGCCCTACAGGTGCTAATGGAACAGATGGCGCAACGGGCCCACAAGGCCCCACGGGCGCTAACGGCTTAGATGGAGCAACCGGCCCTCAGGGACCAACAGGTGCAAATGGTTTAGACGGTGCTACGGGTCCACAAGGTGCTCAGGGTGTTACCGGACCAACCGGACCAACAGGTTCAGGTGGCGGTGCTACAGGTGCTACCGGCGATACAGGTCCGCAAGGCCCTGCCGGCGCACAAGGTGCAACCGGCGCTAACGGTTTAGATGGAGCCACAGGTCCACAAGGCCCTCAAGGTATAACAGGCCCAACTGGTGCTACCGGTTCAGGTGGCGGAGCCACAGGCCCTACCGGCGATACTGGTCCGGCTGGTGCGAATGGCGCAGATGGCGCAACGGGCCCTCAAGGCCCAACAGGTGCGAATGGTGCTGATGGTGCAACTGGCCCTCAGGGACCAACAGGTGCAAACGGTTTAGACGGCGCAACAGGTCCACAGGGTCCTCAAGGTATTACAGGTCCTACTGGCCCAACCGGTTCAGGTGGCGGTGCTACAGGTGCCACCGGCGATACAGGTCCGCAAGGCCCGGCCGGCGCACAAGGTGCAACCGGTGCTAACGGTTTAGATGGAGCCACAGGTCCTCAGGGGCCACAGGGTGTTACCGGTGCGAATGGCATAGACGGCGCAACAGGCCCGCAAGGTGCTACCGGTGCAACGGGTAATGGTATTACAAATATTATAGATAATGGTAATGGAACAATTACGATAGTAACAAGCAGCGGTTCTACCTTTACCGTTCAAAGCGGAATTACCGGTGCAACCGGCCCAACCGGTGCAACCGGTGCGGGCGGTGGTGCTACAGGCGCAACGGGCCCTACAGGCGCAAATGGCACCGATGGTGTTACTGGCCCACAAGGTCCTGCAGGCGCTAATGGTGCCACAGGTGCTAATGGTTTAGATGGTACAACTGGCCCGCAAGGTCCTGCCGGTGCTAACGGCGCTACAGGTCCTCAAGGTCTCCAGGGTATAACAGGTCCTACCGGCCCAACAGGTGCTGGTGGTGGCGCAACTGGAGCTACCGGTGCAACAGGCGCTAATGGAATAGATGGAGCCACAGGTCCTCAGGGTCCTGCTGGTGTTAACGGTGCAACTGGTGCTAATGGATTAGACGGCGCAACAGGTCCGCAAGGCCCTGCCGGGGCCAATGGCTTAGATGGCGCTACTGGCCCACAAGGCCCGGCAGGTACTAATGGTGCCACCGGTGCTACAGGAAATGGCATTACAAATATTATAGATAATGGTAATGGAACAATTACCATAGTAACAAGTAACGGTTCTACATTTACCGTTCAGAGTGGGATAACAGGTGCTACAGGTCCACAAGGCCCTGTTGGTGCAAATGGCGCAACGGGTGCACAAGGCGCGGCAGGTGCCACCGGTGCTAACGGCTTAGATGGTGCTACAGGACCACAGGGTGTAACAGGTCCTACCGGCGCAACGGGTGCAGGTGGGGGAGCAACTGGTGCAACAGGCGATACTGGACCCCAGGGCCCCGCAGGTGCCAATGGAGCAACGGGTGCACAAGGGGTGGCCGGTCCAACCGGTGCTAGTGGTTTAGACGGTGCTACAGGTCCGCAGGGTATACAAGGTATTACTGGCCCTACCGGCCCAACAGGTGCAGGTGGCGGCGCAACAGGTGCTACAGGCGATACAGGCCCGCAAGGCCCTGCCGGTGCTAATGGCACTACAGGCGCACAAGGCCCAGCCGGCCCTACAGGGGCAACGGGTAATAATGGATTGAATGGTTTAACAGGTGCTACCGGCGATACAGGCCCGCAAGGCCCTGCCGGTGCTAATGGCGCTACAGGCGCACAAGGCCCAGCCGGCCCTACAGGCGCTACAGGAAATAATGGATTGAATGGTGCTACCGGTTCTACCGGTGATACAGGCCCTCAAGGACCAGCCGGTGCAACAGGCGCAACAGGAGTGGGTGTTACAGGACCTACAGGCCCAACAGGTGCTGCAGGAAGTAATGGATTAACAGGCGCTACCGGTGCAACAGGAAATGGTATTACAAATATTATAGATAATGGTAATGGAACTATTATCATAGTAACAAGCAGCGGTTCTACGTTTACTGTTCAGAGCGGAATAACAGGAGCTACGGGCCCAACCGGAGCGACCGGTGCGGGTGGCGGAGCTACAGGTGCTACCGGCCCAACAGGCGCTGATGGAATAACAGGCCCACAAGGTCCTGCTGGTCCAACGGGTGCTAATGGGGTTGACGGGGCAACTGGTGCACAAGGCCCGGCTGGTCCAACAGGAGCTACCGGTTCTAACGGTATAGATGGCGCTACGGGTCCACAGGGTATACAAGGTGTTACTGGTCCTACCGGCCCAACAGGTGCAGGTGGTGGCGCAACAGGTGCCACAGGCGATACGGGCATAACTGGCCCGCAAGGTCCTGCCGGTGCTAACGGCGCTACAGGTCCTCAAGGTCTCCAGGGTATAACAGGTCCTACCGGCCCAACAGGTGCTGGTGGTGGCGCAACTGGAGCTACCGGTGCAACAGGCGCTAATGGAATAGATGGAGCCGCAACCTCAGTCCGTTTATGTTAACGGTAACTGGTGCTAATGGATTAGACGGCGCAACACGTGGCAGCCTGCGCCGGGGCCAATGGCTTAGATGGCGCTACTGGCCCACAAGGCCCGGCAGTACAATGGTGCCACCGTGCTACAGGAAATGGCATTACAAATATTATAGATAATGGTAATGGAACAATTACCATAGTAACAAGTAACGGTTTCACATTTACCGTTCAGAGGGGATAACAGGTGCTACAGGTCCACAAGGCCCTGTTGGTGCAAATGGCGCAACGGGTGCACAAGGCGCGCAGGCGCCACCGGTGCTAACGGCTTAGATGGTGCTACAGGACCACAGGGTGTAACAGGTCCTACCGGCGCAACGGGTGCAGGTGGGGAGCAACTGGTGCAACAGGCGATACTGGACCCCAGGCCCGCAGGTGCCAATGGAGCAACGGGTGCACAAGGGGGTGGCCGGTCCAACCGGTGCTAGTGGTTTAGACGGTGCTACAGGTCCGCAGGGTATACAAGGTGGTTACTGGCCCTACCGGCCTAACAGGTGCAGGTGGCGGCGCAACAGGTGCCACAGGCGATACAGGCCCGCAAGGCCCTGCCGGTGCTAATGGCACTACAGGCGCACAAGGCCCAGCCGGCCCTACAGGGGCAACGGGTAATAATGGATTGAATGGTTTAACAGGTGCTACCGGCGATACAGCCCTCGCAAGGCCCGGCCGGTGCTAATGGCGCTACAGGCGCACAAGGCGTTCAGCCAGCCCTACAGGCGCTACAGGAAATAATGGATTGAATGGTGCTACCGGTTCTACCGGTGATACAGGCCCTCAAGGACCAGCCGGTGCAACAGGCGCAACAGGAGTGGGTGTTACAGGACCTACAGGCCCAACAGGTGCTGCAGGAAGTAATGGATTAACAGGCGCTACCGGTGCAACAGGAAATGGTATTACAAATATTATAGATACGGTAATGGAACTATTATCATAGTAAATTAAGCAGCGGTTCTTACGTTTACTGTTCAGAGCAATTAACAGAGAGCTACGGGCCCAACCGGAGCGACCGGTGCGGGTGGCGGAGCTACAGGTGCTACCGGCCCGAACAGGCGCTGATGGAATAACAGCCCACAAAGGTCCTGCTGGTCCAACGGGTGCTAATGGGGTTGACGGGGCAACTGGTGCACAAGGCCCGGCTGGTCCAACAGGAGCTACCGGTTCTAACGGTATAGATGGCGCTACGGGTCCACAGGGTATACAAGGTGTTACTGGTCCTACCGGCCCAACAGTGCAGGTGGTGGCGCAACAGGTGCCACAGGCGATACGGGCCCACAAGGCAGCGGGTGCCAATGGCGCTACGGGCGCACAAGGCCCAGCCGGCCCAACAGGCGCTACAGGAAATAATGGATTAAATGTGCTACCGGTTCTACTGGCGATACAGGCCCTCAAGGCCCAGCCGGTGCAACAGGTGCAACCGGTGTTGGAGTTACCGGACCTACAGGCCCAACAGGGCCTGCTGGTAGTAATGGCTTAACCGGCCCAACAGGGCCTGCTGGTGCAACTGGTGCAGGTATAACCGGCCCAACAGGCGATACTGGTCCACAAGGTGCAGCAGGTGCTAATGGTGCCACAGGAGCACAAGGCCCAGCCGGCCCAACAGGCGCTACAGGAAATAATGGATTGAACGGCGTAACCGGTGCAACGGGAGATACAGGCCCTCAAGGCCCAGCCGGTGCAACAGGTGCTACCGGCGTTGGAGTTACCGGACCTACAGGCCCAACGGGTGCTGCAGGTAGTAATGGCTTAACCGGCCCTACAGGTCCTGCTGGTGCAACCGGTGCAGGTGTAACCGGCCCAACAGGCGATACCGGTCCGCAAGGAGCAGCGGGTGCTAATGGTGCTACAGGCCCACAAGGTCCTGCCGGCCCAACAGGCGCTACAGGAAATAATGGATTAAATGGCGCAACAGGTGCAACGGGCGATACAGGGCCGCAAGGCCCTGCAGGTGCAACAGGTGCTACCGGTGCCAGAGCGTCGACCGGCAGCCTCAACGGGTGCTGCAGGTAGTAATGGCTTAACCGGCCCAACAGGGCCTGCTGGTAAACTGCGCAGGTGTAACCGGCCCAACAGGCGATACTGGTCCACAAGGTGCAGCGGGTGCTAATGGCGCTACAGGCGCACAAGGCCCTGCCGGCCCAACAGGCGCTACAGGAAATAATGGATTAAATGGTGCAACAGGTGCAACGGGCGATACAGGCCCTCAAGGCCCAGCCGGTGCAACAGGTGCAACCGGGGTTGGAGTTACCGGACCTACAGGCCCAACGGGTGCTGCAGGTAGTAATGGTTTAACCGGTCCTACAGGGCCTGCTGGTGCAACCGGTGCAGGTGTAACCGGCCCAACAGGCGATACGGGTCCGCAAGGCGCGGCGGGTGCTAATGGTGCTACAGGCCCACAAGGTCCTGCCGGCCCAACAGGTGCTACAGGAAATAATGGATTAAATGGTGCTACTGGTTCTACCGGAGCAACGGGCTCTACAGGAAGTACAGGTGCAACGGGTAGTACGGGTTCAACCGGTGCTACAGGCGTGACTGGTGCAACAGGTGATACCGGCACTACCGGTTCTACTGGCGCAACGGGTGTAACTGGGGCTACAGGCGTAACAGGAAGTACCGGCTCAACGGGTGCCACTGGTTCTACCGGCGCAACGGGCTCTACAGGAAGTACAGGTGCAACGGGTGCTACTGGTTCTACCGGAGCTACAGGCTCTACAGGAAATACAGGTGCAACGGGAGCTACAGGCGTGACTGGGGTAACAGGTGATACCGGGGCTACCGGTTCTACTGGAGTCACTGGTGTAACTGGAGCTACAGGCGCAACAGGAAGTACCGGCTCAACGGGTGCCACTGGTTCTACCGGAGCTACGGGCTCTACAGGAATTACAGGTGCAACGGGTAGTACTGGTTCAACCGGTGCTACAGGCGTGACAGGTGATACCGGCGCAACTGGTGCAACTGGAAGTACTGGCTCCACGGGTGCTACTGGTTCTACTGGAGCCACTGGTTCAACGGGCGCAACCGGAGCACAGGGTATTCAAGGCGTAACAGGTGCCACCGGCGCTACGGGTGTTGGTGTAACAGGTGCTACGGGCCCTACAGGCCCGCTGGGAACTGCAGGTGGCGATTTACAGGGTACTTATCCTAATCCTTTAGTAGACGGTATATTAGGAGATTCTATAATAGGTACGCCAAATGCCGGACAAACTTTAGTGTTTAATGGTACTTACTGGACCTTTAAAGATACTACTGCAGGTAATGATTGGCACTTAACCGGAAACATAGGTACTACTGCACCAACCTCGGCTATAGCCACAGCTATTAATAATAACTTCTTAGGTACAACTGATAACAAGGATTTTGTATTAGCCGCTAACAGTACAGAGCGCATGCGCTTTAAAGGGCAAAACTATGCGCTGGGCATTGGTGAAGTAGTTCCTACGTATGCCGTGGATTTAAGAATAAATCCGGATGCAGTGTTTCCGTGCGGAAGAAACGGTATAAGAATAAATACACCAACTGCTTCGGCTGCTTGTGATAATGGTTTATTCTGGGGGTATGATAATGGCGGTTCACCGGGAACGGGTGGAAGTTTCTGGAATTTAACCAGCAATAGCTACTTAGCGTTTGGTATTGGCAGCTTGCCATTAGGCGAGGTAGCCCGTATTACCCCTAACGGTATAGGTGTGTTTGTAACTAACCCAACTACTGCTATTCATATCCGTCAAAACACCGGTTTACGCAACGGTATATTGGTTTCAAGTCCGCTACAACCTGTAGCTACTGACGGAACTTTCTTTGGATTAGATATTGCCAGCCCTAATGGTGCCGAAGCCTTGATTATGAATTACCAGGCTGCGCCGATAAGGTTTGGAACAAATAGCGGTGAACGAATGCGTATTGCTGCCGATGGTCGCGTAGCTATTAATAATATAGGCCCGGCTGCATATCTGGATATTGAAGGCGACCTTGCCTTACGCGCCAAGCCGTTGAACTTAGTAAACGGCGCCAACAATAACGTAAATATCACTTCTGTTTTTTCTTCCTTCTACAGAGTTACAGGCCCTACGGCTAACTTTACTATAAGTGGTCTAAATGGTGGTGTTGACGGACGTATTGTAACTATATTTAATCCTACTGCTTATACCATGACCATTCAGAATGTTAGTGGCACTTCAGCAGCAGCTAACCAGTTAATGACCGGAAACGGAAGCCTGGTAATGAACGATAGTTCTTCAGTAACCTTGCAGTACAGCAGTACCGACTCGAAGTGGATAGTAACGGGTTTTGCTAATGGTGATTACGCTTCTACAAGCGGCCAGGATTGGTTATTGCTGGGTAATGCAGGTACCATTGATGGTACTAACTTTATAGGTACCACCGATAACGTTCCTTTCAATATCAGGGTAAATAACCAGCGTGCAGGTAGAATAGATAACACTAACCTGAATACGAACATGGGTTACTTAAGCGCAAATATTACCTCCGGTGTAAATAACTCGCAGTTCGGTGCTTATTCTTTAGGTTCCCTTGGTGCGGGCTCTACCGGTGGCTCTAATACTTCTGTGGGTGTTTATTCAATGGCTTATAATACTACCGGAAGTCAAAACGTTGCAGTTGGCGAATATGCCCTTAGTAGCAATACTACCGGCAATCTTAACGTTGTTATGGGTGCCGGAGCAATGGATCAGGCGTCAGCCAGTATAGGTAACGTGGCCGCAGGTTTCTGGGCGCTGCGTGGTGCTGCGGGTGCAAGCAGCCAGTATAACGTGGCGCTTGGTTTTGCCAGTGCCTATAGCATGGCAACCGGTACACGTAACGTAGCTATTGGTTTACACTCATTATATTCAAATACAACCGGAAGTTACAACGTTGCCATAGGCGATTCATCGTTGTATAACTATAACAACGTTGCCTATATGAATACAGCTGTTGGTCATGCCAGCCTTTACGCATCAACCACCGGCATAGCCAATACAGCGATAGGTTCTTATGCTTTAACAGCCAATACTACCGGCGGAAATAACACTGCCGTAGGTAATGCCGCATTACAGTATCCGCAAACCATGATTAACAACACTGCGGTTGGTAATGGCGCTATGCAAAACGGCAAACTGGTAACGGCTTCAACCGCGCTTGGTTCGGAAGTAATGCAGTTTGACAGCGTAGGAGATATGAACGTAGCTGTAGGCTGGCGTGCTATGCGCAATAGCAAATGGGCTTTTGAAAACGTGGCAGTTGGTGTGGGTGCTATGGAAAACTCGCCAACAGTACGATACAATACCGGTGTTGGTCGGTTTGCTTTGCAACAAATTAAAACTGATTTAAACACTGCTGTAGGTTACTCCGCAGGTTTATCTGCTGATTCATCTGTTGGCGCTGTTTATGTGGGAACACAGGCCGGCTACTATAACGAGGCTAATTTTAACATATGGATTGGTTACCAGGCAGGTGTTGGTAATACCAGTCCATTTAAAATTACCGGTAATGAAAATACCGGTATCGGTTTCCAAACGCAATACTATGCAACAACCTCGCGTAGCAACACTACTTTAGGCCATGGTGCTTTGTTTTACGGCTATCTCGGTAGCTATAATACTGCTATCGGTGTTCGCTCACTGCATGGTACCAGCTCAGGTGTTTTGGGCAGTTACAATATATCAATTGGCGACAGTGCCCAGTTTAATAATTCCTTTGGCAACCACGTGTTGGCTATCGGTAATTATGCTCAGTTCTCCGCTACCAGCGTATCGGATAACATAGTTATAGGAGACAGCGCTCTTTATCTTAACACTACCAGCGAAAATACGGGTATTGGCCATCGCGCAGGTCGTAATACCTCCAGTGGTTTCCGTAACTTCTATATTGGTAACGATGCCGGTTACTACAACACCACCGGGTCTTATAACTTCTTTATAGGCGCTTACGCAGGCCAAAACAATACCACTGCAAGCGATAACTTTGCTATGGGCCGTGGGGCGTTGCAACAGAACCAAATCGGTTACGGCAATATGGCCATTGGCCGCCTGGCAGGGCAATATGCAAAAGCCAGTTATGCAACCTTTATAGGTAACTATGCCGGTACGTATGATTCTTTAGGAAACTATGATTTGGGTATAGGTTATGGAGCCTTATACCATGGCGGCGGTGGCGATAATACAATTGTAGGTACATATTCAGGTTACAATATTACTACCGGGTATTATAACAACTCACATGGCTATTTAGCTTTGTATTACGATACCAGCGGTGTTGGTAACAATGCTTTTGGTACGGGTGCCTTACAAAATAACACTAATGGTAGTTGGAACAACGCATTTGGCCATGTAGCCTTAGTAAATAATACTATAGGTGCTGAAAACGTTGCCATTGGCGGAAGCAGTTTATATTTTAATACAAGCGGAAGCTGGAACGTGGCGATAGGTGATGAAGCCGCTGAAGGCAATACTACGGCTGTAGGCGTAACCGCTATCGGTACCCGTGCTTTGTTCAGCAACAACGCCAGTTATGTTGTAGCAATTGGTGATTCTGCATTGTATCGTAACACCACTGGTACATCAAACGTTGCAGTGGGAGCCAAGGCCTTATTAGCCAATACAACCAGTAGCAACAACACGGCCATTGGTGATAGCGCTTTATACAGCAATACTGTAAACTGGTGGAACACTGCTGTGGGCGCTTCTGCATTGCGCAACAACACGGCCTACAGCAACGTTGCAGTTGGTTACGATGCGCTTTATCAAAACACCAGCGGTAACCGTAATACTGCCATTGGTACAGATGCGATGCACTTTAACACCACTGGTGTTGAAAATACCAACGTTGGTTACTTTTCCGGTTATGGCAATACCAATGGCCATTATAATGCCATGGTGGGTGCCTTTACCGGTTACTTAATGACCACCGGTACACAAAACGCCGCTTTAGGTTACCAGGCCTTAAGAGGCGCAGCAGCGGGCGGTGCCAGCGCATCATTCAACGTAGCTTTAGGTTTTAATGCCTTATCGCTGGTAACTTCAGCCAGTCAAAACGTGGGTATTGGCCATTATGCCTTGTATCAAACCACCACAGGTATACGCAACATAGCTATAGGTGCGGGTACTATGGACCAACTAACTGTAGGCCAGCGTAACATTGGTATAGGTGCTTATGCCAACCGTTGGTTAGTTAATGGCGATAACAACATTGCTATAGGCCACCAGGCTTTATATTTAAATGCTAGCGCTAAGCAAAATATAGCTATAGGCGATTCGGCCTTGTATAGCTTTAATCCGGCATCTAACACTGAATATTACAACGTTGCAGTAGGTTATGCTTCGCAGACGGCATCTACTGCAGGCGCTTATAACAGCTCTTTGGGTGCTCTATCAATGCCTGCAATCGGCATTGGCTCTTATAATACTGCTACCGGTTATGCTTCTTTGCGTAATGCAGCCGGCGCTTACTATAACACCAGCAGCGGTTATACTTCACTTTACAACCTAACAAACGGTGTAGGTAATACTTCGGTTGGTATGTATGCAGGTTATAGCCTTACCACTGAAGACTACAACGCAAACCTTGGTTATAGCGCAGGCGATAATTATGGCATTTCGTATGGCTCGTTTGTGGGCGCCTTTGCCTATCCAAACGCTACCGGTTATACTAACATAGGGGGCTTTGGTTATAATGCGCGCCCTACCGCCAGCAACATGATTCGTATTGGTAACACAGCGGTTACCTCTATTAATGGCGCAGTAGCCTTTACCGTTGTTTCAGACGGACGCTTTAAAACCAATGTGGCAGAGGATGTGCATGGCCTTGACTTTATTATGAAACTACGCCCTGTAACCTATAACTATGATGTTAAAGGTATGGACCGCTTTATAGAAGGCGGTGAACGTAAGGATCATGATGGTAAGCCAATACCATATACAGCACAGGAATTGGCTTCTATTAAGCAAAAAGAGCAGGTTAAATACACCGGCTTTATAGCCCAGGAAGTGGAAGCAGTGGCTGATTCAGTTGGTTACGACTTTAGCGGCGTAGATAAGCCGGATAATGAAAAAGACCCTTACGGCCTGCGTTACAGCGATTTTGTGGTGCCTTTAGTAAAAGCCGTGCAGGAACAGCAGAAAATGATTGAAGACCTGAAAAAGAAGATAGAAGTACAGCAAAAGGAAATAGACAACTTAAAGGGTAACCGTTAGGCGAAATTTTCTTAAGAAATTGAGAACCCCGGAGGCCATTCCGGGGTTTTTTTATTGACCCGTGGTAGGAAAAACCACTATGGCGGTTATATTTACATTCCTCTAAAAACCCTGAATAGAAATGAAAGATTTCGCACGCCTTTTTGACACCATTTATTACCAGCAGGCAAAGTTTAAACAGCCGGATGCATTTGCCGTTAAAGAGAACGGGAGTTGGAACCGCTACTCTACCGATGAAATTATTGATAAAGCGAACAAGGTTAGTTTGGCTTTATTAAAACTGGGAGTAACGCAAGAGGATAAGATTGCCATTATAAGTAACAACCGCCCGGAGTGGAATATGGTTGACATTGGCATTTTGCAAATTGGTGCGGTAAACGTTCCTGTTTATCCTACCATAAGCGAAGGGGAATACAAATTTATTTTTAATGATGCCGAAATAAAATATGCCTTTGTAAGCGATGCTAAATTATTCGCGAAAATAAATGCGATAAAGGACCAGGTTCCTTCTTTAAAAGGTATTTACAGTTTTGATATGGTGAAGGACTGTAAGAACTTTAGCGAGTTTTTAACGCTGGCAGAAGGAGGAAATATGGCACAGGTAGAAGAGTTGAAGAACAGAATAAAAGAGGAAGCGCTTGCAACTATTATTTACACATCGGGCACCACGGGTAACCCCAAAGGTGTTATGCTCTCTCACCATAACGTGGTTAGCAATATTAAATCGGTAATGGATATTCTGCCGCTTAACGAAACCAAGCGCGTATTAAGCTTTTTACCATTATGCCACATTTTTGAACGGATGGTGGTTTATGTATATATGGTTACAGGCGTTTCTGTTTACTATGCCGAAAGCATGGAAACAATAGCCGATAACCTGAAAGAAGTTAAGCCTAACTTTTTTACCACAGTGCCAAGATTGTTGGAGAAGGTTTACATCAAACTTGAATCGGCAGGAAATGCCCTTGAGGGTTGGAAGAAAAACTTATATGCCAATGCGCTGGACTTTGCCAAGAACTTTGATTTGGAAAAGAACTATGGCATGATGGATAATATTAAGAGGGCATTGTATGACCGCTTGATATATAAAAAGTGGCGCGAAGCGCTTGGCGGCAACTGCGAAGGTATTTGTACCGGAGCAGCAGCTTTAAACCCGCTTTTGGGCAGGGTGTTTACCTGTGCCGGCATACCTATAATTGAAGGCTACGGCCAAACAGAATCAAGCCCGGTAATTTCAGTTAACTCTTTTGACCTTGCGAAGTTGAAAATGGGAACAGTGGGAATGGTTATTAAGGACGTAGAAGTAAAGCTTGACCACCGCGACGGAATGGCGGATGATGAAGGTGAAATTTGGTGCAAAGGACCTAATGTAATGGTAGGCTACTATAAGCGCCCCGATTTAACAGCGGAAACAGTGATGGGCGGATGGCTTAAAACAGGTGATGTTGGACGTTGGGTTGAATACCGTGGCAATAAATACCTGAAGATTACCGACAGGGTTAAGGAGTTATTTAAAACCTCTGGCGGTAAGTATATCGCGCCGCAGCAAATAGAGAACAAAATGAAGGAGATACCTTATGTGGAGCAGATAATGGCCGTAGGGGAAAACCGTAATTACGTTACCGCTTTAATTGTGCCTAACTTTTTGAATTTAACTGAATGGTGCACCAAAAACGGCGTAGTGGCAAGCAGCCCCGAAGAAATGGTGAAAAATGCTGATGTAATAAAACTGTTTAAGAACTATATAGAGGACAAAAACAAAAATTTCGGGCAGTGGGAAACCATTAAAAAGTTTGAACTGCTACCAAAAGAATGGAGTATTGAAGGCGGCGAACTTACGCCAACAATGAAAGTAAAGCGTAAAGTGGTGAATGAGAAGTATAAAGAGGCAATTGAAAAACTTTATTCTTAAGAAAAGCTTAAAAAACTCCCGAAAAACGGGAGTTTTTTATTTTAATAAGTGTATGAAGGCCGTTGATTAAATATTATATTTATACGAAGAGCAGGAGTAATGGCAGCAGGCGACACGATCGAAAAGCTGAAAAGAAAAACGCGCAGTGGTTCTGCTGAGGACCGGCTTGAAGCGCAGTTAGAGCTGGCCGTACTCTATAATCAGCAAAAGCGGAAAGAGGCTTTTGCTATGGCCGCAGATGTGTTGGAAAAGGCCATCAAATCCGATAACAAGAACTTTATTGCCCGGGCGCATCTTCAATTGGCTATTTACTTTTGCCGCACGCAAACAAACAGCTTCTCCTCATTAAACCATTGCAGTAAGGCATTGAGTATGCGCGAGCACTTTACGCTTAGGCGCGAAGTAGCCGAGATATTTAAAACTGTTGGCGTAAATTATTACTACCTGGGCGAAATGCAAAAGGCGCAGGAGAGCTACAAGAATGCCCTGGAGATACTGTTGGGGATATCGAAAAAAACAGATTTTGAAATAAAGGATATAGCCGATATATACTATAACCTGGCCATTTTAAACAGGAGCGCCGAAAGCCTTCACCTACGCAAAGAATACCTTGAGCAGGCGCAGAATTTTTACGAACAGATTGGTTATGAGAATGGGGTGGCCCGTTGTTATGACGGTATGGGGGTTTATTACTTCTACCTTAAAAACAAAAGAGAATCTTTCGGGTATTTGCAGAAGGCGCTGGATATGATGGAGGCCCTTAAGGATGCGGATGGTATAAACCTTGTTTGCAACAACATAGGCACGCTTAAAATACAGCAGGGCGATTACGAAGAAGGATTCAAATTTCTTTTTCGCAGCCTGGAAATGCGGAAAAAGTCAGGCAACAAAATTTCTACCGCAATATGTTACATCAACATCGGTAATGCTTACATCCAACAAAAGAAGTATAAAGACGCGTTGCGGAATTTGACCGAGGCGGAGAAAATTTTGCGACTTGCTAAAAGCAAGGTTGAGTTAAGTTCTGCTATTTTTTCGCTGGCTTCCTGTTACAGGGCCGTAGGAGATTATAAGAAGGCATGCGCCTACCAGGAGGAATACATTAACCTGCGCGAAGAACTGCATAATTACGAATTAGAAAAGGCGTACGATGATACCAGCGCGCGCTTTAGTATGGAAATTACTGAAAAGGATGCCTTAATAGATAGACTACAGAATTTTGAGATAGCTAACTATATACACCGGCTTGAGATGTCTAACGACGAGCTGCGGCAATTTGCCCATGCAGCCTCGCATGATTTAAAGGAGCCGCTGCGCACTATTACCAGTTTTGTGAATCTTTTAGAGAAGCATTGCGAGCAGAAGATTGATGCAACGGGCAGAGAGTACTTGAACTACATAGTTTCAGCTACAAAAAGACTGGATTTATTAGTGAAGGATATACTTGACCTTAGCAAGGTTAACCGCGATGAATTTGAACCGCAGGAAGTGGATTTGAATGAAACACTGAAGCAGGTTGTAAAGGATTTGGGAAAAGAAATAGCGGAAAAGAAAGCCAAAATAAAAGTTGGTAAACTGCCCCTGGTTATGGCCGACCCCTTGCAGATGTTTCAGTTGTTTTTGAATTTATTGAGCAATGCAATTAAGTACAATGAAAGTGCCGCTCCTACAGTTTCTGTTAAAGCAAGCAAAAGTAAAGGCGCTTACACTATTGCTGTATCTGATAACGGCATAGGCATACCTGAAGAATACCAGGATAAGGTTTTTGAAATTTTTCAACGATTGCACCCGCGTGAAAAATATAGCGGTACCGGAATAGGCCTAACGCTATGCAAGCGGATAGTGGAAAGGCACAAGGGTAAAATATGGTTCGAAAGAAACTACCCGAAGGGCTCTGTTTTTTATGTTACCCTACCCTCATAGGTAACTATAGTACTAATCATGCGCTTTTATGATGCACATCAGTGGAGATATTTTCGCCCTTTACCATTTTCGGTATTATGAAACGACCCTTAGCCTTATACCTGCTAACAGCAGTTTTATTGTTTCAGGCAATTGGCGCCGTTTATGGCGGTTTTTCATTAGTACTTGCCCCCGATGGCAGCCTTATGAAAATTCCCTTAAGCTGGCTGGCAAAAAGCCCTTTTACCAATTACTTAATACCAGGGGTTATTCTGGCGTTGGTTTTAGGATTGTTTCCATTAGTCATAATAGTTGCGCTTTGGTTAAAACCCAAATGGAATTTTAATGCGCTTAACGTTTATGCCGAAAGATATTGGGCGCTAACTTTCTCACTTTACCTGGGCATAATGCTGGTGTGCTGGATAAACGTGCAATTGCTAATGGTTCAACAGTATTTTTGGCTTCAACCTGTAATGGCCTTAACCGGCATATTGATTATAGTGTTGAGCTTGTTGCCTTCCCTTATAAATTATTACAAGCGGTAGTGTTATTGATATTGCATTACAGGCCCAAGCACTTCAATATTGGGCGTAAAAAAGTTTTGATTGCTAATGCAGCTGTAACCTGCATTGGCAATAACAAATGAATCATTAGGCGCTATGGTAACGTTACCAATAGGGTAATCAATAAAATTTAGTGGAAAGGTGGAGAAGGTTACGCGCACCGTGCCGCTAAACTTCATTGTTGAAGGGGTAAGGTTAAAAAACACAAGACTGTTACGTGTGTTGGTGCAGGTAGAGTTTTTGTCAATAGCGCCGGAAGCAACACAACCATTGCCTGTGTAAGCTGTTTGAAACAAGTTGGTAGTAACCTGCAGAACAGTGCTTTGAAAATAGGGACTGTTGGATTGCCCATCCCAAACAGTTGTAAAGTTGAACAGCTTTTTTACGTCTGCACTGTCACAATACAAACAGCTTCCATCATCAGTCTTTGCCCCTGCAGTAGGGTTTAATGCATTATGATCAGTGCATCCTTTTTTACAGGCCTGCATAACCACAAGGCATATAACCGCCCCCGCAAGTAATACAATGCGCTTAAGCATACTACTGATAGTTAATAGTGTGGTTAGAACTATTGATGCCAACTGAAAAGAAAGTTCCCTGATCAAGACAATTGTTACCTACGCTACCCAGAACCAACGAATCGGAAGCTGGCACACTTATATTGGTAAATGAATAGGTGTTAACGGTGTTAAAGCCGAAAGAACTTGATACCGTAACTGTAAGATCGAATGTGATATGAATGTCAGTAGGTACCAGGTTGTATAAAACCAGATAGTTGCGCCCCTGCCGGCAGTTAGGGTCGTTAACAACACCTATAGCCCTGCAGCCATTACCATTATAACTTACCTCAGAAAAACGGTCCTCAATAGCCATTACGTAGGAAAACTGGTAAGGGCTGCCCTGCTGGCCATCGTAAATATAGGTTTGTGCGTTGCTTAGAAGTTGTGATGAACTATCGCAATACATACAGCTTCCATCATCCTCTTTAGCTGAAGCATTAAAGTTCATGGCCTTAGCATCTGTACAGCCTTGCTTACATGCCGAAAGCATTGCTATAGCACCCACAATCAAAATAATTACAAGGACCTTTAACTTATTCATGCCATTATTTAAAAGGGTCAGAATATTTAGGGTCTGTTGTAATAGAATGGTCTGTTAATGTTTTAAGGAAGGCAATAAGGTCTACTTTATCAGCCGCGCTTAGGTTAAGCTTAACAGGCACAACCGGTACTGCTACCGAAGAAGAATCGCCACCCTGAACTAAAACATGGTCGAGGTTTACGTTTGGTTGAATGCCGTTATTGTAGTGCTCAATTACTTCTTCAAGCGTTTGGAATCTTCCATCGTGCATGTAAGGGGCGGTTAGCTCCACATTGCGTAAGGAAGGAATGATAAACAGACCGTTTTGGCCAGGCTTATTGTTTAAGGCGCCAATACCTGCATCGGCATATTCCATATCTAACCCTATATTGGAAGAATTAGCCGGTGCATCGGTTTGCCCGCCATATGGGGTAGTAATAGGGGCACCTCCGAAGTTATCAGTACGGTGGCAGGTGCTGCAATGGCCGTTTGAGAAAAAGATGTTTGCTCCGCGCATTTCAGATTCTGATAAACCACTCCAGCCGGCAACATCAAACTTGCTTTTGTTGCTTACTATGCTGCGCATAAACTGTGCAAGGGCCAGTGATATTTTTTCGCTGGTAACTTCAGTGTTTCCGAAGGCAGCATTAAATAATTCGGGATAGAAAGAGGTTTGCGCAAGTTTGGTTTGTAATACGTCAAAATTCTCTAATCCCATTTCAACGTGGTTTTTAACCGGCATAAGGGTTTGTTGTTCCATTGTATTGGCACGGCCATCCCAAAAGAAGCTTGACTTGCAGAAGGTATTAATGATAGCCATTGAATTGCGGGCGGTTTTCTTGCCGGCAAAACCATCGCTGAAGGCAACATTATCGGCAAAGGCTAAATCCTGCTTGTGGCAACTGGCACAGGCAATAGAGTTATTTACAGATAGGCGCTTATCATAAAATAAAACGCGGCCAAGTGTAGCACCTGCATTGGTAACCTGGTTGTTGGTTGGGGTGTTATCGCCTAATGAAAATTTCAGGTTGTTGTTTTGGGTGGCTTCGTAGTTATAAGGCTGGGTCGGCAGTTTCGGTGTAGAAGTGCCCAAAGCAGGCTCTTTAATACAACCGTTAAGCGCTACAAGCACAACTGCTACAGCAGCAATCAGCAAGGTAAAATAGTATCGTTTCATAAGTGTGTGGTTTTAAAATTTGAAAACGAAATATATTGATGTGGGTAAAAGAAATTGACCGTTTTGATTAACCGTTGGGCGGCTTGCCGTATTTAATTCAGGGAAAGCAACCGAGGTTAGTTTATTGAGTGAACGACCATAGGTATAATAGAAAGCTGTTTCAGTAAACAGCGAAATGTGTTTATGCACGTTTATTTGTATGCCTACAACGGGGCCTGCACCTAGCGACCATCCGTTTGTTTTGGTGGTAACAATATCACTACTGTTGTTTACCCTTAAATAGGAAGGAGAGAAGTTGCCTACTACATCGGCCCCGCAAAAGAATGTCCAGAATTTGCCGAAAGTATAGCGGTATTCATAGCCTGCCCTTACATCAACGGAGCCGGAGCGTTGTATGCGCACAAAGGTAGAGTCGGGATACTCTTTCTTGTTGCTGAAACTGCCGCCAATTGACATGCGGAAACCGTGATGTTTGGATGGGAAACATTTATAGCCCAATATGTAGGGACTAACTACAATGTTGGTGTTGGAGAAATTGAGTATCTGCTTAATAAAGAAGGTAGTATTGATAAAAACCTGGTGCTCCGTTTTGGCAGGCGGCAGGGTATCGGCCACGGATGCCCGCATAGAAGGCGCCATAAGAAGCAGTATAAGTAAAGGAAATACGAACTTCATTTTCACAGGTTTGGTATTCAAGATATGAACTTTTTATAATCTGCCATAATCTTATGGTGCACTAAACGGATATTGTTAAAAGTTATTTTCCGCCTTTAGTCCGCAGTTATGACGTTTGAAAATAAGAAAGGGATGCCTGCCAATTGTAATATTTCAGTAAAAAATGAAACCGGTCTTACACGCTTAAGGTGGTAGGATTTTATGGCTTTGGGTACCTGTTAAGCGCACTGAGAAGGCTTCCCTGATTATTATATATTCGCTGCTGCAAAAAAACAACCACCATGAATTTTGATTTGACTGAAGAGCATTTGATGATACGCCAGGCCGCACGCGATTTTGCCCAGAATGAATGCAAGCCGGGTGTTATTGAGCGGGATACGAATATGACCTTCCCAAAGGACCTTGTGAAAAGAATGGGTGAGCTGGGATTTTTAGGCATGATGGTGAGCCCCGAGTATGGTGGTGGTGGAATGGATACCCTAAGCTATGTAATAGCAATGGAAGAGATAAGCAAGGTGGACGCAAGCTGCTCAGTTATTATGAGCGTAAACAATAGCCTTGTTTGCTGGGGATTGGAAGAATTCGGCACAGAAGAACAAAAGCGTAAATATCTTACGCCTTTAGCTAAAGGAGAGAAGATAGGCGCTTTTTGCCTAAGCGAACCTGAAGCGGGTAGCGATGCTACCAGCCAGCGGACCACAGCCGTTGATATGGGTGATTATTACTTGTTAAACGGCACCAAAAACTGGATAACAAACGGCGGAAGCGCCAGCACCTACCTGGTAATTGCCCAAACACATCCTGAAAAAGGGCACCGGGGCATTAATGTGCTAATTGTAGAGAAAGGCATGGAAGGTTTTGTAGTTGCTAAGAAGGAGGACAAACTGGGTATACGCGCCAGCGATACACATACCCTTTTGTTTAATGACGTAAAGGTGCCTAAAGCCAACCGCATTGGCGAGGATGGTTTCGGGTTTAAGTTTGCTATGAAAACTCTTAGCGGTGGTCGTATTGGTATTGCTGCACAGGCCTTAGGCATAGCAGGCGGAGCTTACGAATTGGCCGCTGAGTATGCTAAACAGCGTAAGGCTTTTGGTAAGGAGATTATAAACCACCAGGCCGTAGCCTTTAAACTGGCTGACATGGCCACTGAAATTGAGGCTGCCCGTTTACTTGTTTATAAAGCTGCCCGCTTAAAGGACGCCCATGAAAATTACGACCAGGCCAGCGCTATGGCTAAGGTATTTGCCAGCGAAACCGCAATGAAAGTAGCTACAGAAGCGGTGCAGGTGCATGGCGGCTACGGTTTTGTAAAAGAATACCATGTAGAACGCTTAATGCGCGATGCTAAAATTACCC
This sequence comes from Chitinophagales bacterium, assembly GCA_046329515.1. GTDB lineage: Bacteria > Bacteroidota > Bacteroidia > Chitinophagales > LD1 > Bog-950. Next base: position 466,259 of record JAXLUM010000001.1, read on the forward strand.
AGATATACGAAGGCACCAGCGAGGTGCAGCGTATTGTAATAAGCAGAGGGGTATTGGGATAATAACTTTAGAGTAAAATAATTTACGCGGTTGGCTAATGGCCAACCGTTTTTGTTTGTGGAGGAGTATCAGGATTGACTATACTTTAATGGCAGCCAAACTTTAAATATACTTCCGCTGGGCTCCTTGCGGCGCTGGTAGGTTATTTTGCCGCCCAACACTTCGGCAATTTTTTTGCAGGTAGCCAGGCCTATACCTGTGCCGTCAAATTCATCAAGGCTATGCGCCCTGCCAAACAAGGAGAATATTTTTTCGGCGTATTGATCATCTATACCAATTCCATTGTCGGCAAAGGTTACATACAGGTATTCGCCGTTAAGTTGCGAACTTATTTCAAGGTGCGGAGGATTGTGGGTATGCGTATACTTAATAGCGTTATGAATGATATTGGAAAACATTTGGTACAGCAAGGTACGTTGAACGTTTAGAATAGGCAGCGTATTTTTTAATTCCACTTTGCCATTACGTTCCCTAATAAAAGTTCCCTGGTCGCGGCAAATTTGGTTTACCAAATCATTTATATCTACCTGTTCAGGTTCAGCTATTTGTTGGTCTACACGGGCGTAAGCCAGCAAACCATTAATAAGTTGTGTAAGGTGCGATGCATTCTGAATACTATAGTCAATATATTCTTTAGCTGCTGATGGCAGGTTTTCACCATGGTTTTTCTTCAAAAGCGATAGGAAGTTGACAATAGTGCGTAAAGGTGATTTTAAATCGTGTGAAGCTACGGTAGCAAAGTGCTCAAGGTCATTATTGCTGCGCGAAAGTTTGGTGTTTACCTCGCGGAGTTGCTTTTCTGTTTCCAGCCTGTCGCGGGTTTGAAGGCAAAGCGATACACTATCAGATAACGAAAGCATAAACTGCACATCTTCTAACTGCCAGCGCATTTTAATGCCTACCTGTTCAGCGCAAATTATACCGTATAAGCGCCCATTGTGCCATACAGGCACATCCAGCAGCGATTTAAGATTCAGCGGCTTTGAATAGCTTTCATAAAAGTCTTTGGTGGCCGGGTGTGTGGCAATATCATCGGCCAATACAAAGGCATACTCTTTATTGATGTAATCGAAATAAGCGGCTGCTTCGTGTTTATGCAGAATACTTATTCCCGTATCGTTCGAAAAATCTAAGATGCTTTTAAGGTAGAGTTTGTAACAGCTTATGCTCTCCTGTTTTTCGCCAACCAGCCAAAAGCTTAGCCGTTCGCAGTTTAATATTTCTGCGGCGGCCCTTAAAATAAGTAACAGGGCGGCATCAAAATCGCTTTTATCCATCATGCAGATGGCCAGCAGCCTGCTTTTAATCTCCATTAACTTAATGCGCGATGATACCTGCAATTGATACATGCTCTCAATATCGGTTTCGCTTTGCCCATTGCAAACAAAGTATTCGCCGGTGCGGGTAACATGAAAATGCAACACTTGGTTGCGCACCAGGGCAGAGAAGATGTATTCGTCCTTTTTAGTAGTTTGAATATGCTCGCGCAGGCTCTCGGAAAGGCGGTTGTCCTGTAAAAGTTCAAAAATGGATGAGGGAAGTTGCCCGGAAGAGGGTAAGGTTTTTATACCCGAGGTATTTACAAACAGAATTTTGCCATTGGCATCAATAACCAATACAACATTGCGCAGGGCATTAAACAGCTCAAAATTATGCTGCTCACTCATATTGCAATATAATAAATTTGTATTAAGTAACCGCATTGATTTTTATCAGTACTGCTGGTAGAATAGCTTATGCCCGGTTTTGCCGCCTTGCGGTCCTTTCTTGCCATTTAGGTTAAATGAGCGGAGGCAAATGGTTTGTAAATCAATTGTTTAGGGGTTATTATTTTCTTTAGCTAATGGTTTTGAATTTAGTTGGTTAGTTCTATATTTGCGGTCCCAAATTCAAAAGTAGCTTCCAACAGCTTTTGTAAGGCGGAAAACAGGCCGATACCTGAACAGCAAACTGCGGTTGTGAGCCCCGGTTTAAAGGAACGGAGGAAGCCACATGGTATAACAATAAAAAACGAAATAACATGGCAGATTTAAAAGCCTTAGCTGAACAACTGGTAAGCCTGACTGTAAAAGACGTTCAGGAATTAGCAAACATTTTAAAAGCTGACTACGGTATTGAACCAGCTGCTGCTGCAGTTGCTGTAGCTGCTGCCCCAGCAGGTGGCGGTGGTGCTGCTGCTGCTGAGAAAACTGAATTCGACGTAATTCTGAAGAGCGCAGGTGCTCAGAAGTTGAACGTGGTTAAAGTGGTTAAAGACGTAACTGGTCTTGGCTTGAAAGAAGCAAAAGACCTGGTTGACGGCGCTCCAAAACCAGTAAAAGAAAAATTAGACAAAGCTTCTGCTGAAGACCTGAAGAAGAAACTGGAAGAAGCAGGTGCTGAAGTTGAAATCAAGTAATTGATTCCAAAGTCTGAAAAAATAAAAAGGCTGTCCCGAAACGGACGGCCTTTTTTATTTGTGCAATAATTTCCCCTTTGTTCTAGCGGCTGATTTTTGAAGTGATCTCTGTTTAAACAGAGATGTATGGAAAGCTCCGAAAGCAATGAAGGCAATATAACTGCGGGAAAGAATATTACGTACTGGCTGGATTCGGTTGAGCCAATAAGCTATAGCCCCTTAGCGGAAAATATAGAAACGGATGTGGTAATTGTTGGTGGTGGCTTGGGCGGCATAAGCGTGGCTTATAACCTGATGCAAAGCGGTAAGCGTGTTGTATTGGTGGAAGATGGGAATATAGGCAGCGGCGAAACCGGAAGAACTACTGCCCACCTGGTTAATGCCCTTGATGACCGCTACCACCACTTAGAAAAGTTGTTTGGTGAAGGGGATATCAAGTTGATAGCAGAAAGCCACTCGGCAGCGATAGATTTTATAGAACAGACCATACAACGTGAAGGCATTAGCTGCGATTTTATACGGGTTAACGGATATTTATTCCGCCACCCAAGCGATGAAGCGAACGCTTTGGAAAAGGAGTATGAAGCAGCGCGTAAAGCAGGTATAAATGTGGAGTTGCTAAAAGCTACTCCGGCTATTGCGCCTGACCAACCCTGCCTTCTATTTCCCCGGCAAGCACAGTTCCATCCCATGAAATATATGCATGGGTTATGCAAGGTAATTTTGGCAAAGGGCGGGAAACTGTTTACGCAAACCCATGCGAGCGAGATAAGCAGCGAAGGCATTAAAACAGATAAAGGTTTTACCGTTAAGGCAAAGCACGTGGTAGTGGCCACCAATAGCCCCGTAAACAATAAATATGTAATGCATATGAAACAAGGTGGCTTTCGTACCTATGTTATTGGCTGCCTTATTAAAAAAGGATTAATACCTAATGCACTTTGGTGGGATACAGGAGACGTAGAGATGGATTCAAAAATTCCGCCTTACCACTACGTTAGGCTGCAACCTTATAACGACACCTATGATTTGCTGATTAGTGGCGGCGAGGACCATGCCACCGGCCTTACAGATAATGGTGTACCTGAAGAGGAAAGATACACCCGTTTAATGCAATGGACTTCAAAGAGATTTCCGGTAGAGAGTTTAGTCTACAGCTGGAGCGGGCAGGTAATGGAGCCTATGGATAGTATTGCGTATATAGGCCGGAACCCTTGGGATAAGGAGAATGTATATATAGTAACAGGTGATTCAGGTAATGGAATGACGCATTGCACTATAGCAGGAATATTAATTACTGACCTAATTAACGGCAAGGATAGCAAATGGGAAAAGCTTTACAGCCCTAAGCGGGGAATATTGAAGGCCAGCGGTACTTTCTTTAAAGAATTTTTTGGAGGCTTGGTTTCTTATTTAAAACAAAGACCTGAAGAACAGGATGCCGCTGTTTTAGCAGAAATAAAAAACGGGGAAGGCAAGAGCATTAATTTGCAGGGAAGAAATGTGGGAGCGCACCGCGATGAAAACGGTAAACTGCATATTGTTTCTGCCGCCTGCACCCATTTAGGCTGCACTGTAAAATGGAATAATGATGAAAAAAGCTGGGACTGCCCATGCCACGGCAGCCGGTTTGCTTATGATGGCAGAGTACTGAATGGCCCGGCTATAAAAGACTTAGACAGTTTTAGCGAAATATAGACGCGGCAAGAAACTGTTGTCCTTTGTTATTTTTGGGCAATGGCAAACCAATATTTCTGCATTTTCGGCCGTAAGCCCGTTATAGAAGCTATAACAGCCGGAAAGCGATTCGATAAAATTTTGATGCTTAAAGGAGCAACGGGTGACGAGGTAAAAACCATTCAAAATCTTGCGCGGCAAACGGAAACGCCAATACAAAGCGTTCCAAAAGAAAAACTGGAAAGTGTAGTCCGCAAATATTCTAAGTATAAAGAAGCGAACCACCAGGGGGTTTTGGGCTTCCTTTCGATGGTGGACTATTATGCTATTGATGATGTGCTGAACAATTCTCTGTCAAAAGGAAAGAATCCTTTGTTTGTGGTGCTTGACGGCGTTACGGATGTAGGCAACTTTGGTGCTATTGCGCGGAGTGCCGAATGTTTGGGTGCCGATGCAGTGGTAATACCTGCTCAAGGGGCTGCCCAAATAAATGCAGAGGCCATGAAAGCCAGCGCCGGGGCCTTAAATAAAATTTTTGTTTGCCGCGAGAAAAGTTTGTTTACTGCTGTTAAGTTTTTGAAAGCAAGTGGTGTACGGGTTTATGGCGCTGATATGAAAGGCAGCGATGTAGGCAAGGTAGAATGGAATGTGCCAACTGCTATAATTTTGGGCAGCGAAGGTTATGGTATTTCAACAGAGTTGCTGAAACTATGTGATGAAACCATAAGCATACCTATGAGTGGTACTATTGAAAGTTTAAACGTTAGTGTAAGCGCCGGTATTATTTTATACGAAGCAGCCCGGCACAGAAAATAGTGCAGATGTTTAAGGCCGTTGAAGTTGCTACCAGGCAACATCAGGAAGATTTTCTTAGGCTTCCTTCTTTGATTTATAAGGAGGATAGCAATTGGGTTGCCCCTTTAAAGCAGGACATTCAGAAAGTCTTCGATCCTACGAAAAATAAATTCTTTGAACACGGAGAATGTATCAGATGGATTTTAGTGGATAGTAATGGCAATGTAGCAGGAAGGATTGCGGCCTTTATAAATAGGAATACGGCTTTTAACGAAGAACAACCAACAGGAGGCTGTGGCTTTTTTGAATGTATAGATAATGCAGATGCCGCTTTTGTGTTGTTTGATGTTGCCATGACTTGGCTGCAAAACAAAGGCATGGAAGCCATGGATGGCCCCATAAACTTTGGCGAACGAAATGCCTGGTGGGGTTTACTGGTTGAAGGGTTTACGCCCGGAACTTATCAAATGAATTATAATCCACCTTACTACAAGCGGTTGTTTGAGGCTTATGGTTTTCAGGATTATTTTCAGCAATACAGTTACGGATTAAAAGTAAATGACGAGCGGCCTGAACGCTACACTGCAATTGTGGAACGGTTGAATAAAAGCGGAGATTATACCTACCGGCATGCCACAAAAGGCGAATGGAGGCAATACGCTGAAGATTTCAGGTCAGTATACAACCGCACATGGAAGTTTTTACCAAACTTTAAAGAGATGAGTGCAGAACAAGCATTGAATCTGTTCCGTTCCTTTAAACCGGTAATGATTGACTACCTTGCATGGTTTGCATATTATAAAGGAGAACCCGTAGCTATCTTTATAATGCTGCCGGAATTAAATGGCTGGTTTAAATATGTGCATGGCAATTTAAACTGGTGGGGGATACTGAAATTTTTATGGTTAAAGACCTTTGATAAAAGTAACCGCAAAATTTTTGGGATAGTGTTTGGCGTAGTGCCTGAACATCAACGGAAGGGGGTAGAAGCATCAATTGTTTTAGCGGCTGATAAGGTGGTGCGAAGTAAAAATCGATGGGATGAAATTGAATTGACGTGGGTGGGAGATTTTAACACGAGAATGAACCGTACTTGCGAAGCCCTTGGCGGTAAAATTGTAAAACGGCACGTTACTTACAGAAAGTTGTTTAATGCTAACAGGCCTTTTAAACGCCATGCTGTAATTGAATAAGAGTTTAATTACTATTGTTGTTTAAAAATCAGTGTTTTATACGGTAGAAATATATTATTGAGTTCTTTTAAAATGCTTGCAGTTTATAACCGTTATTAATATGCATGCAGGCTCATAAGCTTCTATAAATGCATACATTCGTTATTGGAATTAATAGATGAGATAAATGATAAAATTTGAACAGCATACATTGGCCAATGGTTTAAAGGTGATAGTTCACGAGGATCATACCACCTCTATGGCCGCAGTAAATATTCTGTATAAGGTTGGTTCGCGCGATGAACAGGCAGAGCAAACAGGCTTTGCGCATTTGTTTGAACACTTCATGTTTGAGGGTTCAGTAAACATACCTGAGTTTGATACACCGCTGCAAAATGCCGGTGGAGAGAACAACGCCTTTACCTCAAGTGATATAACCAATTACTACGATATTCTGCCTGCAGCTAACCTTGAAACCGCCTTTTGGTTGGAAAGTGACCGAATGATGAGCCTGGCATTTGAGGATGAAAGCCTGAATACGCAGAAGAATGTGGTAATGGAAGAGTTTAAGGAACACTACATAAACCAGCCTTATGGCGATGTTTGGCATAAAATGACTGATTTGGCTTATAAGGTGCATCCTTATCGTTGGCCGGTAATTGGTAAAAACCTATCGCACATTGAGCATGTTCAAATGCAAAGCGCCAAAGACTTTTTCTTTAAATATTACAGACCTAATAATGCTGTTTTGGTTGTAGCAGGGGATGTTAGACCGGCAGATGTATTTAAACTGGCGGATAAATGGTTTGGAGAAATACCTGCCGGACCTGAAATAAGCAGGGCGATACCCCAGGAACCGGCACAACAGGAGGCAAGAATGCTGGATGTATATGCCAAGGTACCGGTGAATGCCTTGTATAAGGCCTATAAAATGAGTGCACGTAAGGATGCAGGTTATTATGCTGCAGATTTACTAAGAGATATTTTAAGCACAGGAGATTCATCGCGGCTTTACCATGAACTGGTTAAAGAAAAAAAGCTTTTCAGCAGTATAAGTGCCTATTCAACCGAAACTGTGGATGCCGGCTTGTTTATGGTTGATGGCAAACTTAACCCCGGGGTTAGCATGGAAGAGGCCGATAACGCCGTTAAGGAAGTTTTGCAGAAGATGGTGGATGAAAAGGTGAGCCAGCAGGAGTTGGAGAAAGTTAAAAATAAAATTGAATCGTACTTGTTGTTTGGTGAAACCAATATTTTGAACAGGGCGATGAATCTTGCCTATTTTGAAATGTTGGGCGATGCCAATGATGTGAACCTTGAAATTGAAAAGTATTTAAATGTTACGCCTGAACAAATGCAGCAGGCCGCAGCTGCTATATTTAAGGATGAGAACAGCAGTACCATACGTTATTTCAGTAAAAATTAAAGAGTAATGACCGTTGAAGGTCTTATATAGTATATATGAACAGAGCTATTGAACCGCCAATAAATACGATTACGGAAATTTCTTTGCCGAGCGTTGATGTGCGCACCCTGGACAATGGTGTGCCCGTTTATATGATAAATGCAGGCGGGCAGGAGGTAGTGAAACTTGAATTGCTTTTTAAGGCTGGCAAGTGGTACGAAGAAAAAAATCTTGTAGCGGACCTTACAAACCGCATGTTACGTGAGGGTGCTGCCGGTAAAACAGCTAAGCAAATAGCTGATGTTTTTGATTACTATGGAACTAATGTAAACTACGGCGCTGCTTTTGAAACCGCTGGTGTTGTAATGTATTCACTTAGCCGCAATGCCGGCAAAGTTTTGCCTTTGCTGGCAGAAATATTTACTGAGGCCGATTTTCCTGAAAAGGAACTGGGTATTGTAGTAAATAACCGAAAGCAAAGGTTGGCGGTAGAAATGGAAAAGAATGATTTTTTGGCGAACCGTGCTTTTGTGAGTGCATTGTTTGGCAAAACGCATCCATACGGCAGGGTAACCGAACCGGGGGATTTTGATGCTTTCAATACAAAAGACCTTCGTGATTTCTATAAACGTTATTATAATGCCGCGAACCTTGTTTTAATTGTTTCCGGCAAGTTTGATGAGAGCGTGTTTTCTGATTTAAACAAATATTTTGGCAGCAAAAGCTGGTTAGGTTTAAAGGCTCCGGATACTATTAATTATCCCATCCAATCAGCCAGCGAGCTTGTATTACATACTGAGAAAGCAGATTCTGTTCAAAGCGCAGTTATTTGCGGTAACCTAAGCATAAATAAATATCATCCTGATTTTCAAAAACTTTCGGTACTAAATACTGTTTTTGGCGGCTACTTTGGTTCGCGCTTAATGAGTAACATACGCGAGGAGAAAGGATACACGTATGGAATTTATTCCTCTTTTGTTTCTTATCCTCATCACGGATTTATGGAAATTGCAGCGGAAGTAGGTAAGGACGTGCGACAATCGACCTTAAATGAGATTGAGAAAGAAATTAACACAATACGGACAGAGCTTATAGCCGAAGAAGAGCTGGAGATTGTGAAGAACTATATGTGCGGTAAAATACTGCGCAGTGTAGACGGGCCATTAAAATATTCCGAAACACTTAAGGGATTGATTATTTACAACCAGGATGCCTCTTATATAAGAGAGTTATTGCAAACCATCCGTTCAGTTACTGCTGCTGAGTTATTGGAGTTAGCTAAAGTCTATTTTGACTTTGATAAAATGTACAAAGTAACCGTGGGTTAGGCGGTTATTAATCAAGATTCATAATATATTTAATAATTCATAATGAATTGAAACCTTTTCAATTGTAATAAGTATATATATTACTGAACTAAAAACAATAAAAGATATGAGCTACTCCTCAGAATTTATTAGCGGTATGGAAAAAATGTGGATTGCTTCTAAAGGCGATCAATTGCAGTTGTTTATTAATGAAGATGCCAAACTTTCCATTGCACAGGACACAAATGAATGTTTCAATCTGTATGTATCTCCGGCAACCGGAGGATATGATGTGTATTACGAGTCGTCTACATCAGACCATACACCAACTGCCAGTGATGTAAGAAAAGTAGCGGCCCTTAACGGTGAAGAAACGTTGCAAATGAGCGGCGGGAATTACGATTCCTTACCTGTTATAATTGGTGAAGATGATATACGTTATGGAACGCCTGTAAGCCCTGACACGGTAAAGTTTAATTTGTTAGAAATAGAGGTAGTTATTTGTGTTAAGTACGCTTTGTACAATTGGGGCACCGGAAACACCGCAGACTATCGTAACACGGCCAGTATTAAAATTACCAAGCCGAGTCCAAGTACCGAGTCGGACTGTGCTTATCTCCCTAAACAATCATTCTGTTACTGCAATAATTGCTAAAAGTGGGCCGAGCCCAAATAAGGGTAGAAAACTTTACCGGTAAACCAATATGCGCACTTGTTTGTAGTGTATTGAATGGCGGTGATGTTCGGTTACAGATGCCCTTTATCAAGCATTTTGCTGATAAACATTTTTTTCTGCTATACTTTAATTCGGTTCATTACTATCCATCCGTTTTAAAATACATTGTTGAGCATCGTGAAGATTTTAGTGCCTTTTTACCGGTTCTGCCGGATGGCATCGAATCTTTACGATTCTTTTTTAAGGAGGAGGATAGAAACATAAGCCTGCACGAAGCTGTAATTGACAAATACTTACGAAGTGTTTTACAAAAAGAATATGCGCGTATAACAACCTGTTACCTTTCAATGCAGGAGGGGATGAAACCCGGAGGTGGCGTTGGCTTTATTCGAGATGTTTTTTTTAGAACTGCCGAAGGCTCTATGTTAGCCTTAATAAATGAGCGTTCCTTGATGAGGAATGCATTTAGTAATACCCCATACCTGGAATTGTTAAACTGCGATTCAACCCTGGTAAACGGTGGTTTTTGGGTAGGGCCGGATTATTTGCTTGTAGGTGTTTCAGAATTTATGAGAAGCGGTACGTTGCGCGTATTAGATAAGGACAAGCAGATTAGATTGCAGACTGAATTAAGTAAGCATTTTATAAATGCCCGCGATTTCCCGATTATCTGGCTGCAAGCTGAACCCGCAGTCAACTATGCCGGTTTGTCAAACTACTTTCCTTTTGCCGGCCACCTGGATGACTTTCTGTGTCCGATAAAAACAGAAACGAGTAGTGATATTTATTTGTATGCTGATTTAGACCCCGCCTATTATTGCGGATTGGGGGATGCCCTTTCCCCGGGAATTGTTGAGCTGCAGCAGCCTTTGTTAGCAAATATTGAAATGCAACTGACTGGCGTACTTAAATTAAAAGGTAGAGTTTTGGAGGCTGTAAAAATCCCTGTATTGTGGGATGACGCAGCATTTTACCCTTATACCAATTGTATAGTCGACTACGATGCGGGGGCAACTATATTGAATATGCCTAGCTACCGCGTAAGGGATGATGACCGTTTTAACAGGGTCTCAGGTTTATGTGAACTGGAAATTGAAAGACGAATAGCCAAACGTTTTGGCCAAAGTGTGGTAATCAGATGGGTGAAGGATTATAATTTTACTGATTCCGTTCGTTCTGCTAAAGGTTCCCTGCATTGCCTTATAAGTGCTGTATACTAAGTTAAAGCCACTACTTTACTGCCTACCCAATGTACAAATGAGGTAAGTGCCGATTTATTATTGGCTGTACTTATTTCCTCCCATCTACTAAGTATTTCTTCTGTAATGCTTGCAGGTATTGGTTGACCCGCGTATTTCAGAAGTTGTTTAAATGATTTGAAAAAGAACAATTCTTGTTCGCTAAGAGAATGATCTGCCTTAAACTGCCGTTCAACATTTCTAATCAGATTTTCCGCTAGCTGGAAATTTTTTAATTCAAAGTGAATTAGTATTTCCAGCATTTTACATTGATCACGAATGTCTTTACGGGCTTCTGATTTATCATTCAGAATAAGGTTGTTATAATGTAAGGCCTGTTCAAACCGGCCGGTGTAAAGAAAACATGCTGTTAGGTTACTCCACAAAACAATCTTTCTGGCAGCGTTAACCTTGTTTTGATATTTGTGTAGCCCGGTTTCAATTTCATTGTGAAGTGCGCACCCGTCTTCCGGCTTTTTTATGTTCAAAGCAAACAGCAATTTAAGATGTATGATGTTTTGCCAGTCTTCGCCCTCCTCGTCCGGGTCAAGGGCTTTTAAGTTTTGAGCTTTGTTAAGATATTTCTGAAACGTTTCCTGTTGCTCATTTTTAATCAGAGCATTCATCAAATTGTATAACGTTATTTTATAGGCTGTTCTGTCGTAATCAATGAAGTGGGTATATGTTTCATATAAATCAGCCACTTTCTGCTGAAACCGACTGTATTCCTGAAATTGAAACAATAGCCTGTGGCATAGGGCCATTGTTTGATAGAAAAGCTTATCACAAGTAAAAGAATGGCCTTCTTTATATTTTTTAATCAACTCGCTCTCTAAGGTTTCACTTGCCAGTTGCATTGTTTTTTCCGATCCATTTAATGCTGTCCGTGCCTGTGTAAATATTTTTTCATATAGCCGCCGGAGGTCAACCGCCAAATGTAAAACTTCAAAAGCCTGTCCGGTTTCTTTTTCAATGGCGCTGTGTGTACGTCCCAGATGTTCCTGTTGCCATTCAATAGCCGCTACTGCCTCCCGCTGTAATACAGTTATCAGTACCGGATAAAGCTCATACTTCCAGGCCAGTTCCTTAGCCTTCTGTATTACTTTTAACCGCAGGCGGTTTAGCCTTTTGATTTTAAAAAATGATTCGTCTGCAAGCAAATCAGTGATAGTTTGCTCAATGCTGCTACCGCTTCTGTATGCCCGCATGGCTTCGGTAATTACCGCTATAAGTTTGACCTTATCCGCCGAAAGAAATTTGCCTAATCGTTTTTTTCGAAGTATATCTTTCAACTCCTCCTCATCATATTCTCTACCCTCGGGCCAGGAGTCAATTACATCAAATAACTTCTCGTAGTTGTTTTTGTTACCCAGCACATGACGACCTGCGTAAACCTTAAAATATCGCTTTTCGCTGGAAGTCAGCGATTTAATTAATAGAAATAATTCGTCCTGCGCCTGCATAAACCCGGTGTGCTACAATATTACAGAAAAATGCTTGTGTTGGCCATTTTGAACAATTATCAGGGTGTTTTTTGCTATAAAATTGGCCTTGTAAAAATAGCTGAAACCCTTTGCTGTATTGGGTTTTAGCCTATTAGGCACCCTCAGACTTGCAGTTTTAACCCCCAATTTGGCTTGAAGCGCTGGGGTGTAAGCTGCACCTTTGTTTCATCAAAACGAAAAGGAAATGAAAAACATGATGGACTACCGCAAATTAAGCGACCAGGAGCTTCGAATAATGGAGATGTTCAGCAATGGTAACACCTTGTTCGAAATTAGTGAAAAAATGGCATTGAGCCATCTGGCGGTTGAAAATTACCGGGTGCAGATGCTTCAGAAACTGGGTGCCCGAAACATGATACATGCCGTAAAGCTTGCGGCTGTTAAGGGCTTGCTTAACTGGACCACCGAAAGCCAAAGCCTTAACGAGATGCCGGCTATTTAGACCCCGGTAGCAAAAAGTAAATGGTATTTAAAGTGTAGAATTAAAAGAAGGAGAAATGGTTGATACGGATGCTTTAAACAAAATAGAAATGGAAGTTCTGAAGTTAACGGCTTCGGGATATAATATAAAGCAGTTGTGTGCAAAGTTAGGAGCTGACGAGGGGACGATTGAGAAACACAGGCAGAATATACTGGCCAAAACCAGTACGCGCACAATGACTGATGCCGTTAATGAGGGAACAAAAAAAGGTTGGATTTATATATAAAGATATTTTAAGAATAACAGGTTCGGCCTCCGCTTGCTTGCCCGGCTTGTCCATAGTTCACTTAGGGGGAATCAGCGCCAAAACCGGAGATATGGCGCTTTTTTAATACTAACAACAGTAGTAATACTGATACTATAAAGCTTGCCAACTACCCTGGCGCTGATGTGCGGTTGTGTTATTGTATGACCCGAGTGGTCGCACTGTATCAATCACATTTTAACCCATAAACCACCCCACTATGGAACAGCATCTTTATGCCCCAGCGCTTTCTCCGCGAGAAGTAGAGATTGTAGAACTTTTAAGCAACGGCCTAACCGTAAAAGAAATTGGCGAATCGCTTTCTATTAGCTATAACACTGCCGATACGCACCGAAAACGTATTATAGGAAAGTTAGGAGCACGTAACGTTACCCATGCTGTAAGGCTGGCCATATTAAAGGGCCTGCTGGCGCTGCCCGGCGTTGATGGTTTAAGTATATAAAATACCTGCTTTCAGGTATATGCTATTATATTCACCTGAAACATTTTTGTACCTAAACATTAAACTCACGTTATGCGTAAGAAAATTCTGTTTTTTCTAAGCTCGGGGCTGCTTGCAGTCCTTTTATTTTCATGTAATCAAAGCTGTCCTCCCTGCCCTGAAGTAACGGCAACAACAGACAGCACAACATCCAATTTCAAAAGTTCAGATACTGCCGCAAGCCTTGTTCAGGTATTGCTTACCAGAAAATACCTCTTTTGCAACGAAGCCCATTATGGGGAAGTGCAGGGCTCGCAACAAGTGCAAGGGAAAGACAGATACAACAGATCGGGCTATCACTGGATTGGTTATGGAGTTCCACGCGAGTATTTTGGCCAAAAATGTGATCCTAACGGGGGAGATAATGCAACTTTAGTATATGGTGCAGCTGTTTGGCAGGAAATATCAGATGGCGGCGGCGGAGATTCAATTATTATTGTTCTTCCATCCAATAAGTAATAATTCCTCTAACCTGTTCCAACTCCGGAGCTATACTGCCATCAGCAGGTAGCTCCGGAAATTTTGGTTTAGCTGCTTTTAATCCTATTGATTTTAGTTGTTGCTTTAAAATTTCTGCACCGGCTTTAAGAAGCGGCGGTTCGCCAACTTCTTTTATTATTCTGTTTAAGCTGCGCAGTTTGTTTTCCAATTCATCTACACTGTCGGTTTCAAACAGGCTAATCCATTCTATAAACCGGCAAACGATTATAAAATTAGTCTGTTTATCATCAGCCACTGAGAATAAAAGCTTAGAAAAGTGAAGCGATCGTTCAAACTTTCTTTGCAGAAAATAGAGCAGAGCAAGATTTAAATAATTAGTTGTTCTTTCAGTTACAGTAAGCAGATGATTGAACTGTTTTAAACCGGCAAGAGTTTGTTTTTCCAGCGCTTCGCTATTATTAAAGTTGCCCGTATTTAGGGCATACACCATTTTATAGTTGCAGGCGGTTCGGAAAATTTCAAAGTTTTCGTATTCTGAATGAGCCTCAATATCCTCAAGCCGCGCTAAAAGGTTAGGGAACGCATCAAATTTCTGAAGCATCATGGCGGCATACAAACAGTTGCTTATAGTGTTATAATAACTATGAGTTTTAAGAAACTTCATATCCTCCCTGGTCTCTACGTCATTTACAAACATGGAGCAGAGAGCATAACACTCCTGGTAATTTTTTTTGCGGAAGTGATACAGCGCTTTGCAGTTCAAAAAGGCCATGCGTGCGCGGTTTGTTATAGCAATATGTTGTTCCAATTTAAGCACCCGCCGGTAAATTGTTTCAACCTCATCTGTACGTTCTTTCCATTTACCGGTTGTCTGTAATTCATACAAACGGGTAAGAAGGTGAAAGGCAATGCGCGTTATCTGTATATTGCTTAAAAGGCTGCGCTCTTTTTGCTCATACGCCATTGCACTTTCCATACTTTTTACAAGGCCTTTTGATTTAAAGCGCAGTTGCAGTTGGTTAAGGGTTAATTGTTCGGGCAGTAGTTCAGCGGAAATTGCAAGGTTTGTGGCCTGCTTATAAAGTTTAGAGGCCAGTGCCCCCAGTCCCTTGTCAGTAAGAAAGGTGAGATCCAGAATAATTTCATGGACCTTTATCTCAATATTTCTTTCGGAATGATAGCTGCGCATTACTTTTAAAATAAGATCGCGCAGGTAAATTTTTTCGTAGGCTAAATTTTTTAAGAACGTTTTACCCTTGTTTCGTTTTTTGAAAAGCGCTTCGTCATAATCTTCTTCCGGCCAAAAATTGATTGCATCAAAAAGTTTTTCATATTGACTTTTATACGTTCCGCTCTCATATTTATTAGCCTGCAGTTTAAAATACCTTTTTTCGCTGGGTGATAAAGAGCGTATTAATTGAAATAGTTCATCAATTTGTTGCATTACCCAAAACTGTTTTGAACCGTTAAACTAAATTTTTGATCTTAAAATCGCACTATGGCTAAATACAGAATGCCCCGTTTCCCCGGGTTTGTTTCGGCTATGTTACTATTTATTTTCGGCAGCAAAACCCATGCACAACCGTGTGCGGAAAGCGCCTTACGCACTTATTATGTTACCCACAATCAAGGGCCGCGTTTGAATTTTATTGATTATAGCTCTATACCCGAAGTTGATTCGGTGGAGATAGATCTTCGCCGTTTTTGCCCGCCGGTACTTAATCAGGGCAGGGAAGGTTCATGTAATTCATGGGCTTTGGGTTACGGTTATATGTCCTTCAGGTATTATAGAGATATGGGTGTTAGCCCTACTGCATTAGACACCGATAACATGTTTAGCCCTCAATATATTTTTAATTTGAGCAGATGCTTAACGGAGTTAAACCCCGGGCAGAATTGCAGAACAGGGACGGGATTGTTGAATGACCTTAACATACTTAAAATCTTTGGATGTTGCAGATGGAAATACTTTCCATATAATCCTGCGCCTACCTCCTGTTTCCAGGCGCCTGAAATGAGTGTAATAGGCGAAGGGATGAAGGATACTATTTCATCTTATGCCATTATTACGTTTGGCACAGGAAAGAAGAATTTTAACGGACTGATAAAATGCTTTAAGTTTTTTTTGAGCAGAGAGGTTCCTATAGTAATAGTAATGGAACGTACCAACAGTTTGGGGGCCGATTATGTTTCGCACAACGGAATAGTTAGAGGTTTGCTTGACAGCGTTCCTGCGGCAAAAGCGGCCGGCTTGCATACAAGCTTATGTGTAGGATACCGTGATAGTGACCAGACCTTTTTGTTCTTAAACCAATTTGGGCCTTCATGGGGCGAGAATGGATACATTCGAGTGCCATACAGAACGCTTTACAATGACATTGATGGTGCATTTGTATGCACAGATAAAATTGGTGATTATTCCGGGCCGCTGGCATCCGATACATCCATGTTAGTGCCCTATCCTTCTTTATCATCGTATCGGTTGGCTAATGGGGCAATAGTGGATGTTGCCGGTTTTAAAGTAGGGTTGCAAGGTTTGAGCCAGGATAGCTCGGCAGCGCGCTTTTTATTTTACGATAAACAAGGCAACTATATTGACGGTTATACTTTAGTTAAGGGGCAAAGTGTTACATCGTACCTACAGAACCGGAAAATAAGCTTTACGTTGAATGGCATTGTAGCCGCCACCGATGATTTTAAGGGTGGAGCAAACGTTAATATGACAGTTAAGAAGGTAAAACCCAATGAGCTGAATAAATTCAATAAGTACTTAGAGCAAGCAAATAAGGCAGAATAGCCCACCGATTGGGATAATTTTTACCCATTTTTTTCTACCCGGTTTCGGGTAGCTGAAACCCTTGACAGATAAGGGTTTTATGGGCTTTCCCCGACTTTTAATGAAGCTTTAGAAACCAAATTTTAGCCTCTTTGGTGGTTTGCCCCTGGCGCGGCTACCGGTTAGCATTGTGCAACTAAAACAGTTAAAGCTATGTTAACCAAAATGCTTAACCTAACCCGCCGCGAAAGGCAGATAATGGAAATGTTCAGCCACGGTTACAGCGCCAAAGAAATTGGCAGCCACCTATTTATTAGCCTGTATACCGTTGAAACCCATCGAAAACACCTGATAGAAAAGTTGGGTGCGCGCAATATGCCCCACGCTGTTCGTTTAGCCCTGCAAAAGGGAGTGTTAGAAATTTCGCAGACCCTGCAGCTTATAGAATTACCCAATTAATGGGATTTACAACAGGCCGCAGGCCCTTTACCTTTGCGCCTAAATACCTATGAAAAAGCAGAAAAATACCGGTTACACTATTGGGGACTTGACTCAAAGAGAAAAGGAGGTGCTTACGCACATGGCCCAGGGTCTGTCAACTATTCAAATAGCAGAGCTTATAAAGTTATCTGCCTTAACTATTGAAACCCACCGAAAGAGTATAATACGGAAGTTAAGGGCGGCTAATGCGGTAGGGGCAGTTGCTTTGGCCCTGCGCATGAAACTTATTAAATAGGGAGTAGCGGGGAGTAGCGGGTACAATAAATTAGTTGGTTCTGCGCTGCATGTGTATGCAACCACGGCTATTTGCCGTGAATCATTTAATTTGCAGCCGTTTAATGAAAAAGTTAATAGTCCTGTTTTTTGCCGTTTTTGCTTACGCGTGTATTTCTGCACAGTTTGTTTTTCCGCCTGAAATACAATGCGTAATTAAGAGCAATGACAATATTATTATTGATTGGAGCAACCCTACTAACAATTGCGGCCCCTTCGTTCAGTATACTATTTATGCCTCTTCAACAGGCCCTAATGGCCCGTTTAATGCTATAGCGGTTACTAACCAGGCCACTACGGAAGATACGCTGTTCAACTACCTGACCATTTCGCCGGATTGGTGGTTTTATATGGAGGCCAATTTTAACTGCCCCGGAGCAACTGTTTTGCAATCAGATACGGTTAATTCAGATCCGCCTGCGGTACCTGAAATTGTAAATGTTACGGTTACTGCCGGTGGAGATGTGATATTTAACTGGCTGCCCAGCACTTCCAACCAAACCCAAGGCTATGTTATATACAGTTATTTAACGGGTAGTGGTAACGCTATACCCCTTGATACTGTGTACGGCCAATTTACTACAACCTATACCGATTTGGTGCGCGACCCAACAGTGCAGGTTCTAAACTACACCATCGCTGCTTTTGATAGCTGCCAGCAGTTTGGTTCGTATAGCAACCTTTATCATAATACTATTTTTCTGCAGGCAGCTACCGGTGCCTGCCAAAACCAGGTAAACCTTAATTGGAACAAGTATATACACTGGCCACAAGGTGTGTATGACTACCAGATTTGGAGCAGTATTAACGGTGGACCTTTTAACCTTGTGGGTAGTGTGGACAGCAGCCTGGATAACTTCGGATACAGCGGTTTTAATGACGGCGACTCCCTTTGTATTTTAATTCGCGCGCGCAGCGTTGCAGATACCAACGTAGTTTCAAACAGTAATGTGGTTTGCCTGCAGGCCACCCTGGTAAAAGCCCCTGCTTACCTGTTTATTACCAACGCCACCGTAGGAATGGACAACCACAACTACGTAACGT
The DNA here is from genome assembly GCA_046329515.1 of Chitinophagales bacterium. Taxonomy (GTDB): domain Bacteria; phylum Bacteroidota; class Bacteroidia; order Chitinophagales; family LD1; genus Bog-950. Next base: position 484,754 of record JAXLUM010000001.1, read on the forward strand.
GGATGATAGATACTACTGCTGAGCTTATATTTTTTAAAATGGAGCGCAGCACCAACAATACTTCCTTTTCAGATATTGACCAGTGGAATGCGCTTAACTTTAACCAGTTTGAAACCTACGAAGATAGCGTAAACGTTAAGCCACAGGATAACCCCTATTACTATACCGTAACCGTTTTTGACAGTTGCCAGAATAAGTATTCTTCGCCTTATGTAAAAACAATAAATCTTAAGGGAGAGTTGTTTGACTATTACGTTGCGCACCTAACCTGGAACGATTTTGAACTTCAACATGCTACTGTTTTGCGGCAGAATTTATACCGAAACTATGGCGCAGGTTACCAGCTGATTAAAACCTTTGCACCGGGGGTGAATGAGTATTCTGATTCGCTTCAACAGTTTGTTAGTGAGAAAGGCATATTCTGCTATTACATTGAAGCGGTATATGATATTAACCTACCCAACGGTTTTCATGATACCCTAACCAGCAACTCTAACGAGCAGTGCATTATTCACCGCCCGATAATTTACATACCTAATGCTTTTGCGCCGGGTGGGGTAAATACTGTGTTTAAGCCCACTATTATTTATGGCAATCCTACGGGTTATGTAATGACCATATTTAACCGTTGGGGAGGAGAAGTATTTACCAGCAACGACCCTTCAATAGGTTGGGATGGCACTGACCATGGTAAAGAGGCTATGGCAGGCGGATACGCTTACTTAATTCAGTTTTATGCTGAGGACGGCGTAAAAATTGAGCGCAAGGGTATGGTGCTGCTCGTTAAGTAAAGCGCTTATTCCTTTACAAATTCCAGAAAGTCGCGCTTAACATCTTCCGTACGTTCTATCATAGGAACGTGGCCGCAGGGGCTGTAATAAATCACTTTACTATCCGGTATATCACGCTTAAAACGCGCGGCATGTTCAACAGGCACAATTTTATCTTCTTTGCCCCAAATAATAAGCGTTGGGCATTTTACCTGCTTAATTAATGCGGTATCAGGAAACTCCGTATCACGGGCCATGGCAAGCATGTGCAATAGGTTTCCTTCGCGGTTGCTCATTTCGTTGTTACGCGCCACCTCTGCCATATCTAATTTACTTTCATCGGCATAGCAACGGCGGGCACCGCTTTCGCTCATAAACGATGGCATACCACGTTCAAAAACTTTTCCTATCCAGCTATATTTAATAATAGTGAGGCCTTTAGCCACCTTTTCTAAATCGTAACCGGCACTACCCAGCAGCACTAGTTTTTTTACTTTTTCAGGCCGGTAAACAGCTAAATTCCACGCTATCATGCCGCCCATGCTGTTACCTATAACGTACATACTGTCTAAATGCGCGGTATCAATAAAGTCATGCATAAAATCGCGATACATTTTCGCAAAATGGGGGTGAGCAGGGTCCTGTGGTTCGGGGCAGTCGGACAAACCGAAGCCCGGTAGATCAATGCGCACCACGCGGTATTCTCCTTTTAGCTCATCTGCCAATTTTTGAAAGTTACGGTGATGGCCGCCAAAACCGTGTATCATAAGAATAGTTGGTCCCTGGCCTTCATCAATATAATGAATATCTGCCCCCCGCCATTTATAGAAATGGGAGTTTTGCTGGGTAAAATCCTTTTTTACCACATCCTTACTTACTATAAGGCTGGGCCGGAAGAAAACTATGCCAACGGGAATTAAAACAGCAAGCAGAACCAGGATGAGGACAAAACGGAGGATTTTCTTAAACATATTGATAAAGCGGTTTTCCCAAAAATAGGGCTTTAAGTATAAGGTTTGCAATTTCTGCATTTTCACTTAGGTTTGCGCATGGCAAGCAAAAATTCTCCCGATAACAAATTCGGCAACGAGGGTATCACATTTGATGACGTTCTGCTCGTTCCGGCCTATTCAGAAGTTTTACCGCGCGAGGTAAGTATACGAACCAAGCTAACCCGTAACCTGGAAATAAACGTTCCGCTGGTTTCTGCTGCTATGGATACTGTAACCGAATCGGCCATGGCTATTGCCATAGCCCGCGAAGGGGGCATCGGTATTATCCATAAAAACATGAGCATTGAGAAACAGGCCGAAATGGTGCGTAAGGTTAAGCGTGCTGATAGCGGTATGATTATAGACCCTGTTACCCTAACGGATGATGCTACTGTGGGTGAAGCCCTGCGTATAATGCGCGAATTCAGAATTGGGGGCATACCCATTGTAAACGGTTCTAAAAAGTTAATGGGAATTTTAACCAACCGCGACCTGCGTTTTGAGAAAAACCTGAAAAGGAAGATTGCGGAGATAATGACTAAGGAGAACTTGATTACAGCTCCTAAAGGTACTGACCTTAAAAGCGCAGAAAAAATATTAGAGAATTATAAAATAGAAAAGCTGCCGGTTGTAGATAAGAGTGGTATACTGGTAGGCCTTATTACCTATAAGGATATTTTAAAGGTGAGGGATAATCCGAATTCATCGAAAGATAAATTGGGCCGCCTACTTTGTGGTGCGGCTGCGGGCGTTACTGCTGATTTACTGGACCGCATAAGCGCACTGCAACATATGGGTGTTGATGTAGTTTGTATTGATACGGCCCACGGCCATTCGCGCGGAGTGCTTAATGCCGTTAAAAAAGCAAAGCAAACCTTTAAGCATTTAGAAATTGTGGGTGGTAACATAGCTACCCGCGAAGCTGCACAAGCGTTGATTGATGCCGGTGTGGACGGTGTTAAGGTAGGGGTTGGCCCGGGTTCCATTTGTACTACCCGTATTGTAGCCGGTGTAGGGGTGCCTCAACTTACTGCTATTTACGAGGCAGGCTTAGCAGCAAAAAAGGCAGGCGTGCCCATTATAGCCGATGGCGGTATACGGTTTACCGGCGATATAGTAAAAGCTATTGCAGCAGGTGCAGACTCGGTTATGGCCGGTGGTATTTTTGCCGGAACAGATGAAAGCCCCGGTGAGACCATAATTTACGAGGGCCGTAAGTTTAAGAGCTACCGTGGTATGGGTAGTGTTGAGGCTATGCAGGAGGGAAGTAAAGACCGTTATTTTCAGGATGTTGAAGACGACATTAAAAAATTAGTGCCTGAAGGTATTGTTGGCCGTGTGCCGTTTAAGGGTAGTGTACAGGAAGTGATATACCAATACATAGGCGGTTTACGCGCCGGTATGGGTTATTGCGGCGCAAAGGATATTAAGACCCTTCAAAAAGCGCGCTTTGTGCGTATAACAAGTGCTGGCGTTGCTGAGTCGCATCCGCATGATGTTACTATTACCAAGGAGGCTCCTAATTATTCGCGTAAATAAGGTGCCCTTAAGTTGCTTATTATCATTTACCGCAGTAGTTAAAACCTTTTATTTTCGCCACGTATGCAGGAGATTTTTGATAAAGCCAATATTGTTTTAGAAGAGATAAAGAAATCAGCAGCAGCTAATGCTGAGGAAGCTGAGCAGTTTCGCATTAAGTACCTTGGTTCAAAAGGTATTTTGAAAGAGTTATTTGGCTTTATGGGCCAACTACCTAATGAGCGTAAAAAGGAATACGGGCAGTTGATGAATGAGCTTAAGGCCACTGCTGAAACCAAGTTGGAAGAATTTAAGCTTTCCTTTGAAAATGGTTCATCAGGACCTAAGGATATACCGGACTTAACAGCACCGGCCTATCAATTTCCCTTAGGTAGCCGCCACCCTTTAAGTATAGTGCGAAATAAAATGGTTGAGATTTTCAGCCGTATAGGATTTGCTGTGGCCGAAGGGCCAGAAATTGAAGACGACTGGCACAACTTTACTGCACTTAATTTACCTGCAGATCACCCTGCCCGCGATATGCAGGATACCTTCTTTTTAACGGAAGATAAAAACTGGCTATTGCGCACCCATACCTCCAGCGTACAAATACGGGTTATGGAACAGCAGAAGCCACCTATGCGCTATATTTTTCCGGGCCGTGTTTTCCGTAATGAAACCATTACCGCCCGTGCGCACTGCACCTTTCACCAGGTAGAAGGTTTGTATATTGACGAGAACGTATCGTTTGCTGATTTAAAGCAGACTATGCTGTACTTTGCACAAGAGATGTTTGGCAGAAATGTAGAAGTGCGTTTTCGCCCTTCTTTCTTTCCTTTTACTGAGCCGAGCGCTGAAATGGATATTTCCTGTTTTGTGTGCGGTGGTTCCGGCTGCCCGGTTTGTAAACACAGTGGTTGGGTAGAGATTGGCGGTTGTGGTATGGTTGACCCTGCTGTAATGGAGAACTGCAAAATAGACCCTAAGAAATATTCAGGCTTTGCCTTTGGTATGGGCATTGAGCGTATTACCATGCTTAAATACAAAGTGAATGACCTTCGTTTGTATTTTGAGAATGATGTGCGCTTTTTAAAGCAGTTTGATTCTGCTATTTAACCTTGCTCCATTACTTGAACTTCTTCCAATAAAAAAGCCCTGTTTAAACAGGGCTTTTTTATTGGAAGGGATTGCTATTACTTGAATGTAATGGTCATTTCTACCCGGCGGTTTTTCTGACGGCCTTCCGGTGTGTCGTTGGTAGCTATCGGCCTGCTTTCGCCAAAGCCATATGCTTCTAACTTGTCAGCAGTAACACCTTTCTTAATCAGGTAGTTTTTAACGGCGTTGGCGCGTTTGTTAGATAGTATAAGGTTGTTTTCGTCTGTTCCTACATTATCGGTATGGCCTTCAATACGCAAGCCATAATTGGCTTTCTTAACCAGTAAATCAGCCAGGCCATTTAATGAAGGGTAAGAGTGTTTGCGGATAACATCCTTGCCGGTTTCAAATTCAAGGTTTTCGAAGGCAAACTTAACCGTTTCAATTTCCTTTTTCTCCAGTTGCGGACAACCATGGTTTTCCACTACACCGAATATTTTAGGGCACTGATCATCCTTGTCAAATACGCCGTCACCGTCAGTATCAGGCCATGGGCAACCATTGTTTTCTTTAGGGCCTTTTACCTGTATACACTTGTCTTCGTAATCCCACAGGCCATCGCCGTCTGTATCAGGGCAACCAAAGTGGTCCTTATCGCCGGGCACATCAGGGCAACGGTCTACCTTATCAGGTGTTCCATCGCCATCGCGGTCAGGGCAGCCATTAAACTGCGCCAAGCCAGGCACATCAGGACATTCATCCAACTTATCTATAATCTTATCGCTATCACGGTCAGGGCAACCAAAGAATTCGGCCAATCCCGGATCATACATACAGGAATCTTCAATATCAATAATGCCATCCTTATCGGTATCAGGGCAGCCTGCTAACTCTTTAGGTCCCGGTACATCAGGGCAACGGTCTTCGTCATCCTTAACTCCATCCATATCCTTATCAGGACATCCTTTTGTTTCACAGTTGCCTTTTTGCTTCTTACACTCATCCTTGCGGTTTGATACACCGTCCTTATCGTGGTCTTTAATTTTACGGTATGGTATAGGTATTTTTAGCGCAACGTGCACATCAGCATTGTACACATGCTTTTTGGCAAATAACCCCAACAGGTCTTGTGTTCCCACAATTATTGGCCCCATTCTTAAAGTGGCGCCTAAACCCACATTGCCCAATACGTCATAACTTACAGGTAAATAGAAGCCGAACCACTTATGGTCATACTTTGGCGTAAACGTGAACGTACTTACGTGATGAACCATATTGCGTTTAGGCGCAAGGTTGGCCGAGATTGTGGCTGCTGCATTTAAGCCGAAGCCATAACCAATGTTGTAATCCAGAAAGAGGTTGAAGCGCGTAGGCAGCCACATTGTAAACGAACCTTTGGTAGGCTGACTGATGAAACGGCTTTTAATGGTATCGTCAAAGCTTTGTAAACCATCGGGGAAGGTGGCATCCTTAACATACCAATCTGTAATGTTTGCAGTAAAGTTTCCGCTGTATTGACCTGTTTTGTATTTAATGGCCCCTATATCTACAACCGAAAAGCCTGCTGCTAAAACATAGCGGTTTTGATCGAAGCGCCATTTGTCTTCGCAATCCATTTGGTATTTATACTTGTCCTTTTTAGGGCGCCATTCATAAATAACCCCAAGGTCGGCACCTACAGATGGGGCAGCGTATTTAAAGCTTATTAAATCTTTATAGAAGTTGTTTAGGTCATCAGCTGCATAGTCCCTTGATGTTGGAAAACCCTGCGAGTAACGGTATTCGGCATCTGTTTTAAAAATGGATAAGGTGTCGTAATCCTGCCACTGATATTTTAACTCTTTTACATAAGTGTAAAAGCCTGCAACGCCTTGCAATAATTTTAATGTGCCGCCTACTTTAACCATATGTGGCCCCTGATCGTACACAACGCGTGAATAGGTAAGGCCGTAATCAATCCAGGTGTTGGATTTAATTGAAACATTCTCATCATTAAGGTTTGCTCTGCGGAAACCCAATATGGAATCAGCTTTAAAACCCACACCGTAGTATGCAATACGCGAAAAGGTTTGGTCAAAATTGTCAATATTGGTTACGCTGTTTACATTCCAGGTAAAGGCAAAAGCATTATTGTTTTTCTTTTTGCCCCAGCTGCACATAAAAGAGAATGGCCCTTGAACTTGCATGCCCACGTAGCCGTATTTGTCTTTACCGTTAAGGCGTTCTTTTAAAAACGCATCCTGAAAATCCTGTCCCTGTGGGGCCTCAATGTTGGGATTCAGTATTACGCGACGATCAACGCCAATATAGTTGTTGCCTACACTAAAGCCTGCAGCAATTAAATTAATATCCGCAACAAAACGGTTATCGGCAATGGCGGGGTTGTAACCAACATTGGTAACTCCACCAAAGGGGCTGCTACGCAGACCGGTAAAAAATTGCGCTTTTATATGTGTAAATACACAAAGGGCAATGAAGAGCGGGACCAGTTTCTTCATAAGTAATGGGTTTGTCTTCAAAAATAGGATTCTGAACGGTTTAAATGAATTTTTCTACTATTTCACCAAGGCCGTTAAATTCGCAACATATTTAGCTGTTTCATGAAATCACCTTCGCTGAAGTTCCTCATAACCGTTGCCATAGTAACCCTTATTTGTGCGGGGGGGCAGGCTTTATGGAACATTTTTGCCCCTGCCCAATACGTAATAAGTGATGGATTTCTGCTATTGGGAATTATAGCGTTTATGGCCACTGCAGTGCACTTGTTTTTGCTTAATAGGGCGCAGGGAAGCGGGGCAAGTTTTGTCAGAAGCTTTATAGGCTCTACAGCACTTAAGTTCATGTTTTACTTAATGATACTTATTGTGTTTGTTTTGTTTACCAAGGATAATAAGCAGGTGCTGGTGATTCATTTTTTGGTTTATTATGCCATTTATACCGTTTTGGAAGTGGCCATGCTGTATTCTGCTTTACAACAATTGAAGCCGCAGCCGGAAGTAAAGCCTGAAGCCCCTAAAGCTTAACCTTGCGGTAATGTTCTTTTCGCTTTCTTAGTAAAGGCAAATTCGGGCCCAATTGTTTTTGAATTATTATAGTTGTAAAACGCAAGTGTGAATTTTCACTTACCTAATCTTAAAAAGGCACTGGAGAAATCTCCGTCTTTTGTTGTTCCGCTTATTGCCGCCCTCGCGGCCTTTTGCACCTACTCATGCATGTATGCTTTTCGTAAACCATTTACGGCCGCCACTTTTGATGGACAGACGTACGCAGGTATAAGCATTAAAATTTTGTTTGTTATCGCCCAATTAGTAGGCTATACGCTCAGCAAATTCCTGGGTATACGGGTGGTAAGCGGTATGAAACACCACCACAGGGCACTATCTATTATAGGGTTAATTGCTTCCTCCGGTATTTTTCTGTTGGTGCTGCCGTTTGTTCCTGCGCCGTACAACATACTATGTATGTTTTTGAACGGCATACCCCTGGGCATGGTATGGGGATTGGTGTTTAGCTATCTTGAAGGAAGACGGGCCACTGAGTTTATGGGCAGTGTGCTGGCCGTAAGTTTTATATTCTCATCGGGCTTTGTAAAGAGTATTGGCAAGTGGCTGATGAAGGACTATAGCTTAAGCGAATATTGGATGCCTGCTGCCACGGCCGCTATATTTTTAATTCCGCTGCTTGTGTTTGTTTTTATACTTGAGCATATACCGCATCCAACTAAGGATGATATTGAACACAGAGCACCGCGCTTTCCTATGACAACAAAGGAACGTAAAGAATTTGTGAGCCATTTTTTATGGGGGCTGGTAATACTGGTGTTGGTGTATGGTATGCTTTCTATTATCCGCGACTTCCGCGACAATTTTGTGGCGGATATGTGGAAGGAGTTAAATATTGACGACCCAAAAATTTTTACGGCTACTGAAACACCGATAGGAGTAATTGTATTGGGCTGTATGAGTTTTATAATGCTGGTAAAGGATAATCGCTTTGCATTGCGCCTTAACCATTACATGGTTATAGTGGGTTTTGCCATTGCAGGATTAAGTACTTATGCCTATAACCATGGCGCTATTTCGCCGGTAATTTGGATTGTTGCAAACGGATTGGGATTATACCTGGGCTATATACCTTTTAACGTGGTGTTTTTTGAGCGCTTAATTGCTGCCGTACGTAAGCCCGCTAATGTTGGATTCCTTATTTACATAGCAGACTCTTTCGGCTATTTGGGAAGCGTTGGGGTTTTGTTGTTCAAGAATTTCGGGCATGCTGAAATGAGTTATGTAGGCTTTTTTTCGTCGGCGCTATATGTAGTAAGCACTATAGGTATTGTGCTTACTGTTGTTTCTCTTTTTTATTTCAACCGCAAATTGCAGGAAGAAAAGGCTTAAGTCATTCGCGATTTTACTGAATGTTAATACTGCGGGTAGCGGCTATCAAAGTGTTATCTTTATAGAGTGAAGATGAACGCGGGCATAGGTAGTTATTATACTGAACAGCAAACAATTTGCCTGCAAATTCTTTTGCACTATACGGGCGATAAAGAACAAATACATCAGTTACGTGTGGCCATAAAGAAGATAAGGGCGGTGCTTAAGCTGCTGGGCCAACTGGATAGAAATTTTAATTACAAAGCCACTTATAAGCCTTACAGGCAGATTTTTAAATCTGCTGCACCAATACGCGAAGAGCAGTTGTTGCAGGAATGTTTAACGAAATTGAATATTGAAGACAGGTTGAGAAATACGGAGACTTTAAAAAAACTGAATGGCCGTTTTGAACATAAGATTGAACTGTATGCAAAGCAAATAGAAGGTAAGCAACTACAGTTGAATGATAATGTGGCGATAAGTAGTAAAGCAATAGCCCAATACTGTAATAAGATTTTTAAGAAATCAGGTAAGCGTTGGAAGAGGGCCAAGACCGATAAGGACTACCATAAAATACGAAAAGGCCTGAAGGAGTTAATCTACAGCCTGCAACTTTTGTGTAAAGACAACCGAAAGGATGTTTTGCAAACAAAGGAAATGAAGCAAGCTGAAAAGCTGCAAAATGCACTAGGCGACTGGCATGATAACATAATGCTTAAAGCTAAGCTGAAAACGGTTAAAACTTTATTTCTGTCTGCTTTCTCAAGGGAACTAAACGGCAAAATACGGCAGCAAAAAAGGGCTGTTAAACAAAGCGGTAAAAAGCTATTCGCTTAACTACTTAAGTTCATTTAAGTGCTCAGCCTTCCATTGCATGGCCATGTGCACGCGGTTGCGGCCACTTGGGTGGTCGTAAAAAAGAATTTCTTCCCAATAACCCGGGTCAATTTTGCGGTATTCTGAAAGCATCATATCTACATGAGCTTCTGCATCCGGTTCTCTTGCCGCATTAAGGCCGAACATGTCCGCTTCGGCTTCCATGGTGCGTGTCATAGTATTAGTTAGTGGCGTTGTAAAGAACATTACAAGGCTGAATATGCCTGCCAATACAGGTAGTGTGCTAATATCACTTACTGCTGTTATCTGTAAGCGTTGGCCCCACTTATTTTTAGTTTTCTCAAAAAGGTAGTTTGCCAGGCCGAATACTATTACAATTAAAACCCCCATTTGCAGCAAGCCTTTGTAAATGTGGTTCATTACATAGTGGCCCATTTCGTGGCCCATTACTGATTTTATTTCAGCAGGAGTACAGCGCTTTAGTAAATTATCGTTTAAGGAAATGCGCGTAGTGCTGGCTATGCCGCTAACATTAGCGCTTATGCGGTCGCTTTGTTTTGAGGCATCAAACTGGTAAACATTTTGAGCGGGTATGCTATTGGCCCGTGCCATTGAAAGTATCTCTTGTTTTAATTGACCATCTTGTAACGGCTCATACTTATTAAACAAAGGCATTAGAAAAACCGGCATTATAAATAACACCAGTGCCGAGAATGCCACGGTAATTCCGGCACCCCATGCCCACCAGTTTTTACCGGTTTTGCGTATGGCTATATACAACACCATTAAAATGAGGCTGCCCCCAATAATTGCTACTGCCAGCCCGGTTAATTCATCTGATAGCCAGCCTGTGAAACTCATATTTGATAAGCCGTATTGGTGTTCGCGGAAATAGCTTTGATAAACATTTAAAGGGAAGGTTAGCAGGTAGCTTAGCAGTATATAAGCAGCGGCGTATAGTAAGTTTTGAATGTTCTGGCTTTTGAAACGACTGACTGCCTTTTTAATGCGGGCGGATAACCCGGTAAACATGAATAAGGCTGCTACCAGCAACGCATACAGGGTGTTCCATAACAGTAGCCAGTAACCGCCCTCAAAGTAAGCGTCGGACTTTGCCCTTGCGGGGCCGTTTAAGGTATTCAGCCACTGTTCCGTGGCGCTATCTACATTAAACGATTGGGCAACTTGTTTGAGGGAGTCTGTTCCCTGGGCTGCTGCGCCTAAACCAAGGAACAGCAGAAGGATGAATAGCGGAAGTATTTTCTTCATACAGCTAATTAAAGCAACCTTTTCGGCATCTACCATTGGTTTAATAAGTATTCTTACTTTTCTGCCACTAAAATAAACCCCAGTTATTATGAGCCTGAAAGGTGGTGCCTTTATTACCGGCGAAACAGATTATAAGGACGTTTTTTTACCGGAGGAATGGAGTGAAGAGCAGCTAATGATTCGCGATATGGTGCGCGATTTTTGCCTGCAAGAGATACACAGTCTTGGTATTGAAAAAGCAGCGGCACTGGATGCCTCGAAAGATTTGCCCTTTATTATTGAGTTGCTGGAGAAATCTGCTGAGTTAGGATTATGCGGGCTTTCGATAGACAAGGAGTATGGAGGAATGGATCTGGATTTTAATACGGGCCTGTTATTCGGTGAGGCCATTGCCATAGGTTTTTCCTTTGCTACTACTATTGGTGCACAAACCTCTATAGGTTCTTTACCCATAGTTTTTTACGGAACACCTGAACAAAAACAAAAATATTTACCCGGCATAGCTTCTGCCAAATTGAAGGCATCCTATTGCTTAACAGAACCCGGGGCCGGTTCCGATGCCAATTCAGGTAAAACCAAAGCTACCCTTAGTGCCGATGGCAAACACTATTTGCTTAACGGGCAAAAAATGTGGATTACCAATGGCGGTTTTGCCGATGTGTTTATTGTATTTGCCAAAATTGAAAACGACAAAGACTTATCTGCCTTTATTGTAGAGAAGAATTTTGGAGGCATACAACTGGGAAAGGAAGAAAAGAAGTTGGGGATTAAGGGCTCCTCCACAGTGCAGGTGTTTTTTAATAATTGCCCTGTACCGGTAGAAAATCTTTTAGCAAAGCGTGGAGAAGGCTTTAAGATAGCCCTGAACATTTTGAATACCGGTAGAATTAAATTGGCTGCCGGCGCTATTGGCGGAAGTAAGTTTGCCATTAGCCGTGCCGTAGAGTATACCAACCAGCGCGAACAGTTTAACGTGCCCATTAGCTCGTTTGGGGCAATGCGTTACAAAATAGGGGAGATGGTGATGCGCACATTTGCAGCGGAATCTGCCATTTACCGTACGGGTAGCAATATTGACCGTAAGCAGGAAGAGTTTGTAAAACAAGGCATGGAGAAAAGCCAGGCTAAATTACAGGCGGTGCGCGAGTTTGCTGTGGAGTGCGCCATATTAAAAGTATATGGAAGTGATGTGTTAGACTATGTGGTGGATGAAGCTTTGCAAATGCATGGAGGCATGGGCTATGCCGTGGAAACAGGTATTGAAATGGGGTACCGCGATGCGCGTATTACACGTATATATGAGGGCACCAATGAGATTAACAGACTGCTATCGGTGGCGGAGTTAACGCGACGCGCGTTAAAAACAAAAGAGGTGGATTTAATAGGCGCCGGTAAAAAGCTGCCGGGCATTTTCTTTAACCAGTTATTGCCATTTAAAAGTAAAAGCGGATTTGATGAAGAGCGCAGAATAGTGCGGAATGTTAAGGCTGCCTTTTTACTTATTTCCGGGGCAGCGGGAAATAAGCTGCGCGAAAAGATGGTGGACGAACAAGAGATAGTAATGAACCTGGCAGATATTCTCGCGGAAGCTTATATTGGAGAATCTCTATTGCTAAGAGTGCAAAAATTGGCAGAAAAAAAGGATTACAGCGCTGAAACGATTGCCATACAGAAGAAATTATTGCAGTTGTTTTTACATGAATCTCTGGATAAGGTACGTAAGACGGGATATGATGCCATTGCCTCTTATTCTTCGGGTTTTGAAAAAGGTGCAATGAATTATTTATTAAAGCTGCTTACCCCTGAGTATAACGTTAACCCTAAGGAACTGCGCAGGGCGGTGGCGGACTTTGCTATTAAAAAGAATGCTTACCCTTTTATTGGCTAATGAAAAACTCTATTAAAAATTACCTGCTGGCTTATAACGCGCTTGCCTTTTGTTTTTGGGCAGCGTACCTTATATGGTTTTGTGCCGGTGGCTTCAAACTTACCCCCACAGCCTTATTGCTATTGAATATTGCGCAGGGAATGGCTTTTCTGGAGATTGTTCATGCCTTGTTTAGATGGGTTAAGTCTCCGGTTGGGTCTACGGCAGCGCAGGTTACATCGCGGCTATTAGTGCTTGTGGTTATAAATGTATTAGTACAAGGCGGCGAGCTAAGCACACTGGCTTATGCAGGGGTTTGTATTGTTTCGTTTGCGTGGAGTATTACCGAACTGGTGCGCTATTCCTTTTATTTTTCAGGCTTGCAAAACCGGCAGCCTGCCTTTTTGTTATGGATGCGCTATAGCTTTTTTATTGTGCTGTATCCTTTAGGGGTAACGGGGGAGTGGTTGATACTTGCCGCGCCAATAGTAGCAGCCGGCACCATTCTTACTATTTACGGTGCATTTATGGCTGTAGTGGCCATAAGCTACATTTACTATTTCCCTGTGTTGTACAAGTACATGTGGAAACAACGCGCCACTAAGTTTAGCGCGTAATCTTGCAATGCATCAAAGTAATGATGGTTTACAGGCTAAAAGCCAGTACAACTATATGAGCAAGTATCAGGGTGGTTACAACGAAAAATAAAATCTTGTTCTTCATACTATTTCATTTATCTCTTCTAACGGCAAAGGAAGCGCAGCGGCTAAAATTGCTATATGATTTGGCTAAGGGTTAAGCCTGATAAAAGTCATGGCAGGGTGGTAAGCTATTCATTATACAGCCTTTTTGGGGAAATTCTTGCCATTGTTCAGGCCTTATTAGTATATGATTATCATTTCCTTTTCGGCAAGGAACACTTCTTGTAGAGGCGCTAACAAATGATAGTGTTATGAAACAAGTGCTACCTTCTGAAATACCCCTTAACCCATTTACTTATCAAAGATTACGAAAACTGTTTGCGGGCGTACTGTGCTGCGTTACTGTGCTTTTATTCACTGAAGGCCTATATGCGCAAACTACCATTACATGGAACGGTTCGCAAAGTACAGATTGGCAAACAGCGGCTAACTGGTCGCCAGCTATGGTGCCATCCAGCTGCGCCCATAACGTTGTAATACCTTATACTGCTAACCAACCTGTGGTTGACACTGATATTGCAGTAGGCAGCGTTACAATGGCGGCCGGTACGCACCTGACCTTAAATGACGGTATGGCTGTGTGCGGAAACTGGATTGGTCCTGATTCTGCCACAGCCAGAGTTTCGGGTATGGGCTTAGTAGTGCTGAATGGCTCCGGTCAGCTTGTAAAAGGGAATACCGGTTTCGATTTGCTTTCCATGCGCGGAGCGGGAGTTACGAAATTAGATACCGGCGCTTATGTAGATATATATGTTGCATTACAATTAGAAAACGGAACATTTGAAACCACCAACGGCACTATGCGTTTTAGAAGTTCCAGTTCCAGCGATATGGCGGTGTTAGACAACTTTAGTCCCGGTTTTGTTGGGACTTTAGTGGGCGATATTGTTGCCGAACGAGTGTATGATGCTGCCGGTTATGAGGATGCGCATTATTTCGGAAGCCCGGTTGATGGCATTACTGCGGGTTATTTTGGTTCTACCAACGCAGTGGGTGGTTTTGTAACCGCAACAGGAAATTGTGATGAAACCTTACTGGCGCCTAATTCAATATATGGTAATGTATATACCTATGACGAGAGTAATGGTGCAGGCTGTAATGTGGCAGGCTGGCATGTGGAGCCCGCTGGCGCTATGATGGATGCAGGAAAAGGTTTTTCAGTTAGAATGATTGGTGCAGGTGCAATTGCTGTAAACGGTGCACCGCATTTAGATACTGCTTACACCCGCGATGCTACAAACGGAGGATGGGCAAACGTAAGTTTACAAGGCAGGCCAACGGTTTCTGGATGGACAATGGTAGCCAACCCTTATTTAGCTACGCTTGATTTAACGGCTAATGTAGTGCCGGGTTTTGATGCGGTAAATGCCATTTGGAATGTTAGCGGCCCCTATGCCGGTGCTTATATCAATGAGAATTTAATTGCGCCATTTCAAGCCTTTTTTGTGCGTAAAACAATACCAGGGGGGACTTCCACTTACACTATTCGGAAATCAAGCCTTAGCCGTAACAGCCAAACTTTCCATGCGGTAAATAACAGCGAAACAATTACCATGGTGTTTGAAAATACCACTAATGGCCTTTTAGACAAAACCACTATTGGTTTTAATGAGAATGCATCAGCGCAGTTCGATAACCAGTTTGACGGTGTAAAATTGCCCGGAGCATTAACCCGCCATACTGTTTATACCTATAATACTGATCCGTTAGAATGGTATTCGCAAAATGTAAATAAGGCCATTACACAAACTCCGGCTGTTAATGTTGGTTTTGAACCGGGCGTTAGCGGTAACTATAAAATAAGTGTAACGGGTTTACAAAGTTTTGATCCTACTACATACATTATCTTAAAGGATAAAAAGGCAGGGGTATATCATAATTTAAGAGAGGGCGATTACTCATTTGCCGCTTCAACCAATGATGATTGGCACCGCTTTGTGTTGCACTTTACCCCTAAGGCTGAAATTAAAACGATGAATGCCAGTTGTGCCGCTGCCGGACAAATAAGTGTAGAGCAACCAGGAACGGCCGCATGGCAATATGTTATTCGGGAAATGCAGAATGGCGGGGTAATAAGCCAGGGAACTTTAACCAGCAGTTCGCCGATTAGCTTAAGTGCGAACGCCGGCGTTTACCAAATTGAGTTGACAGATAATGACGGCTATACCGTAATTAAGAATATTCAGATACAAGGCGCGGCCCCAATGATTGCCACCATGCACTTAAGCAATGCCAACCCCGAAACAGGAGAGGAAATACAATTGGAAACCGCAGGCGATGTTGCCAATGCTCAATGGGATTTTGGCGACGGTACGATACAATATGGTTTAGCTGTGGCGCACACGTACCAGCAACAAGGGGCGTATACGCTGGCATTAACCGTTACTAATAATGAAGGCTGTTCAGCAAGTACACAGCAAATTGTGAATGTTACGGCCAAAACAACTACCGATATAACCTCTGTAGCTAACCAGGGAATAAACATGTGGAGTAGTTCAGCTGATGTGTTTATTGATTTCCGCCAATTGAAGAACGTAAAGGCGCATATTGATATTTACAATTTACTGGGCCAAAAGGTATGGACTGATGATTATATGAAACCGGGGTTATATGCACAGGCTTTGGATGATGTGGGCAATACGTACGTAATTGTGCAAGTGAATACGAATGGTGTTGTAAATACGAAAAAGCTCCTGCTAAAATCATCTAAATAGAAAGATGCCCATTTTGAATGGAAGCGGCTTCACCTTGGTGAGCCGCTTTTTTTATTATAATAAGGTTGTATTGAATTTTTCTATTTTCATTTTATACCCATAAATAACCATTGGACATAAAGCGCTAAAATGAAAATCTGGATAGCTAAAGCCATCATTCAAAAGGCTATTTCCTTTCTACCCAATAAGCATAAAATCAATTATCTATTTCAGCGCTACGTTACTAAAGGCGTAGTGCTTAGCGATAGTTTAATGGAGGGGAAACTGGGACATTGCCGCGACCACCTCATTTACCTTAAAAAATACGGCAATAGTAAACCCGGGTTCAGCACCCTTGAGATTGGAACGGGATGGTACCCCATAGTGCCTTTTGCATTTTACCTTGCCGGAGCAGAGAACATCTACACCATTGATATAAGTGATTTATTGAAAACAAGCGCTGTGCACGAAACCATTCTGAAATTGAGGAAATGGTATGATAGCGGCCAATTAGAAACTTATTTACCGGGCCTGCAGCTTGAAAGATTTAAGAAGCTGGAAACACTGTTGGCGATGAATATACACCCCCATAAAATTTTGGAAGAGGTGGGTATTCATACCATATTAGGCGACGCCAGGAATACTCCTTTTAGCAATGGGCAATTTGACCTGATTAACTCTAACAACACCTTTGAACATATACCACCTGAAATTTTACTACCCATACTTAAGGAATTTAAAAGGGTGCTAAAGCCGGACGGCCTAATGAGCCATAGCATTGATATGAGCGACCATTTTGCGCACCTTGATAAAAGTATAACGGTATATAACTTCCTTCAGTTTTCTGATTCGGAATGGAACAGGATTGATAATTCCATACAACCGCAAAACAGGTTGCGCATTACTGACTACCGCAAACTATACGAGCAGGCCGGCTTTAAAATTCTAGAGGAAATTAATCGCCCGGGCTCAGTGGAACAGCTTCGTAAAGTAAAGCTGGATGGCAAATACAGCGGTTACACTGAAGCGGATGTTGCTGTAACACACACGCTTATTTTGGCGGAGAAGGCGGGTTAGGTAAGGCGCGTCTGTGTGACACAGACGCGGGCAACAGATTACCTTTGGTGATCTTGTGTGGTGGTGTGAAAAAAAACCGCCTGACGCACTATCGTGCTTTCGTCTTTTGCATTTAGGAAAACTTCAAACAGGGTGTTTGGTTTTCCTAAAATGCAAAATCCGCCTCCGATGTTATCGGAAAGGCGGATTTCTCTTCGTCGGGGTGGCAAGATTCGAACCTGCGACCCCCTGCTCCCAAAGCAGCTAGCCAAGGTCTTTTGATGCTTTTCAAAAATTGATATTTAAATTGAAAATCAATATTTTAGGCAAAATATTGTTGTTGAATCTTTTCGTTTTTTACCTATTTTTATCCTTATTTGTTTACACCATGTTTACACCGATAATTTTAGGACTATGAAAAATACTGCATCAATTAAGCCGATACTCTACACCCACAAAACATTGAGCAACGGGAAGCACCCTATCATTCTACAAATCATAAAAGACCGTAGGGTTAAGCGAATCAGTTTAGGCTATTCTGCTTTAAAAACTGAATGGGATTTTAAACATAACCGACCGTCCAAAAAGTACCAATACAAAGCCGAACTGGAGGCCGTTATAAAGAAAAAGGAGGCCGCTTTTGCAAAGCAGGTACTGGCCTTAGATTTAGAGACCGAAAATTTTACCGCTGAGGCTTTAGTTAGGAACGTTAAAAAGAAAAGGAACAAGGCCAGCGTTTCTAAATACTTTGACGAGGTTATTGGAGAGCTGAAAAAGGCAAACCGAATAGGCAATGCCGAAGTCTATACCCTTTGTAGGAATGTAGTTAAAACCTTTGCCAAAAACGTAGATATACAGTTTAACCAAATTGACTGGAGTTGGCTCTGCAAGTTTGAAACAGACTGTATTGAGAGAGGGTGCAAGGAAAGCACAATATCAAACTACCTGAGAACGCTCAGGGCGCTATTTAACCGCGCTATAAAGGACAAAATAATAACGCTGGACATATACCCTTTTAGAGATTATAAAATAGGCAAATTGAATCTTGAAACACAAAAGCGCGCTTTGCGCTTAGAACAAATTGAACTGATTGAAAAAAAGGCCTTGCCAATAGAAAGCAGGCTTTGGCAGTCGAGAAGCATTTTCCTTTTTAGCTTTTATACAATGGGAACGAATATCGCAGACATTGCTAACCTGACTTGGGACAATATAAAGGATAACCGGTTAAAGTACGAAAGGGCAAAGACAGGCAAACTATACAACGTCTTTCTGAACGATAAAGCCTTAAAAATTTTAAAACACTATAAAGCTAACCAGACCGATAAATATATTTTCCCGATATACATAGAAAACACTCACCAGACCGCACAACAAAAAAACGACCGCTTACATAAGGTAATGAGACAAACGAATGACGACCTTAGAACCATTGCGGAAAAATTAGAGATAGAAGAAAACCTAACTACTTATGTGGCTAGACATTCAGCGGCCACTGTTCTAAAACGCAGAGGTGTATCTACCACAGTTATTAGCGAGTTGTTAGGACATGAATCGGAGGAAATTACACAAACTTACCTGGATAGTTTCGAGAACTCTGTATTAGATACTGCGGTATCGTTGTTATAAACTTTCGTAGTTTTTCTACGCGTCCCAAATTCATTCCTTTTCTTTTGGTTATAAGGTTTTGTTTATTTTACTGCCATTAAAAAGCAGAGAAATAACAAAAAATCATGAGTTTAATTGAAGAAGGCATAAAATCAAACTTAATAACCGAAGTGTCAGAGATGGTGACGACATTAGAAATATAACTTTTCATTACCAAAAGGGACTAAAAGCCGTCAGTTATAATCAGCCGGAATCAAAAGTGCAAGCCGATGCTTATTTAAGATTGATTTTACAATACGGCTATAAACCAAATAGGATTAAGCAGTATGTTTCTGTCAAAATGGGGTCTGATAGTAGAGAGGCTGATATTGTAGTTTATAATGATGATGACTGTCAACAGCCTCACATCTTAGTTGAATGCAAAAGGCAAGAAGTTAGCGAACAAGAATTTTTACAAGCAATCGAACAGGCTTACAGTTACGCCTACGCTTTACCTAATGATGTTAAATACGTTTGGATTACTTCAGGATTAAAGAATGAATATTTTGAAGTTGATAAAAAACGGAACTCGAGAATTACTTTAACCGATATTCCTCAGTTTGGCGTTAAAAAATTAGCCAATTATAAATTTGTCTACTCTGCTAATCAGTTAGAGCAAAAGGAGGGAAAACAAAAATTTGTAGACCTAACGATAATTAATCAAGAACAGCTTACAAAAAGTTTCAAACAGGCTCACGATGCCCTTTGGGCTGGTGGCCAACTAAACCCGTCAGAAGCGTTTGACGAATTAGATAAGCTTATCTTCTGCAAAATTTGGGATGAAAAAAAGGACAGGCAACCTGGCGAGCCTTATGCATTTCAAATAATTACCGTAGACAAAGAGGAGATTAGAAATTGGCAAAAATATAGCGAGGAACAACTTCGGTACGAAATTCGGAAAGAAGAAAATAAAAGACTTTTTGAACGAGTTACAAACCTTTATCAAGAAGGGAGAAAAAAAGACGCCGAAGTTTTCCGAGATGATATTCGTTTAACCCCTGAAAAAGTAAGAACAGTAGTCGGGTACTTGGAAGCGATAAATTTAGGTGAAACCGACCTGGATAGTAAAGGAAGAGCTTTCGAAACTTTCATGGGGGCATTTTTCAGAGGTAATTTTGGCCAATATTTTACTCCTCGACCTATTGTAAAATTTGCGGTTGACGTATTGCCCATAAAAAATGATTCTTACGTTTTAGATACTTCTTGCGGAAGCGGTGGCTTCTTGCTTTACGCCTTGAATAAAATACGACGACAAGCTGACAAGCTTTACCCCAATTATAAAACAGATGTAAAGCAGAATGCTAAGCATTACAAATATTGGCATGACTTCGCCGAGAAAAATTTATACGGCATTGAGATTAATGAGCAAATTTCAAGAGCCGCTAAAATGAACATGATAATTCACGACGACGGGCATACTAATGTTATAACTGCAGACGGATTACAAAGCCCGGATGAAATTGAAAAGGTAACTAATAATACTGGTTTTAAATACAACCGATTTGACTTTATTGTTACTAATCCCCCCTTTGGAAGTATCATAAGACAAACTGAAAAAGCTTATCTGAAAACTTATAAGCTTGGTAAAAAGGAATCCGATTGGTTAGCAAGAAAAGCTCAGCCTGAAACTATACGGGACAATCAAAATACCGAAATACTTTTCATTGAACAATGCTATAATTATTTAAGGGAGGGAGGCTATTTAGCGGTGGTAGTGCCCGATGGAATGCTTACCAATAGCAGTTTGCAGTATGTAAGAAATATGATTGAAGATAAATTCAGAATCGTTGCTGTGGTTTCCATGCCGCAAACTGCTTTTACGGCTACCGGTGCTGGTGTAAAAAGTTCTGTCCTATTTCTAAAAAAATATAAGGTCAAAAAATCAGAATTGATTGAGGGCAAAATTTTAGAGATTCAGATAAAATTGAAGGAACAGTATCAATATGACCAACAAGTAGAAGCCTGGGAGAAACAGAAAGAGCAAAAAATTAAAAGACTGGAAGGGTTTAACAATCCTTACGCAAATTTAAGTTTAGCCGACCTAAAAAAGACGGAAGAGTACAAAGAATGGCGAGAAGGCGTAAGCACCTATTACAACGATTTAGTAAATGAGTTAAAAGAGCGACTTGAAGATATTTATTTAGAGGCTAAGCAAAACGTGTTTCCTGACTATAAGATATTTATGGCAATAGCTGAGGAAATCGGCTATGATGCAACAGGAGCAACTATTGAGAAAAATGAATTGAATTACATAGGTGATGAATTGGAAAAATTTATCAATCAAATTGAAGACAATAAAATATGATTATCAGAGGTATTTTAGATAGCTCCCTAAATGGCCAGCTTTGTATTAGGGGGTTTGCGCCAATTAAAGAATTGGCAAGAATTTCTAAGGCAGATTATAGCTACCAAAGAAACCCTTTAGCTGAGCAACAAGAGACTATTAGGGAATTTTTAGATACAGAGAAGTATCTTTTCTTCCCTGAAATTATATTAAGCTACAAGGTCAAACATTCCTTTGACGACTCCAAAAATGCAGATACGCCCTTAATGAAAATACAACTAAATGGCAACTACAAATCAAGCGTTGACAAGACAGAGTTAAATGTAAATCCAGTTCTTTATAAACAAGAAGCCGATGCAGGAGGAAAAACCTATTTGACCGCAATAGAGATAAAACTTGATGATGGCCTTCTAAACGAATTAATTGCAAGTAAAAATCCTCCATTTCACAGAATAGATGGGAATCATCGATTAAAAGCCGCTGAGCTTACAACTACGCAAAAAGTTAATCGAATGGTAGCCCCCTTTTGTATTTTGTTGGGTGAAGAGTTTTACGCTGACAATAAGCTTGTCTCTAATGAGGCAACTGAAATTTTTAATAAGTCCGTAAAAATATTTTTTCACAATATCAATACTAAAACTGTCCCTCTAACCTCGGAAGAAAACCTAAGAGTGATTGTTGATGATAATATAAATTTCCCCGATGAAGAATTAGAAGAAATATTAGGCACTGAGGCATTAAAAACAAGGCAATTAAACAATAAAGTAAAGCCCGAATATTTTACCGGAATTGAACACATTCTGTCAAAACAATACAGAACCTACTATATAGATGTTTTTAGGAGATTGCTTGAGAAAGGAGTAAATCCTGATGAAATAGTGAATAAAGTTTTTGAATCACTAAAAGCAATAGATACTCTTTATAATGAAAACCATAAGCTCAAAGCAAACTCAAGCTTTGGTTTACTTACAACCTTTCTTTATTACCATATTGAAAATAACAAGGCCAAGTATAATTTTTTTACAGATTGGGTATTGAGCAACCATATTTTCGAAATTCAAGAGATAAAAGCGGAAAGCATCATAAAAATATTCGACAAGATTGCAGAAAAAAACATTTCAGTATTTGTTGCAATGCCATATTATGAGGGAAGTGCCGAAATAATGGAAACGTTTAACCAGGCATATCAAAGGGTAATTGATAAGATAAAGGATAACTATAAGCATGTTAGTATTAGCCTGATACCTATAATGCAATATGAAGGAAAAACGAGGGATATAATTGTGAACATGATTAACGAAATAAAACAGTGCAGTATTTTTGTTGCGGATATAACCGGAGGAAATGCGAATGTTGGTTATGAATTGGGTATTGCAAGAGGTTTAAAAAAGCCAACAATTATAGTCCGCCAGAAAGGAGATAACGTGAAAGTGCCGTTTGATTACGAGCATGATGTAAGAAACCCTTACAATGAAAAAGCAATAGCAACACTTGAATCCGAAGTTTACGACAATATCGTTGCAATTCTAAGTGATGAATACGGGTATATAATTGAAAAAGGCAAGTAAAATGAATGCAACAGTAAATTCGGAAATAACAATTTTTCTTGCAAATTTTTCGGAGTTAACTGAAAGGTTTGACCCTACAATGATTTTGTACAATAGGAAAGTAAAATCATTCAAATATGAAACTATGCCGTTAAAATCTTTGCTTACAACTGCCCCGCAATACGGCGCTAACGAAATTGGAATCGTAAGAACAGAAAGAAATCAACCGCGATACATAAGGATTACCGACATTGACGAATTTGGCTTACTGAATGATTCGATGGGCGTTACCGCGAACACTATCGATAAAAAATATTTCCTTCGAAATAATGACATTTTATTTGCAAGAAGTGGTGCAACAGTAGGAAAGGCTTATTTGCATAAGACTTCAAGTGTAGATTACAAATGTTTTTTTGCAGGCTACATGATTCGTTTTGTAGTGGATGAAAATAAAATTTTGCCGGACTACCTATTTACATATACCCAACTTAGTCCATACAGGGAATGGGTTAAAGCAATTCAAAGAGCAGCTGGGCAACCAAATATTAATTCAGAGGAGTACAAATCGTTAAAGATTCCTCTGCCAGCTTTAGAAATTCAAAGACAAATTGTAGCAAAAATAAATCAAGCGTATGAAGCCAAATTACAAAGGGAAGAACAAGCACAGGCACAGGAAAGGAGCATTACAACATATATTTTAAAAGAATTGGGAATTACCATTCCCGTGAAAAATACTGGATTGGAAAGTAGAGTCTTTACTATTTTCAAAAATGAAATCGATGGACGTTTTGACCCTTTGTATTATTACTCGGATTTAAGCAGCTTCAATTCCGGCCACTTTGAAAGCGTCTCTATTGGTTCAGTTTCAATTGAATTAAAATCTGGATTTGGAGCAGGTAAGCAAGACCAAGCCTCGTCCGAAAATGGTATTATCCAGGTTAGGCCCACAAATATCACAGAAAATGGAATATTGAAATTTGACAAGAATGTATATCTGCCTTATGAACTAAGGAATAAAAATGACTTAATTGAAGTTGGAGATGTATTATTCAACAATACTAATAGTCAAGAACTGGTTGGAAAGACTGCCATTTTAGAAGAGCCTCAGGAGATTTTATTTTCAAACCATATAACCAGGATTCGAGTAGATAAGCTTAAAATACTTCCGAAATATTTGTGGGCGATTTTAAATGTATATCAACAGAATAAGGTTTTTTATTCGATATGTACAAACTGGAATAATCAGTCAGGAATTGGATTGGATTTGTTGAAGTCAATTAATATTCCCCTCCCTCCGCTGTATAAGCAAGGTGAAATCATAGAACGAATCAGCGACATACATTATCAGGTGAAACAGCTTCAAAACGATGCGAGTGAAATTTTGGAGGCCGCCAAGCGTGAAATTGAAGAGATGATTTTGGGCTAAGGAAATGGATATATAATGGAAACAAAGGATTGGATTTATTCGGTCGGCTTGTTACTCACTTTCGGAGTTAGTGTGTCTTCTTTGATTATTACCATCAAAAACAGAAGAAGTGCGGGTAGAGAACATTTATATAAAATGCAATCTGAATATTTTATTCAGTTGTCTAAGCAGCTTGCACTTTTCGCCCAAGTTTTTGAAAATATTTATTCAGAACAGGTTTTTACTGAAGAAAGAGATGAACAACTTGCGAATCTTTGGAATGAGTTTTACTTATTGACGGATACTTATGATGTGATAACCCCTGATAAGATTTTGTCTTCTTTAGGAACTTTGCAAACTAAACTTCATGCCATCCATCTTGTAGCTATTAAAAACCAAGGAAAGATTAAGAAGGAAGATTTACGAAAGAATAATTTAGCACTAAGCGAATTTATTGAGGATATGAGAGAGGAATTAGGCGTAGACTCACTTTCAGACGAGAATAAAAATTTGTATTCTAAATGAAACGCACTAACTATTTTCATAAATATAAAAAGCTCTATAAAAAATATCTGGGGCAGTTTAAATCTGAGTATTTAGGTAAAATCTCGAAAGCTAGAGAGCCTTATAAGATAAACGCACATAATGTTTACCGAAATGAATTTTTGCAGAAGCAAAGTTCCGAATTGCAAACAAAGTTAGGCCAATGGGGGAGGTTAATGGTTGACGCAGAGGATAAATGGAGATTTGATAATACTAAAGAGTTTCCTGCATTTTTCAATGAGGAATTTGAAAATGTTGAGAATGACCGAAGGGATGAAATTTTGGAATTGACTGCAAGGTTTTCGGCGATTCGTGAAATGTATGGTTTTAAAAGTCCTGAGTTATTTACTAAGCGCAGTAAGGCAGATTTAGATGATAGTGCGAATGTCTTATCTCCCGTAATAAAATGGAAAGGGACTAACGAAACAGAATTTGTACAACTGGTTTACGCTTTATTTGAAGCCGGCTATATAAGCAATACAAATGACCAGATAACTAAGCTAGTTCCACAGGTAGCTAAGGCTTTAAACTTTGACTTGGGAAATAATTGGCAGGTAAATCTTTCTACCAGCCTCAACAAACGTAACGCAGATTATTCGCCCAAAATTTTTGAAAATTTGCGACAGGCCTTTGAAGATTTTCGTCTACGAAAACTTGATAAGAATAAGAAAAACAAGGCTAAGTAGAGTTTAAGTAAGCCTTTTTATTCTATTTTTCTTATGCTTTTTGCCAAAACAAAATTGTTGTTATGGCAGAAATTATAGTAATAGGGAAAGGGGAATTAGAGAAACTAATTCGGAATTCAATCACTGATATTTTTAAGGAGAAGGTTGAAAAGGAAATAAGGCCACGGGTGGATATTTTTTCCTTACAGGAGGCGGCTAACTACCTGCATTTGGCCCCGCAAACCCTATATGGCCTCACCTCTAAACGGAAAATACCGTTTATTAAAAAGGGGAAAAAGTTGTATTTCAAAGTTACGGATTTGGAGAAGTGGCTTGAAGATGGCCGCAAAAAGAGCAAATCGGAAATTGAGGATGAATTAGAGCAAGAATAAAAAAGGAGGTTAGCAATGGTACCAGCAAAGCCAACCTCACTAACTGTTTCAGACCTTAAAAGTACAGAAATTTCTTTTTACAAGAATTGTAGGGATAAGGGGTCTTCATTCTCGAATATGTTTCAAGCTTTAGAACTGATTAAAACAGGTGACGGCTTTAAACAAAGAATTGATGAACTAAGAGCAGTTACAAGCCAAGAAAGTAGGGATAGATTAAAGGCTCAGTTACCCGCAATAACGGTTTCAGGGTTATTTGGTGTAAATAGGAGGGCAATGGAATTGAAACAACATTCCGGCTTTCTTCAAATTGATATTGATAAGCCCGATAGCCGTTTAGCCCTCAAAGAGAAATTAAAAATAGACCCTTATTCCTTTGCAGTATTCGACAGCCCAACAAAAACAGGGCTAAAAATTATTGTTCGAATTGAAGCTAATGCAAAAACTCATAAACGCAGCTTTATGCAATTAAGGGACTACTACCTTGAAAAATTCGCTGTAAAAATTGATGAAAAGTGTAGTGATGTTTCGCGGCTAATGTTTTTAAGTTTTGATGAGGATTTGTATGTCAATTACGATGCCTTACAGTGGCAAAATGCAGTTGATGAAAAGCAAGATTTTGAAAATATGCTCAAATGGCTAAATGTCAAGGGAAATACGTTTTCAGAGGGGAGTAGGAATGATTTTGTTTATAAGCTTAGTGCGGCTTGTTTTAGGATAAAAGTGCCTCAGGACTACACTGCCCTGGAGTGTATTCGCCGGTTTGAAAGTGAAAGCTTTAGCAGACATGAAATAGAAGATACTGTTCGAAGTGCTTACAAAAGTTCTAAAGAGCATACCCAAGCCTCCAAGGGTGAAAGCGATAGTAAACCCGAAAAGCAGAAAAGTTTTAGTCAGTTGGCAAGGGTTGAGAACTACTTAAACAGTAAATATGAATTGCGCCTAAATGAGATAACATTAGATGTAGAATATAAACTTTTAAAAGACGAATCTGCTTTCGCTGTTTTGAATGAGAATAGCATCTTTAGAGAGTTACAGCTTCAAAATATTTCTATTTCAATAACAAAGCTTACTTCTCTTTTTGCTTCAGATTTTGTAAGCCCCTATAACCCCTTTACAACGTACTTTGAAGCACTTGCACCTTGGGACAATACTCAAATTGACTTTATTGAGAGGCTTTGTAGCTATTTGCCTATAAAGGATTCGGAGCGTTTCAAAAGGCAGTTTAAGAAAATGCTTGTTCGTTGCGTGGCCTGTTCTTTAAATGATAACGTGTTTAATAAACAGGCCTTTATTTTTGTGCATTCAGAACAGAATAGCGGTAAATCTACTTTTTGCAGATGGTTATGTCCACCCGCCTTGCAGAAGTATTATGCTGAAAATATCAGTGTTGACAAGGATAGTTTAATTGCCCTTACACAGAATTTTTTGATAAACCTTGACGAGTTGGCCACACTTAGCAGAACGGAAATAAATGCGCTTAAAAGCATGTTTAGTAAGGACAAAGTAAAGGTAAGGGCGCCATATGAGAGAAAGCCCGTAACAAAGCCCAGACGGGCAAGTTTTATAGGCTCCACAAATAAGGATGAATTTCTTACTGATGAAACAGGTTCAGTTCGCTTTCTGTGTTTTGAACTTACGGACAGAATAGACTTTAGGTATAAAACCGAGGTTGCCATTGACAACATTTGGCGGCAAGCATTTGCCCTTTATAAGGGAGGCTTTAATTACGAATTGACTTTGGATGAGGTTAGGGAAAATGAGCAGGCCAATAGAAAGCATCAAATAATTACGGCAGAAATGGAACTGATTCAAAGTAAGTACCTCCCAGCATCAAAAGGGGCAAATAACGCGGAGTTTATGACCGCTACGGATATTCAGAAGGCGATAATAATTGATAACCTTGCAGTGAGGGTTTCTGCCCCTGCGATAGGCAGGGCGTTAAAACTTTTGGGTTTTCAAAAAGTGAATGAGTATAAGGAGCAAACTAAATACACCATAAAAGGGTATTACGTTACAAAATTAAGTTCTGACTAACTCACTTACTCGAAAAGTGTCAAAATTCAATAGGGACAAGGTGAGTAGGTAGAGTAAGTTCGAACAATTATAACTTACTCGGCCTTACTCGCTATACTTTGCGCGGGTTTTAGGCTGTTTAGAGTAAGCGAGTAAATTGAGTAGGTAGCAAACAAACTTTTTACACCGGTTTTCGGTTTGCCTGTAATTAAGCTATTGTAAACCTTTTATTGACTGGTTATAACCTTTTATTAGGCTGTAATTAAGGACACATACGGCCTACATATACGTAGGCTTAGTATGGTAATAAGGCCGCTAATAAGGCAGAAAAAAGGCCGATATATTTTAGGTTATATCCCGATATTCTTAGCAAACCACTTTTCCCGCTTTCGGTAATAATAGCGATATACTATGTTTTGTTTATAACCTCGAAAAAGCCCCTATTCTTAAAAACACCGGATATTCACCTTTCAGTCAGCAAACTTCTAAAATTGACTATCTAAGATAAAAATCCATAAGGGTTAGTTTTAAAAAGGTAACAAGCATTGGAAGATGCTTGTTACCTTGGAACCAAATGGGATGACTAACGCTCTGTGCCGCAAGTCATGCATTTCCAATAGTTACCCAGCCAGCCAACTTTATACACCCATTTGGTGTATTTCAGTTTACGGCATTTTTCGCTTCCATTACAAGGAGCTCTTTTGGTATCTCCAGAATTTGGCATAATGTAAGATTTAGGATAGAAAGATATTTTGAAAACATCTCATTTCAAAATTTACTTATCAAAGCCTATTGATTCTTTGTGTTCCATAAATGTAAAATCGAGAAAATGTTTACACCATGTTTACACCGGAAATAAAAAAGGGTTTCAGATATTCTCTGAAACCCTTATCTGGACTCCGTCGGGGTGGCAAGATTCGAACCTGCGACCCCCTGCTCCCAAAGCAGGTGCGCTAACCGGGCTGCGCTACACCCCGAAGTTTATAGACTTTTGAAGGTCTGCGGTGAGGGAGGGATTCGAACCCTCGGTACCCTTTTACAAGTACGACAATTTAGCAAACTGTTGATTTCAGCCACTCATCCACCTCACCAATATTTATAAGAGCCTACTTTTCAATCCTTTCCCTGAAATCCTCCTTGGTGTTCCGGGTCTTTTTCCGAAAAGGACGACAAAAATATAAATTCCACTAAAGAAACAAAGCCGATTTTCAGCTTTTCCTGCATTTAGCAGAAATAAAAAATCCCTCCGGCATTGGGAGGGATTTTTTAGCTGTTTTAGGGCTATTTCCTTAAGAAATGCTCATTTGTATTTTCTTCTGAATGTCGGCAACTGCCTCGCGGAATTCCTGGTCGGTGTCAATCAGGTTCTGTACGGCCTGGCAGCTATGGATAACTGTAGAGTGATCGCGGCCGCCAAAGTGCTTGCCTATAACTTTTAATGAGTTTTTGGTGTAGTTCTTAGCCAGGAACATAGAAAGCTGACGCGCCTGCACAATCATACGCTTGCGGGTTTTTTCGCGTAGCATATCCACGTTTACGTTAAAGTAATCGCAAACTGTTTTCTGTATGTAGTCAATAGATACTTCGCGGCTGATGCTCTTAACGAAGTTCTTAATGATTTTCTTGGCAAGGTCAAGGTCAACTTCTTTCTTATTTAAAGAAGCCTGGGCCAGTAATGAAATAAGGGCAGCTTCCAGTTCGCGGATGTTAGTGTTGATGTTGTAAGCAACAAACTCCACTACCTCGCGCGGTAATTCAATACCGTCAGCATACATCTTCTTTTCAAGAATGGCAATACGGGTTTCAAAGTCAGGAACCTGCAGGTCCGCGCTTAAGCCCCACTTAAAGCGGGAAAGTAAACGCTCTTCCATACCTTCCAGGTCGCGCGGTGAGCGGTCGCTGGTTAATACCAACTGCTTACCGTTTTGGTGCAAGTGGTTGAATATATGAAAGAAGATATCCTGTGTTTTCTCTTTGTTACCGAAGAACTGGATATCGTCCATTATCAGCACATCAATTAACTGATAGAAATGAACGAAGTCGTTTACCGAGTTATTCTTTACAGCATCAAAAAACTGGTTGGTAAATTTCTCGCTTGAAACATACAGCACCGTTTTGTTGCTGAAGTTTTGCTTTACCTCGTTACCAATTGCCTGGGCAAGGTGAGTTTTACCCAAACCAACGCCGCCGTAAATAACCAAGGGGTTAAATGCCGTGCCGCCGGGTTTTTGTGCCACTGCATAACCGGCGCTGCGCGCTAAGCGGTTGCAATCGCCTTCAACAAACGAATCAAAATTGTAATTCGCGTTTAACTGCGAATCGATATTGATTTTTTTGAGGCCGGGAATAATGAATGGGTTCTTGATTTGGTTTCCGGTTAAGAAATAAGGGAAACCGATTTCAGGGTTTGCACTGTTGCCTGAATTGTAGTTCGGGTAATCAACCGTAGAAGGTGAAGCGCCGTTAGAAGAATTTTCTACTACTATCCGATACTCTAAGCGTGCACTGTTGCCCAACTCGCGCTTAATCGTTTTGCGCAACAGTGATACATAATGCTCCTCGAGCCACTCATAAAAAAACTGGCTTGGTACCTGAATAGTAAGAACAGCACCCTTTAGCTCCACAGGTCTGATCGGTTCGAACCACGTTTTGAAACTCTGGGCACTCACATTATCTTTTATGATCTCCAGACAGTTGTTCCAAACAGTGCTAGCCGATTTTTCCTTCATGCTCACTTGTGTGTTTTTAAGGGTTGAATAAAAATTGTGTGTGTGTCGTTGTGGACGTGAAAATGAACAAATGGTTGGTAAAAAAAAATTTTTCTGTACTTGATTTTCTCGAAAATTCTTTAAGAAGGTTTCCCACAAAAATTTTCTTTCGCCATTTTCTTTTTTTGAAAAAAAAGTTTAGTAAAAGCTAGCTGTTTGAAATCAATTTCGGATTACCGGAAAGCAGTGATATTTTCTTCTTTTTCTCGAGGTAAAAGTCCAATCTGCCGAGGTAAATGCCGGCCCAACCCACCTGGTTAACCAAAACTTTTTCTCCTGTTGCATTGCTGAATTCTTCGGGCTTTTCAAAAAAGGTGTGTGTATGCCCACCCAATATCAAATCGATATTAGAGGTGCTTTGCGCTAATACTACATCACTTACTTTTTTGTCGTCGTATTTATACCCCAAATGCGAAAGGCAAATTACCATATCGCAGTCCATATCATGTTTCAATAAATCAGCCGTTTTTTGCGCATTGGTAATAGGGTCGTTATATTTTATCTCGCCATACAAATCGCGCGGCACCAGGCCTTCTAATTCAATGCCTACCCCAAAAACGCCAACCTTTATTTCGCCCTTCTTAAATACTTTAAACGGCGAAATTTTACCCTGCATAGGTGTATTAGTAAAGGTGTAGTTGCAGTTTAAAAATGGAAACTGCGCCAACGGAAATTGTTTCGCAAAGCCATCAAGCCCTGCATCAAAATCATGATTACCCAGGGTGCTGGCGTCATATTTCATTTCGCTCATTAAGCGGAATTCAATTTCGCCTAAATACTTATTGAAGTAAGGAGTTCCCTGCCATATATCGCCACTATCCAGTAACAGTACATTTTTTTCCTGTTCGCGTATTGCATTTATCAGCGTGGCGCGTTGTGCAAATCCTCCAAGGCCCTGGTATTTACCGCCATCCATCGGAAATGGCTCAATGCGGCTGTGTTGGTCGTTGGTATGCAGAATAGTTAGTTTCTCTACATCGCCTTTCGCAAGGGCTTCTAAAGGGAAGCCCCCTGCTGCCATCAGCACACCGGCCGTTGCGGCCTTTTGTAAAAATATGCGGCGCTTCATGGGTTTGCAATTTGTATACGGCCATCTAAAACACTGCGGATGTGTTCACCGCGTGCGTTCTTTTCCTTAATCCCTTCAATTAAAATATCCCGCAAAATTCTTTTCAAATCAATGTAGGGTATTCCTTTCAGCATGGTGCAGTTATCGCCGCCTTGTGCCAAATAATCGCTAACGGCCATGGTATACATAACGTTTTTGTCCAGCGGGGTATTTCGTATAGTTATGTCTATTGCCTTACCCTCTTTTATTTTATAACGGGCCCCGCTAATGTTCCATCCGCCTTTTGAGGCTATGTAATTAAAAAGCGAATCAACGGTTGATCCTTTCAATTGCATAACCACCAATCGGTTATCGAAAGGAATTAGCTCAATAATTTTGCCTATGGTAACAGGCCCTGCCGCCAGGTTAGGTATGCGTATGCCGCCGTTATTCAAAAAAGTGAAATCAACCTGCTTGCCGTAGTACACATTCGCTTTTTGCAAAAGCATATCGCACATAAAGTTGCCAAGGTCGCTTTCGGGTTGGTTACGGGTAAGTATAGTATCGCTATAACCTATTACCACATTCATTTCCTTATCCAGCGAATCTTTAAACGGTTGTATGATGGCTTTCAGTTTTTCATCGGCATTTACTGTGGCATCAATTTTCTTTTCCTCAAACTTATATTGAGAAGCCTGAAAATGTTTGTTGCAAGCCGCAACAAACAACACCAATAAAAGACCAGATAGTTTTACTAAACGCATACTGCAGGTTATTTATACTCACCGTATAAGCCACGTAATACATCTGCTATTTCGCCTAAAGTAGCATAGGCTTCAACAGCCTCAATTACCGGAGGCATTATGTTAGCATCGCCTTTAGCTGCTTCCTTTACTTTTTGCAAAGCTGCATTTACAGCAGCATTATTACGGCGGGCACGTAAGGCTTTTAATTTTTCGCTTTGCAGTTTTCGGATGGAATCATCAATGCGCAGTATTTCCGTTTTTGCTTCGTATTGTTCAATAAACTGGTTAACGCCTACAATTATCTTCTCTTTATTCTCAATAGCCGTTTGGTATTTGTAGCTGGCGTTCGCAATTTCCTGTTGCATGTATCCTTGTTCAATGGCAGATACGCTTCCGCCTAATTCATCAATGCGCTGAATGTATTTCCAGGCGGCTTCTTCAATTTGATTGGTCAGCGTTTCCACAAAATCGGAACCCGCTAATGGGTCAACCGTATCGGTAACACCGCTTTCAAAACCAATTATCTGTTGGGTACGCAATGCAATTTTTGCCGCTTCTTCAGTTGGTAAGGAAAGGGCTTCATCATAACCATTGGTGTGTAAAGATTGTGTGCCGCCTAACACAGCCGCTAAGGCCTGTAGCGTAACACGGGTAATATTGTTTTTGGGTTGTTGGGCTGTTAATGTTGAACCACCGGTTTGTGTGTGGAAACGCAGCATTTGTGCCTTAGGGTCTGTTGCCCCTAAATCCTTTGCAATTTTGGCCCACATGCGGCGTGCCGCACGAAACTTAGCAATCTCCTCAAAGAAATTGTTGTGCGCATTAAAGAAGAAAGAAAGACGCTGGCCGAACTGGTTAATATCAAGCCCTTTCTTAATGGCGGCTTCGCAATACGCTTTGCCATTAGCTAAGGTGAAAGCAATTTCCTGAACAGCCGTTGAACCTGCCTCGCGTATGTGATAACCGGATATTGATATTGTGTTCCACTTAGGCACTTCCGTATTACAGTATTCGAAAATATCTGTAATAATTCTCATTGAGGGTTTAGGCGGATAGATATAGGTGCCGCGTGCAGCATACTCCTTCAAAATATCGTTTTGAATGGTGCCCGAAATCTTCTTTAAATCGGCTCCCTGTTTTTTTGCCAGGGCTATGTATAGGGCCAGCAGAATGTAAGCCGTAGAATTAATGGTCATGGAGGTAGAAACATCTTCGAGTTTAATACCCTTGAAGAGTATCTCCATATCTTCCAACGAGTCAATAGCTACGCCCACTTTGCCAACCTCGCCATCTGCCAAATCGTGGTCGCTATCGTAACCTATTTGTGTAGGAAGATCGAATGCCACACTTAGGCCCATTACCCCCTGCGATAAAAGATAGTGGTAACGCTTATTGCTTTCTTCAGCAGTAGAGAACCCTGCATACTGCCGCATGGTCCACAACTTGCTGCGGTACATTTCAGCATGTACCCCACGCGTAAACGGATATTTGCCCGGTTCTTCCGTTGGCTTTTCGGCCAATGTATAAACGCGCTGTATTTCTATTCCTGAATCGGTAACAAACTTCTTAGACATGCCCTTTGTTTGCACCGCGAATTAAACAAATTGCATGCAGCCGCAGGCATGAAAAAGAGCATACTTTTTAGAAAGGGAAAATCTTCTTAAAAAAGCTCTTTTGTCTCTGCTTTTAGAAAATCAAGGGCCTGTTCGGTTGGTAATTGGGCATTAGCGTTGGCTATACCGTTTAAAAGGGCAGAAATAAACTGCCCGGCAGAGGCTTCAGGGGGCATTTGGTTGCCAATAAGATTTACGGTTTTCAGCATTTCCTCTTTTGAAGCCACAATTAAATTCCAGGTATGCGAGGAAACATAAATTTGCTGTGACAGGTTATGCTCATACTCCTCGCGAATATTGCGCACCATGGCATATTGTAATTCACTTGCCAGCATATCGGGTGTGCGCACACGGGTAATAACGCTGGCGGGGTTTATGCGCTCAAGAAAGAGGGCCAAACGCTCATAAGCCTGTAAGCGAAGCATTATTATTTCCTTATCGCGGTCTATTTTCATTTTTAGGCTCTTTTCAATAGCATCCTTACGCATATAGCGGGTAAGCAGAAAATAGGCCGTAAGAAAAACGATAAGAGCGGGAAGGGTGTATTTTAATACTTCAATAAAGTCGTGCAGTATTTCCATAATGGGGTTTAAGCTATAACGAAATTGCGTTTAAAATTGATGTGCCGAAAATAAAAAAGATGGTGGAACGGGTGGAGGAAGCGCAAGTTTTGAATTACTAAAGCACCCGGAAGGCTTAATATTTTTCCTCTTCAATTTTAACCTTCAACTTTTCCAAAAAGCTTTGGTAGTAGGTGTCTTTCTTGTCCTTTGCAATGCTTATGTCTACATTAAGAAGGCCCATGTATTTTTGTTTATAAGGCCGGCCGTCAACAATCATATTCATGGTGCCAATCAGCTCTTTCTCCAATACGTAGTATTTACCTTTACTTAAATACAGTTGTTTAATGAATCCGCTGAAATCGTTTTCAATAAATCGTTTAATTATATCCGTGTAATTATTCTCAACCTTGGCATTGGGGTTTTGGCGTATAGAGGATAAAACATCAAGGTATTTCTTGTCCTTACTTTGGGTGTAGTGTATAGCTATGCTATCCAATAAGGTTTGTTTACAATCTACAGAGTCAGTAAAAATGCGGGATGCGTTAAGGCGGATAAACTCAAGATTTTTATCAACGCTATCCATTAAGAAGCAGGAGTGGTAAACAGGCTTACGTTGGGCATAGGAAGTAATTCCGGCAGCAACACAAATCAACAGCAATAGTAATTTCCTGAGCATAGGTTAAAATTAAAAAAGAAAGGCTGCCGTAAGGCAGCCCTTTTATTTTTTAATGGCGGCTTTGCACGTAATCATTTAATTCATCGGAACTGGAACTGAAGCTGAAAACATTATTAATGTTCCAGTAGTTGCCCGGTTCGGTGCAATGGTCGTAGGCAAATTTGGCAAAGTCAAGTTTGCTTTCTTCAAAGCCAAAACACTGACATATTTGGGTTATTTGGCCTGTAGTAAGACAATTTGATGAAGCCACCTGCTTGGCGGTTTTCAGTTTACCGTCTTCAAAACTTTGGTTTTTAATAGTAGCAATGGCATTGCTGAAGTTACCGCCCGCCATTGGGTATGCATTAACACAGCCTACAACCTGTGGTTGAGTTGGGGCTGGTGTTTCCTGGTATACGGTTGTACCACCACTGGTAGTAGTTGTTGTTGTGTGCGTTGTAGTTGTGCTTCCGGTAACCAGCGGGTCGGTAACCGTTACACCAACGTTAATGCCACCAAGGTTCATGTTTACCCCTTCAACAACGCCTCCACCTGTAGTTGTGGTAGTAGTTGTTGTGCTGTGGGTAACAGTGCCGGCGGGTGCTGAAGTAGTTACTACTGTAGTTGGCGGAGGTGTTGGAGCACCCCAATGGGTTACATATACATTGCCCGGATTAACCCACCCCTGGGCTACGGGTATAGCTGAAAAATAGTTCAACGTCATTTTACCGTTGTTCTTATTCTTTTTGATTTTGTAAGTAACATCCATACGAATGCCATTGGCATCAGTAATAGCTAAAAAGTTCTTGCTTATTTCTCCTAAGGCCTGGTCTTCGAAAATTACTTTGGCATTGTAATAATCCTGGGTAAGGTCCTCAACACGCAGGTTGGTTTGTGCTACGTTGTTTTGTTTTTCACCGTTCAGAATTAAAAAGAACTTGTCGCCATCTTCGCTGAAAATGGTTAGGTGGCCTACCGGTACCGGCTGGGCTTTTGCAACAAAGGAAAACAGTAAGAGACAAAGTGGGAGTAAGTATTTGCTTTTCATAATTATGTTGGGTTTTGCCATGGTTTTTTCCAATAGCTGTGCCAAAGGTGTGAGAAATATAGGATTTTACCAATTTTAAGAATTAGCAACATCCTTGGCACGAATAGATATAAGTGTTTTATATTTATAGGATAATTGCAAGTAATGAAAATCTTTATTGCCTCAGCCCTTTTGGTTTTTGCGTTTGCTGTAGCAAATGGCCAAACCCCTTCTGACCAGCCTGTTCCTATGCAGGGACAACAGTTGTCAGGCGCACCCGCACCTGCCGCTAATGACCATAGTAAAGACCCTGAGAAAGGGCCTGAGGTAATACAGCCAAAGGCCTTTGAACCGGGAACAGGGTCGAGCACTTCTGCCGGCCAGGACCGTAAAGAGGAAAAGGCACCTAAGGCTGATAAGCCTGCTACAGGGTCGCCTCAATAATTAAAGTTTGAGCTTATTCAGCAGTACCCGCCTCCTGTGAATCATCGGAGGTTTTCTGCTCTTCTGTTGTTTCCGGAAGGTCAGAAACAATTTCAGGCACATCGCCTACGCTATTGGTATCAGGCGGAGGCAGTACATCCTTCAATTTAGGAAGTTCACTGGTAGAGTTAATGCCGAAATAATCAAGGAAAGTGGCTGTAACTTTATAGATAATAGGTTTGCCGGGTTGTTCTTCCAAACGTCCGCAAATTTCAATCAATTCTTTCTCCAACAGTTTCTCAATGGAGTAGTCACAGTTAACACCGCGTATTTTTTCGCATTCTACTTTGGTTATAGGGCCGCGGTAAGCAATAATGGCCAGTGTTTCCAGTGCAGCTGTAGAAAGTCTTTTCTTTTCGCGTAAACCAATCAAAGCCGCCACAGTGCTGTGGTATTCAGCTTTAGTAAAAAACTGGTAGCCACCACCTATAACGCGTAATTCAAAGGCGTATATATCACTTTTGAATTTTTCCTGCAGGTCGTTAAGTACAGATTCAATTATCTTTTCGTCGAGTACAGTGCCGGGGAAGGCTTTATTCATGGCATCACCAATATCTTCAATAGTAACAGCGCTTTCAGAGCTGAATACAAGGGCTTCGATATGTTGGTGAAGGTTTTCCACTGTATAGAGATAAATAAGCGGTTTGATGATTGTTGTTCTCTCACCAAACCGCCCTGTTATTAAAATTAATTATCCGTTTTCTTCAAGGGCCGCTGCACCGCCTACAATTTCAAGAATTTCCTTGGTAATTGCCGCCTGGCGTTCGCGGTTATATACAATCTTCAGCGATTTGATTAGTTCCTGTGCGTTGTTAGTGGCACTTTCCATGGCCACCATACGTGCACCGTGTTCTGAAGCGTTAGTATCAATTAAAGCTTTAAAGAACTGTGTATTTAAAATCTTTGGTACCAATTCTTCCAATAGCTGTTCTTTCTCCGGAGCAAAAATGTAATCTATCTTCTTTTTGCTGCTTGCGGTCTTTTTAGGCGCTTCAACCGGTAAAAAGCGTTCAACAGTGAATAGCTGGGTAGCGGCATTCTTAAACTGGGCATAAACCAATTCAATAACGTCGTATTTACCTTCGGCAAACTCTTTCATCAGTCTTTCAGAAATTTGCTGAGAGTCCTCGAAAGTAAGTTTGTTCATTACGCTTGAATAGTCCGTAATAAACTTAATACCCTGTTCCTTCTTAAAGAAGTCGTAGCCTTTTTTACCTACGTTAAGCATGGTAATAGTGCCTGCCTTGCGTTGTGCTGCGTAGGTTTCACTAATTAAACGGCGGGCGGTTTTAATAACGTTACTGTTAAAACCACCGCACAAACCTTTATCAGAAGTTACTACAACTAAAAGCACGTTTTTAACCTCAACCGGCTGACGATTGAAAGTACCTCCGGCGCCGCCTTCCATATTTCCCATTATGTTGGAAAGTATTTCGTTCAGCTTTTCAGAGTAAGGGCGCATTTGGGTAATACGGTCCTGTGCGCGCTTCAACTTACTTGCAGCCACCAGTTTCATGGCCTTGGTAATTTGTTGCGTGGTGTTAACCGAGCCTATGCGGATTCGTATCTCTTTTAAATTAGCCATTTATGAGTTTACGGTAAACGGCCGGTAAACCGGCCGCCAACCATTAGTTTTTAGTTTGGAAATTCAATGATACTTCAGCAGCTAAATCCTGCAGTTTCTTTTCAGCAGCAGCATCCATTGGCTGGCTCAGGCTCTTCAACAAATCAGAGAAACGGGTTTCCAACTGTGTGATGAAGTCCTTTTCGAACTCGCGCATTTTAGCTACAGGCACTTTAGAAGCCAGGTTCTTAGTGCCGATGTAAAGAATAGCTACCTGCTTTTCTACTGAATATGGAGAGAACTGAGCCTGCTTAAGGATTTCCACGTTGCGTGAACCTTTATCCAATACCGCTTTAGTAGCAGCATCAAGGTCAGAACCGAACTTAGAGAAAGCTTCCAATTCGCGGTATTGAGCCTGGTCAAGTTTCAATGTACCTGCCACTTTCTTCATGCTCTTAATTTGCGCATTACCACCCACGCGGCTTACTGATATACCTACGTTGATAGCAGGACGGACACCGGCGTTGAATAAACCTGATTCAAGGAATATCTGGCCATCGGTAATAGAAATTACGTTGGTTGGAATGTAAGCAGAAACGTCACCGGCCTGAGTTTCGATAATTGGCAGAGCGGTTAATGAACCACCACCTTTTATCATACCCTTAATACTTTCAGGTATATCATTCATTTGCTTGGCAACTTCGTCGTTGGCGTTAATCTTAGCAGCACGCTCTAACAAACGGCTGTGTAAGTAGAATACATCACCAGGGTAAGCTTCGCGGCCCGGAGGACGACGCAACAGCAGAGACACCTCGCGGTACGCAACAGCCTGCTTACTTAAGTCATCATAAATAATAAGTGCAGGACGGCCTGTATCGCGGAAAAACTCGCCAATAGCAGCACCTGCGAAAGGAGCGTAGAACTGAAGTGGAGCAGGGTCAGCCGCAGAAGCTGATACTACCACTGTATAAGGCATAGCACCGTTATCTTCCAGTGTTTTAACCACCTTAGCAACAGTAGATGCTTTTTGACCGCAGGCTACATATATACAGTAAACCGGCTCGCCTTTTTCGTAAAATTCTCTTTGGTTAATAATGGTATCAATTGCTACTGCGCTTTTACCTACCTGCCGGTCGCCAATGATAAGCTCACGCTGGCCACGACCGATAGGAATCATGGCATCGATAGCTTTAATACCTGTTTGCAGTGGCTCGTTAACCGGCTGACGGTAGATAACGCCCGGCGCTTTACGCTCCAAAGGCATTTCGTATAAAGAACCGCCAAGAGGGCCTTTACCATCAATAGCTTCACCTAATGTGTTTATAACACGGCCCAGCATACCTTCGCCTACTTTAATAGAGGCAATTAAGCCTGTGCGCTTAACGGTATCGCCTTCTTTAATTTTTTCAGAAGGACCCATTAATACCACACCTACGTTGTCTTCTTCAAGGTTTAGTACTATGGCCTTAACACCGGCGGCAGTAAATTCTACCAGTTCACCTGCACGGGCATTGGTTAAGCCGTAAACACGGGCAATACCGTCACCCACCTGTAACACGGTACCTACTTCTTCTAATTCTGCTGCGCTTTTAAAGTTTGAAAGTTGTTCGCGGAGTATCGCGGAAATCTCATCTGGTTTTACGTCTGCCATGATTTATGGTTGATTGAGTATTTTGTGAATTCGCTAAATGCAACGATGATTGACTAAAAGGCCACTATCGCTTTTTTTAACGCGGCGCAAAAATAGGAGAAGCGCTTAAATGAGCAAATGAATTTGAAACCAATAATTAAAGAGAGAAGCGTAGATGGTAAAGAACGGTCTTTAATTTTCTGCAAAATGCTGATTTAGAGGATAGAAGAAAATGCCAATGGGAGGTGGACTTTTCTTTTGAAAACTGCGAAAAAATTGCTTTATTTTTAGGGAAAAGGAGGCGACTATGGCAATGACTATTCTTGTAGGGCTTATTGTGCTGGTAGCGGCACTTTTAAGTTGGCTTATTTTCATTAATATGAAAAGTAAGGTAAGGCGCGAAACAGAACTTGAAGAGTTTTACGAGGGCGGTAAGTCTCGCCTTAGATAAATTGATAGGCGCATGATTAAAAAAAATTGCCGTTTCCGTATTGCCAAATTACTGAAATGTAAATATATTGCGGCTGATACAGTCGTATTGACACCATAAGGCCATTTGCTCTTTAGCATCCCCCCGCTGGCGCGCAAATACTAATTAGATATTCTATTTAATGCAGGATATGAAAAAGCTCTCTACCCTTTTGCTACTGCTATGCAGTGTATTCATTATTAATGCCCAGGTTCCCCAAGCCGTAAATTACCAGGCCATAGCCCGCGATGCGGGCGGCAGTGCGTTGACCAATAAAAACATATCGGTGCGGTTTACCATAAGTAATGGTATTAACCCGGGTACACCCATTTACCAGGAAAGCCAAACCGCGATAACAAACCAGTTTGGATTGTTTACCTGTAAAATTGGAACGGGCAATATTTTGCTGGGTAGTTTTCCGGCTATTAGTTGGGCTGGGGGTAATAAATATTTAATGGTAGAGTATGACCCCAATGGAGGTACTAACTACCTGAACATGGGTTCTACCGAACTGGTAAGTGTGCCTTATGCACTTTATGCTGAAAAGGCCGGCAATGCCGGTGGTACCGGC
Organism: Chitinophagales bacterium; assembly: GCA_046329515.1. Classification (GTDB taxonomy): domain Bacteria; phylum Bacteroidota; class Bacteroidia; order Chitinophagales; family LD1; genus Bog-950. The sequence continues at coordinate 525,558 of JAXLUM010000001.1, forward strand.
GCAACGGGCCCTACAGGACCGGCAGGTGTACAAGGTGCAACCGGATTGAAAGGAGCAACAGGTGCTACCGGCCCAAATGGTGCTGCAGGTGCCACAGGACCTAAAGGTGCAACGGGCGCAACCGGGCCCACCGGTGCAAACGGAGCCCCCGGCAATACAGGTGCCCAGGGCCCTGCAGGTAATAATGGTGCACAAGGTGCTACCGGTGCTACGGGAACTACCGGTGTTGGAATAACTAATATTATAGATAATGGCAATGGAACGGTAACGATAGTTTTAAGTAATGGCCAAACTTTTACCGTACAATCAGGCATTACGGGAGCAACGGGGCCACAGGGTATTCAAGGTATAACCGGTGCAACCGGAGCGAACGGTTTAGATGGGTCGACGGGACCTCAAGGCCCTACCGGTTCAAATGGCGTTGATGGCGCAACTGGTCCGCAGGGAGTAACAGGCGCAAACGGTTTAGATGGCGCAACTGGTCCGCAAGGCGTACAAGGTATAACAGGACCAACGGGCCCCACTGGTGCAGGTGGTGGAGCTACGGGGGCAACAGGTGATACGGGCCCACAAGGGCCTGCCGGTGCAAACGGTGCCACAGGTCCACAAGGACCTGCGGGTTCAAACGGCGCAACGGGCGCAAATGGTTTAGATGGCGCTACAGGTCCGCAAGGCGTACAAGGTATAACAGGCCCAACGGGTCCGACTGGTGCAGGCGGCGGAGCTACCGGCGCAACGGGTGACACTGGCCCACAAGGCCCTGCCGGTGTAAATGGTGCCACAGGTCCACAAGGACCTGCGGGTTCAAACGGCGCGACTGGCGCAAATGGTATAGATGGCGCAACAGGCCCGCAAGGTCTTCAAGGCGTAACCGGCCCTACAGGGCCAACGGGTGCAGGTGGCGGAGCTACCGGCGCAACAGGTGATACGGGCCCACAAGGGCCTGCCGGTGCAAATGGTGCCACAGGTCCACAAGGACCTGCGGGTTCAAACGGCGCGACTGGCGCAAATGGTATAGATGGCGCCACTGGTCCGCAAGGCATACAAGGCGTAACCGGCCCTACAGGGCCAACGGGTGCAGGTGGCGGAGCCACCGGCGCAACGGGTGATACGGGCCCACAAGGCCCCGCTGGTGTAACGGGTGCAAATGGCGTTGATGGCGCCACTGGTCCGCAGGGAGCGACAGGTGCAAATGGTTTAGATGGCGCCACAGGCCCACAAGGCATACAAGGTATAACAGGACCAACCGGCCCAACGGGTGCAGGTGGTGGAGCTACGGGTGCAACAGGTGACACGGGCCCACAAGGCCCTGCCGGTGTAAATGGTGCCACAGGTCCGCAAGGACCTGCAGGTTCAAACGGCGCAACAGGAGCGAATGGTTTAGATGGCGCTACAGGTCCCCAAGGTCTTCAAGGTATCACCGGCCCTACAGGGCCAACGGGTGCAGGCGGCGGAGCCACCGGCGCAACAGGTGACACAGGCCCACAAGGCCCCGCTGGTGTAACGGGTGCAAATGGCGTTGATGGCGCCACTGGTCCGCAGGGAGCGACAGGTGCAAATGGTATAGATGGCGCCACAGGCCCACAAGGCATACAAGGTATAACAGGACCAACCGGCCCAACGGGTGCAGGTGGTGGAGCTACGGGTGCAACAGGTGACACGGGCCCACAAGGTCCTGCCGGTGCAAACGGTGCCACAGGTCCACAAGGACCTACAGGTTCAAACGGCGCGACTGGCGCAAATGGTATAGATGGCGCAACAGGCCCGCAAGGTCTTCAAGGCGTAACCGGCCCTACAGGGCCAACGGGTGCAGGTGGCGGAGCTACCGGCGCAACAGGTGATACGGGCCCACAAGGGCCTGCCGGTGCAAATGGTGCCACAGGTCCTCAAGGACCTGCGGGTTCAAACGGCGCGGCTGGCGCAAATGGTATAGATGGCGCCACTGGTCCGCAAGGCATACAAGGCGTAACCGGCCCTACAGGGCCAACGGGTGCAGGTGGCGGAGCCACCGGCGCAACGGGTGATACGGGCCCACAAGGCCCCGCTGGTGTAACGGGTGCAAATGGCGTTGATGGCGCCACTGGTCCGCAGGGAGCGACAGGTGCAAATGGTTTAGATGGCGCCACAGGCCCACAAGGCATAACAGGACCAACCGGCCCAACGGGTGCAGGTGGTGGAGCTACGGGTGCAACAGGTGACACGGGCCCACAAGGCCCTGCCGGTGTAAATGGTGCCACAGGTCCACAAGGACCTACAGGTTCAAACGGCGCGACTGGCGCAAATGGTATAGATGGCGCAACAGGCCCGCAAGGTCTTCAAGGCGTAACCGGCCCTACAGGGCCAACGGGTGCAGGTGGCGGAGCTACCGGCGCAACAGGTGATACGGGCCCACAAGGGCCTGCCGGTGCAAATGGTGCCACAGGTCCTCAAGGACCTGCGGGTTCAAACGGCGCGACTGGCGCAAATGGTATAGATGGCGCCACTGGTCCGCAAGGCATACAAGGCGTAACCGGCCCTACAGGGCCAACGGGTGCAGGTGGCGGAGCCACCGGCGCAACGGGTGATACGGGCCCACAAGGCCCCGCTGGTGTAACGGGTGCAAATGGCGTTGATGGCGCCACTGGTCCGCAGGGAGCGACAGGTGCAAATGGTTTAGATGGCGCCACAGGCCCACAAGGCATACAAGGCATAACAGGACCAACCGGCCCAACGGGTGCAGGTGGTGGAGCTACGGGTGCAACAGGTGACACGGGCCCACAAGGCCCTGCCGGTGTAAATGGTGCCACAGGTCCGCAAGGACCTGCAGGTTCAAACGGCGCAACAGGAGCGAATGGTTTAGATGGCACTACAGGTCCCCAAGGTCTTCAAGGTATCACCGGCCCTACTGGTCCAACAGGTGCAGGTGGCGGAGCTACCGGCGCAACAGGTGACACAGGCCCACAAGGCCCTGCTGGTGTAACAGGTGCAAATGGCGCTCAAGGCCCAACGGGCGCAAATGGTATAGATGGCGCAACAGGCCCGCAAGGTATAACAGGGCCCACAGGCCCAACGGGCGCAGGTGGTGGTGCTACAGGCCCTACTGGTGCAACAGGACCTATAGGAAATAATGGTAATACGGGAGCTACAGGCGCCCAAGGTGCAACTGGTGATACAGGCCCTCAAGGACCTTCCGGTGTAAATGGAAACACAGGTGCCACCGGCCCGCTAGGCCCGGTTGGTCCAACAGGTGCTGATGGTTTAAATGGAGTTACAGGTGCAACTGGCTCGCAAGGTCCTCAAGGTATTACGGGGGCAACTGGTGCCACAGGGATTGGTGTAACAGGGTCAACTGGTGCAACTGGTCCACAGGGTGCAACAGGTGCTACTGGTTTAGATGGTGCTACAGGCCCGCAAGGCATACAAGGTATAACAGGGCCAACTGGTCCCACTGGCGCAGGCGGTGGTGCAACTGGTCCTACTGGTGCTACCGGACCCATAGGAAATAATGGTAATACGGGAGCTACAGGTGCCCAAGGTGTAACCGGCGATACAGGCCCACAAGGGCCCGCCGGTATAAATGGAAACACAGGTGCCACCGGCCCGCAAGGTGTAACGGGTGCTACAGGTTCAAATGGCGTTAATGGTGCAACTGGTCCACAGGGTGCAACAGGTGCTAATGGTTTAGATGGCGCTACAGGCCCCCAAGGCATACAAGGTATAACAGGACCTACAGGCCCAACGGGAGCAGGTGGTGGTGCTACTGGCCCGACCGGTGCTACCGGACCTATAGGAAATAATGGTAATACGGGAGCTACAGGCGCCCAAGGTGTAACCGGCGATACAGGTCCACAAGGACCTGCCGGGGTAAATGGAAACACAGGTGCCACCGGCTCGCAAGGGCCTCAAGGTGTTACAGGAGCAACCGGAGCCACTGGTCCGCAAGGTGTAACCGGGGCAACAGGAACTAATGGTATCAATGGATCAACAGGAACAACCGGTCCACAGGGTGCAACCGGTGCCAATGGTTTAGATGGCGCAACCGGTCCGCAAGGTATAACAGGACCTACGGGCCCGACGGGTGCAGGTGGTGGTGCAACTGGCCCGACCGGTGCTACCGGACCTATAGGAAATAATGGTAATACGGGAGCTACAGGAGCCCAAGGCGCAACCGGCGACACAGGCCCTCAAGGACCTGCCGGGGTAAATGGAAACACAGGTGCCACCGGCCCGCAAGGACCTCAAGGTATTACAGGAACAACCGGTGCCACTGGTGCCACAGGTGTAGGCGTAACAGGGCCAACTGGTCCTACAGGCACCGCAGGGAATAATGGATTGACAGGCCCAACTGGCGTTACTGGCGCAACAGGTGCCGGTGTTACGGGTCCTACCGGTCCTACAGGCAACGATGGTGCTACGGGCGCCACGGGCCCACAAGGCACCGCGGGCTCCACTGGTGCTACAGGAGCAAATGGTTCGAATGGAGTTACGGGTGCAACAGGTCCTCAGGGTATTCAAGGCAATACCGGCGTCACAGGAGCTACCGGTGCTGGTGTAACAGGACCAACTGGCCCTACAGGTAATAATGGTGCTACAGGCGCCACGGGCCCACAAGGCTCCGCGGGCCCCACTGGTGTTACAGGAGCAAATGGTTCGAATGGAGTTACAGGTGCAACTGGTCCGCAAGGCCTTCAAGGTATAACTGGCCCAACGGGCCCAACGGGTGCAGGTGGTGGTGCTACTGGCCCGACTGGTGCTACAGGACCTATAGGAAATAATGGATTAACAGGTCCAACGGGGGCCACAGGCGCTAGCGGTGCACAAGGCCCGGCAGGTCCAACCGGCGCCACTGGTTTGAATGGAGTTACAGGTGCAACTGGCTCGCAAGGTCTGCAAGGTGTTACGGGTGCCACTGGTGTAACAGGAGTTGGCGTAACGGGCCCAACGGGTCCAACAGGTACAGCAGGAAGTAATGGAGTAACCGGTCCTACGGGCGCAACAGGCAATAATGGTAGTGACGGTGTAACTGGAGCCACGGGTCCTCAAGGTCCAGCAGGTCCAACTGGAGCTAATGGTTCAAATGGAATTACTGGTGCAACTGGCTCGCAAGGTCCTCAAGGTATTACTGGGGCAACTGGTGCCACAGGGATTGGTGTAACAGGGTCAACTGGTGCAACTGGTCCACAGGGTATTCAAGGTAATACCGGGGCCACAGGCGCTACGGGAAATAATGGATTGACAGGCCCAACTGGCGTTACGGGTCCTACCGGCAACAATGGTAACGATGGTGCTACGGGCGCCACGGGCCCACAAGGCGCCGCGGGCTCCACTGGTGCTACAGGAGCAAATGGTTCGAATGGAGTTACGGGTGCAACTGGTCCACAGGGTATTCAAGGTAATACCGGAGCCACAGGCGCTACTGGTGCTGGTGTAACAGGACCAACTGGAGTTACAGGTGCAACTGGCTCGCAAGGTCTGCAAGGTATTACGGGGGCCACCGGTGCCACAGGAATTGGTGTAACAGGGTCAACGGGTGCAACAGGTCCTCAGGGTATTCAAGGTAATATCGGAGCCACAGGCGCTACCGGTGCTGGTGTTACAGGTCCTACCGGCCCCACAGGCAATAATGGTAATGACGGTGTAACCGGCGCAACCGGAGCCACTGGATTTACAGGTACAACTGGTGCTACTGGCGCCACTGGCAGTACTGGCTCTACTGGTGCAACAGGAGTCACTGGTTCTACTGGGTCAACAGGTATAACTGGGGCCACTGGTAGTACCGGAGCTACAGGCATAACAGGTACAACGGGCGCTACTGGCAATACCGGGGCAACAGGGGCAACAGGTAATACAGGCGCAACGGGCTCTACAGGTAGCACAGGCGCTACAGGCAATACAGGTTCTACTGGTGTTACAGGAGCTACCGGAACAACTGGGGCAACGGGCACTACAGGAAACACGGGAGCCACAGGTCCTCAAGGAATAACAGGCGCTACCGGTGCCACAGGCGATATAGGCCCTACCGGCGCAACAGGGGCTACCGGTGCTGATGGAGCATTGAATGCCTGGGGTATAACAGGTAACACCGGTATAAATGCCGCTACTAACTTTTTAGGAACAATAAATAATGCAGACCTTGTTGTACGAACTAACAATACAGAGAAAGCGCGTTTTACTTCTACGGGAACTTTTGGCATTGGTGTAGCAATACCGGCCGGCGTGGTGGAAGCCACAAATGTTGGCGGTAATAACCAAATTTTTGTGAGTACGAATTATGGTAATCCAAACGAGTTTTGGTTCCGCCGCGCACAGGGAACACTTGCTGCGCCTACTGCGGTTGGAAACAATAGCGCATTAGGACGTATTGATGCCCGTGGTTATGACGGCAGCGCTTTTGTGCTTAGCAACCGTATTGAGTTGTTAGCGGATAGCACCCCTACTACAGGCAATATGCCCGGCCGCATAAGTTTCTTAACAGTTCCGAATGGCGGAGGCACTACGCCGGTAGAACGTATGCGTATTAACCGTAATGGACTGGTGAGTATTAATATGACTACCACGCCAAACACCTACCTTGATGTTAATGGTGACCTGGCGCTGCATGAAGGCACGCTTACTTTAGTAAACGGCGATAACAATAACGTTGCTTCGCAACCGTTTCCTTCGGGAAGAAGTTTTTACAGAATAACGGGGCCCACTTCAGATTTTAATATAACCGGTATTTCAGGCGGACAGGATGGACGTATATTGATTTTATTTAATGATGCGTCGGATACAATGAACATATTGAACGCATCTACATTCTCTGCAGTAACTAACCGCATTATTACATCAGGCGGCACAACATTAGCTGTGCCCGTGCGTGGAACGGCAACGTTAGAATACAGCGCAACTAACAGCCGATGGATTGTAGTAAGCTACAACCTTGGCAATATGAGTGTTGCGGCCGTAACAGGCCCAACAGGGCCTACCGGCGCAACAGGTCCTCAAGGAATAACTGGGGCAACAGGTATCACAGGAAGTACCGGAGCTACTGGCTCTACAGGTGCAACAGGAAGTACTGGAGTAGCAGGTGCCACTGGTTCAACCGGCACTACCGGCGCAACCGGTTCTACGGGAAATACCGGAGCTACAGGTATCACAGGCGCTACTGGCTCTACAGGTGCTACCGGCGCAACAGGTTCAACCGGAGCCACTGGATCTACTGGTGCTACTGGCGCCACTGGCAGTACTGGCTCGACGGGTGCCACAGGTTCAACAGGAATAACAGGTGTCACTGGTCCTACAGGAAATACTGGAAGCACAGGTGCCACGGGTTCTACGGGAGCTACAGGTAGCACTGGTGTAACGGGCTCAACTGGTTCAACAGGCCCTGCCGGCTCTGCCAACGCCTGGGGGTTAACGGGCAACACCGGCACAGTTGATGCTACTAATTTTATAGGAACCGTTGATAATATTCCATTTAATGTAAGAGTAAACAACAACCGCTCCGGACGTATTGATCCTATTAATGCCAATACGTATTGGGGATACAGAGCAGGTATAAGCGCTACCACAACTAACAATACGTTAATAGGTGACCAAACAGGAGAGTTTGTTATTAACGGCGGCAACAATACCGCTATTGGGTCATTAGCTTTAAATGGAATAGTAAGCGCTAGTTTCAATGATGCCTCTGAAAACGTGGCCATTGGTGTTTCGGCTCTGTACAGTTTAGCAAGAGGGAAACGAAACATAGGTATTGGTAACAACGCCCTTTATGCCTTAGCCAGTGACTATGATGACAATATTGCAATAGGAGATTCAGCCGCATACAGTGCATACTTTAATTCAAATATTGCTATAGGCAGCAGTGCCTTGAAAAATGTTGGCGCCTCGGGCGCCAATATTGCCATAGGCCAGCGGGCATTGTATAGCTATTCTCCTACACCGTTGTATACATCCAGTTATAGTGTAGCAATAGGTTACCAGGCGCTTTATTCACTTAAGCCAACGGCTTCTACCAACGCACAAAAGCATGTGGCAGTGGGGTATGAAGCATTAAAAAATACTACTACCGGAACTGCAAACAATGCCATCGGTTTTTGGGCCGGCCTTTCTAATACCACCGGAAACAATAACGTGTTTATTGGTGAGTCAGCGGGGCTTTTCAGCACCACAGGTAGCGGCAATGTGTTTTTGGGCGCCGCAACCGGTAATGCAAATACTACAGGCAGTAATAACGCCCTATTGGGTTTTAATGCTGAGTTTGGAAGCAATGCCTTATCAAATGCTTCGGCTATAGGTGCAAATTCGCGGGTTGATACCAGCAATGCAATTGTATTGGGCACGGTAAACGGTATTAATGGTGCCACTACAGGGGTAAATGTTGGTATAGGAACAAACGCACCCGGGTACCCGTTGCATGTGGTGTATTCGCCGGGGGCTCTGGGCAACAGGTCCGCAGTGCGGGTGGAATATAACGTAGCCAGCAGTTCATCGGGTACCGGTATGCTGGTAACGGCTGAAAATACTAGCACCGGGAACTTGCAGGCAGGTTATTTCCAGGTCAAGAATTCACTCAGTGCTAATAATACCAGCGCAGTTTTTGCGTTGAACACTGCCCAGGGGAATTTCAATTCAGCCTTTGACGGGCATGCTACCGCTGCCGGCGGCATAGCTAATTACGGTGCTAATATTTACGCTACGGGTGCTCCAACAAATTATGGAGTTAATGCATATGCATATGGAACCGGTTCCACAAGCTGGGCAGGCTACTTTGGCAACCCTCTTCAAGCGGCATCGGGTAAGGTGCATATACAGGATACACTAGCAATAGCCACCACAGCACCTCAGCGCAGGTTCCATCTTTTTGGCACCACCAGCGGTATGCGTTACGGCGGTGTTGCTACCGGTGGTTCATTTATTACTACGCCTACCGGCAGTACTGATAAGTTAATGTTTGCAGATGCCAATGGCGATATGCGCGCCATGCCTTCAGGCACTACCGGAGATGTATTAACCTTTACCGCTACAGGACCTGACTGGGTAGCCCCCGGAAGCGGTACAGCCTGGAGTCTTACAGGCAATGCCGGTACAAGTTCTGCAACCAACTACATTGGTACATCCGACGGGCAAAACTTAGTGTTTAAAATAGGTAATACGCGTTCAGGATTATTAGATATGAGTGCAAATGCTAATACTTATTTCGGCTACAGGGCCGGGCTAAGTGCAGGTGCCAGTGCATTTAGAAACGTATTTGTTGGTGTAATGGCCGGAAACAATACCACCAGTGGTTCAGATAATGTGGCGGTTGGTAACGGCGCATTATTAACAAATACTACAGGTAGCCGAAACACCGCTATTGGTAGTTTGTCCCTACTTTCTACCACAACCGGCAACAGCAATACAGCTGTAGGAATAGGTTCTCTGTCCTCAACTACTACCGGTTTTTACAATGTGGCTGTGGGAGATAGTGCGGGCTTTAGCAATACGAGTGGTTCACGCAATATTTCTATTGGCAGCTATGCCGGCTTCTCATCTTCTTCGGCTACGTTAAACGTGGCTATAGGTGATAGTGCACTATTTAATAATACGGCCACAGGTATTACGGCTGTAGGCTATCGCGCGCTTGCCAGAAATACTACTGGAACCAACAACGTAGCTTTTGGTCCGACTGCCGGCTACTTCAACACTACCGGAGGTTCGAATGTGTTTATTGGCAACTCAGCGGGCTTCAGTAACACTACTACAGGTGCTAATACCTATGTAGGAAGTGCAGCCGGCCAGTTGAACACTGCAGGAGCAAATACCTATGTCGGCCAACTTGCAGGTGCTCAATCAGTAAAAGGCGAAGAGAATGTATACATGGGGGTATTGGCAGGAACCTTACGGACTAACGGTGATCAAAACGTATTTATAGGTGCTTACTCAGGCGATGGCGCAGAGCTGGCTTCAGACAGTGCCAACAATAACACCTTTGTTGGTTATGGTACGGGTGTAGGAGTAACCGGTGGAGATGACAATACTATCCTCGGTCACCTTGCTGGTAACAATGTTTTTACGGGTAGTAAAAATACTTTCTTAGGGGCTGAGGCAGATGTTACCGGTGTAGGTTCATTTTCTCTAACTAATGCAACGGCCATAGGTTACAATGCCCTGGTATCAGCTTCAAACAACATTATTTTGGGAGATAGCTCCCTGTTTCCTAAAGTTGGTATTGGTGTAACTGCTGTAGGCAAAACCTATTCAAACGCAAAAATGGAAATTGCTACCAACGGGACAACCGAAAACGGTTTTGTGCTACGTAATGCTTCATCAACTACTGTTGTTCCCGCAAACATTGTGCTGCAAAAGTCTTACGGCACCTTAAGTGCACCATCGGTACCGGGCAACGGTGCAGACTTAGGCCAGATTGAATTTGATGCTTACAATGGTACCGGTTATACTGAAGTAGCCGATGTAATAGGTGAAATGGATTCTATAGGTTCAGGATCAGTAATGCCGGGCCGTTTATCATTTTTTACGCGTAGCTCTGCAGGCACTTTAGGTGAAGCTATGCGCATAAACCGTGACGGAAATGTAGGTATTAACAATGCCGACCCTGATACCAAACTGGTAGTAAATGGTGGTATATCTGCCTTATCAACCACTTTAGTATTAAGCAACGATAACCAATTGATAACTGTTGGCGACCAGACCTATATACGTTTAAACAGTAACTCTGCAACCGGCACAACCCGCACTATTACATTAACCGATGGGCTTGAAATAGGCCATATATTAATTATAACAAGTAACGGTACCGGAACCGACCAGTTTGAAATGGTTGATGAGGATACACAAGCCGGCACAAACACACAAACAGGCAGCGCTTCATTGTTGTTTGACCCGCAGGATGCGGCCACCTTTATTTGGGATGGAACGGATTGGGTGATGCTAAGTTTTAGAAGTAATAACTAATAAAAAGGGCGGTTAACACCGCCCTTTTTATTTAAGGTATAGTATCTAACTCCACAATTTGGTTTAGCTGGGCGTGTAAGGTGCTTTTTGTGATTTTGAATTTTAAAAAATCTGCACGCAATTCTGTTATATCAAACTCCATTGAATCGGCACCGCCGAATTGGGCTTTAAGAAATACATGGTTATCATTCCTGCTCCAGGTGCCTTTAGGGTTGCCATCTGCATAAAATACACTGTCGGCCCCGAAAACTATTGGCAGGCCATTTACAAAACTTGCGGGATTACTTACGTACCAGCTTTGGTTAGCCAGGTAATCGGTATTAATCAATTCCTTTTTACAAGAAGTTAGTATTAGTACAGCAGCGAAAACGAGAACTATTAATGCGCGCATGAAATTGTAGTTTATGCTAAAGTAGTTAATGCCGGATAATGAGCTGTTGCACTACGAAATCAAAATTGGGCCAATATGCCGGGAAAGTATACCCCATAATACCGTACGGACAGTTTTTGCAAGACAGGGTTTTAAAATTCAGTTATGGAAAAGGAAAATATAGAGAAGGACGAAAAAGGTAAGGAGATTCAAAATTTAAAACCTGAGGAAAAACCGGGCACCGATAAATCGGAATTGAATGACGGACAGAACGAAAATAAATCAGGAGAAGAAAATCTTCCCCTGATAACACAGATTCTTATTCATTCTATACACGCCTAGCCCTTATTCTTTTCTAAATCGCGCATGGCTTTAATCTTGTTGTGGTCCTGTGCTAACAGGCCCTTTTGCTGGTCTATAACAGAACGTGCCGCTTGTGAAAGGTTGCTGCTCTTCAATACCTCCTCATAAGTTTCCAATGCAGCATCCTCGCCATATTCGCATGAACTTAAAATGGCTTTGCGGTCTTTATTAGTAAGCGCGGAGCGTATATCCATCCAGGCCCGGTATATTTTGCCGGTTGTTTTAGTGCCTGTAGTGGGTTCGCCGCCTGCTTTCATAATTTCATCAGCCAATTCGTTTTTGAATTTAAAGCTGTGCTCGGCCATATCTTTAAATACTTCTTTAAGGTCGCTGTCTTCAGTTTCCTTCATGGCCTTTTTATAACCTTCAACGCGGTCGTTATTGATTTCAACCAAGCTGTTGAGGTCTTTCACCATATCTTTATTACCTTCCATAATGCTGTTGTTTTGGGTTTATGAATTACTTCTAACAGCCCGAAATGCTAAAAAGGTGTACCATTATAATGCCTTGTAAAGGTTATCTTTGTCCAAAAATAGAGCAATATTTTTCCTCATTATCAGCAACTTACAAAGGTTGCTTGAAATATTTATAGCGAATTGTTGTGTAAAACGGGCTATAATTCTACATTTGCGCTCCTTTTCAGAAAAAGAAATTAAAAGAGAGAAATTATGCAATCACGCAGTTATAACACCCGCACGGTAAAAGAGAGCGAAGTAAAGCGCGAGTGGTTTATTGTAGATGCAGAAGGTAAGACCCTTGGCCGTATGGTTTCAAAAGTTGCCTCTGTATTACGCGGTAAGCACAAGCCAACCTTTACCCCTAACACTGACACGGGCGATTTTGTAATAGTTATTAATGCCGCAAAAGTGCGCATGACCGGTAAAAAGCTTACTGAGCGTTACCTGGTGCGTTACACCGGCTACCCCGGCGGACAGCGCCATACAGCTCCTAAAGAGTTGTTGGATAAGAACCCTAACAGACTGATTGAGCATGCTGTTAAAGGTATGTTGCCAAAAAGTTCTTTAGGCCGCAAAATGTTCCGCAAGTTGTTTGTTTATGCCGATGACAAACATCCACACCTGGCTAACAAACCAAAACAACTGGCATAATCCTAAATCCAAATTATAACAATGGAAAAAGTTACAGTAGGAAGAAGAAAAGCATCTGTTGCCCGTGCCAGTGTAAAGGCCGGTAGCGGAAACATTACCATTAACGGTAAAGAATATAAAGATTACTTTCCGATAGTTTACCTTCAGAACAAGGTAGAAGCTCCTTTAAAGACATCGGAAAGCGAAAACCGTTTTGATATTGCGGTTAATGTATTCGGCGGTGGTCAAAAAGGCCAGGCTGAAGCTGTTGCCCTTGCAATTTCGCGCGCTTTAATAATTGATAACCCGGAAAAACGCCCTGCATTAAAGAAGGCCAAGCTGCTACGCCGCGATGCCCGTAAAGTTGAGCGTAAAAAGACCGGCTTACGCAAAGCCCGTAAGAGAGAGCAATACTCTAAGCGTTAATCCATTAGTAATAACATATTCAATAGAAAAGATATGCAAAGACCAGAACATAAAGCCTTATTGGAAGCGCAAGTGCACTTCGGGCACCTGCGCCGCAAATGGAACCCAAAAATGTTACCATACATTTTCGGTGAAATTAAAGGCATACATATTATTGACCTTAACCGCACCATAGACAAACTGGAAGACGCTGCACAGGCTGCAAAAGCAATTGCCCGCAGCGGACGTAAAATCCTTTTTGTTGCTACTAAAAAGCAAGCTAAAGAAGTGGTTAAGCAGGCAGCACAGCGCGTTAATATGCCATACGTTACTGAACGTTGGTTAGGCGGTATGCTTACTAACTTTACCACCATTCGCAAGAGCATTAAAAAGATGCAGGGCATTGAAAAGATGCTGAGCGATGGTACCTTAGAAAGCGTTACCAAAAAGGAAAAGCTGGTATTAACCCGCGAAAAGGAAAAAATGGAAAAAGTGCTTGGTGGTGTAGCCGGTATGAACCGTGTGCCTGCCGCTTTGTTTCTGGTAGATATTATTCACGAGAATATTGCCCTGAAGGAAGCACAGCGCTTAAACATTAATACCCTTGGTATAGTTGATACCAACAGCGACCCTACAAAGATTGACTTTGCCATACCAGGCAATGACGATGCAGCTACTTCAATTGCTATATTGACCAACTACATAGCTGATGCTATTGCAGAGGGTTTAGCAGAGCGCGCAGCCAGCCAGGAAGGTGTTGACCAGGAAGAGGAAGAAAACAACGACGGCGACAACTTTGATATGGAAGTTGGCGAAGAAGAAGGTGGCGATGGCGAAAAGAAAGGCACTCAACGCCGTAAGCGCAGCGGTGGCGGCGGAAGCGGTGGCGGCAATGGCCGTAGCCGTACAGGCGGCAACAGCGGCGGTGGCAACCGTACCGGTGGAAGCGGAGCTAAGAAACCCGTAAGCTAATAAGACCTTGTAAGGCTTATAAAATACGAAGTTGCCAAGTTTATTAAAGCTTGGCTTCTTCATTTAAAAGCAAGCAGAAGGACAGCAAGTGAATTTTGAAAATTTAATGAATACATAAAATAATAATAAAATGAATATTACAGCAGCACAAGTAAACGAATTAAGGAATTTGACCGGTGCAGGTTTAATGGATTGCAAAAAGGCATTAACCGAAGCAGGTGGCGATATTCAAAAGGCAATTGATTTTTTACGCAAGAAGGGCGCTAAGGTAGCTGAACTGCGTGCAGGCCGCGCTGCGGGTGAAGGTGTGGTAATTGCAAAAACATCCGACGATAATAAGAAAGGTGTTGTGGTTTACCTTTCGTGCGAAACGGATTTTGTTGCCAAGAACGAAGAGTTTGTGAAACTGGCTAACGCAATTGCTGATGCAGCTTTAGCAGCAGGTTCAAAGTCAACAGAAGATGTATTGGCCCTTACTGTTAACGGCACAACTGTAAAAGATGCCGTGCAGGAGAAAGTTTCTGCAATTGGTGAATTGATCAACGTATCAGCCTACGAAAGTATTGAAGGCGAAGGCGTGGTTGCTTATAACCACATGGGTAATAAAATTGGTGTATTAGTATCAGTAAACAAGCCATTAAACGATAAAGTAACAGCGGTTGCTAAAGACGTAGCTATGCAAATTGCTGCTATGAACCCTATAGCTGTTGATGCTAATGGCGTTGGCCCTGAAGTGCTGGAAAGAGAAAAGGCCGTAGCCCGTGAAAAGGCTGCTGCTGCAGGCAAGCCAGCTAACATTTTAGATAAGATTGCTGAAGGCGCTGCAAACACTTACGTTAAAGAAAATACCCTGTTAACCCAGGCATTTGTGAAGGACGGTAGCCAAACTGTTCAACAGGTGTTAGGTGCTGCAGAAAGCGGATTAACCGTTACCGCTTTTAAGCGTGTGGAAAGAGGTACGAAATAGGCTTTATAGCTTTTAGAAATAAAAAGGCGGCATCCATCGGAGCCGCCTTTTTTTATGCTGTAGTTTTACTACCAGGTGTTCTCTAAATCCTTTGCAGTAAACTTATGATTGCGGGAAAAGTAATAAGAGGGGCCTGTTTTTTTTAATTGCAGAAAGTTGCGTTTTGATAATAAGCGCGTAAGCAGAGCAACAGGAAACAGAAAGAAAAAGAATACTATGCTTAAAATTACCTTGGGCATAATTAAGCCCAGCACTTCGCTAAGTTTCATCCAGGCTGCAGCTATGTAGGCGGTAAGCGTTTTAGAGAATAAACCAATAACCCCCAGAATAACAGCTACACCAAGCAGTGCCTTTTTGTGGCTGCCGGCTAAAAGTTGTTTTTCGCTTATGAGAAACAGAAGCACTAAACCAACGCAAATGGTTAGTATAACTTCAATTTCCTTATCGCGGCCAAGTTTGCTTTTCATTAGAATAACGTATAAATAAATGGCGCTGCGGCTGACCCGCCTCCAAATACAATTAATATGCCTATAAGTAACAGCACAATTATGATGGGTAACAGCCACCATTTTTTTCGTTCACTTAGAAATTGCCATAAGTCCTTCAGAAAATCCATGCTTCTTTGTTTAATCTAATCCAGTTTAAAATCCTGTTTCCAATCTTCATTTTCCTTCCATGCTACTTGCTCCTTTTTACTCAAGAGGTAGTTGCCTACTACAAGATAATCCATTTCAGTTCTCATAAAGCACTTATAGGCCTCTTCAGGCGTGCAAACCGGCGGTTCGCCACGCACATTAAAACTGGTGTTAACCATAAGGGCGCAGCCGGTTTTCTTTTGAAAAGCATCAAGCAAGGTCCAGTATCGTTCGTTTGTTTCTTTATGGATAGTTTGTACGCGGGCGGAGAAATCAATATGCGTAATAGCCGGAAAATTGGACCGCAAAACATACAAGCGTTCCATTAATGGCATGCTGTTGTAGCCTTCCGGTAATTTTTTGCGGTGCGTTTCCTTTAGCGGAGCCACAATAAGCATATAAAGGGATGTGCCTTCCAGTTCAAAGTAATCCTTGCATACTTCGGCTTTAACTGAAGGCGCAAAGGGCCTGAACCCCTCGCGGTACTTTATTTTAAGGTTAAGCTTTTTCTGCATATCAGGGTTTCGGGCATCGCCTAATATGCTGCGGTTACCCAGGGCGCGCGGGCCGAATTCCATTTTGCCCTGAAACCAACCTACTACATTGCCATCATCAATTAAACCGGCTACATTGTTTGCCAATTCGTTGAAGTCGGCATAGCGGGTGTAAACAGCTTTAAATTTTTTCAAATCCAGCTCAATATCCTGCCGGCTAAACTCAGGCCCCAGATAGGCCCCCTGCATTTCATCTAACGCGGTGCACGGTTGCCGTTCGCGATTAAAATGGATGAAATAAGCGGCCTGTGCAGCCCCTAAGGCGCCACCAGCATCGCCGGCAGCCGGTTGAATGAAAATATCTTTAAACAGTTGAGAGCGCAGCAATTTACCGTTTGCTACGCAGTTAAGCGCCACGCCGCCTGCCATGCACAAATAATCGCAGCCGGTTAGGCGCTTTGCTTCGGCGGCCATTTTCAAAACTATTTCTTCCGTAACTTTTTGAATGGCATAACCCAAATCGCAGTGGTGTTGTTCCAGTTCATCTTCTTCATTGCGCCGCTTAAAGCCAAACAGTTTTTCCCATTTATCATCGTACACCATGCGCAGGCCGGTGGCGTAATTGAAGTAATCCTGATTCAACCAAATGGAGCCATCCTCCTTTATATCAACCAGTTTTTCTTTAATAGTGTTTACATACTCCGCAATTTTTGGTGAATCGGGATTGCCGTATGGCGCCAGGCCCATAAGCTTGTATTCGCCTGAATTAACCTTAAAGCCCAGAAAATAAGTGAAGGCCGAATAAAGCAAGCCTACTGAATGCGGAAAGCGTAACTCTTTTATTATTTCAATGCTGTTGCCGTTGCCTACCCCAATGGATGCTGTTGCCCATTCGCCCACTCCATCAATAGTTAGTATGGCCGCCTGTTGGTAAGGAGAAGAATAAAAAGCACTTGCTGCATGAGATAGATGGTGTTCAGGGAAAAGGAATTTTACCTTCCCTTTTTTATAGCCATCAATTTTTGCCAGTTCTTCGTTCAATACCTTTTTCAGAAACATTTTTTCCTGAATCCAAACAGGCATGGACTGAAGGAAGGATACAAGCCCCTTTGGCGCAAAGCCATAGTAGGTTTCTAAAAGGCGCTCGAATTTAAGCAGGGGCTTATCGTAGAAGGCAATAGCATCTAATTGATCAATGTTTTCGCCGCAATACTTTAAACAAAACTTTATTGCATTAAACGGAAAGCCGGCATCATGCTTTTTACGGGTAAAACGCTCTTCCTGGGCAGCGGCTATTATTTTGCCATCCTGAATGATTGCTGCTGCTGAATCATGATAAAAAGCTGAAATGCCTAAGATGGTCATACCTGTAACCAAGTTATAAAAAGCTGTGAAAGTAGCACTGCGGAATAAACACGGACCTACCGGACAATAATCTTATCCTTAACAATAAAGGCGCCCGGGTAAAGAATAATTACCTGTTGCAGGTAATAAGTGGCCTCCAGGCGGGTTTTAAAATCGCCTAAACGCAGTTTATAGTAGGGTTGGTCGTATTCTACATAAGACTTTAGCTCAGGAAACTCCTTATACATCTGGCCTTTGCTATTGTAGGCTTCAGTGCGGATATCAGTATACGTTACCTGTATACGGTAACCATCGGTAGCATCTTTAAGGTGGTTGTAGGCTTTATATTCAGACATTAAGCGGCTTAGGGAGCTATCCTGCTGAACACTAAGGTTGGTGTTTTTAACCAATGCCGCAGTATCCTGCGCCTTTAGCGTATTAATGCCTATTAAAACACCGAATAGAAAAAAGACGTACTTCATGATACAATACTTACACTGGCGGAGCAGCCTAATCTATCGGCTCCGGCTTCAACTAACTGCAAAGCAAATTCCTTATCACGTATTCCGCCGCTGGCTTTTATTTTAATGCTTTTAGGCAGGTGCGCACGTAATAGTTTAACTACTTCCACTGTAGCGCCGGGTTGAACAAAGCCTGTAGATGTTTTTACAAAATCCACCATCATCTCTTTACACAATTCGCATGCCGTAATTATCTCTTTCTCGGTTAGCAGACCTGTTTCCAGTATTACTTTCAGTTTGCCGCCACGCAATTGGGTTATGGTAGCCACGCTGGTTAATTCATTTTTAAGGTAATTCATATCGCCGGCTTTAAGGGCAATAATGTTAATTACCATATCAATTTCATCAGCGCCTTCATCAATGGCGCGGCGGGCTTCTTCAACCTTGGCAGGGGTATGCGTATAACCTAAAGGGAAACCCACCACAGTGGCAATTTTTACGTTGGTATCGCGCAACCAACCCTTGCATTTACGAACGAAATAGGGAGGTACACAAACTGCTGCAAACTCGTATTGCTTTGCTTCCATGCAAAGCTTCTTAATCTCTTTTTCTGAAGCATCAGCCTTCAGCAGTGTGTGGTCAATTTTAGGTGCAAGATTCACTACCTAAAAATAAAAAGCCCCGTGGTTTTACACAGGGCTTTTAGTTTCTTTTTTATTTAATTATTCGGGCTTGCCGCTTTGCGCGTGATTGCAGCTACCTGAAGAACCTTTTTGGCAACAGGCCGGGGTAGATTCCTTACCTGATTTTTCTTTGCTACAGCTTTTTGAATCGTGATTACATGATTTTTTATCAGCACAACAAGCAGGTTTTGCTTCTTCTTTTGAAGCGTTCATACTGCTTTGCTGCGGGGTGCCGCTTACTGAGGTGGCCTGCACTGTTTTAGTGCCGGTTTCAGCCTGTGGGGCAACAAAGTTGTTATTCACTGTTTTATCGGCTTTTAACACGGGTGTTGGGGTTTGGGCGTTTGGGTGATTGTTTGCCGTTTGAGCATTTGCAAACGCAACGAAACCGATAAAGGCTAAAAGGATTGTTATTTTTTTCATGCTTGTTGTTTTATGCTTGTTCGTTAGCAGGAAGCGTGCCAATTACGGTAATGCCCCCCTTTACTTTTTGGTTTAACTGAACATCTATTTTAGTGCCTAAAGGCAAAAACATATCTACACGGCTGCCGAATTTAATAAAGCCCAGTTCAGCGTTTTGAGCCACTTCATCGCCCTCGTTTAAATACCAACGTATTTTACGGGCCAGTTTACCGGCAATTTGGCGCACCAATATTTCCAAACCTGTTTCATCGTGCTCAATAACTACTGTATTGCGCTCATTTTTTTCAGACGACTTAGGGTGCCAGGCCACCAGGTATTTGCCCGGGTGATACTTTTGATACGTAACCACGCCGCTAACCGGTGTGCGGTTTACGTGCACATTGGCGGGCGACATAAATATGGATACCTGTATACGCTTATCGCTGAAATACTCATTTTCAAATGTTTCTTCAATAACCACCACGCGGCCATCAGCCGGTGCAATGATGTGGCTATCGCCCGTAATAAATTCGCGGTGTGGAATACGGAAAAAAGATGCGAATGCCACTATAATAACCAGTGACAAAGCCCCCGTTAAATAATAAACGGTCAGGTTTCTGTAAACAAATGCTATTACGATATTGAAAATGAGAAGGATTATACCCGAAACAAGGAGGGTCATGTGGCCTTCCCTGTGAATCTTCATTCTTCTTTTCATGCCAGTTCTCTACTATTAAAGCCTACAAACGTAACTGAATTAGTTGGAATTGAAAAGTTACCTTTCAATCTATTAATAACCAATTGTTTAAAAATGATTATTTGCTGATGTAATCAATCATTATGCTAAGGTTGTTAACCTGGTTAAATACCCAAAGCATAAGGGCAACATAAGGCACGGTAAAAAGATAGGCATCAAAACGGTCTAAAAAGCCACCGTGGCCAGGCATAATGCTGCCGGAGTCTTTAATTTTTAAACTGCGCTTTAAAAGCGATTCAGCCAAATCGCCAAAGGTGGCTGCCAAAATAATTATAACGGTAAGAAGTATCCACTGAATGCCGGAAAGGGCGCTTAACTGTGGTATTAAGGCTTTA
Source organism: Chitinophagales bacterium (assembly GCA_046329515.1). Taxonomy (GTDB): domain Bacteria; phylum Bacteroidota; class Bacteroidia; order Chitinophagales; family LD1; genus Bog-950. Next base: position 545,751 of record JAXLUM010000001.1, read on the forward strand.
GTAACCCATTCGGCCTGGTTGCCTTTAAGGCCTTCAACTATGGTAGGAATAAAGTAGGCCAAGGCCCCGGTAAACAATATACCACCTACCAAACCTTCTACTGTTTTCTTTGGTGAAATGCGTTCAAACAATTTATGCCTGCCTAAAACGGAGCCAAAGGCATAAGCTGCGGAATCGTAAACCCAGATAAGAATAAACACAGCCATTAAGAAAAAGCCGCCGTTTGAAAAGTAGATGTTGTTGGTAAGAATAAGCGGCACCAATATGTAACCTACAGCTACTACGTTCCAGCCGATATTGGTGAACGGGTTTTCTCGCTTGCTGAATAATTCGGAGCCAATGATTTTGAGAATAAGAATGGGCACCAATACGCTTAATGCCAATGCTGAGTCGCGCTGCATCATAATAACACTGAAGAGGGCTTTAAGCTTATTAGAAGGATCGGGCAGGGACCTAACAGGCGGAGAGGCCAGCACATAGGAAAAAAGATAGATTACTGCGCACATGGCAATAATGGTCCATTTGCCAGTCCAGAAACTGGAAGATTCTTCGCGCTTGGGTAAAGTAATGTTGTAAAACTCGTTTAGAGAACCGATGAGTATAAACGAAAACAGTATAAGGAAGGTATACTGATTTAGTAGTATACAGCTTGTCATAATGATTAGAAACACTATGCCTGAAGCAATACGGACAAACAGGTTATTCATATAGGGTGGGTTCTGTATTAATGGGTAGTTGAATATCTGCAAATTCTGCTTTTTCCTGCCATTTGTAAAACATAAAAATGCACAGGCCAAAGATTACTGTACCCAAAATGGTTAACCATAGGGGGGTAGAGGCATTAGCCAAATCGGAGGAAAGGTACCCGTTATTAAACAGGTATTTAAACAGCACCGTAAGAAAGTTATTAATGAAATGCGCCATAATCGGTAACCATAAACTACCACTGATATAATATAGGTAACCCAAAAAGCTGCCCAAGACCCATATGGCGACAAAGTTAGAGAGCTGCATGTGTACCAATGCGAAAATAAAACCGGTTACAATGATGGATAAGGCAACATTCATTTTGCTGCGAAGAAGTGTACGCATAATAAGGCCGCGGAAGAAAAATTCCTCACTAAGGGCCGGTACGAGGGCAATTACAGTGGCTGTTACAAAAAAGCGGCCCAGGGAAGTGAACTGCAACAGCTTTTCCATAAAGACTTCTTCTTTCTGTTCAATATCGCGTAGGGGCTGTAAGGCAGGAGCGGAGGTAAGACTTTTGCTTAGTTGCACTAACAACTCAATAAGCGGTTGTGCTGCTAAAATTGCCAGTAAGGCCAGTAGCAATAAACGAAAATGCGGCCAGCGGTTAAGGTGCATACTTTGTTTAACTGTGCCTGTTTCGAAATAGGTAAACAGAACCGCAGAGAGCATAAACCCGCCAAGCGAGAAAAGCGCCTGTAGAAAAAGAAATACGTAAGCTTCATGCTCAGTACTGAACGTGCCCTGCATTAAAGCAGAAGTATCTTCAATACCCATAAACTGATGAGCAATAAAGGAACCTAAGAAATAAAGCACGCCGGTATTAACCAGGTAAAAAGCCGGAATAAATGCTAAACGCGCAGCTAATGGAAGTTGGCGGAATGGTGCCTGCATAAGCACCAAACTTAAAATTTTTAATGGTGAATGTTCAGCTTCTTTACCAATTCGCTTGAAATGGGGTCAGCGTAAATTCCGTAGCCGCTAACAATAGTACCTTTAGTGCCGTCTTTGCCTTCCACGGCGTAAAGTACCGTTTGGTCGGAAGGGTTGGTCATACCTTCAAAACGATAAACACCGGTAATTTCAAATTCGTCAGGCGGAAGTTGTTTTCCGGAGGTTGTACATTCAATGTAGTTTTCCTTCAGGTTAAAATCTAAGGTATAGCCCTGGTTTTTCAGGTCTTCTAATGCGTCAATTAGTGTGGCGTACGATTTCATATTGCTGAGTTTTCAACTAAGTAACGGCAAAAGAGCGTAAAGTGTATGTGGAGCTTAAACAGTTACCGATTGCAGTGAGGCAATTACTGTTTGCGCTACGGCTTTTACCTGCTTGCGGAGGTCGGGTACGGCGAAGGTTTCCCAATAGGTACCTTTAATTACGCAGCCGGTTGCGAAAACAGTGTCGGATGGTTGATCGTTGTTCTTTATGCAGGCATATTTTTCATTCACCTTTAAGCCCCAGTCAATATCGTCTGCTATGGCATGGCCGCCATCAATTAAACTGCGAATAAGCGGTTCTGTTGAATGTTGGTAGGTTTCCTGCGGGCCGGTGCAATTAAAAAAGTAATTGATGTTGTTTATTGTTTTCGGGCCTTCGGCAGTAGTTAAGTTTATGGTTAGAAGAGGGCCGGCAGCATCGACGCTATTTACTGCGCCCTTTATGAATTCCAATTTACCCTGAGCAATTGCTTTGCTTATAACCGCATGAACTTCTTCTGCAATACGGTGGCGGCGGACGTTCCAGAATGCTTTATAGTGTTGAAGAAAGTACTTCTTCTCGCCTAAGGTCCATGTATTCCAGATTTGCTGGGTAAGCGGGCGGAATTTATCGGCAGCTAAAAAGGCAGGGCGGCCTTCATCTTTGTAACGGTTTTCCCAATGTTCATATAGCTTTACTAAATCAGTAAGGCGCCAGCTAGTTAAATCATTAGGTGTAAAGAATTCGGTTTGTACGTGATTGCCGTGCGATTTGGGTAAGTAACCGTTTCTGCTGTTGAAGTAGATTTTGCCTTTAAAGTTATTGTTAAGTAAAGAGAGGACCATATCAACCATGGTAAGGCCGCTGCCAAGTATAAAGGCATCGCCGCCTTTATCTTCAAAGGTTTCTTCCCAGCGGCTCCAGGGATTACCTATGTAGGCTGAATGCTTTTCTAAAGCTTCGCCAGCAAAAGGTAGAGCCGAAGGAGCAAAATGACCTAACGCTAACAACACCTTACTTACGGATAAGGCACCATTGCTTAGAGTGCTTATAGTAACTTGTTCGTTTTTAGATTCAATACCCACGGCTTTATCATTTAGCAGTGTTACTTTGTGAATGCCCTGAACCTGGATTTTGTCAGAGAAGTTTTGCCAGATGCTCTCTAAGTATTCACCATACACCTTGCGGGGAACAAAAAGCATTTTCAATTCGCTTTCCTCTTTGCCTTGATAGTCTGGGTGCTGTTTCAGCCAGTTAACGAAGTGCCCCAGGTCATCAGGAAAAGCAGACATACCCATTGCCCGCACATTAAGCAAAAGCCATGGCGCATTAGTGCCGTAGGCAAGCCCTTTAGGGAAATCGCTGCCTTTATTAATAATATATATGTGCAAAGGCTGTTGAGCCTGTTCAGTTAAATGTATTGCAGACAGTAAACCGCTAAAGCCGCCACCAATAATGCCAATTGCTTCCATTCTTCTTTAATTAAGCTGCTAATCTATAAAGTCTACTGAATAAGTAGAGTGATTAACAAACAAAAAATAAGGCCCCTGCCTAAACAGGGGCCCACACACTAACAATCTACCCACGATTGCTACCAAAATTTTACAGCGCCTAAGCGGTTTAATTCCAACTCGGCTAATAATACGTTGTACTGCAGCTGTATTTCTCCCAATTGGGCATCCTGCAGATTGGTTTGGGCGGTAAGCAATTCCAGGTTGGTTATAATGCCGCTTTTGTAACGGGTGTTAGCCAGCTTTAGTGCTTCATCAGCCTGCTGCAATTGCATTTTATAGTTGTTTAACTTTTGCCGGTTAGCGGTAATATCTTCTTTCGATTGCTGTATGTCTTTATTCAGGCTTAGCTTCTGCGCTTCTAAGGCGTAGGTGTTGGCCTGCATATTGATTTTGGCAATTTTAGTTTGGTAGTTAGGGCGTGCTGAACTGAAAATGGGAACATTAAGCCCTACGCCAATACCGTAATTAAATGTCAGCTTTTCGATATCGGGAACAAAGCCGTTTTTGTAACCGGCCTGCGCGTTGAGCGAAAGTGCGGGCATCCAACCACGCTTGGCAATTTTTACATCCCACGCATTGCTGCTTAGTTTATCCTGAAGCAACTTAACATCGTAGTTGTTATCGGTGGTAACGGCCTCAGCACTTAACACATTTGTGCTAACCTCTGTTGATGTTATGTAACCGCTGCCTGTGCCACCGGTAAGCATGTTTAACAGGTTATACTGTTTTTGCAATTGCGATTGAAGGTCTACCAGGCGGTTTTGCGCGTTGTTCTTTTTTACCTGTGTAGAGAGTAAATCAAACTGCAGCGCATCGCCATTCTTTATTTTGTTGCCTATCAGTTTTTCGTTTTCACCTAAAAGCTGAATCTGGCTGTTTTGCACATCAATGCTTTTATTAAGAAAAACAATGCCGTAGTAAAGTTGGGCAACTTGGTAGGCAAGGTTATTTTTAGAACTTTCAAGGTTATCCTTATTGGTTGCAGCTTCCGATTTTGTTTTATTGATGTTAGCCTGCGTGCGGCCAAAATCATAAATAGGTTGTGTAACCTTTAAGGCAAAGTCGTAATTATTAGCAGGCAGAAATTTGATGCTGCTCTCGTAACCCGGAATGGGAATGGTAATTTCAGGCGTAGGCTTGCTATAGCGGTAGCTGGCATCTGCTGCTATTATGGGCATGTAAGCGCCATAGGCTAAATCTACACGCGCCTGGCCAAGCTTTACATATTCATTGCCTTCCTTCAGCTTAGGGTAATTATCAAAGGCCTTATTTATTAGCTCAGTAAGCTGTGCGGGTGCGGTGGTTTGCGCTTGTAAGCCGCAGGCAATTAGCACCAATAAAAGGGTAAAAAATTTGTGTGTTGCTCTCATATAAGAAAACATTTATCTATAGTTTAATGCGCTGCTTCTGATGCAGCCTGTTGTGCTTCTTTGGTTAATTTGTTATTGCGTAAGGCCGCGATAAGCGGAAACACCGCCAATACCGCCAGCGTTGAAAGCAGGAAGGCATCCATATAGGTTAAGAGGTATGCCTGCTTGGTTAAGTTGAAATCCATTAACTGGTAAACCTGCTGCTGTGCATCGGCAGTTACCGGTAGTTTTGAGCCAATGGCCTGCACCATGCCGGCATTGCGTTCCACAAAATTCAGGTTCTCGCTGCTAAAGTTGGGCAGTAAATCGTTGCGGTGAATGGCAAAGCGCTGTGCGATGTAGGTATTCATTATGGCTATACCGAAGGCACCGCCCAACTGACGCATCATATTGTTGAGTGCTACACCTTGCGGTATGTCTTTAGGTTTTAAGCCCACTACTGCCTGGTTGGTGAGTGTTACTGCCATCATAGAAATACCTACGGTGCGAACCATTAATGGTAGAAAGAAATCGCCCATGCCGGCATTTATATCTGCACGTTTATACAGCATCCAACCGTAAATCATTACAATAATGAAACCCACTGTAATAAATAGTTTCGGTGAATCGCCGGCCTGTAGCCTTCGGCCCACTATGGGCATAACTACTAAGGAAGCCAGCGCACTTGGCATTAAGGACATGCCCACCATTGTAGGGGTGTAACCCAATACGCGTTGCAGCAACAAGGGATATACAAACACTGAAGTGAATAACGCAAAGCCCGAAACAAAGGTTAGCAGCGTAGTAATGGTGAGGTTGGGGTCCGCAAACAAGCGGATATTGACGACGGGTTGCTCTTCATTCAATTCCCACACTATAAAGCTTACAATAGAAGCCACGGCAACCACGGCGAAAATGCGTATGCTTTCGTCAGCAAACCAATCATTTGCTTCGCCACGCTCTAATACGTATTGCAACGAACCTACACTGGCCATCAAGAGCAGAATACCCATCCAGTCAATACTTGGTTTAAAGGTGTGGTGCTTGCTATCTTCAACAAATAAATAAGTAAGCGTGGCTGCCAGAATACCAAAAGGCAGGTTGATGTTGAATATTAAAGGCCATGCGTAGTGGTCAATAATTAAACCGCCCAGGGTTGGGCCAAGCGTAGGACCCATAACTATACCCATACCAAACAGAGCCGAAGCAGTGCCCCGCTGTTCAATAGGGAAGGTGTCGAACAAAATACTTTGAGAAGTAGATAATAATGCACCCCCGCCAATACCCTGAACGAAACGCCAGAAAACCAGTTCCCATAGGCTGGTGGAATTACCACAGAGAAGCGAAGCAACAGTGAAAAGAACAATGGAGTAGAGGTAATAATTTTTACGACCGAAGTACTGTGCCAGGAAGCCGGTCATTGGAATGATGATAACGTTGGCAATAGCGTAGGCTGTAATAACCCAGCTAACATCTTCAATAGTTGCCCCCAGATTGCCGGCCACGTTCGTAAGCGCCACGTTCACAATACTTGCATCTATCAGCTCCATAATGGCAGCTGATATGCAGGTGAACACAATTAAAATTTTGGCAAGGCTTTTCATTGTATAATAATTACACTTAGTAAATATTAATGAGCGGCAGCAACCTCCACGCTCATGCCTGCATGTAATTTATCTTTCAGTTGTTCTTCGTTCTCTAATTCAATTTTTACCGGAATGCGCTGGGTAACTTTTACGAAGTTGCCGGTAGCATTGTCCGGAGGCAGTAAAGAGAAGCGTGCACCTGTTGCATCGCTAAACGATACTATTTTGCCTTTTACCTGTAAATCGGGATAAGCATCAATTTTAACTTCTACTTCCTGGTTAGGTTTAAGGTGCTGTATTTGCGTTTCTTTAAAGTTGGCCACTACCCAAAAGTCCTGGTCGTTAACAACCGTAAATAAAGGTGCACCTGCCTGTACAAACTGGCCTGCGTCAATGTTACGTTTACCAATTTTTCCATCGCTGGTGGCGTAAATTTTACAATAGCTCAACTTTAATTTTTGTTGCTCAATGCGGGCTTTCTTAACTTCTATTTGTGCCTCTGCTTTCTTTAACTGTGCTTCTAAAACATTTAACTTGGTTTTAGCCACGTTAATATCATTGCGGGTTACCTCTACCTGTTTAACGGAAATATCGAAGTTAGCCTTTGAGTCATCAAACTGCTTTTGCGTAATAGCAGCATCGGCCAATAAATTTTTATCGCGGTCAAAATCCTTTTGTGCTTTATCGCGACGGGTTTGCACTACATCTAAATTGGCATTAGCAGAAGCTACGCTGGCATTTGCGTTGGTAATAGAAGCACGGGCATTTTCCACGTCCGTTTCTGCCTGCGCAAGGTCGGCTTCCATTTCTTCCAGTTGCAGTTTTAATTCGCTGTCGTCAATTTCTGCCAGTAACGAATCCTTTTTTACCGTGGCGTAATCCTGCACATAAATGGTTTTTATGTAACCGGCCACGCGGGGCAGTATTGGAACTAAACGGGCTTCAATTTGGGCGTTATCGGTAGTTTCATGATGCATCTCATACATTATCTTCTTTACACCAAAATAGCCGCCCACAAGCAGGGCCAGCACGAGTATTACACGGATAACAATGGTTTTAACGCTTTTTTTCTGGGTTTCTTCTGACATAAAAACTGAGTTTGGAGGTGCAATAGTAAACCAAGTTGACTAAATAGTCAAGGGGGTTGACTATTTTTATTTTAAACGCTATATTTGCATGGTGAACGGTAAAAAACCATCTTTAAAGTGATGCTAGACAAACGTGCCAAAGCGAAGTTGGAACAGTATATGCCCGCCCGTAAAAAAGCCCTGGGGAGACTTATCTACATTGCCTACCGGCATTTTAACGAGTGGGCGCAAAAGAAGTGGAAGGAAGATGGTTGGGATGATATACGCCCTGAGCATTTACGTTTGATTAGTATTATAAGCCTTGAACCGGTAAGTAATAATGAGTTGGCACAACGGGCACGCGTAAGTAAACAGGCTATGAGTAAAATGGTGAACCTGTTGGAAGAAAAAGGGTTTATTAATGTGGCCCCGCACCCATCGGACTCGCGTTCAAAAATGATTTCCGTGTCCAGTGAGGGGGTTGACTTTATGACTTACTTTTTGGGATGCTCCATTGAGCTGAAAGAAAAGTATGCCCGAATGATAGGTAAAGAGAAAATGGAAAAGTTGATTGACCTTTTATCGGACCTTACGGAGTGTATATTAGAAGAAGAGAATGCTGAGTGCGCTGCAAAAAGTAAATAATATAACTACGCCACTGCTTTAAGCGTACGTTCAATTTGTGCATGGTGCCTTTTAAAGTGAAAGCCAAAGAACTCTACCATTTGATAGATGTTCATTTTACCTGCAAGGGTATGTTTCCAAATAGATTTTTTTGCATCTGCATTGCTTAGCTTACTAATAAGTGTGTAAGTATCCTGTCGCAATTTGGTCCATTCTGCATCCAGGGCTTCTAACGATTTCGCTTCTGCAGGTGGGGCGGTTATTTCCGGCGCTTTAAATTTAATAGGCAGCAAAAACACCACTTTTACAAAGGCTAAACGCCGCCACCCGGTAAAGCCGGCATTGGGCTCTTTGCTCATGTCCTGCGTTTTCTTTTGCAGGTATTTTAAAGATGCGGCCTCAGCAACCATTAAATGCCCAATTACTTCAGCAACACTCCATTTTTCTGGTGCAGGCTTTTTCGTTAGCACTTCGTTGCTGTAGTTTTTTAAGCGGGCAAACAGTTGTTTGCGGTCGGCTTCAATTTCCTGAAAAGCGGCTTCAAGTTGGGGTGTCATAAAAGGTATTTTTATAAAGAAATGAGTTCTTTATTGACCGCAGGTAGAAGACCGGCGGTGAGCGGTGAAACCAAGGCGGTTTGCCCGCTTTTGCTTACTTTTGCGGCCCCGTGATTAAGATTGGACATATAGAATTACCGGAGATGCCGCTTTTGCTGGCGCCAATGGAGGATGTAAGTGATCCGCCATTTCGCCATTTGTGTAAAAAGCATGGCGCCGATATGCTGTATACCGAATTTATCAGTTCAGACGGTTTGATACGCGATGCTGAGAAGAGCGTAAAGAAACTGGACATTTACCCTGATGAGCGCCCGGTGGGTATTCAGATTTTTGGCGGTGAAGAAGAAGCCATGGTGCGCAGCGCGGAAATAGTAGAGGCCGCCAAACCTGAACTGCTGGATATTAATTATGGCTGCCCGGTTAAGAACGTAGTATGCCGAAATGCGGGCTCAGGTATTTTGCGCGATATAGATAAAATGGTAAAGCTTACCGCTGCCATTGTTAAAGGCACCAAGCTGCCTGTTACGGTTAAAACCCGCCTTGGTTGGGATGACAACTCTATACGTATAGTTGAAGTAGCAGAACGCTTACAGGATGTAGGCATTCAGGCTATTTCTATACACTGCCGCACGAAACACCAGATGTATACCGGCAGTGCGCGTTGGGAATGGATTGCGAAAGTGAAAGAAAACCCGCGCTTAAAAATTCCGGTGTTTGGTAATGGTGATGTAAACACACCGGAGAAGGCCATTGACATGGTAAAGAAGTACGGCGCTGATGGCGTAATGATTGGCCGGGCCTCTATAGGCCATCCGTTTATTTTTCGCGAGATAAAGCACTTTGTAAAAACGGGTGAGCATATGGCACCGCCAACTTTAGCGGAGCGCCTTGAAGCTTGTAAAACCCACCTTGTGCGCAGTATGGAGTGGAAAGGAGAGAAGCTGGGTATATTGGAAATGCGCCGGCATTACGCCCCATATTTTGCAGGCTTGCCTAATGTGAAGGCTTTCCGAAACAAGTTGGTAACTACTGATAACAAAGAAGAAATATTTGAGGTATTGCAGGAGTTAGAAACCTATTACAGCAAGGAACAAAACCTAACCTTTGCCACTGCAGAAAAACCTGTTTACGAAGGTATTGACGGGTAAAAACACTCCCCCAAAAAATCTACTAGAAAGGCTTACACATATTACCTGTGCAGCAATTAGCTAAGTAACGGTTGCAAACCGGATTTATGGAAAATTAACTGCCGTACATCTTAAATAGCAAAACACGCTATAGCCCCGGTTTTTTACTTAACCAAACCCAATGTTATGAAAGCTGCACAAACCCTTGTAGCCGGCGGGCTATGCCTTGCTGCTACTTTACTTTTAACGTTAAACTCCTGCAATTACGGCAGGCCTTTTTCAAAAAATACCGGCAACTCCCGCTCTGTTGTGGGCCAAAAAGATGTCGCAGAAGAACCGAATACCTATAGCAAGGCTTCAGAAGAAAAGAATGCCCCTCCTGCTCCGCCCGTGGTTAATGCTATTACAATGGGAACAGTTACAGAACAGGGTGCTGCTGATGAGGCCCCTGTGGCCGGTACATACACCGTAACTGTTCACGATGCCAATGGTGTTACTTATTCCTGGAAACCCGCTGACAAGGAAGACCAGAAGGCTCCTGGAAACACTCAACAGCAGGAGTTTAATACAGAGGCCTACAACTACATACAGGAAAACGAATTTTTACGGCCCTTAGAAAAGCCGCTCTCTACCTTTTCTATTGATGTAGACGTGGCCAGCTACGGTATAATGCGCAAGAAACTGGAAAGCGGACAGAGTGTTCCGAAAGATGCAGTGCGCTTAGAAGAGTTGGTGAACTATTTTAATTACAACTATGCTGAACCAGCAGCAGGGCAACCCTTTTCAGTAAATACGGAATTAAGCGCATGCCCGTGGAACGCAAACCATAAGTTGCTACGTATTGGCATACATGGTAAAAGTATTGATACTAAGGAGTTACCAAGCGCTAACCTGGTATTTCTTATTGATGTTTCGGGCAGTATGGACGAAGCTGATAAGTTGCCTTTAGTTAAAAGCTCGTTGCGTTTATTAGTAAATCAATTAGGCCCTAAAGACCGGGTGGCCATTGTAACCTATGCCGGTGCCAGTGGCCTGGCCCTTCCCTCAACGGCATGTTCAAACAAAGAGAAAATTTTTAAAGCTATTGAAGATATGGAAGCAGGTGGCTCTACTAATGGAGCTGATGGAATTGAATTGGCTTATAAAGTAGCGAAGGAAAATTTTATGGCCGAAGGGAATAACCGCGTAATACTTTGCACCGATGGCGATTTTAATGTAGGTGTAACCAGCGACGGCGACCTTGTGCGTTTAATTGAAAAGAAAAGAAAGGAAGGTGTGTTTCTTTCAGTATTAGGATATGGTATGGGGAACTACCAGGATGGTAAAATGGAACAATTGGCAGATAAAGGCAATGGTAATTACGCCTACATCGATAATATTTTTGAGGCTAACAAAAACCTGGTTAGCCAAATGGGTGCTACCCTTTTATGTATAGCCAAGGATGTAAAAATACAGGTGGAGTTTAATCCTGTAAAAGTAAAGGGCTACCGTTTATTAGGTTATGAGAACCGTGTAATGGCCGACCAGGATTTTAATGATGACACCAAAGATGCCGGAGAGATTGGGGCAGGAACAAATGTTACGGCCTTCTATGAAATTACCACCAGTGAAAACGATGAATCATTAAATAAACCGAAGGTTGATGCTTTAAAATACCAAAGCCTGGGCAATGCAGGTAATTCAACTGACCTATTAACTGTAAAGCTGCGCTATAAAGAACCTAAGGAAGAAAAAAGTAAGTTGATTGAAATGCCGGTGGCAGATAACAGTACCGCATTTGCTTCGGCATCGGAAGATTTCCGTTTTGCGGCCTCCGTAATTTCTTTCGGTATGCTTTTGCGCGATTCAAAGTTTAAAGGAAATAGCAGTATTGATAAAGTTTTAGAATGGGCGCGTAATGCCAAGGGTGCAGATAGCGAAGGTTACAGAACAGAGTTTATACGCCTTGCAGGTTTGGCTAAGAATACGTTGTAATAAGTAAAGGAGAATCCACTAAAAGAGCGGCACCTTTGGGTGCCGTTGCTTTTTAAGTAAATACAAGGGTTGCTAAGCCGATATTCAGTTGTTAACAGAAATATTTTTACATTCAGAAACCAAACCATGTCTATGAAGAAAATTTACTTTTCTCTTTTAGTTCTTTTTGCGTTTTCTGCAAGCGCCTATGCTGCCTGTGGCGGCGGTCAAAAGGAAGTTATCATTACTATCGTTCCTGATAACTATCCGTTGGAAACAAGCTGGACCCTGCGCGATGCGCAAACCAATGCATTGATTGACTCAGGCGGAGTAAATAGCGATACAGTTTGTATAGGAGCAACGCAATGTGTGAGGTTCACCATTTTTGACCAGGTAGGTGACGGCATTTGCTGCGCTTATGGCAATGGTTCATACAATGTTAAGCTGGATGGGATTGTGGTTGCTTCAGGGGGGCAATTCAGCAACTCAGAGTATACTACCTTTAATTGCTCACCGGGCTTTGATTGCACCAACCCTTTAATAGCGGTTAAGGATACTATGACAGCACCGGGCCCCGAAACCTGGTACGTATTTACGGCTGATTCTACCGGAACTTATGATATAAAAACCTGTAACCTTGGCAATACATGCGATACGAAGTTGTATGTGTACGACCATTGCAGCGGCCTTTCCATTAATGAAGGGGTACAGGGTACAACCTATTATGATGATGACGGTTGCGGCAGCAACTTTCAATCTTTAATTACTGCAGCGCTACAGGCCGGCAGCACTTATTACATACGTGTTGGCGATTATTTAACCTATTGTGCCGGGCATACCATTAATTGGGAAATAAGATTTCACGGCCCTATTGCAGGTTGTATGGATTCTACCTCCTGTAACTATAATCCACTGGCAACTATTAGCGATGGAAGCTGCGTGTATGCCCCAAGCCCATTATGCCCTGCACCGGATTTAGCTGTTGACCAGAATGAACTGGAGACTTCTATGTACGTAGATAATATTAATGCAGGTGCGGTTAATTGCTACGTTGGCGAAGGCTGCTTGGCCGGTTATGGTAACCGCCGTATTATTCGTTTTAGCACGCACATACGTAACATTGGTAACGAAGATTATTATATAGGCCCTATGGATACCGTAGGCAGCCAGTTTGTGTATGATGCCTGCCATCAGCACTGGCATTATGTTGGCTATGCCGAATATCTTTTATACGATCAGAACTGGAACCAAATGGAAGCCGGTTATAAAAACGGTTTCTGCGTGTTGGATTTAGAATGCAGCGGCGGCGGCATGGCGAAATATGGTTGCGGTAATATGGGTATAACCTCAGGCTGCGGTGATATTTACGGCTCCTCATTGGACTGCCAATGGATAGACGTTACAGATATAGATACCGGCACCTATACGCTGGTTGTACGTGTAAACTGGGATAAGTCTCCTGACCGTTTGGGCCATTATGAAAAAACCTATGATAACAACTGGGCACAGGTTTGCTTGCACCTGTATTACGACAACGGATTTAAAATGTACGAAGTGCTGCCCAACTGCGCCATTTATGTTGACTGCGCCGGCGACACTTTAGGAAACGCACAAAAGGATTGCAATAATGTATGTAACGGCAGTGGTGTGCGCGGCGATTTGGATATTAACCAAATGGCTAACAGTACTGACTTTAACTTATACCTGGACGGTTTGAAAAACGAAACGCTGAGCTACGCACCATGCACTGACCTTAACGGCGACAGCATGATGACCGTAACCGATGCCGCACGTTTGAATGGATGCTTGCTTAATAATGCTGGCTTACACCACCACCCCGGCAATTACCAGAATACGCACAAGCACTGCGATTTTCCGTTTAACATTTACAACCCTAATGACAGCGTAACCTTTAGCATTGCCAATGTAAACTGGCAGGATAAGTACGTTGATATTAGTGTGTTGAACCCAAGCTGCCAATTGCTGGCCTATGAACTTAAAATGCATGGCCTGCAGGTAGATTCAGTGAAAAACCTTGCCTTAGGCAACTACACACCTGATATACGTACATCCACAACGGGCCATATTGTAGGTATAGCTGCTGATGAAAACTCCCTGTTCAAGCAATCGGCAGCATTGAATTTCATACGCATTTACTATCGCTCGCTTACTGATACGGCCATTTGTATAGAGAAGGTAATTGCAGCGGTTAATTCAAACTATGAAGAAGTGCTGGGTAAAGTAGGCGGTGCATGTGCTTATGAACCGGTAGTTGAACCAAGCGGAATTGTAAGCATAAATAGCGATGCTTTATCGGTTGTTCCTAACCCTTCAAATGGTTTGTTTGATATCTACCTTTCAGGCCAATCGTTATACGGTGCTGACATACGCATTACCGATGCCTTGGGAAGAATGGTATTAAGCAGAAAACATGAAAATTTAAGCAATCACTTTGCAGTGGACCTTGGTGCAGAGCAAAGTGGTTTCTACTACTTACATATCAACCTGAATGGCAGCAGCTTGACCAAGCGCTTATTGTTAATTAAACAATAAATGGCAGGTCATTGCGTCTTAAAACATTGACAAAAGGATAGTGCAATTAAGCTTGCACGCTATTTGTATTAATGTTACACAACTAAAACAGAAACACAATCATGGGAATTTATGTAATTGTTGGTGTCTTTATGCTTATAAGCTGGTTAGTGAGTATGCGGCTGAAAAGCAAATTCAATGAATACTCACAGGTGGCTTTCCGTGGCAATTTAAGCGGGGCTGAAGTAGCACAGAAAATGCTGCGCGATAACGGCATTGATGATGTGAAAGTAATGTCGGTAGAAGGGCAGTTAACTGACCACTATAACCCAACTGAAAAAACGGTTAACCTTTCGCCGGAAGTATTTAACGGCCGTAGCGTAGCTGCTGCCGCTGTTGCTGCCCACGAATGCGGACACGCTGTGCAGCACGCTAAAGCGTATACCTGGTTAGGGCTTCGCAGTAAGCTTGTGCCTACAGTAAGCTTTGCCAGCCGTTGGACGCAGTTTATATTACTAGGCGGCATTGTGTTGGCCATGTTTGCGCCAATAATTGGTATTGCCGTAGTAGTAGTGGGCTTAAGCCTGTTTGCCTTAACTACATTGTTTTCTTTCATTACGCTGCCGGTAGAGTTTGATGCCAGTAACCGTGGCCTTGCCTGGTTAAATGAATCGGGTATAGTTTCAAGCCAGGAACATGAAATGGCTAAAGATGCCTTATGGTGGGCTGCTATGACTTATGTAGTTGCTGCTTTGTCTTCACTGGCTATGCTGCTTTACTACATCTCAATGTTTTTACGCAGGAGATAAGCAGTAACGGATTGGGATAAACAGACTGATTATATGAGCGCTTCCGGAAAGCCGGAGGCGTTTTTTTTAAGCGAAACCCATCTACCAAGGGAATATGCTGAAATCTGTTAGCAGCCGACAAAGTTGTGCGTTTGGAAACTATACATATAACCCAGTTGTTCATCCCTGATAAGAGCATTTTCCCATTCTTCTTGCCCCATGTTCCAGCAGGGCTTCAGCCTTTTCATCAACAAATACTCCAAGCCTTGCATCTACAGTATAGCAATTGATCATGGAATTGGCAAGAGGATGGACAGAGTTCTCCGGCGCGCAGAGTGCATTCCCATTTAGTTACTGGTTGGTTGGAAAATCTTATTCGTGCAAGAGCCACTTCAAGAAAATTACCTTCTGTGCCATTGCTTAATGCGCTACAAAGTTACCTATTGGAAATGACTTAGTAGAGGTTTGATAGTTTCTAAGTTATTAGGGTCGCAGGCTACAATACAGTAACTTTCACCATAAGCATACCACAATTCCGAACGGAAAAAGTATAATTGACATCGCTATACAACACTTTTATGCCTTCAGTAAAAGCGGCTTCAAACAACATATGGTGTACAGTGTCTTTTTAATGCAGTTGAGATTATAATAGGAACAGTACAGCTTAAGACCGCATAAGTGGCTGTTTCCCTTTTGGTTCGGTAGACGACTTCTGCTTTGAGCGCGGTTCGCAGGCCGTAAGAAGTAAGCATAGAACTACAAAAACCATTGAATGTATGTTTCTCATAAGCTCATTTAGGGAGAGTGTTAATTATCTCCATTGTGCGCATTATCGCCGCTGATGAGTTTTGAGTAGCTGACTTTCATACGGATAAAGCGCTTTTCGAAAAATTCATAGGAGAGTGAAGCCATTAATATAACTACAGCCAGTACCAAGGGGTAAAAAATAAGGTCTGATGCAAGGTGGAGTTTCTCCATCAAGCGGATAGTAAATACGATGGCAATTGGATGAAACATATAAAGTCCATAGGATACTTTACCTAGGTAATTGAATACCGGGTTTTCCATTGAAAAAATACGGTGCCGGTTATAAGCAAAGTTGCTAATGATGACGCCGAACAGCAAGGCATAAAGTTCTTTATGCAAAACCGGGAATTGAATGCCCGCAAACATTAGCCCAAGCGTTAATAATAATACAGACCATTGCAATATGCGGCTGAATAATACTCTGCGGAGCTTGGGTGTTAACGGGCTATCCTGATAAATGATAAGGGCAAAAATGCCACCTATGGCCATACAGTCTATTGGGGTGGCTTCCCAAAAAGATGCGAGCACTTCTATGGATTTTTTCTGCGGGACAAGGTGAAGCGTTAAGACAATTACAAGATAGATGACCAAAGCTCCACTCATTAAGGCCCATTTGTTTTTTACTTTTTTATTGAGCAGCGGCCAAATGAGATAGAATTGTTCCTCTGCACCAATGGACCAGGTCTGTGAAGCATAGGGCACTACACCCAGCAAAACCAAAACAAGATTGGGTAAAAAGAAAACATACAGCGCCAGTTTTAGAAAGAGATTATCCCAAGTTACAGCCCTCCCCATTCCAGGGATGGTAAGTTGTGGGATGAAAGGTAAAATGAAAAAGGAAAGCAGAACAATAAGAAAGTAAAGGGGCCATATCCTGAGTATACGTCGGATATAGAAATCTTTAATACTAATGGTTTTGGTTACTTCCTGTTCTTTAAAGAGCAGGAAGGAGATGAGAAAGCCGCTAAGCACAAAAAAAAGAACAACCCCGAGTTTGCCGATAATCTGCACAAAACCATTCTCCCAAATGTTGGGTTTGTGGCAGAACACTTTTAGCTGCTCGCTATGATGAATGATAACTAGGAAAGCTGCAATAAACCGCAGCGCATTTAAATTGGGGAAATAAATTTTTAACGAAGTGGAGGAATTGGCAGACACGGTATAACGGTTCGGGTATGGTATGATGAAGACTATAAGAGATAACTTCGCTGTAAACATAAAAAAAATCTCTTTTCTATTGAAGGGAATTCAGCCCTTGGGCTTAGCGTTATAAGATTCTTAAACAAAAAAGGCGGGATGAACCCGCCTTTTACTTTTCTGCTTTACGCTATTAGTATTTCTTGATGTAAGAGTTATCGTCAACAATTTTACGGAAACCGTGTAGTTGGTTCTTAACACTGGCGTCAACCATTTTATCGCCGTAGGTTAAAACAAAACCGCCTATTAACTCAGGGTCAACTTCTTCTGTAAGTTCAACTTCTTTCAGGTTTTCTTTTGCCTTTAAGTTAGATATAATGCGGTTAACTTCTGCAGCATCTAACTTAACAGCACTGGTAAACTTAACCGGTGTTATGCCTGCAATAACATTGTATTGCGTAATAAATGCTTCTGCTATTTCATGCAAATCAGCTTCGCGGCCTTTCTTAATTAAAAGCACAATAAAGCTGTATACCATTTCTGAAGTGTTGCCTTCAAAAACTTTTTTAGCTATAGCCAGCTTTTTATCAGCGGCAATAATGGGGCTTTTGAAAACAGCTTTTAAATCTTTGCTGGTTTCAAAAATCTCATCCACACGGCGAAAGTCCTTATTTATTTCAGCCAGTTTGCCCTTTTCCTGGGCCAGCATTATCAGCGATTTTGCGTATCGCTGCGCAACTCTAAATGAACTCATGATTAGTTAAGGTTGGTTTCTTTGGCCATTTTATTCACGTATTCGGTATGCTCGCTACTGCCTTTAAGGTCCTTGCGGATAACCTTTTCAGCAATTTCAAGCGCCATTTGTCCTACTGAGTTCTTTACTTCAGTAATAGCGGCCATTTTTTGGTTGTCAATTTCGCGCAACGCCTGCTTCAGTTTCTCTTCAGCTTCTTTGTTTGCGCGTTCAACAATATCTGCCTTCAGTTTTTCAGCAGCTTCACGGGCTTCGTGCAATATTTTGTTGCGCTCTTCTTTAGCCTGGTTAAGTAACTCTTCGTTTTTAGCTACTAACTGGCCCATTTCAGCACGGGCTTTGTTGGCTTCGTTTAAGGTTTCTTCAATTGTTTTTTCGCGCTCCTTAATCATTGCAAGGATAGGCTTCCAGGCAAACTTGGCAAGGATGAAGAATAATAATCCGAAGATGATGATCATCCAGAAAATAAGGCCAATCGAGGGTTTTACTAATTCCATGTTTTGTTTCTATTTCTTTTTAATCAATTCCAAATTCAACTTAACTCCTATTTTTCTTCTCCCCTTCGGGGAAACCGAGAGGGGTTAAAAAACAGGCAGCGCAGCCAACCGCTTTTGCTGCCTGTTTAAGTTTGTTGGGATTACGACTTGAATACTACAAGTAGACCCACAACCATTGCGAAGAAGGCAGCACCTTCAACCAGAGCGGCGGTAAGGATCATATTGGAACGGATGTCATTAACAGCTTCAGGCTGGCGAGCGATAGACTCAACCGCACCTTTACCGATGTTACCGATACCAACACCTGCACCTAGGGCAGCTAAACCTGCACCTAAAGCAGCGATACCGTAACCTACTCCAAGGCCACTGGCTTCTAACAATACTGAGTTAAGCATGATGTTTGGTTTTATAAATGAATAAATGATTATACAATTGATTCGTCGTGGTGGTGTGCTTCCTCAACTGCCGCACCAAAATAAATGGCAGAAAGAAGGGTGAACACATACGCCTGAATAAGCGCTACCAACACTTCCATTAATCCCATAAATACATCAAACGCTACTGATAATACCGATACACCTAAGCCGGCATATTTGTTCATTTCGCCGAAGATGAAGATAAGGCTAAGGAACGCAAGCGCAATAATGTGGCCCGCAGTAATGTTAGCGAACAATCGTATCATTAATACGAAAGGACGCAAAAACACACCCATAATTTCAATTGGGGTTAATATCAATAACACAGGCTTTGGCACACCGGGCATAGCAAAAATGTGGCCCCAGTAATGTTTGTTACCGTTTAATAAAACAATTATAAAAGTTAAGCAGGCTAATACCAGCGTTACTGCTATGTTACCGGTTAAGTTAGCGCCACCTGGAGGGAAAGGCACCAAACCTAACATATTGCTAAACCATATAAAGAAGAATACGGTCAACAGGTAAGGCATAAACTTTTCATACTTAGGGCCTATTGATTGCTTGGCAATATCATCACGAATGAACATAATGAAAGGCTCCATGAAAGACTGTAAACCGCTTGGCGCTTTGTTCGGATTCTTTTTGTAAGCAGCAGCTACGGTTAGGAACACGAACAATAATAAACCTGCTACTATAAACAGGGTGGCTACGTTTTTGGTAATAGAGAAGTCGTAGATTTTTGCTTCTTCATTGTAAGTGCCGTCGGCATTAGCGGCCTTTATTTCATTACCTACTAAGGCGTAAGTGTATTTGCCTTCTACCTTTTCATGGCCATGCTCAAACTTGCTGCTCATAAAAAAGTCCATACCCTTATCGGTATAAAGTATGATAGGTAGTGGAATAGCAACTGATGAGTGGCCTTCGCCCCATAAGTGCCAATCGTGCGAGTCAGAAATGTGCTCGATGATCATTTCACCGGCATCAAATTTTTTCTCACCTGCTTCTTCAGTAGCGGTGGCCGGATGAGCTTCTTCAGCCTTATTTTCAGCTTCCTGGGCAACTGCAAAGTTCAACAGGAAAACACTAAAAACGGCGGTTAAAATGTGGCGGAAAGACATGGTAGTTGAATATTTCATTACACCCTTTTCAAAATCGGGCGCAAACATAACAGAATTGACGAATTAGGGAAAGGGATTGATGCTTATTTTGTGCTGTATAATAAAGAACTGTTTTTTGCCCGCATGAATCTGCCCTTTAATAGCCCGAAAAGGTTGACACAAGTTGACACTTTCAAAATGTCAATCTTAAAAATTACTGGCTAATCGTTTGATTGACAATTAAATAATAAAATGGCCAATTTTAGAAAGTTGACACGGCTGTTTTCTTAACTAATTCTGTTCGGAGGTCTATAGCCATTCGGCTTAATGCTTAGTTTTGAAATATGAAAATGGCCTTCTTTTGTTGCCTTGTGCTAACTTGCTGCTTTACAATTGCTAAGCCTGTTAAAAACGGGGGTGCCGCAACTGTTAATCATTTTATTGCGGCCCTAAACAAACACGATGTAAAGGAAATTTATGCCTTACTTTCTGAAGACCACCTGTTTATAGATGCAGGCGGTCAGCAGGTAAGCGGAGCGGAGAAGGTGCTGGCCGGCTGGAAGGGCTATTTCGACTGGTTCCCCGATTATACCATTGAAGTTGAGCAACTTTTCATAAACGGCGATACTGCCGCTCTTTTCGGTTATGCTTCTGGCACCTTTGCAAAGGCTGATACTGCGGGGCATTGGCGTATTCCTGCTTCATGGAAGGCTGTGGTGCATGAAGGGAAAATCAAGAGCTGGCAAATGTTTGCCGATACCAGGCTAACCTCCGAAATACTAAACCGGTATTCAGGCGCAGGGGGCAATGATAAACTACAGGGCTTTGGCGGTGTCTTCTTTAAATCAGAACACCCCAAGGAACTGAAGGCCTGGTACGATACGCACCTGGGCACCACCTTTGGCACTATGGGCTTTTCCCTTTTTTGGTGGCGCGACTATGAAACAAAACAGGGGGCCAGCACCAGCTTCTCTATATTTAAAGCGTCAAGCGATTATTTTAACCCAAGCAACAGCCCCTTTATGTTCAACTTTAGGGTAGGTGATTTAGAGGCTACTCTTAACCGATTGAAGGCTGAAGGGGTAACAGTGGTTGGCGATATTCAGAGTTTCGATTATGGTAAATTTGGTTGGATACTGGATGGTGACGGAAATAAAATTGAGTTATGGGAACCGAAAGATGAAGAACATCAATTCGGAAAAAACTAAGTAAGATGAATATGGAAGCGAACGCGCACGGACACGTAGAAGAACATTTTGAAAGTACGGACTTTGTAAAGGATGTGGTAATTGGCATGGCCGATGGCCTTACGGTACCCTTTGCGTTGGCCGCCGGCCTAAGTGGCGCGGTAGATAGCGGCCATGTTATAGTAATTGCGGGCATTGCCGAAATAGCCGCAGGCAGCGTGGCTATGGGCCTTGGTGGCTACCTGGCCGGTAAAACGGAGGCAGACCATTACGATTCGGAATTGAAGCGTGAATACTATGAAGTAGATGCTTTTCCGCAGAAGGAAAAACAAGAAGTAATGGAAGTGCTGCAGGATTTTGGCGTTAGCGAAAACAGCAGCCGCGAGATTACCGAGGAAATGAGCCGCGATAAAGAGAAATGGGTAAAATTTATGATGCGTTTTGAATTGGGTCTTGAGAAGCCCGACCCCAAGCGCGCCCGCAACAGCGCTTTTACCATTGGTTTATCGTACATAGCCGGCGGTTTTATACCGCTTAGCCCTTATTTGTTTGCAAGCAATGTAACAACAGCCCTTTTAATATCGGTTGGTATTACACTGGTGGCGCTCTTTATTTTCGGGTTCTTAAAATCAAGGGCTACGGGCCAGCCTCAACTTGCGGGCGCATTCCGCACTATGTTTATAGGCGCTTTGGCAGCCGGCGTTGCCTTTGGTTTGGCCAAGGCAATCGGTAAAATTGAATAAGCGTTAACTACGGCACAGGCCACTGTAAAAATTATATTTTCGCGCCACTAAATTTAAGTGAAATGAGCAAAGTAAAAGTAGGATTTGTGCAAATGAGCTGCGGAAAGGAAGTGCAGCCGAACCTTGAGAAAGCAATAGCCGGAATACGCGATGCGGCTGCAAAAGGAGCGCAAATTATTTGCACACAGGAGTTGTTTACCTCTTTATACTTCTGCGATGTGGAGGATTACGAAAATTTTAAACTGGCTGAGCCAATTCCCGGGCCAACAACTGAGCGCTTAGGTAAATTGGCCAAAGAACTTAATGTTGTCATCATTGCTTCGCTGTTTGAAAAACGCGCGCAGGGCCTTTACCATAACACAACAGCCGTGCTTGATGCTGATGGAAGCTACTTAGGCATGTATCGTAAAATGCATATACCTGATGACCCTGCTTACTTCGAAAAATTCTATTTTACCATTGGCGACTTGGGCTATAAAGTATTCAAAACAAAGTATGCCACCTTTGGTGTGCTTATCTGTTGGGACCAATGGTACCCTGAAGCCGCCCGTATCACTTCTTTAATGGGAGCCGAAATTTTATTCTACCCAACAGCAATTGGCTGGGCTACCGACCAGGATGAAGAAACCAATAAAGATCAATACAGCGCATGGCAAACCATACAACGCTCGCATGCAGTAGCCAATGGCGTACACGTAGTAAGTGTTAACCGTGTGGGTTTAGAGCAGGAGGGAAGAATGAAATTTTGGGGAGGCAGTTTTGTTTCTAATCCGTTTGGCCGCTTAGAGTACCTGGCCAGCCACGATAAAGAAGAAAATGTAGTGGTAGAATTGGATTTGGCGAAAACTGATTTCTTCCGTACGCACTGGCCGTTTATGCGCGACCGCCGCATTGATAGCTACCAACCAATTACCAAAAGGTATATTGACGGCGAGTAATTCAAACTTCCATTGCTATTATTAAAGTTAAAGACGAAAGCAAATTGACTTCCTTCGAAAATTCTCCCAGAGCTTTAGGCTATTCATTTCCTGCGGAATTTGCCCCGCAACGTGCTATGTGGTTAAGCTGGCCGCATAAAGAGGCAAGCTGGCCCGGCAAGATTGATACCATCTATGCTCCTTACTGCGATTTTATAAGCCTTGTTTCGCAGCAGCAATTGGTATGCATAAACGTGGCCGATGAAAAGATGAAACAGTTTGCTTTAAGCAAATTGCAGGCTTCAGTAGTTAAACACAATAACGATAATATTCAGTTTTTCTTTCATCCTACTAACGATGCCTGGTGCCGCGACCATGGCCCCGCTTTTTTATTGAATAAAGAGAAAAACAAAAAAGCGATAGTGGATTGGGGTTATAATGCCTGGGGCGGTAAGTACCCTCCGTTCGATTTAGATGATGTAATACCTACACTTATTGGGGAGAAGCTGGGCTTACCGGTTTTTAATCCGGGTATAGTAATGGAAGGTGGCAGCGTTGAGTTTAACGGCAAAGGTACATTACTAACTACTACCGCCTGTTTACTCAATAAGAACCGCAATCCGCATTTATCGCAAAAAGAAATTGAGCGCTACCTTATAGAATTTTATGGTGTAGATAATATTCTTTGGTTGGCAGATGGTATTGTAGGTGATGATACCGACGGGCATATTGACGACCTTACGCGCTTTGTAAATGAGGATACAGTAGTAACAGTGGTAGAAGAAGATAAAGGGGACGAGAATTATGAATTGCTGCAGGAGAACCTGAAACTGCTTGCAAAAATGCGCCTTGAAAGCGGTAAACAATTGAACATTGTTGAACTGCCTATGCCTTCCGCAGTTGTTTATGAAGACCAACGACTGCCGGCTTCCTATGCCAATTTTTATATCGCTAATCAATACGTAATAGTTCCCACTTTCCGCGATGCCAAAAATGACGACCGGGCTTTGAATATATTACAAGGCTGCTTTAAGGATAGGCAGGTGGTGGGTGTAGACTCTACCGATATTATTTGGGGGCTGGGCACTTTCCATTGCCTTAGCCAACAGGAGCCCGCGCTATAATTTTAAAACGGATCCTTAGTTCCCGGGTTACTGACAAAGCGGTAATCGTTCAGCGTTTTTAAAAACGCTAGTAAATCAGCTTTCTGTTGCGCATCTAAATGCACGCCTCCGTTGGCGTGGTTAGCTTTCAGCATTATGGCATCAACCGTAGGCGATAGTTTTATGCCTTCGCTGTAAAAATCTATCACCTGTTCCAGCGTTTGAAAGCGGCCATCGTGCATATAGGGCGCCGTAAACTCCAAATTTCGTAACGATGGCGATTTAAACTTGCCGTTATCATTACTGTTGCCGGTAATAAAACCACGGCCTAAATCAATAAACGCATCAGCAGTAGTTACTGAATCGAGCCCGTTATTGTGGAAGGCATTATCCGTCATTAACCATGTATTGCCAAGTGCGTGGCAATGGAAACAATCCCCTGTTTCAGTAGCAAAAATTTGAAAACCTCTTTGTTCTGATGCGGTAAACTGCATAGCGCCCCGTTGTATGCTGTCAAAACGCGACTCAGAAGAAATCAGCGTCATCATAAACTGTTGCAAAGCCGTATAAATTTTGCCTTCAGTAATATCGCCAGGGCGGCCAAAGGCTTTTTTAAATAAACGAACGTAGGTGCTGTCTCCTTGTAAATAAGTAATAGCAGCAGGCACATTTAAATCCTGTTCGCCATGGAAGGCATCCTGTGCCTGTGCGGCCAAGGAGCCTGCTCGGCCATCCCAAAAAATGTTTCCATCCCACAACAGGTTTTGTATGGCTGGGGCATTGCGCTTGGTAGGGCCAAAAACATTCTGGCTTTTGGCATTACCGGCATCACTAAAGGCCAGCTCCTGTTTATGGCAACTGGCGCAGGATAATGCACCTGTTGATGATAAATGCTTATCGTAAAATAAACGACGGCCTAACTCAATGCCTTCTACTGTTAATGAATCGGCGCCTGCATTATTTATGCTTGGGAAACGAAAGGGCTTGGTTATGGTATATTTGGTGCCAACGAATAAGCTATCCGGTTCGCCGTTGGGCGGTGTAATCTGTGGGTCCGGTTTGCAGTTTTGCAGGCTTAAGGCCAGCAAACAAGCAGTAAAAAATAGCAGGGCAGCGTGTTTCATATTCAATTTAACGAAAATGCTTTCGCCAGGTTGTTCATGAATTTAGTGGCTACATCAAAGTGGTCGCTGGTTTGCGAAGTGCTTTCGTTTATCAGGTCCAGTGTTTCTGTATCACCGTAAAAAATCTTCTTTACATCAAGCACCAGTGTTAAGCTCTGTTTGTCGCCGCAACAGGCAGAAAAATCTTTGGTTAAAGTAACCGTGCGATAAAGAGGGTTACTGCCTAGGTGATATAAAGGAAACCAATTGTAAGTGCCGCTGCCGGTACCGCTTGTGTCGCAACGTGCTTCGTACTTCACAAATATGTACTTCATCCAGCTCCAATACATATCATTATTGGCAAGTGGGCTTTTAGGGTCAATATCGTTAGGGTCGCTTTCATTTTGTATGGAGTCTACCCCTATACCAAAGCGAATAGCTTTAAAATCGCCATTTAGTTTATCTACGTTAATGCTTAATGATGAAGGATTGCTGAAATCAATAAGGGCAACATCCTTTACTTCAACTTCGCTATTGTCGGTTTTAATTAAAGTAATATGGGATAGATAGAACTTTAATACGTCTGTTTGTATTCTGCGGTTTTGCGCATCGGTATTAGATGTGCCGGTAAAAAATGCCTGGTTGCCGTAAACAGCCTGCATCTGCAAACTTAACTTCCCATCAGGTTTATGGCAGGATGACAGTACGAGCAATGCCACACAAACCGGGAGAATACAATATCTAAAGTTCATAGGGGTGTTTAAATGCTAAAATTAAATCAAAAAATCAGAATCACAGGCCGATATATCTCAAACCCCTCCAGCCTTAACACATTTATGCAACAGATGAGCAGGCACGAATGTTCGGGGTTTCATACCCATACATGAAAAAGGGAGCGTTTTTGGCGCTCCCCCTGACTAATAACTAATTCCACAAAAGTTTGCTTAATACGGTTGGTTCTTGCCAAGGCGTTTTAATTCGGCTTTTACCTTAGGCCTGTACGTTTTTTTACGGTCCTCAATTTTATTGCGGGCTTCGTTCATTTCCTTTTGCAGGCTATTCATTCCTTCCAGTTGCGAGCCGGTAGGTTGGCCTTCGTAAAAGTTTACGCCGTAATAAATGTCGGTCACTTTTTCGCGCAGGTTTTCTTCATCCACAAACAATACATTATTCCCTTCTTTAACCGGCACCAGCGATTTACGAATACTCTCTAAACTATCGTAGTACTCCGAAATTACGGGCGAGAGGTCTTTAACCTCTTTTATTTTTTGCTGCTCGCTTATTAAGGAGTCCATTACTACAGCTAACTCTTCTTCCATTTTACGTGTGCGCTCTACCGCATCGTAATTTGCATCCCGTTGGGCAGCGGTAAATGAAGAATGCGGATCGCTTATCAATTCCAATTCACCTGAAGTCATCTTGTCATTGGCAGTTACTTTAACAGTGTATTTACCTTCGCGCACCATTGGCCCTACGGTTGAAGCCCAATCGGCTTTTGAACCGCCTTCAGCTACACGCGGCGGTTTAGTGCGCATGTTCCAGGTTATTTTGTTTAGCCCCTTGCGCTTGGTTCCCGGTAACTCTACAACAAGTTCATTCTTGTTATTGAAAATCTGCACGTTAACATTTCCGCTGTTGATTCGGTCTTTCAGATAATAGGTTATCAGTGCTTCCTCTGTAGAGTTTGCTCCAACAAATCCACCCGCATCGGGCCAGCCTTGTCCGTAGTGGCCATTAGTAACCGGCGTCGGCCTCGATGGAATAAAGGCAATATCGCTGTTCAGTAACTGGTCGTTTATTTTACGCAGCGGCGAAATATCATCAACAATTAAAATGCCTCTGCCATGTGTCGCTAAAATCAAATCGTTGGTTTTAGGCTCAATGGCAATATCGCGCACTAAACAGTATTCAGGCACACGGGCCTTCATTTGGGTCCAATTCTTCCCACCGTCAATGGAGGTATATAGCCCCATCTCCGTTCCTAAAAACAATAAGTCCTTGCTTACAATATCCTCGCGTATTTTATGTGCGTAGCCTTTAAACAAATCGCTTTGAAACATGGTCCATGTTTTACCCATATCTGTGCTGCGGGCTACGTATGTTTTCATATCGCCATACATGTGATTATCAAAGGTGGCGTACACCACATTTTTATCATAACGGCTGGGTTCAATACTGCTAACCCATGTTTGTGCAGGCACCCCGCTGGCTTTATAGTTGTTGGCCACATTTGTCCAGCTTTGTCCGCCGTTTAAGCTTAACTGCAGGTTGCCGTCATCTGTTCCCACCCAAATCATGTTTTCATCTAAAGGCGATTCGGCCACTGTAAAAATGGTGCAGTGGTTTTCAGCTGAGGTATTGTCATTGGTTAATCCCCCGCTTTCTTCCTGTTTCAGCTTTATTGGGTCATTCGTAGTTAAGTCCGGTGAAATTTTATTCCACGTCAAACCGCGGTCCTGGCTCTTAAACAGGAACTGGCAGGCCATGTATAAGGTTTTTTTATTGCTTGGTGAACGCACGATTGGTGTGTTCCAGTTAAAGCGGAATTTAGGATCGCCAATAGAAGGTTTAGGTTGAATATCCTGCCCTTGATTGGTTTTTAAATTCAACATGCTGGCATGGCCCCCCTGGTATTCGCTGAATACAATTTCATGGTCTTCTCCATCGCTTTGCACCCAAAAACCATCTCCGCCGCCTACGTTCTTCCAATCGCCATTCTCAATGCCGCCCGGGCTTTGCGAAGGGGCCCGCCATGAGCCATTATCCTGCAAGCCTCCATATACGTAGTAAGGCTCCTGGTTATCGTAGGTTACATGGTAAAACTGCGACACCGGAATATTGTTCAGGTATATCCAGTTGTTGCCCCGGTCAACACTCATATATACACCACCATCAGTACCTACATACATCTGCGAAGTGTTTTTTGGGTTTATCCAAAGGGCATGCATATCGCTGTGTACCCAGCCGCTGCTGTTTTGCGCGCGCACCCAGCTAAAGCCGCCATCCTCACTGTACGAAAATTGAAAAGCCGGACGGTAAACGCGGTTGGCATCTAAAGGGTCAACCACCACAGTGCTGAAATAAAATGGCCGTGCGCAAACGTTGTCATCGGCGCTTTGGGCTGCCCAGGTTTCACCGCCATCAGATGATATATACAATCCTGTTTTCTTCGATTCTACTATGGCTACAATTTTGTTAGGATCAGTTGGCGCCAGTGCAATAGCAGCGCGGCCAATATCGCCATCCGGTAAACCCTTGTGAATTTTCTTCCATGTTTTGCCGCCATCTATACTTTTCATAATAGCGCTGCCGGGCCCGCCCGACGAAAACGCAAAAGGTTTACGGCGGAATTGCCAGAAGGTGGCATACATCACATCGGGGTTCTTTGGGTTAATAGCAAAGTCAGCACAGCCGGAGGAATCATTCACAAACAAAATCTTCGACCATGTTTTACCTGCATCGCTTGATTTATATAAACCGCGTTCCGCAGAATTAGAAAACAGTTTGCCCGGTACTGCTGCAAAAATGGTGTTGGCATCGTTCGGGTGAATAATCAATTTACTTATGTGCTCACTTTCCGGCAAACCGCAAAACGTCCAGTTTTCGCCGCCATCTGTAGTTTTATAAATACCATTACCTACTGATACCGTATTGCGCATGTTACTTTCACCTGTGCCTACGTAAACTATATCAGGGTTAGTTTGGTCAATAGCTATTGCGCCTATGCTTTGGCAATGCTTATCGAATACTGATTTAAACTGTGAGCCGCCATTGGTAGTTTTCCAAACACCACCGCCTGCAGTGCCCACATAAATAGTACGGGGGTCGTTATTTACGCCTTCTATAGCTGTAATACGCCCACCCATAACTGCGGGGCCTATAGCGCGTGCTTCCATTTTGCCCAACGCTGCTGAACTTAACTTAACTGAAGGCTGTGTCGGTGTGGTTTGCTTGCCTTTGCTTTTCTGCGCATTTAGCGAAAAGAACAAGGTCGCAGCAAATAAAAACAATACTATTTTTTTCATAATACCTGTTTGCAGTTAATTATTTAGGCTGATTAAAGGTTACCGGGTCAACTGTAAAGTTTACCTCTACTTTGCTATAGTTTGTGGGCCCGCCCTGTTCATTACCATCTTCATCTACACCCTGCACTGAAAAGGGAACTACAATACCATAATCTGTTTTGCGGAAATCGGAGTAAACAGTGTAGCTTTTTTCTTCTTTATCTTTTAAACGCAGTTTACGCACCACTTTTAACAGGTAGTAGCTTTCTGCGTCAATGTAGTAGTAAACCATATCGCCGGCCTTGTTGGTTAAGCGTAGTTTATGTACATCACTGCCGTCCATATCATCCATCCCTAAATATTCAGCGGTAAAACCTTTCTCTTTATAATTAAGCAGAAGCCCCTGTGGGTCGCTGTATAAATTCAGCTCGCGTATATCATTAGGCGTTAAAGGGTCGGCCTGGCGTTTGCCACCAAAGGGGTTATAGCTCCAGCCGCTATCGCCACGCATAGCCTGTTTACTGGTCATACCCTGCCAGCTAAAATCGCTGTAATAACCTTTAAAAGGTTTGCTGAGCATTATGCTGGTAACGGGGGCCTGCATGCCCGGCCCCATAACATAAACGCCACTGTATTTAATGCTAACCACCTTGCTCCATTTATCAATACCACCGGTAGCGGTAATGTGCTTAGCAATAATATCGTCAGCAGTTTGGCTGAAACAGGAAAGAAAAGTGATAAATAATAGCGGAAGCGTGAGAAGCTTAGCTTTCATATGAGCTGAATTTGAAGGCCAAGGTAATAATCTTTTTAAAATACGTAAGTGCTTACGTATTTTTTTATTAATTCTTTTCTTTTGCAATGCTATTAGGCAACCAGCTTAAGTTCAGGTAGGTAAACAGCAAACCTCTCCTGTTTGCTTACGTGAGCAATAGCTTGTTGGGCTTGCCATTGGCTGTTTTTATTGCGGCATATAATATCTAATCCTGCCAGGGTAAAAAATGTTTTTTCAAAGGAAAGAACCAGGCAGTCCCTTTCGCTGTTTTTCCATTCAATTTTCCAGGTAGAGCTTAGTAACCTTAAAATGCCTTTGCCACGCCACCGGTAAGTATCGGATAGTCCATCTATAGCGGTGTCAATTCCCTTTATGCTTTTAGCGGTGTTGCCCTTCATGTATTTTACCTCATCAGTTAAAGCGGGTTTGCCGTTAAGCGTAGTAACAGCATAGTTAAAAGTTACCTCATGCACCTTATGCTTCTGCCACATAGGAAAGGTAGAATACAACAAATGCCATTGCCCGATTAAGTCATTCATACATTAATCTAACCAAATCTATTCCAATAAAAAAGGCGGAGCAATTTGCCCCGCCTCTATGCTATTTAAATTGTTTGCTGTTTAAATTATCCTGCAACCTGTTTGCGGATAATGTTTAATGCGCCACCTGCTTTAAACCATTCAATTTGTTGTGCATTATAAGTATGGGCAACTTCAAAGCTATCAGTGCTGCCGTCTTTATGTGTTAATTGAATGCTAAGGTTTTTGCCGGGGGCAAAAGTGGTAAGGCCAAGGATGTCAATAACATCATCTTCCTGCACTTTGTTGTAATCTTCCTTGTTTACAAAGGTAAGCGCCAGCATACCCTGCTTCTTCAGGTTGGTTTCGTGTATACGGGCAAATGATTTTACCAGTATGGCACGCACACCTAAAAAGCGTGGTTCCATGGCGGCGTGTTCGCGGCTGCTGCCTTCGCCGTAGTTTTCATCACCAACTACTATTGAGCCTATACCTGCTGCTTTGTAAGCGCGCTGTACTTTTGGCACTTCATCATAGTTGCCGGTTAATTCGTTTTTAACGCTGTTGGTTTTTTCGTTATAGAAGTTTACTGCACCAATCAACATATTGTTAGATATGTTATCCAGGTGGCCGCGGTATTTTAACCATGGTCCGGCCATACTTATATGGTCAGTAGTACACTTGCCTTTTGCTTTAATCAACAGTTTTAAGCCTTTCAGGTCAGTTCCTTCCCATGCGCTGAAAGGAGCCAACAGTTGAAGACGGTCACTGGTAGGCGATACTTTTACTTCCACACCACTGCCGTCAGCAGCAGGGGCAACAAAGCCTGCATCATCCACACCAAAACCCTTCTTCGGCAACTCATCGCCTGTAGGCGGGTCAAGTTTTACTTTCTCCCCTTTTTCATTGGTTAAAAAGTCAGTTTCAGGGTTAAAGGTTAAATCACCTGCAATAGCTAATGCGGTAGTTAATTCAGGTGATGCCACAAACGCATAAGTGTTGGGGTTACCATCCTGGCGGGCGGCAAAGTTACGGTTGAAGGAGTGAACGATAGTGTTCTTCTCTTTCTTATCGGCACCTGCACGCGCCCACATACCAATGCAAGGTCCGCAGGCGTTAGCGTAAACTTCAGCGCCTATTTTGTTGAATATATCAATAAAGCCATCGCGTTCAATAGTAAAACGTATTTGCTCGCTACCCGGTGTAATGCTGAATTCAGCTTTTGCTTTCAGGTCTTTATCAGCCACTTGCTTGGCTAAAGAAACGGCGCGCGAAATATCTTCGTAAGAAGAGTTGGTGCAGCTACCAATTAAACCAACCTGCACTTTGGTAGGCCAGCCGTTAGCAGCAGCAACTTCTTTCATTTTAGAAACCGGCGTAGCTAAATCCGGAGTGAATGGTCCGTTGATGTGTGGTTCCAATTCGCTCAGGTTAATTTCAATTACCTGGTCAAAGTATTTTTCAGGGTTAGCGTAAACTTCAGCATCACCGGTTAAATGTTCTTTAATGCCGTTAGCCAGTTCTGCTACTTCATTACGGCCGGTGGCGCGCAGGTAGCGGTCCATACTTTCATCGTAACCGAATGTAGAAGTAGTAGCGCCTATTTCTGCACCCATGTTACAGATGGTGCCTTTACCGGTGCAGCTCATAGCTGTTGCACCTTCGCCAAAGTATTCAACAATGGCACCTGTGCCGCCTTTTACGGTTAATATACCGGCAACCTTTAAAATAACATCCTTAGGGGCTGTCCAGCCGTTTAGCCTGCCGGTCAATTTAATACCAATAAGCTTAGGCCATTTTAGTTCCCATGGTAAACCTGCCATAACGTCGCAGGCATCAGCACCGCCAACGCCAATGGCAATCATACCTAAACCGCCTGCGTTAACAGTGTGGCTATCCGTACCAATCATCATACCGCCCGGAAAGGCGTAATTTTCCAATACTATTTGGTGAATGATACCTGCACCGGGTTTCCAGAAACCGATACCATATTTATTTGAAACAGAGGCAAGGAAGTCATAAACTTCTTTGTTGCCACTAACAGCAGCAGGAAGGTCAGTTTTGTTGCCTTCTTTTGCTGTAATAAGGTGGTCGCAATGTACGGTTGAAGGCACAGCAACCTTTGGGCGGCCGGCCTGCATAAATTGTAAAAGGGCCATTTGGGCTGTTGCATCTTGCATAGCAACACGGTCTGGCGCAAAATCAACATAAGACTTACCACGTTGGAAGTCTTCAAATTTTTGGTCGGAATGAAGGTGGGCAAAAAGAATTTTTTCAGAGAGGGTTAAGGGGCGGCCAACTTTGGCTTTAGCCTCATTTACTCTTCTGCCGAAATCAGCATAGAGCTTCTTAATCATCTCCAGGTCGAATACTTGTGACATATTTTTAGGTTTAGTGAATTAGAACGACAGGGCAAATATATGGCTACTTTGGAAACTTAAAAACTATTTTAGCGAAAATTCGCTGGAGTGTTTACAAGATTCTGATTTTCAAAATAAAATAGTTTTAAATACTATCATTTACCTGTATAGGTTTTAGTGCCTAAAATGCAAAACGACCACCGGTTTCCCGGCAGCCGTTTATACACAGAATACGAATCTTACTTATTGCTTGATTATACGGGTAGTGGCGTTTCCGGCATTTAATAAATACATGCCTTGTGGCACATCAAATAGCAGGCTGTTGGTGCCGGGCTGCAATGTGCCTTGTTGTATTACCCGTCCGGTTATATCGTAAATAGCATAGGTTAAATTCTTCTCAGCATTTACAAATAGCACAGGACTGTTTACCGGGTTAGGATAGGCGAATAACCGGTCAAGCGGTTGCTCATCTATTGCATTGGCGGCTTTGTTAGTATACCAATAGTCAATTTTTGTAAAGTTCTGCCAGGCCAGGGTGTTGGTATTCCAAAACTCAACAAGGTAGTTGGTGCGGTAGCCATCTGCACCGCGGGTAAAGGTTTCTTTGCTTGCGTTTTCCCAGGCCCCGTTTACGCGGTTTTGGTATATAGCTGTTACAGGTTGATTACTGCCGTTGTATGTATAGATGTAATAAGTCCATAAATCCCATTGCAGGGTATTGGTATTCCACTTTTCTAATTGTTGTGTTTGAAGAACGTTCTGCGCATCATAGGTATAGGTATATCTCCATTCGTACTGCCAAATGTTTATGTTGCTGTTCCAAATAGATTGTGTTTGGCTTGTCATGCGGTTAGCTGCATTAAATACATTTTCATACTTACGTTTGTTCTTGTAAACAGCAAATGAGGTATCATATTCCTGGTAGAGTTGGTAAGTCTGGTTGCCACTAGCATCATAGGTGTAGCTGTATTTATAAAATGGTATCCACAAACTTCCCGGGGTGTTCCAGTATTCAATAAGAAGATTGCTATCAAGATTTTGAGGGTTGTAAACGTGTATATACCGGGTTCCGTTTAGCCAAATATTGTTTACGGGGTTCCACCCTTCTTCTAAATACACGTTTACACTGTCAATAGCGGTATAGGTGTTAGAGTAGCGGCGATAGTTATCCCAAATGTTTGATACAGAATTCCAGCGCTTATCCAGCTTTTGTAACTCTCGGTTAGTGGCGCTGTAAATGTATTCGTAACGGTGGCCGGTAGTTGGGTTAGATGCGGTATCTACCTGTGTATCTACTAATCCATTAGCGTTGTAAGCTACAGTGGTATGCTGGTAGTTCTTCCATGTGCTTCCTGCAGTATCGTATTTAAGTTCATTTCTTACCACCATTTGGTTTTGGCTGTTATAGTGCAGGTCAAAGGAGTCAATATTCGTCCATTGCAGCACATTGTTGTCCCATCGGTATTCCCGCTGGCCAATCATGTTTTTGGTGCCGTTTCCGTAATTATCGCCGGGGTCAAATTCATAATTGGTTTGGGCCTGTGCAAAGGCGCTGTAAAGCAGCGCAAGGGTTAAAAGGGTAATTCTGTTTTTCATGTATCTGTGTTTTGTGTGCTGCAAACATGGCCCTTGAGCCCCGCCCCCCGAAACCAAAATTTTGAAAAACGGAAATGCGTGGCTTCGTTAATATTACTAACTTGCCTATATGAGGAAACAGGACCTTTATAAGCTGGTTAGTAGCCTTAGTGCAGTTGAAAGGAAAGTGTTTAAGGAGAAATATGCCGCTAAAAGCGAGGGCAATTTTATGCGCTTGTTTGACGCTATTGCGGGTGGGGAAGCTACTGACGATGAAGAGGTTAGAGAAAAGTTTAAAAGTGAGAACTTTGTAAACCACCTGCATAAAACCAAGGCCTATTTGTACGAGGCTTTGCTGGAAACCCTGCTTAATCCCCTACAGTCTAATTTTATACGCCTTCAAATTTTAAAGAAACTGGAATTTGCTGAGGTGCTGTTGAGCCGCAAAATGATAGAGCAGGCTGAAGAACAATTATTGGAGGCCTATGCTATGGCCGTTGAAAACGGAGAAGTTGAGCTGGAACTCTTGTTGTGTAATGAGTTGTCGGTAATACAAATCCATATTCATAAGTCGCAAATCCATATAGAGAAGTTATATGGCGCTCATTCCAAAATGGAGGAATACCTGGCGCATAATAAGCTTTACGTATCGCTGATTGACGCTTATAGCAAAAGAGGAAAACCGGGCGCTGTACCCGTTGAGCAATTAGCCAATGACCCCCTGTTTACTTCAAAGGCAGAGCCTGAAAGTATTAAAGCGCGCCGAATAAAGGAGGTGTGCCGCAGCCTTATTTATACCGTGCAAAAGGAATATGAACTTGCTTTAAAAAGTAACTATAAAATTCTATCGTTAACTACGGGGCTTGAGCAGCTTTCGCCCTTACGGGAAATAGGGTGTATTAACGCAATATTTAATATTTGTCATACCCGCCAAAGCCAAAAGCTGGCTTTTGATGAGGAAATGAAAATGCTGGAGGATTTTAAACCGTATAGCCTTTGGGGCAAAAGCCACCGCTTTATTTGCCTTTCGCGCATCAAACTTTTAGAAAAGCTGGGCAAGGAAAAGGTAACAGATTCAGCACAGTTGGTGGAGTGGACCATAAATGGAATAAAAGAAAATGAACCTTTTTTAAGTGAGGTAGATTTGGTTAAAATATGGTTTTCACTGGCCTCCCTTTTATTGAAGGAAAAAAGGTATGACCACGCCCTCGATTTTCTTTACAAAATAAATAACAGCAAAGAGGCTAAGGAAAAACGCACCATTATTTACAGGGGCACACAACTTTACCAACTGATTGCCTACTATGAAATGGGGGATTTGGACCGTTTATCGGGTATGCTTAGGAACTATAAGTATTACCAGAAAAAGGATGATTCCTTTTACCTGATTGAAAAGGAAGTGGCAGGCTTTTTAACGAAGGCCATGAGTATAGCTGATAAAAAAGAAAAGCAATTGCTGAAGGACGATTTTGCCAGGAATTTGTATGAAAACCATGCTACCCATTTACGTAGCGGTTTGGCTTACCTTGAAAATATTAGCTGGATAAAAGCACCTGTTGAAATAGATACCGGAAATAACATGGCAAAACTTTAAGTAAGTTTACCCCGTGAATCTTTGGGAAAATATTCAACTGGCTTTAAGGGCTATACAAACCAACATACTGCGCACCGCGCTTACAGTGGTTATCATCATGTTTGGTATTACGGCCCTCATCGGTATTCTAACGTCTACTGAGGGCATACGGGTAAAGATGATGAGCAGCTTTAGCGAAATGGGCTCAAATACTTTTGGCATAAAAAATTATGGTGCCTTACGTAGGCATGGCGGGCCAAGGCGCAACCGCAAAAACGAGAACCCTGCCATTACCATGCAGCAGGCCAATGAGTTTGTAAGGAATTTTAAGTTTCCTTCTACGGTTTCCATTTCAAGCATTGCTGATGAATCGGCCATTATTAAGTATGAGTCGAAAAAGACCAACCCCAACGTGCGCATTTTTGGTGTAGATGAAAACTACCTGAAGGTAAGCGGGCAAAGTATTGCCGAGGGTCGGAATTTTTCAAAGGCGGAAGTAAACAACGGCTCCGACGTAATTTTGCTGGGTAAAGATGTGGTAACCAAAATTTTTGAGCCGTACGATACGGTGGTGGGCAAAATGGTTACTATAGGCAATAAAAAGTTTAAAATAGTTGGCATTCTGGGCTCAAAAGGTGCCAGCCAAATTGCTACCGATAACCAGGGTATTATTCCTGTTCAAAATGCACGCTGGAGCTTTCCTGATAACAGCACTTCCTACATTTTAAATGTAATGGTTACCAACCCCGAAGAAATTGATTTGGCCATTGATGAGGCCACCGGCTTATTGCGCGCAATACGCCATTTGCGCTTGAATGATGAAAATGATTTTAGCATAACAAAAAGTGAACGCCTTGCGGAGCAAATGCTCAGTCAATTGGTGTACGTAAAAGTGGCAACCATTGTAATTGGCATACTTACCTTAATAGGCGCGGGTATAGGTTTAATGAATATAATGCTGGTAAGTGTAAATGAACGCACGCGGGAAATTGGCATAAGCAAGGCGCTGGGGGCTAACAAGCGCACCATTCGTATTCAGTTTCTTACAGAGGCTATTGTAATTTGCCAGATAGGCGGTATACTGGGTATTATACTGGGTATTGCTATTGGTAACCTTGTGGGCTTCGTGCTTAAAACGGGCTTTCTGTTCCCTTATGTTTGGGTTTTGGGCGGAATTGTATTTACATTTATTGTAGGCCTGGCAGCAGGAATTTATCCGGCTATAAAAGCATCGGATTTAGACCCTGTTGAAGCCCTGCGATATGAATAGTGCTATGATTAAGGCGGTAAATTTTTTGTGTGCATTATTCTTGTGCGTTACCGCTTACAGCCAGTCACCTTTTCAAAATGTTTTAATAAGCCAGTATAATTTCCCGAATGAACCGGCTATTTGTATTTCGCCGGTTGATACCAATATTATTACCGCAGCAGCCAACGTTGATTTATTTTATTCTTCTACCGATGGCGGCAAAACATGGGATATGCTTCAGGCCGATTCAAAGTACGGCGTTTATGGCGACCCTTGTATTGTTGCCGACACCAGTGGCAATTTTTTGTATTTCCATTTAGCGCTGAATGATACCATAACTATTTGGCCGCGTTGGGCGGATCGTATTGTTTGCCAGAAAACCAACACCGGCGGTAATACCTGGATGGTGGACACCTTTACAGGTTTGAATTTGCCCAAGATGCAGGATAAAGAATGGAGTGCGGTTGACCCGGCACGCAACTACGTTTACCTGGCATGGACACAGTTTGATTTATATGGCAGCACCCTTCAGGAAGATTCGAGTATAATTAAATTCTCACGCTCGCAGGATGGAGGTGTAAGCTGGAGTGCTGCACAAACCGTTGGTGACTTAGAAGGCGATTGTATTGATAGCGACAGCACAATTGAGGGCGCAATGCCGGCAGTGGGCCCCAATGGCGAGGTATACCTTGCGTATGCTGTAGATGAAAAAATTTACTTTAATAAGTCTACCGATTTTGGAAATACCTGGCTAAGTAGCGAAGTAGTTGTAGCCAACCAAAAGGAGGGTTGGGATTATGAAATTCCCGGTATTTACCGCTGCAATGGCATGCCCGTTTTGCATTGCGATGTAAGCGGCGGGCCGCATACCGGCGCCATTTATCTTAACTGGACGGATAAACAAATTGCAAATGATGCTGATGTGTACTTTGCAAAAAGTATTGATGGTGGTACTACCTGGAGCGCACCTTTGCGCGTTAATGATGACCCTGCCGGCAGCGACAATTTTATGAGTTGGATGACGGTGGATCAAACCAATGGTGATATCTATATTGTGTATTACGACAGGCGAAACCACCCGGCAACCACGCTTACTGATATGTATATGGCCCGCTCAACAGATGGCGGAAACAATTTTGTGAATTTCAGAATAAGCAGTTCGCCATTTACGGCGCAGGCAAGTCTCTTCCATGGAGATTACATCAATATTTCAGCGGTTAACGGCTGTGTGCGCCCAATATGGACCAGGCAGGATACGGGTCAAACCAGCATTTGGACGGCCCTTATAACTTTTAAAGACAGCAGCACTGTAGTAAATGGCTTACCCAAGAATACGGTGGCTGATGGCAAATGGCGCTTAATGAGCGCCAACCCTGCAAAAGGCGATTGCATTATTGCTATTGGAAATATAAGTGAAGGTGCTTCTATCACTCTGTTTAATGCCAACGGCCAGTTGATGAACGTATGGAACGACCTTCAGCCCTTAACCTATGAACGCCTTAAGTTAAAAGATTTGCTTTTGCCTTCAGGTATTTACCTGTTGCAGTGTAAAGACAGGGAATCCGTTAAGGTTATCCGCTTGATTGTTGAAGGGCAATAAGTGTTCTCAACACTTTTCTGCTACTTTCGCCCAACACAATTTTTTATGAAACAATTCAGCACAATTATTCTTTTGCTTATAGTGGCAGCCTTGTCTGCGCAACCTCCGCAAAGCTTCAACTACCAGGCCATAGCCCGCAATAGCCAGGGCAATGAAATTGCCAACCAAAACGTATTGGTACGTTTTACCATACGCGATGCACAGGCCGGCGGTAACCTGCTTTATCAGGAAACACACGCTAAAACTACTAACCAGTTTGGCTTGTTTACAGCCGCCGTTGGTTCAGGCTCACCAAGTGTAGGCTCGCCTGCGTTTACGTCAATTAACTGGGGCGCGGGCAACCGCTATTTACAGGTGGAACTGGATGTTACCGGCGTAGGAAATGCATTTACTGATTTAGGTACCAGCCAACTGTTGAGCGTACCTTATGCCTTATATGCAGCTAATGGCGGCGGCGGTGGAACTACAGGAGCAACAGGGCCGCAGGGTGTTGCCGGCGCAACCGGTGCTACCGGTCCACAGGGCGCTAATGGTGCAACCGGCCCGCAAGGCCCAACAGGTATTGGTGTAGGGGGTGCTACGGGGCCAACCGGACCTACAGGCGCGCAAGGCGCAACCGGTGCAGGTGGTGGAGCAACAGGCCCTACAGGGGCAACCGGTCAAAATGGTAATCCGGGCGCTACAGGGCCAACAGGTCCGCAAGGTATAACCGGCCCTACCGGTTCAGGTGGTGGTACATCGCTTTACAACACTACTACGGTTGATTTTGGTAGTTCTCAGTTATCACTTAGCTATTCCGGTTCAACAGCTTATACTTTAGTGCCGGGTCTTAGCCGCTCTATTACCTTAACCGGTCCGTCGAAGGTATGGATTACCTCGCAGGGTAGTGCACAGCTAAACGGTTCAGGTACGGTGTATGGTGCATACAGCATCGGTATTTTGCAGAACGGCACGCTGGTATCTTCAGGTGGCACGGCATATAACGCACTACAGGCTTCGGCAGTGGCTAATCCTTTCAATAGCTGGTCAGTACAAACCCTGCTAACCCTAACTGCCGGCACCTATACCATTTCAACAGGTGGCCGTTACGAAGGTAGCGTGAGTGGTTACCCGGTTAATATCAGTGGTGGCTCAGGTTCGCCTATGCAGGCAAGTATGGTAATACAGGTTATACCGCAATAATTAGTTAAAAAGCTTACTGAAAGGCTCTTATGCTGCGGCGTAAGGGCCTTTTTTATGACAAAGCTTTTACCGCTTAGCTGCCAACGCACAGGCAATTTTAGCTATCTTTAATTTGGATAACTCTGTGAAAAAAACTCTACTTTTTCTCTTAGCGTTTATTTGTACTGCGGCAGGCTTGTTTGCCCATGGCAGTGCTGCGTCATCCGCTTTGCAGTTTACGGAGAATAAAGGCCAGTGGAACGAAGCCTTTCGTTTTAAGGCGCAAATACCCAACGGTCAGTTACTGCTGGAGAAAAATGCCTTTTACTATTTCCTCTATTCCGGCGATGACATTTCCAAAATTCACCACCCGGGGGGTACTGATGTAACCATACACGGCCATGCCTTCCGCGAAGAGTTTGTAGGCGCTAACCCGCAGCCAACCGTTATGGCTGAAAATGCTTTTACCCAATACGCCAATTACTACCATGGTAAGGACCCTAAGCGTTGGGCAAGCCACGTAAAAATTTATGCTAAGGTTCGTTATCAAAATCTGTTTAACGGAATTGATTTAGTGCTTTACAGCAAAGAGGAGCAACAGTTGAAATATGATTTTGTGGTTGCGGCTGGTGCTGATGTTTCCAAAATAAAAATACGGTTTAACGGTGCGGATGATATTGCACTCAGCAATGGTTCGCTTAAAATAAAAACCAGTGTTGCAGATGTTATTGAACAACGCCCTTATGCCTACCAGGAAATAAATGGTTTTAAGGTAGAAGTGAAATGCGACTTTAAGTTGCAGGGCAATGAAGTAAGTTTTGAATTGCCCGATGGTTACAATGCACAGCTTCCACTGATTATTGACCCCAATGTGGTATTCTCTTCGTACACAGGTTCAACGGCTGATAACTGGGGGTACACGGCTACTTACGATAACCAGGAGAATATGTACATCGGTGGTTATGTAAATGCTATTGAATTCGGCACCGGTTTGCCTAATGGTATTTACCCTACTACGGTGGGCGCTTTTCAAACCACCTGGGCCGGTGGCACAGGCGGGCAAAGCGGTAGCGGCAATGGCATTGCTTATTCCTGCGATATGGGCATTACTAAATTCAGTGCCGATGGAACACAACTGCTTTACTCAACCTATATAGGTGGTAGTGATAATGAAACACCGCATTCCTTGGTGGTTGATGCCCAGAACAATCTGATTATTTATGGCGTAAGTTATTCTTCTGATTATCCTGTTACGGCTAACGCCTTCGACCAAAGCAACAACAGCAATGGTGATATTGTGGTAACTAAGCTGAATGCTGCGGGAAGCGCTTTAATGGGCTCTACATTTATAGGCGGCACCTCTTTAGATGGTATCAATTTCGATCCACAGGAATTTTCAATTGGCAACCTGAAGCGTAATTACGGCGACCAGAATAGGGGAGAAGTAAACATTGATGCTGCGGGAAACATTTATGTGGCCAGTTGCACAAAGTCAGCTGATTTTCCCGTAACCGCGGGCGCTTTGCAGTCAAGCAATGGCGGTAACCAGGATGGCTGTGCCTTCAAACTAAATGCCGATTGCTCGCAATTGCTATGGTGTACGTATATGGGAGGTTCTAATGACGATGCCTGTTATTCTTTAGACTTGGGGCCTAACGGAACTTTATACGTGGCCGGAGGCAGTATGAGCAGTAATTTTCCTACTACCAGCGGCGCTTTGCACACGGCATACATGGGCGGAACTTACGATGGTTTTCTTGCCCTGATTAATGCAAGTGGCACGCAGCTATTAAATTCTTCATTTATAGGTACCGGTGGCGATGACCAGGTTTACTTCGTAAAGCTTGATGCCAATGGCAATGTTTATTGTGTTGGTCAAACTACCGGCAATTACCCGGTGGCTAATGCGGCTTACTCCAACCCGGCAAGCGGCCAGTTTATAGTAAAGCTGAATCCTGCGCTAAACAGTGTATTCTATTCAACAGTGTTTGGTAACGGCAACGGCTTGCCCAATATTTCACCAACCGCTTTTTTGGTTGATACCTGCGAGAATGTTTATGTAGCTGGTTGGGGTAATTCAACTAACAGTATCTTTTCGCAATACGGTTTTCCGGCAAACAATATGTTCAATATGCCATTAACGGGCGATGCGTATCAAAGTACCACGGATGGTATTGATTTTTACTTTATCGTGCTTTCTAAAAATGCCCAAAGCCTGTTGTATGGTTCTTATTTCGGTGGTGCGGGCAACGGTACAAATACCGGCATTGAGCATGTGGATGGAGGAACCAGCCGCTTTGACAAGCGCGGAGTGATATATGAAGCCATGTGTGCAGGTTGTGGAGGCAATTCACTTACACCTACTACAGCGGGTGTATGGGCTCCTAATAACATGAGCAGTAATTGTAATGAGTTGGGCTTGAAGATGGCCTTTAATCTTTCCGGCACCAGTGTTGAGTTGCAGGCTTTCCCGCGTGCTACAGGTTGCGTACCCTTAACGGTGCAGTTTCAGGGCACCATTAGCAACGCACAATCATTTACCTGGTATTTTGGCGATGGAGGCACTAGCACCTTGCAGAATCCGCAACACACCTATATGGATACGGGCACGTATACGGTAATGCTGGTGGGTTTAGATTCTAACTCCTGCAACGTTTCGGATACGGCCTATATTGATGTTTGGGTGCGCGATGATTCACTTGCTGCTGATTTTTTACCTGACCTGCAGATTGATTGCGACAGCAATAAGGTGTTTCTTACCTCGGCCTCCTATGCTACTACTTCTTATTTCTGGAACTTAGGCGATGCCGCCACCTCAACAAATGATTCGGTTACGCACTACTATGCTAACCCCGGCAACTATACCATAACCCTTATTTTATCTGACACTACTAAGTGCAACCTGCAGGATACCTTTATTTCGCAAATACACATACCGGCAAAAGTTAATGCTACGCTGAACAACAGTAGTGCATATGGTTGCCGGCCGTTTACTACTAACTTCAATACACCTTTCTCGGCTACAGCTTCCTATCTATGGAACTTTGGTGATAATTCAACATCAACCCTCAGCAACGTAACGCAT
Organism: Chitinophagales bacterium; assembly: GCA_046329515.1. Classification (GTDB taxonomy): domain Bacteria; phylum Bacteroidota; class Bacteroidia; order Chitinophagales; family LD1; genus Bog-950. The sequence goes on from JAXLUM010000001.1 coordinate 588,453, forward strand.
ACCTTTACTACGGCCGATACTTTTGATGTGGTATTGATTGTTACTGATACCACGTCCTGCAATATTGCTGATACTGCCTACAGCACTGTTATTGTTATTGATTCCAGCGCCGATGCGGCTTTCAACTTTAGCCGCACCTTTTTTGGTTGCGATTCAGTACAGGTTACAGTATGGTCAACCTATACCGGCGAAGATTCTGAACTATGGGATTTTGGTGATGGGTTCACTTCCACGCTGGATTCTGTTTCGCACACCTATTCGGTGGCTGGCACTTTTACTATAAGTCATTATCTAACCGATGTACAGCAGGTGTGTCACCCGGTAGATACCGAGCAAATTGCGGTTAGCCTATTGCCTTTAAATATCAGCATGACTATACCTGATACTATAGGTTGCCTGCCCTTTACTGCAGATTTTATAGGCAACTCTATTTTGCTGAGCACTGATTTTACCTGGTACTTTGGCGATGGCGGAGTGGGTACGGGCGATACTGTTTCGCATACCTATAATGGTCTGGGAACTTTTGATGTTACTGTGCTGGGTATTGATACCAATGCTTGTGTAGGCGCTGATTCTGCCTTTGGAAAGGTTACTGTTATTGATGACTTTGTGAACGCCGCTTTCGGTTTAAATATTTTAAACGATTGTGATTCTAATCTTGTAATAGACTTACCAAACCAATCTGTAAACGGGGTTGATTTCTTTTGGGATTTTGGCGATGGTACGGGCAGCACACAGCAAAACGAAAGCCATACCTACAATATGCCCGGCACCTATAATATAACATTGGTTGCTATCGACACTAATCGTTGCCATCCTATAGATTCGGTTACAAGGCCGGTAACTTTGTTGCCAAATGTGGCTATTGATTTTACAGTAACCGATGTGTGCTTAGGCTCGCCGGTACAGTTTACAAACCTCAGTAATCCTGCAGCTCAATTCTTTTGGTCTTTTGGTGATAACAGCAGCTCCACGCAATATTCTCCAACGCATAATTATGCTGTAAACAATATTTACAGCGTGCGTTTGGTAATTGTTGATTCCGGCACTTGCGATGTGCGCGATACGCTGGTAAAGGAAGTAACCGTTTACGCCCAACCGCAGGCGGCATTTATTACGCAGGGTGATACTTTCAAATTCGAAAACCCTGTGGACTTCATTAATAAGAGTTTATTCTACGATTACCTTCTGTGGAACTTTGGCGATGGAGATAGTTCAAGCGAAGAAAATCCGACACATGCTTATGAAACCATTTATGGCATGACGGTTTGTTTACGCGCTTACAACGATGTGTGTGCCGATACCTTCTGCAAAAATATTTTCATTTCGTACGATGGCTTATTAGGCGTGCCGAATGCTTTCTCCCCTAACGGAGATGGTATAAACGATGTGATAAAAATTGAAGGTCGCGGCATTGTAGAGTTGAGCTTCCGCATATTTAACCGCTGGGGCGAGAAGGTGTTTGAAACAAACGATAAGAACATAGGTTGGGATGGTTACTATAAAGGGGTGTTGCAGGAAATGGAGGTTTACACCTATGCTGTTGAAGCTACCCTAATAAACGGACAAACAGTGCCGCTTAAAGGCAATATAACCTTAGTGCGCTAATGAAAGAGAGATTGACACTTACAAAACATTATGCAACAGTACCTTTAAAGAAGGTAGTGTTGTTGTTATGTTTTGTGGTGGACTCTCTGTTTGCAGTGCACGGCCAGGATGTTCACTTTACGCAATTCTTCACCAATCCGTTAGTGGTTAACCCCGGCCAAACCGGTTATTATGATGGTAACTACCGCATAGGTATAAATGCGCGTATGCAATGGCCCTGGGCAATAAGCAACAAGGTGTATAACTACCATACGGAAGCGCCCTATGTTGATTTTTCTTTTGGGGAACGGAAGATTAAAGTGGGTTGGTTTGGTGTCGGCTTTAATTTTCTAAATGATGAAGCCGGCGATGGCCGCTTAACTTACCGCCGCTTTGGGTTAAGCGGCGCTTACCACCAGGCTTTTGATAAAGACCACCGTTATGTATTATCAGTAGGTGCAGGCGTTCACTATGTCATCCGCTCTATTGATTTTTCAAAATTGTATTTTAATAACCAGTGGGTAGATGATTTCGGGTTTAACCTAAGTGCGCCTAATGGCGAGCCATTACAAAGGCAAAGTTTCAGCATGGTAGATTTAAGCGCAGGCTTAAATATGAATGCGCATGTTCATGAGCAGGTAAACCTTGAGTTTGGTTTTGCGTTATTGCATATTAACCGCCCTAAGCATTCCTTTTTGGGAACAACCGAACGGCTTGGTTTCCGTTACCAGGCTAATTTGGGTGCAACCTATTATATAAGTGAAAGGCTTGAGCTGAATGTGAATGGCTACTACACCTACGAAAAAAAGGCAAGCCAGATTACGCTAGGTAGTATGTTGGGCTATGGTTTTTACAATGGCAGAAAGGGAGCGGTAGAACATACTATTTACGGCGGCTTGTATTATCGCATTAAAGATGCTTTAGCACCATTAGTAGGTTATCAGTTCCGTAAAACGCGCTTACTTATCAGTTATGATGTTACCTTATCAAAGCTAATGGCGCCCGGTAAAGCTAATGGCGGACCCGAAATTTCCTTTGTGCATATAGGTGGCTGGCAACGCGAGTTTGGCGGCAAAAAGGTTTTCTGCCCCAGCTTTAAACGCTGATAACGCGCACCAGGCTTCGCTTGGCCACGGGCAGCATAGTTTCCGGTAAAGGATAGCTCTGTTTAAATTCTATAGCATACACCGCGGGGTTGGGTAATTCGGCCCGTTGTTCTATTAGTTTATACTTCACGCTTTCGTAACTGTGCGAAAGCGAAATACCGTAATCAAATAAAAAGCGCGTTTGTATTCCTCTGAACTTCTCCTGCAGGTTTTCGAAAATGGTTATGCCGTAGTAATAAACGCTTACCATTCGTCGCGGAAAATCGGATAAAAAGAAATAGCCTTCTTCCTTGCGCAATGGAATAATGCCTACCGGAAAAACTTCAATTTTGTTCTCTACTTCCTCGTACAGTTCCCTGCCAAGGCCAAGGCGCTTTTCCATTTCAGGCAGGGCAAAGGCCACTATGTCATCAATTTCATGTAATAGTTCATCGTCTTCAAACATGCTGTGGTAATCAATTTTGAATTGCTCAAAATCAATACGCGAAATCTCTTTGGGGAACCCCCTCGCTACTGTTTGCTTGGTTTCTTTAAACAACTGCAGGTTACGGTAGTGGTCTACCAATTCCCCTAACTTGGGGTACAGTTTCTTCTCATCAAAGTTTTTCCCAACTTCCTGCAGGTAGGCCAGCAGCAGGTACTTTTTGTATTCAAAGTCTATGCGGCCTTCGGTCAACCAGTTATGATTAAGTGCAGCCATAATTCTTTACTGTTGTAACGAAAAATAAGGGGCTTAGTTGTAAGTGGCAAACAGAAATTAACAGGCCAAAAGCATCCAACTGCCTGTTGTGGATATAAGTTACCTAAAAGGGGCATATGAATGCAAAACACCATTAAGTTTGCGGTTATGAATTACAAGCGTATAACGCCACAGGATATTAGCTATTTCCAATCGTTGCTGGGTAACGAATATGTTTTAACCGATACTACTTCTATTGAGAAATACAGTAAGGACGAAACGGATGGTGTGGCCTTTCCGCCTGAGTTGGTTTTAAAGCCTGCTAATACGGAGCAGATAAGCGCTGTAATGAAGTACTGTAATGAACAGCTTATACCTGTTTCTCCGCGTGCGGCCGGTACGGGCTTAAGCGCCAACAGCCTTTGCGTTAATGGAGGCATAATGCTGTTAACCGACCGCTTGAATCAAATATTGAATATTGACGAACGTAATTTGCAGGTAACTACCGAGCCCGGCGTTATAACCGAAGCCTTGCAAAATACCTTACAGGCTAAGGGTCTTTTTTATCCAGTAGACCCCAGCAGCCGCGGCAGTTGTTTTATTGGGGGCAATGTGGCCTGCAATAGCGGTGGCCCCCGCGCGGTTAAATATGGTGTGGTAAAAGATTTTGTATTGAACCTGGAAGTAGTGTTGCCTAACGGAGAAGTAATTTGGACCGGGGCTAATACACTTAAAAATTCTACGGGCTATAACCTTACACAGTTATTGGTTGGTAGCGAGGGCACCCTTGGCATAGTAACCAAAATAGTATTGAAGCTGCTGCCTTACCCTAAGTTCAATAATGTTTTGTTGGCGCCTTTTAAAAGTATGGATGATGCCAGTGCTGCGGTAAGCGCGGTTTTTCGTGCGGGCATTATACCAAGCTGCATTGAGTTTATGGAGCGCGATGCGGTTATTTATGTAATGAACTTTTTGGGCGATGTGAATGTGCCTTTGGCAGAGGATACACAGGCTACCCTGCTTATTGAAGTGGATGGCAGCGATATGGAAGTAATTCAAAAGGACTGCGAAAAGATATATGAAGTATTGAGCGGTTTTGACGTGGGTGAAATATTGTTTGCCGATAATGAAGCGCAAAAAACGGACCTATGGCGCATGCGCCGTAACATTGCCTATGCGGTTAAGAAAACGAACATTACCGTTGAAGAAGATACAGTAGTGCCGCGGGCGGATTTACCTGAGCTACTGCGCCATATTAAGGAAATAGGAAACAAATACAATTTCCGCTCCGTATGCTATGGACATGCCGGCGATGGCAACGTGCATGTTCGTATCTTAAAAGATCAGCTAAGCGATGAATACTGGAAGAACGAAGTGCCAAAAGGTATTCGCGAAATTTTTGAAAAGGTGGTGGCCTTAAAAGGAACAATTTCAGGCGAACATGGCATTGGCTGGATACAAATACCCTACATGGATATTAAGTTCCGCGAAATGCAGATGCAGTTAATGCGCGATATAAAAAGAGTGTTTGACCCGAATAACATACTTAACCCCGGAAAAATTTTCGGATAATTTCAAGTAGTTTTTTTTCTTTGTCTATAACAAAACCCAAAATTGACAAAACCCCGCTTATGAGAAACATTCTTTACTTCTGTTTAGGTCTTATTTTTATTGGCAGTATTTCTGCCTGCAAAAAATGCAATACCTGCACACTTATGTGCCAAAACTGTACACAGGGCGGATTTGTTTCAACTATATGCCGTACCGATTACTATTCTGATGCCGAATACCAGGCGGCGGTTAGTTCAGCAATAGCCGGTGGCAGCACTTGTGCTGCGGCTAACGAAACCGATAAGGTTTGTAACTCAGGCATATTCTTCAGAACGCTGCAAAGCGCCGAAATAACTGAGCGGGAGAACGCAGGTTGGAAGTGCGACTAAGCGCCCTTTAACGGCCGCCCGGCTTCTAACAAAAATTGTACTGCGTTGAAATAACTTTACTATATCTTCGTTAGTCGAAGTCGGTAAAACTTCAACCAGCATGATTAAAAAGCTATTCTTTTTTGCGGTTTTAGCCTCGGTTAATCTGTGTGTTTTGGCACAGGATGATGAGCTTCCGCCGCCATCCAGCAAGCCCGATCAACGCAAGGAGAACCCTAATTTACCTCCAAAGGATAATGATTTCCAGGGGTTTAAAAGCAAAAAGAAGGTAGACCTTTCCAAGTTTATTATTGAACCCAACTTTAACCTGTCTATAGGCCAGGGCCGTATTGATTTTGGTTTGAGCCCTTATGTAGGTTACCAGGTATGGGCACCCACTAAAGGCACGCCGGGTAACGGTTTATACGCAGGTGGTGGCTTAACCTACTTTTATTCCGGTTTCCGTAATATAGGTTTCACCGATAATCTTGGTCGTGTCTATTATGCAAACGCCAATTGGCACACCTTCGGTGGTGGGGTGTTTTTGCAATATAATGTTTGGCGGGGCTTTTTTGTACGCACTAAGTTTGAGGTTTTACATCGTAGAATTGATGATTTCGAAAACTCTGATGTTTACGTTCAGATGTTGCCTAATAATGCTTACAAAGTGATAATTCCCAAGGTAGATAAAACCATACCCGCACTCTTAGTGGGTGCAGGTTACAACCTCTTACAAAGCAAAAACTTCTTCTTCCCTTTAATGATTTCGTATAACGTGTTACATACCGTTACTGATAAAACCTACAGCATTTACCCCCGAGGTCTGGTAGTGCAGCTTGGCTTCATCAATATTTTTTAATGCGTTTGTATTTGGCTGCCCTTGGGTTGCTATTTCTTTTTGGTTGTAAGCACGGCCAGCACAATGCCGTTACTCTTCCTGAAGGTGATGCATTGCGCAATGGAGATATCATTTTCCAAACTTCATTAAGCAACCAAAGTATGGCGGTGCAGTTGGCTACGCATAGCAAGTGGAGCCATATGGGGTTGTTGTTTCAGCAAAACGGTAAATGGTTTGTGTACGAAGCCGGCGCTACAGTAAAATCAACCCCGCTTGAAGCCTGGATTAAACACGGAAAGGACGGACACTATGTGGTTAAGCGCCTTAAAGACTACGACAGCTATTTTACAAGTGAAACCGAGCAAAAAATGAAGGCTGCGGCTAATAAGTACGTAGGTAAAAAATACGACCTGTATTTTGAGTGGAGCGACGACCGTATTTATTGCAGTGAACTGGTTTGGAAAATATACAATGACGCCCTGAATATTCAGGTGGGTGATTTGCAGCAGATAAAGGAATTTGATTTAAGCAGCGCGACTGTGCAACAAAAAATAAAGGAACGTTACGGTAGTAACATTCCTTTAGATGAGCCGGTTATCTCTCCGCAAGCTATGTTTGAAAGTAAACTGCTGCGCGAAGTGATTACAGAATAATTTCTAGCGGCTTATTATAATTTCTTTAGTTAAGCGTTTATCTCCACTTAAAGCTTCTACATAGTAAACCCCTGCGACAAGGGTTGATACATCAATGCTAAGCTGGTTGGCCGAAGTGTTTTTTATTTCGTTAAGCTGTTGGCCCAGCACATTCCTTACTTTGATTGTGTTTATTAATAAGTTGTTGCTGCTAACTATCAATACATCATTAGCCGGGTTGGGGAACACACTAAAGCTGAAACCGCTTACCTCATTAATACCAACCGAGGCATTAACCACTACACTGGTTGTTTGCTGGCAACCGCTGTTATCAGTTATAGTAGCCGTATAGGTGCCTGTGGCCAGGTTGCTGGCGGTGTTGCCCGTTTGCCCGTTGCTCCAGCTTACGCTGTATGGTGCCGAACCACCTGTAATATTGGTTACGGAGGCGCTGCCGTTAGTTTGACCCGGAGTAGCATCGGTGCTTGATGTACTGAACTGAATTGAAGTGGAACCTACTGTAATGTTTACGGGTGTGCGCTGCGATAGGCAATCCTGCTCTCTTACTTCCCAATCATAAAAGAAGTAGTAGCGGGTAGTGGCATTGTTGGCGTTATTGCCATAAATGCTTATCAATCCGTTACCATCGGTATACGGGTAACTGGCACCTGCATCGTTGCGGTATAGGTTCACGGTATCGCCTGTGCCCAGTTGGTAAGTGCCGGGTACCATATCTAAATTCAATGTAATGCGGCTGCCGCCATTAGGGCAAAACACGGTACGGCTTGCAATAAAAGCGCCTGCTGAATCGCGTTGAATAATTGTTCTGTAACCATCACCTTGTGCATACACATAAACACTTTCAAGGCGGCAGTTTTTAAACACGCGGTAACGCAGGGTGCGCGATGTGTTGGTGAAGTTTGCACCCGTACCTATGGTATTGTCTGCCGGGCCAACATGGTAAACAGTTTGCGGCACTATCTCCTCTGCACTGTAAATAGTGTTGTTGGTTATATAAGGTGTGGTAAACGGATTACCTGTGCCGACAAGATTGCCGTTGTTATCATACCAGTTTACACTGTTAACTGTAGAAGCGGTAAGCACAAACGAATCGGGATGGCAACCGTTTATACCCGCAACAGAAGGCGCAGCCGGCTTGGTAACTACTATGTAGTTGGTTTTGGTAACGGTACTTGGCCCAAAGGAGTTAGTGGCCGTTAGCGTAACAGAGTAGGTGCCACTGGTTAAATAGGTGTGAACAGGGTGTTGAACGGTGGAAGAAGAGCCATCACCAAAATCCCACGACCATGAGGTAACGCCGCCGGTAGTTAAGTCAGTAAAGTGAATAAGGCCTGAGCAGCTTTCTGTAGCATCAGCCATAAAGTTAGCTGTAGGTGCTGTAGTAGGTGCGAGGCAATTCCACAACATGGTAAAGCCTGCGGCATTGGTGTTGTTATCAGAAGATTGGCGAACAGTTACCGAAGGGCCTGTTGAGGTAATATTAGCAGGTAGTGTAGTGCCGGTGTAAGATGCAATAACAGGGCTTGAGGTATTAGGCCCATCATACACGTAAACAAAATCGTAATCCTGTTCCATATTAAACTGCGTAAAGTTTAAAGTAACTTTTGCTGCGCCATAGGGTGATATGGTAACTGTAGAATTGGAATTGTCTGAATAGTTGTTGGCCACACCGCCATCATCATATACAGTGCCTGTGCAAGCTGTTTGTGTTTGGTAGGTGCCGGTATGCGGCATAACTACAACACAGGGATTGCTTGAACTTATGCTTATGGGAGCAGAGGTGATACTATCTATACCGCAAGCGCCTCCATCTGCCACCAACTTAACGGTGTAGTTGCCGAAAGCAGTGTAAATATGTGTTGGATTTTGTGCGGTTGATGTTGAACCATCGCCAAAATCCCAGAAGTAGGATGAGCCGTTGCTGGTGGTATTAGCAAAGGAAACCGTTAGGGGAACGATACAGCCGCTTGCCGGGCTTGGTGTAAATTGCGGTTGAACGCCAAAGGTAAATTGATTGCCAACGCCTACTGCATACCATGCATCAGTTACTGCCGTAGCTTCAGGTGAACATCCGCCGAATAAATCATTGGCAGATTGAATACTGTAAAAGCGCGCGTCCTGGTAATCAGCACTGCTGGTTAAATAGTAAACCATAGTGCGCCATGCAATTTGGGTTCCTTTATGGCGGCCAATGCCTGTAATATTAAAAGCATCACCTAAATCATTAGTGCCACTGCCGCCGGCGCACATGCGGTAATACCAATGGTTTTGCACGTTGCTGTTAGTATGCACGCCACCGTTATCGGCAGTGCCTGTATACCAGTAGGTGCCACCGTATGTGTCAGGGTCACCCTTTGAATTAGGGTTTTGCATACTGCGCAGGCTTACACCAATATCCTCACCAATTAACCAGTTGCCTACTGTTGAATCGGCATACCATTCTACTGCAGTGCCAAATATGTCGCTGAAAGATTCATTCAGCGCACCCGATTCATCCTGGTAATCGAGGTTAGCCGTGTATTGGTCTAAACCGTGCGAAATTTCATGGCCGGTAATATCAAGTGAAGTCAACGGGTCGTAAGCGCCGCTGCCATCACCAAAGTTCATGCTTTGTCCGTCCCAAAAGGCGTTTACATAGCTTTGGTCGTAATGCACATAAAGCGTTAAACGGAAACCGTTATTATCAATAGAGTTGCGGCCCATACTCTGGTAAAAGTCATACGTCATTTCGCCACCGTAGTGTGCATCAACAGCGTATTGGTCAAGCGCAGCATTGGTGTTATTCCAAAAATTATCGCTATCAACAAAATCAACTGCAGCGCCGTGGCTGGTACCTGTTTGCAGGTTTAAGGTGCGTATACCTTGCCCGCGGCCTGTTTCACGCAAATGATATTCTGTGCCCGCGTTATCGCCAACAATATCGCGCTGGCCACGGTAAACGGTTATACCTACGCCGGTTTCATCAACATGCTGTAACAAAGGTAATCTTCTTATTACCTGGCCGTTTTGTGCATCCACATAAACATAATCGCGGCTAACAGGCTTGTGCGCGTAAATGTCAAACTTCCATGCAAGGCGAAAATCATTTCCTGTTTTATCACCCACTTGTATAATCTCCAGTTCTCCTTTAGGGAAATAGGATGCATTAGGGTTTCCTGTTTCCTGTTTCAGGTATTGGTTTTCTTCAGGCAGTTCCCACTTGTACGTAATTGCATGTACTGATGCAAGTGCTGAAGCAAGCGCATCACTTTCACTTACAGCGGCAGATGTTGCGGCACTGATGCTCTTCGGTATAAAACCGTTATACTTTTTCACCTTACCGTTTACAAGGTGTAGTAGAAAAATGCCATCGTGCACGGCTATATTGTTTACTGCTAACTGGTAGCGTTTGTGTTGCCATCCTAATTGGTCGGTTTCTGACCCAATCAATTGAAATGAATAAGTAGCGGGTAGGCGGAAGCGCTTACTTAAAAGGCTTAGAAAATTGGCTTCTGCCGGTTCTTCACCGTTTCGGAATTCAGCGAATGCAGGAACACTGTTGTCTTGCTTAAGCCAAACGGTTTGCGCACCATTCCAAAAATCGGAAGCGGCTTTGCCGTTTAGTTGAGTTCCGGTTGTTTTCTGCGCAGCAAAAAGGTTAACCGCGCTGAACAGCGCAAGCAGCGTAAATACTTTTTTCATCAGATGGTTTTGTTAAAACGAGGCCCAATATATTCCTTTATATGAAAATAAGCTGTAAGCCCCTTTGGTCCATGGTAAATAGGTTAAAGAGTGTTTTTAGGAGGTAAATAGAGATGTGTTTTAGTGGCTGATTACCAACGGTTTTGTCCCCGTTTCAAATGGGGTTTTAACCAGTATGTAATACACTGCTGCCGGTAAAGCTGTTACATCCAAATGCAGTTCACCATTCTTATTAGTAGCGTAATTACCGACGGGCTGTCCTAAGGCATCCAAAAGCACCACATCAGCTTTTGCAGTTGAGTTGGTTGATACTATTACCTCGCTATTTGCCGGATTGGGATATAAGGTGAATTGGACCGGATTGCTTTCGTTAATAGCTGAGATAAAACCAACTGTTACTGCTGAGGTCTTTTCACATCCGTTTGCATCGGTAATAGTTACGGTATATACGCCTGCGGCTAAGCCGCTTACTGTATCAGTAACCGCACCATTAGACCACTGCACAGTATAAGGGCTTATGCCTCCGGTTAAATTCAATACAGCCGCGGTTCCATCTGTTAATTGAGAATGTTGCGGAGTGGATTGTAAAAGGAATGATATTTCAGCAGGCTGAGAGATAACAACTGTAGCATAGCCGGTGCATCCTTCTGAATCAGTAACTGTAATGTTATACGTTTTTGGAGATAAGTTCGTTGCACTTGCACCCGTTGGGCCCTGGGGTTGCCAACCATAAGTGTAAGGAGGAACTCCTCCGGCGGGACTAAGAGTTATTTCTCCTGTTGGAATGCCGTAACATTTTATATCGGTTGATGAAAACGGAACGGCAAAAGAAGAAACATTTACTTTAACGGTATCGCTACCGGTGCAACCGTTACTAAACAATTGGAAGAGATAGACAGTAGTATCATGAGGGGTTACAGTTACAATGGCATTGTTGCCCACAGTCAAATGATCGGTAAGGTTTTGCCAATTGAATGTTAAACTTCCTGTTGATGTATTTGTTACCGTTGCTTTAAGTTGAACAGGCCGGGGAGCGCAAAAATCAGTATCGCTTGGAGAAACAGAGAAGCTAATGGTGGTATCTAATGAGAAAGCCGCCACTGATGTGTTGGTGCACCCGTTGGAATCAAGAACTGTTATTTGAAAAGTTTGTGAAGTTTCAGGATAAGCAGTTGCATTAGTGGAACCGGAAGGAACCACAGCGTTAACTCCGGATGCAGGATACCAAACAGTTGAGCCACTGCTTAAATTTTTCCGACAGAATTTAAAAATGGTATTGGGCCTTAAATAGGCGTTGGTTGGAGTACCGGTAAAACCACATTGGGGGTAAATTCCTTTACTGTAATAAGTGGCATGAAAGGCAGTAGGAGTAACCTGCATTTTCGCATTTAAGCCCGGTATTGGAGTGTTGCTGCATACTTCAATTACAAGATTGGTGTTGCCGTTCCAGTTATAGGGATAATCCAGGTTAAAGGTTTGCCAACCCGTACTAGTGTAGTGAATGGTTTTTGAATTAAATACAGTTATTAAGCCGTTTTGCCAGTCAGTTAAACTGGTATCACTGGTGCACCCAATCTTAATTTCAAAGTTAGTGAGCGAATCATTTTGGGTGTAGATTTGTGCTATGTAGAAACTCAAGGCCTGAATTTGCCCCCTTGTAGCAAACTCATTACTCAGGTACAAAAATTGATGGCGCGATGAGGCAGAGTAATGTCCGAATATAGTGGGATACTGTGTTGGAGAAATTGCGGGAGATACTGCTGTTCCGTAACCCAATTGGGCATCTGTAATCCAACCGGTATCTGCTGTTGAGTTTACTGTACAAGCAGGTTCTTGTTCATAAACAGTTAGTTGTACCGGTTCGTTTTTGCAACCCTTTATTGGATCTGCCAAAAGAGTAATACCATGCCCTTGTTTGGATGCTGTTATCGTTGCAGTATCGTAAAGCAAACAGCCTGCGTCAGTAATAATTTTAACTGTATAGCTTGTGGTATTTGTTGGTACAGCTATGGGGTTCTGAATTGTTGCACCCGGCAAGCCTGAACTATCATATAAAGAATTAGCAGGTTTCCATTGAAAGGCAAACGGCCCGAAGGTGGTATCTATTTGCAATTGAAGATATACGTTTTGATAAGTACAAACTGTATCAGGCGCAATAATTTGATGATTAATGAAAGCGGATGTATCAATAAAAATGGAGTCTGTTCCGCAATTGCTGGAATAATAGTACATCTGAGGGCTAACAGGGTTAACATAAGTTTCATTATTACTGTTGTCACTTACAGCATTAGGGCCAAATGAAGGTTGCCATATAGGATTGGTTCCTCCTATGCCCTTTAGCAAAATAGTCTGCCCGCAATATTTGGGTGAGGAGGCCGTAACTTCCACTTTATGGGTAACACAAATGGTATAAGGTTTAAAGCTGGAGCCGTTTAGAGGGCAGTCATTATTTTTTGCTGAAATGATAAAATGATAACAACCTGTATCACTCATTTGTGTTTGCCATTCAATATGGGCATTTACTGAAGAGCCGCTCCCTTGCTGCGAGAATTGTGATGCCTGAATGGCAAGCGTTATGTTGGAGTTTAAGCTAAGGTTAAGGTTAGCTGCCTGCTGAACGGGAACATCAAAACTGACCAAACCACCAGGACACACATTAATAGTTGAACTGTCCTGTAAAAAACCTCCGCTTAAATTGGCAATTGAATCAATTACAGGACGTTCTGCACCGCCGTTTATCATTAAGCATTGAAAATCGCGCATGGTACTGCCCACTAATATGCCATGGCGGTATTCTGATACTTTTAGGGCTATTACATCATTTTCCTGGTACGCCGGAACAAATTCCATTTGACCGTTGGATGTATTAAAATGAAATGTGTTTGGTGGAGATGTTCTTACAGGGCAAGTAACTAAATAGGCGGCGCTGAAGTTTATGTTTTGGTAAGGAAGATTAAACCCATCGAGCGGATTAATAAGTTCGTAAACCAAGGAGTCACCATCTAAGTCTATCGCCCCGCAGTTATAGCTGGCCGGTTTACCAACCCAAAACAAAGGGGCAGGCAAAGAAGTATAGATTACAGAGTTATTGGCAAATGGTTGAGCGGTAAAGGGGTCAATAGAGTTATTTATGGTACATTGAATGGAATTGTCTTCACTACCGGGGTTTGGAATATTGTTAATTGCAGAGTTTCGGCAACAATCGGTTGTGCCTACAGTTACCAAGCTGCAACTAATTGGTACGGATATAATGCCGCTATAGGTGTAAATCTGTATGCCCGGATAAGGCGGGTTGCTTCCTGATTGTGTCCATACACACGCACTCTGCGATTGTTGTTGAGCACAAAGATCAACTATGTCTGTTCCATTCGCAGGAATGGCTGTAGTATCTTGCAGAAAACTGTAAGTAGTAGTTAAACCGCTACAAGTGGTTGAATAAACCTGTATGCTGATTGTTATTGGCGCCGTGGCCGCTTGCCCTTGAGAGACGTTGTCCCAACAATTACGGTAATAATGCACCGTTACCTTATACTGAATGTTGCTACCCACCACCCCTAAGCACTTGTATTGAATTTCCTTGCCCCAGTCGTGGGTGGCATACCCACAATAGCCGGTAAACAACAGAAGTAAAACGGAAAGATTCTTAGCAAAAAGTGTTTGCAGGTTCATGCCATAGGTTTGCGGCTCACCAAAGTTACAAAAACTATCTATTCAACTGAATTAATATATCAGCAAATAAAAAGGGCGGTTTTGCCGCCCTTCTAACTCTTAAATACCGTCTTGTTTTACCTTGTAACCACCAACTGCTTCACCGCCTTTTTGCCTTCGGAATTCAGTTCCACATAGTATATGCCGGTGGCTAAATCAGTTACTTGTATTTTAAGTGTTGTTGTGCTTGTTGATACAAGGGTTTCTGATAATGTTTGGCCTATAACATCCGTTATTCTCAACAGGCTGTTGGCCGCAAGTTTAAATTGCAGGGTAACTTCATCCATTGCCGGGTTAGGGAACATAGTAAAGCTGAAGTTGCTGTTTACTTCATTTATACCAACGGATTGATTTACCACTACGCTTGTTGTTTTAACGCAACCGTTTGCATCAGTAATAGTTGCGGTATAAGTGCCCGCTGCAAGGTTTATTGCTGTTGTGCCTGTAAAGCCGTTTGACCATTGAACAGTATATGGCGAAACACCGCCGTTTATATTGTTGACAGAGGCTGTGCCGTTATTGCTTCCGGAAACTGCATCCGTAGTTGATGTGCTGTAAGTAATTTCTGATGATTCATTTATGCCGACAGAAGTTGTTGAACTGCAATTGTGGTTATCAGTAACCGTAAGCTGATAATTGCCGGCGGTAAGATTGCTTAGCTGGTTCGATGTATTTCCGTTGTTCCAACTGTAGGAGTATGTTGGTGTGCCGCCATTAACAGAAACAGAAACAGAGCCGGTGCTATCACCATAACAAGCAACGTTGCTACTGCTTAAGTTAATATTCAGTGCATCGGGTTCAGTTATTGTTATACTGCTTGTTGCAGTACAGTTGTTGCCGTCAGTTATGGTGGCTGTGTAAGTGCCCGCCGGTAAGTTGGTGTTAGTAGCCGCGGTTGAACCATTGGCCCATAAGTAGGTGTATCCTACGGTTCCTCCTGTAACAATAACGGAAGCGCTGCCTGTGCCACCATTACAAGTAGGGTAAACAGCGCTGGTAGCCACTTGTAAGGCTGAAGGCGAATTGATAGTGAAACTTGCCGAGCTCTCACAATTGTTGGCATCAGTAACTGATACGCTATAAGTACCCGCCGCAAGGTTAGCAACTGATGCAGTGTTATTGCCATTGCTCCACACGTAAGTGTAAGGCGCAGTACCACTAACTATGTTTACCTGTGCTGCGCCGGAATTACCGCCATTGCAAAGCACATCGGTAGATGAAGGCGCGAGGCTTACGCCGCCATTAGTGCCTACTGTTCCCACTGCGGTAGCGGTGCAACTGTTAGCATCAGTAATGGTTAAGCTGTATTGGCCGGCAGTTAAATTGCTGATAGTAGAAGTGCTTGCAGCATTGCTCCATAAATAAGTATAGGCAGAAACACCACCACTTACCGAAGCAGTTAGTGAACCATCATTTCCGCTGCAACCTGCATTTGTACCTGTAGCGCTTACATTAAGTGAGGCCGGTTCAGTAATAGTTACTGTGCCGGTGGATGAACATCCATTTACATCAGTTACGGAAACAGTATAGTTGCCTGCTGCAAGGCTGGTGGCAGTTGCTGTGTTAGCGCCATTGCTCCAGTTGTAACTATATGGTGAAGTGCCTGCGCTTATGTTGATTGACGCGCTACCGCTGTTGCCACTATGGCAAAGCACACTGGTGGTAGATGCGCTAAACGATAGGCTGCCAACGCTGTTAACTATAGCAGAGGCCGTTGCTGTACAACTGTTGGCATCGGTAACGGTAACGGTGTAGGTGCCTGCAGCTACGTTATTAATGTTTTGCGATGAGGCGCCGTTGCTCCAGTTGTAAGAATAGGCACCTGTGCCGCCGGTTGCTTGCAAGCTTATGCTGCCGTTTGCAGCAGTGCAGGTGTTGTTTGTTGCTGTTGGTGCAAGGCTAATAGCGCTTGGTTCGGTAATAGTAACAGAGGTTGTAGTTGAGCAACCGTTTGCGTCAGTAACTGAAACTGTGTAGGTGCCACTGCTAAGGTTATTAAGGGTAGCTGCGTTGCCCGAATTACTCCATGTATAGGTATATGGCGCAGTGCCTGATGAAGGTTGAACGTTTGCACTGCCGTTGTTGCCGGAATGGCACAGAACATTGCTGCCACTTGCCGTTGCACTTATAGAACCTGTTGAAGTAATGGTTGCATTAGCTGTAGCTGTGCAACTATTAGCATCGGTAACGGTTACGGTGTAAGTGCCGGCAGCCTGATTGCTTATTGATGATGCTGCGCCTCCATTGCTCCAGTTATAATTGTAAGATGGGCTACCGCCATTTACCTGTAAACTAACAGATCCGTTTGCGGCTGTGCAGGTAGAGCTTACCGGAGAGGTGAGCACACTTAATGCAGTAGGTTGTGTAATACTTACTGATGCAGAAACAGAACAGCCGTTTACATCGCTTGCTGTAACATTATAAGTGCCGGCAGCAACATTGCTGATATTAGCGGCCGTTGCGCCATTGCTCCAGCTATAGTTATAAGGGGTATTGCCTCCTGTTATAGTTATTGAGGCGGCGCCGTTAGTGCTGCCAAAGCAGGTAGCTGCAGTGCTGCCGGTATTGCTTTGCAGGGTATTGTTTAGTTGGGAAACAGAAGCCGAAGCAGTAGCCGTACAACTGTTGGCATCAGTAACGGTTAGCGTGTAAGTGCCTGCCGCAATATTGGTTAACGAGGCAGAATTGCCCCCGGTGTTCCAATGGTAAGCTAAAGCGCCGGTGCCTCCGACGCCCAGGGCAACCACACTACCATTAGTTGCTGCACATATGGCAGAACTTGGTGTGGTAGTAATGCTTATTGCTGAAGGTGCAGTAAGCGTGTGGGTGCTAACAGCCGTGCAGTTGTTTTGATCGGTAGTAGTTACACTATAAGTGCCTGCAGTCAAGTTGGTTTTTGCAGCGCCGCTACCCAGGCTGTTACTCCACGCATAAGTATATGAAGCGGTTCCGCCAGTACTGGAAAGAGTAATACTGCCGTTAGTGCTATAGGAACAGGCCGGGTTAACCTTTACCGAAGATGTTGAAAGTACTGCTGGTTGCGTAATTGTTTTGGTTACTGTACTGGTGCAGTTGTTGGCATCGGTTATGGTTACCGTATAACTTCCTGCCGTTAGGTTTGTTCTTCCCGGTGTTGTAACACCACTGCCCCAGTTATAAGTATAAGGTGATGTGCCTCCGCTAACATTCGCAGCTAAAGCACCGTTGTTGCCACCATTGCAGCTTACGTTGGTTACGGTATAGGCTGGTGAAATAGCCGTTGGCTGGGTAAGCGTTTTAGTGGCAGTTGCCGAACATCCTTTGCTGTCAGTTACGGTTACGTTGTAGGTGCCTGCACCAATATTACTTAGCGATGATGTGGTTTGACCACTGCTCCAGTTATAAGTATAGTTAGGGGTGCCGGTTAACACACTTACTGATGCGCTGCCGTTATTTCCTGCATTACAACTAATATTTGTAGATGTAGCGTTAACGGTTACGGCAGGGTTTACCGTTAGTGTAGTTGCCGTGCGCAATGAAATGCAATCCTGTTCTTTTACTTCCCAATCATAGAAATAGTAATAGTAGGTTTCAGAACCTGCGCCTGCATTATTGCCGAAAATGCTTACCATGCCGTTAGCATCGTTGTAAGGGTAAGCGGCATTTGAGCTGTTGCGGTATAAATACATGGTATCGCGTAGCCCAAGCTCATAAGCGCCGCCCGGTATTAAATCAATATTTAAGTTTATACGACTGCCACCGTTAGGAACATAAACTGTTTTCTCCGTAATAAGGCCGCCTAAAGAATCTCGATACTGAACGGTTCGGTACCCTGCACCCTGCGCATAAACATAAACGCTAACCAGTTTGCAGTTTTTATAAACCCTGAAACGCAGCGCGCGTGACTGCACTCCATTGTAATAACTACCCGAACCAATGGCATTGCTTAGCGCACCCACTTTGTAAATAGGTTGCGGATTGGTGCTTTCGGCATAGTAAGTAGTGGTGGTGTTTAGCACCGGCGTAGTATAAGGGTTACTGGTTGAAACAGCAGTGCCCGTATTATCATACCATGTTACCGCATTAGTAGTGTTAGCTGTTAACGTAAAGGCTGATGGCCCACAGGATGAAGTTGAGTTAGTAGTTGGGCCGGTAGGCTTACTTATAGTTATGTAATTCGTTTTGGTCATTGTATTGTTTCCATAAGCATTGGTAGCTGTTAAGGAAACCGTATACGTGCCGTTTGCCGCGTACGTATGCGTTGGGTTTTTAAGGGTAGAGGTAGTGGCATCGCCAAAATTCCACAACCAGGAAGTAGGCCCGCCCGTACTTAAATCAGTAAAATTAATTGTGCCGGTGCACGAACTGGTTACATCAGCTTTAAAATTGGCTACAGGTGGGGAGGTGGCCGATATACATGTCCATTGTATAGTAAAGCCTGCGGCATTTACACTTTGGTCGCTGGTTTGGCGAATGGTAATAGATGAACTTGTAGAAGTTATATCAGCCGGCATGGTAGTTCCTGTAAACGAACCCAATACAGGGCTGGTAGTGTTAGGCCCATCATATACGTACAGGTAGTCATACGTGTTTTCCATATTAAACTGTGTAAAGTGCAACTTAACCTGCGATGCCCCCGTTGGCGAAATGGTTACTGTGCTATTGGTATTATCAGTATAGTTGCCGGCAGAACCTCCATTGTCGTATATCGTTCCGTTACAGGCTGTTTGGGTTTGGTAAGTGCCTGTGGCGGGCATTACTACTACGCAAGGGTTAGTATTGCTGATGTTTATAAGGTTGGATGAGATAATGCTATCTACACCACAAGTGCCGCCATTGGAAACCAACTTAACGGTATAGGTGCCTAAAGCATTATAAGTGTGCGAAGGATTTGTGGCCGTGCTTGTTCCACCATCGCCAAAATTCCAGGTAAAGCTGTTGGCGTTAGTGCTGGTATTGGTAAAGTTAACGGTAAGCGGGGCAGTGCAGCCACTGGTTGGCGAAGCCGTAAACTGTGCATCAACCCCAAAGGAGAAGGCCGCGCCTACACCTACTGCATACCATGCATTCGTTGTGCTTATGGCTTCGGGGGAGCAGGTGCCGAATAAATCGTTTGCAGATTGAATAGCATAAAAACGTGCATCAGCATAATCAGCACTGCTGGTTAAGTAGTAAACCATATTGCGCCATGCTATTTGCGTTGCCTTATGGCGGCCTATGCCTGTTACATTATAAGCATTGCCAATATCATTAGTGCCGGTGCCACCTTGTGCCAGGCGATAGTACCAATGGTTTTGCACGTTACTGTTGGTATGCACCCCGCCGTTATCGGCTGTGCCTGTATACCAATAGGTGCCCAGGTAGGTATCAGGGTCGCTATACGTATTCGGGTTGCTCATTGAGCGGAATGCTGAACCAATGTCTTCACCAATTAGCCAGTTGCCTACGGTAGAGTCAGCGTACCACTCCACCGCCGTTCCAAAAATATCGCTGAACGATTCGTTCAATGCACCTGATTCATTGGAGTAAGCAAGGTTTGCGGTTAATTCATCAAGGCCGTGCGAAATTTCGTGGCCGGTAATATCTAATGATGTTAGAGGGTTATAACCTGTACTGCCATCCCCAAAGGTCATGCGGGTACCATCCCAAAAGGCATTCAAGTAACCTACATCGTAGTGTACGTAAAGGTTAAGCTGGTAACCGGCGTTGTCAATAGAGTTGCGGCCGTTAGCTAAATAAAAGTCATAGGTCATTTCGGCGCCCCAATGCGCATCACCGGCGTATTGGTCTTTGTTGGTGTTTACGTTATTCCAGTAGTTGTCGGCATCGGTAAAATCAACCGCTGCGGCGTAATTAGTACCTTTCTGCAAATTGAAGGTGCGCACCCCTAAGCCACGGGTGGTTTCGCGCAGGCGATAGGAACCTGCATTACTATCTGAAACTATTCCGCGTGCGCCACGGTAAGCGGTAACTGCTGTGCCGTTAGTGTTTACGTTACAAATGCGCGATACCTTTTTAATTACCTGTCCCGTTTGTGCATCTACATACACATAAAAACGGCCCATAGGTTCGTGGGCATATACATCAAATTTCCAGGCCAGTTTAAATGCGGAGTTAATATCACCAACCTGCACTATTTCAAGTGTGCCTTTAGGAAAGAAGGTGGCATTCGGATTTCCACTTTCGTTTTTAATAAACTCCTCTTCGCCGGATAGTTGCCATTTGTAGGTTGTGGCTCCAACGTCTTCAAGCGCTTTATTCAACGCTGCAGTTTCATTTAATGAAGCAATTGCCCCTGCGTTAATGTTCTTGAATATATAGCCATTAAATTTTTCTACACGGCCATTGCGGGCATGCAGCACAAAATTGCCGTTAGTTACAGGTACACCATTTACATATAACTGGTAACGGCTGTGTTGCCAGCCCAGTAAATCGGTTTCGTTACTTGTTTGCTGAAAGAAATAGGAGGCAGGTAAAAGAAACTTCTTCTTTAGGTAAGTAAGAAATTCGCTTTGCGGCATTTCGCTACCTGCACGGAACTGAATAAAAGAAGGAATGATGTTATCCTGCTTTATCCAAACCAATTCGGCGCCTTCTACAAGGTCGTTAGCGGCAGCTCCTCTAAACTCACCGGTTTGTGCATTAGCAATAGATACATAAAATAAAAAGGCGAGGAATAGAACTTTTTTCATCGCAATGGTTTTGGGTTCCTGAAAATAAGGAATACAGGGTTTATGATACTAAAATTAATAGGAGGCACCGCGTTTTAACGACCCTCTATAAAAGCAAAAAGGAATGCTGGTGAGGCATTCCTTTTTGCTTGGTTATTTTAAGCGTTTAATGCTGAATCATTAACTGCTTAACGGTTTTCTTTGTTCCCGAAATTATTTCTACAAAGTAAACGCCTGAGGCAAAACCACTAAGCGGTAATTTTACCGTGGTTTCAGTTGCGCCTAACTTCTGTTCTGTAATATTCTGGCCTAACACGTTGCGCACACTTAAGCTTGCATTTTCAGTTAGGGTAAACAGCACGGTAACTTCGTCCTTAGCCGGGTTAGGATACATACGGAAGCTTAGTTCGTCGGCAACGGTATTTATACCAACCGATTCACTTACCGTTAATGTAACTGTTTTGCTGCAACCGCTGTTATCTGTTATAGTGGCGGTGTAACTGCCTGCACTAAGGTTAGTAGCAGGGTTAGTTAACTGGCCGTTAGACCATGAAACAGAATAAGGGGCAGAACCTCCTGTAATATTATCAATTGAAGCGCTGCCGTTATTGTTGCCTTGTGTAGCAGGGATGGTAGAAGTGGCAAATTGAATTTCTGCTGGTTCAGCAACACTTGTTGTGGCTACGCTTGAGCAGCCGTTGGCATCAGTAACTGTAGCAGTATAGCTGCCGGCAGAAAGATTGCTTAGTTGAGCAGATGAACCACCATTGCTCCAAACGTAGGTATAGGTTGGTGTACCGCCCAACGCATTTACGTATACAGTACCGTTATTCTCACCAAAGCAACTTACGTCGTTTGAAGTGGCATTGGTAGATAATTGATCCGGCTCATTAACATTAACTGATGATGAAGCTGAACAGTTATTTCCGTCAGTTACGGTAACGGTATAGGTGCCTGCAGTAAGCGAGCTAAGGTTAGCTGTTGTGCTGCCGTTGCTCCACAGGTAAGTATAACCGCCAACACCGCCGCTTACGCTTAGGTCTACTGTGCCATTGTTATTGCCAAAGCAAGTAGGCTGTGTAGGGGCGCTTATAATGTTTACTGAATTAGGTTGTGTTATAGTTAAACTTAACGTTGCACTGCAACTGCCTGCATCAGTTATAGTAACGGTATAGGTGCCTGCTGCAAGTCCGTTTACGCTTGAGGTGGTTGCCCCTGTATTCCAGCTGTAGCTGTAAGGTTGCGAACCATTGCTTATAGCCACACCTACCAGGCCGGTATGGGCGCCGTAGCACAATACGTTATTTACTATTTGCTGAACACTGAACGAGCCGGTACCGCTAACAATTGCTGCGGCTGTTGCTGTACAACTTGCAGCATCAGTAATAGTTACCGTGTAAGTTGCTGCTGCTAAATTTTGGATAGAAGCGATAGTGGCTCCGTTGCTCCAGTTGTAGCCGTAATTGCCGGTGCCGCCGTTAACGCTAACACTTGCAGTGCCATTGTTTTGACCGCAAGTAGCGTTGTTAGTGCTGGTTGTTGCGTTAATAGCAGAAGGCTCAGTAACTGTAACAGACTGTAATGAGGTGCAGTTAGCCGCATCAGTAATAGTAAGCGTATAGCTGCCCGCAGCTACGTTATTTATAGTAGCGGTATTAGCGTTATTACTCCAATGGTAAGTATAACCAGAAGTGCCGCCGCTAACATTGGCCGTAATACTTCCATTGGTGCTGCCGTGGCAGGTAGGTTGTGTTACAGAAGGGTTAGCCGTTATTGCACTTGGTTGGCTAATGGTAATAGAGGCTGTTGCGTTACAGCTGCTGGCATCAGTAACAGTTACTACGTATGTACCGGCCGGTATATTATTAATAGCCTGGTTGTTGCTGCCGTTGCTCCAAGCATAGGTATAAGGCGCCGTACCGCTGTTAGCTGTTATAGAAGCAGAACCCGTTGAAGCGCCATTACAACTTATTGTTGTTGAAGAAGGAGTTATGGTCATAGAGCCTGAACCTACCACAGTAGCTGAAGCGGTTGCAGTGCACTGGGTGTTATCAGTAACTGTTAATGTATAAGTACCTGAAGCAAGGTTGCTGATAGTATTGGCATTACCGCCATTGCTCCATGAATAAGTATAGCCGCCATTGCCGCCTGTAACAGTTGAGCTAACGCTGCCTGTTGAAGTGCCGCAGCCTGTAGCTACCGGGGTTAAGCTTGGTGTAATTGCAGTAGGTTGGGTTATTGTTTTACTTGCCGTTACTGAACATTGCGAGGCATCGGCAACAGTTACTGTATAGGTGCCGGCTGCAAGGTTGCTACGGTTGGCTGTAGTAATACCGCTACCCCAGTTATAGGTGTATGGACCACTGCCGCCGGTTACGGTTGTGTTTATAGTGCCATTAGTACCGCCATTGCAGCTAACGTTAGTTGAAGTGAAAGCCGGTGTAATAGCAGTAGGTTGAGTAATGGTTTTGGTTGCCGTTGCGGTGCAGGTAGCTGCATCAGTAACAGTAACTGTATACGTGCCGGCCGCCAAATTGCTAAGGCTGGCTGTGGTTCCGCCATTACTCCAGTTATAAGTAAATGCGGGCGAGCCACCTACAGGTGTAACGGATGCTGTACCGTTATTTGAGCCGTTACAGGTAGCGTTAGTTCCTGCAGTTGTAACACTAAACGAAGTGCTTACGTTAGCCGTAACCGCTTTGCGTTGCGATACGCAGTCTTTTTCTTTTACAATCCAATCATAGAAGAAATAATAGTAACCTGAGGCAGCGGCAGTATTACCGGTAATACTTACAATGCCACCTGCATCATTATAAGGGTAAACAGCGCCTGCGCTGTTACGGTATAAATTGGCCGGGCCGGTAGCGGTTAAAGTATAACCTGTGCCTACAGCCAACGGAAAATTAAGTGTAACACGGCTGCCACCGTTAGCAATGTTTTGGGTGCTGGTGTAAAGCACGTTGCCATTAGCATCAGATATGCGGATAGTGCGGTTACCGGCATTTGTGGCGTATACATATACGCTTTCTAAGGTGCCTGCTTTTAAAACGTTGAATACTAAACCGCGTTCGCTGTTGTTGGTGTAATTACCACCAGCGCCTATAGAATTGCTTACAGGGCCTACATGGTAAGTTGGTGAAAGAACACTGTCTTCAACCCAATAGGTTGTAGTGTGGGTTAATACCGGTGTTACAAAAGGATTGCTGGTAGAAACCATTGCTCCTGTTGAATCGTACCAACGAACAGGGTTGGTGCTGTTAGCTGAAAGTGAAAACGAAGTTGCGCCACAATGGCTAACATCATTTGCACTAGGTGCGGCAGGCTTGTTTACTACTATATAGTTCGTTTTCGTTTCTCCATCGTTTCCGAAATTGTTAGTAGCTGTTAAGGTAACCGTAAAGGTTCCGTTAGTGGTATAAGTATGCGTAGGGTTTTGTTGAGTAGATGTTGTTCCATCTCCGAAATTCCATAACCATGTAGTAGGCGTACCGGTTGATAGATCAGTAAATTTGATAATACCGGTGCAGCTGCTTGTAACATTTGCCGAAAAATTGGCAATTGGAAGTGGCGTAACTGCCTGGCAGCCTAATGAAGTGGTTAAAGATACGCGTGCACCACCTGCAGCAAAAAGTGCGCTACTGCGGGCATACTGCCCATTGGTAAACATATACATGCAGGCATCATCGGTATAGTCCATGTAGTTCATCCACATATCACCGTTAGGGCCGTTGCTGCAGCTAATGTTAGGGAAAGAAGGACAGCCGTAATTTTCATCAGCCTGGTTTGGTGTATCATTCACGTTATCGCTACCTGTGCAGGCAGTGCCATCATCACCCCATATGTGGTAAAGGTTCAGCCAGTGGCCAATTTCGTGGGTAGCAGTACGGCCAAGGTCGTAAGGTGCGGTAGCCGTGCCAATGGTTCCAAAATATAAGTAGTCTATAACCACACCATCGGTAGCAGCTGCACCGCCGGGAAATTGGGCGTAACCCAAAATGCCACCGCTTATATCGCATACCCATAAGTTCAGGTAAGAAGAGGCAGGCCATGCATCATCACCACCGCTGGCAGTATATTTAACGTTATCGTTAGTGCTAAAGCTGGTAGTGCTGGTACTTACGCGCCTAATGCCCGTGGTTGAATTGCCGTTAGGGTCGCGGCTGGCAAGGCAAAATTCAATTTGATAATCGGCAGCAAGGCTTTGCCAAACTGATGGCACACTGCTGTTATCCGTATTCAATTTTCTGTAATCCAGGTTTAGCCGGTCAATTTGCGATTGAATTTGGGCGTCGCTGATATTCTCAGGAGCAGTATTATACACTACGTGTACCACAACCGGAATTGTGATAACTGCACGATTGCCTAAGTTGGCAGGGTTAGCTAAAAACGCAGCAGTTTGCTGTTCAATCTGCTGGCGGGCTGCGGCAAATTTAGGATCTGCCATCTGCTGATTCAACACATCCATACTACCGCAACGGTGTTGCGCTTGTAAACTGGTAATTGTAAAAAGTGAGGTAATGAAAACGAGAGGTAATAGGATTCTTTTCATCCGTGGTTTAGTTTAGTCTAATCAACAAAATTAGGCTAATCTTCCACCTATCAAACGGCGTTTTAAAACCGATTACGATTTATGAATAATACACGTCCATTCAGATAATTAGAAACGGCATATGAAAATTTATTGTTAATGCGCTTATAATATTGCGGCGAATGGCACAAAAGTGAAGGTAAACCACCGCAAAAAGAGGTAGCGAAAGGCCCGTTTTTAGTCCGGGCGTTTTAATAACGGCGAAGAAATAAGATTGACGGTTTTAAAGAATAGAAAGAAAAAAAGCGGCACCCTTTCGAGTAACCGCTTTGAACCTATGAAAACACTAAAAGTTGATGTCGTTTCTTGTATACCAAAGATACTAAAAAACAGGAAAACAAAAAAAACGGAGTTGTTTTTTTACATTAATTTTTAATCATAAACCGGTAGTGGTTAATGCGCTGTTAGCAGCTTACCCCAAAGTGTTGCTGAAGTATGCCCTTTAGTATTGATTCGGTTAGGGGCTTAATTTTAAAATCGCAAACTATTTCATAGCTGCGGGCCAGTTTTTCATCATCTGGATTGTGGCTGGTGGTTAACAATACTATAACTATACCTCGCCTGCGTTCAGCTTCTAACCGGGCATATTCCTCTAAAAATTCCCAGCCGTTCATACCGGGCATATTAATATCTAAAAGCACAAGGTCGGGCACTTCGGTTAAAGGAATACTCCTTAAATGATGAAGCGCTTCAACAGCACTTTCAATTGCAATAACCTTTTCGGCACAGGCCAGTTTGTTTATTACCCGAGTATGGAAAAAGTTATCGTCGGGGTTATCATCAATAAGCAGAATGCAGTTTAATTTTGGGCTCATGCATTACGGTTAGGTATGGTAAAATAAAAGGTGCTTCCTTCTCCGGGTTTTGAGTCAATCCATATCTCTCCCCCGTGTAGCTCAATAATTTTTTTGCAGTAGGCCAGGCCTATACCATCACCGGCATATTTATTACGGTGGTGCAGGCGCTGGAATATGTAGAATATGCGTTCAAAGTATTTAGGGTCTATGCCTATGCCGTTATCTTTTACGGCAAACTTCCATTTGCCGGGTTCTTTACTAGCGCTTACTAAAATGCTGGGCAGCACTTTATCTTTCTTAAACCGCAATGCGTTTTCAACCAGGTTTTTAAACAGTATGTATAGTTCAGCTTCGTGGCCTAACAGTTCCGGCATATCGCGCACAATAACCTGTGCACCGCTTTGTTGTATTTCCGGTTTCAATTCAGTAATAACATCACTCAGCAGCTTTTGGCAATCTACCGGTCCGTATTCCCTGTTTCTGCCCAGGCGGCTGTAATCAAGCAAGGCTTTAATTAAAGTGCTTAGCTTGGTTGAAGCGGCGCTAACATTATCAAGATAGCTAACAGCATTTTGGTCGAGCGAACTGCCGTATTCGTCCATTAGTAAATGCACATAATTGGCTATTGAGCGTAGGGGCTCCTGCAAATCATGCGAGGCGATGTACGCAAACTGTTCCAGTTCCCTGTTACGCGCTTCAAGGTCTAATACATGTTTACGCGCTGCGGCTTCGGCCTCGCGCAAGGTAAGGTCGCGCGTTATTTTGGTAAAACCTGTAATGTTGTGGTCAGCATCAGTAAGTGCTACAATGCTAACTGCTGCCCAAAAAACACTTCCGTCCTTACGCACCCGCCAGCCTTCGTGTTTATTTCGGCCTGTGCGTACAGCTTCTGCCAACAAGGCTTCAGGCAGTTTGCGTTCTTGGTCTTCGCGAGTATAAAATATTCTGAAATTCTGCCCAATGGCTTCTTTCTCTGTATATCCCTTTATCTGCTCAGCCCCTTTGTTCCAATTTACAATGTTTCCATCAGCATCTAATAATATAATAGCGTAGTCCTCCACCTCGCTAATCATTTTCTGAAAACGCTCTTCACTGCGTTGCAGTTTTTCATTGGCTTCCTTTTCTGCCGTAATATCCCAAAGCGCGCTAAGCATGTAAGTGGGCGCTCCTTCATTTCCTCTTTCTACTTTGCCCTTTGCGTGCACATACCGGATATTTCCGCCGGGATGTTTAAAGCGCACTTCAATATCAAATTCATTATTACCTCCGTCAATTTCAGTTCGTTTTTTCAGCACCTTTACAAGGTCTTCTGCCACCATCAGGCTTTTTACCTCCTCAAAGCTTAAGCTTACAGTGCCGGCCGGTAAACCAAGAATGCGGTAAAAGCTGGCATCGCCGGCAACAGTTTTTGTATTAAAATCAGCACTCCATAAACCGATGTTTGCGGCAGAGGTGGTGGCCTCCAGTTTTTTGCCGGTGTGCCTTAACTCAGCAGTTCTCTCTTCTACTATCTGTTCAAGCCGGCTGTTAACTTTAGCCAGTTCCTGTTGTGCTGCCAGTTTTTTGGCGTCAATTTCATTAAGCTGCTTTGCTACTATGGCTATTATTATAAGTATAACCACCATAAAGGCCATTACATTAATAATAATGGCCAGTTCATTGTTTACTAGGTTAAGCTTAAAGGTTACTAACCTTAAAATACCAAGCGACAAGATAGCAGCTAGCGAAAGTGGCAACACTCTTTGGGCCATAAGGTTGCCGAGGCTGCGGCCCGTAAAAAGCCCTGTTATGCCATAAGCCGGGTTTACAAACGATGCGGTTACCGACAATATGAAAAACACAACTGCAGTATGCGGCGCCATAGTGCCATGGGCAGTAAGCTTGTAAAGTATGGGTACTTCATACAAGTATCCTAAAAGGGCCAAAACAGAAAGGAGGCTTATAAAATGTAAGGAGTACTGGGAAAGTATCTTTAACCATTTGAAGCCGCTTTTCATAAATAAAAAAGCTTCAGCTAACAAAACGAAACTAAGCGCGGTACCTAATGCCATGCACCCGGGTAATACCTCGCCGCCAGCTGTACAGTCTGTATCTTTAAAAATGTGGTCAAGGCCAAGGTCTAAGCCAAATAGTATGCGCAGTAATGATAGCAGCGCAACACCCAAAACGGTAAATGAAAAAGAAGACCTGAAAAGGTATGGGAGGGGCCTGTCGGATAAATGCAGCAGCAGGCTAAGGCCGCTAAGTATAAAACAAAGTGAGGTGGTAAACTTCATGGAAGGATACCCCGGTAACAGCACCTTAAGGGGATGATAGTTAGTTATCCAACCTGTTAAAACGCATAAGCCAACCAACAGGCCAAATACGGCGCCGCCAATTACAATAAGCTTGTATTTTCCTTTTGGGGTATTCAGCATTACAGGAACTACTACTATCAGCGTTTAGGCTTACATCATAGGTTTAGGGGTTACGAATGTTAAGCGGGTTCCAAAAAAAGCTATTCTTATGATAATTAAAACGATATGAAGTAATGTGCATAGAACAGGCAACAGCATTACATACGTTTATTACTGTACATGGTTATTGGTCTTATGGAATTGGGCAGCCCTTTTAAAGGGCGGTTCTGTCTATTATAAATAGAAGTATATAGAGAAGGGAGCTTACTTTGGCCTGAAATTTGACTAAATGCCGCCAAACAGGCCATTTTTGAATGATTTTGAATAAAATATGGGGTTTTTGCCCGCCTGTCTACTCTTTAAAGAATTTTTCAACGGGGTTTTGGAACTCTGTCTATAAATTCTATTTTTGCAGTCCCTTTTTAAAAGGGGTATAGTGTTTTCATGGCAAAACAAGACCTGATAAAGCAAGACGGAACCATAACTGAAGCGCTGAGCAATGCAATGTTCAGGGTTAAATTAGAGAATGGCCACGAGATAATAGCACACATATCAGGAAAGATGAGAATGAACTATATCAAAATTCTGCCGGGCGATAAAGTGAGCGTGGAAATGAGCCCTTACGATTTAAATAAAGGAAGAATAACTTTTAGATATAAATAAGACAAACAAGAAGTCATGAAAGTAAGAGCCTCAGTTAAGAAAAGAAGCGCCGACTGCAAAGTGGTTCGTCGCAAGGGCGTAATTTTTATCATTAATAAGAAGAATCCTAAGTTCAAACAACGTCAGGGTTAATCATTATATAAATAAAGAAGAACAAAGAGCATGGCACGTATTGCTGGTATAGACCTTCCTAAAAACAAAAGAGGCTTAGTAGCCCTTACTTACATTTACGGTATTGGCCGCACCACAGCCGGTAAAATCCTGGCTTCGGCTAATATTGACCCTAACACTAAGGTGAAGGATTGGAATGATGAGAATATCAACGGTATTCTTACCTATTTAAGCACCATGAAAGTGGAAGGTGAATTAAGAGGTGAAGTTCAGCAAAACATTAAGCGCCTGCAGGATATTGGTGCTTACCGTGGCATCCGTCACCGTAAAGGTTTACCTACCCGCGGCCAGCGCACTAAAACAAACAGCCGTACACGTAAGGGTAAGCGTAAAACAGTTGCTAATAAGAAAATGGTAACTAAGTAATAGTTAGATAATAGATTCAAGACGATAGACCAAAAAAAAATGGCAAAACAACAAACACCGCAGCAACAGTCTGCAATAGCCAAGGCAAAAGCAAAGAAAAGAGTAGTTAAAGTAGACGCTGAAGGCAAGGCTTTCATTAACGCTACTTTCAACAACATCATTATCACCTTTACCAATATGATGGGTCAAACCATCAGCTGGAGTTCAGCCGGTAAGGTAGGCTTCCGCGGTTCAAAAAAGAACACGCCGTATGCTGCTCAAATGGCTTCAAGCGAAGCTGCTAAAGTTGCACACGAAGCCGGCTTACGTAAGGTAGAAGTGTTTGTAAAAGGCCCGGGTGCCGGTCGCGAATCAGCTATCCGTACCATTTTTACAAGCGGTATTGAAGTAACGGTTATTAACGATACTACTCCTATACCTCACAACGGTTGCCGTCCTCCTAAGTCAAGAAGAGTATAAACCGCTGAGGACAGCTATAAGAAGTAGACAAAAGATTAAAAGGAAAAGATAACAATAAACAATGGCAAGGTATACAGGTTCAAAAACCAAGATTGCGCGTAAATTCGGTGATGCTATTTTCGGCACCGATAAGTATTTCGATAAAAGAAATTTCCCTCCGGGACAACACGGTTTGTCTAAGAAGAGAAAGACCCAATCGGAATATGCTATACAGCTGCAGGAAAAGCAAAAAGCTAAATACACCTACGGTTTGTTAGAGCGCCAGTTCCGTAACCTTTTCGAAAAGGCTTCTCGCAAGAAAGGTAAAACAGGTGACAACATGTTTAAACTGTTGGAAGCTCGTTTAGATAATACTGTATTCCGTTTAGGTTTGGCTGCATCACGTGCACAGGCCCGCCAGTTAGTAACGCACAAACACGTTGCTGTAAACGGTCAAATTGTAAACGTTCCTTCGTTTACTTTAAAGCCCGGAGATAAGGTTGCTCTTCGCGAACGTTCAAAGAACTTAGATGTAGTTCAGGACGCATTAGGCAAGAGAGGCAAAAAATTCAACTGGTTAGTACTTGATGAAAAAGCAGTTGAAGGTACTTTTGTTGATTTTCCTGAAAGAGACCAGATACCGGAAAACATCAACGAGCAGCTTATCGTTGAATTGTATTCTAAGTAATAAAAGCCTTCCGGATGGCAACATCCGGAATCGCTGTTTATAAAAACAGAATTCTAAAAATCAAAATCAAGATAAAAATATGGCACTGTTAACCTTTCAAAAACCCGATAAGATCACACTTCAGAAAGCTACTGATTTCGAAGGCACCTTCGAATTCAAGCCTCTGGAGCCGGGTTTCGGCGTAACTATCGGCAATGCTCTTCGCCGTGTATTGCTTTCTTCTTTAGAAGGCTACGCTATAAGCGGTATTAAAATTTCGGGTGTTGAGCATGAGTTTTCTACAATTAAAGGTGTGCTTGAAGATGTAACTGAAATAGTACTTAACCTTAAGCAGGTGCGTTTGAAAAAAGTGATGGATGATGAAAACGCTGCTGAAAAAATATACATAGCATTAAAGAACAGCTCACAGTTTAAAGCTGAACATATTGAAAAGCATACCAACGTTTACCAGGTAATGAACCCTGAGTTGGTTATCTGCAATATGGAAGGCAACGTTAACCTTGAAATTGAATTAACCATTACTAAAGGCCGTGGCTACGTTGCTGCTGATGAAAACAGCAAAGAACACGCTATAGGTTACATTCCAATTGATGCTATTTACACTCCAATCAAAAACGTGAAGTACAGCGTTGAACCTTTCCGCGTTGAACAGCGCGTTGACTTCGAAAAACTGGTTCTTGAAGTAACTACTGATGGCACTATCCACCCTGAAGAGGCGGTGAAAGATGCTTCACGTATCCTTATTCAGCACCTGATGCTTATTACTGATGAGCATATTTCTTTCGATTCACCTACGGCTACTGAAACCGAAATGGTTGATGAGCATGTATTACATATGCGCAAGCTGTTGAAGACCCCATTGGAAGATTTAGACCTTTCAGTGCGCGCTTTCAACTGTTTAAAGGCTGCAAAAATCAACTCATTGGAAGAACTGGTTCAGTTCAACACCAACGACCTGTTGAAGTTCCGCAACTTCGGTAAGAAGAGCTTAGTGGAAATTGAAGCATTGTTGCATGAGAAAGGCCTTAGCTTCGGCATGGACTTAAGCAAATTCAAATTAGACGAGTAATAATTAAAAATAGAATCAGGGTAATTCCGGATTCAGTATTCTAAAATCCTCATTGAAATGAGACACGGAGATAAAGTAAATAACTTAGGAAGAAAGACGGCCCACCGTCATGCGTTAATGAGCAACCTGGCTTCTGCCCTTATTGAGCACAAGCGCATTTTTACCACTTTGGCTAAAGCTAAAGCGCTTAGAGGTTTTGTTGAACCACTTGTTACACGCAGCAAGGAGAACACTACACACAACCGCCGTGTGGTATTCAGCTACCTGCAAAACAAAGAAGCTGTTCAGGAGTTGTTCAGCACTATTGGTTCTAAAGTAGGCGAGCGCCCAGGTGGTTATACCCGTGTTATTAAAACAGGTTTCCGCCCAGGTGATGCTGCTGAAATGGCTTTAATTGAACTGGTTGACTTTAACGAGACTTACACCCAGAACAAGAACACTGCTAAATCTGCTGAGCCTAAGAAGAAAACAAGACGTTCAGGCGGTACTAAGAAAGCTGCTGCTAAGAAAAGCACCAAGAAGAGCGAAGAAGGCGGCGCTGAAGAATAAGCGAAAACAAACTACGATAGAAAAACCCACCACACGGTGGGTTTTTTGTTTTGGTGCTATTTCCCTCTACCGTAAACAACGGTAAGCACGGTGTAAATCATAATCTTGAAATCAAGCGCAATACTCATGTTTTCAATGTAGATGATGTCGTACTTCAGGCGCTTGATCATTTCATCAACCGTAGAAGCATAGCCGTATTTAACCATGCCTAAAGAGGTGATGCCGGGCTGCACGCGGAATACATGGGTGTAATAAGGTGCGCGCTTTTCAATTTGGTCCGCAAAAAACTTGCGTTCAGCACGCGGGCCTACAATGCTCATTTCGCCTTTAATAACATTAATAAACTGCGGGAATTCATCAATGCGGTACTTACGTATAAT
This sequence comes from Chitinophagales bacterium, assembly GCA_046329515.1. Taxonomy (GTDB): domain Bacteria; phylum Bacteroidota; class Bacteroidia; order Chitinophagales; family LD1; genus Bog-950. The sequence goes on from JAXLUM010000001.1 coordinate 621,379, forward strand.
GCGCCCTATAGGGGTTATGCGCGTATCGTTCTCCGTAGTCAATTGCGGGCCGGCGCTTTCGGCGTTGGCATACATACTGCGGAATTTTATAATTCGAAAAGGCTTACCGTACTGGCCTAAGCGTTCCTGCCGGTAGAAGATGTTTCCGCGGTCAGTTAGCCAAATGCGGATGGCTACGTACAACAACACAGGAGAGGAGATTATAAGGGCCGCAATAGAGGCCAGCACATCAAACCAGCGCTTGGTAATACGTTCCCACTCGCTAAGCATTTGCGGCCGTATTTCAATAAACGCCTCGCCAATAACATGGTTCAGGCGCACCATGCCCGATAGTATATCATACATATCAGGTATAATGCGGATGGTAACGTTACGGTCGGCCAGTTTATTCAGTATGTTGTTTAACAGGTGGTGCTCGCTGCTTTCAATGGCAATAATTACTTCCTCCAGTTTGGGCTGCGAATCCATAATGGCTTCTAACTGCTGCAGGCTGCCTAACTCTTTTACCTCCTGCGTAAGCGTATTGGTGGTGGAGCCGTTGGTTTCAATGTAACCTGCAAATTGAAAACCAAAAGAACGTTCGCGCTTCTTTAGTTCTTCGTAAAGTTCATTGGCGCGTTGGCTGTTGCCTATTATAAGCGTAGGGAAGCTTACTTTACCACTCCAGATATTTCGCTTTACGGCGCTTAAAATAAAGAAGCGACCCAGCCAGGTAAGAAGAATTTGCAGCGATACCAATATGCCGAAGGTGAGGTAGTAATCAGAATAGCGGCGTACGTAATCATCAAGCAATAGGGAAAAGAAGATGCCGATGGTGCCGATAAAACAAACTATTGCTGTTTTGGCTAACTCCTGTAAGCGCGATTTTCGGTATAGGTCAGTATAGGTGCCGGTGATGTAGTGTATCAATAACCATATGGCCGGTACCACTAGTATAGCTATCCAAAAGTTCTTATCGCTAAAGGGTATGAAAACATTAAAGGGTTGCTTTTCTATAACCAGTTTGCGGAACAGAAACAGAAAGTACCAGGCAGCGGCTGATGCCAGGTAGTCGCTTGCTGCATATAACCAGATAATTCCTTTCCGCGCGTTCATTTCTAGTGCACTAAAGCAGTATGTGTACAATCTTTACGTTGTCAATATACACTTTACCACCATTAGTTCCATAAGGCCGTAGCGCCTCAAAATAAATACTGTACTTATCGGCCCGTATTGTTGCAAGGCTTTCACTTAGCTTAATGTATAATTTGCTCCACTTGTTCTTTGCATTAATAAAAAGAAAAGGATTGGTAGAGTTGCTGCTGCTGCCGTTAAAGTAGCCTACATATCCAAACCAAAAAGGCACTTCACTTTTGTAATCCACTTCCACCCAAATCTCTTCGCCTTCAGGCAAATCAATAGGTGTGCTTTGGTAAGCCAGTTCGTTTGAATCGGTAGCGCTAACAGTTAGCACACCGCAGCGTTGGCCGTAAGCCACATTGTTACTGGCAGTGTCGACCGTGCGCAGCTCAAGCGGCATGTTGGTGAAGTTGTTGCTGGTTTCAAAGTCGTCAACAAAGGCAAATTCGGTTCCTGTTTTATACCGGAATACGGGCAGGTGCGTATAGGTTTGGGTGCGCACTGCATTAAGGCTAAAGGTGTCAATTTGGTAGAAGGGGTAAATAACGCGTATGCCTGCCTGGCCACTTTGCTCTATTCCGGCGCTTAGCGTAAAGTTCACGTTGTTTTCTTCCAACACAGGAAAATTACAGGGCAATTCATAGGCGCCTAAATTAGTGGCATTGGCCTCCACCCATACATCGGTTATGTTATGCGTGTTAGCGCCTTGGGTAGCAGCGTTGGTGTTTAATTGCACACTGTCAATCTTCAAATAAAAAGGCACCCCGTCATTGGGCATCGGCTTGCAGGCGGGCAGCAAAGAGATAAAGATTACAATGGCTATTGGGAATAGAAACTTCATACGTATTAAGCGCTGTTTAAACGCTTTGGGTTTTAAAACATTGCAAAGAAAAGAGAAAAAATCAGCCTTTACCCCTCTCTACAAAAACAGGCCGTTTAAGGTGAGATTTAAAACGTAACTTGGATAAATGAAAACAGTAATCGTAACCCGGATAATATTCTTCTTCTGCTTATGGTTTACCGCGCAAACAATTTACGGCGTGTTATTTTCAACCAAAGAGCAACTTCTCTGGCGTTTATACGACCCTATGAGTTACGTTTTCACCACCCTTTTTGCCGCGGGAGCGACTTATCTTTTAAGCTTACGTAAACCCAGGGCAGTAGAAGGCACGCCCCCTACTTCTTAACTATCAACTGGTGGGCAATTTTGTCGGAAATTTGCTGGGCCAGGTGCATGGCATTGTAGCCGTCCTGCGCGCTTACCGGCACGGGCTTGTTTTGGGTTATAGCCTTCTGCCATAACTCTAGCTCCATCTTTATAGCGTTTACATCTTTCTTCTCGGCTACCTCGTAGGTAATGTATTTCTTGCTGTTGTCGGGCAGGTCAATTTCTATTGGCGGCAGGCCTTCAATAGTTGCGGGCATTTCATCTTCAATACGGAACACATCGCTCTTCTTTTTCAAAAAGTCCATACTTATATACGAACCCGGTTGAAAAATGCGCATCTTACGCATACTCTTAAGCGATATGCGGCTGGCCGTTACATTGGCCACACAGCCGTTGTCGAACTCTATGCGGGCATTGGCTATATCCGGCGATTTGCTGAGAATGGCCACACCACTGGCGTTAATCTTCTTTACGTTGGCTTTTACCAGGCTAAGAATAATGTCAATGTCGTGTATCATCAGGTCCATTACTACCGATACATCGGTACCGCGCGGGTTAAACTCTGCCAAACGGTGCACCTCAATAAAAAGCGGTTTAATGTTTTTCTTGTTCAGGCTTAAAATGGCCGGGTTAAAACGCTCCACATGCCCAACCATAGCTTTAACACGCGCTTCATCCACCAGTTCCATAAGCTCGTGCGCTTCCTGCAGGTTAGCGGCCAACGGCTTTTCAATAAAAACGTGCTTAAACTTCTTTATGCAGTCGTGGGCAATTTTGTAGTGCGTGGTGGTTGGCGATACTATATCCAGGGCATCGCAGGCTTCAATCAGCTTTTTAGGATTGTCGAAGCGTTTAATATCGAACTCTGCAATTACTTTCTCCGAATTCTTGTCATCGGGGTCATAAAAGCCAACCAACTCAAAACCGGGAATTTCCTTAATAAGCTTAAGGTGTATTTTACCCAGGTGACCTACCCCAAATATTCCTATGCGAACCGTTTTTGCCATTTATCTGCTGTGCCCTAAGGGCTTAGAACAACGAATTTATAGGAGTGCGGCGCGCATGGCCCGAAAAGTACATACAGAATGTTCAAAAGCCAATGTGCATTGTATAGCGCAGGCGATATTGCAGGCCATAGCGCAGGTGGCAAAGGGCTGAAAAAGCTTCAAAATACGGCCAAATGGGGTTATCTTCGCCGCCCCATGTATTACAACCGCAAAGTGGCTTTACATACGCTCGGCTGCAAGCTCAACTTCTCCGAAACTTCGGCTATTGGCCGCAGCCTGGTGGAGCATGGCTTTCAGAAGGTGGAGTTTAGCGACCGTGCGGACTACTACGTGATTAATACCTGTAGCGTAACCCAAAATGCAGATAAGGAAACGAGGCAGATTGTAAAAACGGCACTGCGCACTAACCCTGAGGCTAAAGTGATAATAGTGGGCTGTTATGCTCAGCTAAAGCCGGAGGAAATTGCACAAATACCGGGCGTTAACATGGTGCTGGGCGCTAATGAGAAGTTTAAGATTCACGAATACCTTGAGCAGCTGGAAGGGCAGGAGCAACCTCTTGTGTTGAACGGCGATATTGATGAGGTGAACTTTTTTGAGCCTGCTTATTCGCAGGGGGAACGCACCCGCAGCTTTTTAAAGGTGCAGGATGGTTGCGATTACTTTTGTTCGTTTTGCACCATACCATTAGCCCGCGGTAAAAGCCGCAGTAACTCTATTGCCAAAACTGTAGAGGTAGCCAAACAAGTAGCCCAAAGTGGTGTTAAGGAGGTTGTGCTTACGGGCGTAAATCTTGGTGACTTTGGTATGTCGCCGGATGGGCAGGAGCGCACCGGTGAAAACTTTTACCAGCTTATACAGGAGTTGGATAAAGTGGAGGGTATAGACCGTTGGAGGATTTCTTCCATTGAACCCAATTTATTAAGTAATGAAATAATTGAATTTGTGGCGCGCTCTAAAAAGTTCATGCCGCATTTTCATATCCCTTTACAATCAGGTGCCGATAAATTGCTGAAGTTGATGCGCCGCAAATACCTGAGCAAGCTATATGCGGACCGCGTTGCAAAAATTAAGTCGGAAATGCCACATGCCTGTATTGGTGTTGATGTTATAGTGGGCTTTCCCGGCGAAACGGAAGAACAGTTTTTAACTACTTACAATTTCCTGAACGAACTGGATGTTTCGTACCTGCACGTGTTTACGTACAGTGAGCGCGCAAACACCCGTGCGTTGAATATTCAGCCTATAGTGCCCATGGAGGTGCGTAAGGAGCGGAACAAAATGCTGCGTATTCTTTCAGAAAAGAAGAAGCGCAAATTTTATAGCGAACACATTAACACACAGCGCCCGGTTTTATTTGAAGCCGAAAAAGATGGCGGCTTTATGTATGGTTTTACGGATAACTACATTAAGGTGGCCGTACCGTATAACGAAGAATGGGTGAACAATATACACCCCGTTACCCTTAGCGAAGTTTCAGACTTTGGCTATGTAAAGGGCACTACGCATATGGAGTATTCCATTGCCTGATTGCTTTAACAACAATCGCTCTCGTTGCTTTTTACTATTGTTGCATCGGGATTCAAACTTAAGCTGATGATTCTATTGCGATGTTATCCGAAAATTACGGACTGGATTTATGAAGTGGCCAACCAATCGCCGGCTGCTGATTTCCGCTTTTTACCCATTTACAGTTATGGCTTTTTTGTTGCTGTAGGTTTTGTTTTCGCAGCCACCCTGGCTGCCATGGAAATGAAGAGGAGAGAAAAGTTGGGTTTAATGCCCGGCGTTGAAAAGGAAATAACCGAAGGTGAAGGAGCCAATTTTTTAGAAGCTGCGGTTTATTTGCTGGTAGGTTTCTTTGTTTGTTTTAAGCTTTTTGGTTTCTCAGCACACAGCGAAGCTCTGAACAACGGCACACTGGATATGAGAAGCTATCTGTTTTCACTTACTTATGGCAACTGGATTGGCGGCATAATTGGCGCGGTAGCCTTAAGCGGTTACTACTGGTATAGTAACAACAAAGCAAAGCTGCCTCAACCCATTAAAAAAACTATTACTGTTTTCCCTTCTGATAGAATTGGCGATTTGGTGGTGTTGGCTGCGGTATTCGGTGTGATGGGTTCCAACCTGTTTAACTTTTTCGAAAATCCCGATGACTATAAGAATTTCTGGAGTGACCCCATTGGTTCCATGTTCAGCGGCCTTTCTGTATACGGAGGTTTAATTTGTGCCGGGGCGGCTTTTGCTGTGTATGCACGTTTCAAAAAAATCCGCATCTCTCATTTCTTCGATTCTGTAGCCCCCGGTTTTATTTTAGCTAACGGCATAGGCCGTATCGGTTGCCAGGTTTCAGGTGATGGCGACTGGGGTTTGGCTAACCCGTATCCTAAGCCGGATTGGATGCCGCAAATGCTGTGGTCTGATACCTATGCCCATCACATTATCAGTTGCGATCCTGCTGTAGATGTGCCTATACAAGGTTGTCTTGGCGACCATTGCTGCCAATTGGCACATGGCGCATATCCCACGCCCATTTATGAGTTCCTGATGTGTACGGCTATATTTTTTATTTTATGGAGTTTACGTAAAAGGCTGACCTATAAGCCGGGCATGATATTTACCGTGTTTATGATATTAATAGGTATACAACGCTTTGCCATTGAACAGTGGCGCGATTTGAGCGGACGTGATACATACGGATTTTTCGGTATGCAATTCCGCCAAAGCGAATTAATTTCAATTGTGCTTTTCATAATCGGTGTTGCTTCTACCGCTTACCTTTACAACTACTATAAAAAGCAAAAAGCTATTTAATATGGAAACTGCTGCGGCTAAAAAGAGTGTTCCTCCTTTCCCTAAAGAAAAACACTGGTTGTTTGGCAGCGGGTACTTATTAAGGAATAAAACAATTGACCAGATTAAGTTCTTCATAAAGAAGTACGGCGAAATTTTCAGCCTTTCGTTGCCGTTAAACAGGGTAGTGGTGGCTGCCAAACCTGAATTTGCGCGCCATGTATTGTTAGATAACAGTAAGAACTACACAAAAAGTTTAGCCTACGATATTTTAAAGTTGTTGTTGGGTAATGGCTTGCTTACCAGCGAAGGGGATTTATGGAAGCAACAACGCCGCCTTATAGCCCCGGCTTTTCACCGCAAAAAGCTGGAACAGCTAACCGCGGAAATGATTGAATTAACGGAGCATGCTGTAGAACGTCTTAAAACGAAAACGGGTCAGCAGTTAGATATGGCGTTGGATTTAACTGACCTTACACTGCAGATTATATCCAAGGCAATGTTCAGTTCAGCCGTTGATGAAAAGTCCGCCTTGGTGGGTAAACAAATTACACTGCTTAATGAATATTCTATAGAGAAGCTCAATCAACCTTTTCGTTTACCGGCTTCTTTTCCAACGCCCTTTAATATTAAGGAACGCAAGGCTATTAAAATTTTAAATGATGTGATTTACGACATCATTAACGCAAGAAGGAAAGGAGAGGCTAAGGATGATTTGCTATCGATGCTTATTGATGCACGTGACGAAGATACCGGCGAAGCGATGGATGATGTGCAACTGCGCGATGAGGTAATGACCATTTTTATTGCCGGCAACGAAACTACGGCCAACGCCCTTGCATGGACGCTTTATCTGCTATCGCAGAACCCGGAAGCAGAGGCTAAGATGGTGCAGGAGATTGACGAAAAATTAAACGCCGGTTTAAAGCTGGACTTTAATACTGTGCAGAGTTTTCAATATGTGCGCATGGTAATTGATGAAAGCATGCGTATTTACCCGCCTGCCTGGAGTGTGGGTCGCCGAAACATAGAAGATGATGAACTGGGTGGCTACCGCATTATTAAAGGCACCAACGTGCTTATTCCCATCATTTACTTTCACCATAACGAAAAGTATTGGGATGAACCTATGAAGTTTAAGCCCGAGCGCTTTTCGCCGGAAAACAAACACAATATTGACCGCTTTGTTTATTTCCCTTTTGGTGGCGGGCCGCGCACCTGTATAGGCAATAACTTCGCCTTGCTTGAGATGCAGATAATTCTGATTCTTTTCTACCGCAATTTCCGGTTTAAGCTAAAAGAAGGTTTTACCGTAGAAGTTGACCCGCTTATAACCTTACGCCCCAAAAACGGCATGGTAATGCAATTGCAAAGCCGGTAGTTTTATGAATATTTTTTGATTAGGCAATTGCAAACACCTTATTACTTTTATGGTAATGAAGGGAAGAATACTTACGTGCCTTTTTATTTTGATGTGGACCTTCAACTTTGCGCAAAGCGGTTGCAGTACTAACAGGTATATTGATACTATTTTTCACCAGGTAAAAGTTACCACAAAATATTTCGGTACAGCTACGCCTTACGGCCTGTTGGCTCTTCCGCAGGATTTATACCTTGATTTATACGAACCGGTTGGTGATACGCTTACCAAACGTCCTTTAATTGTTTTTCAGTTTGGTGGCGGCTTTACTATCGGCTGGCGTTCTGAACCCGATATACCGGGCTTTTGCGAATACTTTGCCAAGTGCGGCTACCTTGTAGCTTCTATTGATTATCGCATTGGCCTAAACCCTGTTGATACGGGCAGTACCGTTCGTGCTTATTATCGCGGCGTGCAGGATGAGCGCTCCGCACTTCGTTTTTTGTGCGATAGTGCCACACCATTCAGGTTTGACACAAGCTCCATTTTTTTAACCGGCACCAGCGCGGGTTGTTTTTGTGCCTTAGCTAATACGTATACAACTGATGCTGACAGGCCGGTAAGTTCTTATGGAACTTTTCTTGAGCCCGATGACCTCGGCTGTATGGATTGTTCAGGCAATAGTAACTTCGGTAAGCGCATACCACATATAAAGGGTATTGTTAATCAATGGGGCGCTATACTTGATACCAATTATATTACTGCCGCAGAAAATGTACCTGTCATTTCTTTTCATGGCGACCAGGATGTATTAGTGCCTTATATTTACGGTTATCCTTTTCAGTTGCCGGTGTTTCCAAAGGTTTATGGCAGTGTTCCTATTCACCAACGCTTAAACAGTCTTGGTATAAAGAACGAATTGCACCCGCTGGTAGGTTTCGGTCACGAGCCTGAGTTATTAGCCCCGCAGTTAAATGATACTATTAGAAATTATTCGCGTGTGTTTCTGTATGATTTACTTAAGCCTGTAAACCCGGTAATTAACGGACCCGCACAAATTTGTAAAGGTGATATTGCTGTTTATACTGTGCCTGCAGTTAGCGGCAGTAAATACTGCTGGCAGTTAAATGCGGCGGGCCAAATAATTTCAGATAATGGTAATTCTATATCTGTTTTATGGACCGATACTGGAAATGTTTCAGTTGCTGTTAGCGAATTGAACTACATGCAAATGCCTACGGATGTGGAACAATTTACAACCTACGTTTCACCACGCCCCCACGCAAACTTCGGTTATGTAATTAATGAGTTGGCTGTGCAGTTATCTAATTGGTCAGCAAATGCCTCTTCCTATAATTGGAGTTTGGGAGACGGTACTAACTCAGTTGATGCAAATCCGGCAAAGAACTATTCTTCAGGCGGCACTTACGATATTGTATTGATAGCGGACAACTCTGTTTGTGCCGATACCTTTTCAACTTCTATTACAGTTGATTCCTGCCCTAAAGCTTCCTTCACTTACCAGTTGAATAACTTTAATGCATTTTATAATGCTGATGCTACTAACACTTCACTCTACTACTGGAATTTTGGTGACGGAGATTCCGTAGCGGTTAACACGCCTAACGTGTTTCATCAATACCAGCAGTACGGCACTTATGTGGTTACCTTAAAAGTTGAAAACCAGTTGGGGTGTATGGCGGTTGATACCATCTCCTTTAGCATTTTAAATACAGCTATTAGCAATAACCCCATCAATAACGGTTTATCAATAAAATGCGTTGCTGAACAATGCAGTATAACGGTTAATACACCGGAAAAGATAAGCGCCCAGCTTTGGGATGTTAGCGGTAAACTTTTACAGCAAATAAGTTTTAACCAAAGTGTTGAGTTGAACCTGGCTAATCTGGCAAGGGGACTTTACTTTTTAAAAATTGATACTCCTGATGGGGCTGTAACAAAAAAGATTGTGAAGGAATAGTTTGTTTCCTTTCGTAAATCCCTATACTTGTTTTTAAATTCATATCAATCCCATGAAAGTCCAATCTAAACTCAACGTATCGTATACTGACATACTTGCCTTGTTACAAGCTCAGTTTCCGCAATATCAAATAGAACTGCTTAAAAACCCTCTTTTCCGCTTTGAATACATACAGGTTAGAAAGTCGGCCATGCACGGCGCCTGGATTCGCGTAAAAGATGGCACCAATATTACGGTTGATGGCGCTATTCCCTCAACACTGTTAAGGGGCCTTGCCGGTGGCTTGTTGCTTTATGCTATTGCCTGGAGCGGTATGAAGAAGATGGAAAAAGAAATGGGCAATTTCCTGCAGGAAAAGCTCGCTTCTTAATAATCCTGCTCGCCGGTAATCACACAATCCCATCTCACTTTACCATAAAGGCGGGGTATAATTCATTGTAAAATGCCCCAGCTTTGAAGGGGCTAAGCTGCGCACAAAATTGTGCATGCAGGCCTTGCTTAATTTATGGTATTTAATGACCGAAACATCCTGAAAATCACCCTGTTTTTCCGCCCAGAAAAAAAATAATTCTTTAAAGAGATAAATTCTTGGTTGAATGAAAACCTTTCATAAATTTGAAACCGATTCACTAACAAACACCTGACACTATGCGTCTTTTTACCCGTTTCGCAAAAGGCACCTTTTTAGCTATTGCTTCTTTGGCGGCATTTACGGCCAATTCTCAGGATCTGCACTTCTCTCAATATTATACTCAGGCCTCAACCCTTAACCCTTCATTGGTTGGTAACTATGATGGCAGCTATCGTTTATCTGCTATTTACCGTAACCAGTGGACAAGCGCTTTGGGCCAGAAGTATGGTTTCCAAACCTTTGGAGCTGATGTTGATTTCTGTTTATTGGAAGGCTACCTGCGTACTGATAAACTGGCTATAGGTGTTGGCTTTTTTAATGACCACAGCGGTCAGGCTGGTTTGTCAATAACCAATGCCAACCTTACCATAGCATACCATAAAGGTTTTGGTAAACTGGGCGAACACCGTTTGTCAGTAGGTTTACAGGGCGCATTTGTTCAAAAAAGAGTGGATGACCCTTTGTTTGGCGACCAGTTCCTGGGCCACAATGCAACACCTGCAAATGCTTCAATGGAAAGCTTTAACCGCGGTATTATACAGGGCGACTTTAATGCCGGCCTTTACTGGCGTTCAAATATTAAGGATAAAGTGCGTTTAGGCTTCGGCGTAGGTGCTTACCACTTAATTGAACCTAAGCAATCATTGGTATTCGATACCCTAACCAACTCAAAAAACAAAAAGGCTGTAATACCACGCAAGTTTACTGCCGATTTAAATATTGAAGCTTTCCTTGACAAGAAGAAGAGAGTGTCTTTAAGCCCTGAGTTCCTGTTCATGTATCAGGGTCCGTTTATGGAAATTCTTCCGGGCATTTCTGCAACCTACTACTTTAACACAGGTTTCCGCAATAACAACAGCGTTAGCCTTGGTGCCCGTTTCCGTGTAGGCGGCAACACACCTGATGCCGTTATTCCAATGGCTAATGTTGAGTTCCGCAACTTCCGCTTAGGCTTTGCTTATGATGTGAATATTTCAACATTGAAAACCTCAACCATTAATAAAGGTGGTTTCGAGCTTTCAATTGCCTACATTGGTGAAAGTGTGAAGTCGTTTAAGGCTAACAAATCGTTGCCTAGCCGCAGGTTCTAATTACAACATTAGTTTTAATGAAATAGTAAAACCTGCATGAGCACGTGCAGGTTTTTTTGAATAAACAGGACACACGTAAAACACAGAGGAATGAACAAGATTTTAACCCTGACCTTTGCTATACTGGTTCTTGGAACATCTACTGTGATGGCGCAGAAATACCGCGTGCCTTCCAAGAGCTCAAAAACCGAAATGAAACTGGGCGACCGGTTTTATGCAGAGGCTTCCCCTTATACGGCTGCTGAATTTTATAAGGATGCAGTTCGCCAGGATTCAAGCAACCGTTATGCTACGTTTTGGTTAGCTATGAGCCTTTTGCAGGCGCGCGACTATGAGAACGCTGAGGTTTTCTTCCGTAAGTTTTACAGCATTAAGCCGGGCCCTAAGGATAAGGCCAAAAAATGGGCTGAAGAAGATGATAAGCTATTCAACAAAGGAGGCTACTACTTTGGCCAGGTATTGCACCGTAATGGCAAATATGATGAAGCAATTGAATACCTGAATAAGTTTGTACACCACTACAAACCGGTTGACGAAACTGATAATTTGTTAGAGCTGGCCAAACTTGAAATTGCCGGCTGCGAGTTTGCCAAAACATCACCTAAGGCAAAAGTAAAAGTTAACTCTTTAGGCAATGGTATCAACCATTCATATACTGAATCTTCACCAAGTGGTATAGCTGATTCAATACTTTACTATTCTTCATTACGTATTGATAATTTAACCGGTGGCGATACTCTTATTTTTTATGATGGCACCAAGAACAAACGCACTTATGCTATTTACCGCAGTATACATGCTGGTAATACATGGTTGAATGGCCGTTTGGTTGAAAACCAGGAAATAAATGACCCTAAGTACACTGTAGGTAACGGAGTATTCAATAAGGACCTTACCCGTTTTTACTTTACCAAGTGTTTGGAAATGGATGATGATCGTCCGTTATGCAACCTTTTTGTTGCCGACCATAAGGATGGTAAATTCAGCAATGTTACCCGCATACCTGAGCCTATTAACGAAAAGGAAAAATATACCAGCACACAGCCTTCTGTTCGTACATCCGAGGATGGAATGGAAATTATTTATTTCTCAAGTGACCGCCCCGGTGGCGCAGGCGGCTATGATATTTGGTACTTCCTACGTTCGCAGAACGGCGACTTTAAAGGCCCTAAAGTGGTTAAAGGCAGTATAAACACTGCCGCGGATGAGTTAACACCGTTTTTTGATGACAGCACTAAAACACTTTATTTCAGCTCTAACGGCCACCCCGGCTATGGCGGTTTCGATGTGTTTAAGAGCACCGAACAGCAGGATTTAGGATGGAGTGAAGTATTAAACCAGGGCTCACCAATAAACACCGGTGCTGATGATTTATACTACTCGCGCAGCAGCGACCAAACCTTTGGTTTCATGGTATCGAACCGTGTGGGTAGTGTGCCGTTAAATGGTATAAAAACTGCATCTGATGATATTTTCGGCTGGCAGAACTTTAAGTACGGTGTGCAGGGTATGGCCTTTAAAGAAGGCGGTGAAGAAGGCGGCGGCGCTTTAACCGGCGGCGTATTTAAATTATACCGTAAAGAACCCGACGGAACAAAAGTGCTTGTTGGTGTTGATTCGTCAAAAGCGGCAAAAGATGGTTTCTATTTCTTTAAGTTGAATCCTGAAACTGACTACGAAATTGCGGTTGAGCGCCCCGGTTATCAGCCTAAAATTGAAGCTATTTCAACTAAGGGCTTACCTGATGAGGATACCCTGCAAAATAACCTGACTGTTAAGAAAGGTATTTATGCTGCATTTGGTGATATTTTTGAAGAGGCTAATCCTTCAGTTAAAATTAAGGATGCCTATGTTTCCTTAACAGAAATGGATGCCGGTTATGAAAGAACGCTGTTTAACAGTAAAACCGGTGCTAACAGCTCAATATACTATTTTGACCTTGAGATGAACAAGGATTACAAAATAAGCGCCCGTAAAGAAGGTTACTTCAGCAAAACTGTAATGGTTAGCACCAAAAACAGGGCAACCACCGACTCAATAAAAACAGATATAGGACTGCCTAAACTGGAAATTGGAAAAGATTATACCCTTCAGAATGTATTGTATGAATTCGGAAAGGCTACGCTTACGGAGAACTCGAAGCAGGTGCTTGATCAGTTATATACCATTATGATTGAGAACCCGACTTTCGTAATTGAGCTAAGCGCCCATACCGATGCTATCGGTTCCGATGCGGCTAACCTTAAGTTATCGCAGGCACGTGCACAAAGCTGTGTTGATTACCTTAAGACCAAGGGCATTGCCACCGAGCGTATGATTCCTAAAGGCTATGGCGAAAGCAAGCCTAAGGTGCCTAATACTACCGATGATGGTAAAGATGACCCTGCCGGCCGTGCTATTAACCGCCGCACTGAGTTCAAGATTTTGAAGTCGTAATAGACCTAACTTTAGGAAAAAGCCTCCAATTATGGGGGCTTTTTCATTTATAGGCCTATCTGTTTAACAATCAAATTAAACTGCGGGGAAGCGGAAAAAATGGCGGGACAGGGGCCTTTATTGCAGTTTATACATGAACTTTATCTTATTTTTCTCCTTCCAAATGGTTAAAATCAGAGTTTTTTAGCCTTTCAGAAAACAAAAATATATTCATAATGTAGCACATTATGAGCACTTTAAGCTAAAGGGGTGGGGAATTAATAAAAAATTATTTAATCAACCTCTTGCCTTCTATGGAAGCGAAAAGTATATTTGCGGGCATTGTAATTAGAGAGGGAATTGTCTCCCCTAGCTTTTACCCTCTAATTGTTTAAAAATCTGCCCGTATGGTTAGAAAATCTCTACCCTGTTCTAGGATTGTATTCCTGTTTGTTGCCTTATTAACTATTAACGTATTTTCCGGTAATATGTTGCTGGCACAAAGTGCCGCTCCGGTAAAATCTGTTGCTCCCAGCCGTGAAGCTGTTAAGGAGGTGCTGAAGGAAAGCCAGAACAGTATCCAGTTTATTGAAAACAAAGGGCAGTGGCCTGCGCAAACCATCTCTGTTGGTCATACCAACGTGGGTGAGTTAGTAGTGCATAAAGACTACCTGAACTTCATAACCATAAAGCCGCATAAGGCGGAAGAGGGAGAGGAGCAGACCGCCGAAGAGGAAGAGGATGAAGACAATGAAATGCATGAAGCCCATGGTTGGGGAATTTCATTTGATGGTTATAACCCTTCTTACACAGTTGAGAACAGCCAGCCTTTTAACACGGTTTATAACTATTTCCTTGGTAACGGTTCAACTAACGCCAGCAATGTAACGGCTTATGGCGAACAGGTAATGAAGAATCTGTACAATGGTATTGACCTTCGTTTATACAGCCAGGAAAAGAATACACTTGAATTTGACTGGATAGTAAACCCGGGGGCAGACTACCACAATATTAAAATGCGCTTTAAAGGCCAGGATGGATTAAGAGTAGATGAAAAAGGCAACTTAAGTGTTAAGCTTAACTTCCAGGATGTAACCTTCGATATTCCTGAAGTTTACCAGGTAATAAATGGCAAAAAGGTAAAACTGGCTGCCAATTTTGTAGTTAATGGCGATGTAGCCACCTTTAATGTAACAGGCGATGTTAACCCTAACTACGCTTTAATTATTGACCCCAGCTTAAAGTGGGGTATTTGGTTTGATTGCAACAGCGATACGTTTGACGAATACCTGTATGCAATAGAATTGGACAATAGCGGTAACGTGTATTGCGGTGGTAAAATTAATATGACCATCCCTACCACATACATTGCATCAGGTTTGTTTGGTTACCAAAATACCTACCAGGGTAGTGTTGATGGTATAATTTATAAGTTGAATGCTAACGGCACAGCTGTATTAGCTGTTACCTACTTCGGTAGTAGTTCGCAGGATGGTGTATACGGCTTGGGCTTATCTCCTGATAAGAGCGTACTATATGCCTGCGGTTATACACAAGGCACTATACCAACAACCGGCGGAACAACAGCTTTTGATAATGCAATAGGCGGTTCGCAGGACGGTTTCGTTATTGCTCTTCCTTCTGCTGCACTTAACACCTTAACTTATTCTTCTTATATAGGAAGCAGCGGTAATGGTGAAGAAATGCGTACCATTCGTGGTTTAAGCAACAACAGCTTTATAGTTGGTGGTATTGTTACTGCGGCATTAACTACTTCAGGCCCTAACTATATTACTGCTGCATACGATGCCTCTTATGATGGCGGCAACGAAATGTATATTGCCAAGTTTACCAACTTCAATACACTTGCGTTTGGTACTTACGTAGGCGGTAACGGTGATGATAACCTTAATGACCTTAATGTATTTTCTGATGGCGCTTTTGTGTTTTCGGGCTCTACAGCCAGCACAGGTTCTTTCCCGGGCCTTGTAAACAGCGCAGCAACATTGCCTGCCGGTAGTGGCACTGACGGTGTTATTGGTGTAATACCTTCTGCAGGCGGTACCTTTACCATGTTAAGCAGAATTGGTGGTACTAACGCTGATGAATTTTATGGTTGTACCATAGGACCTTTCGATACACTGTATGTTACCGGTATTACCCAAAGCTCTACCGCCCAGGGTTTCCCATTAGGTACCGGTACGCGTTATGATAATAGCTATAACGGTGGTGAAGACGGTTTCGTAGGTAAATTACCTCGCAGCGGTGGAACAAACACCTGGCAGGCTACTTACTTTGGTGGTGCCAACAACGAACGTGGTAACACACTGCGCACATATACCCCTTACGCGGTGATGGTGTTTGGTGAAGCCGGTTCAGGTTTCCCTACGCAAAACTTATCTGACGGTGGTACATTCTTTAACTCAGCTTTCAGCGGCGGTACATGGGATATCTTCTACTTTGTATTAGGTACTGACCTTCAAACGCTTTACTTCTCTACTTATATAGGTGGTTCACAGAATGACTACTTGGGTGCAACAGGTGTACCTAAAGGTAGTAACCACTTCCAGGTAGAAGGTGACTCTTTAATATGTTTAGGTACCACAATACACAGTAGCACCTTAACTCCTAACCCTATTAGCGCTTCAGGTGTGTTTGATAACTCTCGTTCAAACGATACTGATAACGATGATATCCACCTGGTATTTAAATGGAGAATTGGTATTCTATTAAACTTTGATTACGGTGATGCTCCTATAAGCTATAACGGTGGTTTAAACACACGTCCTAACCACATTATTTTTAACAGCTTGCGTTTAGGTACCGCTGCAATAGATAAGGAAGACTTCCATAGCACGTCGTACCTTGCTAATGGTGACGATGCTGCTGGTTCAACCCCTGATGATGAGGATGCTATTACCGGCACTGTGTTTATTCAGGACACTGCTACTTCATACGGCCGTACCTTCCCTATCACCAACACCACCGGCTTTACAGCCACTGTAATGGGTTGGATAGACTTTAACGGGAACGGTACATTTGATGCCAATGAAGTGGATACTGCCCGCGTAGCAAGTGGCGCAACTTCAGCCAGCCTGGTATGGACCGGCATTAACTTTAACGATCCGAACGATACTACCTATATGCGTTTAAGGATTACGACAGATGCGGCATTTAATGTGGCATCTCCATCGGCAATCAATAACGCATCAAACGGTGAGATTGAAGATTACCTGGTTATTAAGTACCATTGTGTTGACTTAACCGGTGCAAACATCACGGTTCAAAGCCCAACCACTTGTACGCCGCCTAACGGTTCAATAACTATTGCTAACGGTAACCTGTTGCCTAACGTAACTTATACTATATATTATAGTTACAATGGCGGCCCTCAGCAAGGTCCGTTCAATCTTACTACGGCAAACAACGGAACTTTAATAATACCCGGCCTTAATTCCGGCACCTATACCACAGTTCAGGTATTCCACCCAACCAACCCGTTGTGTGGCGATACTATAACCGGTCCGCTGGTGTTGGTTCCAACTTCGGTTGCAACACCAACAGCAAGCGCTACACCTAACCCGGTTTGTACAGGTCAAACAGTGCAGTTTAATGCAACCGGCACCGGTACATTCAGTTGGACAGGCCCGGCCAGTTTTGCAAGCACATTGCAAAACCCAACACGTGTTATTACAGGTACTAACATGGCCGGCACCTATTCTGTTACACAAACCGTTAACGGTTGTGTATCTAATCCGGGCACAGTAGTATTAGCGGTTAACGTTACACCTGCCATTACCTTCAGCAGCAGTACCAATCCATCAACTTGTGGTGGCAGCCAGGGCAGCATAACCATTGCCGGCTTAAACAATAACACCACATACACTGTAAACTTTACCAAGAACGGGACTGCGCAAACACCGCAAACAATAGCCAGCAACGGTACCGGCCAGTTAACAATTTCAGGCCTTACTGCAGGTACTTACACTAATATTAGTGTAACGTTAAGCGGTTGTACTTCTAACGTTCTTGCAGGTCCATTTACTTTAAATGATCCGGCAAATCCGGCGGCACCTACAAACGTAACAGCAAGCCCTAACCCGGTTTGTACAGGTGCAACCTTAACTTTAAGTGCAACGGGCACCAACCTAAGCTGGACTTTCCCAAGCGGTGGCGGCACAGCTACAGGCTCACCTGTAACCCGCACTAACGTTACAACAGCAATGGCAGGCACTTACTCTGTTACACAAACAGTTAACAACTGTACCTCAAGCCCTGCTACAGTAACAGTAACAGTAAACACAACTCCTTCTATTGCGTTTAGCAGCAGCACTAACCCTTCTACCTGCGGTGGCAGCCAGGGTTCAATAACTGTAAGCGGTTTACTTAACAACACAGCCTATACTGTTAACTACGTTAAGAATGGCAGTGCAGTAGGCCCGGTTACCTTAACCAGCAACGGTAGCGGTCTTTTAACAATTACCGGTTTAACTGCAGGCACTTACACTAATATAACAGTAACACTCAGCGGTTGTACATCTGCCCCTGTAGCAGGCCCTATAACATTAAGCGATCCTTCAACACCATCGGCTCCTTCAAACGTTACTGCTAACCCTAACCCAATTTGTACTGGTAATACATTAACGCTTTCTGCTACAGGCAGCGGCCTTCAGTGGAGCTATCCTGATGGTGGTGGCGCTTCAGGTTCACCTGTAACCCGCACTAACGTTACCACTGCAATGGCGGGTACTTATTCTGTAACACAAACTGTTGCAGGTTGTACTTCGGCCCCTGCTACTGTAAGCGTTACGGTTAACACTACACCTGCAATTGGCTTTAGTACAAGCGCTAACCCAACTACCTGCGGTGGCACACAAGGTTCAATTACTATAAGCGGTGTTTTAAATAACACGGTTTACTCAGTTAGCTATGTGAAAAACGGAACCGCTATCGGTCCGGTTAATATCACCAGCAATGCTTCAGGTAACCTATTAGTTATCTCCGGATTAACTGCAGGTTCTTATACTAATATATCTGTAACACTTAATGGCTGTCCTTCTAATACACTGGCCGGTCCATTTACTTTAACTGACCCGGGCAACCCGGCTGCACCTACTGCAGTTACAGCTACACCAAACCCTGTTTGTACAGGTAACAGCTTAAGCTTAAGTGCTGTTGGCTCTAACCTTCAGTGGACTTTCCCTGATGGTGGCGGCGCTTCAGGCACACCTGTTGTTCGTAATCCGGTAACTGCGGCCATGGGTGGCACTTACTCTGTTACCCAAACTGTAAACAACTGTACTTCGGCTCCGGCCACAGTATCAGTTACCGTTAACGTAACACCGGCAATTGCTTTCTTCAGCAGCAGCAACCCAACAACTTGCGGCGGCACACAGGGCAGCATAACTATAAGCGGTTTAAATAATACAACTTCTTATACCGTTAACTTCAGCAAAAACGGAACTGCACAAACACCACAAACACTTACAAGCAATGGCAGCGGCCAGTTAACCATTAACGGTTTAACTGCCGGCACCTACACTAATATATCTGTAACACTTAGCGGTTGTACTTCAAACGTGTTGGCCGGTCCGTTTACATTAAGCGATCCTGCTAACCCTGCAGCACCAACCAGCGTTACAGCTAACCCTAACCCGGTTTGTACCGGTGGCACATTAACGTTATCTGCTGTAGGCAGCAACCTAAGCTGGACCTTCCCAAGCGGTGGCGGCACAGCAAGCGGCTCTCCGGTAGTTCGCACACCGGTTACGGCTGCAATGGGTGGAACATACTCAGTAACGCAAACGGTTAACAACTGTACATCAGCTCCTGCTACGGTAGTTGTTACGGTTAACACAACGCCAAACATTACATCGGTTAGCAGCAGCAACCCAACAACATGTAGCGGCGCACAAGGCACAATTACACTTAACGGTCTTTTGAACAGCACCATCTATACGGTAAATTATACTAAGAACGGTGCACCTCAAGGACCGTTTTCTATTACATCTAATGGCACAGGCCAGGTAATTATTACCGGTTTAACAGCTGGTAACTACACCAACATTTCTGTTACACTTAGCGGTTGCACATCAAACGTAATAGCAGGTCCAATCAGTTTAACTGATCCATCAACACCTGCTGCTCCAACTAACGTAACAGCATCACCAAACCCTGTTTGTACAAACAGCACATTGACTTTATCAGCTACAGGCAGCAACCTTCAGTGGACTTTCCCTGACGGCGGTGGCGCAACAGGTTCACCTGTTACCCGTTCACTGGTTTCAATAGCTATGGGCGGCACTTACTCAGTTACACAAACGGTAAGTGGTTGTACATCGGCTCCTGCAACGGTTACCGTTACAGTTAATACTACTCCGCAAATTTCTGATGCTGTTGGTACTAACCCAACAACCTGCGGTGGTAGCCAGGGCTTTATTGTAATAAGCGGTTTAAATCCTAACAGCACATTTACAGTTAACTACTTTAAGAATGGTGTTGCACAAACACCGGTTAACTTACCAAGCAGCGGCTTAGGTAATCTTACCATTTCAGGTTTAACTGCGGGTACTTATAATAACTTTACCGTAACACTTAACGGTTGTACTTCTCCTGCCTTTACCGGCCTGGTAGTGTTGAACAACCCGCCAAACCCTTCAGCACCAACGTTAAGCAGCAATAGCCCACGTTGTTATGGCGATACGCTGAAAATATTTGCATCTACTATTTCAGGCGCTACCTATAGCTGGAGCGGCCCCGGTGGTTATACAGCTACAACTCAGAATGTAACGCGCCCAAGCGCGGTTCCTGCAATGAGCGGTACTTATTCAGTAACGGTTACTCAAAACAACTGTAACTCTTCACCGGCTACAATTTCAGTTACTGTAACATCTTGTCCTCCGGTAGCTGTAAACGATAGCTATAACACTAATGAGGATAATCCATTAACGGTTTCTGCTCCGGGTGTTCTGTCAAACGACTTTGATCCGGCTAATCCTCAACAGCCATTAACTTCTTCTTCGCTTTCAGGTTGCGGACCTTACTCTGGTTCAGTAACACTAAACGCTAACGGAAGCTTTACATATACTCCAAATGCAAACTTCACCGGTGTTGACTCTTTCTGTTACCGCGCTTGCGATAACGAAGTGCCTACTGCTTGTGATACTGCAGTTGTAGTAATAACAGTTAACCCTGTTAACGATAAGCCGGTAGTTCCTGACACAACAGTTACTACTATAGAAGATAATCCAATTACTGTTTGTCTGCCAATCACTGATCCTGATGCAGGCCAGAACCATTTATTTAACGGTACACTGTGCGGCCCTAACAGCGGTTCAATAAGCGCTGTAACTGTAAGCAATGCATCTAATCCGCACACAGCTTGCTTTACTTATACGCCAAATGCCAACTTTAACGGTAATGATTCGGTTTGTGTAATTATTTGCGACAACGGTACACCTCAACTTTGCGACACTGCAAAAGTTCGTATTACTGTTACACCGGTTAACGATCCACCAATTGCTAACAACGATAATTACACAGCTAATGAAGATGCTACCTTAACCGTAAACGCAGCTACGGGTGTTCGTGCAAACGATAACGACGCTGCTGACGGCAACCCTGTAACTTCATTAACTGTAAGCATTATACCTGTTTGCCCTGTTCAACACGGCACATTAAGCCTTGGCACTGACGGTGCATTTATTTATACCCCTGCGGCTAACTACTGTGGTACCGATAGCTTCTGTTACCGTATATGTGATAACGGCACACCACTGCCTTCATTATGCGATACCGGTGTTGCGCACATAACTGTAAACTGCGTAAACGATCCTCCGGTAGTTCCTGATACAACAGTAACTACACCTGAAGACAATCCGCTTACTGTATGTTTACCAATCAGTGACGCTGATGCTGGCCAAAACCACGTATTTACAGGAACACTTTGCGGCCCTAATTCGGGTTCAATAAGTGCAGTAACTGTAAGCAATGCTTCTAACCCGCATACTGCCTGCTTTACTTACACACCAAACGCTAACTTCAACGGCAGCGATTCGGTTTGTGTAATTATTTGCGATAACGGTACTCCGCAACTTTGCGATACTTCAAAAGTTCGTATTACTGTAACACCGGTTAACGATCCGCCAATTGCCAATAACGACAACTACACTACCAATGAAGATGTAGCTATAACAGCTACCGCTGCTACAGGCGTTCGTGCAAACGATAATGATGCACTGGATGGCAACCCTGTTACTTCATTAACTGTAAGCATCATTCCGGTTTGCCCTGTTCAGCATGGCACGTTAAGCCTTGGCGCTGATGGTTCATTCATCTATACACCGGCTGCTAACTATTGCGGTACTGATAGCTTCTGCTACCGTGTTTGCGATGCCGGCACACCTACACCATCACTTTGCGATACCGCAGTAGCGCATATAACTGTAAACTGCGTAAACGATCCTCCGGTAGTTCCTGATACCACAGTAACTACATTGGAAGACAATCCAACAAGTGTATGTATTCCGATTTCTGACCCTGAGACTGCTTCACAGGCACACTCTATAAACACCATTTATTGTGGACCTAACAATGGTTCTATAAGCGGAACATTTGTAAACAATGCAGTTAACCCTCACCAGGTTTGCGTTACCTACACACCAAACGCTAACTTTAATGGTGTTGACTCTGTTTGTTTAGTTATCTGTGATAATGGTTCACCTGTATTGTGTGATACTACTAAGATCAGAATTAACGTTACGCCTGTTAATGATCCACCACTGGCTGTAAACGATATTTACGTTTCATGTGTTGATACGCCTATCGTTAAAAACTTCCTGACCAATGATATTGATATTGACGGTCCGGCTAAGGTTTACAACGGAACAGTATTCGGTCCGTTCAGCGGCACATTAACCAGCGTGCAGGTTAACGGTAACTTTACCTATACTCCTCCTGTATCGTTTAACGGTGTTGATTCATTCGCTTACATAGTTTGCGATAACGGCACACCTAACCTTTGCGATACCGGTGTTGTAATTCTTGACTACTCTTGTACTAACCTACCTCCACAGGCTAATAACGATAGCTACACTACTCCTGAAGATCAGACCTTAACGGTTACTGCTCCGGGTGTTATGGCTAACGATATTGACCCTGATGGTGGTCCAATTACAGTTCAAACCCCTGCTGTAGTTAACGTAGCGCATGGTACCTTAACATTGAACGCAAACGGTTCATTCACTTATACACCGGCCACTAACTACTTCGGTCAGGATACATTTACTTATAGAATTTGTGATGCACCTGATGTTCCGGTTAAGTGCGATACAGCTATTGCTGTAATAACTGTAACTCCGGTTAATGATCCTCCGGTAGTTCCTGATTCAATTATCACTACACCTGAGGAAACCCCTAAAACATTGTGTTTACCAATCACTGATGTTGAGCCGGGTGATTTCCATGCTGCTTCAGTATTGTGTAACCCGGTTAACGGAACCGTTTCTAACGTTACGGTTAACAATACCGGCGCTCATACAGTTTGCTTCACCTACACTCCATCTACCAACTTTAACGGCAGCGATAGCCTTTGCCTGGTAGTATGTGATAATGGTTTACCAAGCAAGTGTGATACCACGTATATCCATATCACAGTTACACCTGTTAACGATCCACCGATTGCTAACAACGACAACTATACTACTAATGAAGATGTAACCCTGAACGTACCTGTAGGCACAGGCGTACGTGCAAACGATAACGATAATGCTGATGGCAACCCTGTTACATCATTAACAGTAACCACCACACCAATCACTAACGTTCAACACGGAACCTTAACGCTGAACGCCAACGGTTCATTCACTTATGTTCCAACATCTAACTACTGCGGTAGCGATTCATTCAGCTATAGCGTATGTGATGCAGGCACACCGCTTCCATCACTATGCGATACAGCAACAGCTTACATTACTGTAAACTGTGTGAACGATCCACCGGTAGTTCCTGATACAACTATTACTACTTGTGAAGATTGCGGCCCTACTACGCTTTGCTACCCTGTCGTTAACCCTGACAATGGTCAAACAGTAACTGTTGCAGGCAACTTCTGCGGACCAAACAGCGGCACTGCTACAACCAGCTTAATACTGAATACACTGTGTGTTACATACACACCAAGCACCAACTTTAATGGACTTGACTCAATATGTATTGTAGTATGTGATAACGGTTCACCTGTATTATGTGATACCAGCAAAGTGATAATCACAGTTACCCCTGTTAACGATCCGCCGATTGCTAACAACGACAACTACACTACTAATGAGGATGTAACCTTAACGGTACCTGTAGGCACAGGCGTACGTGCAAACGATAATGACAATGCTGATGGCAACCCTGTTACTTCATTAACAGTAACTACTACGCCAATCACTAACGTTCAGCATGGCACATTAACATTGAACGCAAACGGTTCATTCACTTATGTTCCAACATCTAACTACTGCGGTAGCGATTCATTCAGCTATAGCGTATGTGATGCAGGCACACCGCTTCCATCACTGTGCGATACAGCAACAGCTTATATTACTGTAAACTGTGTGAACGATCCACCACAGGTGCCGGATACAACTATCACTACTTGTGAAGATTGCGGCCCTACTACAGTATGTATGTCTGTAACTGATGTAGATGTTAACCAAACATCAGTAATTGCAGCTCAGTTCTGTGGTCCTAACAGCGGTACTATTTCAACCAGCTTAGTATTAAATACGCTTTGCGTAACTTATACTTCTAATACTAACTTCAATGGTCAGGATTCAATTTGCTTAGTAATATGCGATAACGGTACACCACAGGCTTGTGATACTACCCATATTCATATTATAGTAACACCTGTTAACGATCCGCCGATTGCGCTGAACGATAACTACACTACTACTGAAGATGTAACCCTGAACGTTCCTGTAGGCACAGGTGTTCGTGCAAACGATAACGACAATGCGGATAACAACCCTGTTAGTTCATTAACAGTAACTACTTCGCCAATTGTTAACGTAGCACACGGCACATTAACACTGAACGCAAACGGTTCATTCACTTATGTTCCTAACTCGAACTACTGTGGTGCTGATTCGTTCGTTTACCGTGTATGTGATGCCGGCACACCGCTGCCTTCACTTTGTGATACTGCAACAGCGTTTATAACAGTTAACTGTCAGAACGATCCTCCGCAAATACCTGATACTACAGTTACTACTTGCGAAGATTGTCCTACAAACATCTGTATACCTTATACTGATAATGATACGATAGACATTCATACCGTAACCACATTGTGTAACCCACAACTTGGTGCTATAAGCGGTATTACAATCAACCAGTCATTAAACATTCTGTGCTTTAATTATCAGAGCTACCTGAATGTGAATGGTACTGACTCGCTGTGTTTAGTACTATGCGATAATGGTACACCACTGGCTTGTGATACTACGCATATAACCATCATTGTTACGCCGGTTAACGATCCTCCGGTTGCTGATACCATATATGTAACCATGTATCAGGATCAGACAATTGGTGTGAATGTGGCTTCAGCTACAACTGATCCGGAAAGCAACCCGCTTACTTACACGTATGGTGCAGTGTCACCAAACAACGGAACGTTTACAGTTACCGGTAACGGTGCAATTGATGTAGTTCCTAACCCTGGCTTTACAGGCACATTCACTATACCTTATAGTGTATGTGACCTTAGCCCGTATGCGGTTAATACCCTGTGCGATAGCGCGGCTATTATTGTTACTGTGTTGCCAAGCAGCGATACCTTAACTAACCATGCTCCTGTTGCTAATAACGACTACGTAACTACACCACGTAACTCTCCGCCAATTGTAATTAACGAATTGGCTAACGATAATGACCCTGACGGTGATGCGTTACAGGTAACTATTACCAATGCACCTGACCACGGTACTTATACGTTGAATGCAAACGGCACTATTAACTACAGCCCTAATGCAGGCTTCTTCGGTTACGATACTATTGCTTACACCATTTGCGACCCGATAGGTTCAACCCTGCCTCGTCCGCTGTGCGATAATGCAATTGTGGTAATCTACGTTTCGCCTGATAACGACGCCGTGCCTAACGATGCACCGGTGGCTGTTGATGACTTTGCTTACATCTGCGCAGATGCAAACGTTCAGTTGAACCTGTTGTTTAACGATGCTGACCCTAACGGTGATGCTATTACTTCTGTAACTATACTGGATAACGTAAACAACGGCACATTAACTCCGGGCTCATTAGGTATTTACCTGTATGACCCTAACAATGCGTTCAACGGAAATGACACATTGATTTACCGCATATGCGATAACGGTACACCTTCATTGTGTGATACTGCAATGGCTGTAATTAACGTAAGCGGCAACCCGGTTATTACACCTTCTATTGCTTCAGCTACAAACTGCAGCAACGATAGCGTGAACATTACCTTTACTTCAAATGTTCCGGGAACGGTAATAACATGGAGCGCTACTAACGGCACAAACGGCAGCGGTGATATCCATACCGTATTAAGCAACACCGGCACAAGCAACATTACTGTTACTTACAATGTAACAGGTGTAGCACCGGGCGGTTGCGGCAGCACTACCTTAAGTATTCCGGTAGTTGTTAAGCCTCGCCCAATTGCCAGCGCTGCTGCTAACGGCACGCAGTTCTGCAGTGGCGATAACGTGGTAATTAACCTTTCTTCTAACATTGGCGGTACTACTTACGCATGGAGCGGAAGCAATGGCACCAGCGGTTCAGGAAATATAATTTCTGACAACCCAACCAATGCTACAAGCAGCAACATTACAGTAACCTACACCATTATACCTTCATTTGGCGGTTGTAACGGCGATACACTTACTGTAAATGTGGTGGTTAAACCTCGCCCTGTTCTTTCTGCTAACCCAACTACACAAACAGTATGTAGCGGCACACCAATTACAGTAGCAATATCTTCTACTGTAACGGGCACTTCTGTAAACTGGACAGGTAGCAACGGTGTTAGCGGTAACAGCTTAACTATTAACGATAGCCCTACCAACAATACCAGCGGCAACATAACTGTTACTTACACTATTAATGGTCAGTTTAACGGTTGCGCTGCCAACACTATTACTTCAACAGTAGTAGTTCGTCCGGCAGTTGTTGCCAATGCAGGTGCTGATAAGTCAGTTACTGCATGTTCTGCAAGTTGTGTAACTATAGGTGGTTCACCTACAGGTGCAGGCGGTAGCGGTACATTAACATACGATTGGAGCCCTAACGGCGGCTTAAGCGATACCGCTTTAGCTAACCCTCAGGCTTGTAACATTACAACCAACACTACTTATACTGTAGTAGTTACTGACGCCAGCGGATGTTCTGCAAGCGACCAGGTATTAATTACTGTAACCCCAAGTTCATTAGTAGCTGAAGCAGGTGCAGGTGGCGCGTTCTGTGCTGCCAGCGGCGACAGCGTATTCCTTGGTGGTTTCCCAACTGCGGTTGGTGGTGTTCCGCCTTATACTTACACATGGGCTCCTGCAGGCTTAAACTTAACTAACCCTGCTAACCCTTGGGCACACCCTGCAGGTACTACCACTTACCACTTAACGGTAACTGATGCCTTAGGATGTACTTCAGTAGATTCTGCTCTTGTAACTGTTTATCCGCAGGTGTTTGCTAATGCAGGTGTTGATACCATTATCTGTTCAGGTTTCCCTGCTCAGTTAGGTGCCACACCAACAGCAATTGGTGGAAGCGGTAGCGGATACACTTATGCATGGTCTCCAACCACAGGTGGTATAAACATTACTGCTGCTAACCCAACAGCTGCTCCAACAATAAGCACTGCTTATGTAGTAACTGTAACGGATGGTAACGGTTGTCATGCTTCTGATACAATACAGGTAACGGTTCGTCCTACACCTGTTGCTCAGGCCGGTATTGACAAGACATTGTTCCAGTGCCCTGGTGACAGCGTAATAATAGGTGATGTGCCTGCTGCTGTAGGTGGCACACCGGGTTATACTTACTCATGGTCTCCTTCTACAGGCTTAAGTTGCACAAGCTGCACTAACCCTGTAGTTAAAAACCTTGCTTCTACAACAACTTACACTTTAGTTGTAACCGATGCTTCAGGTTGCACATCAAGCGATAACGTAACTGTAGTTGTGGCGCCTAATAACTTAAGCGCTCACGCAGGTAACGATGCACAGGTTTGTTCCGGCATCAGCGTTCAGTTAGGTGGTATACCAACTGCGGTAGGCGGTACTGCTCCGTTTGTTTACGATTGGAACAACGGTGGCAGCTTAAGCGACTCTACTGCTGCTAACCCGGTAGCCAGCCCTGCCGGTACAACTACATACGGCTTAACTATTACCGACTCTCATGGTTGCGTTGCAACTGATGATGTGAAGGTTACTGTTAACCCACGTCCGGTAGTTAGTGCAGGTCCTGATACATCAGTATGTATTGGTAGCACAGTTACCATTGGCGGTTCTCCAACTGCTTCAGGTGGTACACCGGGTTACACTTACTCATGGAATCCAACTACAGGTTTATCATTACCTAACGTTGCAAACCCTGCTGCGGCCCCAATAGTTATTACAACTTACCAGTTGGTAGTAACTGATAGCAAAGGCTGTGCTGCGGTTGACGAGGTAACTGTAACACCACGTGTAAGCCCAGTTGTTGATGCAGGTGCTGATAAGACAATTGTAGCTTGTGGCGGCGACTCTGCCTTTATCGGTAACTTACCGGTAGTAGTAAGCGGTGGAACTGCTCCATTTGTTTACGATTGGACCCCTGGCCAATACCTGAGCGATTCAACTATTCAAAATCCTGTTGTTAAGGGTGCTCCGATAGGTGTTTACTCATACCAGATTTTGGTAACAGATATTTACGGTTGCACCGGTGTAGACTACGTTCTTGTTAACGTAACACCAAGCACCTTACAGGCTGAAGCCGGTAATAATTCACACGTATGTGCCAGTGCAGGCACCCCTGTTCAGTTAGGTGGTTCACCAACTGCTGCGGGTGGTACTACACCATACACTTACAGCTGGACTTCAACTGACCAAACATTTACAAGCAGCCTTGCTAACCCAGTGGTTAGCCCTGCAACAACTACCACTTACTACCTTGTAGTAACTGATAGCAAAGGTTGCGTTGCTTACGATACAATTACTATAAGCCAAAACCCTGCACCTTCAGCTAATGCCGGAGCCGACACTATAGTATGTCAAGGCTTCTGCGTAAGCTTAGGTACTTTACAAACAGGTTCAGGCGGCACATCTCCATTACAATACTCATGGACACCTACTGTGGGCTTAAATGCTAACAACACGGCTAACCCATTAGCTTGTCCGTTATTAACTACTACCTACGTAGTTCAGGTAACTGACTCTAACGGTTGTCAGGCTTCTGATGCAGTTACTGTTACGGTTCGTCCGTTACCAGTGGCTGATGCAGGTACTGATAAGCAGATAACCAGCTGTGCGGGCGATAGCGTAACCATTTGCGGTTCGCCTGTAGCAAGCGGTGGCACCGGTCCTTACACATACTTCTGGAGTGGCGCTAACCTAAGCTGCTCAACTTGCACATGCCCTGTTATTACAGGTATAACCAGCACAAGCCAGTACACATTGGTTGTAACTGATGCCAATGGTTGTACAGCTACCGATGCGGTAACCGTACAAGTTGTGCCAAGCACACTTTCGGTTGATGCAGGAATTGGTGGTTCATTATGTGCCGGTTCAGCGGGTGGTTTAACAATAGGTGGCGCTCCAACTGCAGTTGGCGGCACAACCCCATACACGTATTCATGGGCAGGTGCCGGTTTAAGCAGCACAACTGTTGCTAACCCAATTGCCACGCCTACTCAAACTACAACATACTACGTAACTGTAACTGATGCTAAAGGTTGTATCTCTGTTGATTCAACTAAGATTACAGTTAACCCTAAGCCAACTGCTAATGCAGGTTTAGATACAGCTATATGTTTGAACAGTATTGTTCAGTTAGGTGGCAGTCCAACAGCTTCTAACGGAACATCTCCTTACACTTACACATGGGCACCTACAACCGGTATATTAGCCGGTGGCGCTAATGCATCTAATCCGTTTGTTCAACCTGCTGTAACTACTACGTACTCAGTAACTGTAGTAGATGCTAACGGTTGCCGCGATAATGATGCTGTGGTTGTAACTGTTCGTCAAAACCCTGTTGCTGATGCAGGTGCTGATAAGTCATTAACAGCATGTTCTCAGGATAGTGTTCAAATAGGTGGTTCACCAACTGCTACAGGCGGTGGTGGTACTTATACCTACGATTGGAACCCTAACGGTGGCTTAACTGACACTGCGGCTTCTAACCCGTATGTGAAGAACATCGGTTCTACTACTACTTACACTGTATTGGTAACTGACCAGTTTGGCTGTTCTGCTACCGACCAGGTTAAGGTTAACGTAGCTAACAGCACATTGGTAGCTGAAGCCGGTAATGATGTTTCATTCTGTCAGGGCGCTTCTGTATCTGTAACGCTTGGAGGCGCTAATACTGCCCTTGGTGGTACATTGCCTTACAGCTTTGCATGGACTCCAACAGTTAGCAACCCTAACATTGCTAACCCTGTTGCAACACCAACTCAAACTACTACTTACACCGTAGTGGTAACTGATGCAACAGGTTGTGTAGCTTCTGATACGGTTAGAATTACTATTAATCCACGCCCTGTGGTTAATGCAGGTTTAGCTGATACAGTTTGTGCCGGCGCTTGTGTAACACTGGGTGGTGCTCCAACAGCATCAGGTGGTACAGGTTCTAACTACGCTTACACATGGACTCCGGGTCTGTTCCTGTCAGCTAACAACATAGCTAACCCAATTGCATGCCCTACAAACACAGTAACCTGGAACGTTACCGTAACCGACTCATTAGGTTGCAGCAACAACGCCAGCGTAACTATACGTGTAAATCAAAACCCTGTAGCTAATGCAGGCACCGATCAAACAGTAGTAGCATGTCCTACAGCTTGTGTTCAGTTAGGTGGTACACCAACTGCTACAAACGGAACTGCTCCTTACCTGTATGCATGGGCACCTGCTGCGGGCTTAAACAACACAGGCCTTGCTAATCCTTCGGCTTGCGGTTTAGCTCAATCAGTATGCTACACCTTAACTGTAACTGATGTTAACGGTTGCACCGCTACCGACCAGGTATGTGTGGCTGTAACACAAAGCACTTTAACTGCTGATGCAGGTCCTGATAAGAGCATTTGCGCCGGTCAGCCAAATTGTGTGGCTATTGGCGGAACAAATGCTGTTAGCGGTGGCACCGGTCCTTATGTAATAGACTGGAGCCCTGTAGCAGGTATCTGTGATTTCAATAACGTTCCTAACCCAACTGTTAACCCAACTGATACTACTACTTATGTATTATTAGTTCAGGACGTTTACGGTTGTATCGCTATCGATAGCATGGTATTGTATGCTAACCCTGCTGTTACAGCTTCTGTAACGCCGGATACTGCAATATGTGCAGGTGGTGCTGCCTTATTAGGTGGTAACCCTACAGGTAGCGGCGGAACACCTTCATACACTTACAACTGGGCGCCTGGTGTTGGCTTAAATAACGGTGGAACCGTTTCAGCTAACCCTGTGGCTACACCTGCTACCACTACTACTTACTGTGTAACTGTAACTGATGCGGTTGGTTGTTCAGCCAGCACATGTCAAACAGTTACTGTTAACGGCGGTATTACGGCCAATGCCGGACCTGATAAGTCAATGGTGTCTTGTCCTGGTTCGTTTGTAACTATCGGCGGTTCTCCTGCTGCAACGGGTGGTTCTAACAACTTCTCTTACAGCTGGACTCCGACAACCGTTAACGGTATTCAGGTTGTATTTAACGCAACTCAACCTAATCCGCTAATCCGCAACCTTGATACTACTACACTGTTTACATTAACTGTAACAGATAATGCAACAGGTTGCACCGGAACCGACCAGGTTGTTGTTGTGGTTAACCCAAGCACCTTACAGGTTGATGCCGGTCCTAATAAGATATTCTGCTCCGGCGGTGCTTTAGCTACATGCACATTAATTGGCGGTAGCCCAACTGCACAGTTCGGAACGGGCCCTTACACTTACCAGTGGAGCCCTGTATTAGGATTGATAAATGCTACAACGGCCAACCCATGTGCTTCGCCGTTGAACACTACTACTTACTATGTAACTGTAACCGATCAGAACGGATGTTCTTCTGTAGATTCAGTAACGGTAACTGTTAGCCCGCAAATGGCTGTAGATGCCGGCTTAGATACGCTGATTTGCTTCGGAACAGATGTGGTATTGGGTGGTAACCCGGCAGTAGTTGGCGGAACAACTCCATACGTTTACGCATGGACTCCTTCACAATTCCTGAACGGAACTGCAATACCTCATCCTACAGCTCAGGGTGTAACTTCTAACGTTACTTATACCTTAACTGTAACCGATTCACTGGGATGTACTAATTCAGATAATGTAACTATTGGCTTACGTCCTCTGCCAATAGCTGACGCCGGAACTCCGGTAGCTATTACAGCATGTAGCGGCGATAGCGCAGTTCTTGGCGGCAGCCCAACTGCTTCAGGCACTGTAGGCCCTTATACTTACTCATGGACTCCGCCATTCGGACCTCCTACATTAAGCAGCACAACAACCGCTAACCCTGTAATTAAACAACTGGGCAGCACTACTCAATTATGTGTAACTGTTACTGATAGCTTCGGTTGTAAAGCAACTGATTGTGTTCCTGTAACTGTATTACCTAACACAGTATTTGCTGAGGCAGGTGTTGTAGGCAGCCTTTGCAGCAATGTAAATGGTTGTGTAACTTTAGGTGGCGCTCCGGCAGCTACCGGTGGTCAGCCTCCTTACACTTACAACTGGTTTGGTGGTGTATCTGATTCATTGGTTTCTAACCCTCAGGCTTGTCCGTTAACAACAACAACGTACACCTTGATTGTTGCCGATGGTAACGGTTGCCAGGCTTCTGATACAGTTCGTGTAACTGTTAACCAGCCTACCGAAGCAAGCATAAGCGGCTTAGGAACGCAATACTGTATAAACTCAGGTAACGTTGTTATGACCGGTATACCTTCAGGCGGCACATTCAGCGGCCCTGGTGTATCAGGCAACGTATTCCAGCCTTCGTTTATAGGTGCAGGTACCTGGTGTGTTAAATACACTTACACCAACCCAACCACAGGTTGTACAGATGATACAACTATATGTGTAACGGTTAACCCGCTTCCTGTTGTAACACTTAGCGGCCTGAATTCTACTTACTGCACATCTGATGCTTGTGTAACCTTAACCGGCACACCTGCAGGCGGCACATTCAGCGGCCCTGGTGTAAGCGGTAACCAATTCTGCCCTGCATTGGCAACTATAGGTAACAACACTATTACTTATACTTATGCCGACCAGAGCGGTTGTTCAAGCACAGCTACGTTTGTAACTAATGTAAAAGGTGCTCCTACCTTCAACATTACTTCCTCAAGCGATACAACTTGCGCAGGCGGTGCCATAACATTAACACCTAACTACAGTATTGATGTGGTGAACATTATCTGGAGACAATTAGGTGGGCCGGTAATTGGTGCAAGCCTTAACCCAATATCAGTAACGCCTACAGGTGTTGACTACTGTGTAATGGCTACTGCCGTAAATATTAACGGTTGCGTAACCAGCGATACTATCTGCTTACACGTTAATCAAAACCCTGTTGCAGTTGATGATGAAGCTGCTACTTGTGAAGAACAGGCAGTAACAGTTGACGTTTGTATTAACGATGTAGACCCTGAAGGCAACAGCGCGGTAATTACCGTTCTGTCAGTACCTCATGGCACTACAAGCGTTAACGGCTGCAATGTTACTTACACGCCTAACCTGAACTACAACGGTAACGATACCATTGTTTACAAAACATGCAACAGCAACTGTGCTAATGCATGCGATACTGCCCTTGTTTACGTTTCAATTTGCCCTGTTAACGATACGCCTACTATCGTATGTGTAGTAGATACTATCTACCAGGCTCAGGTTGACACAGCTTGCATTGGCACTAACGATGTAGATGGCGATGTAGTAACCTTAAGCATACCTACAGGCCAAAACATAAACGGCACTGCGGTATTGGTTAATAACTGTGTGGTGTTTACACCTAATGCAAACTTTGTAGGCACTCAGTTAATACAGGTTCAGGCTTGTGATAGCGCAGGCGCCTGCACTATATGCACCAGCAGCATTACAGTATTGGCGGGCAACCGTCCTCCGCATACTGTTAAAGTTAATGCTACTGTTTGCGATAGCACTTACAAGGGTATTAACGTTTCTTCAGGTGCAACTGATCCTGATGGCGATCCATTGTTATTCAGCTACGGCCCAATAACAGGCCCTGCAGGAAACAACGGTTCATTCTACGTAACAGGTAATGGTACTATAGTATTCTGGGGCGATGTTCCGGGTTACTACTTCATACCTTACTATGCCTGCGATTCAAGCGGTATACCTCAATACTCATTGTGCGATACCAACCAGATTGTGGTTTACGTAGTGAACTGTAACGGAAACAATTCTCCGCCGGTTGCTACCGATGATCCGATTACTACAACACCAAATACACCTACTGTAATTAACGAATTGGCTAACGACTTCGATCCGGATGGTCAACCGTTAACAGTAACTATACTTACTTCTCCAACCTTACCTGGTGCTACAATAGTGCTGAATACTGATAATTCAGTAACCTATACTTCACCAAGCTTAGGCTGCGACTCAATATTGTATAGCATTTGCGATCCGCTGGGATTATGTGATACAGCAGTAATCTATCCATGTGTAGATTCTGTTCTTAACACTAACCACCCACCAGCCGCAACTGATGACTTTGCTACAACTGAATACCTGACACCGGTTACTATTAACGTTAAGGGTAACGATACCGATCCTGATGGCGATCCTATCACGGTAGTATCTACACCTTGCTTGCCGGCTAATGGTTCAGTATTGATAACTGCGAACGGCAGCATTATTTACACGCCTGACAGCAGCGCTAACTCATTAGCTTGCGATACGTTCTGTTACGTTGTGTGCGATAACGGTGCACCTAACCTGTGCGATACGGCTACAGTTGTAGTATGTATTGATAACTCAGTAGTAGGTAACCCTGAATGTAACCTGACCGGTTACCACAGAGCTATTAAGTTCTGGGATGTATTGACTAATGACTTCGATCCGGAAGGAGACAGCATCTTTGTATCGGCAGTAATTAACATGCCTATTACACAAGGTACTGTTACCTTAAATGCTAACGGAACTGTGAACTACGTTCCTAAGGCAGATACTTGCGGATTTGTTGATTCATTCCAGTATGTGGTTAGCGACATCCACGGTGCAACAGATACAGTAACTGTTTGTGTAACTATAATCTGTTGTCCTGAGCCTACAGCGGTTAACGACTTAGTAAGTATATTGCCTACTGACTCATCTAACTTTAACCTGTTGGCTAATGATACCCTGGGTGGTAACGCAGCTATAGTAACCTTGTTAAGCGGTCCTTCAAACGGAACAGCATACGTTGTTGGTGGAACAATCCATTACGACCCTGTTGATACGTATTGCGGAGCCGATACAGTGGTTTACCAGGTAGAAACTACGTGCGGATTTGATACGGCATTGTTCATTGCAACAATGAACTGTAACGAAGCTCCAAATGCAGTTGATGACAGCGTAATAATCTGTTCAGGCACGCAAATAACCATACCGGTTCTGGCCAATGATTCTGATCCGAATGGCGGACAGTTAACCGTAATACAGATTGTGAATGCACCGGCAGCCGGCGCTACCACATTCAATTCAACTTCGGTTACTTACACTGCCACTCAGCAATCAGGCTTGTTTGTATTGACTTACTCAGTTTGCGATGACGGCACACCTAACCGTTGCGATACTGCTACAGTATTTATACAGGTTAACAACTGTCCTCCAATACAAACCAATCCTATTTACGATACTACCTTCGTGAACACTCCGGTAATACATTGCCTGGAGCCTAACGTTGAGGTAATAAGCGCAACCGGATTTACTATCACTTCGTTCTGCGATCCGCAAAACGGAACTGCTACCATTACTTCCGATTCATGCTTCACTTACACACCTGATCCGGGCTTCTTCGGAATAGATACCTTCTGCATAACAGTATGCGATAGCTTAGGTAACTGTTCTACCGCTGCGGTTTACATTACCGTGCTAGATACCTTGATTCAGGCAGTTGATGAGCCTTGCGACCTGGATACTACTGTGATGAACGTTCCTGTAACCATCCATATCCTCGACAACGATATTATACCGTTCGGCGGAGATACTACGGTTACCTTAATGGGTACTTCAACAATAGGTGTTGCTACACTGAATGCGGATAACACAGTAACTTTTGCCCCTTACCAGGATTCAACCGGTGTGGTGCAGTTGAGTTACGAGGTTTGTGTGGTAACCGGACCTTACTCGTTCTGTGATACAGCTACTATATGTATAACTGTGGTTGATACTGCAGTGCATTGCGACTTACCGAACATATTTACACCTAACGGTGACAATGTGAACGACGAGTTTGTAATACCATGTAACGAGGATAATCCGAAGGCTGACCTGAAGATTTACGACCGTTGGGGTGCTGAGGTTTGGAATAGCCGCGGCCACTACGGTAACAACTGGAAAGGTACCAATGAACAAGGCACTGAGTTACCTGATGGTACTTACTACTTCATTTACTCTTACAACGATGGCACGGGTAAACGCGAACAGAAATTCGTGGTAATCCAACGCTAATAACTTAAGCAGTGCATCCTGCTAAACCGGCAGGATGCACTTTATAAAATTCAAAAGCCTGAAAAAGATTTAGTATGAAAAAATTACTCCTTACAAGCTTACTTGCCGTGGCAGTTTTTGCGGGTTTAAGAGCCCAGCAGGATGCGGCATACAGTATGTATATGTTCAACGGGTTGTTTATTAACCCGGCCTATGCAGGTAGCCACGAAGTAATTAGCCTTATGGGTATTTACCGCCATCAATGGGTGGGTATTGACGGGGCGCCGCGCACAGCAAACATTAGCGCGCATATGCCTTTCCGCCGAGATCAATATGCCGTAGGTTTAACCATATCGAATGATAAACTGGGCTTAAGCAATAACTTTAGCGTGACGCCGGCTTTTGCTTACCGCCTGCGTTTGCCAAAGGATAACCGCTTGTGCTTCGGTATTCAGGCATCGTTCAACTACTTCTATCAAAACGGTGCAAAGGCTGACCCGAATAATCCGGAAAGCCTTGATTTAGGTGCCAGCCTTTTTGTGCCTAACGTAGGCGCAGGTATTTATGCCTATGGCAAACGTTATTTTATTGGTTTCTCAGTTCCGCATTTAATGCCTTCTGCATTACGCGGCAAAACCAATGTAGCCAAGTATAATACTGACATAGCCCGTATTTACAACTACTATGTATTTACTGCAGGTTACGTATTTGGCAAAGACCCTTCAATTGTAAAATTCCGCCCAACAGTATTGTTGAAATACCAAAAAGGCTT
The DNA here is from genome assembly GCA_046329515.1 of Chitinophagales bacterium. Lineage (GTDB taxonomy): Bacteria > Bacteroidota > Bacteroidia > Chitinophagales > LD1 > Bog-950. The sequence goes on from JAXLUM010000001.1 coordinate 658,614, forward strand.
ACCGCATAACATACCACAAATTGACCTTAGCCTTGCGCTGTTGTTTATTGACCGTATTTGGGTGGGGGTATCTGCAAGAACACAGGGTGATGCCTACACGCTTGCCGGAAAGAAAATACCGTTTAGCGTTACAAACGTAATTGGCTTTGCACAATTTAAAGTTACACCGCAGTTGCAAATTGGCTACGCTTACGATGGCCAAATTGGCGACCTGCACCACTTTACCAGCGGCACGCACGAAATTATGATTGGCTACGATTTCTGGTATGATAAGAAGCGTTTCGTTACTCCGCGTTACGTAAAGTATTTCTAAGAACAAAACAGGTATAACCCTATAAAATAAAACTTATGCGCCTGAAAAAATCCCTGACATTCTTCACCGCTATATTGCTTGTAGCTTTAGCTGTGGCAGAAAAACCCGTTGTAAAGGTTGGCGACTGGTATTATAAACAATTCGATTTCCGTAAGGCTATTGAGTTTTATAAGCGTGCCTTGAAAAAGGACGAGAAGAATGTTTACGTATTGCAGCGCATTGCGGATAGCTACCGTTTAATGAACGATAACGCAAATGCTGAAACATACTACGGCCAGTTGGCGAAAATGGAAAACGCCAATGTTATTAATAAGCTGTATTATGCTGAAGCCCTGCGCGCATCGCAAAAATATGCTGAGGCTAAAATTTACTATAAGGAATACCTTGACCAGGTGCCAACCGATAACAGCGTTAAAGAACGCCTGAAAGGAGTGGACCAGGTAGAAACCTTAAGTAAGGACAAAGGCTTTTATGCTATTAAAAATGAATCGGCCGTAAACTCTAAGTATTCTGACTTTGGAGCTACGTTCTACAAGGATACAGGCATTTATTTCTGTAGCAACCGCTTGCCTGATGCGTACGTGGTAAACCGCGATAACTGGACAGGGGGAAGCTTCCTTCAAATTTATCAGTCGTTTAAAAGCGATACATCAGGTGGTTCATTACAGGCCCCTAAAATGATGAGTGGCCGCGAACCAAACCGTAAGTTTCACGAAGGTACCAGCAGCTACAATGAGAAAATGCAGGAGCTTTATATTGACCGTAGCAACTACAACGGCAAAAGAGCTTTCCCTTCAGCAGATAAAACAGTTAAGCTTAAAATTTACCGTATTGTATGGTTGCCTGACCAAAACCGTTGGGGCGATGAAATGGTTGAAGCTGTTCCTTTTAACGATAAGGAATATTCAGTAGGCCATCCGTCGTTAACTAAAGATGGTAAAACCCTATACTTTGCCAGCGATAAGCCGGGCGGTTATGGTGGCGTTGACTTATACGTTAGCACCCGCGAAATTGGCGGCACATGGGGTACCCCGGTAAACCTTGGCGCTAAAGTGAATACTTCAGGTGATGATATGTTCCCTTACATTGCTGAAGATGGTACTTTATACTTTGCTTCAACAGGACATACCGGCCTTGGTGGTTTAGATGTGTTCAGCACTACCAGCATTAAAACAGGCAATAAAATTACTACCTGGACAGAACCTGAAAACCTTGGCTACCCTATTAATACCAATGCTGACGACTTCGGCTATATAATTGATAAAGAAAACAAGAAAGGTTACTTCTGCTCGAACCGCGAAGGTGGCCAGGGCGATGATGATATTTACAGCTTTACCCGCAAAGGCATAATACTTAACGGTATTGTATACGATGCTGCAACAGGCCTGCCAATAGTAGATGCAGATGTTGTAATGAAAGAAAATGATGTAGAAAAAGGCAAGGCGAAATCAGGTAAAGAAGGTGAGTTCTCTTTCCCTGCTGTGCCTGGAACCAAATACAAGTTTTACGCTACCAAGCCGGGTTACTTACCTGCTGAAATTACAGCAGACGTAAAAGAAAAGCCTGAACTGGTTAAAATACCAATGATAATGGAAGGCGGTATTACGCTTGAAATTACAGTGTTGGATAAGAAAACCCGCGACCCTCTGGAAACAGCTAAGGTTAAGGTTACCAATTTAACCACTAATAAGGATGAGGTTTGTTCAACCAATAAAGACGGCAAGTGTGTGTTTACCCTTGAGCCGGAAGTAAACTACCGTCTTGAAGCATCGAAAGAAACAGGCGAGCCTGATACCAAATACCTTACTGTAACAGCTACCCAAAGTACTGTAGGCAAAAAGGCACCTGCAACTTTATACCAGGTTATGGAATTGGAGAAAGTGCGTAAAGGTGTTGCTATCAAAATTGAGAACATTTATTACGACCTAGATAAGTGGTTTATACGCCCCGATGCTGCCAAGGAATTGGACAAGCTGGTTAAGATTATGAAGGATAACCCAACCATGGAAATTGAGTTGAGTTCGCATACTGACTGCCGTGCTACTGCTAAATACAACATGCAGCTTTCGAGCAAGCGTGCTGAAGCAGCAGTTAACTACATAGCCAGCCAGGGTGTTGAAGGCCGCCGTATGATTGCAGCCGGTTATGGCGAAAGCCGCCTGGTTAACAAGTGCCAGTGCGAAGGAACCTTTGCTGTGCCTTGTACCGACCCTGAACACCAGGAAAACAGAAGAACAGAATTTAAGATTTTGAAATTCTAACAATAGAAATAAAACATAGAAAGCCCTTCCGTTTGGAGGGGCTTTTTTGTTTTATCATTTACGTGTTTTTTAGTTTCTATTAGTAAGCCACTTTGTAATGATAAATGGCTTACAGCGTTTAATAAACCTTGCTTTGGGTTAATAAAAGGGCTATCATGAAACAAACTCAACGGTTGTTGTATCGCTAAGTGTATTGGTTAAAATTATTTGAATTGATGGGATTAAAGGCAAAGGCTGACTGCAATCCTTACATAATTAATTAAGGTAACGGCTCATGTTTGATTTAAGCACTTGGAGAAAGATGTGGCTCCGGCAATCCAGCCAAAGCATCATTCGATTCTTCGCGTTATAGCACCGGTAAATGAATGTTATCTGTAAAATTAATCAGGCAGGCCTGTTAAGCCTGCCTGATTAATTTAAATGGGAGAGGTGAACTTTTAGTGTATGGGTTCTCTTCACTTTAGTTTTTTCTCCAATTGTTCCAGCCGTTTTTTCAGTTCCTCGTTTTCCTTGCTCAATTCCTGCACTGCTTTAACCAATGAAGGAACGAAGTCATCGTAGCGAAGTCCATAAGCACTGTTGTTGTTGGCCGGCTTTGCTACACCGCTGAAGTCATAGTTTAGTTCCTGCGCTGCCTTCTCAACATCCTGGGCAATAAAGCCGCTGTAAACCACATTTTGTTTTGCAGGGTTGGCAATGGAATCTTCGTTAAGGAAGTTGCTAAGCTCCTGCAGTTTTAAATTGTAAGTAACCGGCTGAAGTTTATTAATAAACGCAAGCCCGGGAATGTTTTGCTGCACATTGGTTTTAAAGCGGCCATCGGAAAGGTTGGTCCAGTTTACATAACCGCCAATAGAGGTAACACTGCTGTTGCCAATTACAATAGTATTACTGGCTGTTACCCGCGAGTTATAGCCAAGGGCTGTGCAGTTAGTATACGTTCCTACTACGTTTGCTGATGCGCCGGGGCCTACAAAGGTGCTGTTGGTTTCTACTGAGCCGAAGCCAATAGCGCCGGCACCATAGCCAACAGCCACAGTATAGTCGCTGGTTTCTGAATAGTTTAAGCTGAACTCGCCCAGCGCTACACAATATGAACCGGTCATGTTATCGGTCATTGCAAAATGGCCCAGCGCAGTGTTTTCCTGGCCGGTGGTATTATCGCTTAAAACAATGCGGCCTAAGCCAATGTTATGGTCGCCTGTGTTGCTACTCAATACACCAAACCCTACGCCCACATTATAGTTACCTGTACCTGAGTTGGCGCCATAGCCTACCCCCACGTTACCTGTGCCTGAAGCAAAACCTCCGGTATTCAAGCCCACAAAAGTATTATTGGTGCCGGCAGTGCCATTACCCGTTCCATAACCAAAACAAGTATTGCTGGCAGTTAGTGCGCCTGCATTAGAGCCGCCAATTCTAAAGCGAAGCGGACTGGCATCAGTAGTGCCTAAAAATTGCGATGCAGTTAAACCGGCATTACCTGTAAGTAACCATTCGGCCCCTGCACCCGGCGCCCATTGTATACCATTATAAGTTAATATTTGGTTGGTAACCGGGGCAGTAGATGAAACCGGAATGCCTTGTATTTTCACCACGTTGGGGTTCGGATAAGTTCCGCTTAAATCTCCACCGGCGGCGCCTAATGGACCGGTTGGGCCGGTAGGTCCTTGCGCGCCGTTGCTACCGTTAGCTCCTGCAGGACCTTGTGGGCCCTGAGGTCCTTGTGCACCGTCAGCACCGTTTGAACCTGCCGGTCCTTGAATACCTTGTGGACCCTGAGCACCTGTAGGACCTGTTGGTCCTTGCGCGCCATTGCTGCCGTTAGTTCCTGCAGGACCTTGTGGGCCTTGCGGTCCCTGAGGGCCTTGTGCACCGTCAGCACCGTTTGAACCTGCCGGTCCTTGAATGCCTTGTGGACCCTGAGCACCTGTAGGACCTGTTGGCCCTTGCGCGCCGTTGCTACCGTTAGTTCCGTTAGCTCCCGCAGGACCTTGCGGGCCTTGCGGTCCCTGAGGACCTTGTGCACCGTCAGTGCCGTTTGTACCTGCCGGTCCTTGAACACCTTGTGGCCCTTGTGCACCCGTAGGTCCGGTTGGGCCTTGTGCTCCATTGCTGCCGTTAGCTCCCGCAGGACCTTGTGGGCCTTGCGGTCCCTGAGGGCCTTGTGCACCGTCAGTGCCATTTGTACCTGCCGGTCCTTGAACACCTTGTGGCCCTTGTGCACCTGTAGGTCCTGTCGGCCCTTGCGCGCCGTTGCTGCCGTTAGCTCCCGCAGGACCTTGTGGTCCCTGAAGGCCTTGTGCACCGTCAGTGCCGTTTGTACCGGCCGGTCCTTGAATACCCTGTGGGCCCTGAGCACCTGTAGGTCCGGTTGGGCCTTGCGCCCCGTTGCTGCCGTTAGTTCCGGCTATGCCTTGCGGACCTTGCGGTCCTGTGGCGCCATCATTGCCGTTTAAACCTGCCGGTCCTTGAACACCTTGTGGACCCTGAGCACCTGTAGGACCAGTTGGTCCTTGCGCTCCATTGCTGCCGTTAGTTCCGTTAGCTCCCGCAGGACCTTGTGGGCCTTGGGGTCCCTGAGGGCCTTGTGCACCATCAGTACCGTTTGTTCCTGCAGGCCCTTGAACACCTTGCGGTCCTTGAGCACCTGTAGGTCCGGTTGGTCCTTGCACGCCATTGCTGCCGTTCGTACCTGCTACGCCTTGTGGACCTTGTGGGCCTTGCGGTCCCTGTGGTCCGGTAGCGCCATCAGTACCGTTTGTGCCAGCAGGTCCTTGTATGCCTTGAGCTCCTTGAGCACCTGTAGGTCCCGTTGGCCCTTGAGCGCCGTTGCTGCCGTTTGTTCCCGCTGCGCCTTGTGGACCTTGTGGTCCGGTGGCGCCATCAGCACCATTCGTGCCTGCAGGCCCTTGTATGCCTTGTGACCCTTGTGCACCTGTAGGTCCGGTTGGTCCTTGCGCTCCATTGCTGCCGTTTGTACCTGCCACGCCTTGCGGACCTTGAGGTCCGGTAGCGCCATCAGCACCATTTGTGCCGGCCGGTCCTTGAATACCTTGTGGACCCTGAGCACCTGTAGGCCCGGTTGGGCCTTGCACGCCATTGCTGCCGTTAGCTCCCGCAGGACCTTGTGGGCCTTGCGGCCCCTGAGGGCCTTGTGCACCATCAGCACCATTTGTGCCGGCCGGTCCTTGAATACCTTGTGCTCCTTGAGCACCTGTAGGTCCGGTTGGCCCTTGCGGTCCGTTACTTCCATTTGCACCTGCCACGCCTTGCGGACCTTGTGGTCCGGTAGCGCCATCAGCACCATTCGTGCCTGCAGGCCCTTGTATGCCTTGTGTCCCTTGTGCACCTGTAGGTCCGGTTGGTCCCTGCGCTCCATTACTTCCGTTTGCACCTGCCACGCCTTGCGGACCTTGAGGTCCTGTGGCACCGTCAACACCATTAGTACCGGTAGGACCTGTTGGTCCCGTGATTCCATTCAAACCATTGGGACCAGTAGGGCCGGTGGCACCTCCGCCAACGCCTGTAGCACCAGTTGGACCAGTTATGCCTTGCACGCCCTGAGGGCCTGTAATGCCATCAATGCCATTAGCCCCCGTGGGACCAGTAGGACCTTGAATTCCATTGCTGCCATTAGCTCCTGTTGGTCCGGTAGGGCCCTGAGGGCCTGTAATACCCTGTGCACCGGTAGCACCTGTGTTTCCGTCTAACCCATTTGCACCATTAGCGCCTGTTGGGCCTGTAGGTCCGGTTGCTCCGCCACCAACACCAGTAGCTCCTGTTGGCCCGGTTATGCCTTGTATGCCTTGCGGGCCAGTAGCGCCATTACTACCTGCAGGCCCTTGCGGACCTGTAGCACCTGTGTTTCCGTCTAACCCATTTGTACCATTAGAGCCTGTAGGACCAGTGGGGCCAGTTGCTCCGCCGCCAACACCTGTAGCACCTGTTGGCCCGGTTACGCCTTGAATACCTTGCGGGCCGGTAGCGCCATCCGCTCCGTTACTACCTGCAGGTCCTTGCGGACCTGTAGCACCTGTATTTCCGTCTAACCCATTTGCGCCATTAGCGCCTGTTGGGCCGGTAGGTCCTGTTGCTCCACCGCCAATACCTGTAGCACCTGTTGGCCCGGTTACGCCTTGAATACCTTGTGGGCCGGTAGCGCCATCCGCTCCGTTACTACCTGCAGGTCCTTGCGGACCTGTAGCACCTGTGTTTCCATCTAACCCATTTGCACCATTCGAGCCTGTTGGGCCGGTAGGTCCGGTTGCTCCACCACCAACACCTGTTGCGCCGGTAGGACCTGTTGGTCCTTGAATGCCCTGCGGCCCAGTCGCACCATCTAAACCATTATTTCCTTGCGGGCCAGTAGCACCGGTTACTCCCGCTAAACCTTGGGGACCAGTATCACCTGTGGGGCCAGTTGCTCCACCACCAACACCTGTTGCGCCGGTAGGACCTGTTGGTCCTTGAATGCCCTGAGGGCCTGTAGCGCCATCTAAACCGTTATTGCCTTGTGGACCAGTTGCGCCCGTGGCTCCCGGTAAACCTTGTAGACCTGTATCACCCGTTGGGCCTGTGGCTCCACCACCGGAACCTGCTGCGCCTGTTGGCCCCGTTGGACCTTGAATACCTTGTGGTCCTGTTGCTCCATCTAAACCGTTATTGCCTTGCGGGCCAGTAGCACCGGTTACTCCCGCTAAACCTTGTGGGCCAGTGTCACCTGTTGGCCCCGTGGCTCCTCCACCTGAACCGGCTGCGCCAGTGGGACCCGTTGGTCCTTGAATGCCCTGAGGCCCTGTTGTTCCATCTAAACCATTATTGCCTTGTGGGCCAGTTGCGCCCGTGGCTCCCTGTAAACCTTGAGGTCCAGTATCACCCGTTGGGCCTGTTGCTCCTCCACCTGAGCCCGCAGCGCCGGTTGGGCCGGTAGGCCCTTGAATACCTTGCGGCCCTGTTGCGCCATCTAAACCATTATTGCCTTGCGGGCCAGTAGCACCGGTTACTCCGGCTAAACCTTGTGGACCAGTATCACCTGTTGGGCCTGTGGCTCCTCCACCTGAGCCCGCAGCGCCGGTGGGGCCAGTGGGTCCTGTGTCACCTGTGGGGCCTGTTGCCCCACCTCCTGAACCTGTTGCACCGGTAGGGCCAGTTGGTCCTTGAATGCCCTGAGGGCCTGTAGCGCCATCTAAACCATTATTGCCTTGCGGGCCAGTAGCACCGGTTACTCCCGCTAAACCCTGCGGGCCAGTGTCACCTGTAGGGCCTGTGGCTCCTCCACCTGAGCCCGCAGCGCCGGTGGGGCCTGTTGGTCCCTGGCTACCCGTTGCACCCGTTATGCCTGACTGCACCGTAAATGTGTTGCCATTGGTTAATGTAATAGTTATACTACCATTACCATTATCAATAATAGTGGCAATACCTGCGCCTGTAACGCCGGTTGCACCGGTAACACCATTGTTGCCGTTTAATCCTGTTGGCCCCGTAGCGCCCGCGGCACCTGTGGGTCCCGCTAACCCCTGCGCACCGGTAGGGCCGGTAATTCCCGTTGCCCCGTTAAGCCCTGCGGCTCCAGTGGCGCCTGTGGCACCATTGTTACCATTAATTCCTGCAGGCCCGGTTGGCCCTGTGGGTCCGGTATTGCCTGCGGCGGTATTACCGGCTGTTTCAGCATACAACGCATAGGGTACGCTTAAAAGTTCGGTAGTGCCCATGTTAAGGAAGTTACTGCCCCCGTTAGGGTCATACTCCACAGTCATAAATTTATTGCCCCCTGCCCACGAAATGGAAGAGAAGCTTCCTAATATGGGGCTGCCCATGCCTATTTTAATGGTAAACAAGCCAAACTGATTGGTTATAGCTGTATGAGTTTCTCTATATATGGGTGTTCCCGGGTTTATACCATCGTTAATGCTTATTCGTACGCTTATGTTTTTATTGGCATAAACACTACCGCCCCCATCGCGGGCTATGGCCTGGTAGTTAACACCCTGTGGTACCTGGGCAAAGGTTAGCAATACCAAAAGGGTGGCTATTACAAGAAGGGGTAGTTTCTTAAGCATATATGAAAAATTTCTGTATGTAACTGTACGCAAAGAAAGCTAAGGCTTTAGTTAAATTTGGGCCGCAAGGTCAAAATCCCCCAAATGGGGGAGCACTGATAACCTGCCCGTTTTAACAATTCCGTAAGTATTAGGCCATGAGCCACAAATCATTTGCTTAAATTTTAAACGGAAAGAGGTTAAGAGTTTGTTTTTCCAAACAGAAACACTACTTTTGCCGTCCTTTAAAATAAGAGCGAATGCCTACTATTCAACAGTTAGTAAGAAAATCACGTCAAATTATCCGTGCGAAATCGAAGAGCCGCGCGTTGGATTCATGCCCTCAAAAACGCGGTGTTTGTACCCGTGTTTACACTACCACGCCTAAGAAGCCAAACTCGGCTTTACGTAAGGTAGCCAAGGTGCGTTTAACCAACCAGGTTGAAATTATCGCCTACATTCCGGGCGAAGGCCACAACCTGCAGGAGCACTCAATTGTGTTGATACGCGGTGGAAGGGTGAAGGACCTTCCGGGTGTTCGTTACCACATTGTTCGTGGTTCATTAGATACAGCAGGTGTTGAAAACCGTAAGAAGAGCCGTTCTAAGTATGGCACCAAGCGCCCTAAGGCGGGTGCAGCAGCTGCTCCGGCCGGCAAAAAGAAATAGTAAGCCGTAATTAAGAAGTAAATAAGTTATTAAGAATAAATGACCGGTCCTCCGCTATTTGGCGGAGTTAGGGGTCCAAATCAAAAACAATGAGAAAGAAAAAAGCACCCAAGCGTTACGTTCAGCCCGATCCAAAATTCGGTGAAGTACTGGTTTCTCAATTCGTAAACCGTATAATGTGGCAAGGCAAAAAATCAGTTGCCTATACTATTTTCTACGATACGCTTGACCTGATTGAAGAAAGGACAAAGGAAAACGGCCTTGAAATATGGAGAAAAGCTATGCAAAACGTAGGCCCTTCAGTTGAGGTTCGTACACGTCGTATTGGTGGTGCCAACTTCCAGATTCCAACTGAAGTTCGCTCTGAAAGAAAACTGGCTATTGCCATGAAGTGGTTAATACAATACAGCCGCGACCGTAACGGTAAGAGCATGGCCGATAAACTGGCTAACGAGCTGGTAGCTGCTTCAAAAGGCGAAGGTGCTGCTTTCAAAAAGAAAGAAGATACGCACAAAATGGCTGAAGCTAACAAGGCTTTCGCTCACTTTAAGTTTTAATTGAATACGCAGAAGATAAATTGATAGGAGAATAACAAATGGGTAAGGACCTCAGTTTTACAAGAAATATTGGTATTGCTGCACACATTGATGCCGGTAAAACCACTACCACCGAACGTATATTATACTATACCGGTGTAAACTACAAAATAGGTGAGGTGCACGAAGGCGCTGCTACCATGGACTGGATGGAACAGGAGCAGGAGCGTGGTATTACCATTACTTCAGCTGCAACACGTTGCCAGTGGAGCTGGAAAGACAAGAAGTACGATATCAACATTATCGATACTCCGGGTCACGTGGATTTTACTGTGGAAGTTAACCGCTCATTGCGCGTATTAGACGGCCTGGTGTTCCTGTTTTCTGCGGTTGATGGTGTTGAGCCACAATCAGAAACTAACTGGCGCCTTGCTGATAACTATAACGTTGCCCGTTTAGGTTTCGTAAATAAAATGGACCGCCAGGGTTCTGACTTCTTTAACGTGGTTAACCAGGTGCAAACCATGTTGGGCTCAACCCCAATGGTTATGCAAATACCTATTGGTAACGAAGAACACTTTAAAGGTGTTGTTGACCTTATTACTAACGAAGCCATTATCTGGAACGAAGAAGATAAGGGTATGACCTATAAGGTTATTGACATACCTGCTGACCTTGTGGATGAAGTGAAGACCTATCGCGAGAAAATGCTGGAGCAGGTTGCTGAATACGACGACCATTTGATGGAAAAGTATTTTGCTGACCCTAACTCAATTTCTGCTGATGAAATCCGCGCTGCGGTTCGCCAGGCAGTTATTGCGCAAAAGGTTGTGCCAATGTTCTGTGGTTCATCTTTCAAAAACAAAGGTGTTCAGGCAGTGTTAGATGCAGTTTGCGCTATCCTTCCTTCTCCTACTGATAAGAAAGAAGTAAAAGGTACTAACCCTGATACTTTAGAAGAAATTACCCGTAAGCCTGATACTGATGAGCCATTTGCAGCTTTGGCATTCAAAATTGCAACTGACCCGTTCGTAGGCCGTTTGGCATACTTCAGAGCTTACTCTGGTGGTTTAGATGCAGGTTCATACGTATTGAATACCCGTACAGGTAAGAAAGAACGTATAAGCCGTTTATTCCAAATGCACGCTAACGACCGCAAACCTATTGACCGCGTTGAAGCAGGTGATATTGCTGCAGCGGTAGGTTTTAAAGATATACGCACCGGCGATACCCTGTGTGATGAAAAGCATCCTATAGTTCTTGAAAGCATGAAGTTCCCTGAGCCGGTAATATCATTGGCTATTGAACCTAAGGCGCAAAAAGATATGGATAAGCTAGGTATGAGCTTGGCTAAGCTTGCTGAAGAGGATCCTACTTTCAAAGTAACCTTCGATGAGCAAACGGGCCAAACCATCATCAGTGGTATGGGTGAATTACACCTTGAAATTCTGGTTGACCGTCTGCGTCGTGAATTCAACGTAGAATGTAACCAGGGTGCTCCTCAGGTTAACTACAAAGAGTGTGTTACCAAATCAGTTGAACACCGCGAGCAGTATAAGAAGCAATCGGGTGGTCGTGGTAAATACGCCGACATTAAATTTGAAATGGGCCCTGCAGACGAAGGTCAGAAAGGCTTACAGTTTATAAACGACATTTTTGGTGGTTCAATTCCTAAGGAATTTATACCTGCTATTGAAAAAGGCTTTAAAGAAGCCATGAAAACAGGTGTATTAGCCGGTTACGAAATTGAAGCATTGAAGGTGCGTGTATTTGACGGTTCATACCACGATGTGGATTCTGATGCATTATCATTCGAATTGTGCGCTAAGCTGGGCTTCCGTAATGCTGCCCGCCAGGCTAAGCCGCAACTGTTAGAACCTATTATGAAAGTAGAGGTTGTAACACCTGAAGAAAATACCGGTGATGTTGTGGGTGACCTTAACCGCCGCCGTGGTATTCTTGAAGGTATGGATGGCAAGCAGAATGCTACTGTAATTAAAGCAAAAGTGCCTTTGAGCGAAATGTTCGGTTATGTTACACAATTGCGCACCTTAACTTCAGGCCGTGCAACTTCTTCAATGGAGTTCCACAGCTTCCAGCCTGCGCCTGAAAACATTGCTGCTACCGTAATTGCCAAGTCACAAGGCAAAAACAAAGGTGCATTAGTTGAAGAATAATTATTAAGTAAAAGCCATATAAAAAACGTTCTTATCATGAGCCAGGCAAAAATCAGAATTAAACTAAAGAGCTACGACCACAACTTAGTGGACAAAAGCGCTGAGAAAATTGTAAAAACAGTAAAGAATACAGGTGCTTTCGTTAGCGGCCCGGTTCCACTTCCTACACAGAAGAAAATTTATACTGTTAACCGTTCACCGCACGTAAACAACAACAGTAAGGAGCAATTTCAACTGTGCACTTACAAGCGTTTAATTGACATTCTGAGCAGCAACTCTAAAACCATTGATGCTTTAATGAAGCTGGAATTACCTAGCGGCGTTGAAGTGGAAATTAAGGCGTAGCCTTTGTATAGAGTATAAAGTATTTAGATAACTGCAAAATACGATTGGCTAGGGGCTAAATACTCAGTACTGATTACTAAATACTTATTTTAATAATTTATGAACCCTGCGCGAATGGGGTTCCGCTAAAAAAAGCAATATGAAAGGTATAATTGGAAAAAAAGTTGGCATGACCAGCATCTTCGATAACGGCAAAAGCGTTGCTGTTACCGTAGTGGAAGCAGGCCCATGTGTTATTACACAAATTAAAACGGAAGAAACTGACGGTTACTATGCTACCCAGGTTGCTTTCGACGATAAGAAAGAAAAACAAACTTCTAAGGCAATGCAGGGCCACTTTAAAAAGGCCGGCACAACGCCTAAGAGAAAGATACATGAATTCCGCGATTACGATTTTGGTAAAGCGGTAGGTGAGGCAATCACCGTTACGGTATTTGAAGAAGGCGACCTTATTAACGTAATAGGTACTTCTAAAGGCAAGGGTTTCCAGGGTGTTGTAAAGCGCCACGGTTTCTCTGGTGTAGGTATGGGTTCACACGGTCAGCACGATCGTCAGCGCGCTCCGGGTTCAATGGGTGCGTCATCTGACCCTTCTCGTTCATTACCTGGTATGCGTATGGCCGGCCGTATGGGCGGTAAGCGCGTAGAGGCTTTGAACCTTAAAGTGGCCAAGGTTATGCCTGAACATAATATCGTATTGATTAAGGGGGCGGTGCCCGGAGCTATTGGCTCTTATGTAATCATTGAAGGGTAACACCCCTAAGCTGCTAACCCGGCTAAAAGGGTTCCCGATAAAGGAAAGGAAAGCCGCGAGTATTTACTCGCGGTTTTTTATTTTAAACAGTGCTATCGTCTTATAGCTATTGCCGCATAACTTATTTGCGGAACCTTCCTTTAAAAAAAAGAAGCTCAAAACTGTAACCTTTCTCTCTGTATTCCGTTGCGATATAGAATGTTTTACAATATGGACCTTGTGAACCACAAGTCACAATTATCCGTATTTAAATACATCTAAATACAGTTATGACAAAAGCTAAACTTACTTTAAGCCTATTACTTATTTTATGCTTTACGGCAACATTTGCAGCCGTTCAACAGGGTTTTAATTACCAGGCAGTGCTGCGCGATGCGCAGGGCGCTATAATGCCCAATCACAATGCAGCTATGCGTTTTACGCTGCACTCTGATAGTATTAACGGCCCTATTGCTTACCAGGAAACAGGAAACGTTACCACCAACCCACTGGGTATTTTTACTGTTGTGGTGGGCGGGGGTATAGCGGTAACCGGTAATCTTGATACAGTGGACTGGTCTACCCCGAAATTTTTGCAGGTAGAAATGGATGTAAATGCCGGCGTTAATTATACCGATATGGGAACCTCGCAGTTAATGAGTGTGCCCTTTGCTTTGTATGCAGCTAAGGCACCTGCAGTTAGCGTAACTGTTATGGACGTAAACAGCTCCGGTAACGTATGGGTGGCTACCCAAACTGATACTATAATAAGCGGAACACCCGTATGGACTGTTGGCGGTAATAGTGGTGTAAACGGAGCGGCTGTTTTTGGAACTACTGATAATAGCGACATAGTGTTTAAACGCAATGGCATTGAGGCAATGCGTTTGGGAGCGGATGGCTTAAGCACGGGAAGTAAGAATATGGGCTTTGGCGGCATTAGCAGCCCTCAAACTGCGGTTGATATTAATGGTGCTATTGCATTACGCGATACGGCTATTTCAGTATCAACTGACTTTACTATTAACGTGGGTAACCGTAGCTATTTTAATGTTACTACTACCGTGAACGGCGGCTCTGCAAAAATGAGTTTAAGTGATGGCCTTGTGCGCGGACAAATGCTTATAGTAAGTGTAACCGCTACCGGCGCTAATAATATACGCCTTGAAAACAACGGTGCTTCTAATAACACTAAACTGAGTGCTTCTTCACTTGACCTGGGCGATTCAGACAGTATTACTTTCCTTTGGAATGGAACAGACTGGATACAAACCAGCTATACTGATACCAACTAAGAAAATAAATAAGGGCCCTTGTGGCCCTTTATTTTTTTTAAGTATGTTCAAAAACTCATTCGCAGTTCTTCTGCAATGCCTGTGGTAAATACCCTTCTCACTAAGGTTTAGGTTCATCTCTTCCTTCCTGCGGATACCCATCTTCCTTATCGCCCCCTAAACTGTAATAGTTATTCTCTTCGTCCTCGCTGCCTACTTCTTCCTGCGCATCATCCAATTCTGCCCCCAGCACATCTAAGTCATTACCGCTTTTATCTATGCCCGGCCCTTTTTCATTACGCGGTTCTTTATTTCCGGTAGGTCGTGAATCTATTCCTTTGTCATCTTCCGGGGTTATATCGGTAACCTTCTTTTCCTGGCTATAAATGTCTTCACTTGCCGGATAAGAAAAATCCTCTTTCGGCTTTTTGCTTTTTGGATTCTGCTTTTTCATAACCGTAGTTTTACTACAGGCAACTAAAAAGCATGCCCTAAGCTAAATGGCAGATATTAATGTTAAATGCAAACAGGCAGTGCCTGTTTCAGGAGTACAACAATAGATTTCGCGGAGTAAACTCCACAACCTTATTGCTTAACGAAAAGCAGGGTTTGCGAAGCCTGAGGTAGCTGCACCCTTATGGAATAGACCCCGGCCGCTAAACCTGAAACTATCAATGAATTTGATTCACCCGTAGTTCGTACCAACTTTCCATCGGCACTAAAAATTTGTATGAGCCCTGCATTGGCCGGTAGATTACGCAAGTAAATTACATCGGTTGAAGGATTTGGGTAAACTTCAATTTGCGGTAAATCCTGTTCGGCTATGCCATTGGTGCAATCAATTGCTGAATAGGTATCAAGAAAACCCTTAGCCGCAAGTATGGCCAACTGCGCACATTCCTGGTGGTCTAAAACTGAGTTTACATTCAGTGTATCGC
Organism: Chitinophagales bacterium; assembly: GCA_046329515.1. Taxonomy (GTDB): domain Bacteria; phylum Bacteroidota; class Bacteroidia; order Chitinophagales; family LD1; genus Bog-950. The sequence continues at coordinate 673,900 of JAXLUM010000001.1, forward strand.
ACATGGTGCAACCAAGGTTCCGCATTTTAGTAACGGCCACCATGGCGTTGCTATCGCTCACATAACTATCTGACGAGCAGAAGAGCATTTTAACCGGTGAGGTAGGCAGCCAATTGTCTACATCGTTATCTTTTAAACGCAGGCGGAAGGTATGATTGGGGTCGTTTTTAAAAGCTAAAACAGTATCGGGCTTAAAAATATTTTTTGGTACAGAAGGCATTTTACCATCAACATAGCTGGTGCCGTAATTGCCATTAAACCAAACAGCAAGTGCAGAATCATACGGGTATTTACATGGTTTAGCTAAAGTATCGTACATGTTGTAAGCGGTATTCCAACTGGTAATAATGTAGCCCAGGTATGAAGGAGAAGGGTAGTTGCTATCGCTTAACATTACGTTTACCATAACTTCGCTCATGCTGTAAGCACCACTCATAGGGCAAGAAGCCGTAACGTGCATTTCAGCATCCACTTTTTCCTGAATCATTTTATGCGCTGCCATAGTAGCATGGCCACCCTGAGAGTAACCGGTAAGAAATACCTGGCCATTCAGTTTAACACCAATTGAATCACAAACTTCGCGCGCGGCGCGTATCATATCAATTACTGCGGTTGCTTCGCTTTGCGCATGCTGATAAATATGTTTGCCGAGGCCATCGCCTAAACCGATATAATCAGGCTCAAGGCCTACGTAACCATTGCTGGCTAATACAGCAGCAATAACAGGTTCGCTTCCAAGAAAAGAAGATGGTGCATCAGCCTTACGAACAATGGTGCCGTGCTGATAACTGGCTATAGGTAATTTGCAGGCAAGGTTAGTTGGTATAACTAACAAACCGGAGGCTATAGTAGAAGAACTATCGTAAGAAACAGTGTTATAGACCACCTTATAAATGTCTACATCATACGTAGTGGGCACAAAACCCTGCGGTATTCCATTAGCCGTAAGAATGGAATCAAGTTGACCTTCGGTAAAATGAAAGAGAAGTGTTTTACTGATAACACGCTGGGCATTGGTAACGGTTAATGCCAAAAGAAAAGCAATAAATAAAAAAGCCTTTTTCATGTTGTTGAGTCCGTTGATTTTGAGATTGGCATAAGTAATCAAAAAAAACTGTTTCTTTTACAGTGTGCCTCACCACCATAATCACGAACATTCTCACTATCACATTCACTCGAACGAACGAAGTACCCGTATAGTGGTTTTTATTTCGTTTGTAACCATGCTGCTTGAATTGTATTATGGTTATGCGGCAAACTCCAAAACCCTCATTATGGAGGGCTGGCATATGCTTTCGCATGTATTGGTTTTGCTGCTGGCATGGGGGGCGTATTTTTATATAAAGCAGAAGCACGGCGCTATAACGCATGAGCAGCAGCACCGGGTAATTTCATTAGCAGGCTTTGCCAGTGCGGTTGTAATGCTGGTGGTAACCGTAAGCATGATTTATGAAACCCTGTACCGTTTTATGGACCTGCAGGTTGAAGTGAGTATAGAGGCCTTTGCGGTGGCCTTTATAGGGCTTGTTGTTAATGGCCTTAGTGCGTATTTTTTACATCGCGAAGAAGAGAAGTGGGATATAAATATGCAGGCGGCTTACCTGCATGTGCTGTCTGATGTGGTTATCAGTCTGTTTGCCATTGTTGCACTTATAGCGGCTAAATACTTTGATTTCAAGATATTGGATTCCATACTGGCTATTGTGGGCGCATTGGTAATATTGCGCTGGGCTATGGGCTTAATACACAAAAGCTGGAATGAAGTGCTGGGCAGGCAATCTACCTAGCTTAAAGCCACTTTGGAATAATAATTTACTTTTATCGTTTTAGTGGTTTAAATATACACTGTGCAGCTGAACTTAACCGACCCGGTTTACGTACCAAAAACGTCCTATAACTTTTTTGAGAAACAGGCCCTTAAACTCATACGCGATGAAAGGGACTTGCCCTTCATTTTTTTAATGATGCGTATTTCGTTCATCATTATTCCTGTTTCCATTTTAATGTTTTTCTGGTTCAGGTGGTGGATAGCGGTGCCGTTTATGATTTTAAATATCGCTACAGGGGTAGGGCCTTTTATCCTGATGTTGCATAACACCTCTCACCGTAAGCTGTTTAAGCAGGAGTATGATTGGATGAATAAGATTATACCCTGGGTGTTGGGGCCTTTTTATGGCGAAACACCGGAGACCTATTTCGGCCACCATATTATGATGCACCATGCAGAGAATAATTTGATAGATGACCTTAGCTGCACCATGAATTACCAGCGCGATAGCTTTATAGGTTTCATGAAATACTTCCTGCTGTTTTTCTTTTTCGGTATGGGCGACTTAACCTATTACTTCAAACGTAAAAACCGCGCTAAGTTTATCCGCAAAATATTGTTGGGCGAGGTTGGTTTTATTTTGGTTTGCATTGCACTTTGCCAATATAACTGGCAGGCTACGCTAACTGTTTTTATTCTTCCTTTTGTTGCAGCCCGTTTTGGTATGATGGCCGGTAACTGGGCACAGCACGCCTTTATTGATGCCAACGACCCCGGCAATAGTTATAAGAACAGCTTAACGTGTATTAACAGCGCTTATAACAGAACCTGTTTTAACGACGGCTACCACATTGGCCACCACTTAAGGCCCAATATGCATTGGACCGAAATGCCCGAGGAGCTACAAAAGAATATTGAAAAGTATAAGGTTAACGGCTCCATCATTTTCAAGGAAACTGACTTTTTTGTAGTATGGTTTATGCTGGTTACCGGCAATTACAAATACCTGGCAAAGCACTATGTAGATATACGCGAGGAGTTTAAAAGCGAAGATGAGATAATCGCTTTTTTGAAAAGACGTATTGCCCCAATACCCGTGGCAAAAATTAACTGGAATGCGAACGTGTTTTTCAATAGTATAAAGTAAAGCGCCTTTTACAGTGCGCTTACTATAACTACAAATTCACCTTTGGGTTCTTTCTTTTTAAAATGCTCGGCTAATTCCGCAGGGGTACCGCGTAGTGTTTCTTCAAACATCTTTGATATTTCGCGGGAGGTGCACACTTTGCGCTCACCAATGTGTTGGGTTAGTTCCTCCATTAATTTTACTACGCGGTAAGGAGATTCGTAGAGAATAATAGTGCGCGCTTCAGCGGCTATTTCTTTCAGTTTAGTCTGGCGGCCTTTTTTGTGTGGCAGAAAGCCAATAAACACAAACTCATCATTGGCAAAGCCGGAATTAATAAGCGCCGGAACAAAAGCTGTAGCTCCGGGTAGTGTTTCAATTCGTATGCCTTCTTCAATACAACGCTGCACTAACAACAAGCCGGGGTCGGAAATGCCGGGTGTGCCCCCATCGCTTATCATGGCAATGTTCCGGCCGCTCTTTAATTGTTCTACAATTCCATCCTGGCTGGCGCGCTCGTTAAATTTATGGTAGGAGAGTAGCTGCTTTGATATCTGAAAATGATCAAGCAGCTTTTTGCTTTGGCGGGTGTCCTCGCACAAAATAAGGTCGGCTTCTTTTAATGTTCTTATAGCCCGAAGCGTAATATCTTCAAGATTGCCGATTGGGGTGGGAACTATAAAAAGTGTGGACACGCTTCTTCTGTTTGGCTAAAAAGAAAACGTTAGACAATCTACTTGCGTTTATCGTCTAACGTTTACGGTTCTTATAATCTGTTTTTATTCTGCTATAATTTCAAACTTGTAGCCTTCCATAATTGGGTTAGCTAAAAGCTTTTTGCAGGCTTCCTCAACTTTGGCAGTAGCATCTTCTTTGCTGTTAGCGCTAAGCTTAATGCTAATGTGCTTACCTATGCGCACATCATCAACCTCACGAAAGTTTAATTTAACCAGGCTGTGTTCAACGGCCTTGCCCTGAGGGTCCAGTAATTCTTTTAAAGGCATTACATCTATTTCTGCTCTGAAGTTCATTTTTTGAAAAGTTTTAAGGCTATTGAAATTAGTATATACAATATAATGATTGCTGATACTGCCGCGAATTTAAGGGTAGCCAGCAAAACAACCGAAAGAATTATAAACAGGTAGCGCACCTCATTACCCCGCCAGCCAAAGCTTTTAAACTTAAAACTAAACATGGGTATTTCAGCTACCATTAGCAGGCTTAGAACTATAGCTATGCCGTATAATACGGGCGGGTAAAAAATAAGGCCGGTAAGGCCAAAGCTATTGTGCAGAAACGTTAACAGCACCCCAATAACAAAAAGGGTGCTTGCCGGGGTAGCCAAACCGATAAAACCATCACTTTGGCGCGTATCAATATTAAACTTAGCCAGGCGCAGGGCTGAGAATAAAGTGATGATAAACGCAGGCGATGCCAGGGCATAAATTTCCTGCACGGGATAGCCTACGGTGTCGGCCTCATAGCTTTGGAACAGCAATTGAAAGATGACGGCGCCGGGAAGAAACCCAAAACTCACCATATCAGCCAGCGAATCAAGTTGTTTGCCAATGTCCGTGCTGTTTTTGGTGAAGCGCGCGGCAAAGCCATCAAAAAAATCAGCTACCAATGAAACCAGTACGCAATACGGTACAAGATCTAACTGATAATTGAAAACAAAAACTACCCCAATGCAGCCTGCAAACAGGTTTATAAGGGTAAGTATGTTGGGTAAATTAATTAAACGCATTAGTTCTTGAAGTAGTTTTCGGTAAAGGCAAGAAAGGTATTGGCAAACTCAAGCGACTCGAGCGCTTCCTCTTTAGGCATGGTGACATCAATATCGTAATCAGCAGCCATTCTCTCCAGAAATAATTGATTGTATTTTTCTGCTAATTCTTTTTCAACTTTCCCTGTTTTTACAAACAACTGGTTGAACCTGGTTTTTAAACCCGAATGCGTTTTGATTACTTCTTCATTTTCGGTGGCAACAAGACATTGAACACAGTAGAAAATAGCATAGTACGAACGATTGATAGAGGCGCTAAAGAGGTCGTTGGTTAATAAAACATTTGCTGCCTTAACCGAATCGCGTGCTGCTGCAAGATAGTTTTCGCGTTTTATGCTCATACAACTTTACCCTCGCGCTGCACCTCCCTGTAAAAAGGCTTATCTGCCTGAATTAACAGAGAGTTAGTAACGGGTTTAAAGGATATATCTGTATCATGCTCCAATGTGATAGGGAAAACTACATGGTTTAACCGCTTTACTTCTTCAAACCTGTTTATTTCATCATCCTTTAATACTACCAGGAAGTCAAAATCGGAATCATCGCGATGATCCCTTCGGGCGCGCGAGCCGTACAGAATGATTTTATCAAGTCTGTTGCCGTATAGTTTGCTGACGGCTTTTTTAAACTCTTTAATAATGAATTGCTCATTCATGTTGCAAAGATACAAAAGCTTATGCGCAGTAGTTATACAACCATTACTCCCTTAGCATTCATTATCTCTTCTATTTCCTCCGCCTCAATAGGTATATCCTTCATTAAATCAACAGGGTTGCCTTTGGTAATTAATATGTTGTTTTCAATGCGTATACCCATGTTCTCTTCGCGGATGTATATGCCCGGTTCACAGGTTAACACAGCGCCCGGTTTTAGTTTAGCATAACGGTCGCCAACATCATGCACATCCAGCCCCAGGAAGTGTGCCGTGCCATGAGGGAAATACTTTTTAAAGGCAGGGCTTTCCTTGGTTTGGTTTTTAATATCGGTTTTGGTTAGTAACCGCAGGCCAAGTAATTCGCTTTCCATTACGGCGCCAACCTGGTTATTCAAATCAGTAAGTGTAATGCCGCTACGCATCATGGCCTTTGCCTCATTGTGTACCCGTAACACAGCATTGTAAACATTCTTTTGGCGTTTGGTAAACTTGCCGCTAACAGGTACAGTACGCGTAAGGTCGGCGTTGTAATTAGCATATTCCGATGCAGCATCCATCAGTAATAAATCGCCGGCTTTGCATTGGGCATCGTTAGTTACGTAATGCAATACGCAGGCGTTAACGCCTGTAGCAATAATAGGCTCATAAGCATGGCCTGTACCTCGGTTGCGCACATATTCTGCCGTAAGTTCAGCTTCCACTTCAAACTCCCATACGCCCGGCTTAATAAAGGCCAGCGCCCGTAAAAAACCTTTATGCGTAATGTCAATGGCACGCCTTAAAAGGTCCACTTCAATGGCAGATTTACTTACACGCAGGTTATGCATTATAGGTGCGCTGCGCTCAAATTTATGCAAGGGGTATTTGCTCATTAAATCACGCGCAAACTTTGCCTCGTGGGTTTCACCCATGTTAATGCTGCGGTCGTGCTCATTAGTATTCAAATACACGTTTTCTACGTGGTTCATAAACAGGCAAAGCATGCTTTCAAAGTTGTCGCTCCAGGTAACGGTTTCAATACCGGATATGGCACGCGCTTCGTCAAGGGTATGTTTTCTTCCTTCCCACCACATAATATGTTCGTTGGTGCGGCGTACAAACAATACCTCGCGGTGTTTGGCTTCAGGGGCATCAGGAAACAATACCAAAAAGGTTTCTTCCTGGTCTATGCCGCTCAAATAAAATAAATCGGGGTTTTGGCGCCATTTATAGGCGGCATCAGCGCTTCTGGTCAAAATAGCATTACTGGTAAAAACTGCTAAAGAGTTAGGTTTCAGATGTTTAACAAAATTCTTTCGGTTTAAGCTAAACAGGTCAGAATTAATTGATTCGTAGCGCATAACATTGAAATTGAAAGGCTAAGTAAAGCAAATTTTTCCGCCTCGTACACCTTAAAATAAGGAATACTGATGGGGCTCAGCCTGCGGCACTTCGCGCTTTTTTATACATTTGCTGCCCTCTAAATTCAGATAAAACTGCAGCTATGAAAGTGGTAGGTGATAAGAACCCCCAGGCAAACCTTGAATCGCTAGGAATTAAGAATACAAACACCCAATACTGGAATTTAACCCCCGAAGAACTGGTAGAACACTCCATAAGCCTTAAACAGGGTGTATTGAATGATACCGGTGCCCTTGCTGTTGATACAGGAGAGTTTACCGGCCGTTCACCTAAGGACAAGTTTATTGTTAAGGACGATAACACCAAGGATTCAGTTGACTGGAACAACTTTAACCTGCCTGTTGAACCCGCTGTGTTCGACAACCTTTATAACCAGTTAGTGGCCTATTTAGGTGGTAAGGATGTTTACGTGCGCGATTGCTATGCCTGTGCTGATGACAGCTACCGTTTGAACGTTCGTGTTATAACAGAATACCCCTGGGCTAACATGTTTGCCTACAATATGTTCTTACGCCCTAAGCGGGAGGAACTGGCTACTATACAACCGGATTGGTTGGTTATACAGGCACCGGGCTTTACTGCCAAAGGCGCTGCCGATGGTGTTCGCCAGCACAACTTTGCTATTCTGAACTTTACGAAGAAGATTGCCATAATAGGCGGTTCAGCTTATACCGGCGAAATAAAGAAGGGCATATTCACTGTGTTAAACTACGTTTTGCCACACGAAAAGAACGTGTTGAGCATGCACTGCTCAGCTAACGTGGGCAAGGGTGGTGATGTTGCTTTATTTTTCGGTTTGAGCGGTACAGGTAAAACAACTTTATCTGCTGACCCTAATCGTCCGCTAATAGGCGATGACGAACACGGCTGGACCAAGAATTCAGTTTTCAATTTTGAAGGTGGTTGCTATGCAAAAACCATTGACCTTTCGGCTGAAAAAGAACCGGATATTTACCGCGCCATTAAGCACGGCGCTATATTGGAGAATATAGGCTTTTACGAAGGCACCCGCACTGTTGATTACAGCAATAAGGCAAGAACAGAAAATACACGTGTTAGCTATCCTATTCACTTTATTGAAAACGCACTGCCTAAGAGCGTTGGTGGCGAACCTAAGAACGTTTTCTTCCTTACTTATGATGCGTTTGGTGTGTTGCCTCCAATTTCAAAATTATCAGTAGGCCAGGCTATGTATTTCTTCCTAAGCGGGTTTACCAGCAAGGTAGCCGGTACTGAGGCAGGAGTAACTGAACCACAAACTACGTTCAGCACTTGTTTTGGGGCGCCTTTCCTGCCACTGCATCCTACAAAGTATGCCAGCCTGTTAGGTGAGAAATTGCGCTCAGCAAAAATTAATGTTTGGTTATTAAATACCGGCTATACCGGCGGCGCTTACGGCACCGGCAAGCGTATGAGCTTACCGCATACCCGTGCATTAATTACTGAAGCATTGAATGGCGGTTTAGATAAAGTAGAGTTTGAAACACACCCGGTATTTGGTGTTGCTATGCCTAAGAGCTGCCCTAGTGTGCCTGCTGAAATTTTGAACCCACGCAACACATGGAAAGATAAAGATGCTTATGATGCAAAGGCTAATGAACTGGCTGCTGCTTTCAATAAAAACTTTGAGAAGTTTGCCGCTAAAGCAGAAGCTGAAATTTTAGCTGCTGCGCCAAAAGTGGTGCAAACGGTATAGTCATATACTTACTAAAAACAGAAGCGCCGCAGTTATTAATTGCGGCGCTTCTGTTTTTTTGCATAAGATTATTTAATAATAATCTGATGTTTAGTAAATTTAAGCTGTTCCAGTTAATTGAATTTACATGCTTAAACAATTGTTTATGAAAAAAATCATAATATGGTTTTTTTTGGCAGTAGCAACCCAAGTTTATTGTCAAGAAACAGAAGAGATTCTTACCAATCAAACGGTTGTAGATATGGTAAAACTTGGGCTTGGAGATCCTGTGATAATTAGCAAGATAAAGATTTCTAAGACCAATTTTGATGTTACGACAAGTGCGCTTATAGATCTCAAAGCTCAAGGGATATCTGATGCTATATTTACCTCAATGATTGAATCGAAAGAGAAAAATAAGTCTACAACGATAAATCAAAACGATCCATTCTCGCCTCACTCTCCTGGGTTTTATTATTTTAATAAGCAAGAAAACAAACTAGTAAAGATTGACGCTTCCATAGCTTCTGAAACGAAATCGAATACATTGGCGACAGCTTTTACTTATGGTATAGCTAAAACGAAGATGCGCCGCGTTATTGCGGGGCTAACAGCCAAAACGAAGGTTATAGAAAATTCACCTGTATTTTATTTTTATCCACCTGCTTATGTCCAAAATCAAATGGCAACGAGTTTGGAGACGCCCAATGAATATCTTTTATATGAATTTAAGGCTAATGAAGAAGGTAAATCTCGTGAAGTTGTGATTGGAAAATTCAATGCTTATTCTCAACAGAGCGGTATAGAATCGGAAAAAATTATAGCATTTGATTATATAAAAAAGAATGATTTCGTGTATGAGATCAATTTATCAACACCGTTAACTTCTGGTGAATTTGCTTTTATGCCCGTTGCTGGTGCTGGTGGCAGGGTTTATGACTTCTCGTTTAAAACTAACGTGGTAAACTCTACGCCATCGACTTTTGAGGCTGAGAAAAAATTACCTGACAAAAAAGAAGTGTCTGAAATTAACAGTAAACCAGAACAAAAGCAGGAAACTAAAGAACCTAGCCCGAATCAAAATATCCATTATAATGAACCTGTTAAAACTACAAATGGCGAGCAAAGAACGGCTGCGCTAAACTGCTATTTAGTCAGCATAGAAACTTTTTATGACGAAAACGGTAAGGGCTTCCTGATAACTGCTGAAAAAGTTGCAGATGCAAAGTATTATGAATGGCAAAGGTTTGTGGCGGATCAGGAGGAGCCTATCGCCAATACTGCGGATTTTTTGCCATTTACAAAAACCAAATTACCTGAACTAAAAGACACTATCATAGCTAAAAAGAAACGTGTTTACTATCGTTGCAGAGTTATAACTGATGCCGGAACTTCGGAATGGAGTAAGCCTATAAGCAGCATTTGGAAATAACATCTAATTCCCTTTCAATCCATCCACATCCTTCTTCAGCTCCTGCATTAGCTGTAGTATGTTTTGGTAGCTAAGGTCGCTGCCCTTATTTAAGTAGCTTATGTTTAACACAGCGCGCCACACTTCTAATACCTCATCCATTTTAATGGAGTAGGCAGGATAAGAAGGGTTGTCACTGCGCAGCAATAAGGTACCATTCTCTGCTACCTGGTTAAATACACGCTTATAAACTATACCCTCGTTTTTAGAGAGAACGATATAGGTATGGCCGTCTTTTATCTTCTTCCAGTTATCAATGTATTCACTGATAATGATAGAACCGGGTTGAACGGGCAACATGGAGTCTCCCTTAATTTCAAACGCACGGAAGGTGCCGGCAGGTAGAAATGGTAAACGGAAACGGTTCAGCTCCTTTATAAAGGTGGGGTCAGCATAACCGTTTAAATAACCGGCTGCTGCCTTTACCGGCACCAATTCAATATTTTCTTTATCTGTTTTATCAACCGTAATGGCTAATACCCTTAGGTGCTTGCCTTCGGTATCCAATTGCTCATCGCTGAACAATGGCACCTTTTCGGTTTGGCGAAGGTCGCGCAGAATTAAATCATCAATCTTATACTTAAAGATTTTTGATAGCTCTGCCAATACTTCATAAGTAGGCCGGGCGCGGGCTTCCTCATAACTGCCCACCACTGCGCGGGTTATATTTAATTCATCGGCAAGGTCCTGCTGGGTCCAGCTTTTAAGCTTCCGCAGAAATTTCAGGTTGCTGGCAATAAATTCCATAAGCCAAAATTTTTAGCGAATTTAGCAAAAATATTTAGTATTCATAAAATGGGGTATCTATAAATGTGGTAAGTTTGAGCAGTGCAGCCGTACATTCTACATATGGACCTCGATTCTTTCTTTGTATCGGTAGAAAGATTACTGGACCCTACACTGCTGGGTAAGCCCGTTATAGTTGGCGGAACCGGGGATAGAGGTGTAGTAACCAGTTGTAGTTATGAGGCGCGACAGTTTGGTGTGCACAGCGCCATGAATTTTAAAAAGGCACGGGCTCTATGTCCGCACGGTATATACATAATGGGCCATTACGAAGAGTATGGCCGCTACAGTAAAATGGTAACAGATATAATTGCCGAAAGAGCGCCGTTGTACGAAAAAGCCAGCATAGATGAATTTTATGTGGACCTGACGGGCATGGACCGCTTTTACAATTTGTACGAGTGGAGCACCCGGTTACGCGAAAAGATAATAACCACAACCGGCCTGCCTATTTCCTTTGGCTTATCAGTAAATAAAATGCTGGCTAAAATGGCTACCAATGAAGCTAAGCCTAATGGCCAATTGATGATAGCCTTAGGAAAGGAACAGGATTTTTTAGATCCGCTGCCCGTAGGCAAAATTCCTTTTTGCGGAGAGAAGATGGTGAAGTTTTTGAATGAGAAAGGAGTGCACACTATTTACCAGCTACGACAGTTTACCCTTGAAGCTTTACAGAACTGGATGGGTAAGCATGGGCTTGATCTTTGGCACCGCGCACATGGCCGTGCTAGTACCGAAGTGCAACAATACCGCGAAGCCAAGGGCATGAGCAGTGAACGAACGTTTGGCAAGGACACCGATGATGTGGACTGGCTGAAGAAGATAATTATTAACCTGGCAGAAAAGCTGGCCTTTGATTTAAGGGCAGATGGCAAGGTAACAGGCTGCGTAGCTATTAAGTTGCGTTATAACGATTTCAGTACGCACAGCAAGCAATTGGCAATAGACTTAACCGCCAACTCACGCATACTTATTGAAAAGGCCCTTTACCTGTTTGATGAACTTTACGAACAGGGCAGAAAGGTGCGCTTACTGGGTGTGCGATTCACTAATCTGAAGGAAAGCAATTACCAGGTAGATATGTTTCAGGACAGGGACAAGGAGTTGCAGTTATATAAAGCCATTGACGAAATGAAGAGTAAGTATGGCAATGCAAAACTGTTACTTGCTCAAAACCTGAATGCCGGTGATTTGCGCTTGAACTCAAGCCGCTCAGCCATACACAAAGAGGCTAAAGAGAAGGAAAAGAAAAGCGGTAAGTAATTCTACGCCGTTTTATTACTACCATCCTGTTTAAGGGCATTAACCAATACAAGGCCCCAACCCGCAATAAAAAAGAATCCGCCAATAGGTGTAATGGGGCCTAATACAATTGCCGGTATGTTGGTTAAGGAACGGGTAGCCAACAGGTATAATGAGCCGGAAAAACAAAGTATACCCATTAGAAAGCATATACCGGCATAGCGGATGACAGCGGCATCCTCTTTACGCAAATACAGGTAACACATAAACAGGGCCAAGGCATGGTAAATCTGGTATTGTACAGCCTTCTCCCACATGTTCAGGTGGTCGGCATCAATAAGGGGTTTAAGGCCGTGTGCACCAAAGGCGCCAAGCGCTACTGCAGTAAGGCCAGCAAGAGATACGGCTATTAAAAAGAACTTTTGCATTAAGCGTATGTTTTGAATACAGGGCCAAAGGAAAACCGTTTGGGGCACTTTTTAGGAAAAATTATTGAATAATTGTTGTTACATTTGTTGTTGTAACATATATTTGTGGCCTAAACGTTAACCAAAAACAAGTGGTATGAAAAATTTAGTTGCAGCAGCCTTTATTTTACTGATGGCTATAGGCGCCAAAGCGCAAACCAAATGGAACATTGATAATTCGCACACGGTAGTAAAATTCAGCGTTACGCACTTGGGTGTAAGCGAATCAGAAGGTGAATTTAAAAAGTTTACCGGCGCGGTGGTTTCAAAAAGTGAAGATTTTCAGAATGCACAAATTGAATTCAGCGCTGAAATTGCCAGTGTAAGCACCGGCAGTGAAGACCGTGATAAACACCTGAAGAGCGATGACTTTTTTAATGCCGAGAAATACCCTACCATGAGCTTTAAGAGCACCAGCTTTAAAAAAGTGAGCGGTAATAAATATGTATTGGAAGGCGACCTTACCATACGCGATGTTACCAAACACGTAAAGCTGGATGTGGTGTATAATGGTACTGCTCAGGCATGGGGTAAAACAGTGGCCGGGTTCAAAATTACAGGCGTAATTAACCGTTTCGACTACAATTTGAAATGGAATAAACTGATAGAAACAACCTCAGTTGTTGGTAGTGATGTTACCATTACCATAAACCTGGAGTTGAACAAGCAATAAATGGTGTGTGGGTTAAGTGTGGGAGCGAGGGCCATTCGGTTCCTCGCTCTTTTATTTTAAATTTGACCAAACCCACGGACATGGCGAAATTAGAAGAGCTTATTAAGCAAACTAAATTTCGTAGTGAAAAGCAAAAGGCATTAATCAGCATTATGCTGGTGAGTAATCTTTTGAACAACCACCACGAGAATTTTTTTAAAAAATTTGGCCTTACCCTGCAACAATACAATGTGCTGCGCATTTTAAGGGGCCAGTTTCCTAATCCTTGTACCGTTAACCTTATACGCGAGCGAATGCTTGACCGCATGAGCGATGCCAGCCGCATAGTGGAGCGATTGCGTAAAGCAGGATTTGTGGAAAGGGTACAAAGCGCCAAAGACCGCCGCGCTGTAGATGTTGTGATAACCCGCAAAGGATTAAACAGCCTTGCCCAGATAGACAAGTATGAAGAAGAAATGCAAAAGCCTGTGGAGTTACTGGCAGAAAAAGATGCAAAGCAGTTGAGCGAATTACTGCAGAAAATGCTGGATAAAATGACTGAATAATAAATCAGGTTCTGAAGCGCGCAAAGGCCCCCAAGGGCAACTTTTTGCCGAAACTATCATTAAGGTAAAGTTCGCCTACTTCTAAATTGCGCGGTTTAAAATTACCCTTTACCAGGTTTTCCAATATCAATGAAGAGAAACCCAGAGAATAAGCATTCAGTATAAGGAAATGTTCTTTTTCATCCAGCAACTGAAGCACATTTTTCATTAACTCATTAAGGCTGTCTTCAAGCTTCCATTTTTCCCCGGAAGGGCCATGCCCATAGGCAGGTGGGTCCAGAATAATTCCGTTGTATTTGCTGCCACGTTTCACTTCGCGCTTTGCAAACTTCAGGGCGTCTTCTACAATCCAACGTATGTTATCCAGCTTGCTTAACTCCATATTTTCTTTTGCCCAGCTTACTACTTGTTTAATGGAGTCAAGGTGATAGGTTTCGGCGCCACCGGCGCGCGCTGCAAGCGATGCACCGCCTGTATAAGCAAACAGATTTAAAAAACGCGGGCTGGCAATTTTCATTCCGGCAATACTTTCCGCTATATAATCCCAGTTTACGGCCTGCTCAGGAAAAACACCCACGTGTTTAAATGAAGTTAGCCCAAGGCGCATTTTAATACCGTTGCCTGTAGCCGTTTCATAGCCAATGCTCCATTGGTCGGGCATTTGTTTTAGTTTCTTCCATTCACCGCTGCTACTGCTTTTGGGTATAAATTTTACGTGCGCGCGCTTTTCCCAGTCGGCAAGGCTCATACTGCTATCCCAAACTGCTTGTGGCTCGGGGCGTATGGTAATAAAATTACCAAAGCGTTCCAGTTTTAAAAAATGGCCGCAGTCTATTAACTCGTAATCAGGAAAGCGTGCAGGGGTTAAACTTAAAATCATACAGCGAAGAAAAGGAAGTGCCGCCAATTATCAATTAACGGGGTTAAATAACTGTTTAGTGGGGTCTAGTGTTCTTCTGAGGCATTTACTATAACATAAACATCTTCACTATCGCGTTTCATCCAGTAATGTTCGCGGGCAAATTTTTCCTGTGTTTCTTTACTGCTGGTTAACTCGCCAAGTTCCTTCTCGGTTTGCTGCGTTTGTTCGGCGTAATAGCGTTTTTTTTCTTCAAGGCTGGAAAGTTCTTTGTACTTGCGATACTGATTAATAAGGTTGTTTTCATCTAGAAACAACATCCAGGAAAGGAATAGGGTGCCCGCTATAAAGTAGGGATTTCTCAAAATAGCCGGTAAACGCTTCACTCGTTTTTTAACCTGGGTCCACATAAGGGGCAATTGTTGGGTAAAAAACGTAATTAGAATCCATATTTGTATTTTTAGAGGAATTAGACTGCGCACACAGTAGTGTATAGTGGACTATAATTTTAAACAGCCCTGTAAATGATGTAGGTCATGATGGGGTTAAATCCAATGGAATTTCTTTGAAAGCGGAATGTTCGGACTAGACTTTAGGCTCTTAAGGCGCTACCGCCAGATTATTGGCATTTTGGTAAAATACGGCTTTCAGGATTTGCTGGCCGATGCCGGTGTGTCATGGACTGCCCGCGTGGTAGAAGCTGTATTGCCCCACGGCTTTGTAGACGATATCCATAAGCATTCGAAATGGGAGCGGATAAGGATGGCGGTGGAGGAGTTGGGCACTACCTATATTAAGCTGGCCCAAATACTGAGCAACCGCCCCGATGTTATACCGCTGGAACTGGTTACTGAATTTGAAAAACTGCAAACCCATGTTCCGCCATTTCCCGGTAAGGAAGCCCGTGCTATAATTGAAAAGGAAATAGGTAAATCAATTGAAGAGGTATTTACCAGCTTTGAAGAAACGCCTTTTGCCAGTGCCTCTATAGCACAGGTGCACCGTGCTAAGTTGAAAGACGGTAGCCGCGTTGTTTTAAAGGTGCGCAGGCCCGATATACTGGAGAAGATTGAACTGGATATTTTAATAATGAAATACATAGCCCGCAAAATGGAAGAGCGGGGCTACATGGCCAATCTTGACCCTGTGGGTATTGTAATGGCTTTTGATATTGCCATACATAAAGAGGTAGACCTAACGCACGAAGGATATAACCTGCAACGCTTTGCCGCTAATTTTGAAGGCAGCCAGTTAGTGTATGTTCCTAAATATTACCCGCAGTATACTACGCGTAAGCTTTTAACCATGGAGTTTATTGACGGTGTGCACCCGTATGATACCGAAGGGCTGAAGCGCATAAATGCAAACGGGCATGAGCTGGCTAAGAACGGCATGTTTGCCCTGTTTCAGCAAATTTTTCAGCATGGCTTTTTTCATGCCGACCCGCACCCCGGTAACCTGTTTGCCATGCCTAACGATAAAGTATGCTTTATTGATTTTGGCATGATGGGTACTGTGCTGAAAGCAGATGTTGAATTTTTTGCAGATATAGTGTACGGTGTTACGGCTAAGGATTCTAAAACATTGATTTGGGGATTGAAAAACATTGCCGTAAGCCAGCATTTTGACGGCAATAAGACTTTTGATTACGAGGTGGAGGATTTAATAAATGATTATCATTCTTTACCGGCCGATCAAATGAATATGAGCGATTTGTTCAACAGGCTACTTACGCTGGTAAACAAGTACACTATTAAAATGCCGCCCGATTATTTTCTGCTTTCCAAATGCCTTGTAACCATTGAGGGTGTGGGGCACAGGCTTGACCCTAAACTGAATATTATTGAGGAATTGACCCCGCATATTAATCAAACGCTTAAGGATGAATTCAGCCCTATGTCCATTCTTAAACGGTTCTTTGCTTCAGCCCGCGATACCCTATCGCTAATGGAGAACCTGCCCAGGGATGTTAGAGATATAGTAGGCAAGGTGAAAAAGGGCGAAGTAAAAATTGGTATTGAACACGAAGGCCTTGAAGACCTAACGAATAAAATTGATTTAGCCAGCAACCGCATAACCGGCGGTTTTATTATTGGCGCTATACTTATGGCCTCTGCTATTTTAATAGCCGTAAATTTTCCGCCGCTTTATAAACACATTTCTATTCCCGGAGGATTGGGATTTATTGTTGCCAACCTGTTAGGGCTGCGCATGTTGTTTATCATCTTCCGGAGTAAAAAATATTAGTCCGAAGATTTCTGTAAAAGAAACCGATTGGCAAACGGCCATTCGGGTAAATCGCTTAGTAATATAAACGCGTAAATAAATAGGGGCAGCAATGGTGCTTTGTACCGCACAAGGTTACCGGCAACGGGGGTGCTTATGCCTATTAGTATAAAATAACTAAGGGTTGCACTAAGCAGAAACAATACAAGGTTTAAGTTGCTCAATCTATTTCTTTGGATTTTAACGAGCAGGTAGGGGAGAAGCAAAAGCACCAACAGATTTTCCAGCGCATTAAAAATTACAATCGGTTTGCCTGCATTAAATAGTGAAGGCTGTGTGAGCGTATTATACAAAGCATGCGGGCAAGCTTTTACAATGCTTATGGCATTGGCGTTGATTTGCGGCACACTGATAATACTTCCTGCATTAAAATATTCGGCCTCCTTAACAGCATGTTGCTGCTTGTTTACCAGCATTTGCGTTGGGTTAATACTGCTGAAGTAATTAAGGTTAAATGCTAATGCCGCCAGTACAGCATAACCGCACAAATATGCAGATGAAACCTGTTTGAAATTATTTAAACGTTTTGCAACAAGGTAAATTAAACCTGCCGGCAACAGGCAAACCAGTACATAAAACTTTACGGCCAGCAAAAGCGCAATGCCAATAGCAAAGAGAGTGCACCGTACAATAGCGGAATAAAGCCCTGCTAAACCACAAAACAAAAAAGCGATGCCCAGCATCATTAATGGCTCTTTCATAACGCCTGCTGTCCATAACAATACGGAGGGCAGCAGTAATGGCAGTAGAATAAGGACGGGGTTCTTGCCTTTAAGGTGTGTGGCAAGTGCATTGGCAATTAGCAGGTAGGCCATGTAAGAGATAAAGCACATTATTAGTATGTGCACGAAGTATATGCGACCGCTTATAAATATAAGCAGGGCATTAAACCGTATTACTGTTTGGTTTTCGTTTACCGGGGCTTCGTCAAAATTGCGCTTCCAGTTTTGCAGGCGTGGTGTGTAACTATTGGTTTCTTCATTGTTTGCACCTGTCATTAATTTCCAAAAGGCAGAGTGCGACTCTTGTCGTATTTCATGAAGCGTAACCGCATCCTTGTAAAACTTGTATACATCGTTGTTGGCTGTATCAGTATAATAAAAAGTATATATGAACCATAGTGTAAAACCTGCGAGAAACTTTAGGTTCAGCACAAAAATAGAGACAGGCTTTTTAAAGCCTTTTAACTGCAAGCCGGGAATAAGCAGCACTAATGCATTAAATAATATGAAATATGTAAGCGTTGGAAATATGCTTAGTGCCATTTACGTTTGTGCTACTGATAGTACATGCTGTATTAATTGCAAAACAGTTGTGCGCTTTAAAATATACAAATGAAGTGTATTTAGCGTGCCTGAAAGCCACCCGCTGCATTTTTTATCACATTCATCTTGACTTTTATAGAATTCAAGCCTTATTGCTTGTATATTCGCGAAGGACTCAAAAAAAACCGATGAAAAAACTTGGACTCAGCATAGCTATGATGGCTATAGTTATAGGTTTACGTGCTCAAAACGTTGGTATAGGCACAAACGACCCGAAAACAAAACTTCAGGTAGAAGGAGCAATAAGCTTAACGCCGGCCAGCGTAACTGCCAGCACTTCGGCGTTTGCGCTTGGTGACAACGTATCAATAGTACGTATTACAGATAACGGCAATGCAGCCGCCAACGGCAATGCTACCGTTGCAACCCCTCAAAACGGGCAATATCTTACTATCTATAACAATGATGCGCAATCGGTGTCATTTAACGGTTACACTATTAACCCTGTTACCGGGGTTATAAGCGTAGTTTATATAAATAATGCCTGGCGTTTAGTTAGCGACAATACCGGTATACCCGGTCCCGCAGGTCCGCAAGGCCCCGCCGGCCCGCAAGGTGCTGTGGGTCCACAAGGTCCTGCCGGTCCACAAGGTAATGATGGCCCCCAAGGGCCCGCTGGTCCGCAAGGTAATGTGGGGCCACAGGGTCCCGCAGGCCCTCAGGGAGCTCAGGGAAATGTTGGCCCACAAGGCCCGGCCGGTCCACAAGGGGCAGTAGGCCCTCAGGGCTCAGTTGGCCCACAAGGCAGTCAGGGTGCGGGTTATACGGCTACATCTACTACCAGTAATACCATAAGCAATGGCAGCAAAACGTTTACTACGCAGGCAGGCCTGGCTTATTTGCCTAACATGCGCGTGCGTATAGCTAACGATCCATCCAACTATATGGAAGGTGTGGTAACAGCATACTCAGGTACAACCATGACCATTACTGCCGACCGCTTTGTAGGTGGCGGCACATTTGCTTCATGGAACATAGGTATTGCAGGTGACCAGGGTATTGCCGGTGCGGCCGGTGCGCAGGGCCCCGCTGGTGCAGTTGGGCCACAAGGTCCAGCAGGTGCTCAGGGTGCCCAAGGTCCACAAGGCGCGCAGGGCCCACAGGGAGCCCAAGGTCCGCAAGGGGCAGTTGGCCCTCAAGGTGCTCAAGGCCCGCAGGGAGCCCAAGGACCCCAAGGAGCAGTAGGTCCGCAAGGAGCTCAAGGTCCACAAGGCCCCGCAGGTTCTGCTAACATTAACGGCACTACTAATACAATTATAAAGTTTACAAGCGCTACCACCGGTGGCAACAGCAGCGTAACTGATGACGGTACTACCTTAACTACCAGCGACCAGTTTGATGTTACAGGCGGAACAGGTACTGTTTATACTACAGCGCCAATTGAGGTTAGAACAACCAGCACACCGCGTGTAGCCTTCCATTGGCCGGGTGTAGTAGCATCGCAAATAGGTATGGATGCTGCGGGAGTAATCAGAACATTTAATAACCCCGGAACCGGCTACGAGCAGTTTGCTGCTTCAAATATTACTTCTAACGGTAATTTATATGTAACAGGCAATGCCGGTATAGGTATTGCAAGCGCTACCCAAAAACTGGATGTACAGGGTGGTAATGCGCGCATTAATAATGTATTTATTGGCGATGTTGGCCATGGTACAACATGGGCAGGATTGGCCCATGCCAGCCAGGCCAGTACTACGGCTTATGGTATTTTAATGAGTAGTGACGGCAACTACACTTTTATAAATAAACAAAACACCGGTGGTGGATATATTGGTTTCAGGGTTGCGAACAATGATGTTGCGGCTATTACCAATGCAGGTTGGATGGGCGTTAATACCACGGCCCCTGAAAATACATTACAGATTGTCCGTTCTGCTTCCGGAGCTAACCGTGCGGTAGCCCAGTTTACAAGTGGTGGAGATAACTCATGGGGACATGTTTTAAACCTAAGAACTACCGGAGCCGGAAACGATGGCGCTAAAATTCTTTTCCGCAGCCGTAATGTAAAGAACTGGGAAATTGGCGGCGATGACGCCGGCAGTAACGATTTTGTGATAAGTGAAGATGGTGGCGATGGCCAGTATGGTTCAGGGTTTGGTACTATAAGAGTTAAGGTGGCTGCCGGCGGTAACGTAGGTATAGGAACTACAGCCCCTACCACTAAGCTTACTGTAATGAATGGAGCTATACGTGTAGGTGTTAACTCAACTGACCCCGGTGCAACGGATGGTGTATTATCCATAGGTAACACTGCAGTTAGCTTTAACCCTAACACTAGCAACTGGACAACCAGTGGCAGTACTTTAGTGTTAAGCGGCTTAGACTATTCAAGCATTGGCTTTCATGATGCCGGTAGCCGTGTTGATTATATACGCACCGGTGGTGGTGTAATGCAATTAGGCTACGACGCCGGCTGGGGCACTGCTGTAGTGCAGGTACCTAACCTTGCCTCTAACCCTACACATACTGTGTTTGCCGATGCAAGCGGAAACTTAACGCACACGCCTGCTACTTGTCCTGCTATGCAATTTGCGGCTACCTCTTTCCAGGTTGATTATACCTGGAGAAGATTGTGTGTTTATTCAGAAGCCTTTAACAGCAACTGGAATCAAAAGGCCAGCGATTGTTCCAACTTCTACCAGGGCGCTGAAATATGTACCCACATGCAGATAAGAAACGCTTGTGTTGCCGGTATGGCCATACTTTCTGATAAATGGCTTTCAACCCGTTCAGGTGATGATAACGCCCTTTATACAAACGGCACTGATTGCAACAACTTTGATGGTTCGCACAACTACGGCAACAGCCACGGCGTTTATTGCTGCGTAGAAATAGCTAAATAGTAATAGTTATTTAGTTAGAACCTTCTTAACGTCATCAAGCTCATTAGTGCGCTTAATAATATTTAAAGAGCCATCTAAAACGTAAAACGTTGGGGTGGCTCTTAAAGCGTACAGCTTTACGGCTTCACTATCCCAATAGCGCAGGTCGCTAATATTTATCCAGTCCAGTTTGTTTTTGGCTATAAAGTTTAACCAGGCTTCTTTTTTGCTATCTAAAGAAACTGCAACAAAGTCTACACCCTTGCTCTTCATTTCGTGCGCATAGTTTATTACATCAGGTGTAACTTTTTGGCAGTGCTGGCACCAGCTTGCATAAAAATAGAGCACCACATTCTTTCGTGTTTTCATTGTTGAAAGCCAGAAATAATTACCGGCGGCATCGGGCATTATCAGGTCAGGCGCTTTGTTATCCGGTGCCAGGCGCTTCATTTGCTCAACTATTTCCGCTGATTTGCCCACTAGTGGAGGCGCTTCACAAGTGTTATAAAAATTGTTGAACAGATAGTCAACTAAAGGAAAATTATTACGCTCCGTAAAGTAATCAGTAAGCGCAGTAAGGACATACTTCTTCAATTCATTTTCAAGGTTGAACTTTTTCATTAACTCATCCACGCCTTTTTGTAAGCCTTTTTCATTTTGGTTTACCCAAAGGTCCATGTAGGTAAATAACTGCTGGCGAAGAAAAGGGGAGGTGGCTAACAACGTATCGGTTGCGTTTATAAAATCAAAAAAATGATAGTGCTGGAAGGAACGGTTATTGTCAAACTCCGCACCGCTGGCTGATTGCACCATATTGGCTTTAAGTAAGGCAGGTATAATAGCTTTAGCGCAATAACCATTGGGCTCTGCCTCTGCAATGCTGCTTAGCTCTTTATTTAATTCTACTATCCTGCTTTGATAATAACTTTTAAGCGCTGAAGATTTGGTGGTATACTTCGGGTCAAATTCATCAATAGCCACGCCGGCATGTCCTACACTATCTTCAAAAGCTTTTAACCTGGTAAGCCAGCCTTTTACCTGCCATAGCTGTTTGTTTTGCGCCGAGTTGGTAAAACCTGTTTCAATAATCAGCCCCTCGTACCATCTCGCTTTAAAATCTAATTGTTTATCGCTTCCTGCTATAAATAAAATGCTGTCGCCATTCGGAAACCATAACTGGCAGCAACTGTTAAGCAAGGGTTCATTCAATTGTATGTCAAACGTACCATTGGCACTGACGGGCGCTGAGGCTATTGCCTGGTAATAACTGCTTTTGTATTGGGCTAAGGTTACTGTAAACGCCTTGTTTGTTGCATCATTGGCAATGCTGCCCTTTATGCTTTGGGTTTGGGCAATTGTTATAAAAGGCAGTAGCAAGGCAGTCAGAAGGGCTACCAGTGGTACATATAATCGCATCCATCAAATTTATGCCATTCTGTTTATTAGTGTATAAGAATTACCGCCCCGTTTATTGGCCTTTGTATTTTTACGTTAAAGCAGGGCCTGGGAACCCTGCTTGTAATGGTAGCATATGAGCTTTCTGCTGGAATTGGTACGCACTCTTAAGAAAGAGGAAGTGCAAAAATTGCTGTTAATGCCTGTAAAAGGGCGTGAGGAGGAGGTATTGCAAAAGACTTTAAGCTACCGTACTACTACCGATGAAGTGGACAGCAAGATTCAGGAGGAGCTTGGCCTTTCCAAATCGCACTTTGATAAAATTAACTCAGTATTACTGGAGAAATGTTTTGGCTATTTAACTGATGGTAGTGATGCAAAAGTATTTACCCTGCTACTGCAAAAGCAGTTGTTAGACCTGCTTTATCATGAAATCAAAATGCGTGAGAAGGCGCAACTGAAAACCGGAAAAGAGAAAGAGATAAGAGAGTTTTACTTACAGGCATTTTTAGCTACGCGAAAAATAGGCGTAAACAAGTTGGACCTTGCCCTGGTTAGTAAGTATGCTACGGAATATTTAAAACACTTCCCTAAAGCCGGTTTAGAAGATAAGGCGGAGATATGGTTAATGTATGAACACTCTGCGCTCTTCTATAACTCTGTAATGGGCAATTCAGTTAGTTATGAGCCGCAGTTTTGGAAGGTAATTCATAAATGGGAAAAGGAGCTGAAAGGCAAAAATCTTCACCGTGCCAATTTTCACTTACAATTGGCTAAAGCTAACTTTTATGATTTCTGCAGCTCTGATGGAGATAACCTGATTAATAGCCTTGAAACGGCTTTACAGGAATTTGAAGCGGCGAAAGGAGGAGTGCCGCAGGCGCTTAAAATGTATGCCTTTACTAAGTTGGCAAAAGCCTATTGCCAAACGGACCAGTTTGAAAAGGCTTTAGAAACGTATAAAGAGAGCTTTGCCATTTGGCCCGACTTAAAGCGCAATGTTTACCACCCGGTTATGTTTGCAGTAATTGCCATTATCAATCACCGCTTTACCGAAGCGGAACAGATGTTGAATGAAAACACCCGCGAGGTTTTAACCCACCGTACGGATATGGGCATGTTTTTTAATATAGCCCGCAATTATGCTGTACTGCACATTCACAAAAATGAATTTGACAAGGCCCTTGAGTACATCCATATGTTTTTACAGGTTAACAGAGTAGAAACGGACCTGCTGGGAGAGATACTTAACCGCATTGTGCAGAATGCCTACTTTGCCGCTATAGGTGATTGGGAAACCGCACTGAGCCTGGTAAAGAAGAATAAAAAGTTTTTGGCCAATAAGCCGTCGTCTTCAATGATTACTGAGTACGAAAAATTCTTTAATTTATTGAGGAGCATTATTAAGCACAGGGCCAACGGAGATAAATTACCTGTGGACTTTGAAGAGCAAATGGCCGCTTACCAGCGGAATATAGCCAAGCTTTATGGCGACCTGTTATTGAAAGTATTGAAGAAGCCGCCCTACTCCTGATGCTTATCTTTTAAATTCAATAAGCGTGAAGCTATCGTCATGCGATTCTTTGAGAATAAGTTTGCTTTCGGTGAGCAGTTCAATCTCCCACGACTCCTGTTCATTTTTATCGTGCTCGTACATGCTTATCAGCTTGTCATTCTCCCATTTGTAGGTGGCATTCTTTACTTCATACATATTGGCGGCGGTGCCAACTCTTGCCTTAAAGGCACCATCCTTAGTAAACTCCATAAAGATTTTCTTTAAGGCGTCAAATTCGGCTTTAATCTGTGCTTCCGCATCAAGGGAATCTGCCTTTGACACGGGCCCGTTCATTGCCAACCCTTTGTAGTTTTCGGTTAAAGCCTTCTGCATACTGTCAACATGCGTTATGTTATCGCCGTTTTGTAACTGCACAAATTGCCACTTACCAATAAGTAAGTCTTTGTTTATAGCCTGCGCACTGCACAGGCTTGTAGCTAACAGTAAAAGCGCAAAAAATGTATTCTTCATAGTTTAGGCTGTCTTCTGTAAAAATAAAACATCCGAAGATTTTGTCTTCGGATGCTGTAGTTTATTTAAGGAATTTAAAGCTTTTGCCGGGGTAATAAGCCATTGGGCCTAATTCTTCCTCAATGCGCAGTAGCTGGTTATACTTGGCAATACGGTCGGTTCTTGATGCCGAGCCGGTTTTAATTTGGCCGCAGTTAAGCGCTACAGCTAAATCAGCAATAGTGGTGTCTTCCGTTTCGCCGCTGCGGTGGCTCATAACACTGGTGTATGCGTTGCGGTGGGCCAGGTTAACGGCGTTAATAGTTTCAGTAAGCGAACCAATTTGGTTTACCTTAACCAATATAGAGTTAGCAATGTGCTGGTCAATACCTTTTTGCAGACGTGTTACGTTGGTAACAAATAAGTCATCGCCCACTAATTGCACTTTATCGCCAATTTTTTTGGTAAGCAGTTCCCAGCCTTTCCAATCATCTTCTGCCATGCCGTCTTCAATAGAAAGAATAGGATACTTTTTGCACCAGGTAGCCCAGTAATTAACCATTTCCTCGCTGCTTAACTTTTTACCACTGCTTTTATGGAAGTTGTAAACCTTGGCCTTCTCATCATAAAATTCGGTTGAAGCGGCATCCATAGCAATGTAGATGTCTTTACCCGGCTTATAGCCTGCGGCTTCAATGGCGCTTAGTACAGTTTCAATAGCTTCTTCGTTGCTCTTTATTTCAGGGGCAAAACCGCCTTCATCACCTACGTTAGTGCTGTAGCCTTTTTTCTTTAAAACGCCTTTAAGGTTATGGAACACCTCAACACCCATGCGTAAAGCTTCGCTAAACTTATCGGCGTTTACCGGCATAATCATAAATTCCTGAAAGTCTATTTTATTATCGGCATGAGCTCCACCGTTTAAGATATTCATTAGTGGTATAGGCAGGGTATTAGCGTTAACGCCGCCTACGTAACGGTAAACGGGCATGCCCAATTCTTCTGCAGCTGCCTTTGCTACTGCTAATGAAACACCCAATATGGCATTGGCCCCTAGCTTGCCTTTGTTGGCAGTGCCATCCAGCAAAATCATAATCTGGTCAATAGCGTTTTGCTCAAATACGCTAAGCCCTTCCAGTTCTTTAGCAATTTTAGTGTTTACAAACTCAACGGCTTTTAATACGCCTTTGCCCAGGTAGCGTTTTTTGTCGCCATCTCTTAGTTCAACAGCCTCGTGCTTACCGGTGCTGGCGCCGCTGGGCACTATGGCGCGGCCAAGGCTGCCGTTGTTGGTTATCACGTCCACTTCAATGGTTGGGTTGCCGCGGCTGTCTAAAACCTGCCGGGCATGTATTTTGGCTATTTGGCTCATGTTGGTTGTTTAAGTGGTTGCGAACATAAACCTAACGGCGAAATTCTGCAAAGGCAATTTGCGTACTTAAGTAGGGGAGCGGACGTTATGAATTAAATAGGGGAAGTATGAATAAAAGTTCTTTCCCTGTATTTTGTTAGCTTAAAGTTTGATTGCTGATAGTATGATGAACCTGATTAAAAACATGCTTGCCTTTGGTATAACAGCCGGGTTGGCGGACCGTGAGGCCTTTGTAACCCAGGTAGCGGGCCTTATTGAAAAATACCAAAACGACCCTGAGCAGGCCCAGAAATGGGCTGACGGTATTGTAAAGTCTTTGGAAGAAATGAAGGAGAATATCCGTATGCAGCAGAACATAAGCAGTTCATTGCAGGGGGCCAATTTGCCCGATAAGGAACGTATTGACCGGCTTACGAATGCCATAGACCAATTAACCGAACAACTTAAAAAGCAGCAGGGGTAGAGGTATGTTCAAAATTTTCCGCATTCGCCAATACTATTTGGGGCTGGTTCGTGCCATTGGCATAATGGGTATTTTAATTAAGTATTTTATGGTGGAGTGGATGAGCGAGCACCGTTTTTTTATGCGCTTCATCCCTAAACAATATAAGCGCAACGGCATTGTGCTTTCTGACCCGGAACGGCTACGGACGGTAATTGAAGAACTGGGCCCTACCTTTGTAAAATTCGGGCAAATACTGGCAGACAGGCCCGACCTTATTTCAGATAAGCTGCGCCGCGAGTTAAAGAAGCTGCAAACGGAAGTAGAAGAGTTTGACCATGACCTTGCCATTCGTGAAATTGAAGAAGAACTTGGGGGACCTATTGATAAATTCTTTGAAAGTTTTGAAGCGCGCTGTATAGGCTCGGCCAGTATTGGGCAGGTGTATAAAGCCCGTTTAAAAAATGGGGAAGATGTAGTAGTGAAAATTCAGCGACCAAACATTTTAGCCAAAATTAAGCTGGACCTGCAAATACTGCGTTACCTGTCATCGGAACTAGTGAAGGAATACCCCGGTTTAAATGCGGTAGATATTGTAGGAGTGGTAGATGAGTTTGGCGAAACCCTTTTGCGCGAATTGAATTATTTGAATGAAGCCGCCAATGCAGCACGTTTTGGTGAAATTTTCCGCGACTCGGCAATTTGTAAAATACCCAAGGTGTATAATGACCTTACTACAAGCAAAATGCTGGTAATGGAATATGTTGAGGGGCTTTCGCCGGACAATGTTGAACTGCTTATTCAAAACAACATTGACCCTAAAGAAATAGCAAGCAACGGGGCCATTATTTTGTTGGAAATGATTTTTAAGCACGGCTTTTTTCATGCAGACCCTCATGCAGGCAACCTTTTCATTTTGTCTGACCGAAGGATTGCTTTTATAGACTTTGGAATGGTTGGCGTGCTAAAGCCATCGCACATGCAGTTTTTAGCGGGGTTTACTATGGGGCTGGCTTTGAAAAAGGCAAGCCTTATTACGGATGCGCTGCTTACGCTTTGCGGTAAAAAGTTTTTTGCTGAACGCGAGGACCTGGAATTTTCAGTAGAAGAGATGTTGCGCAGGCACAGCGCGTTTAAGTACGACAACATGAACTTCTCCATGATATTGAACGAAAGCGTCAACATCATTTTGAAGTATGAGCTACAACTGCCTGCAAGTTTCTACCTACTGTTAAAGGCCTTAGCTACTATTGAGAAATTCGGCTACAATCTTTACCCGGGCATTTCACTGGCTAATATTATTCGCCCGTATGCCGAAGGTTTGATTAGGGAAAAGTTTTCGCCCAAGGAGGTTGCAAGCAATTTGTATGAAGTAGTGAAGGATTATATGCGCCTTATACGCGATTTCCCCGGTGAGGTAAATGAGATACTGTTTAAACTGAAGCAGGGCAAGGTAATAATGGATATAAACCTGGCTAACCCCAAGATGTTAATGGGTTCAGTAAAGCAAATAGGGCGCATTATCTCTATTACCTTTCTTATATGTGTTATGCTGGCAGGTTCAGTAGTAATGATGGTTTGGGACAGGCACCCTACTATAGCAGGAATTATGTTCGGGGTGTCGTTGTTTTTCTCCTTGGGGCTGTTACTGCGGCTAATGCTAAAAGTTAGGCTATAATAAACTATATAGCTTACTTTTAATGCACTATGAGCAGAATGAAACACTTGCTTAACTGGCTGTATGTACTACTGTCAGTCTTTACTTTTTTTAAAGGTTACGGGAATACCAATTTTATTGATTATACCACAGGGTTTTGGATTAATGACATTCAACGCGAACAAGATACTTTGTGGATTGCAACAGATGGTGGATTGGTAAAGTTGAATTTAAACAATGGTAGTAAGGATTTTTACGACGCTGGCAATAGCGGCCTTACGGCCAATAAAGTTCTGTGTATTTATATTGATAGCGTCGGTAATAAATGGATGGGACTTGAACAGGGAGTTGTTCGCTATGATGGTAGTTCATGGGATGCTATTAATGTACTGGCTTCGGATACGATAAGGCTTGTTTCTAAAATAACCGGTGATAAGTTGGGGAATATTTATATCGCCTCCAATGTTAATAATTCAACCCTTATAGGTAATTTATACAGGCTAACCGGTAATACTTGTAATAAATTACCGCTGCCTAATGGTGTTGGCATAACCTCCCTGGCAGTGGATACACTAGGGCGATTGTGGTTAGGTTCAACTAATTTTGTTGCCAGGCTGGATACTGCGGGATTAACGGTGTTTGATACAACAAACAGCCAGTTTTGTTATAACTGCAACCATTATGTTTTTGTAGATCAGGATTCTAAGATTAATGCTATACGCGTAACCCCGAATGGTAATAACACCATTTTTACTTACGACAGTATATGGAATCCTGTATTTGGATTCAATGGTTTATCGGGGTTCGATAAGGTTTTTTGCGACTATAACAATCACCTTTGGTTTAGCGGGGGTACAGTTTTCTTGGAGTTTGATGGAAACACAGTTATATCACACGGCGCAAATAGTTACCTCCATTTGCCTGTCAGTTATGTTAACTGCGTTTATGTTGATTCCTCTACCGGTTATTGGTTAGGAGCAACATATTATGCAGACTCACTTTTGTTTAATGGCGATGGTTCTACCTGGCAGATGGTAAATATTAGCAAAACCGGGCTTAGCTCATTAAGGCGTGAACGGATATTTATTGATAAGCTTGGGAATAAATGGATTGCCGGAGAAAGCGGCATTGATAAATTTAATGGTATTACCTGGACTAACTATAACCCAAGTAATAGTCCGTTAAATTCATATTTTACTAAATGTTGTTTTGTCGATAAAAACCAAAATTTATGGATAGGCAATGAAACTTATCAAAACATACCCTCGCTTTACAGATTTGATGGCTTAAACTGGACTTCATTTAACCTGGTTAATTTTACTTCCAACCTTAGTGTTTATAAAGTAATTGAGGATAGTAATGGAGATATTTGGGCAGCTACTGATTTTGGCCCCTACAAATTTGATGGTCAAAATTGGTTAGCACCTGCAGACCTTGGTTTGTTGGATGAGATGGTGTTCGATATGTGTGTTGATAAAGATGGGGCTTTGTGGTTTGCCTTTTTATACGGGGGGGTAGAAAAATATGAGAATGGGTCAACATGGTTATATACTCAATTTAACTCAGGCTTACCTGATAATGCTGTGTTCGGCGTTTATTGCGATAGGCAAAATGTGGTTTGGGCAGTTACAAATTCGGGGTTAGGCAAGTATGACGGCGCCACTTGGACCAATTTCAGTGCTCAATCACCCGGAGGACCCCAGCAACCTTTCGCAATGGTGATTGACAGTCGAAATAACTTATGGGTTTCTGAGGAACTGGGGCTTGCCAAATTTGATGGGAATAGCTGGACGCACTACACAATATATAACTCGCATGTGGGGTTCGGGGCTCTTTTCATGGCTATTGATGCAGGCGATAACATTTGGATGACTGATTATTCCCATGGCTTAAATGTATTCAATGAAAATGGCATAACAGCCAACTATCCGGCTCCAATTGACAACAGTAATGTATCGGGTAGAGTTTATTTTGATTTAAATTCCGACGGGCACTTAAATTCAGGAAGCGAGCCAGGCTTGGCCGCACAAAAAATTGTTGTTTTGCCGGATAGTGTCAGTCTCTATACCTCCTCAATGGGCAATTATTATTACAGTACTGATACGGGACAGCAAATGTTATGCTACCAGCCTTATTACGGGTGGTCATTAACCAGCGATTCTGCCTCTTACACTATTAACGGAGATACTTTGTTACACGCTGATTTAAATTTTGGTGCCATAAGTACATCTACATCCGATAGTGTATGCGTTCTGCTAACATCAAGTGGTGGAAGATGTGACTGGCCGATATATTTTTGGATAGACTTTGCAAATTACGGTAGTTCTCCGATATCCGGTTCAGTAACTTTGGATATATATGATTCCTTGGAGTTTGTGACTGCGTTACCATTACCTTATAATTCCAATACTACTGTTGCTGTGTGGGGGTTCTCTAATCTTCAACCGTTTGAACACAGGCAAATAATGGCGACCTGCATGGTGCCGGGCTTTAATCAGACTTTAGATTCATTGCGTGCTAGTGCAATAGTCAGTTATGGTTCGGGCCTTGTTGCAGCTGATAGTTGCTTCGAAGAGTTTAGCTGCTCTTACGACCCTAATGATAAAATAGTAGAACCTGTGGGCATTGGAGTTGAGCACTATGTTGCGCCAACTCAAGAACTTGAATATACTGTTCGCTTTCAGAATACAGGAAATGATACCGCTTTTAATATTGTTATTGCAGACACCCTTGATGTTAATCTTGATGTTTCTACTTTCCAGTTTTTAGCAAGTAACAAGGACGTAGTTACTGAAGTAAAATCCAATGGCCTGGTAGAGTTTAAATTAAAGAATGCCTTATTGCCGCCGGCAATCACTAATGAAGTTGGCAGCCATGGCTATGTTAAATATAAAATTAAACCCAAGGGTGGCTTAGCTGAAGGTACTCTTGTTATGAATACTGGGTACATTTACTTTGATTACAATCCGGCTATAATTACCAATAATACTTATAATCATTTGACATACGGATTGACGCTGGTTAATGAAATTGTAAGCGAGGAAGGATATGTTCTATATCCCAACCCAATGAGCAGTTATGCAATTTTAAAATTAGAACATGGCATAAATGAAAAGCATGTTCGCATTTGTGATTTGTTTGGCAGAATTTTACAGCAGTTTATTACGAAGGACGATTTAATTGCAATTAACCGCCTGGATAAAGTTGCAGGAATTTATTTTTTTGAGGTAACCGGTGAAGGCAGGTCTATTAAAGGTAAATTTATAGTCGATTAGCTGCTTTGTAAGTTTTCCTATAGTCCAAGGCGCTCTAACGCCAATGGCTACTTCTTTAACGAAAAATGATTTTCGCGTAGAGTATAATGGTAAGCTCGGTCAGCCACTACCTGTATCAGTTCCTTAGTAGCCTGATTAATATAGACGCTATCACCTCCGGTAGTAAGTTGACGGGGTTCGTATTTAATTTCAACGGGTTGGTTTGCTTCGGCAAATTCATAAGCAATTACTTGCTGCATTGTGCGGCCATTGCCATATGCAAAAATAAGCTCGGGTTTTTTATTGCTGTTTAAGTCAGTTAACCAACTGCTGTAAATTTTACCATAGCGTTTGCCAATGGCCACTGTATCCTTATTATTCGATGCTCCGCGATAAATAATGCAATACTCCCCGCTATCAGGCTTGCCCCAGGCAGTTACATCATATACATCTTTGGGTGTCCACTGGTGGCTTTTAAAATATTCGTAGGAACTTTCCATGCCTAACTGCATGGCGGTGTCGCTAGCTATTGCGGTAGTATCAATTACGCCAAAACTTTCCGTTTCGTTATCGTTGGGGTTTGGGCCACAGGAGTAAACCAAACAGGCGGTTATAAGAGCAATTACAAAAACTCTCATCGTAAACTAGGACTTCATGTCCTCAATAAACTGATCGAAGAGGTAACGGCTATCATGCGGGCCCGGTGAGCTTTCAGGGTGGTACTGTACGCTAAACGCTTTCTTGCCTTTTATGCGTATACCCTCTATGGTATTATCGTTAAGGTTAACGTGGGTAATTTCAACGTTGTTCGATTTCTCAATTGCCTCGCGCGAAACTTCAAAGCCGTGATTCTGTGAGGTTATTTCGCTACGCCCGCTTACCAGGTTTTTTACCGGGTGATTAATGCCGCGGTGGCCATGGTGCATTTTATACGTTGGTATATTATTAGCTAAAGCTAACAGTTGATGGCCTAAGCAAATGCCAAACACAGGTTTGTTAGCCTCGCAAATATCTTTTACGGTTTTAATGGCATAGTTCATGGCAGAGGGGTCGCCGGGGCCATTGCTTATAAAATAGCCGTTGGGTTTAAACTCTTCCATTTCTTTAAAAGGTGTTTGCGCATTAAACACCTTGGCATACACGCCACGGTCGGTCATGCACTTTAGTATATTTTCTTTTATACCGCAATCAAGCACTGCCACCCGCAACTGGGCTTCGGGGCTTCCATAGTTATACGCCTGTTTGGTTGTAACCTGTAAAGCAAGGTCAAGGCCATCCATATCCGGCGCTTCAGCCAGCTTTTTCTTCAATGCGTCCACATCCGTAGTTTCTGAACTTATAATACAGTTCATAGCGCCTTTAGTGCGTACATGAATGGTAAGGGCGCGGGTATCTACATCACTTATACCTACCAGGTTGTTTTTTTCGAAGTAGCCCTGCAGGCTATCATCGGCATTTTTGCGGCTATACCCCTGCGAGGTGTAACGCTTGCAGATAAGCCCGGCAATTTTTACACCACCGCTTTCCACTTCGCTATTTTTTACCCCATAGTTACCTATGTGGTCGGCAGTCATTATTATAATTTGCCCGTAATAGGAGGGGTCGGTAAAAATTTCCTGGTAGCCGGTCATACCTGTATTAAAACAGATTTCGCCTGTTGTTGTACCAATTTTACCTAATGCTTTGCCATGAAATACGGTACCGTCCTGAAGAACCAATACCGCTGAGGTGGGAGTGAAGGACTTTGTCATTAAAATGCAAATATAAACTACGCCTGCCTTAAGCCGAAGGTACTTTTTAGATTGTTGGCTTTTATGTAAAGGTTGTGGAAAACACCATTCAATAATTGTGATTAGGCGGGGTTGGTTTGGTGCAATGCCGCATATTTTAAATACAGGCCTATCTTTGCCGGGTGAATTTTGACTGGAATACCTGGAAGCAAAAGGCTGCTGAACAAAAGAAGGCGAACAAGCAATTTTTAGATAAAGCTAAAAAAAAGCGCGGCATGGAAAAACTGTTGCCCGATTTGCACGATGAGGCTTTTGAAAAAATTGATTGCTTAAAATGTGCCGGCTGCTGCAAAACCATTTCACCAAGGTTTAAAACCCCTGACCTTGTGCGCATAGCCAAATACTTAGGCATGAAGCAGGGCGATATGATTGAGACCTATTTAAGGCTGGATGAAGACGGCGATTATGTGGTAAAGAAAAGCCCCTGCCCTTTTTTAGGTACCGATAATTACTGTAGTATTTATGAGGTAAGACCCGGAGATTGCCGCAAGTACCCTTATACCGATAGCGGCGATTTTTTTGAATACGCCAATACCACCTTTCAAAACTCCACTACCTGCCCTGCTGTTTACTATATATTAGAGAAGCTGAGGAAGGTAAACATTTAAATAACGGCAAGAGGGGTGCCCAACTGTTCGGCCACCTGGCTAAGGGCCTGCATGGTAAGTTCCATATCGCGTGGGGTGCTGCAACCAAGGGATATTTCGCGGCTTTTGTTTAATGCAGCGTAAGCTTCTTTTAGCTTGCCCTGGTCGCGGTAAACAATGCCAAGGTTATAATAAGAGATACTGAGATCGGCCGGTGTTCCAAACTTTTTGCGCAAATCCAGCGACTTCAAAAGAAACTCCTCCGCCTTACCCCAGTTATTCAAAAGTAAGTAAGAGGTGCCCATGTTACTGTAAACCGCGGCCATATTCGGTAAATCGTAATGCTGCTCATAGGTTTCAGCCGCTTCAGTAAAATAAGGTAAGGCTTCTTCAGCCCTGCGCATGTTTACCAGTACGTTGCCAATGCCCATTAAGGCATTCGCCTTACGAATTACATGGCCGGGGTCAGTAATTAGTTGCAGGCACTGTTGAAGGTAATTAAGCGATTCCTCAGAACCTTCGTTTTGCATTTCGGAATTTATAGCCAGTATATGCAAAACATCCGCTTGCAAAAGCGTGCCATCAGCCTGGTTTTTGTTGGCCAGTTCAAGGCTATAGTTTAAAGCCTTATTGGCTTTTTCATACTGCCCGCTAAAGGTATAGCACTGGCCTAACAGCCAATAGTGGCGGGCAAGGGCGTTTTTATGGGCGGTGTCCTTAAACTTTTCTACTACTGTAAGGCAATGGCTGGCAGCACGGTCGTAACGGGAGTGAAAACTGATTTCGGACATGGCCTGGTTCAATTCAAGGTTCAGCTGAACCTCATCATTATTAATATGGCCATATTCCTGCTTAAGCTGTCGTAAATCTTCAACAGCATCAATTGTATTGCGTTGTATAAGCTCACGATTTGAGCCTATCATTCTTAAAATCCACTTAATATTCATAGCGCACGGGGAATGCAAAGATATAACATTAAAAACATACTATTTATAACCACAGCCTGCAAAAATACAGCCTGCAGTTTGTAAAGAAGGCTACTAATCAATGATTTACATCATGCTTTTGAGCTTTTGCGGAAAATACGTTAAATTTGATTATTGCCTTAAAGAGGCCGTTGCTCGCCTTTTTTAAAATTATTCAGCCAACTTTTGTTTTTCTAAAGTATAATCTTACTTTTGCCGTCCATTTTAGAAAGCACGGCTGGAAATCGTGCATAAAAATATTGATAATGAGCCAAGCGACTTATAAACCGCGCTTAAAAGAGCGCTACGCTAAAGAAATTGCGCCTGCATTAATGAAGAAGTTCAACTATACTTCTGTTATGCAGGTTCCCCGCCTAGAAAAAATCTGCTTAAACCAGGGTGTTAACGGTGCTACTTCCGACAAAAAGTTGGTAGATGTAGCTGTTCAGGAAATGACCGCTATTGCCGGCCAAAAGGCTATCTCCGCTAAATCACGTAAAGCGATATCTAACTTCAAACTTCGCGAAAACATGCCTATTGCCAGCCGCGTTACTTTACGTCGCGAGCGTATGTATGAGTTTCTTGACCGTTTGATAGCTGTATCGTTACCACGTGTGCGTGACTTTAAAGGTATAAGCGCTAAAGGTTTTGACGGCCGCGGTAACTTTACCATGGGTATTAAAGAACAAATCATTTTCCCTGAAATGGAAATTGATAAGGTTACCAAAATCAACGGTATGGACATTACGTTTGTAACTTCTGCCCAAACCAACGAAGAGGCTTACGCTTTATTAGAAGCCTTAGGTATACCGTTCAAGAAGGATGAAAAGAAAAATCAGTAAACAGAAATAATAAACTGAAAGATGGCTAAAAAATCAATTGAAGCTCGTCAGCGCAAAAGAGAAAGACTGGTTGCGAAATACGCTAAGAAGCGTGAAGAACTGAAAGAAGCAGGTGAGTGGGCGTTGTTAGACAAACTGCCTAAAAACACTTCAAAGGTTCGTTTGCGTAACCGTTGCGCCTTAACCGGCCGTCCGCGTGGTTATGTTCGCGATTTCGGTGTATGCCGTATCAAATTCCGCGATCTTGCCAGCGAGGGTAAAATTCCGGGAGTGACAAAAGCTTCATGGTAAAAAATTAAAGAACTTAATTAAATAAGAATACAATGGTTATTGATCCAATATCCGATTACCTGACCCGAATCAGGAACGCCCAGCAGGCAGGCCACCGCTTTGTTGAAATTCCTGCTTCAAAGGTGAAGAAGAGAATTACAGAAATTCTGTATGACAAAGGGTATATCCTGAAATACAAGTTTGAGCAGGAAGGCAACCCACAGGGCGTAATTAAAATAGCGCTTAAGTATGATGCCGCTACTAAAACTCCGGTTATTAAAAACCTTAAGCGTATTTCAACCCCGGGTTTACGCCAATATAAGGGTGCAGGTGAACTGCCCCGTGTATTAAGCGGTTTAGGTATTGCTATTATTTCTACTTCTCAGGGTTTAATGACCGATAAAGAAGCAAGAACTAAGGGTATTGGTGGTGAAGTGTTGTGTGAAGTATTCTAAAGAAAATTCTAAAGCGTTAAAACGTAGTTTATGTCACGTATAGGAAAAGCGCCCATTACCCTGCCTAAGAGTGTTACGGTAGAAGTTATGAGCGGTAACGTTGTAAAAGTAAAGGGCCCTAAAGGCGAATTATACCAGGCTGTTGATCCGGATATTTCGGTAAAAATAGCTGACGGTACGCTAACTGTTGAGCGCCCTACTGATCAAAAGCGTCATAAGGCGCTGCACGGTACTTACCGCGCAGTGTTAAGCAATATGGTTAAAGGTGTTAGCGATGGTTACACCCGCAACATGGAACTGGTAGGTGTGGGTTTCCGTGCGGAAGCTGCCAAGCAGGTTCTTACACTTAACGTAGGTTATTCTCACCCTGTTGTGGTGTTATTGCCTAACGAAGTAAAAGTTAGCGCCAAGCAGGAAAAAGGTCAGAACCCTACTATTACGCTTGAGTCTCACGACCGCGAGTTGTTAGGCTTGGTTGCTTCAAAAATACGCGGCATACGTAAGCCTGAGCCTTACAAAGGAAAAGGTATTAAGTACAGCGGCGAAATATTGAGAAGAAAAGCCGGTAAGAGCGCTGCTAAAAAATAATTAGGTAATCATTAATGGGTGTAAGCAGTTTTAAACTGAACCACCTCAAAAATTAATCATCTTAAAAAACTGGTAAGATGGCATTCAGTAAAGAAGCAAGAAGAGAGAAAATAAGAAGCAGAATACGCGGAAAAGTACGTGGCACCGCAGAGCGTCCACGCCTGGCCGTGTTCCGCAGCAATAGGGATATTTATGTGCAGCTTATTAATGATGAAAGCGGCGTAACCATTGCAGCAGCTTCTTCACGCGATAAGGATTTCAAACGCAGCGGCAACAAAACCGAGCAAAGCAAAGCGGTAGGTGGAGCCATAGCGCAAAAAGCGAAGGACAAAGGCGTTGCCAGCGTAGTGTTTGACCGTGGCGGTTTTCTTTACCACGGCCGTATTAAGGCTGTAGCTGAAGGTGCACGCGAGGGAGGTCTTCAGTTCTAATTCACAAATTAAGATTACAAGATAATATAAAGACAATGGCAAAAGATAACGTTCAAAAGCTTAAAGCAAGCGAACTGGAATTAAAAGAGAAAGTGGTAAACATCCGCCGTGTAACGAAAGTTACCAAGGGTGGTAGAACTTTCAGCTTCTCTGCAACTGTAGTTATCGGTAACGGCAACGGTATTGTAGGCGAAGGTTTAGGAAAGGCCCGTGAAGTTCAGGAAGCTATTCAAAAAGCTATTGACGATGCTAAAAAGAACCTGGTAAACATTCCTGTATTTAAAGGAACTATCCCTCACGTTCAGCACGGCAAATTCGGCGCTGCAAAAGTTATGCTTAAGCCGGCTTCTCAAGGTACCGGTGTAATTGCAGGTGGTGCTATGCGTGCTGTGTTGGAAAGTGCCGGCATTAAGGACGTATTGGCTAAATCACAAGGTGGTTCTAACCCGGCTAACGTTATTAAAGCAACTTTAGATGCGCTGGGTAAACTGCGCGATCCTTACACGGTTTCTAAGAACAGAAGCGTGGCAATGGAAAAAGTATTTAAAGGGTAAGAAACAGTATTAAGAAGTAAGTATTTAGATTAATACAAGCAAAGATGGCAAAGATTAAAGTAACCAAGACCAAGAGCACCATTGAAAAGGACGAGCGCCAGAAGAGAACTATGAAGGCGTTAGGCTTAAACAAAATGGGCGACAGCAACATTTTAGAAAACAATGCTGCTATAGCCGGCATGGTTAAAAAGGTATTGCACCTTGTAAAAGTTGAAAACGTTTAATCAAACGGAATAAAAATTAAGAGCAATGGAATTGAATAATCTGGCACCTGCCGCAGGTGCTTTAGGCAAAAAGAAAAGAAAAGGTAGAGGTCAGGGTTCAACCGATGGCGGAACTTCAGGCCGTGGCCATAAAGGTGCTAAATCGCGTTCAGGTTATAAGCAAAAGCTTGGCCACGAGGGCGGACAAATGCCTTTACAGCGCCGTATGCCTAAAGTAGGCTTTAAAAATCCTTTCCGTGTTGATTATACCGGCCTTAACCTTGGAAAAATCCAACATATTCTGGATAATCACGGGCTGAAAGAAATTACCGTTGAGGGCTTACGCGAAAAAGGTCTTTTAGGAAAGAGCGCTTTAGTGAAAGTGTTAGCCAGCGGCGAGTTAAAAAGCAAAGTGAATGTAAGTGCTCACGCAATCAGCGAAGCAGCCAAGGCGAAAATTGAAAGCCTGGGCGGTACGGTGAACATCGTGAAGTAATTCCGGACAAAAATTTCGGAGGATTCCTTTAGGGGAATCCTTTTTCACATAGAGAAAGACAGAAAACTCAAATGAAACTTATTCAGAAACTCAGGGAGATTTGGAGTATAGAAGAACTTCGTCAAAGAATTCTTCTTACGCTGGGTCTTATCCTTATTTACCGCTTAGGCACTTATATAGCCCTGCCGGGTATTGACCCTACCCAGTTGGATAATATGGCCAAGCAGGGTTCAGGTGGTATATTAGGTTTGGTAAACCTGTTTGCGGGCGGTGCGTTTTCACGCGCTTCCGTATTCGCATTGGGTATAATGCCTTATATATCGGCTTCTATCGCTATTCAGTTGTTAACGCTGGCTATTCCTTATTTCCAGAAGTTGCAAAAAGAAGGCGAGAGTGGAAGAAGGCAGCTTAACCAGTATACCCGTTTATTAACTATTGTAGTTACCGCTTTCCAGGGTGCAGGTTATGTTATTTATCTGCGCAGTGCAGATGCTGCCGCAGTATCGCAAGCCCTTAGCCCGGTAATGTTCTGGATTTCTACCGTGGTAACGCTTACAGCAGGCACCCTGTTTGTAATGTGGATGGGTGAGCGTATTACTGATAAAGGTATTGGTAACGGTATCTCTCTTATCATTATGGTGGGTATTTTGGCCCGTTTCCCTCAAGCGGTTATTCAGGAATTTTCAGTGCGCGCTACCACCTCAGGCGGCGGTTTGTTTGCCTTTGTA
Source organism: Chitinophagales bacterium (assembly GCA_046329515.1). Classification (GTDB taxonomy): domain Bacteria; phylum Bacteroidota; class Bacteroidia; order Chitinophagales; family LD1; genus Bog-950. Next base: position 712,824 of record JAXLUM010000001.1, read on the forward strand.
ATTGAAATAGCAGTGCTTATTGTAGTTATAGCTGCTTGTATACTGTTGGTGCAGGGCACCCGCCGCATACCGGTTCAGTACGCTAAGCGCAATATTATACAAGGCGGCAAAATGATGCAGGCCGGCGGTGTTCGTCAGTATTTGCCTCTTAAGCTTAATGCTTCAGGTGTTATGCCAATCATTTTTGCCCAGGCAATTATGTTTTTACCTGCTACCATTGGCCAGTTTTTTGGTAACGGAGCCAGCAACAGCGGTTTTTTAATGACGCTGAGCGATAACTCATCTTTAGCTTACAACATCATTAACTTCGTATTAATTGTTGCCTTTACTTACTTCTATACTGCGTTAATTATTAACCCTACGCAAATAGCTGATGACCTTAAGCGCAACAACGGTTTTATACCGGGCATTAAGCCGGGCAAGAAAACTGAAGAGTTTATTGATACCGTAATATCGCGCATTACTTTACCGGGCGCTATATTCCTGGGTTTTGTAGCTATTATGCCTGCTATTATTATGATATTTAACGTTAACCGTGCTTTCGCCCTGTTTTTTGGTGGTAGCTCAATTCTTATTATGGTTGGCGTTATACTTGATACACTGCAAACTATTGAAACCTACCTGTTGAACCGCCACTATGATGGTTTAACTTCATCAGGCAGAATTAAGGGCCGCCAGGGTAACATGTACCAACAGTCCTATTAATTACAGTAAAGATGTTTATCTCAATATAAAAACGCCCCTCTCCCTAAACGAGAGGGGATTTTGTTTAAGCATATGGGTATTATAGTTAGAAACGCTCAGGAAATTGAATTGATTCGCAAAAGCTGCACCCTGCTTTCGCAAACAATGGGGGAGATAGCCAAAGCCATACGCGCCGGCGGCAACGGTTTGGAACTGGATAAACTGGCTGAAACATTTATACGTGATAATGGCGGCACACCGTCATTTAAAGGCTACGATGGCTTTCCTAATTCCCTGTGCATATCAATAAATGATGAAGTAGTGCACGGCATACCTAAGGCTGCTGCCTTTAAAGAAGGGGATGTGGTATCAATAGACTGTGGGGTTTTTATGAATACCTTTCATGGAGATATGGCTTATACCTTTGGTATTGGTAAGCTGGCCCCAGAGGTAGAACAGCTGCTTAAGGCTACAAAGCAAAGCTTATACCTGGGTATTGAACAGGCCACTACCGGTAAACGTACCGGGGACATAGGCTTTGTTATACAGGATTTTTGTGAACGCCAGCACCCTTACAAATGTGTGCGCGAGTTGGTAGGCCACGGTGTTGGCCATACTTTGCATGAGGACCCACAGGTTCCTAATTATGGGAAAAGAGGAGGCGGCCCCCGCCTGCCTGAGCATTGTGTTATAGCGATAGAGCCTATGGTAAACCTTGGTAAGCGCGATATTTATACCAAGCGCGATGATTGGACTATAGCTACACAGGATGGTAAGCCATCAGCCCATTTTGAGCATACCATACTTGTAAAAGCCCCTACTGCAGAACTGCTTACTACCTTTAAATGGATAGAGGAAGCAGTAACTGCCAATGCCGACCTGGCCAAAATTTAGGTAAATCTTTACTGCTGCTTGTAAGCTACAAGCCCCTGTTTCCTTTCTACATAATGTGGATGGGCGGTTACATTCTTTTATGAAACTATCAACCTGCATAGGTGCTAAACAAGTGACATACCGGGGCTATACAACTTATTTGTTGTATGGGAAATTGTTTGTGTTTTAAAGTTAGGGTTGTGTGTTGTAATTGACCACGCAAAAACAGAATCGCAGAAAATCATTCAGGCGTAAAAGAATGCGAAAATCATACGCCATGAAAAATTTTCTAATAAGTCTTTGCCTGATCACCCTGGCTCTTACAACAAGAGCTAACGTTCAGGCAGGTTTCACCCCCGATAAAACTTCGGGATGCCCGCCCTTGTTAGTGAATTTTACTAATACGTCTTCTTCAGGCAACTTAAACTACCGTTGGGATTTTGGTAACGGTAACTCCTCTACTCTGGCTAACCCTTCTGCTATGTTTTTAACCAGCGGAACCTATACTGTAGTACTGGTAGTTACAAATGGTCTACAAAGCGACAGCGCCATACAAACCATTACCGTTTTTGAACTTCCGCAGGTAGACTTTACTGCACTAAATATTAATGCCTGCGAAAAGGATACAGTAAAATTCTTATCGAACGTAACGCCGGGAGATGCCCCCGTAACTGATTATGCCTGGGGCTTTGGTGATGGTATTGCCAGCAGCGCTGTAAATGCCAAGCACGTTTATGCGCAGCCGGGGTTGTTTGATATAACCCTTGTAGTGCAGGATGCAAATAATTGTACCGCTAACAAAACCAAGCATAACTACATACAGGTATTTGCAAAACCAACGGCAGCTTTTGTTGCTTCTCCTGCTATTAGCTGCAACGCAAGCGAGTTAATAAGCTTCACCAGCTCTTCTACAGGTAACGGCCTTAGCTACTACTGGGATTTAGATAGTAACGCTACCTCAACGCAACAAAATCCTACTTATACTTATAACCAGGAAAAGAGAAACGTTAAGTTAATTGTAACTGACGTTAATGGTTGCACTGATACCGTAAAACACAGCATAAGCGTTATTGATTTACACGCAAACTTTACCGCTAATAAATTACATGCATGTGCGGGCGAAACTATCAAGTTTACCAACCTATCTAATTTTCCGGGAACTTCATGGAACTGGTTTTTTGGTGATGGTACCGCAGCTAACAGCCCCAACCCTCAAAAGGTTTATAGTAACCCGGGTGTTTACACTGTAACCTTTATTGTTAAGGATGGCCCTTGCTCTGATACACTGGTTAAACCCAACTACATAACTATTACCACCGGCTTTGCGGTAAGCTTTAATGCAGATGTTACCAGCAGCTGCCAAACACCAATGACGGTAAACTTTACTAACAATACCCCCAACGGTATGCAGTTTACCTGGACCTTTGGTGATGGTACTACTTCAACACAGGAAGACCCTACCAAACTTTATACTACCAACGGTACCTTTGCTGTAACCTTAACGGTAACTGATAGCAGCGGCTGCAGTGTAACGGGCATTGTTCCCGGTATGATAAGCACCAGCCTGCCCATACCCCGCTTTAATTCTGATTCTGTTGGTTGCCCCGGTAACAACATCAGCTTTATCAATCATTCATCAGATGCAGTTTATTACTCCTGGAACTTTGGCGATGGCGATACCAGTAACGTAAGCAATCCATTGCACGCCTATAGCGCACCGGGCACTTATACAGTTAGCCTTACTGCTACTAACGCCAAAGGCTGTGACAGTACTATAGTGAAACATATAACTATAGATGATGTGCATGTTGACTTTGCTGTGAATCAGACTTTCTCTCCTTGTCCGCCTTTTGTGGCAATATTTCATAGCACGGCTAATAAACCTCATTTGAAATATAAATGGAGTTTTGGCGATGGCGCTACTGACACCGCTGCCAACCCTACACATATTTATTTCTATCCCGGTTTATATACTGTTAGTGTAATTGCTACTACCACCTACGGTTGTTCAGATACAATGACCTATGTTAACCTTATTGAAGTGCAAGGTCCTTCAGGCCAGTTTAATGTAACCCCTGTTGAAGGATGTGTGCCATTGACCATTACCGTTAATGCGACAGTATCAGCAAACACATACAGCATGTGGGCTGATTTAGGCGACGGCGGTTTGGTGTCTGATTCTTTAACCTTTAGTTATGTCTACAATCAGGTTGATAGCTTCCACCCTAAGTTTATACTGATTGACCATATTGGTTGTAAGGTTTCTTATAATCTTCCTGTAATTGTTACACACACTGCACCCCAACTGCAACTGCAAGATACCGCAGTGTGCCCCGGAAATTTATTATTAATAACTGCCGGCGCTGACAGTTACAAATGGCAACCGGCCACAGGTTTAAATTGCGATACCTGCTCAACAGTAGTAGTTAACCCTACACATACGGTAGTTTATACCGTTACGGCCCAAAACCAGTACGGCTGCCGTGTTAGCGATAATATGACCATTACTGTTGAACCGCTGCCTGTAATAAGCCCAAGTGCAGATGCCAAAGTATGTAAAGGTCAGGACGTACTGTTAACCGCGGGAAATGTAGCGCGCGTAGCATGGAGCCCGTCATTATATCTTAATGATTCAACCAGTGCCCGCCCGGTATGCACCCCGCAACAATCAATAACCTATACCATTACTGCCTACAACAGTTTGGGTTGTTCAAACACTGATGATGTGCACATTGAAGTAATAGAGAAGGTAGACGTTAATGCTATTGGCGATACTACATTATGTGTTGGCGGTACTGTGCAACTTAATTCTTCTTTAGTTGATTCATCTATTAACGATGTAAAGTTAAACTGGTATCCGGCTAACTACCTGAACAACGCCGCCATTGCTAACCCAATAGCCACAGTTGCAGGACAAGCTGTAAACTTTATGCTTGTTGCTTCGGCCCCCGGTTGCGCACCTGATTCTGAAACTGTGCTGGTAAATGTTAGCGCTAACCCGGACATTGAGGCATCGCAGGATGTAACAACCACACCGGGCGCAGAAGTTCAGGTTTACGCCAGTTCACACAGCAACCTTACTTACAACTGGCAGGCTAAAGATGCAGTTAACTGCGCCGATTGCCGCCACACTTACCTTAACCCAACCACCAGCCAGGTAGTTTATGTAACCGGCACTAATGCATACGGTTGCAGCGCTACCGATTCATTAAACATTAACATTATTAAATGCGACCCTAACTCAGTGTATGTGCCAAACACCTTTACACCGAACGGCGACGGTAACAACGATAAGCTTTTTATACGCAGCAAAACACTGGCTAACCTGGAATACTTCAGAGTATTTGACGAGTGGGGCCGCCTGGTGTTTGAAACCAGAAACATGCAGGAAGGATGGGATGGCACCATAGGTAATTACACCGCTCCGCTTGCTGTATATGTATACACAATAAAAGGCCAGTGCGAAAACGGTGCCGACCTTATGAAAAGCGACAATGTAGCAGTAATCAAGTAACCAATCAATCAACATAAAAACCATTATTAAACTTTTAAAACCATAAACCATGTTAGTTCAAACAACCACCACACTTCCTGAAAGATTTAGAAAGATTCGTGAATACCGCGGCCTTAAGCAGGCAGCCGTTGCACAGGAAATGAATATTACACAACAGGCTTACAGCAGTCTTGAAACACGCCCCGGTAACCTGAAAATTGATACCCTGCAGCGTTTCTGCAATGTTATGAAGATTGATATGCCTTTTTTACTGGCTTTCGATATTCCGGTAACTGATGAGAACCTGAAGATGTTTGATAACACCCACCTTAGCAGCGTGGTAGATGAATATAAAAAATTGGTAAACCGTTTAACCGTTTACGAAGAGTTGCTGATGAAAGACAAGGGTATTACCCGCCAGGCAGCATAAAGAATTACGATTCCTGTTAGCTGTTGGATGCTGCTAAGCAACTTTTATTGGGTAGAGTAAAAGTTGTGAAAGGTCGGGGGACCGGCAGCAACACGGCTAAAAAGGATGATAAGAAGCTTAACCTTAGGGTGAGCTTCTTTTTTTATTTAGCCTTAGGAACAGTAAAGTAAAAGGTTGAGCCTACGTTGGGTTTGCTTTCTGCCCAAATTTTGCCTCCAAGTTTTTCTACAAAACGCTTTGAGTTGGACAGGCCGAGGCCCACTCCTTCAAACTCAGTATTGGCGTGTAAACGATTGAAGGACGCAAACAGGTTATCGTAGTATTTCATATCAAAACCTGCACCGTTATCGCTAACCATAAACAGATGCTCGCTTCCGTTATCCTTATAACCTATTTTAATTTTCGGTTTATCTTTTTTACTACTGTACTTGTAGGCGTTGGAAAGCAGGTTTTGAAATACCTGTTGTACCAGCATTGGGTCGGCAACCATTTCCGGCAGCTCATCACTCTTTAATTCATATCGCTCATCGGGGTAGTCGTTCTTTATTTCGCTTAAAATCCCATCTACAAGAGCCTTGGTATCTACTTCAGATAACTCTAACTCTTTTTTCCCCAGTTTAGAAAGCTCTAACAAGCCGTTCACCAGCATTTCCATGCGCAAGATGTTGTTTCGCAGAATGGTAATGTTTTCGGTGTCAGACTCATCCAACTGCTTGCTTAATTTACGGTTCATTATATCCAGCAACATTTTGTTTTGCCGTAACGGGCTTCGTAAATCGTGCGATAGGGTAGAGTTGAATCTTTCCAGGTCGCGGTTCATCGCTTCCAGTTCAAGCGTTCTTTCCTTTACTTTTTTCTCTAATTCTTCGTTAAGCTTATGCTCCCGCTCATGCAGCAGCTTGCGTTCGGTAATATCAATTTGGAAAGAGAAGAACTTTGTGACATCGCCCTGTGAGTTGAATATGGGATGGATGTGTAGTTCAATCCAGAATTTGCGGCCTGATTTTGCATAATTCAATATTTCGCAATTTACAGGCTGGCGGTTTCTTATTAATTCTGAATTGCGCTTAACCGTTTCCTGGTTGGTTTCGGGGCCTAACAGAAAATCGCCGGGTTTTTTCCCTATTACTTCTTCCAGCGTATAGCCGGTCATTTTAATAAATCCGTCATTTACCCACTCCAGTTTACCATCAGCATCAGAAATCATAATGCTGTGGTTCGTCATTTTTACTATCAGCGACATGGTTTGCAGGCGGTCTTCCGACTTGCGCGCCATTTTGCGCATTTCGGCATCCTGTATACCTCTTTCCACTGCGGGGATAAGGCGTTTCAGGTTGTCCTTCATAATGTAGTCGTGCGCACCTGAATGAACAAGTGATACAGCTACATCTTCGCCAATTTTACCTGATACAATTATGAAGGGGGTATCAATACCGTTTTCTCTTATGATTTGCAGCGCCTTGCCGCCATCGAACCCCGGAAGTTGATAGTCGGAAATAATTACATCATATTCCTTTTTAATGGCTTTAAGTACTTCGTTTGCTGATTTAACCATGTTACAATCCACATTGTAACCGTTGTTCTCCAGCATTCTCAGTATAAAATGCGCATCATCTTCGTTGTCTTCAATAAGTAATAATCGCAGGGGCTTTTCCATAGCAGGTAATTAGGTTATTTTACCAAAGGGGGCGATTCATTCAACACCAGCCAATAAAGGCCAAGTTGTTGAACCGCTTCAATAAATTTATTGAAATCAACCGGTTTGCGCAGATAACTGTTCGCTCCTAATTGATAACTGGTTATCAGATCCTGGTCTTCTACTGAAGATGTAAGTACCACCACAGGCAATAACCTTGTTTTCGGGTTGGTTCTTATTTGCTTCAGCACCTCAAGGCCGGTAACCTTCGGTAGTTTTAAATCAAGCAGTATAAGGGTGGGCATAATATCAGTATTGCGTCCGTCATACTTGCCTTTACCAAAAAGATAGTCCAGTGCATCGGCACCGTCTTCGGCAACTACAATTTCATTTTTTAAGTTACTTTTTCTGAATGCGCGAAGTGTAAGCGCTACGTCATCTGAGTTGTCTTCTATCAGTAAAATGATTTTTTCTTTAGAAGCTTCCATTAATTCAAAGGTTTATAAGGTGAAATAAAACTTAGCTCCGTTTCCAACATTTGATTCAGCCCAAACTCTTCCACCGTGGCGGTTAATAACCCGCTGCACAATGGAGAGCCCGATGCCTGTACCGGGATAATCGTTACGGTCGTGCAGGCGCTGAAAAGCGCCGAACAGTTTACCCGCATACTGCATGTCGAACCCGACTCCATTATCGCTTACGCAAAATACGCGTCTTTGGTTTTCATCGAAGTAACTGGTGAAATGTATCTCGGGTTGTTCGGCTTTTGCGCTGAATTTAATGGCGTTATCCAGCAAATTATGCAGGGCAATGCGTATTAAGTGAAGGTCAGCGTTGGCTATCATACTTGGTTCAATATGTATATTTACATAATCTAATTTGTATTTTTCTTCCAGTTCCTTAATAATTTCACGGGCCACTTTGGATAGATTTACCTCCTGCTTGGTAATGGCCTGCCTTGTTACCCTCGATAGCTTTAACAAGTCATCAATTAAAGTGGCCATTCGCTCACTATTCAGTTGTATTCGCTTAAGGTAGTGTTGCGCCTTTTCGTCAAGTACATCAGCATAATCTTCAAGCAGGGCCTGGCTGTACCCGTTCAAACTACGTAGCGGCGCGCGTAAATCGTGCGAAACGGAGTAACTGAAACTTTCCAATTCCTTGTTAGCTACTTCCAGCTCGTAGGTGCGCTCCTTTACTTTATTTTCAAGGTGGGCGTTAAATTCCCTTATCTGGTCTTCCGCCTGTTTACGGTCCGTAACATTGGAAGCAGAAATACAAAGGCCTATTACTTCGCCTTTTTCATCCATAATGCGGTTAACCCGCACATGGAACCATAAACGGGAACCATTGCTTAAACGGTAACTCGATTCGTATTCCACCGGTATGCCATGCAAAACGTTCTGCATGTTTTCATACACCGTTGGTTGCCACTTTTTCCAAAGGGTATTTATAAAGTTGTCGCCCTCTTTAAGTTCTTTTCCAAGGTCTAATAGGGCATAAGTGTTTGCCAACTGGTTAAAAGAGAGAATATCGAATTTGTTATTCAAAAGAACATAAGCCGTATCGGCATTATCTAAAATGGTGCGCAGGTTTGCTTCTGATTTTCCTAAAGCTTCTTCTGCACGCCGTTGCTCGGTAACATCGCTTATTATAAAACAGGCGCCAATAACATCCTGCCTATCCGTACGCACAGGATTAAGTACAAAATGGTAACGCTCTTTACCTGAACCGGCAATTTTATCAAACATGTACGATTTGCCTTTAATAGCATCATCCAGCATCATTTTGAAATCGGGCCCGTCTAACAGGTCCAGGGCTTCCAAAATATTCTCGCCCACAGTAAGCGTCTTATTGGGCTTGTACAATGCGCATTGTTCAGCGCGCGAATTAAAGGTCATTACCCTGAACTGCCTATCTACCAATATGAATCCTTCGGTGCTGCTGGCAAAAAACGCGCTAAGAATAGTTTCTGTTTTTCGCACCCTTAACTCTGCAGCAAGGCGGTCGGTAACGTCTCTTAAATTATAGATTATAGCATTTACCGATGGATTATGCAGCAGGTTGGCAACTGTGCCTTCCAGCCAAAGGTATTTGCCATCTATGTTTTTTTTACGAATTACCAATGGGCAAGGCAGGCCGGGGTTGTCAGCAGCGTTTTTTAATGTTGCCTGCAGCAGGGTTAAATCATCAGGATGTACTTGCGAAAGTTCATCTTTACCCAAATACTCGTTGTTGCTGAAGCCCAGAATTTTGGTTACAGAAGGAGAACAAAAGGTTACGGCATTGGTGCTGTCTGTTGCAATCAAAATATCTGCACTGTGTTCTGTTATGGCTCTGTAAAAAGCTTCGCGTTCAAGTAATTTAAGTTCAGCAGCTTTTTTATGGCTTAAGTCGCGCAGGGAAGCGGACACCAGCAGGCCCGCCGGCGTACTAATGGGGCTCATACTTACCTCAACCGGTGTTTCGACTCCTTCTTTTGTAAGAATATATTGAGGGATATTTAAACCGTTGAAGCGGGCTGCAGGATTGTTGAAGTAGTTTTCGAATGTAGAAAAATAGAGTTGGCGCAATTTTTCAGGAATGAGTAATGCAGAAGACTGCCCCACTATTTCGTTTTTAGTGTAGCCCAGCATTTTCTCGGCCAACGTATTTATATGTTTTATTGTGCCATCGCGGTCCAGTACAATTACTGCATCGGGTGCAGCTTCCAGCATTTGGTTAATAAACTCGGGTGTTAGACGCAATACGGGGTTATGGTCCTTTTTACTGCCGGGAACAAAGGTTACTACTGTAAATCGTAATTCTCCCTGTTCTATTAACGTTGTTTCTGTTTCAACAGAAATAAAACCGGTATCTGTTTTTAAGCGTAATGCGGTTGGCGATTGATGATTATTTAATAACAGTTTGTCATCCGGGTGAAGCCAGTTTGAAAGCTGTTGGCCTGAAAGCTGCGAAGGATTTGCGTTTAGCAGGTGTAATGCCTGTTCATTGCCGAACACCATTGCACCTTCAGCGTTAAGAAGCAAAGTTGGCCGCGCCCTGTTCGTTATAAATGATAAAAGTAAACCGTCCTCGTGGTCCGGCTTGTTATCACTTTCTTCCGCATTAATATTCCAAAACAAGCTTTTCATAGTTGCGGATGGTTAGAGTAAAAACAGTTCAGTACATAATATTGCATACAAGTTACAGCTAAAGTCCCGCATTAAAAATACAGCTACAATTAGTAAAGCAGGTAACCATTTGAATGTTGTTTTCCATTTTCTTAAGGGGATAAAGGTTAATCATGTACCATTAACCAGTACACCCCCAAATTGGCTACTGATTTAAACAGGCCTTCAATATTCAGCGGTTTAGTTATATAGCTTACCGCCCCTAATTTTTTGCATAGTTCCAGGCTGGGGTCCAGGTCGGAAGAGCTTAAAATAACAACCGGTATTGTGGCGGTTTTCGGGTCGGCCTTTACCTGGCGCAATATCTCAATGCCGTTTACTTTAGGAAGCATAAGGTCGAGCAAAATGAGGGTTGGATTTCCCGATGCCCTTTTCGCATATCGGCCGCGTTCAAAAATAAAATCAAGGGCCTCCTCACCATCTTCAATATGTATTATTTCGTTAGCAAGGTTATGCTTGCGTAAAGAACGTATGGCTAATTCCGCATCGTAAATGTTGTCTTCAATAAGCAATACTTCTAATGACTGCATGACAAAAGTTTAAATAATTATCACTTAGCTGTTGCCGGGTTACATCGTTTTTGCTGTTTCTTCACAAGGGGGAGGAGTGACAGATTCAGCAGCAGGTTTATGAGAACCGGCGGATTAAAATACCGGCTTCAACTATTAAAACAGCAATGCCGGGTCAAAGTAGTCTTTCCCTTTTTCAGGAAAGCCAACAAAGTGCATGGCAATGGTTAATGCGTTTTTAGTTAGTTGAATCCGCAGATTTTTTTCATTATCGTTTGTTTCTCCTTCTTTTTTTACGCCATTCAAATTGTTATTCTGCCTGAATGAGGATTCCAACCTGTAAAAATCATTTACATCAGCCGGTAAAAAGTCTGATTCATACTTGCGCAGGGTCTCACCAAAAAACATCAGGCGGTTATCTAAGTCGGCATCATCCAAACCGTTTTTAAAAGTTTCGGCGCCTGCCGGATAGAACTCATTTATAATTTCGGGTTGGTTGCTGAATTTATAGGATACAAAAGGGAATAGGCTCTTTACATCTTCCACCAGCAGTGCCTTTACCAGTTCAGCATTTTTTTGCTTGCTCTCCTGCACCAAAACCGAAATTTGTGAATCAGAAGCGGGACCAAAGTAGGCCAGGTAGCAATCGCTTATATCACTTAATATTTTGGTAAATACGCCCTTAGGATTATTAGCGCTTAACCTTCGGATATGATCCTCAGTAAATTTTTTTAGTTTTTCGTGGTTGATCTTTTCCTCCGTAAACAAAACCCGGAAATAACTTGAAATGTCCATGCTTCAGTTTTTCAACACTTTTTCGGTAGCAATCGGGTGATGTTCGGTTATTAGCTAATGCCTTTGTGTGCAGGATTGCGCACTGAGCGCCACAGTAAGCTCTACCCTAGCCACCGTGGCGCTGTTGTGCGATTCGCATCCCCGTCACTCAGGAATCAGTCGTTTGAAAAAGAAGGCCATTCATTGAACGGCTTACCTTTTTCACCTTTTTGTTTGGACTCCGTTGGTTTCAACTCAACGTTGTTTTCAAAAAGGTCAATATCTTTTTGTAGTTTGCTCAATAAATCGGGTGAGGCGGCCTGTTCCTTCAATACTTTGCTAACTGAGTCAGCAAAGGGGTCGGTAAATGCGCCAAGCGTTTCCCAGGTTTCACGTAGCTTCTGGTTCAAATTCAAACTCTTTTCTTCCATAATCAATGCACTCATCTCGTTAACTGCTACAGTTTTTCCTGTTGCTGTTACAAAGAACTTCTAATACCTTATAGAAAAAAATGAATTTATCGGACTTTGGTAACGGATGAAAACGCCTGTTTTATAGCTTATTTTGTGCGTGTTCCCCCTTTATTACTGGTTAAATAAAAATAGGAACATTAAAAAAACAGATAAAAGGTAACACTTTAAACTATGTTTAAGCCGCCATAGCTCCCCCGGTATTGCGGTAGTTGGTACTACGGCGAACCAATAAGTCCCAAAGCACCTCGTAAGGTATAACTTCTTGATTTTCTGTGTTTCGGAAGGCGCTTTCCTTGTGCTGTTTAAGTTCGTTCCGCAGTTTTTCGGTACGCCAAAGCAGGGTTTTACGGTTGTCGTGGTACTTCATGTAAAAGAAAAGCATCTTCAAAAATATATTGCTTCTGAAGTAAACCTTGTTTTTTGCCAGGTAACGGCTGCGGTAACTCTGCAGCATTTCAATTTTTTCCGCCACCTTATCAAAATCGCCTTTCATAAGCAGGTAGGTAAACTGCACTATTAAAATGCTAAGGTTAAAGCCCAGTTTATCTTTAGAGAAAATCGGCAGTTCATTAAGGAATTTAGGGAGATTAAGCCGGTCGTGCTCACTAACATTGCTAATAAGGCCGCTGTTTTTAAGCAAGTGCATGTAGGCATTGAATATGCGCCACTTTTCGAGGCGGGCTTCAGGTAATTTTGCGAAGCCCGAAAAGGTGGTAACCGCCCTGTATACTTCCAAGGCCTTATCATAATGCCCCGTGTGCAGGCAGGTTAAAAAGTAGGTTTCCTGAAAAACCATCCAGTTGTTACTGCCTTCCATAAAATACTTCTGGCATATTACAACGTTTTCCTCAGCCATGTTGTAGTTGCGCAGATATAGGCAACATTCCATTTTACTAAGGGCCATTTCGGCTAACCTTACCTTTTGCAAAAAGGGCCTGTTGGTATAGCAATACGCCATTGCATTATCGCATTCGTAAATGGCCTTCATATAACGCCCACGCTGGTGGTGAACAATAATTTTAATACGGTACAGGTTAAAATGAAGATTGTACCCCTTTAAAGTGGCCGCCATTTCCTGCAGTTCCGCACTAAAACGTTCAGCCAGTTCTGCTATATCGTTTTTTCGCGCGCCTGTTTTGCCCATAATTACATGAAGCGACTCAAGGCACTCGTTACTATAGGTTTCTGCATCAAACTCTCGTTTGGCTTCATGGAATTTACGGTTGTAGTAGTCGTACTTTTTTATGTCGGCCGAGAAACTGTAGTTGCTGCGCAAAGCCTGGTAGCATAGCATTAATGTTTCATACAATCTGAACTTTTCGGCATCGGCACAAATGGCCTGCAACAGCTTTGTTGCTGAGCGCCTTGCGCCGTACAACAGTAGAATACGCGCAGCTATATAGTTTTTAGTGCAGCGGAAGGTGGCTTTAAAATAAGCAGAGAAGTTGCGCTGGCCCTGGTCGAAAAAATAGAGGTCATCCAGCATGCGGCGCAAAAGGCGCCCTTTAAGCATACGGTAGCGTTTGTCAATTTCCTTTGAGCCGTAAATGGCTTCCGCAGCCTGTTCATCGCTCTTAAAAGAGTCAGTTAACACCCCTTTGAACAGCTTTAGCATTTGTTCATTAGCCCTTTCCTTTTGTTTTAGGTGGATGCTTTCACGGAATTTTTTCCGGTGTTGTGTTACCAATTTTGCTATTTCTCTAAGTTCCAGCATTTAAGTTGGGGTTTCAGCTGCCGAATATACCAATTTCTTAAAACTGTAATCCATTATTTATCACGTGTTAAAAGTTGAATGTTGTATGAAGATTCTTGGGAAATGACCGCTAAAAAGGTCATATAACCCCCTGAAAATCACGGTATAGCAATTTTTATTAACGTTACTGAGGTAGGTATAAGTATATAAAGCCATTGCTGTTAACCCCACATTTTTGCAGTATTCGTAAACCCACAAAAAAGTAAATCATGGAAATTTTAATCGCTTTAATGGTAACCCTAGGAATTATTCAAGGCAAAGAAGACTACAGTTATGAATTAGCTGTGAAAAACATGGATTCTATTCAGAAATACGGTCAGGTTTCTGATAAGGGATACAATATTGAATATAACAGCGACAAGGGCATAATTATCATAGATAAGGATGAACTTATAAGCAACTAAGAGTAGCTGCCGGTAAAACATAACAGGAGGTAAGAGCACACCAGGCTATTACCCTGAACTTTGCCTGATTGTGTTGAAAAAGGCCTCAGAAATTAGTTAACGTTACCTTTAGGCTATATTTTTAAATATGGCTTTTGGGAAACAAACTGATTAACAAAAGATTTTAAGCTCTGTTATGTTTAATATCAATTGCTATTTGATTTTTACCGACGTTACCTTTTAAAAGAAAGTAAACTTTAAGACCTTAAAAACAGCCTGTAAACCGCCTAAGCGGCTACAGGCTGTTCTGGTTTTATAGGGCAGGTGATTGGTGCAGGCGGTAAGTAACAATTTGTATGTTGTATTTATAAAGGCGATAACGGCATCCTGAGGTGGCCCGCAGCCGTTTAGCCATTCATACATAAATGCTGTATGAAAAACTTTTTACGCCACACCTTACTTTTATTGATTGCTGTAATACTAATGACGCCTTCTATTATGAAGGCCCAAGATATTCACTTCTCTCAATATAACTCTTCGCCTTTATTATTGAGCCCTGCCATGGCGGGTATGAACGCAGGCGATTATAGAGTATATGCCAATTTCAGAACCCAATGGATGACGGTTTCTAACAGTAATACTTACCGCACCTTTGCCGGCGGTGCCGATATGGCTGTGGGCAAAGTAACCCGGTATAACAGTTTTGCCGGTTTCGGTATTTCGTTTTTTGCTGACCAAAGTGGTGCGGTACGGTTAAACACCAATCATGTTGATCTTTCCTTTGCTTATCACTTTATGTTGAATCGCAAAGGAAGCATGCAGTTATCAGCCGGCTTGCAGGGGTCTTTCAACTATAAAAGCTTTGACCCCAGCCGCGCAACATTCGATAGCCAGTATGATTTTAATACCGGCCAGGCAGACCCTAATAGCACAGGTGAAAATTTTGGCCGCAATAAAGTGGTATATGGCGATGCGGGCTTTGGCTTGTTATACAGCGCCCTTACCCGCAATGAAACCAATATTTACTTTGGGGTAGCTGTTAACCATGTTAACCAACCTAAGGTTTCCTTTTACCCCAACGGACTGGACGGCAATGTAGCAGGCCGCGAAAGAATGTATATGAAAGTTACCCTGCACGGAGGAGCCTCAATACCTGTTGGTAAAAGGTTGTTCATTATGCCTAATTATATGGTGCTTGTGCAGGGCCCTGCCTACGAATTTAATGTTGGTTGCAATTTTAAAACAGTTGTAGGTAACCCAACCTTAAGTAAAACCGCCGTTCATTTTGGTATGCAGTACCGCGGTTTGTATGATGCCGTAATTTTTAATACCCGTGTAGATATAAAAGGCTTTAGTTGCGGCCTTAGCTATGATGTTAACATAAGTAAACTTATGCCTGCGTCTAAAACTATTGGCGCACCTGAAATTGCCCTTACTTACCAAGGTGCCTTCCGTAAAAAACCAAGGCCCGGCCATTGCCCGGCTATGTTTTAAACCGGTATTTAAAGAAAGTGTACGGGCTGACAGAAAACCAATTCTGCCGGCCTGTTTTGTTTTTAACGTGGCCTTTAGCTTAAAGACATTGCACATTTGCCTGTGGAAGAAAGCTAACGCAAAACGCATTAATGCAGTAACTTTGTTAGTATACCAAACTCTGCAAGGGATGCTGCTGGCCAAACGAATAAAAAAAATACGCGAATACCGCGGATATAAGCAAAGCGCTATTGCCGAAGAAATGAAAATAAGCCAGCAGGCTTATAGTTCGTTGGAATCGCGCAGTTCAAATGCGCGTATTGGTACCTTACGCCGTTTCTGCAGGGTAATGAAAGTAGACCTGTCGTTTTTATTGGCTTATGAAGTGCCTATTAATGATGAAACGATGACTCAATTCGGCAACGTTAGTTACAGTAAGGTAATGGACGATTACAACAAAATGAAGACGAAGATGGAAGCGTACGAGGACCTGTTACTGCGCAGTAAAGGCCGCTAACCTTTCCATTGCCTTCCCGCTTTTGCCGTTTACTTGTACATGCCCATTTGTTTTTAGTAACACACAAGTAGCACTATGTATTAATGTAGTGTAAAAGCTTAGCCACGCTTTTTCGGTTTCCGTTTACTTATAGAAAAAGTGATATGAAAACGGTTACCCTCTTAATGCTGATGCTGATAACCACCGCTGTTATAGCCGAGCCGCTGGTAAGAATGGAAGCTGATAAAACTTCAGGCTGCCAGCCGTTGGTAGTTAACTTTTTAAGTGTAACCGAAATGCCTGATGCCACCTGGAATTGGGATTTTAGTAACGGTTATACCAGCAACCAAAAAACACCTACTGTAGTGTTTATGGAGCCTGGTACATATGAGGTGAAGCTTACCGTTAAAAACGGAACGCAGACTGAAACCTTGAATACCACTATTACAGTGTTTGCAGCACCTAAGGCGGATTTTGTAATGGATAAGCCTAAGGCCTGTTCAAATGAAATAGTTAATTTTCATAATAACTCAAAACCCGGCGATGCGCCAATAACAAGTTATGTTTGGGGCTTTGGGGATGGCAAAACGGCCACAATTGAAAATACGGCCCACCTTTATAAAGAGCCGGGCAATTATACCGCCACCCTGGTAATAACCGATGAAAACGGGTGCAGCAGTAATAAAACAACTATCCCCTCCATAGAAATAAAACCGGCGCCGCGAGCGGCCTTTGAGCCATCGCCTGCAAGTAGTTGTGCCGAAACACAACAGGTTTTTTTTTCCAACAAGTCCACAGGTAATATACAAAGCAGCAACTGGAGTTTTGGCGACGGAACCTACAGCGCCTCGGGCAACCCCACACATCAATTTGCCCAGGGCAAGCGCGATGTAATGCTGGCGGTTAAAGATGCGAATGAATGTGCTGATACTGTAACTAAACGCGTTAGCGTTGGCAAGTTGCAGGCTGATTTTGTTTCGAGCAAAGAGAGCAGTTGTGCAGGAGAGGAGGTTAAATTCTTAAATACATCAAGCACTAAAGGAACCAGTTGGTTGTGGGATTTTGGTGATGGAACAGTTAGCACTGAAAGTAACCCGGTGAAAGTGTACACGCAAAAGGGAACGTATACTGTGAAGATGACCATTAACGATGGTATTTGCAGCGCAACAGAAACGAAACTTGCTTTTATAAATGTAAACCACGGTAGCCCCGTAAGTTTTATGTCTGATATAAATTCAAGTTGCAGTTTACCAACTGCAGTAAATTTTAAAAACACAACGCCTAACGGTATGCTGTATTTGTGGGATTTTGGTGATGGCACAGTAAGCGCAGAAGAGAACCCCTCAAAAATTTATGGCAAGGCCGGAAATTATACGGTGAGCCTGACTGTTACCGATGTTAACGGCTGCACTGTAAAAGAAAAATCAGAAGCATTTATACGCACCAGCAAACCCGCTCCCCACTTTGTGGCTGATACATTTGGCTGCCCCGGTTACCCTATGCGCTTTATGAATTATACAGCTAATGCCAGCGGCTACCTGTGGAATTTTGGCGATGGGCAAACCAGCACTGAAAAAAGCCCTAAGCATATTTACAATACAAGGGGCCAATACAACATTAGCCTTACCGCCTATGGCAGTGGTGGATGCGATAGCACCCTGGTGCTAAATAAGCATGTAACCATTGATACTATAAATGTAGATTTTGCTATTAACTCAACACCGGCCAATGTGCCGCCTTTCTTAAGCACGTTTGTAAACAAAACCAATAAAGCCTGTTTGAAATATATATGGGATTTTGGTGATGGAACTACCGAGACTGCGGATAACCCCGTACACATTTACGATGTGCCCGGCACTTTTAATGTAAGGTTAGTAGCCAGTACAAAAAACGGTTGCACTAATGCTAAGGTTATTACTCATTCTTTTCAAATGGGTGGTGCCGAGCTTAGCAGCCCACTGGTGGTGCCTGTAGGGTTTTGAACTATTTATCGGTTGTTTTTGTTCAGCGATAAAAACAACTTACAGATTATAAACGCCAATGTGTGTGATTCAATAATGAATTTAATACCTCCCGGGTAGCAGCGTTATGAACTGTTACAACGTACCTTTTATGGCGTAGAGGGAACGATGAAAATTTCGGGAAGAAATTTTTTCGGGAGGTATTTTTTAAATCTCATGCTGTAACCAGCATTCATTCAAGCAATGCCAGGTCTCGTTTAATAAAACATATTGCAAGGCGAGTTCAATAATTATTAGCAGAGCATCTCCCGCGGCCGTCTTTGTCTATTTACCCCCTCCGTAGTCAACTACACTTCGTTACGTTGTCTCCTCGTCCCCCTTGCAGGGGGACATAATCCATGTGAGCCTGTTTGCCCTTTTTAGAATGTCCCCCTAACAGGGGGACGAGCCTTATTGAGCGGAGCGAAATTTGGCGGAGGGGGGTAATAACTTAACACAAACTTTCTTGCTTGCGCAAATACCTTGCGCACCGCCGCCTTTAGTTTGCCTTATCGTTTTACACAGCAGGAGGGAAGCTCCTTTACGATATGGAAACCGGGTCGGTGGAGTTTGCGTTTTCTCCCCGTGCCCGGGATTCCAACAAAATAGCATGGTTAGGGCCTTGTAATAGAAACAAGTGTGGTGGAAAGCATACCTTGATTCAAACTAGATAACGAAGAGCAATACTAAGAGGTTTGATATTAGCACGTGTAAACCTTTAAAAAATGAGGTTTTTTAGCAAGTATTTGATATATAAATAGTTGTACGTAGCTTGGGAAAGGTTTACATTTTTAAAGTGTAAACTTGTGTAAACCTTTGTTTTGTTAAAAGACTTTACCAAAGAAGGTAACCTTTCTTAACCACAGGTGAAACAGTAGCGCCGTGGATTCTGTTGTAATTTTCCATCTCTCTTCGCAGGTTCAAACAGCATTTATGAAAATCAATGATTGAATCAAACCGGCTTTGATTCAATCTGATAATTCGTCCATTTTGGAGTGTAATTCGTAACCAGTAGCTTAGTATTTTGTTATTACTGTATGAATAGTTGTAACTTTTAATTTCTGAATATTCGTATCTAAGCTTTTTCCCCTTAATTAGTGGCAAGCCTGCCCTTTGAATTGTAAGTTGTTCCTTGTAAAAAGTAAGTTTTACTTCCTGCATTAAGGCGTATTTCAGCAAAGCATTAACTAAGAACATTACTAAGCAGGTGATTAGGATAACGCTTGAGAAATCAAGCCAGTGATGATGTTGCAACTCCGGGCTTAATTTGTCTAATTCCTCTTTCAATGGGGAGATAATTACAAAGATGCTGCTGAAAAGTATGGCCGGGTATAGAATAAAATATGCAAGACCTCCGTAAGCCTTAAAGCGATAAGTCATATTGTAAAATATAAAAATAGAAACATCCGGAATTAAATAAATACAAAGCCCCTCATTACTGAAGGGCTTTTTTATGTCTATTGTCTAAGTTCTGATATCTATCGTCTATTCGCTACGCATCAATACGTGCAAACTTGGCGTGGCTTTCAATAAACTCTCTGCGCGGCGGTACTTCATCACCCATAAGCATACTGAAGATATAATCCGCCTCAGCAGCGCTTTCAATAGTTACCTGCTTTAAGGTGCGGGTGTTTGGGTTCATGGTAGTTTCCCAAAGCTGTTCGGCGTTCATTTCACCAAGACCTTTGTAACGCTGTACGTTTACGCTGGTTTCGCTGCCGCCTTTGGCTAATTCTTTAGTGGCTGCTTCGCGTTGTGCATCATTCCAGCAATAAATACCTTCCTTGCCTTTCTTCACTAAGTAAAGCGGCGGCTGTGCAATGTAAATGTGGCCTGCTTCAACCAACTCCTTCATGTAACGGAAATAGAAGGTTAATATAAGCGTGGTAATGTGGCTACCGTCAACGTCGGCATCACACATTATTATCACTTTGCTGTAACGCAGGTTAGAAATATCAAGCGCCTTGTTGTCCTCGTGCGTACCAATTTTTACGCCAAGGGCTGTGAACATATTACGGATTTCTTCGTTTTCGTAAATCTTATGCTCCATGGCTTTCTCCACGTTCAAAATTTTACCGCGCAACGGAAGAATAGCCTGGAAGTTACGGTCGCGGCCCTGCTTGGCAGTACCACCCGCTGAGTCTCCTTCGACTAAGAAAATCTCTGATTCATCGCGGTTTTTGCTGCTGCAATCTGCCAGTTTACCCGGTAAACCGCCGCCGCTGAATGCGCCTTTGCGTTGCACCATTTCGCGTGCTTTACGCGCTGCATGGCGTGCAGTAGCAGCTAATACCACTTTGTCAAATATCAGCTTGGCTTGCTTAGGGTTTTCTTCCAGATAGTGCTGCAACACTTCACCAAAAATTTGCTCTACCACACCCGAAACTTCGTTGTTACCCAGTTTGGTTTTGGTTTGGCCTTCAAACTGAGGCTCGGGTACTTTTACTGAAACGATGGAGGTTAATCCTTCGCGGAAATCATCACCACTAACTTCAACCTTAACTTTTTCAAACAGCTTGTTCTTTTCGCCAAAGGCTTTAAAGGTGCGCGTTAAGGCACGGCGGAAACCGGCAACGTGTGTGCCCCCTTCAATGGTATTGATGTTGTTTACATAGCTATGCACGTTTTCGTTATAGCTGGTGTTGTATTGCAGGGCCACTTCAACGCTTATGTTATCGCGCGCACCTTCCACATGAATAGGAACCGGAATTAATGATTCGCGGGTGCTATCCAGGTATTTTACAAACTCAATTAAACCGCCTTCGCTGTAAAAGTGCGATGAAGGATGTTGGCCTTCTGCGTTCTTTTCGCGCTCATCAGTAATTGTTAGGTGTATACCCTTGTTCAGGAAGGCTAACTCGCGTAAACGGGCTGCTAATGTGTCAAAACTGTAAACGGTAGTGTTGAATATTGAGCCATCCGGATGGAAGGTAACCGTGGTGCCGCGGTCGGTGGCCGTTCCTACCTCCTTAACGGGGTAAAGTGGTTTGCCTTCGCTGTATTCCTGCACATATACCTTTCCGTTGCGGTGTACTTCGGCCTTAAGGTGGGTTGAAAGGGCGTTAACGCAACTTACACCCACACCGTGCAAACCGCCTGAAACCTTGTAGCTATCCTTATCAAACTTACCGCCGGCGTGTAGTACTGTCATTACAACCTGCAGGGCACTTACGCCTTCTTTTTCGTGAATATCTACCGGAATACCGCGTCCATCATCCTTAACGGATATTGAGTTATCGGCATGTATGGTTACAAAAATGTTTTTGCAATGGCCGGCAAGGGCTTCGTCAATACTGTTGTCCACTACCTCATAAACCAGGTGGTGTAAACCCTTAACGCCCGTATCGCCTATATACATTGCCGGGCGCTTACGCACAGCTTCTAAACCTTCTAATACCTGTATACTACTTGCTGAATATTCTGTCTTCTTCGCTGTTTCTTCCATAACTAAACCTTCGGTTTCCTGGCTCATTTTTTAGCTCCTTCAAAATGTAAATAAAATAGATGAAAATAGTGTGCCCTGTGGGGCTGCGCGAATGTAATAAAACAGCCCCTTTTTACCCTGTTTTTACGGCTATTTTATCCCCAAAATTTGTGAAGTGTTGATAGAATAATTTACTATTGAAAATGAGTGTCTTATGCTCGTTTTTTTGAGCCCTTTTGTTGGCAATAAATTTAATCGGCTTTTATACTGAACATTTACTATTGTTTCCGGGCTTTAAAACCTGCCGGCTAGTTTTTACTTTTAAGTAGTGAAACAGCTCATTTTCTGCCTTCTTGTTTTAAGCATGAACGCTACCGCCAAGGGCGGTAAAAAGCCTTTGCAAATTGAACATTTAACGGGCCAGTATTACGTGTTTACTACCTACAAAATGATTGATGGCGGCTTGTTTCCGGCAAACGGAATGTATTTGGTAACGGAGGAAGGAGCGGTACTTTTTGATTGCCCCTGGGATACAACCCAAACGGCACCGCTTTTAGATAGCATTCTTACAAAACATGGTAAAAAGGTTATTGCCTGCATTGCAACACATAGCCATGCCGATCGTACGGGAAGCTTTGCCTGTTTAAAACAATTAGGAGTTAAAACATACGCCACCACCACAACTGATAAACAGTGTATTTTACATAAAGAAAACCGTGCCGAATTCTTACTTGATAAGGATACCGTCTTTTCGATTGGTGGCTGTACTTTCCAAACATACTATCCCGGTGCAGGGCACACCGTTGATAACATTGTAGTTTGGTTTCCTGAAAGGAAAATTTTGTATGGTGGTTGTTTTATTAAAAGTACTGAAGCGGCCAATCTGGGATATATTGAAGAGGCAGATTTGAACGCATGGCCACATTCAATTGAGAATGTATTAAACAAATTCGGCAATCCTTCTTTTGTTATTCCCGGGCACCAAGCATGGAAAAGCACAAGGTCTGTTGCTCATACACTGCAATTGCTTAAAGCTGCAAAGCGGGCAAAAAGTCAGTAATAATCTTACCTGCTTAAAGGTATTGTTTAAATCAATCCTAAACACAGATTTTAAGCTTGAATTTGGTTGATTTTAAAAGTTTAAACTAACGCCTGAGCCTGCTGTTAGTTAATCAATAGTTATGCTTGTGCTTAACTTCCGTTACCGTAATTAAAATCAGCGGCTTGTTTCTTTGCCCGCAACTTATTTTTCTTATGTTTACCTTATACAAATAACCTACCATGAAAAAGTTATCATTACTAGCCCTTTTCTGCGCATTCACTATTGCTTCTTTTGCTCAACAATCTATTCGTTCTGAGGAACTTTTAGGCAGTTGGAAGATTACAGATGTTAAATACAGTGGCGTAAATAAAAACGCCGGAAAATGCTACTTGTGCGATTTGCACGAGCATAGCAAAGCCCTTGTATTTACACCCGATGGCAAAGTAAGTTATGAGGACAATATGAACCCCGACGAAGTATTCTGGAAACTGAATGGTAATACTTTGGTATTTAGCGCTGAGCGCGTAAACGAAGTAAGCGGCCCCGAAGGCGCTTTAAAACCACAAAAGCCGGCAAATACTGTAATGAAAGTTGAACTAAAGGCTTCAATGAACAACGGAGTCCTTACGCTTGTTTTCCAAAACGGCGATGTGACTGAAACCTATACACTGACCAAATAAGTTGCTTATATGAAAAAACTCTACCTAACAGCACTCCTTGCCGGATTGCTGTTTTCGGCATGGGCACAGAACGTTAATCTGCAAATTCGTGTAACCCGCCTCGATCGTAATTCCTATGGAGATTGTTCCGCTTGCGGAGATCCCGACCCTACCTGGAAAATACGCGGTACCCATAATGGTACCGGCGCTGCCAACTATGGTCCTTTTTGCTGGCACTATGCTGAAATGGGTTTTACCCTGTGGGATATTCCCGATTACCAGATAATGAACGTGCTTAATACCAACGCTACAACCTTTACCTTAGGTTTTGATGATGCGTTTGAAAAAAGCTGTTCTAATAATAACTGTACGTATGAGTCGTACAATTTCTTTACATGCTTTCCTTCAGTTTACGGCGATAGCCGCCGTTGCCAGAACAACAACCTGTTAACTGAAAACTTTCGCAACTTTTCGCCTTGCCAGTGGCATACCGTTTGGGGTCCGTGGTGCGGCGATTTTCGTTTTGAGTATTCCTTCTATTGGTCATTTAACAGTGCGCCAACTATTGCAATACAACCGCAGGCCAACAATAACCTTTGTTTAGGCACCAGTACCACCCTTTCAGTGGGTGCGGCTAATGACCCTTACGGATGGAACATGGGCCAAAACTTTCAATGGCAGGTAAGCAACAGTACTGCTTGCCCCGGTACCGGTTGGACCAACGTTTTTGGTGCTAACTCCTCTACCTTTACTCCCCCTCAAACGCCGGGCACACGCCTTTACCGTTGTATAGTAACCTCTAATTGCACGCAGGATTTTACCAGCAACTCTACTACTTCCAATTGTGCTGTGGTTACTTACAACCCTATGGGTTCTCCGGGAGATTTGCCTCCTGATATTGTATCGGGTATTTGCGGTTCAACCGTATTGCCGGGCTCAACACACGTTTTAGGTGTACTTACAGCGCCTAACCCGGGTGCACCAATCGGTTTAACCGGCTATACATGGGGTGCCAGTGGTGGTTCTCCTACAACAGCTACGGGAAACACATTTACATGGACTGCCCCAACATTACCGGGTACTTATAATATTAACTTAACCTATAATGATAACTGTCCGCAACCTGATGCCCAGGCTAATGTTTGCGTGGTTATTGTAGGTTCCGCTACCTGCGATTTTGCTTATGTAGCTACTTATGGTGTTGACTCAACTTATGCGGGTGGACCGGACTTACCTTATAAGTCTATAGCCTATGCATTAACCCAATTAAATGGCCGTAAGTATATAAGAATAGCTTCGGGTGTTTACTTTGAAACGGTTCCTCTGCAATTAGAAAACGATTTAACTGTTGAAGGCGGCTATAAAGTAAACGGTAATATTTGGACAAAGACCAATGCCGATAGCACGGTATTGGTTTGCAGTGGCTCGCAGGTAATTGACGGCGATGTGGCCCACAGAGTTGGGTTCATTTCTGATAACGATGATAACTGGGAACTGCAGGATCTTGTAATTACTACTACTGATGTTTCAGATATTACAGCTAACAATAAAGGATATTCTAACTACGGTGTATTGGCTATTAACGGCTCAAGCGGTTTCGATATAGTGCGCTGTAAAATATATGCCGGCGATGCTGCTATGGGTGCTGCAGGTTCTACACCTGGCGGCGCCGGCAGTGCAGGCGGCGGTGGCACCGGTGGCGGTGGCGGCGGCGGAAGTACACAAGGTTGCAACGGCTCCGGTTCATCAGGCAGCGGCGGTAACTCAGGTAATGGCGGTGCTTCCGGCGGTGGTGGCGGCGGCAGTTGTGGCGGTGGCGGTTGTAACATTTTTGGTTGCAATGCCGGCGGTTGTACTGCGGCAGTAGGCCAAACAGGTAGCAACGGAGCGCCGGGCACAGGTTTTACTGCAGGTATTCGTCCTCCAACTCCTGGTGTTATTGATCCTTTTTATGTTCCCGCAGGCCAGGCCGGCTCAGGTAATAATGGTTTTGGCGGCGGCGGCGGCGGTGGCGGCGGCGGTGGAGATATAGGAACTTGCTGTACCTGCTCATGCGGTTCGGGCGCACCTAATGGTGGCCAGGGCGGCAGCGGTGGCGGTGGCGGTTTGCCGGGTTCAGGCGGCTTCGGCGGCGGCGGTTCCTTTGGTCTTTATGCCTCAGGGCCCGGTACGCAAGGTACAATTACTACGTCAACAGTTAACGCCGGCACTTTTGGTACCGGTGGTGATGGTGCCCTTGGGCAAGCCGGGGGCACAGGTGCCAACGGTAACCCTGGTGTTAACCACGGTGGTTGCGATGGCGGTGCCGGTGGTAATGGCGGTAAAGGTGGAAATGGTGGCCAGGGTGGCCGCGGACAGGACGGCGCTAACGGCCTAAGCCAAAACGTGGTGGCTGTAGGCGGTGCTTCAGTAACCGGAAGCTCAACTGCAGTGCCTAATGCTTATACCATTGCCATTAACTATCAAAACTCAAAGGCCTGTATTAATTCTGAAATTGAAATGACGAAGAACACAGGTGTTTGGACCTTCTCTTCAGGTATGAATGTGGTTAATGACCTGCGCGACTATCCTGCAGGTTTCCCTGTTTCAAGTTTCAACGCCTCAAGCAGCCCGGTAAAAGTATATGTAACTAACCCCGGTGTTGATTACGACTTAACGGTTAACGGTAACCAATTTGCACAATACCTTAAACTGGCTGACGATAACCGTGCCTTACCTGTGGTAAGTGCAAGTGCACACATGATTTGTATAGATGGTGTTGATACTTTAAGCGCCTCGCATTGGGGTTCTGAAGTTGAATATGAATGGATTGTTTACCAGGCAACAAATGCCAACAGCCCATTATATCAATCAACACTCGCCAGCCCTTCAATCAATTTCTTCGGCTTTGCTCCGGGCATTTACAATGTGCGTTACCGCGTGCGCGAAAGCTGCTGCGGTTGGAGCATTCCGGTTTATGATACCATTCGTATAATGCCATTGCCTACGCAGTTTACGGTGGCAGGTGGCGGTAGCTATTGCCCCGGCGATCCCGGCTCAATTGTAACGCTTAGCGGTTCTGAGCCCGGTGTTACCTATATATTATACTTTGCAGGTAACGCAGTGGATACGGTTATAGGCACAGGCAGCCCTATTGCTTTTGCTCCGCAAACAGCAACCGGCAACTATACCGTTACAGCCATTCGTTTTGCTGCTTGCGAAATACCAATGTTTGGTGCAGCATCCATTGATGTTTATCCGGCTCCTATTGCTTATAGCGTTTCGGGTAGCGATACACTTTGTGTTCAGGGCGGCACTACTTATGCAACCGTTACGCTTAACGGTTCAGAACTTGGCGTAAGCTACCAGCTTATTAAAAACGGAAGTATACCGGTAGGCCCTGCTTTACCGGGTAGTACGCAATCAATACAATTTACAGGTATCAACTCTCCCGGCATCTATACAGTGCAGGCCACAAACAATACCAGTGGCTGTAAGAGTATGATGAATGATAGTGCAGTGATATTTGTTGCGCCTCCGCCAACAGCATACAACGTTACCGGTGGCGGCAGCTACTGTTCAGGCGATTCAGGAGTAGTAATTGGCCTCAGCGGTTCCGATACAGGTACTGTTTATTTATTATATCAGGCAGGGGTGGTGTTATCGGCTCCCGGCGTAAACGGTACAGGTAATGCTATTTCCTTTGAAAAAGTTGGTGTAGGCAGTTACTATAAAGTAAAAGCCATTTCACAATTTGGTTGCGAAGCCTGGATGAATGACTCTGCAATAGTTAAAATCAATCCGTTGCCGGGCATTAGTTCAGTTAGCGTAAAGGATATTAACTGTTATGGCGAAAGCAACGGGCAGATAGTTATAACTGCATCTACAACAGCTCCTCCTTTATCTTACTCTATTGATAGCGGTGCTACATATGTTAACACGGCTACATTCAGTAATTTGGGTACCGGCAGCTATTACATTGTTGTAAAAGATGCGAATAATTGCCCGTTAGTTTATGCAGCTAATCCGGCTGTTGTAGCGCAACCAACTGCCTTAAGCACTCAAACACAGGGTAAGAATCCGAACTGTAATGGCGACCACAACGGCTTTGCCGAAGTAGTAGCAACAGGTGGTACGGGGCCTTATCAATACGCATGGAATACTAACCCGCCATATACAGGTTATTTATTAAGTAATGTGCAGGGCGAAGTGGTTTACGTGGTTACGGTTACTGACAGCCACGGCTGTTTTGCTATTGATTCAATAAAACTTTCAGAACCTTCGGCAGTAAGTATTATAGCTAAACCGGCTAATGTAAAATGCTTTAAGGGTAACGATGGAACAGTTGTAGTAACTGCAAGCGGTGGTAGTGGTAATTACACTTTCTTCCTGAACGGAGTTATACAATCGGATAGTATTTTTACGGGATTAACTGCCGGCCTTTACACAGCAAGCGTGCAGGACGAAAACGGTTGTTTAGGCGCCGTATCCTTTACTATTACACAGCCTGAAGCATTTACTGTTAATGCAGGGCCCGACCTTGTTTCAGTAAGGGGCCAAACCGTAAGTATAAATGGTACTGCCTCATCAGCTAACGGCATTATAGGTTACTGGTGGATGCCTGATGTGCACTTAAGTTGTACCGCCTGCCAGGTTACAAACGCAAACCCTGATAGTAACCAAACCTATATTTTAATGGCTATGGATGGCGATAGCTGCGTTGGTTACGATAGTATGAATGTAATTGTGAAGTATAAGATAGATTACTTTATACCAACTGCATTTACACCACAAAACAACGATAAGTTGAATGACTACTTTGAGTTTGAAATTTTAGGTGCAGAAAACGCAGAGGTTAGTGTATTTAACCGTTGGGGTGAGCGTGTTTATTACAACGCTGCTCAACACAATGGCATACAAAACAACGGCGATGCATGGGACGGAACTAAGGACGGTAAGCAGTTGCCGCCTGATACCTACGTTTATCAGCTAAAAGTGAAATTCTTCGATAACTCTACAGAAGATATAAGCGGTACCATTACCCTTATGAAGTAGAGATATAATTAATTTTGAATTCAATAAAAAAGCGGCCTCATTTTTTGAGGCCGCTTTTTTATTGTGGTATGCAACACGGATTAGTGCTGTAAATGTCTTTCTCGCCCCATTTAAGGCAGTGTTCTTCGTTATACGTTACGCCACCGTTAGTGCAGCTAAACGAACTGCTGCATTTATAACAACGGCTGCAAGAGGCAAAACAGCTTATTAAAATGGCGAGAAACAGTATTGAGCGGGGTATTCTCATGGGTTTGGTTTTAGCTGCCTAAAATAATTGTTCAAAGCGGTTAACGCATCACTTTTTTATAGTGTTGGGTAATAAAAATGTACGCATATATGATTCCTTTTTCAGGCCTGAAACGGCGCCGTTTTAAGGTATTGTTTAATACCCAACAGCCGGTAGCATTAATTCAAGGAATAAATATGTTGAAGCAGTTCAAAATCAGGGTTTTCAGCAAGAAATGGACATTCTGCTCATTTTAAGGAGAAAAATTTTTGAAATTGCCTTTTACGTTTTATTTTGCCGCAAAGTTTCGTGTTTACGAAGCTTTTTAGGTATTGAGGCGATTTTAACATTAAACACTAAACCCGGCGCATGATAAAATCTCTATTCTCTAAGGTAAATGGCCTAATGGCAATCACTTTTGCTGTCCTTTTGTTGGCCACGCCTAACAAAAGCGCTGCCCAATGCGGCCTTAGTTCTTTTCAGGAACCGGGTGGCCCGCCTCTTAACCCAACAGCTTCTTGGCAAACTATTAATGTTGGTAGCGGTACTTATGCTGACTTCAACGTAACTTCCGGAAACCTTTACTCATTCCGCTATAACGGTTCAAGTGCCCTTACTTATAAGTGGGACATGACCTTCTCAAGCACCTCTGCTACCATAGCTTACAACAACTCGGTTACGCCTTTAAAAGATCCTTGGACCGGAGGTATTTGCCCGCCTACCGGTAACCCTCCGCAATCTACTGATTGGTTTTCTACCTTTAACGGCACAGTACGTGTAAACACCAAAGCTAATGATGGCACTTGCCATGATTGGGTTGGTGGTTTAGGCTCTGCTACATTAGAATATAAAGTTTGTGCACCGGCACCTGATCCGGGCCCGGGCATCAACTCATGGAATATAGAAGCATTTGCAACAGGCGATATTTCCATACCCGTGCCTAATGCACGTTGGGGATGGCTAACTGACCCATCCGTTAACTTAGATACAAAATCATTATGGAACATGAGCAGCAACCCTTCTTCACCGCTGCCGGGTGTTACATGGAACGGTTGTGAAATGCCGAATGATTTGTTTACCGTAAGAGCAAGACGTACAGGTTTCCCTTGCAACCCATACACTATTGTGGTTGATAGCGCTGATGACGATATACAGGTTCTACTTAATGGTAACCAAATCTATGCTTCAGGCTGTTGCGCTTCGGGTGTTACTGTTGGTACTTATGTTTTAGGTGCTAACGATAATATTGAAATACGCGGAACTGCGATGTGTATAGTTGATTACCTTGATGTTCTTTTCAATGCTCAACCGGTACCCGCAGTTGACGGCGGCCAAATTGGTGGCATTGCCAGCGGCACCAACATTTGCCAGGGCCAACCTGTTGGCTTGTTAACCAATGTTACTTCAGGCAGCGGTGGTGTTTCAACCATAGCTAATGGCGGTGTTTTAAGTTACGATTGGGAGTTTTCAACTGATGGTGGTGCTACATTCGGCTCATCAGGTGTAACTACACCTGACTGGAACGTTACAGGAACTGTACCTGCAGGCGGCACTTATGTTTTCCGTAGAAGAACGCTTGACCGTTGCGGAAATTCAGCCCTTTCTAATGAAATTGTAATTATCGGTAACCCTGCCCCTAACGGCAATCTTTCTCCGGTTACGCAAACTATTTGCCCAGGCACCGAAGCGGTATTAACTATGACCATTGATACAGGTACGGCCCCTTTCAACGTTACCTTGTTTGATGGTTTAACTACCTATACCCGCACCGGTGTAAACAGTGGCGATACAATTCATATAACACCGAATATTAGCAGCAATATCAGCTACTCATTCATTCAGGATGCTCTTGGTTGCACACGCACATCAAACTTTGAAGGTGCAGCCCAGGTTATTGTTATTCCTCCTATTAGCATTACCAATATCACAGTGGTAGATGCCAACTGTTTCGGAAACAGTGATGGTTCAATAGCCATTACAGCTACAGGAGGCCAACCTCCGTTTAGTTACTCAATTGATGGTGGTGCTACTTATCAAACTTCCAATACTTTTACCGGCCTTACTGCAGGTAACTATAACGTGTTTGTGCAGGATGGTTTTGGTTGTGTGCAATCAAACGGCAATGGCGTTATTGTTGGTCAGCCAACTGATATTACGCATACCACAACACATACTGATGCCAGCTGTGCAAACGTGTTTGATGGTTCAATTTCTATTTCAGCTACAGGTGGTGTTCCGCCATACAACTACTCATTAAACGGTGGCCCAACACAACCCGGCAGCACTTTCAGCGGCCTGGGCGAAGGTACTTATACTGTTTATGTGGTTGACGCGCACAACTGTTTAGATACATCTTCAGTAACCATAGCCAATACCTATATTATTTCAGTAGCGGTTGATAGCCAAACCAACATTTCCTGCTTCGGCGGTTTCGATGGTTCGGTATCTGTTCACGTTAACGGTGGTATTCCTCCTTACGATTATTCTATCAACGGTATTACTTTCCAAAATTCAGGAACCTTCAGTAACCTATCAGCAGGCAGCTATACAATTATCGGCCGCGATTCTAAAGGTTGCACCGAGTTTGCCAATGTGGTAATTACCTCACCGGGCCAAATGGTAGTGCTGGTAGATTCAGTGCATGATGTATTGTGCACAGGAACACCAACGGGTGAAATATTTATTAGCGTAAGCGGGGGCACAGCGCCTTATACCTACGCATGGAATAACGGAGCAAACACTGAAGATGTAACAGGCGTTGCCGGCGGTGTTTATAATGTTACTGTAACTGATAGCAAAGGTTGCACTGCTGTTGGTTCAGCCACAGTAAATCAGCCATTGCAGTTATTCCTTAATGTGGCCCTGTTTAATAACCAATTGTGTAATGGCGATAGCACCGGTGCTATTGATGTTACTGCCAATGGTGGTGTGCCGGGTTATGCTTATGTATGGAGCAACGGGTCTACCAATGAAGACCAGGCAAACTTACCTGCAGGCAACTATTCAGTTACTGTTACTGATGCTAACGGTTGCAGCGTTTCAGTAAGCCAAACCTTAACCGACCCTGCGTTGCTTACTTCGTCCATTAGCGGCAGTAATGTGCTTTGCTATGGAACAGCAAGCGGCTCAGCTAACTTAACGGTAAATGGCGGCACTGCTCCTTACTTCTTCCAGTGGTCAACATTCCAGGCTACTGAAGATATAAGCGGTTTGGCAGGTGGCTTATACTACGTAATTATTACTGATGCCAATGGTTGTCAGCAGCGCGATTCAGTTCAGATAAATGAGCCCGCTCCTCTTGTGTTATCCCTTAATACTACTGCCATTACCTGCTTCAATTCTAACGATGGAGCAATTGACCTTACCGTAAGCGGTGGCGCACCAACTTATACTTATGCATGGAGCAACGGCGCTTCTACTGAAGATTTAAGCGGCCTTGGCGGCGGCACTTATGTGGTAACAGTAACTGACGCCAACGGCTGTTCTGCTACGGCTTCTACTATATTGGTTAATCCTACGGCCGTACAGGCAAATTATATATTGAAGAACCCAACCTGCTTCGGTTCTACTGACGGTTCAATAGATATGATACCTTCTGGCGGAACACCGGCTTATACCTATACCTGGAGCAATGGTGCTGCTACGGAAGATATTAACGGCCTTGGTGCCGGCAACTTCTTTGTTACCATAACTGACTCTAAAGGCTGCACACGTATTGATTCGTTAGTATTGGTTGAGCCTGCTGCGCTTACCACCTCAGGATTTATTAAGCACGTTACCTGCGCCGGCAATCAGGATGCCTGCGTTGATATTACTGCTTATGGCGGTACACTGCCTTATGCTTTCACATGGTCTAACGGTCCTTCAACTGAGGATATTTGTAATGTGCCCGGTGGCAACTACTTTGTTACCGTAACCGATGCGCAAAATTGTTCGGTTGCTTCCCTTTATGTAGTAATTGAGCCTCAACCACTGTCAGTAAATGTTCTTTCCACTAATATTTCATGTTTTGGTGGTTCTAACGGCACTGTAGCTGCTGTTCCGACAGGTGGCACAACACCTTACGAGTATTTATGGAATAACTTCGTTACTGATTCATTCCAGGTAGGTTTAACAGCCGGCAAATACGTTGTATTACTTACTGACTCTAACGGTTGCCATACATACGATAGTGCATATGTTATTGAACCTTCTGAAATTGTATTAAGCGGAGTAGTAACTGATGCAAGTTGTAACAACACCTCAACAGGTGCTATTGATTTAACTGTTAACGGCGGCGTTACTCCTTATAATTTCTCATGGTCTAACGCAGGTATTACTGAAGACATTACTAATATTCCTGCAGGGCCATACAGCGTAACTGTTAGTGATGCCAGCGGATGTTTGAAAAATACTTCGTTTACGGTTAATCAGCCTCAGCCTATTTTCACCACTATGTCGTATGCTGAGCCTATATGCCACGGCGGTAATACCGGCTTTATTGATGTAGAAGTGGCAGGTGGTGTGTTGCCGTACACATATACATGGAGTACCACTCCAACACAAAACGGTTCAGTGGCAGTTAACTTATCGCAAG
The DNA here is from genome assembly GCA_046329515.1 of Chitinophagales bacterium. GTDB lineage: Bacteria > Bacteroidota > Bacteroidia > Chitinophagales > LD1 > Bog-950. The sequence goes on from JAXLUM010000001.1 coordinate 745,935, forward strand.
GTATTTACACCATGACTGTTGTTGATGCACACAATTGTTCTGCAACGGTTGCAGCTACACTAAATGATCCGGCTGAAGTAACAGTAGCCCTTGCAAAAACCGATAGCAAGTGTTATAACACTGCTACAGGTATTGTTATTGCCACGGCAAGCGGCGGCTTTGCGCCGTATGTTTATGAGTTAAGCGGTATAGTGCAGGCTTCTGATACCTTCTATAATGTGGCCCCGGGCACCTACGCGGTTGAAGCAACTGATGCTAACGGTTGTACCGGCCATGCCTCAGTAGTTGTTGCTTCCCCCAGCGTAATTACGGTTGACCTTACTGCACCTCAGTCGGTAATTTTACAGGGAATGACTACACAGTTATTCGCCAATACAAATTCTAACCTGCCTATAATAAATTACTTCTGGAGCCCGGTTGACTCTATTATGTATGATTTCAGTAACTGTGGCGACCCTGCAAATTGCGCTAACCCTTATGTTAAGCCTTTCTTTACAACTGTATTTACGGTTACAGTAATGAACTCTGATTCCTGTACCGCAAGCGATACGGTTGCTATTATAGTAGAAACCGAGGCCCGTAAGTTTATGCCTACAGCATTTACACCTAATGCTGATGGACTGAACGACCGTTTTGAGTTTGATATTTTAGGTTCTACGGAAAGTGAGGTAGCAATATTCGACCGTTGGGGCGAAAGAGTTTACTACAACGCTCATCAGCCTAACGGCTTTAGCGGTACCAATGGTTGGGATGGAACAAAAGGAGGAAAGCAAGTGCCCGGAGATACGTATGTATACCAGATAAAAGTGAAATATTTTGATGGACGTGTTGAAGATGTCTCGGGAACAATTACGGTAATGCGATAGAACACACTTAAAAGCCCTTCTGGCTACAGAAGGGCTTTTGTATTTATTATAGACATACTAACGAGTATTAAATTAACTTAAGAATGAGAAAGCATTCTACCCCTGGCGCTTTCGCAAAGAGAGTATTATCTCTTGCGGTAGCAGTATTATTATCTGCGTGGTCGACCAACGTGTTAGCACAGTGCAGCATTGCTGCTGAAACCAGCCCCAATGTGGTTACTCCTTCGGGTTGCGGCAATGGTTCATTAAACCTGGGCGCGGGTGCCTTTACAACCATTAGCATACAACCTAATACTTGCTATGCCTTTGATTGGTTTAATCAGGCTGCAGATATTTGCGGTTTCTGTGCAACATCAAATGGTAGCGGAGGTAGTTTTAGCAGTAACCAAACCTCATGGAATTCAGGTTCCTCAACAACGCTTACCGTCAGTTCAAATCGTTGTGGTGGATGGAGTGGTAACTCAGGCTTGTTACAATATCGTTACGTAGCACCAAGCGGTGTAAGCGCATCTGTTTCGCCTAACCCGGCTTGCATTGGCACGAACATTTCTTTAACCGGTTCAGCCAGTTGTGCAACATCCTATTCATGGACCGGCCCTAACGGCTACTCAGCCTCTACACAAAACGCATCGCGCACTGTAGGTGCCGGCGATGGTGGTGTTTACACACTTTCTGCAAGTAACAACGGCTGTATAACAACCGCAAATACTTCATCTTTAGGTATAATCTCTCCTTCAACAGCTCCAAGTTCAATAAGCGCGTCGCAAACAACCGTATGTAGTGGCACACCTGTTAACTTAAGCGTGGTTGGTGGTTCGTTAGGCACCGGCGCAGTGTGGCGTTGGTATTCCGGAAGTTGCGGTGGTACTTTAGTTGGTACCGGTTCTTCTCAAACCGTTTCACCTTCTTCTACAACAACCTATTTTGTACGTGCTGAAGGCACCTGTAACAATACAACCTGTGCACAGGTTACTATAAACGTTAATCAACCTTCATCAGCAGCTATTGCAATTTCAGGTACTACTACTATATGTAATGGTAACTCTACAACCTTAACGGTAATTGGCGGTACATTAGGTACCGGCGCCAACTGGCAATGGTATACTTCCTCCTGCGGTGGCGCATCAGCAGGTAGCGGTACTTCAATTACAGTGTCTCCAGCAAGCACAACTACTTACTTTGTACGTGCTGAAGGTACCTGTGGTAATACAGCCTGCGTTTCAACAACGGTTACTGTAAATCAACCTTCTGTTGCACCGGGTTCAGTAAGTGCTACGTTCAATACTATTTGTAATGGTCAAACAACTATACTAAGTGTAAACGGCGGTGCTTTAGGTACCGGTGCTAACTGGGTTTGGTACGCTGGCGGCTGTGGCTCGGGCGCTCCAATAGGTTCGGGTGCTTCTGTAAGCGTATCGCCAACAAGCACTACAACGTACTTTGTACGTGCTGAAGGAACTTGTGGCAATACAAGCTGTGCCAGTGCAACAATTACAGTTAACCAACTGTCAACTGATCCTACTTCTATCTCCGGCACTACTACTATATGTAATGGTCAATCTACCACACTTAGCGTAGTGGGTGGGTCATTAGGTACCAGTGCAAACTGGCAGTGGTATACATCCTCTTGCGGTGGTGCTTCAGCAGGTAGCGGTACTTCAATTACCGTTTCGCCTACAAGTACAACTACCTACTTTGTTCGTGCCGAAGGTATTTGTAACACTACCTCTTGCGTATCGGTTACCGTAACGGTTAACCAACCCTCAGTAGCTGCTTCTTCTATTTCCGGCACAACTACTATATGTGAAGGCGCCTCTACAACACTTTCTGTTGTGGGTGGCACTTTGGGCACTGCAGCAAACTGGCAATGGTATAGCGGAAGTTGCGGTGGTACTGCTGTTGGCAGTGGTCCTTCGGTTACAGTTACTCCTACAGCAACTACTTCCTATTTTGTTCGCGCCGAAGGCGCTTGCGGTAACAGTTCATGCGTTTTTGTTTCTGTTACTGTAAACGATAGTTCAGTTTCGGCTTCTTCTATCAGCGGTCCTTCTGCAATATGCATAGGCAGCTCAGCAGTGCTTTCAGCCTCTGGCGGCCATTTAGGTGCAGGCGCCAGCTGGAAATGGTACACCGGAAGTTGCGGCGGTACCTTAATTGCTACAGGCTCGCCTGTAACGGTTAGCCCGGCTGTTCCAACCACGTATTTCTTACGTGCCGAGGGCACTTGTAATACTACAAGCTGTGTTCAGCAAACTATTACTATAAATCCTCTGCCAAACGGCAGCATTAACGGAACCACATCTATTTGTTACGGAGCAAGTGCAACGCTTACGTTTAACTTCAATAGCGGCACAGGTCCGTTTGATGTAACCTATACTGATGGAACCAATACTTATACAGCCAACGGTGTAAACACAGGCAGCACAGTAACGATATCACCTACCACAAATACTACGTATGTGTTTAGTTCAATTACTGATGCTAACACCTGTAATCGCACAACGGGCTTTACAGGCGGCGCGGTTGTTACTGTAACACCTTTACCGGTAATTTTATCGGCGGTGCCTACCCCTGTTTTATGTTATGGTGGTAATACAGGTACAATTACCGTTACTGTAAACAGTGGCACACCTCCGTACTCTTACTCTGATGATTTTGGCGGCACATTCCAAACAGGAAATGTATTTACAGGTTTAGATACCGGCGATTACTATGTGCTGGTTTCTGATTTGCAAGGTTGTAGAGATACCTTCAATTTTAACCCTGTTACAATTACACAACCTACTGATATTACCCAGGCTGATACTGTAGTTGATGCAAGCTGTTCAAACGTATTTGACGGTAAAATTACCGTTACTGCTTCAGGCGGCATTGCTCCTTATCAATACTCATTAAACGGTGGCCCTACACAAAGCGGCAACCAGTTTACAGGTTTGGGTTCGGGCACTTACACTGTTTATGTGTACGATGCTAACTCATGTTTAGATACTGCATCAGTTACTATCAATAATTCTTATAACGTAGTAGCTGTTCTTGATTCACAAACCAACGTTAGTTGCTTTGGTGGCACTAACGGAGCTATTTATGTGCAGTTAACCGGTGGCATTCCTCCATACTTCTACTCAATTAATGGTGGTGGCTATAGCACAACCAATACGTTTACCGGCTTATCGGCAGGGGTGTATGTAATAAACATGCGCGACTCTAAAGGCTGTAATGACTTTAAAACAGTAACCATTACCCAACCTAACCAGTTAGCGGTAAATATTGACAGCGTTATAAACGCTGGATGTTTTGGTGCAACAAGCGGCGGTATTTATATTTCTATTACAGGCGGCACAGCGCCTTACACCTATAACTGGAGCAATAGCACCACTAACCAGGATGTTACAGGAATTGGCGCAGGCAGCTATATTGTAACGGTTACTGATAACAATGGTTGTACTACAACCGGTGGTGCAACTGTATCTCAGCCGCTTCAATTAACGGCTGCAGTTGCTTCTTTCCATAATTTAAATTGCTTTAATGATTCAACCGGCTCAATTGATATAAGTGTTGGCGGTGGCGTTCCTTCTTATGTATTTAACTGGAGCAACGGCAAAACAACGGAAGATATTAATACACTTGGCGCAGGCACTTACAGTGTTACTATAACTGATGCAAACAATTGTTCTGCTTTCTTAAACCAAACTATAACTGAACCCGCTCAACTTACTACTACCATAAGCGCAACTGCTATTGGTTGTAACGGTGGCACTTCTAATGTTGACCTTTCACCTGTTGGTGGAACTACACCATACAATTATTTCTGGAACAACGGTTCGGTTACACAGGATTTAACCGGTGTTGGCCCCGGCACTTATACCGTATTGGTAACTGATGCCCATGCTTGTACTGCTGTAAATTCAGTAACAGTAAGTCAACCTACTGCTATTGCGTTATTATTCGAAGCAGCCCATGTATTATGCTTCGGAAACACCGATGGCGCAGTTGACCTTGTTGTAACCGGTGGAACAGGTAGCTATACTTACAACTGGAGCAATGGCGCAACATCAGAAGATATTTCCGGTCTTGCTGCCGGCACTTACGATGTAACAGTTACTGATGGAAATGGTTGTACTGCTACAGGCAGTGTTGATGTTAATCAACCTGCACAGGCGCTTAATGCAACGTTTACATCAACTGATGTTACATGTAATGGCGCTAACAACGGTAGCATCAACCTTACCGTAACAGGCGGCACACAACCATATGCTTATAACTGGAGCAATGGTGCCACTACGGAAGACCTTACAGGCCTTGGCCCTAATACTTATGATTACACGGTAACGGACGATAACGGATGCCAGGCATTCGGAAGTGTGGTTATAAATGAACCTGCAGCGCTTTCAGCAACAATTGCAGGCACCAATGTAACCTGCAATGGCGGTAATGATGGTGCGGCTGATTTAACTGTAACAGGTGGTAACGGTGGTTACACTTATTTGTGGAGCACTTTTGCCAATACGCAGGATATAAGCGGACTAACCGCAGGCAACTATACAGTAATAGTTACTGATTCCAAAGGTTGCCAAACTTTTGCCAGCGTTACCATTTCACAAAACCCTGCAATGACTTTAAGCGGTGTTGTTACCAACGTGGCGTGTAACGGCGGAACAACCGGTGCTATTGATATTACAGCCGGCGGCGGAGCAAGCCCGCTTAGCTATTTATGGAGCAACAGCTCAACAAACGAAGACCAAAGCGGTTTGGCGGCAGGCAGCTATTCAGTAACCGTAACTGACAATAACGGTTGTTCAGTTTCAGGCACATTTACCATAACACAGCCTTCTGCACTTAACCTTTCTATAGCCTCTGTTGGTAATGTAAATTGCCACGGTGGTTCAAATGGTTTTGTAAACGTAACTATAAGTGGTGGTGTAACTTCATACAGCTATGCATGGAGCAATGGCGCTACCAGCCAAAACCTGGTAAATGTTACAGCAGGTGCTTATACACTAACTGTTACTGATGCTAATGGTTGCACTGCTGAGGTTTCACAATCAATTACTGAACCTGATACGTTAACGGCTTCTATTGCTGCCGGCAGCATAAACTGTAACGGCGGAACTACAAATGTTGACTTAACAGTTATAGGCGGCACTGCCAATTATTCTTACTTCTGGAACAGCGGCGCTACTTCTGAAGATTTAACTGGTGTTGGCCCCGGCACTTATACTGTATTAGTAACCGATGCCAAGGGATGCACCGCTACGGCGACAACAACCATTACTCAACCTAGCGCTGTAACGGTAAGCGGTGTTGTAACCAATGTAAGCTGCAACGGCGGTGCTAATGGCGCTATTGATATTACTGCCACAGGCGGTGCAGGCTCTTATACTTATAACTGGAGCAACAGCTCAACTAATGAAGATCAGAGCGGCCTTACTGCTGGAACCTATACTGTAACGGTTAATGATGGCAGTAGTTGTTCTGCTTCAGCAAGCTTTACCATTAGTCAACCGGCCAATGCGCTTACTTCTAATGCAGTTGCTACTAACGTAAGTTGCAATGGTGCAGGAAACGGCAGCATTGATTTAACTGTTAGCGGTGGAACACCTGCTTATACTTATGCTTGGAGTAATGGTGCAACTACTCAGGATATCAGCGGCCTTTCAGCCGGAACATTTACAGTAACTATAATCGATGCTAACGGATGCACTGATATTACCGGTGCTACTGTAACAGAGCCTGCAGCCTTAAGCGCAACAATTGCCGGAACTGATGCCACTTGTTTTGGCGGTAACGATGGTTCGGCTGATTTAACGGTAAGCGGTGGTAATGCACCTTACAACTACTTCTGGAGCACTTTCGAGTTTACTGAAGATATTACAGGATTGAGCGCAGGTAACTACGTAGTTATAGTAACCGATAGCAAGAGCTGCCAGACTTATGCAACTGTAACTATCTCACAACCTGCTCCGGTTTCAATAACAGGCACAGCCTTTAACTTAACCTGTAACGGCAGTGGCGATGGATTAATAGATATTACAGTTACCGGCGGTAATGGTATTTACGCTTACCAATGGAGTAACGGCGCAACTGCACAGGATATAAACGGACTTTCAGCAGGAACATATACTGTAACTGTATTAGATGGTAATTTGTGTAGCGGTACAGCCTCATTTACCATTACTGAACCTGCTGCCATTGTAATTACAGCGGCAGTAACTAATGTAAACTGTAATGGCAACGCTAACGGAGCTGTAGATATTACAGTTACCGGTGGAACTTCTCCTTACACTTATGACTGGAGCACAGGCTCAACAACACAGGATGTTAGCGGCTTAAGCGGCGGCCTTGTTAGTGTGGTAGTAACTGATGCTAACTTGTGTTCTGCCTTAGGTTCTTATACTATAACTGAGCCTTCAGCTATAACTACTTCAATAAGCGTTACCGATGTAAGCTGCTTTGGCAGCAATAACGGTGCGCTTGATTTAACGGTGAATGGGGGAGTTGCTCCTTACAGCTACTTATGGAGCACCTTTAACACCACACAGGATTTAAGCGGCCTTGGCGGCGGTACTTACTTTGTTATAGTAACTGATGCCAATGGTTGTCAGAAAACAGATTCTGCTGTTATTAATGAAGCTCCTAAACTGGTTCTTTCAGTTGCAGTAACCAATGTTAGCTGCAACGGTGGAACAGGTTCGGTTGACCTTACAGTTTCCGGCGGCGCTCCTGGCTATAACTATTCATGGAGCAATTCGGCAATTACTGAAGACTTAGCTGCAGTAGCAGCCGGAACATATACTGTTACCGTAACTGATGCAGCCAACTGTTCAGCGAGCATTTCGGCAACGGTTACACAGCCTACAGCAATTAATGCAACTATAGCTTCATTCAGCAATGTAAGTTGCAATGGTGCTAACAATGGAAGCATTAACATCTCAGTAAGCGGCGGTGTTACACCTTATACTTATGGTTGGAGCAGCGGTTCTACATTAGAAGACCTTGTAAATATTGGTGCGGGCACTTATACTGTAACCATAACTGATGCCAACAGTTGCACTGCTACATTATCGCAAACTATTACAGAGCCTGCCTTGTTAACAGCCTCAACCACTGCTACTACCATTTTGTGCAATGGCGGTACGGCTGATGTTGACTTAACTGTAAATGGCGGCACACCAAACTATTCTTATTTCTGGAACAATGGTGCCATAACACAGGACTTAACCGGTGTTAGCGCCGGTTCTTACAGCGTTATTGTAACCGATGCAAATGGTTGCACCGCAAATTCTTCTATTACTATTACGCAACCTGCGGCACTTGCTCTTTCTGTTTCAGTAACTAATGCAAGTTGCAATGGCGGTAATGGTTCAGTTGATTTAACTGTTAGCGGTGGCACTGCAGCTTACAGCTTTAGCTGGAGTAATGGCGCAACAACGGAAGATATAGCTTCTGTTGCTGCCGGAACTTACACCGTAACTGTAACTGATGCCAACAACTGCACAGCTACAGCTTCGGCAACGGTTACCCAACCTACTGCGCTTGTGTTAACGGCGCAAAGTGTTAATGTAAACTGTAATGGTGGTAACAATGGTTCAATTAATATTAGCGTAAGTGGTGGCGTTCAACCTTACTCTTACGATTGGGGTGGAGGCGTAACTGTTGAAGACCGTTTCAATCTTACAGCAGGTACGTACAACGTTCTTGTAACTGATGCCAACGGCTGCACAATTACAGGTTCGTATACTATAACTGAACCTTCAGCAATAACATCTTCTGTTAGTTCAACAGATGTTACCTGTGCAGGTGCACATAATGGTACAGCTACTTTAACCGTAAACGGGGGCACTGCCCCATATACATTTAACTGGAGCAATTTCCAGGTTAGCCAAAACCTTAGCAACTTAAGCGGTGGCACTTATTATGTAAGCATTACTGATGCTAATGGCTGCACCCGTCGCGATTCTACCATTATTAATGAACCTACAGCTATTGTGCTTAGCACTGTGGTAACCAACATTGGTTGTAACGGAGGCTTAAGCGGTTCTATAGATTTAACGGTTAGCGGTGGTACACCGGGCTACACTTATGTATGGAGCAATAGCGCTGTTACACAGGACTTAAGCGGCGTTGGCCAGGGCACCTATACGGTTACGGTAACTGATGCAGGTTCATGCACCGCTACAACTTCTGCAACCATTACACAACCTAATGCCTTAGTGTTAAGCGCTACAGTGCAAAGTGTGAGCTGCGCAGGCCTTGGTGATGGTTCAATTAACCTGACTGTTTCAGGTGGCGTTACCCCTTACAGTTTTGCATGGAGCAATACTTCAACTACTGAAGATTTGATTAACCTTACTGCAGGTACATACACTGTTACGGTAACAGATAATAATACCTGTTCGGCTTCGGCATCTTACTCAGTAACTGAACCTACACCAATTGTTTCCTCTGTAGTTAGTACTAACGTATTATGCCAGGGCGCTAATAACGGCACTGCAGATTTAACGGTTAGTGGTGGTGTATTGCCTTACACCATTCTGTGGAGCAACTTCCAGGGCAGTGAGGATATTCAGAACCTTGACGGTGGTATTTACTACGTGTTAATAACCGATGCTAATGGTTGTATACACCGCGATTCAGTAATTATTCAGGAGCCTTCTCCGCTTATTCTGTCAACGCTTGTTACGAATATTACCTGTTTCAATGCTAACAACGGTTCTATTGACTTAACTGTTCAGGGTGGTACTTCAAATTACTCTTATGCATGGAGCAGCGGCCCAACAACACAGGATTTAAGTAACCTGCCTGGCGGTAACTATGTGGTAACAGTAACTGATGCTAACGGTTGCACAGCGGTTACATCTGCAATAATTGCCAATCCATCTGCTATAACGGCAAACTTCATTCTGCATAATCCTTTATGCTTCGGTAGTTCCGATGGTTCGGTTGATATGATACCTACCGGTGGTACGCCGCCTTACACATTCAACTGGAGCACTGGCGCTAACACTGAAGATTTATTTGCTGTAGATTCAGGGGTATATTTTATAACCATTACCGATAGCAAGGGCTGTGTTAAAACTGACAGCGTTACTATTACTGAACCTAACCCACTTGTTACCTCCGGCTTTATCAAAAATGTAAGCTGTAATGGTTCACACGATGGCTTTATTGATATTACAGGTTATGGTGGTACACTTCCTTACACCTTCTCATGGTCTACTAACCAATCAACAGAAGATATAGGAAGCTTACCGGGTGGAAACTACTTTGTAACAGTTACAGATATTAATAATTGCCAGGTGGCTTCACTGTATATAGTAGATGAGCCGGCTCCATTAACCCTTAACCTGATTGGTACCAACCTTAGCTGTAATGGTTCAGGTAATGGTACAGTTTCGGCTATACCGGGTGGTGGTGTTACTCCTTACCAATATCTGTGGGAAGATTTCCATACCGATTCTTCAAGAAGCGGTTTAGCTGCCGGTTATTACGCTTTAATGCTTACTGATAGCAACGGATGTTTTGTTATTGACAGCATAATACTAACCGAACCATTAGCAATTTCAATAAGCGGTACTGTAACCAACGCCAACTGTTTTGGTGCAGCTACCGGTGCAATTGATATTTCGGTAATAGGAGGTTCAGGAACGTATACTTATGCATGGAGCAATGGAGCAACAACTGAAGATTTAGCAAACATTGTTGCAGGTGTTTATTCGGTAACTGCAATAGATGCTAACGGTTGTTTAGGTAGTGCCACGTTTACGGTTACCCAACCGTTGGCTATATCACTTAGCACCATTTACAATAACCCGGGCTGTTATGGTGCAAACAACGGTTCAGTATCGGTTATTGCCGTTCAGGGTGTGGCTCCTTACAGTTACGCATGGAATACTAACCCGCTTCAAACTACGGCTTCGGCTCAAAACCTTCAAGGCGGTGTTTATGATGTTACAGTTACTGATGCCAACGGATGCACAGCTTCAGCAACACAAACACTTACACAGCCCGACTCTATTGCTGTTTCAACTGCTACAACAGGGGCGAAGTGCTTTAACACAGCATCAGGCCAGGTAGTTGCTACGGTTACCGGCGGGCAGGCACCTTTGGTTTATGAATTGAATGGCATTGCTCAACCGGGTAATACCTTTACTAACCTTATGCCGGGTAACTACACTATTTTAGTTAGCGATGCTAACGGTTGCGAAGGCACCACAAGCTTTACTATAGCCGATGCCAGCCAGATTGCAGTAACCATTACAACTTCTGAACAGGTTATTGCAACGGGTATGCAAACCCAGTTAGTGGCCACAGCTATCTCAACTTCGCCAATTGAAAATTACATATGGAGCCCGTCTAACCTGGTAGACTTTAGTGTTTGCGGGGGCGATTCGTTGCACTGCAATAACCCATTTGTTCAGCCGCCTACAACCACGTTCTTTACGGTTACTGTAATGAATCAGGATTCATGTTTTGCTTCTGATACAATTACCATTTATGTAAGTGCGGAAGCTAACAGGTTCATTCCTACAGCGTTTACTCCTAACGGCGATGGATTAAACGACCGTTTTGAACTGGATATTTTGGGTGCCAATAGCCTCGAAGTTTCCATATTTAACCGCTGGGGCGAGCGCTTCTTCTATGATGCCAGCCAGCCTAACGGCATCAGCGGCACCCATGGTTGGGACGGTATGGTGAAAGGTAAGCAGGCACCGGAAGACACATACGTTTACAAGATTAAGGTGACCTATTTTGATAGCACTACACGAGAAATTGAGGGAACAATAACCCTTATGCGCTAGCGCCATTTAACCCTTGTATATAAAGCCCCGGTCCTAAATAGGCCGGGGTTTGTTTTTTTAACCAACTAAAAGCCAAAAAGTCAGGTCTTGGCTTATATTTACGCCGCGCACTAACTAAATTTTAACAAATACCTCTATGAATAAGACATTTACCCTGGCATGTCTGGCACTGCTATCTTTTTGGGCTGTTACAGTTTCAGCTCAGGAAACAAAAAAGGTTGCACCTGCAAATCCTGAATCTTACGATGTAATATCTGCCGCACGAAAAAATACGGCGGGCGTAAAAGCACCTGAAAGCAAAAAATATCCAAGAGGTTTTGAGTCGGGGCCGGAGTTCACGAAATTATTTGAAGCCGGTGGGCCATATGATTATGTAAACCGCGAAGCCGAATTGTTAGACAAACGGGATGCTACTACAAGGCACTTCTTAAATAATAATGGTTCAGTAACCATGGTTACCACTGCGGGCCCTTCGCACTATAAAAAGAATGGCTTGTGGAATACCATACTGAATGATATCTACCCCAGCAATAAGTTTGCAGGCTTTGGTTACGCCAATATTTACAATCGTTTTCAAACCTTTTATGGTAACAATCTGCAGAACGGTATTAAAGTTATTACTGAGGATAACAAGCAGTTAGAGCTAATGCAGAATGCAGGTGTTGTTTACCTGAATGACAATATGCAGCAGCTTGGCTCCGAAACTTTATTGAGCGGTAATATTGGTTCAGTAAAAGATGAAAAAATAACTTACACTAATCTGCTTAATGGTGTTGATGCATCAGTAGAACAAAATGCAGCAGGTTATGAATTGAATTATACCATCAATAATTTAAACTCATTTCTTATTCCGCAGGGGGCCACTTACCTGTCTTTCCGTGAAGGTATAAAAGCGCCCGCCGGTTCAACCGTTCAGTTGGAACAGAACGATGAAATAGTAAAAATACTTGATGCATCAGGCAACGTACTTTTAAAATATAAAGCGCCGGTACACTACGAAAAAACTGCTTTAACTGACGGTGATTCAAGAATACGCAGCAAATACTTTACCGAACAAAAGAACGGCATTATTTATATCCATGTATTGGTTCCGGTTAGCTGGTTAACTGCTCCCGGAAGAAACTTTCCCCTGATAATTGACCCTGTTGTTACGGTTACACCTAATGTGGCCCAGTTCTGGACATTTACTGTAGATAATGACAGTGGTTGTGATTACAGCACCGATAACGATCAGGATGACAACATGCGCGTTGGTTTTGATGATGGCAACTTTGATAACGACGATTATCAGTGTTACGCTGAATATAACATCAGCTCAATACCTAATGATGCCTGTATTCAGCATGCTAATGTCCGCTGGTATCAGTATAACTTTAATAATGCCAGCAATAGCGATAACAACCTGCACTTTTGGTTCCAGGCTTACGACCCTATTACTACTGACCCTGTAGGCGTACCTACTTGCGACCAGATTTATAATGAAATTAATTCAACAGGTACGGTATACCGTTATTATGATGTTTGGAGTTCATCAGGTGCAACAATGTATACCAACCATGCATCAGGCCAATGGGAAGATTTTTATAACCAGGAAGTTGGCCCGCGCGTTAAGCAGGCACGAAACGCAAACTTAAATTTCGTGGCGTTCTCATTAGATGATGCTCCTGAAGGTGTGCATAGTGATCCTACAGGTCCTGATAATGATGAATGGATTGATTACCGCGGTTACAGCAGTGGTAACCGTCCTCAATTAATTATTAATTACGAAACACCATTTGTGGCGGCTACCAGTATTACGGCAAGCCCTGGTACTACAATTTGTCCCGGCACTCCTGTTACCTTAACCCGTTTCGATGGTACAACGGGTTCAGTAGGCAGTTGGGGTTGGTATACCGGTAGTACGTTAATTCAGTACACCAGCGGCAGCATCACTGTAACGCCTGCAAGCACTACAACCTACTGTGTTCGCGGCGAAAACATTTGCGGCAATACAACCTGCACACCAATTACTATTACTGTTCAAAGCAATTCAACTGCAGCAAGCAGCATATCAGGCACAACATCTATTTGCCCGGGTGGCAATACTACCCTAAGCGTGGTAGGTGGCTCACTTGGCACAGGTGCGCAATGGTTTTGGTACAGCGGCAGCTGCGGCGGCACCTTTGTTGGTAATGGTAGTTCTATAGTAGTAAGTCCGGCTTCTACTACTACTTACTTTGTGCGTGCCCAGGGCACTTGTAATACAACCGCCTGTGTGCAGGTAACCGTAACGGTCAACAGTAATTCCACAGCTCCGGGCTCCATTAGCCCTACCTTAAGCACTATCTGTAACGGTCAATCAACAACCTTAACTGTTAACGGTGGCTCACTAGGTTCAGGCGCAGTTTGGCAGTGGTATGCAGGTGGTTGCGGTTCCGGTGCGCCGGTAGGAACGGGTTCTTCAATTACCGTTTCGCCTACTAGCACTACAACTTATTATGTACGTGCCGAAGGCACTTGTAACACTACCACCTGTGCGTCAACAACTATTACAGTAAATCAACTATCAGTTGCCGCTACATCTATTTCAGGCACTTCAACAATCTGTAATGGGCAAAGCACTACACTTAGCATTGTAGGCGGAAGCTTAGGCACGGGGGCAACATGGCAATGGTATACTACCAGCTGTGGTGGTTCAACTGCCGGAAGCGGAACATCAATCACGGTTTCGCCAACTACCACAACAACTTACTATGTGCGTGCTGAAGGTACTTGTAATACAACTATCTGCGCGTCTATTACTGTAACGGTTAATCAATTATCTACTGACCCAACCGGTATTTCGGGCACAACTACAATTTGCCAGGGCACTGCAACTACCTTAAGTGTAGTGGGCGGTTCATTAGGTACAGGTGCCGATTGGCAATGGTATAACGGCGCATGCGGCGGAACTGTTATCGGTTCAGGCCCTTCAATTACTGTTACGCCTAACACCACAACAAGCTATTATGTGCGCGCTACAGGCAGTTGCAATACCACCAACTGTGCATTTACTACCGTTACTGTGAACGATACTTCAGTTGCAGCTTCTTCAATAAACGGCTCTGATGTTTGTATTGGTAGCTCAACCAATCTTTCTACTGTAGGCGGCCACCTTGGCGTGGGCGCTTCGTGGAACTGGTATATTGGAAGTTGCGGAGGCACATTGGTAGCTACAGGTTCACCAATAACTGTTGCGCCTACTACCACCACCACTTATTATGTGCGTGCTGAAGGCTTATGTAATACTACGGTTTGTACTCCTTATACCGTTAACGTTAATCCGCTGCCTAACGGAAGCATCAACGGTTCTGTAACTATTTGTAACGGAGTTGATACTACTATAACCTTTAACTTCTCTGTTGGCACAGGTCCATTCAATATTGTTTATACAGATGGAACTAACGTATTTCCGTTAAACGGTGTTAGTGATGGCGATGTAGTAACGGTTTCACCAACAAATACTACTACTTATAGCTATTTGCAAATAACCGATCAAAACAGTTGTGTTCGCACAACCGGTTTCCTTGGTGGCGCAACTATAACTGTAGCACCTCTGCCAACAGTTAATAATGTTACAATAAATGATGTATTGTGTAATGGTGATAGCACCGGAAGCATAGCAATAACTGCTTCTTCAGGTACTCCGGCTTACCAATACTCTAATGATAACGGTGCCACCTACCAGGCATCAAACGTATTTGGCAATTTACCTGCAGGCACTTATACGCTGTATATACAGGATGCATTGAATTGCGTTTCTGCAAATGGCTTCCCTGCAACTGTTAACGAGCCTACCGTTCTTGACCACACAACAACTGTACAGAGCGCAAGCTGTGCTAACGTATTTGACGGTTCAATTACAGTTAGTGCAACAGGCGGCGTTCCTGCATATGCTTATTCATTAAATGGCGGCCCAACACAACCGGGTAATGTATTTACCGGCCTGCAGGCAGGCTCTTACCTTGTAGGTGTGTTTGACGCTAACGGCTGTTCTGATACCTCTCTGGTAGTTATACCAAACAGCTATGCTGTTACTGCCAGCCTTGTTAATCAAAATAATGTTAGCTGTTTCGGCGGTGTTGATGGCAGCTTAACTGTTCAGCTTACTGGCGGTATTCCTCCTTATTCTTATTCAATTAACGGCGTTACTTTCCAAAGCTCGCCAACCTTTACAGGTTTAGCTGCAGGCAACTACGTTGTTACCCTGCGCGATTCTAAAGGCTGCACCGACTTTGTAACTGTTACCGTAACTCAACCTAACCTGCTTACTGCAATTGTTGACTCTGTAACCAACATTCTTTGTAATGGTGGATCAACAGGGGCAATTTATATTTCAGTTAGCGGTGGCACACCTAACTATAGCTTTACATGGACCAATGGTGCAAACACCGAGGACGTTACAGGTTTAACAGCCGGTACATATAATGTAGCTATTGTTGATGCCAATGGATGTACTACTTCAGCCGGCGCAACAATTTCTCAGCCGCTTCCTTTATTCCTTAACGTTGCTTCATATAGCAATCTGAAGTGTTTTAATGACTCAACCGGTTATGTTGATATAACTGTTAGCGGTGGTGTTCCTCCTTATTCATTTAACTGGAGCAACGGAGCAACTACTGAGGACCTTAGCGACCTTGATGCAGGAACCTATGATGTAACTGTTGTTGACGCCAACGGTTGCCAACAAACTATTTCACAAACACTTACCGAACCTGTTCAGCTAACATCTTCTATTAGCGGAACTGATGTGAGCTGTAATGGTGCATTTAACGGTGCTGTTGATTTGACAGTTAGTGGCGGAACTTCTCCATACTTCTATTCATGGAGCAATGGAGTTACCTCTGAAGATTTGACAAGCGTTGCAGGCGGCACTTATACCGTAGCAATTTCTGATGCACACGGTTGCACAGCTACCAATAGCATTACCATAGCTGAACCTACGGCAATAACCGTTAGTGCCAGCGTAACCAATATACTTTGCAATGGTGCTACCACCGGCGCTATTGACCTTACTGTTAGCGGCGGCACGCCAACTTATACTTTTGCATGGAGCAACGGCGCCATAACTGAGGATTTAGGTGCCATAGCTGCAGGTACATATACTGTTACAGTTACTGACGGTAACGGTTGTTCAGCAACATTATCTGCCACAGTTACTTCGCCTGCACCGCTTAATGTTGTGTTAGCAGGCCATGCTGATGTTAGCTGCAATGGCGGTAACAATGGTTCAATTGATATTAACGTATTCGGCGGAACACCGCTTTACAGTTATGCATGGAGTAATGGTGCAACAAGCGAAGACTTAAATGGTCTTGTTATCGGCACCTATTCTGTTGTAGTAACAGACGCGAATGGTTGCACAGCTAACTTCTCTACTACTATTACAGAGCCAACGGCAATTACTACATCAATTTCAAAAACTGATGTTACCTGCCCTGGTGCTTCAAACGGCGCTGCTGATTTAACGGTAAATGGCGGTGTAACACCTTACACTTATTTATGGAGCAACGGAGCCACTACGCAGGATTTGACCAGTGTAACCGGTGGCACATACACTGTTATAGTAACCGATGCTAACAGTTGCACGGCTGCTAACTCAGTAACTATTAATGAAGGATTACCAATAATAGTAACCGGAACAGTTACCAATGTATTATGCAATGGCGGCAATACCGGCGCAATTGATATAACTGTAAGCGGAGGCAACGGTGCTTATAGTTATAACTGGAGCAATAGTGCTGTAACAGAAGACTTATCAGGTATAGCTGCCGGCAACTACTCAGTTACCGTAAGCGATGCCAATAGCTGCAGCGCTTCGGCTGCCTTTACGGTTACGCAGCCTGCTGCTATGGTAATGAATGCATCGGTTATTAATGTTAGCTGCGCCGGTGGCAACAACGGTTCAATTGATATTACTGTAAATGGCGGTGTATTCCCTTATACATTTATTTGGACCACCTCATCAGTAAACGAAGATGTTTATGGCTTAAGTGGCGGCACTTACTCAGTTACAGTAACTGATGCTAACAGCTGCACATTAACGCAATCATTTACGCTTACAGAACCTACACCAGTAGTTACTTCAATTACCGGAACAAACGTAAGTTGTAATGGCTCAAGCGATGGCGCTGCTGATTTGACTGTTAGCGGTGGCGTTGCCCCTTATTCTTTCTTATGGAGTAACTTTAGCGGAACGGAAGATGTAAGCGGCCTTGGTGGCGGTTTATACTTTGTTATTGTAACTGATGCCAATGGTTGCGACCATAAAGATTCAGTATTTATAACTGAGCCTGCTGCATTAGCGCTAACAACTTCTATTACCAATATATCCTGCTACAATGCAAATGATGGTGCTATTGACCTTACAGTAGCAGGTGGCACACCTGCTTACACTTACAGTTGGAGCAATGGTGCCAACACCCAGGATTTGAATAACCTGCAGAATGGTGTTTACGCGGTAACTGTAACCGATGCCAATTTGTGCACGGCAACAACTTCAGTGGTTATAAACAACCCTTCTGTAATAACGGCAAACTTTGTGGTGCATAACCCGCTATGCTCAGGCAATACTGATGGTTCAATTGACCTTATTCCTTCAGGCGGAACACCTTCGTACACCTTTAACTGGAGTAATGGCGCAAATACAGAAGATATCGCCAACCTGGGTTCAGGCACTTACATTGTAACTGTAACTGACACCAAAGGCTGTACAAGAGTTGATTCGGCAGTTGTTACTGAACCTCAACCTTTAGTAACTTCAGGCTTTATCCGCGATGTTACTTGCCATGGCGCTGCTGACGGCTTTATTGATATAACTGCCTACGGTGGAACACTGCCTTACTTCTTTGAATGGAGCACAGCTCAAAGCACAGAAGATATTGGTAGCCTGCCGGGGGCTAACTACTTTGTAACAGTAACTGATGCCAATGGCTGTCAGGTGGCTTCTTTATATATAGTAAATGAGCCTGCGCAATTAACTGTTGATGTTGTGGGTAGTAACGTTTCCTGCTTTAATGGAACTAACGGCCATGTGGCCGCAATACCTGCAGGTGGTTTAACGCCTTATCATTACCTGTGGACTACCTTTGATATTGACTCAACTTTAAATGGATTAGGTGCAGGCAAATACACAGTGCAGTTAACTGACTCTAACGGTTGCTTTACTTACGATAGCCTTACACTTACTCAGCCTACAGAAATTTCAATAAGCGGAACTACTACTGATGCCATATGTTTTGGTGCTTCAACAGCAGCAATAGATATTACTGTAAGTGGTGGAACCCCGGCTTATACATACACATGGAGTAACGGCCCTTCTACAGAAGATAATTCAAACATACCTGCTGATACTTACACAGTAACAGTGGCCGATGCGAACAGCTGCCAGAAAACGGCAAGCTTTACAGTTGGCCAGGGTGTAGAAATACTGGCTGAAATAGGAACTACGAATCCGATATGTAATGGTGGCAGCAGTGGTTCAGCTACTGCGCTGGTAAGTGGTGGCGATGGCCCTTACACTTATTTCTGGAATACTAATCCGCCGCAGTCTACTGTTTCTATAAACGGATTATCAGCTAATACTTACAGCTTAACTGTAACCGACTCTAAGAGTTGTACCGTTACGGCCACAGCAACTATAACTGAACCTGCTGCTATAACGGTTACTACCAATGCTACCGGCTCAAACTGTTTCAATACCAGCACCGGCAAGGTTACTTTATCTGCTAGTGGTGGCACTTCACCGTATAACTATCAGCTTAATGGCATAGTTCAGCCGGATACTGTATTTACAGGACTTGCCCCGGGTACTTACGGTATATTGGTTACTGATGTTAATGGTTGCCAAGGAACGGCTCAGTTTACTATTGCGTCACCAAGCCAGCTAACGGTGGACTTAACAACAAACGAGCAAACCATTTTAACGGGTATGCAAACGCAATTGCTTACTACTGTAACATCATCTTCAGCAATTGTAAATTATGTATGGACCCCATCGTCAGCTATTGTTTACGATAATTGCCCTGATACTTCAAATTGCCCAAGCCCTCTGGCTGCTCCTAAAACAACCACTAACTTTATGGTTACTGTAATAAATGCGGATGGTTGTGCTGCCAGCGATACGTTGACTATTTATGTGCTTAATCAGCCTTCAGCCTTTATACCTACTGCATTTACCCCTAACGGTGATGGATTGAATGACCGTTTCGAGTTTGATGTGTTAGGTGCCAATGAGCTTAACGTAAACGTATTTAACCGTTGGGGCGAAAAGGTTTACAGCAATGCTAACCAACCTAACGGTATTACCGGCGCTAATGGTTGGGACGGAACGAAGGATGGCAAGGATGCTCCTGCTGATACGTATGTTTACCAGATTACGATTACTTACTTCGATGGTGTGAAGAAAGATGTTTCAGGAACGGTAACCATAATGCGATAACAAAATCACTAACATACACGCCCCGCTAAGCGGGGCGTTTTTATTTTTGGCATATGCCTACAGCCCAATACTATGCCGATAAATTACAAATGCTGCCTCATCCTGAAGGTGGTTGGTTTAAAGAAACATACAGGAGCGGCCTGGTGATACCAACAAATGATTTACCCGGCGGCTTTGCGGGGGATAGAAATTGTTCTACTGCAATTTATTTTCTGTTAACGGGTAGTAACTTCTCGGCCTTTCATCGCATAAAAAGCGATGAGCTATGGCATTTTTATGCGGGTGATGCATTAAATGTTTATGTAATTACTGAAACGGGAAAACTGGAGATTATAAGGTTGGGTAATGATTTGGAAAAAGGTGAAGTTTTTCAGACAGTGGTTAAAGCGGGCTGCTGGTTCGCTTCACAGCCGGCTGATGAAAATACGTTTAGCCTGGTAGGCTGCACCGTTGCCCCCGGCTTTGATTTCAATGATTTTGAATTGGCAAAACGCGAAGATTTAATTAAGGATTTCCCTCAGCACAAAACAGTAATTGAAAAGTACTGCAGGCAATAAGAGCAAACTAGAAAAGTGTAAGGCTTTTGCCACTAACGTTTCCCTCCAGTTCTAATAACCATTTCTTGCGCCACATGCCGCCCGCATAGCCCGTTAGTTTACCGCTTTCGCCAATTACCCTGTGGCAGGGTATTATTATAGCAATTGGGTTTTTACCGTTGGCGCTTCCTACAGCCCTGGTAAGTTTTTCGTCGCGCAATGTTAAGGCAAGGTCCAGGTATGATATGGTTTCACCAAAGCCAATGTTTTGCAGTTCCATCCATACGCGCTTTTGAAAAGCGGTACCTTCAGCTTGCAAGGGAACTGTAAATTCTTTGCGGCTTCCTTTAAAATATTCTGTTAGTTGTTTGGCGCAGTCTTTTAGCACTTCAGGCACAATTGAGGATTCAACCCCTTTTTCTTCTCTGAAATTAACTGCGGTAATGGCCGTGACTGTTCCACAAATTTCAAGCAGGCCCACAGGGCTTTGTATATAGGTATTAAACAGCTCCATTGCTTTGCTAAATTTACCGTATAAAATAACAGTGTGAAAAAAATAATTGTTTTTGGAGCAGCAGGCCGCACCGGTAAAAAAATTATGGAATGTGCCTTGGAAGCGGGCTATGACGTTACCGCATTTGTGCATGAACATGCACCGGGCTTAAATCATCCCTCGCTTAAAGTGGTTAAAGGCGATGCCCTTGATAAAGAAAAAGTGTTTGCTGCTATACAAGGCCAGGATGTTGTGGTTTCGGCTTTGGGCACTCATAAAATTGATACCGATGCAGTGAATGTAATGAGTGATGCAATGAAGCTTTTTGTTGGTGCAATGAAGCAATATGGAGTAAAGAAAGTGTTTGCTGTGGGCGGCCTTGCTGTTTTACAGCACGATGAAAGAACGCAACTTTTAGATAAGCCCGAATATCCTGCAGAATATAAGAACGTAGGGGAGGGGCATAACAAGGTGTATAAAGTTTTGCGCGATACAGATTTGAGCTGGACAATGATTTGTTGCCCTGATATTGTTGATGGAGCAGTTACCGGCCATTACAGCGTAAAGAAAGATTACAAGCCCCGCGGTTTATTTCAGATATACACCGGAGATATAGCCGATTTTATAATACGTGAAATAAAAGATAATAACTATCCCTCAACACGGGTAGGTATCAGTAACTACTAAGAGCCCTTCATGGTTTAGTTAAATTCTTTACGCATAAGGGCCTTTACTACTAAAAAGATGTAGGTTCTTGCATCGGAAATGTTACCTTCGGCATCTCAGCTATAAACACTTTTAACCGATGGTAAGACCTTTACTCAGCATGGTTCTTACAATGCTTGTACTTTGCGTAGGTGCGCAAAATAATGTGGGCATTGGAACGAACACCCCCGACCAATCAGCAATACTTGATTTAAGTTCAACTAATAAGGGATTTTTAGCGCCGCGTATGACCACCGCTAACCGTTTGGCTATTGCAGCCCCGGCCCCCGGCTTATTGGTATACGATGTAACAGTTGGTTGTTATTTCTACTATAATGGCGCATGGAATTCACTTTGTACATCCGTTGGGCCAACAGGGCCTGCCGGTGCGCAGGGTGCCACAGGTCTTGCAGGCGCAACGGGCCCTCAGGGTATTGCCGGTGCAACAGGCCCGCAAGGTGTAGCAGGTGTTGATGGTGTTACCGGCCCTACCGGGCCAACGGGTCCCTCAGTTGGTGTAACGGGTCCTACCGGTGCAACCGGGCCTGCTGGTTTAAATGGAACAACAGGCGCCACCGGGCCTACAGGTCCAACAGGTCCAACAGGGCCGCAGGGCTTACAGGGTGTGGCAGGTGCAACAGGTGATACCGGCCCGCAAGGCTTACAGGGTATTCAAGGTATTGCAGGCAGTAATGGCCAAACAGGCCCTACTGGTGATACAGGCCCTCAGGGTATAGCAGGTATTACCGGTGCTACAGGCCCTACGGGCAGTGGCGGCGGTGCCACCGGACCAACGGGCCCAACCGGGCCTACCGGCCCCAGCGGTGCTGGTGGTGGAGCCACAGGCGCTACCGGCGCAACAGGTAATAATGGAATTGATGGCGTTACGGGCCCAACAGGTCCTGCAGGCTCTAACGGAGTAGCAGGAGCAACCGGCCCGGCCGGTGCTAATGGTACCAATGGAATAGATGGCGTAACCGGACCCACAGGACCCACCGGTCCTACAGGCATAGGCGGTGGGGCAACAGGTCCTACCGGACCCACAGGGCCAACAGGCCCTACGGGCGTTGGTGGAGGAGCTACCGGCCCTACAGGTGCAACCGGATCAAATGGAATTACAGGCGCTCAAGGTATTCCCGGACCAACCGGCCCGCAAGGTGATACCGGCCCACAGGGTATTCAGGGCTTACAAGGGGTAACGGGCCCGCAGGGTGCCCAAGGTTTACAGGGTGCCCAAGGCAATACCGGAACAACCGGTGCACAGGGAGATACAGGTCCGCAGGGTTTACAAGGCCTCCAAGGCTTACAAGGTGCTACAGGTCCTCAGGGTTTAGCCGGTGCAACAGGTGCACAGGGTAACAATGGCCCGCAGGGCAATACGGGGGCAACGGGTCCGCAGGGTAACACAGGGGCACAAGGTTCTACCGGCCCGCAGGGTTTAGTAGGCCCCACGGGTCCGCAAGGCGATACCGGCCCTCAAGGTGCGCAGGGTATACAGGGGCCAACAGGCTCAACGGGTCCACAAGGCGCGCAGGGTAATACCGGAGCACAAGGTGCACAGGGTATACAAGGCGTAACGGGTCCACAAGGTGTTCAGGGTGTAACAGGCTCGCAGGGCGCTACGGGGGCAACAGGTAGTCAAGGTGTAACCGGTGCACAAGGGCCTCAGGGAATTCAGGGCGTAACAGGCCCTCAGGGCGATACAGGTCTTCAGGGAAATACTGGTGCACAGGGCCCTCAGGGTATTCAGGGTGTAACAGGTCCGCAGGGGGTACAAGGTATACAGGGTAACACCGGAGCAACCGGCCCTCAGGGTGTACAAGGTATAGCAGGCCCAACAGGCAATACCGGAGCAACCGGTCCTCAAGGCGTGCAGGGAGTTACAGGCGCCACCGGTGCCCAGGGCGTGCAAGGTATTACTGGTCCTACAGGCGATACCGGACCGCAAGGCATACAAGGCAACACAGGTGCACAAGGTCCTCAAGGCATACAGGGCATAACGGGTCCAACAGGTAGCACAGGTGCCACGGGCCCACAAGGTATATCCGGCGCCACCGGTTCCACCGGCAGTACCGGTGCAACCGGTTCAACAGGCGCTACTGGTCAAACAGGTTCAACGGGCGCAACTGGCCCCCAGGGCATAACTGGTTCAACGGGTGCTACAGGTGCACAAGGTATTACCGGCCCATCGGGTTCTACGGGCTCTACAGGTCCGCAAGGCATTACAGGCCCAAGTGGCCCAACAGGTGCTACAGGTCCTTCTGGCCCGGGCACCATCTGCCCAACAGCTACTGCTAACTACATTACCATGTTTACATCACCAAGTGTTATATGTAATTCGGTATTGTATCAATCAGGTAATAATGTTGGTTTAAATACAACCAACCCTGTAGTATCATTCCAGGTAAACAGTACAAGTGCCATAGGCTTACCTTCCGGCACCTTTGCGCAACAGCCTGCCGGCGCGCCCGTAGGCTCTATTCGCTATAATACGCAAATGGGTTGTGTTGAAGTATTCAACGGCACTTGCTGGCAAAATGTAAATACACCACCTATCGGTTCAACTTTTGTTCAATGGGCCAATGCAGCGGACCCTAATTCGCTTTACCCTTGCACGCAGTGGGTTTCTACTGATATTGCCAATGGCGAATTCATTCGTGCACGCGGTGGCTTATCTAATGTAGGCGCCGGTAATTTACTTACAGGTGTAGTACAACAGGATGCCATGCAGGACCACTCACACGTAGTTAACGGTGTTATTTACGGTTCAGGATCATTAACCACTTCGGCTGATGGCAACCACGCGCATAACTGGGGTGGATGGTGGAGTAATGATGATAGCCGCGACTTTGCGAACGGTAATGGCGATGGCAACGGAAATACGTTAAGTGATTTTGCTTTTTGGTGGGGCGGTAATCCTGCTACAACAGGTAACCCTAACCAGCAATACACTACCTTATCTACCAGTACAAACGGCGGCCATAGCCACGGCGGAAATACCGGTGGCGTTTCCAGTTACACCGCTTCTACCTGGATTCCGTATGATGATAATCTTTCAGATGATTGTTTAAATACGGCATGGAATGATGATGATGCCTCTACCTGTGGTAATGGCTGGAATGGTAAACGCACCGCAGGTAACTTCATGGGCCAAATGGGCAGTTCCTGTATGTCGCATACCCATTCTATTGCCTACGATGGCGACCATAGTCATACCATGAATTTTTATGCGCACAGGCATTTTATTAAACAGCGACCAACTTCTACTGCTGGGCTACATACCCATACTGTACCCGACCACACACATACCTTTACAATGACTGCCGATGGAATTTCCGCCGGTAATGTGGCAACAGAAACCCGGCCTACTAACGTAGCCGTAATTTTTTGGCGAAGAGTTAACTAATACTGCTTAAAACAGAACCCCGCCTTGGCGGGGTTTTTCTT
The DNA here is from genome assembly GCA_046329515.1 of Chitinophagales bacterium. Classification (GTDB taxonomy): domain Bacteria; phylum Bacteroidota; class Bacteroidia; order Chitinophagales; family LD1; genus Bog-950. Next base: position 771,239 of record JAXLUM010000001.1, read on the forward strand.
TTATTTGAGGCAACAATAATAATACATGAAGAAATTCCTGTTGTTCCTACTGGTAGTATTGGTAATACTTGTAGGCATTATAGCGTTTAAAACAAGCCGGTTTAAAAGCAAGCAAATTGTAAATGCTGATGGTAAAAGGCGTGAATTTTTAATGGATGAGGCGGCAGTAACGCGTTTAAGTAATGCGGTTAAAATTTCAACCATCAGTTATGATGATACCTTAAAAAGCAATCAACAATCCTATGATAGTTTTTTTGTATTTCTAAGGCAGCAATACGCTACGGTTTTTGAAAAGCTGGAGGATACTGTTTTAAATAACCGCGGCTTGCTTTTGAAATGGAAGGGCAAAAATGAAAACGCTCTGCCTGTAATATTATATGCCCACCTTGATGTTGTACCTATAGAAGAAACAACAATTAGCGAATGGAAACATCAACCGTTTAGCGGCGATGTGGCTGATGGATTTATTTGGGGTAGGGGCACACTGGATGACAAGGGGAGCCTTATCTCTATTTTTGAAGCGGTAAACAAGCTGGTAAACAAAAACTTTGTTCCTGAGCGCACTGTTTACCTGGCCTTTGGCAGTGACGAAGAAGTGGGTGGCGGAAGAGGTGCGGCTGCAATTGCGGAATACTTCAGGCTGCAAAAACAGCGCTTCGAGTTTTACATGGATGAAGGAGGAATGGTTTCGCAGGGAATAGTGCCTAATATTAATAGGCCCGTAGCCCTTATAGGAACTGCAGAGAAAGGATATGTTACACTGGAGTTGAGCGTTAATATGCCGGGTGGCCACAGCAGCCGCCCCGCCCGCGAAACAGCTATGGATGTATTGGTGAACGCAGTTAAGAAATTGCACGATAACCCCGATAAGCGAAAAATTTCTCCGGCTGTAGAAGAGTTTTTGGATTATGTAGGACCAGAAATGAAAAGCCCTTTTAATGCTGTATTTGCTAACCGCTGGTTGTTTAAGCCGCTAATTTTAAATGAATACGAGAAATCGGCCGAGGGTTTTGCGCTGCTGCGAACTACTAATGTTACAACCGTTATAAATGCCGGGGTAAAGGAGAACGTGATACCCACACTGGTGGAAGCCAAGGTGAACTACCGCATACTTACCGGTGAAACCGTTGCACAGGTGGTTGAACATGCCGGTATTTTAATAGGAGATGAGAGAGTGAAAATAAAGGTTGGAGAAATTTATGAGCCTTCTCGGAATTCAGCTTCTACCACCTACGGTTTTCAACTCATTCAGCAAAGTTGTGCAGAGGTGTTTCCTGATGCTATTGTTACGCCTTTTTTAATGCTGGGCAGTACGGATTCAAAGCATTTTCAGGATTTAACTGAAAATACCTACCGCTATTTCCCCTGCCGTTTTGATAAAGAATTGTTGGGCACCATTCATGGCATTAATGAGCGCATAGGAGTGAAGGATTACATGGAAACAATCGCTTTTTACGAAACGCTACTTACTAAATTGAAATAGATTTACATTTACAGCAAATAAGCTTTTATGGCAGACAATCAGAACGAAAACCCGAACCAGATTAATATAGAATTGCCTGAAGAAATTGCAGAAGGCACTTATTCTAATCTTGCTATCATTTCTCACTCTCCTCAGGAGTTTGTAATTGATTTTATACGTGTAATGCCCGGCATACCTAAGGCGAAAGTAAAAAGCCGCGTATTGGTTACGCCGGAACATGCCAAGCGTTTTATGAAAGCGCTTGCTGATAACATTAAAAAATACGAGCAGCAATTCGGCCCTATTAATGATAAGGACTTCCCTAACATGCCGATGAACTTTGGCCCTACTGCCCAGGCTTAAAATAATTTACCTTCTTGGTGTTAAGGCTGCAGAAATCTGCGGCCTTATATATTTATTCTTCAGGGCCAGCAGTAAGTCGGTTGTATTATCTTTTTGCAGCAACTGCGAATGTGCGTAGTGCTTAATTCCCGGTTTTATCAGTCCAAATAGTTGTTTAACGATAGTCAAGCCATTATTAGGTAATGCGGCCTTATACAAAATAAGCCTGCTGTTTTTACATAGAACATCTTCTACGCCGTTTGAGTTTACTGCAATAGTTTTTCTAACAGCCATTATCATATTCAGGTAGTCATCTTCTGTAAGCCGGCAAGGTGTAAGGCTCTTTGCTTCTATATCTGTTTGCGAAAGGCATTCCAGGCAAATTACAGCAGTATGCTTTTTATAATCACTTATGCGTTCATCGCTTTCAATTAACCCGAAGCTAAAGGACAAATAGTCTTCCGGCGCATTTACAAACGGACTGGGCCATTGGAACAAGGAAGTAAACTTTGGAAAGGACAGTTGAATTTTATCCTCTGCAAAACGGATATAAACCTTAATTCCGTTAAGTGCAGAGGAACTGTTCAGGTTTAACTTCAAAAGGGATTGATTTAAAAGGTTCAGCTTTTGGGCCTGAAAGGAAAAGCTAAGACGGTTGAACCAATTGTTTAACCACTTAAAGGTTTTTGATAACGCACGCATACTTCAACATTTGGTTTGAGAAATTCGTCTACCCGGGGGTGCGTAGGCTTAAACTATAAGACAACAACAGCCTGAAATATCCTTCGCTTACTGAAAAATTATTTTCTGCACTTGTGGCATTTCTCCCTTGCTTTCGCTACGCAGAAAATACAGGCCTGTGGCAAGATATTGTCTTTCAATAACTATAGTGCCGGTAACATTTGCCCATTGGCGTATAAGGTTTCCCGCCGGGCCATATAGATAAACAGATTCTGCCCTGCCTTTCTTTGGTATGTAGTAAACGCTTTCAGTTGCAGGGTTTGGAAACACCCTTGCAGTAGTGGTTAACTTCTCATCAGCAATGCTTGTATTAATACGGTTTACTGCCAGCATCGCAATATCAGTTTCATTTGCAGCGGTATTTACAAAGCCGGCGCAAATAATTCTGCCGCTTGATTGGGTGGTAAAGGCGGCTGCACCATTTTGTAATGTTGGGTTTATAGCAAATAAACTACCGGTGCTGCTAAAAGGGTAGGTTTGCTTGGTCAAAACGCCTACGGCAAAATAATCTGATTGATAACCGGGTGTGTTGTGTGCCGGCAAAATTGAGTTACCGCAAAACAACACCTCGCCTGCTGCGTCAATTAGCATATCTTTTGCTGCATCTTCATTTAGTTGAAAATCCAGTATGTCAAGGTCATAGCTGTTCAAAAACAGGTCCAGATTGCCGAAATAAAAATCGCGCATGCTTGAGGTAGAACTCTCTGCAACAAAAAATAAATCGTTGCCTTTTAGGGCCAATTTCAAAACGTCGCTGTTATAGCCTTGTGTTAGGTCCAGCGCAAGATATCCGTCGCCATAAAATGAGGAATCAATAGTGCCATCAGCGTGCAGGCAAACAAAAAAGGCTACAAGGTTAAGTGTGTTGGAATAACCTCCTGCTGCAATAATCCGGCCATCGGGCAGTACTACAAGGTCCTGCACTAAGCCTCCAATCAAATGGCGGTCGCTTCTGTCCTGAACAATGCCTTGCGGAAAACGGATATATACTTTCCCCTGTTCACCAAATGAAGTATCTAATGCGCCATTCGGAAACAGTCTTGCAATTACAGGCACTTCGCTGTGCAGGTCGGAAGTGTCAACCGTTGAGCCACATAACAGAATCATACCATTGCTATCAACTTCAATGGACTTGGCCGTTTCATGCAGACCCGCGAAATCAACTTTTAAGGTCCCGTTAACACCAAAAGCTGAATCCAGTGTGCCATCTGTTTTAATTTTGCTTAAACAAAACGGCACATAGGTGCTGTTGCCCGATGCATATCCTGAACCTAGTAAGTAAACATCTGAAGATGGCAACACCAACAACTCATTAGCGGTTGAAAAATCGAAGCCATCAAAATCAAAGCGTAACAAGCCATTTAAACCAAAAGAGGAATCAATTTCACCATCGGGCAAAAGCCGGGTAATAAAAACATCAGCATCAAAGGTACTGTCGGCATGTACGGTGTTGCCGGCCAATAGTAATGTGTCGTTTAACCAGTTTACTACATCAACGCTTTGGTCATAGTTATCTACTGAAAAAACTTTTTTACCTGAATCAGCAAAGCTGGCATCAATTTGAAATTGAGCATTAACTGATAAAAAGAGACAAAAGCTAAAAAGCAGAAGAATAAATCTTCTGCTTTTTAACGAAGAGAAGCGAAAGGCCTCCCGCATTTTTTTTGTTATTGTATTTTGGTAAAGCGGCTTATCCATTTGCTGTTGGTATCCTTATCGGAAACTGAAATTACATAAACTCCTTTAGCCAGAAACGAAACATCAATACTGTTTACGGCACTGCTGTTGAATACAACGGCACCGTTCAAATCGTATATTAAAATATTACCCGCAGTACTGCCTTCAGGTAAAGTAAAGGTTACCGTATTAGCGGTAGGGTTAGGATAAAAATTAAGAGGCCCGATAGTTTCTTCCGCTAAACCTGAAATAGGTGTATACTGCGTAGCGCTGCCCGGTACTGTGTTCTGCCCGCCATTAGGGCCCATATTACCCGGTGTAATTATACCGTAGAATGTTTGGCCAACATACATGGGGTACCGTGGGCCTAAGGTGTCATCTACAGTAGAATAGTAGGCATAGGTGCCATTAGGATATTCCGGTGTTTTACTAAAACGGCCATTGTGGTCATCCAGCATTCCTGATGAGGCTACATATTCCCAGTCCTCGCGGTATACACCTAATGGGTACTGGTTGTTAATAGCGGGGCCGTATTGATTTGCCTGCAATACTGTGCCGTTGGGTAAAGTTGTACGCTGTGTAATATTCCTTTTTTGGTAACTGGGTGTTAAGCGTACAACTGTGCTGTTGGTATCATTAGCATCACTATAACCATATGGGCCGTAGATAGGAAAGCCATCAAATGCGTAACCAAGAAGCGGTGAATGATGGGTGCTATCGCTTTTGTCAGTTATCGCCAAATCAATTACATGGTGGTGGTATTCGTTTGTAGGAGTGGAGTGCCCCCAGGTTGTGTCAAAATCTGAACCTTCAAAGTAATAGGCTATTTGGTGCCATACATTTGCATTTTGGTAGGAGCGTGCATCTTCAGGGTTAAAGAATGTTGTACCGTCAATTAGCACACCACAAGGACCGCCATTTAAATTGCTTGGCGGTGTACCTGCCATCTGCGGGCTACGCGTTAGTTTAAATGTATAATTTTTGTCAGATGCATCATTTACGTTGCCATTGTTGAAATCATAATAGCTTGGTACACCACTTGATTTTACGTATACGTAACTGTTGTCGTAGTAAACGGCTTCTACATCAGTAAGTATACCGTTAATGGTGTGTCCTGTAGTGTTTATTTTCCAACTGGTAATCATTGGGTCGGTTACCTGCGCGTTGCAAAGCATTAATGCACCGGTTAAATAAATCGCTGAGAATAATTTTTTCATGTAGAAAAATATTGGTTTAAATGATTAGACATTAATGAGAAAAAAATCCTTCGCCCTAGCGCGGAGGCATAGGAGGGCCGTTTTTAGGTGCCGCAATTACCTGTATAAGATCCGGAATTATTTCATCAAACTTCTTCTTCTGTTCGGGGCTGCACAGTGCTTTCACTTTTTGAAAGTGGTTGATGGTTACATCGGCCTTTTGTATTTGTATACGCGCCATTTCTTTTTCCAATGAATCTTTGGATGATGTATTTATGTTTTCAGCCTGCAGTAATTGAAGATAGGCAACCAGCAGCTGATTATTCTGCTCGTCCAGTTTATTGATGCTGCTGCGATGTTCAAACCGCAGTTTTTCAAAGTCTTCTCTTTGTTGGGTACTGAAACTTAAATTCTGCATTAGCATTTCACCAACACCAGGCCCGCCCTGTGGCCCCGGTGGAAAATGACCCGGAGGGTGAGGCTTATTTAAAAACAGAAAACCTAAAGTGCCGAAGTTTAATAGTAGCAGGGCAATAATTATAACCGTTAAAAACGTTTCCCTTTTCATACTAATAAATTTCAAAACTGTTGTTTAAGGAATAAGGGCTTTGTTGTGCAGCCTGTGTATTGCCTCGGTTAGCTTGCTGCGTAAGCAGAACGAAATTAAAGGCTACTAATAGCGCAATACCCGCTGCAGCTAGCCAAACCGTTTTAGCGGGTATAGACCTTACAATAATAGTAGTGCCTTGCACCCTGTTTCTTATGCCGGTTAATAGTTGTTCATCAGCAGCAAGAGCAGTAATGCCATCTGCACTGTTTAAAACATCCGTTACCCACTTTTCTTTTTCCGGTTTCATACCTATTTACTATTTGACAATCAATACTGCTTTTTCCTTCGGGCCTTATATAATTTGGTCGTAAATGTCTGATAATGATTTTTTTAAGTTTTCCTTCGCCCTTTGATATAAGGACTCCACTGCCTTTTCATTCAGTTGCATGGTTTCCGCTACTTCCTTTTGGCTCATGCCTTGTATTTTCATTAGCACAAAAGCTGTTTGTTGTTTCTCCGGTAATTTTTCAATTGCCGCAAACAGATAAGCTGCCTTCTCTTTATTCTCCATTTCAATACCCGGGTGGTTAAAGTCAGCAGGATGGTAAATAACTTCACCCGAATCTTTACCAAAAATGGAGGTGATAAAAGCAAACCTTTTTTTGCGCCCTTTATGCTTAAGCAGATTCAGCGATTTATTAATGGCAATGCGGCATATCCAGGTTTTAACGGCAGACTCACCTTTAAAGGAATGGATGGATTGATATACTTCCACAAAAACATCCTGTGTTACTTCTTCGGCATCTTCGCGGTTATGTAAGTAATGCAAGGCTATGTTGAATACGGAATCTTTCAGCGCAAAAAACAGGCTATCTAAAGCTGAACTATTGCCTGCCTTAATACTGTTTACTAAATCAAGATGTTTATCCGTTATGTGTTCCAACGCACTTTGAGCTGCACCAAATATATGTGGAGCCGCACATAAGTTTTCAGCACTTTCCGCCGTGCAAATGAGATATGTATGCAGAATCACACATGAGGCAGGCGGCTAATAGATTTTTCAAAATGTAACGGACTTATCGTCTGCAAATGCCCAGGGCACTCTTTGCATTTGTACAACTTCAAGGCTGGGCACATTAAAATCCTCTATCACCCTTCCCTTTAGTAAATAACATCCCTTACCGGTAAAGGGGTATTGCTCAATAGATAAGGGAAAATGAACGGTATCAAAAAGCTTCCCGGCCTTGTCTACAAAAGATCCGAAGTACATAATTTGCCCGGTAATGGTTGTTACCCTTTTAATATTTACATAGTAGCCCAGCATGTAAATGGTTTTGCCAAGGTGTTTCATCATTGCTTGTGCGGGGGTAACCGCTTTATCATAATTTTTGGTCAGTAGTTCAAATGGAGAAGTATAAGGGAAACCGAGTATTTCCATTTCGTCCTGTGCATCAACAAGGGGGCTATAGTCTAAGGTTGGTATTTCGGTATTGTCGGCAGGGTTTTCAAACAACTCTTTACGCGGCGTTGTTTTTTTTGTTTTACCCAAAAACATGTGTACGTTCCATAATAACTCGCGGTTGGTTTTGCCCGTAAAGCGAAATGCCTTAATGCGTATAAGTATGCGTAGTTGCTCTAGTGATATAGGTACGCGCTTTATAAAATCTTCAAGGCTTTTAAATTGTCCTCCATATTCACGTTCCAGCAAAATGTGGTTTAAACTTTTTTGCTCAAGGTCTTTAATAAGGCAAAGGCCCATGTAAATGGTTTTGCCGTTTAAAACGGCCAGGTTTTGGCTGTTGTTAATGCAGGGCAGTTCTACATTAGCGCCAAGCATTTTAGCCTCGTGCAAATAAAATTCAGTGCTGTAAAAGCCCCCGAAGTTATTCAACACGCCGGTCATAAACTCAATAGGGTAGTAGGCGCGCAGGTACAGGCTTTGGTAACTTTCCACTGCATACGATGCGGAGTGCCCTTTGGCAAATGAATAACCGGCAAAGCTCTCTATCTGCCGCCATATTTCTGCCACCTCCTCAAAAGCATACCCTTTACCGGCGCAGTTACTGAAGAATTTTTCGCGCACTGCCTGAAACTCTGCCCGCGAACGGAACTTGCCTGACATACCCCTGCGCATTACGTCTGCCTCTTCAAGCGTTAAACCCGCATATAGGTGCGCTACTTTAATTACATCTTCCTGGTAAACCATTACGCCAAATGTTTCGGGCATAATTTTTAATAATTGCGGATGGGCCAGTTCTCTGCGCTCAGGGTACCGGTAACGCAAAATGTATTCCCGCATCATACCCGAACTGGATACCCCCGGGCGTATAACAGAACTGGCAGCCACCAACCCTAAGTAATCCTGCACTTCCAGTTTGCGCATCAATTGCCGCATAGCCGGCGATTCCACATAAAAGCAACCGATGCTGTCGCCGGTTTTCAGCATTTGTTTAATGCGTTCATCTTCTTTAAAATCCTGTATACGGTGTATGTCTACTTCAATGCCCTGGTTTTGTTTTACAAGGTCAACGGCATCTTTAATGTGGCCTAAACCACGTTGGCTAAGTATGTCAAATTTATATAATCCAACATCTTCTGCTTCCAGCATCGAAAATTGGGTGGAGGCAAAGCCAACCGGCATTAACTCTAATGCGGTGTAGTAGGTTATAGGTAATTCTGATATCAAAATACCGCAGGCATGTATGCTTAACATGTTCGGCATTTCGTGCAGGTGGTCGGCATATTCCAGCACCAGTTTGCCATATTGGTCGGCCTTGGTTTTATCTATCCTGCCTTCCTGTAAATGTTCAATATCGCTATCCGTTAATCCGAAAACCTTCCCCACTTCGCGTATGGCTGATTTTCGCTCAAAAGTGTTGTAACTGCCTACAAGCGCAGCACAATTGCCGTATTTTTTAAATATATGTTCCCTTATCTGGTCCCTGTCAATATGCGAAAAATCAATATCGAAATCAGGAGGGTTTTTGCGCGATGAGTTGATGAAACGCTCAAAGTAAAGGTTCAACTCTATAGGGTCTACATCCGTAATTTGAAGGCAATAGGCAATTAAACTATTGGCTCCGCTGCCGCGGCCTATGTAAAAGAAGCCTTGCTGTTTTGCGTAGTTTACAATGTCGAGGTTAATAAGGAAGTAAGCGCAAAAGCCCTGCTCAATTATTGTGGTTAGTTCTGAGTCGAAGCGCTTTCTTATTTCAGGCGTAATCTCTTTGTAACGATAGTGCAAGCCCTCTTCTGCCTTGGCGGTAAGCAGTTGGTTGTCTTCTTCAACACTAGAGCTAAAGCAACGTTTGTTTTTAGCTTGCTTGAATTGAAAATCAATATGGCATTGCGCCAAAAGCTGTTGGGCATTAGTTAATGTTTCCGGAAATTCGGCGTAAGCCTCTTTCATTTCATCGGCGGTAAGTAAACGGTCCTCCTCCTTGCCTTGTTCATCTTTCGGCAGCTTACTTAAAAGTTCGTTATGGTAAATAGCCCGTAAAATGCGGTGGGTGTTAAAGTCCTTTTTGTTGCGGAAGGTAACGGGCGCAAGCGCTACCAGTTTGTCGGCGGCGCATTTTCCAAACAGGCGAAAGGCGGTTACATCATAATGCCTTAATCCAACAAACTCATTTTCTTTTAATGAACGGTTAAATCCTTTTTTCCAGGGGTAAATGACAAAGCAATCGGGTAGCGCAGGTGGTTCATCAGGTAATTCCGTATGGTTTTGTCGGTGTATAGTTAAAAACTCGTTCAGTTGCTTAAACCCCTCTGCGTTTTTCGCAAGGCACACATATAACTGTTCGGTGTTTCTTCTAAAGTCAATACCTATTACAGGGTTAATGCCGTAGTCCTTAGCCAGCCGCATAAAATCAAGGCAGCCGCTTGTATTATTAATATCAGTAAGCGCCATGGTGGTAACCCCTGCCTCCTTTGCGTAAGTAAGCAGATCAATAACCGATAAGGTTCCGTAGTTAAGACTAAAGTGGCTGTTACAATTTAAATACATGTGGCAAACCCAAAGGTCTGTAATATGCCTAAAAACAAAAAGCGCCACATTGGGCGCTTTTTGTTTTTAACGTTGTAGTTGCTATTACTTGTCTTTTGGAGGCAGTGCTTCTTTCACCACTAAACTTCTTTGGTGAAATTCTTTACCGTTTAAACCGTTAACTGCTGCTCTGCCTTCACTATCGTTAGGCATTTCAACAAAACCAAAACCACGGCTGCGGTTTGTTTCACGGTCTTTCAGGATTTTTACGGATGAAACTTCTCCGAATTGCGCAAACAAATCTTTTAACTCTTCTTCCCGCGCGCGGAAGTTGATGTTGGCTACATAAATGTTCATGTTAAAAATAAAATAGGGTTAAACAATTGAACCTTCTTATTGCCCGGCCCGCAGCCCTTCAATTTAAAAGCTCGTGGTAAATATAAACGAAAATGATAAACAACGTATTTTATTTTAAAGCAAATATTGAACTAAAAATAGGTGCGTGCCACCCTGAAACCTACGCTGTTTTGACGGAAACCGGGGTCGTGGTACTGCCGGGTGGTAACCTGGCTGTAGTTACCGTAATTATACCAGGCTCCTCCGCGCATTATACGGTAAGCGCCTCCTTCTTCTGGTCCGCGCGGGTTGGTTAAAGGCGATTTTGAATAGTAATTGCCATCATAAGCATCCCAAACCCACTCCCAAACATTACCGGTCATGTCAAAAAGACCCAACTCATTGGGTTTCTTTTGCGCTACCTTATGGCTTTGGCCGGCGGCGTTATCTACATACCAGCCCACTTCATTTATCACGTTTCCGCCCGCAAAAGGGGTTCCTTTGCTCATATTACCGCCGCGTGCTGCAAACTCCCATTCTGCTTCGGTAGGTAAGCGGTAGCCTTTAGCTGTATCAACCAATGTTACATCGTTACCGTTAATAAGGTAGCACTTACTTAGCTTCTCCTGCTCACTTAACCAGTTGCAGTAGGCAACGGCATCGCGCCAGCTAACCATAAAAACCGGCTGTTTACCGCGCCCCCAGGCGCCTGAAGGGGCAGTATCTCGTTTGGTAGCCGAGCAAAATTTGTCGTAATCTTCAAAGGTAACTTCGGTTTTAGCTATATAAAACGCATTTAGCGAAACCGGGTGCACAGGTCCCTCGTGCTTCTCTACCGGTTGATCGGTTCCCATTTTAAAGGTTCCGCCATCTACTAAAACAAACTTTGAGGTATCGATAGGTGCCCGCTTGGGTGCAGCGGAAGGTGTTTTGCCCTTTTGGGCAAAAGCTGCGCAAATTGTAAAAGTTAAACAGGTAAGCAGAATAAATTTCTTCATAAACACTGTGTTTTTGGCAATTATAGGGGTTTAGAAAGCTAAACACAATTAAAATTTGTGCCAAAAACAAAATTTCATGAATACTGCTAACCAGACTGATATAAATCAGTTAGCCGGACGAGGCAATCCTGCCTAAATTTTAGGGTACTTATCCACATATTTTGAAATGAAGGTGTTATATGTGTGACCAATCATTTCTGAAACCCGCTACCAGCTTGATTTTGGGGGCTTTATTAAGATTACTTCCAAATTCAAAAAACGGTTCGAATTTTTATTGTAAAATTTTGGTTTTTTAAGACGTGGTAGTCATATTTGCCGCGCAATTTTTACAATTCAATGACAATTCCAGTCATAATGAAGATAGATCATTACACGAGCGTTAAGACAAGACTTTCTCTACCATTATTTTTAACCATCATTCTCAGCTTAGGACTATTTTTCAGCCATGCAGCTGAGGTTGATAAGGCTAAATGGACAGAGGGTAAAGCATTATTTAAAGGTAATTGTGCAGCCTGCCACAACCCTAAAGCCGACGGAACCGGCCCGGCCCTTATGGGGGTAACCAGCCGCTGGGAAAATGCCGGAGACTTTAAAGGCAAAACAGGTAAGCAATGGTTATATACCTGGATTCACAACTGGAACGATGCCGTTGGTGGTGGATACAAGTATGCGCAGGATATGGCAGCAAGCCGTCCGGCAGCCATGAACACCTTCCCAACCTTAAAGGATGCGGATATTGATAACATCCTTCTATATGTTGAAAATCCTGACGCTATTCAGGTAGGCGGCGGTGGTGGTGCAACAGGTGCCACAGGCCCAACCGGTGGTACTGAAAGCAAGAGCCCCGGTTCAGCTCTTTATCTATTTGTATTGTTCCTGATTGTGCTGGTGGCTATCTTAATAGGCGTTACCAACCAGTTAGATAAAATTATAGCTGATAAAAAAGGCGAAACAATAGAAACCAAGGCGCCTTTCTACAAGAGACCAAAGTGGATTGTAGCCTTTATTTTAATGGGTATAGTATTCCTTGGTTACAAAACAGTAGACTGGGGTGTAAACCTGGGCCGCCAACAAGGTTATCAGCCAACACAGCCAATTCACTTCTCGCATGCTTTGCATGCCGGCACTCATAAAATTGACTGCCAATACTGCCACAGCACTGCTAACAAGGGTAAACACTCTAACATTCCTTCGCTTAATACTTGTATGAACTGTCATAAGAACGTAAGCAAAGGACCTAACTACGGTACTACCGAAATAGCGAAGATTTATGCCGCTGTTGGTTGGGATGCTTCAACAGGAACTTATGACCTTAATAAAGCCAAGCCGGTTGAATGGGTTCGTATCCATAACCTGCCTGACCATGTTTACTTTAACCACTCGCAGCACGTAAATGCGGGTAAAGTTAAGTGTCAAACCTGCCACGGCCCTGTTGAAACTATGGATGAAGTTTACCAATACGCCCCTCTTTCAATGGGCTGGTGTATTAACTGCCACCGCAATACTGAGGTGCAGTTTAACAGCAATAGCTACTACAGCGCTTATGAATCAATTCACAAGAAGTTACAGAACGGTGAAATAAGCAAAGTAACTGTTGAAACTGTAGGTGGTACTGAGTGTCAGCGTTGCCACTATTAATATAGAATTAGAGATAGAGAATTCAAAAAAAGTAATAACGATAACTGAAAATAAAATGGCCGATAAAATCTACTGGAAAGGAATAGAAGAGAAGGAACAGTTGGAAGGCTTTCGCCAAATGGCAGAGAAAGAGTTCAACGAAGAACTTCCTGTTTTAAGTTCTATTGCCGAACCAATTTCAACGGGCAAGTCGAGTCGTAGAGATTTCCTGAAAATGCTGGGCTTTAGCGTTACTGCAGCTGCAGTTGCTGCAAGTTGTCAAATGCCTGTGCGTAAGTCAATACCTTACGTATGGCGTCCTGAGGAAATTGTGCCTGGTGTTGCTAACTACTATGCTTCTACCGTTGTACAGGGTGGTGAATACTTGCCTGTGTTGGTTAAAACCCGCGAAGGCCGTCCTATCAAAATAGAAGGCAACAAACTTAGCGTAGTTACCAAAGGCGGAACAAGCGCCCGCGCGCAAGCCAGCGTATTAAGCCTTTATGATGGTGCACGTTTAAAAGGTCCTAAACACGGTAATGAATATATTACTTGGGAAAAAGCTGATGCCGAAATAGGTGAGAAGTTGAAAGCTGCTGCCGGTGCCGGTAAAGTAGTTCTGTTCTCTTCTTCTGTATTTTCACCTTCAACCAGTGCAGTTATTGATGCATTTGGTAAGTCTTTAGGCGAAGGCAAATTTGAACACATGACTTACGATAGCATTTCATACTCAGGTATGTTAGATGCTAACGAAAAAACATTCGGCACCCGTGCTATACCTTCTTATAACTTTAATAAAGCAAAAGTTATTGTAGGTGTAGGTTGCGATTTTCTGGGCACATGGCTTTCTCCAACTGAGTTTGCCGGTGCTTATGCCGAAAACCGCAAAGTAAGCCGCACTAAAAAGGAAATGAGCCGCCACATTCAAATTGAAAGTGTGCCTACCATTACCGGTTTTAAAGCTGATACAAGAATTGCAGTTAAGCCATCAGATGAGCTTACTGCAATGGTTGATTTATACAACGCAATAGTTGCCGGCGGCAGCGCTAAAAATGCCAAAGTTGGCAAGGCTGCTGAAGAATTAAAGGCTGCAGGTGCAGGAAATGCACTGGTAGTTACCGGTTCAAACGATGTAAATGTTCAGGTACTTGCGAACGCAATAAACAATGCGTTGGGCAGCTATGGTTCTACCATTAGCTGGGACCGCACTTATAATACCAAGAAAGGTTCTGATAAAGCAATAACCTCTTTAGTTGAAGGCCTTAACAATGGCAGCATTAAAGCGGTGTTGTTCTACGAATCGAACCCTGTTTATACTGCACCGGTTAAAGGTTTAGCTGATGCTATTAAAAAGGCGGACTTAAGTGTTTCGTTCAACAACCGCCCTGATGAAACAGCCAACGCCTGCCAATACATTTGCCCTGATAACCACTGGTTGGAAAGCTGGAATGATGTTGAAGCAAAGTCAGGCATTCTGAATACTATTCAACCTGCAATTACTAAACTGTTTGATACCCGCCAATTCCAGGAAACCCTGATGAAGTGGAGCGGCCAAACAGGTTCTTACTATGATTTCTTACAAAAGAATTGGGAAAGTTCTTTCTATGGTAAGCAAAGTAAGTACCATGGCTTTTGGGCTTTTTGGGATAACGCCATCCATGATGGTGAAATAGTGCTGGATGCTGCTACAAGCGGTCTCTCATTTAACGGTGCTGCTGCGGGTGAAGCTGCGGGTGCTGTTAGTTCAGCAGCTGCTTCCTACGGCGAAATGCAGGTTAAATTCTACGAATCAATTGCACTGGGCGATGGATACTGGGCTGATAACCCATACTTGCAGGAATTACCGGATCCGGTTTCAAAAATTACATGGGACAACTACATTATAGTTAACCCTAAGTGGTACGTTAAGAACGGTTATAACCTTGACCCTGACTTTAAAGAAAAAATATACGCTAAAGGCAAGCTGACCGTTAATGGCGGCGAAATTGAACTGCCTGTAGTAGGCGTGCCGGGCACACCTGAAAATACCTTTGGTATAGCTTTAGGTTACGGAAGAACTGCTGTTCCGCATGCTAAGGAACTGGGACGTGGCCAGGCTGCTTTCCATCTTTTAACCAAGAGCGGTGATAACTTTACCAATATCGGTAAAGCCTCTATTACGAAAACCAATAACACTGAACAACTTGCTATAACGCAAACGCACTTCAACATACGCTTAAAGGATTTAGGTGGTGTGAAAACGCGCAAGATTGTTAAGGAAACCACCCTGAAGGAATACCAAAAAGCGGAAAACGCGGGTAATGAGGACAGGATGGAAATTATGGAAGAGTTAGTTACTCTTTACTACGAGCACGAAAAACCGGGCCATCACTGGACCATGGTTATTGACCTGAACGCCTGTGATGGTTGCGGAGCTTGCGTAGTAGCCTGTAACATTGAAAATAACGTTCCTATTGTTGGCCAGGACCAGGTACGCCGCAGCCGCGAAATGCACTGGATGCGTATTGACCGCTACTTTACCGGTGAAGTTGACAATCCGGATGTAGTATTCCAGCCAATGCTTTGCCAGCACTGCGATAACGCCCCTTGCGAAAACGTGTGCCCGGTATCAGCAACCAACCACAGTTCAGAAGGTATTAACCAAATGGCTTATAACCGTTGTATTGGTACCCGTTACTGCGCTAACAACTGTCCTTACAAAGTTCGTCGCTTTAACTGGTATGATTACCAACAGGCCGATGCTTTCGATTCAGGTTGGGCAAGCAACAACATGCCATTGAGCGAAACTACACTTTCAATGCACGAGCCACTTACACGCATGATATTAAATCCTGATGTAACTGTTCGTTCACGCGGTGTAATGGAAAAATGTTCATTCTGCGTTCAGCGCTTACAGAGTGCTAAACTGGAAGCCAAAAAAGAAAGCCGCCCGTTGAAAGACGGAGAAGCTACTACAGCTTGTCAATTGGCTTGTCCTACAAACGCCATCGTATTCGGCGATCGTAACGATAAGACAAGTGAAGTATTTGACAACTTTATTGATAAGAGAACTTTCGGTGTAATTGAAGAAATACACACTATGCCGAATGTGCTTTATAAAACACAGGTACGTAATCGTGATGAAGAGAAGAAGTATGACATTCTTGATTACTACCACGAATCTTAATTTGAATATTAACTAATAACGATATACCAGATATATGCACGCATATGAATCAGAATTCCGGGAGCCGTTAATCAATGGACTGGATAAAAACTACACCAAGATTACGGATGACCTGGTGGCTCCTACCGAGAGAATGTCGGCTATGTGGTTAATAGCCACTTTGCTTACAGGCGCGGGTGCTTTGTTTTTCGTGTTTTGCCTTGGCTGGACTGTATGGTTCGGTATAGGAACATGGGGTTTGAATAAAACAATTGGTTGGGCATGGGATATCACCAACTTCGTTTGGTGGATCGGTATCGGTCACGCAGGTACGCTTATCTCTGCAATCCTGTTGTTATTCCGTCAGCGTTACCGCACCGGTATTAACCGCGCGGCAGAAGCGATGACCATTTTCGCGGTAATATGCGCCGGTATGTTCCCGGTATTCCACATGGGCCGCGTATGGGATGCTCCTTTTATCTTCCCTATACCTAACACTCGTGGTCCGGTATGGCCTAACTTTAACTCACCGCTTTTGTGGGACGTGTTTGCGATATCCACTTACTTCTCTGTATCGTTGTTGTTCTGGTATTCAGGTTTATTGCCTGACTTTGCTACCATCCGCGACCGTTCAAAAGGCCGTTTCCGTAAATGGATGTATAACATTGCCGCTTTTGGCTGGAGTGGTTCTGCAAAACAATGGCAGCGTTTCGAATCTTTATCTCTTGTGTTAGCCGCTCTTTCTACACCACTGGTGTTATCGGTTCACACCATAGTATCGTTTGACTTCGCTACTTCAGTTATCCCCGGCTGGCACACTACTATCTTCCCTCCATACTTCGTTGCGGGCGCTATCTTCTCAGGCTTCGCCATGGTGGAAACGTTGATGTTGATTGTGCGCAAGCTGTTTAACCTTGAAGACTATATTACTATCAACCACATTGAATCGATGAACAAAATCATCGTATTAACCGGTTCTATTGTGGGTATAGCTTACTTAACTGAGTTGTTCATGGCATGGTACTCAGGTTACCTGTATGAGCAGTTCGCATTCTACAACCGTATATTAGGTAAATACCTTTGGGCTTATGCTTTAATGATGAGCTGCAACGTATTATCTCCGCAGTTATACTGGTTCAAGAGCATGCGCCGTAACCTGTATGTTACTTTTATCCTTTCCATTTTCGTTAACATAGGTATGTGGTTTGAGCGTTTCGTAATCATCGTAACTTCAATTGCTGATGATTACCTGCCTTCAAGCTGGGCTTATTTCTCACCTACATGGGTTGATATTGGTATCTACACCGGCTCTATCTCTTTATTCCTGTTCTTATTCCTGTTGTTCTGCCGCTTCTTCCCTACAATAGCAATTGCTGAGGTTAAATCAATCTTCCGTACATCATCGGAAGTTGCCAAGGCCGAACGTGCTAAGAAAGAAGGTGCAACACACGGTGGTTTTATGGGTTTCCAACACGTAGGCCCTTTAGATAAGGATGCAAAAAATTAATTGACGAATAAGAATTATATATAAATGGCAAGTAACAAATTCATAGTAGGGCTCTGGGACCATGAAGAAGTTTATCTTCATGCAGTTGAGCATATCCGCCACGAGGGGATTGAGATTTACGATAGTCTTACACCATTCCCGGTTCACGGATTGGATGAGGCTTTGGGCCTGAAAGAAACCCGTTTGCACACTGCAGGTTTTCTTTTTGGTGCAACAGGTACTACACTGGCACTAACCTTTATGAGCTGGGTAATGACCACCAACTACCCTATGGACTTTGGCGGTAAACCTTACTGGCCACTGCCATCTTTCATACCTATTACGTTTGAGATGACCGTATTATTTGCGGCCTGGGGTATGACTTTAACTTATATGGTGCGTAACAAATTATGGCCGGGCCGCGTTCCGCGCATTTTTGATACCCGCACTACCGATGACCGTTTGGCGCTGGTATTTGATGCAGAGAAACTTACTGATAGCCAGATAAGCGAAATAAAAGCAATGTGCAAGAGCCAGGGCGCTATTGATGTTAAAGACAAAGTTTTTACTGAAAACGAAGCTCAATAAAACAGAAAGCAGAGATGAAAACTTCAATTATAAAATTAGTTCCGGTGGTAGCAGTGGTAGCTTTGTTAGCTTCCTGCAATCACGATAAGAACGCAACCGGCCGCATTTATATGCCGGATATGACTTACAGTAACGCTTACGAAACCTACTCTACCAGCTCAATTAAATCTGCTGACGGTTTTGACATGAGCGCCCGTAAGCCTGCTGAAGGAACCATACCACGCGGTTGGATACCAACAGATGAAAAGGTTAAAACTACGGAGAGCCTGTTGATGAGCTATATGATTAAAAATCATTATACGCATGAAGCTGCTAAATGGCAGGAAGAATACGACCGTGCTGCTAATGAAATACAGGATCCTTTGGAATATAACGATGCAAATATGGCTGAAGGCAAGCGCCTTTATGAAATTAACTGCCAGGTTTGCCACGGTGAAAAAGGGGAAGGTAATGGACAGATTGTAGAATTACCCGGTGGTGGCGATGGCCCATACACTGCCCGTCCGCCGGCCTACGCAAGCCGTTTACCGCAAATTAAAGACGGTAACATGTTTTATACTGTAAGCTATGGTAAGGGCATGATGGGCGGTTACGGATTTCAACTGAACGTAAAAGAAAGATGGCAGGTTATCCATTACATTAAAAAACTGGGTGGTATAGGCGCTCCGGCTCCTGCAACTGCTGCTGTTGATTCTGTAAAAGCCAAGTAATTTTAGAAAACTGAAACAACATAAAGAGATGAAAGAGACGTTTGAATTTACAGCCAACATAAAGAAGTGGCTCTTCATAATGATGGGCACCGGACTTGTTGGTTTGGCAATCGTATTTTTAATGTATAGCGGAAACGGCCATGCCCGTTTTTGGACCAATATCCTTGCAAACGTATACTACTTTACCGGCATAGGCCTGTTTGGTTTGTTTGCGGTATCTGCAGCTACTATTGCCTACGGCGGTTGGCATACCCTTGTTAAGCGTATTTTGCTTTCATTATCTGGCTTTACCGTTATTGGCGGTTTTCTTTTACTGGGCATTTTACTGTTAGGTTATGCGCACGTTCATAATTTGTATGAGCATGTATTTGAAATAGTAAAGGATACTACTAACAATCCAAGCTACACTACTAAAAAGGTTTACTTCGCTCCGGTATTTTGGATTAGTCGCGTTGCCATTTATGCTGTAGCATGGGCATTTGCTTCATGGGGCCTTAATAACTTCTTCGCCCGTACTGACCAAACTGACCCTGTAGTTTACAAGCGCGCCAAGTTATTAGCCGCCAGCTTTATCGTGTTGTTTGCGCTTACTGAATCTGCTATTAGCTGGGATATGATCATGTCTCTTGACCCACACTGGTATTCAACCTTGTTTGGTTGGTATAACTTTGCCAGCTACGGTTGCGCTGCATGGGCTATGACTATTCTGTTGGTTATATTCCTTAAATCTCAGGGCTACCTTGAGCGTGTAAACGAAAACCACGTTCATGACCTTGGTAAGTTGTTATTCGGCTTCTCTATATTCTGGACTTACCTGTGGTTTGACCAGTTCATGTTACAGTGGTATGCTAACATTCCTGAAGAAACTTCTTTCTGGGTTAAGCGTTTTAATGAAGGTTACTTTAAGTTCACTATCTTCTTTGCGTTGATTGTTAACTTCCTGTTCCCGTTGTTCTTCTTAATTAAACGTAGCGCCAAGCGTAACTTTAGAATGATTGGTTTTGGTGCAGCTTTATTAATTTTTGGCCACTACGTTGACTTCTTTAACTATACTTTTGTTGAGCCAAACTGGAACCAGGAAGCTCACGAAAAAGAAGAATTAGCACAAAGAAAGGGCGATGTAGCCATATTCTTCGCTCAATACGAGGGCGCTGAACATGAAACTGCTGTTGCTGAACCGGCAAAAGGTGCCGAGAATGCTTCAGTAGGCGAAAAGGCTGAGGTAAAAGAAGTGAAGAGCGAAGGGAACCAAAAGGCTGAAAAAGCTGAAGGTAAAGAGAAAGGTGAGGGCGAAGAGCAAGAAATTAACTATGCAGGAATTGGATTAGGTGAAATATTGGTGTTCATCGGCTTTTTAGGTGCGTTCCTGTATATGTTCTTTAACAACCTTAAGAAGCGTCCGATTATACCTGAGAATGACCCTTACTTGAAGGAGAACGAACAATTAGTTGTAACCTGGGCATAATTTTGATTGGTAACTGAAAAAAAATTGAAACGAAAGTAACATGATAACATTTCTAAGTTTTGTAGTGGTAGTGCTGCTGTTTGCTGTGCTGGTGCTTATAGCCAAAGCAAACGAACTGGCGCAGGAGGTGAAGGCCGGCCAACCGGATTACAGCAACCAAAGCCGTATAAACGGTTATTTGCTGCTGGGATTTTTGGTATTGATGTTTGCCGGTTCAGCATTTGCTTTTAAAGAACTGGCTCCGGTAATGATACCGAAGGCTGCTTCGGAGCATGGTGTAAAAACAGACAAGCTGTTTAATGTTACCATGCTGATAATAGGCGTTGCGTTTTTCATTACCCAGGTTGCTTTATTCTATTTTGCTTACCGTTACAATGAAAGCCGCGGTCACCAGGCCTACTTTTACCCGCATAACAACACTCTTGAAGTAGTTTGGACAATTATTCCTGCAATTGTACTTACCGGTTTAATTGCCATGGGTATGTATGAGTGGTTTAAGATTTTCAATAAGGATGAGCGCGCCAAAAACATGCTTGTTGTTGAAGCGACCGGCCAGCAGTTCAAATGGACTTTGCGCTATCCCGGCCCGGATGGTAAATTCGGCGACCGCGTTTATGACACTGCACACATTACACCAAGCAACGAATTAGGTATTGACTGGGAAGACAAAAACAGCCATGACGATTTCTTTAGTGATAAGCTGTACCTGGTTAAAGGCCGCCCGGTGTTAATGAAGCTTACAGCACTTGATGTGTTGCACAGCTTTTACCTGCCGCACTTCCGTGTAAAAATGGACTGTGTGCCCGGTATACCTACTGAGTTTTACTTTACCCCAACCATGACCACTAAAGAAATGCAGGAATACCTAAGCCATGAAGAATGGTGGCAAGGTATTAACCCTGAAACCGGCCAACCCCGTTGGCAGACGTTTAAATATGAGTTAGCTTGTGCTGAGTTGTGCGGTAAATCGCACTATGGTATGCAGCGCGAAGTGGTAGTAGTGGACCAGGCTGAATACGATGCATGGGCTGCTGAACAGGCGAAGTCAGCTATTTACAATACGGTTATGCCTGCTGCTGCACCTGCGGAAGAGGCACCTGCTGTAGTTACGGCTGATTCTACCAAAGCACCGGAGAAGCCAACCGCTATGTTAAATGCTAAGTAATTTAAAGAAACAGAAAGAAGATAAACTATAGATATGCAAGCAGTAAGTATTGAGCACGGAACGCATACGCATCACGGCCACGGCCATGATGACCATCACCATCATGAAGAAACCTTCCTGACGAAATACATTTTCAGCCAGGACCATAAAATGATTGCCAAACAATTCCTTATCACAGGTATTTTTTGGGGTATTGTGGGCGGTTTACTTTCAGTTCTTTTCCGTTTGCAATTAGGTTGGCCAAACGAAACCTTCCCTTTCCTTGAAACCTTTTTAGGAAAATGGGCTGAAGGCGGTAAAATCAGCAATGAATTTTACTACGCATTGGTTACCATGCACGGAACTATCCTTGTATTCTTTGTATTAACAGGGGGCTTGTCCGGTACTTTTGCTAACCTGCTTATACCTTACCAGATTGGTGCACGCGATATGGCTTCGGGCTTTATCAATATGCTTTCTTACTGGTTCTTCTTTGCCGCAAGTATCATTATCCTGTTCTCTTTCTTTATTCAAACAGGTCCTGCATCAGGCGGTTGGACAGCTTACCCTCCATTGAATGGTATGCGCAACACCAGCGTTAACCTGGGTTCCGGCCTTGGTTTCGATCTTTGGATTCTGGGCATGTCCTTATTCATCGTATCTTCTCTATTAGGTGGTTTGAATTACGTGGCTACCGTACTTAACATGCGCACTAAGGGCATGAGCATGATGCGCCTGCCTCTTACTATTTGGGCTTTCATGTTTACTGCGGTTATCGGTATTCTTTCTTTCCCGGCCCTGTTAGCAGGTTGCGTGTTGTTAGAGTTCGACCGCTTGTTAGACACCAGTTTCTACCTCAATAACATTGTTATTGCAGGTCACTTATTAGCTTACAAAGGCGGTTCTCCAATTCTGTTCCAGCACTTGTTCTGGTTCCTTGGTCACCCTGAAGTGTATATCATTATTATCCCTGCCATGGGTATTGTATCTGAGGTTCTTGCTGTTCACTCACGCAAGCCAATCTTCGGTTACAAGGCAATGGTTATCTCTATTCTTGCCATTCTTGTGCTGTCGTTCATTGTATGGGCCCACCACATGTTTGTAACAGGCCTTAACCCTAACCTGGGCGCTATATTTACATTATTCACGCTGTTAATTGCAATTCCATCAGCTATCAAAACCTTTAACTGGATTGGTACTGTATGGCGCGGTAAAGTTCGTTTAACCTCTGCTGCCTTATTTGCAATCGGCTTCGTTTCTATGTTTATCACCGGTGGTTTAACTGGTATAATCTTAGGTAACTCAGCGTTGGATATTCAACTTCACGATACCATGTTCGTTGTTGCGCACTTCCACATTGTAATGGGTGTTGCTGCATTCTTCGGCATGTTTGCGGGTGTTTACAACTGGTTCCCTCGTATGTATGGCCGCTATATGAATGAAACCTTAGGCCAAATTCACTTCTACATTACGCTTGTTGGTGCTTACGGTATTTTCTTCCCAATGCACTTTATGACAGGCCTTCCTCGCCGTTACTATACCTACGCTAACTTCGAAACCTTCAACAACTTTAACCACCTTGCTGCTTTCATAAGCGTTGTGGCTATTGTGGTGTTCCTTGGCCAGTTAGTGTTTGTGGTAAACTTCTTCTACAGCATATTTAAAGGCAGAAAAGTAACCGGCGTTAAACATGCTGATGGTTACGAATACGCTAACCCATGGGGTGCTAACTCTATTGAATGGACCGCTCCTATTGAGCGTTTACATGGCAACTGGGCTGGTGAAATACCAACTGTTTACCGTTGGCCTTATGATTACTCAGTTAATGGAGTGGAATCTTATACTCAGGTAACACCGCTTAAAGCCGGTGAAGTTGAGCACTAAACAATAAAAGCAATAGTTAACTACAGTGGCTAAAGTAACTACCATAACGGCAAAACCCAAGAGTGCAATTGCTCAGAAAGTGAGCGATTACATGATGCTGGCCAAATTCAGGCTTAGCTTCCTTGTGGTGTTTTCAGCTGTAATTGGTTACATTTTTGCCGGTGTTGGGGCTATTAACTTTACTGATTTATTATGGCTGGCTATTGGGGGCATGCTGGTAACAGGCGCGTCTAATGCTATTAACCAGATAATTGAAAAGGACATTGACAAGTTGATGAGCCGTACCCAAAATCGTCCGTTAGCTACGGAACGAATGAGTACGCTTGAAGCTATTATGGCCGCCGGTGTATTTGGTGTATCAGGTATACTACTTCTTACTTTCCAGTTTAATGCTATAGCCGGTGTTTTAGCAGCTATATCATTACTTACTTATGCCTTTGTTTATACTCCACTAAAGCGGGTGTCATCAATAGCTGTGTTTGTTGGGGCCATACCCGGTGCATTACCTCCAATGATTGGTTATGTATGCGCTACTAACCGTATTGACTTTATTGCAGTAGTGTTATTCAGCATACAGTTTATGTGGCAGTTTCCTCACTTTTGGAGCATAGCCTGGGTACAGTATGAAGATTATTTGAAAGCAGGCATTATGTTATTGCCTTCAGGCCGCGGTAAAGCCCGCTCAAGCGCGGTGCACAGCGTTATTTACTGTGTTATGCTTATTCTGGTATCGGTTATACCTTATTTCTTTAACTGGATTAACCCCATTGCCAACTTTGTGATAGTATCAAGCGGTGCTGTGTTTTTGTGGATGGCGTGGAATCATTATAGAACCTGCGAGGATAAGGCAGCTAAGATTTTAATGTTCGGGTCGTTTTTGTATTTGCCGGTTGTACAATTGGCATTAGTGCTGGGGAAAATGTAATGAACGTTGCTTTGAGTGATAAAAGTGTAATACAGGAAAAACAGGAGGATACAGGAGTGCATCCTCAAAAATTTGCGTTGTGGCTGGCTATAGCCTCTATGACGATGTTCTTTGCAGCTTTAACCAGTGCTTTGCTGGTAAAAAAAGGTGACTACCAGGTTTGGGAAAACTTTGAATTACCGGGAATATTTAAGCTAAGCACGGCCACTATAGTTCTTTTAAGCGTTTGCATACATGCTTCGCTTATAAGCTACCGTAAGGCAAAATTCGGGCTGTTTAGATGGTTATTGTTCTTTTCATTGTTGTTAGGATTGGCATTTTTAGCGATGCAGGTTTACGGATGGGAGATTCTTAAACAAATGGGATTTCCGCTTACAGGCAATATAGCCGGTTCGTTCATTTACCTTATTACCGCATCGCACGGGGTGCACATTATAGGTGGCTTAATGGTTACTTTAATGTTTCTGTTCTTCGCAATAAGGTCGCGTAAAGACCCTATTTACGAGTTAAGAGACGTTATTAACCCCAAGCGCCAACTGCGGCTTGAAATGCTGGTTACATACTGGCATTTTGTTGATGCAGTTTGGGTGTATTTGTATATTTTCTTTTTATTGAACTATCAATAAGTATAAAATCAATTAGTTGTAAACATGGCAGACGCTACTTTAGAACACGGACACGGAGCAGGCAACGCAAAAGAATTGTGGAGCGGCGGACATTCCCCTTTCCGTTTAGGTTATGGAAAGGTAATGATGTGGTATTTCCTTATCTCCGATACCTTCACTTTTGCATCTTTTCTTATTGCCTACGCTTCATTGCGTATGGCGCAGTCAGATTTGTGGCCAAACCCTGCCGAGGTGTTTTCTTCAATACCATTACATGTATTTGAAGGTGTAAAAGCGCCGCTGGTGTTTGTATCGTTTATGACGTTCCTTCTAATCGTAAGTTCGTACACAATGGTACGTGCCGTACAGGAAGGTTACAGAATGAATAAATACGGCGTGGTTAAGTTTCTTATACCTACCATTTTGTGCGGTATCGGATTCCTGTTTTGCCAATACCTTGAATGGACTCACCTGATTGGTGAAGGCATGACTCCAACCCATGCATCTGAGCTTACTAAAATCACCAACTTCGGCCAGTTGTTCTTCGTTATCACCGGTTTCCACGGTATGCACGTATTGGGCGGTGTGGTACTTAATATTTGGTTAGCTGTGCAGGCTGCTAATGGCCGTTTTGATGAAACCGGCCACTATGAAATGGTAGAGAAAATTGGCTTATACTGGCACTTTGTTGACTTGGTATGGGTGTATGTTTTCCTTTGCTTTTACCTGCTGTAAGCCGTTTTAAAAATTAATTGTAAAAACTATAAATATTACAGATATGAGTTTCGAAGTACCACCAGAAGGACACTTGCACTGGAACGAAAATGAATACGCCCAGGGTAAAAAGGATGTGCTTAAAACTATCGTTATTCTTTCGATAGTAACCATAGTAGAAGTTAGTGCCGCTATTCTTTACGACCACTTTATGCCCGGCAAAAGCAAGCTGGTTATAAACCTGTTTATGGCATTTATGTCAGTAGTTAAGGTGGTTTATATTATGGGTATTTTCATGCACGTTCAGCACGAAACACCATGGTTTAAGCGCACCATACTTTTACCGTTCATGTTTCTTATATGGGCTATAATTGCCTTTGCTGTTGAAGGCAGCAGCTGGCATGCCATGCGTGAACTTTTAAACATATTCTAGGTAATAAACCATAAAATTCAAAGAGGATGTCCTTTGGGGCATCCTTTTTCTTTTTTAGAGGCAATAAACCCATTAAAAACCCGGTGAAAGCTATATTTGACCCATACTTTATATTATGGCTGTAATTAAGAAATTGGTTACTTTCGCGGCTAAATTTTTCGACATGGCAAAGGCTAAATCAAAAGACAAGAAAAAGGCTATTGCAAAAAAAGCAAAGCCTGTAGCAAAAGCTAAAAGCAAACCTGTGGCAAAAAAGGTGTCAAAGCCTGTTGCCAAAAAGGCTAAACCTGCTCCTAAAAAGGCAGCCAAGCCCGTAAAGAAGGTAGCAAAACCTGTTGCTAAAAAGGCCAAGCCAGCGCCGGCAAAAAAAGTAGCAGCTAAACAATCAAAGCCTGTGTTGAAAAACACAACTTCTAAAGTGAAACCTGCGGCAGTTAAATCAGTAAAACCTTCAAAGCCTGAAGTAAAGCCGGCAGTTGTAAAAAGCACAAGTGTTGCTCAACCAAAAACAGCAGCCAATAAAATACAGCAACCCGGCGTTACTAATGTGGTGGCGAAGCCAATAGATAAAAAACCAGAGAAGAAAATGAAAGACGAGAAAGCAATGCATACAACGCCGGAGTTAAACCTGCGCTACAGCGATGAGGAATTAAAAGAATTTAAAGACCTTATTGATAAAAAGCTTTTTGCTGCACGCGAAGAGTTGAAAAACCTTAAAGAAGCGTTGGACAATCATACTGAAAGCCAGGCCGGCAATAAAGCATGGAACATGGAAGAAGGTACTGATACCAGCGAGATGGAATACCTTATGAACCAGATAAGCCGCCAGCATACGTTTATACGTAACCTGGAACTGGCTTTGGTTAGAATTGAAAACAAAACATACGGCATTTGCCGCGCTTCAGGTAAGTTGATTCCTAAAGAGCGTTTGCGCGTAGTGCCGCATGCAACCCTTAGCCTTGAAGCTAAAAATAGCCGCAGGGTAGAAGAGGAAAGCCCGGCCGCTTCGTTAACCAACGCACCGCCTACTGACTTTGCAGAAGGTTTTGAAGAATAAACAAAAGCCCTTGTAGAAATACAGGGGCTTTTTCTTTGTCATTCATAAATATCAAGGAAATATATTTGGGCTTCTTATACTTTTGTAGAAACAATAACAGCCATGTCAGTTCATAAGGAAATAAAGCGCATAACCACCCATACCTTACAGGAGTTTAAGGATAAGGGAGTAAAGATTTCCATGCTTACAGCATATGACTTTTCAATGGCGCGTATTATTGATGGCGCGGGCATTGATGTGATATTAGTAGGCGATAGCGCATCGAACGTAATGGCGGGGCATGAAACTACTTTGCCCATAACGCTTGATCAAATGATTTATCATGCATCCTCTGTTGTGCGTGGGGTTAGCCGTGCGCTGGTGGTAGTTGATTTGCCTTTTGGAACATACCAGGGAAATTCACGCCTTGCCCTTGAATCGGCCATACGCATTATGAAAGAAGCCGGTGCGCATGCCGTAAAGCTGGAGGGTGGCGCGGAGATAAGAGAGAGTATTGAACGTATACTTACAGCAGGTATACCGGTAATGGGGCACTTAGGATTAACGCCTCAATCCATTTACAAATTTGGCACTTATACCGTACGTGCTAAGGAGGAAGCTGAAGCGGAGAAGTTGCTGGAAGATGCCGCACTATTGGAGAAAAGTGGCTGTTTTGCCATAGTGTTGGAGAAAATACCTGCCCACCTTGCAGAAAAGGTTTCAAAAAAACTTCATGTGCCAACCATTGGCATAGGTGCAGGCCCGGGAACGGATGGGCAGGTGCTTGTATCGCATGATATGCTGGGCATAACTAAGGAGTTTAAGCCTCGCTTTTTGCGCCGTTACCTCAATTTGTATGATGAGGTTCAGAATGCTGTAAAACAATACGTAGACGACGTTAAAAGCAGCAATTTCCCTAATAAGGACGAGCAGTACTAACCTTTGGGTTTGTAGATAAATAGTTGGTGGCGGTAACTTAGCCCTGCTATCTTTGTTAAGTAAATCCGCCGCATGAGAAAAACTCTACTTCTCATAATCCTGATTACCGGCCTAATATCCAGTTCCTATAGTCAGCAGGAAGCGCAATACAGCATGTATCGCTTCAATGGTCTTTATATTAATCCTGCATACACCGGCAGCCACGATGTGCTCAGCGCAATGGCGGCTTACCGGCATCAATGGGTTAAAATACCGGGGCAGCCACAAACAGCTACTGTTGCCATCCACTCGCCGCTACCGAACGATAAAGTTGCATTAGGGTTAATTTATACATACGATAGAATAGGGGTTACTAAAACACATTCAATTGATGCCTCGTTTGCTTACCGCATACCTTTAGGCAAAAAGAAGAATGTGCGCCTTTGCTTTGGTATTTCAGCGGGCGCCATGAACTACAATGCAGATCTGAACGCCGTTCAAACCACGGAGCAAAACGACCCGAACTTTGCAGGAAACTCACAGAATTTATGGCTGCCAAATGTGGGTGTAGGTATTTACGCTTATTCAGATAAATTCTTTGTAGGCGTTAGCGCTCCTAAAATTTTGGCGAACCGTTTAGAAGGAAAGTTGAAGGTTTTTGAAACATCCGGCGTAGTTGCCCGTCAATATTATCATCTATTGGTTACGGGAGGGTATGTTTTCAGTATTGGCAAAAAAGTAAAGTTTATGCCTTCTATCCTTATGAAATATGTTCCCGTGCATGCACCTATAACGGCAGACTTTAATGCCACTTTTATTTTTATCGACAGGGTATGGATTGGCGCCGGTTACCGTTTGAACGATAGCTACAACTTTATGGCTGCAGTAAATATAACCAAGCAACTAAAGCTGGGTTATTGCTATGATTTAACGGTTTCACCGTTAACGAAGTTTACTACAGGTTCGCATGAAGTTGTACTAAGCTTCGATGCCTTGTTTACGCATGGCAATGTAATTAGCCCAAGGTATGTTAAATATTTTTGATAAGATTAGCTGATGACAACTATAAAGATATTTCTTACCACTTGCTTATTGGCTATTGTTGCATTTGGCAATGCACAGGATGACCTTGTAAAGCACGGCGATAAAGCTATGCATGGCTATCATTTTGATAAGGCTGCGGCTTTATTTAAAAAAGCGGTAGACCACGACCCCAAGAATGTGGTGGCAATGGAAAAGCTGGGTACTGCCTTCAGAATGGCGGGAGATTTTACCAGTGCTGAAGCAATTTACAAGGTGCTCGCTTCAAATCCCGTTGCTAACCCCGTAACAAAGTTCTACTATGGCCAGGTGCTTAGCATAAACGGCAAATACAAGGAGGCAGATTCTGCTTTTCAGGCTTATGCCTTAGCTGTGCCCAATGATTCGCGAAGCACAGAATTCAGAAACTATCTTGATAAAATAAGAATCATTGCGCAGGACACTAAAGTGTATGAGTTAACTAACCTGCCTGAAAACTCTGAGCTATCTGAAATTGGCCCTGCTTACTGGCTGGGGCAATTAACGTTCTCTTCTAACAGAAGTGTTGGTAGCGCAGTAAAGCATGTAGATATGTGGAGCGGTAAGGGCTATTATGACATTTATGTTTTACAAAGCGCTGATAAGGCCATTGTAATGGAGCCCGCTAAAGCTAAAGGCAAATTAAACAGCCGTTTGAATGATGGCCCTGCCACTTATTCGGTGGACGGCAGTGAAGTGATTTTTACAAGAACAGCTAAAAAGAAAGGCCCGGATGGCTATAAGAAACTTGGGCTTTATAGAGCTACCTGGACGGAGAAAAAGGGTTGGAGTAAGCCACAGCCGCTTTCTTTTAGCAGTAATGCATACAACTTTGCTCATCCTTCGTTATCTAAAGATGGTAAGCGTTTGTATTTTATAAGTGATATGCCGGGTGGTTTAGGCGAAACCGACGTATATGTAGCCGTTAGAAACGGTAACGATTGGGAAGCGCCCGTAAATCTTGGTAAGGAAATAAATACATCGGGTTCTGAAATGTTTCCGTTTATTTCTTCTGATGGCATGTTGTATTTCGCTTCAGACTCGCGCGTAGGTTTAGGTGGTTTAGATATCTACGCCGCGGATGCTACAGGTAATAAATTCAGTAATGTAAGAAACTTAGGAGCACCGGTTAATACTAATGCCGATGACTTTGGTTTTATTAATGATGATACGCAGAAGAATGGTTTTATAGTTTCTGATAGGCCCGGTGGTTTAGGCAGTGATGATATTTACCGGTTTGTAAAAAAGGCAGAATCTGTGTGCGGCGTTGTAGCAGATGCAAAAACCAAAAAGGAACTGGAAAGTGTAACTATTACAGCCTTAAGCGGCAATAGCGTAAAGGCCGGGGTCAATACAAATATGAAAGGCAACTTCTGCCTGCAATTAACCCCT
The DNA here is from genome assembly GCA_046329515.1 of Chitinophagales bacterium. Taxonomy (GTDB): domain Bacteria; phylum Bacteroidota; class Bacteroidia; order Chitinophagales; family LD1; genus Bog-950. The sequence continues at coordinate 801,647 of JAXLUM010000001.1, forward strand.
GAACAGGATTATAAAATAAAGGCTGAAAAAGATGGTTATGCGGCCTATGAAACTAACGTGCATGTAAAAGCCAATAAGAACGATCAGGTAATGATTTATCTTGAACCTAAAGGCGGCATTGAGTTAAAAGTAGATGTATCGCAAAAAGGGGATGGTAAAATAGAAGGTGCGCAGGCTTTTGTAATTAATAAGGCTACAGGCGAAGTAATTGAGGGTAAGAGCGATTCAAACGGTATTGTAAAGTTTGATTTGTTTAAAGACCAGGACTATGAACTGAAAGTGGTAAAGAAGCTACAGGGGCAGGATGGAGTGTATGATAAGTTTGTGAAAACTATTAGTACAATGGGCTTTACCCCATCACAAACCTTGAATGAAAATGCACAGCTTACTTATTATGACGGTAAGTATGTGTTTGATTTGCCTGAAGTGTTTTTTGATTTAAATAGCTACAAGCTTAATGAGAAGGCAAAGAAAGGCCTTGACAAGGTTATTGAGGTTATGAAGATTTTTCCTGATATGCAGGTGGAAATGAGTGCGCATACCGATAGCAGAGGCAATTCAGCTTATAACCTTAGTTTATCAGCCATGCGGGCAAATTCCTGTGTAGAGTATATTGAATCACAGGGAATAGATAAGAAGCGCCTTATAGCTATAGGCTACGGAGAGTTAAAAATACGCAACAAGTGTTTCGATGATGTTCCATGCACCGAAAAGGAACACTCTGTTAACCGCCGCACCGAATTTCGTGTAGTAAAGTTTGATTAAGTTTTTGGCTCATGAATGTTTTCTATTGTCCTGATGCGGTTTTAAATGAACATGTAGCACTTGATGAAACCGAATCGCAGCATATAACCAGGGTTTTACGCAAACGGGAAGGAGAGGAGTTATTGGTATTTGATGGTAAGGGCTGCTTATACAATACCCGTATTGATGCTATCGGAAAAAGGGAAGTAGTAATACATGTTGTTCGTTTACTTGAAAAGGAAACGAATGATAAGCCTAAGCTGCACATCGCAATAGCTCCTCCAAAAAACATAGATCGTTTTGAGTGGTTCATAGAGAAAGTAACTGAAATAGGCATTCATGAAATTACACCGGTTATTTGCGAACGCTCCGAAAGGAAGGAGTTGCGAATAGACAGGCTGGATAAGATTTTGGTTTCCGCCACTAAACAGAGCCTGAAGTATACCTTGCCTAAGTTAAATTCTGTTAGGAGTTTTAAGCAGTTTATAGGCTTAAGCAAAGGGGTAGACAGGAAGTATATTGCCTATTGCGATGAAAAGGCCATACACCTAAAAGATGCCTACCATGGTGGCTTTGATAGCCTTATTATGATAGGGCCGGAAGGTGATTTTAGCCGCGAGGAAATTTTATTGGCCACGGAAAATGAATTTGAAACAGTTTCGTTAGGCAAAAGCAGGCTCCGTTTGGAAACTGCCGGCATTTACGGTGCCGTAGTTTTTAATTTAGCGAATGAACGGTAGATTTAAGCCATGAGGAATTTTGTGTTAGCGGCCTTATTTGTTTTATGCATTTCTGCAGCTCCTGAAAAGCCGTTGAAGATAGCTTTACTAAAATATAATGGTGGAGGAGATTGGTATGCCAATCCAACCTCATTGCCTAACCTGGTTAAATACTGCAATCAAAATTTGGGCATGAACCTGGACCCTGAGCCGGGCACTGTAGAAGTTGGCAGCCCGGAATTGTTTAACTATCCGTTTGTGCATATGACGGGCCATGGTAACGTGGTGTTTAATGCGCAGGAGTTGGATAATTTACGCGCATACCTTATTGGCGGGGGCTTTCTGCATGCTGATGACAACTATGGAATGGATAAGTTTATACGGCCTCAATTGGATAAACTGTTCCCTAATTCTAAACTGGTTGAACTGCCTTTTTCACACGGTATCTTCCATCAAAAATTTGAGTTCCCTAACGGCTTACCGAAAATTCACGAGCACGACGGAAAATCGCCACAGGCCTTTGGCTTGTTTTATGAGGGCCGCCTGGTAGTATTATATACTTATGAGTGCGATTTGGGTGATGGCTGGGAGGACCAGGATGTGCATAAGGACCCTCAGGAGGTTCGGGAGAAGGCTTTAAAAATGGGAGCCAATATCATAAAGTATGTGTTTAATGACTGATCTCACTTTTAGAATCTGACACAAACACTAATCACCTCATGCCATTTTACCGGCTTATAAAAATTGTAACAGGTGCAGCGTTACTTGCAGCGCTGGCTCTGCTTTTGTATTCGCGGATATTATACAGCCACATATTGTTTGAGCGTGATGAAGGGGAGTACGCCCACGCCGGTCAATTGATTTTAAATGGGCTTAAACCCTACCACGAAGCTTACAACATGAAGTTTCCGGGAACGTATGCCATGTACGCATTGTTTATGGGTATAGGAGGCCAAACTCCTGAAGCAGTACACTGGGGTACACTCATTATGCTTTGTATAACCGCTATGTTTATTTTTCTTACCGTACGGCTTATAACAAACAATGCGTCGGCTTCACTGGTAAGTGTGGTTGTTTTTTTCGCACTTAACTCTACAATGTCCGGTGAGGGGCTAATGAGCAATGCAGAACATTTTGTAAATGTTTTTGCTGCTGCGGGCCTTTATTTTTTGTTTGCCTTTGATGTAAGTAAGAAAACAAGGCAGCTACTGCTTGCCGGGTTTTTCTCGGGCTGCGCCATTATTATGAAGCAGCACGGCTACGTATTCGTTTTGTTTGGCTTATTGTTTTTGGGTTTGCAGTGGGTAAAAGACTTTTCGCCGCAAGCGTTTAAGCGCATTTTTATTTACGGCCTAAGCGCTGTGTCTCCCCTACTTATCCTTTTGTTTATTGTAATTCTTAACGGCACATTCCATAAGTTTTTCTTTCTCACCTTCTCTTATGCCCGGGCATATGTAGGTATGTATCCTGCGTCTTTTAATGAGTTTAGAGGAGCCGCACATACGGTTGCCGCCGGTAGCAGGCATATATGGTGGATAGCGGAAGCTTCCATTATTGCGTTGTTGCTTTTATCAAAGAAAAGGTATGCCCTTTTGTTGGTTTTACTTTGTGTGTTATGTACGGTAGCCATTGGGACAGGCGGTTATTACAGGTTTCACTATTATATTCTTTACTATGTGGCTTTTGGCGTTGTTAGTGGGGTGGCATTGGCCTATTTACAAAGGGTAGGTATGTTAACGGCTGCGGCCGCCTGGTTTAGTTGCCTGCTGTTTATGGTTCTGTTCTTTGCCAACTATAAGGATAAAATTTTGAGCAAAGACCCCATAAGTGAGTTTCGTTTGCATTACCACTGGTCGCCTTTTTATGATGCGCCTGCTTTCTGCGACACACTGAACACCTTAATGAAACCAGGGCAACGATTGACTGCGTTAAGTAATGAGCCTGAATTGTATTTCTTCTCTAAACGCGTTTCAGCTACCCCATACATTTACGATTATGCCTTATTTGAAAATCAGCCGTATGCTGAACTTATGCTAAACGAGTATTTACAGGATGTTGAGCATGAAAGACCAGATGTGTTTGTGTATTCAACCATTGCTTTTGATGTGCGTAACAATACCACATTCAATAAGTTTAAGGACTGGTGGTTAAATTACCGCAAGGCTTTTAAGCTTGAAAAAGCCTATTGCATTACAGGGCCTGTAAGTTCGGAATACTATGACTATAACAGGTTACAGAAAGATTCAACGTGGGTGCAGTATGGCCGAATGGAGATTTGGGTGCGTAAAAGCAACTCATTTTAATAATGCACGATTAATATCGTGTATCAATTGAGGGCCCTTATAAATAAAGCCTGTATACAGTTGAATAAGGTCTGCACCAGCCTGCAGCATCGCCAGTCCATCTTCGGCAGCCATAATACCACCTACACCAATTAATGCTATTGACTTACCTGTAATTTTTGGACTGATAAAACGAATTACATCAAGTGAACGTTGGGTTAATGGCTTGCCACTTAACCCTCCTGCGCCAAAGTTTTCAATTTCAGCAGCACTATAATTTAAGCCCTCGCGGGATATGGTGGTGTTGGTAGCTATTATTCCCTGAATTTTAGTTTCGCTAACTACACTTATCACATCCAGAATTTGTTCATCGGTTAAATCAGGAGCGATTTTCAAAAGAATAGGTTTCGTTTTTTCCTTACTGTGGTTAATATCCTGCAAGGCATTTAAAATTCCCGCCAAGGAGTCTTTATCCTGCAGTGCTCTTAATCCCGGAGTATTGGGTGAGCTTACGTTAACTACAAAGTAATCGGCAAAGTCAAATAAGGTTTTAAAGCAATACTCATAATCGCGTATGGCATTTTCGTTTGCAGTAACTTTGTTCTTACCAATATTGGCACCTACTATGATGTTGCTTTTGCGCCGCTTTAGTTTTTGGGCGGCTACATCGGCGCCCACATTATTAAAACCCATACGGTTAATAAGGGCATCGTTTTTAGTAAGGCGGAATAAGCGTGGCTTGTCATTACCCGGCTGTGGCTTAGGGGTAATAGTGCCTATTTCCACAAAGCCGAAACCCATAGCGCCCATTTCATCTATTACATCACCGTTTTTATCAAGCCCCGCTGCAAGGCCAACAGGGTTTGGAAAATCTATTCCAAACACCTTGCGGTGCAGTGATGTATGTTCAACTTTGCCTCCTGCGGCTATGTTCAGCAGAAATGGCACCTTGCCCAATAGTTGCAGGTTATGAATAGTAAAATGATGGGCCTCTTCAGGATCCATACGGAAGAGGGCTGATTTGGCAAGTGGATAGAGATTCACGGGGGTAAAAATAGTAAGTGCGGTAATAATTTTAAATGAGTAACGTTTAATGCAAAACCCACCTGTGACCAAATTCTGCTTTTATGCCCTTCTGTTGTTAACACTAAGCAGTTGCTCCCAACCTGTAGCAAGTATAGAGCCCTTAAAACAACCCGCAACCTTTAATGCGCCCGTTGTTCTTGATTCTGCCGGATGCGCGCAATTTACTATTTGCCTTAAGCCAATAACTGCTTCCTATTCCGCAGCACGTAATGAAGTGACCCAAAGAAGATTGGGGTTGAATTACCTGGATACGCATTACAAATCGCTTATGGATACCTTTGCTGATACGTTTACAGAATTGTATTTAAACAACATTTTACCCTATTGGTACGGCACCCCCTGGGCATTTAGTGGGTACACAGCCGTACCCAACAAAGGTGACATAGCCTGCAGTTACTTTGTTTCTACCACATTACTGCACATGGGAGTGCCCATAAATCGCTATAAAGTGGCGCAGCAAAACCCTTTAAATGAGGCCCGCACTTATGCCATTGATGATTCGCTTTATCAATTTAATTCGGCTGAAATGGCTTTAATAAAAATGGGAACAGATGAATTCGCTCCCGGCTTCTATTTTGTGGGTTTAGGTGATAACCACGTGGGCTTACTTCTTAAAAGGCGAGGTGAGGTTTTCTTTTTACACTCTAACTATGTAGATGGCAAGGTGGTAATTGAGGACGCAAGCGCCTCGGCAGTGTTTAACAGCTATGCAACCTTTTATATTGTTAACCTTAGCTACAATAACAGCTTTATCAACTGCTGGCTAAAGCAAAAACCAATTCAGATAAAAACAAATTAGGCTTTACGTATTACCGCGCCCAATTCACTTTCATACTTAGTCATTAGCCGGCTCATTACCTTCTCAATTTCCTGGTCGGTAAGTGTTTTATCAGGGTGCTGAAACACAAAACTTACGGCATAGCTCTTCTTGCCTTTTTCAATTTTATCGCCTTTATAAACATCAAAAAGGCTTATTTCCTGCAACAGTTTTTTCGATTCGGTATGCGCAATTTTTTCAATGGCTTCAAACTTCAAATCTTCATTTACCATCATCGCCAAATCGCGGCGTACCGCAGGAAACTTCGGCAATTCAGCAAACTCTGTTTTTGTAAACTGCGATTTTTCTAACAGGTAATCCCAATTTAAATCAGCAAACAGCACTTCATTTTTTATATCGAATTGCTGCAATGTTTTTTTAGCTATGCTACCGAGGCGCGCAACAACTATTCCTTCATTCTTTAATTGCAAGCTGAAAGCATAAGGCGCCTCTTCAGTTACTTCTAACTCAAATTGCTTGTGGCCCAACCTGTGCATTACTCTTTCTGCCAAATTTTTAAGGTGGTAGAAGCTGTAACTTTCTGCTTTACCTGCCCAATTGGTTTCAAAGGTTTTGCCCGTTAACCAAATGCATAAATGACGTTTATGCTGGTATCCTTCCGTTGCTTTATGGTAAGTGGTGCCAAATTCGTAAAACCGTAAATCGGTATTTTTACGGTTTTGATTGTACGCAATTACCTCAAGGCCTGAATACAGCATTGAGGCGCGCAAGGCGTCTAATTCAACGGTTTGACTGTTTAACAGCGTTACCTGTTGTTTCTTTATCTCCTCATCCTGCTCAAACTTAGACTGTGTAATTGAGTTGGTCCAAATTTCATTCAAGCCAAATCCACTCAGCATTTCCGCAACTGTGTTTTCCAGCTTTTGGCTGTTTACTTCAGGCGAAAATTGCAGGCTTGATTTTACCGTGCGCGGAAGAGTGAAGCTGTTGTATCCGTAAATACGTAATACTTCTTCCACTATGTCAGCTTCGCGCTTTACATCGGTTTTAAATGCAGGAACTAATAACTGCCAGTTGTCGCCATCCTCTTTCACTATCTTAATTTCAAGCAACTCCAGTGTTTTCTTTACTACATCTTTTTCAATGGTAAAACCTGCAAGTTTAAGTATGCGGCTGTAACTAACGTCAACCGCCCATCCCTCAATTTTTTCGGGATAGATATCAGTAATATCAGAAGAAACTTCTCCTCCACAAATTTCGGTAATTAATGAGGCCGCTCTTTTCAGTGCCTCAATGGTAATGTTTGGGTCGCACCCCTTTTCGAAATGGGTCGCTGCGTCGGTGCGTAAGCCTAATTCGGTAGAAGTTTTGCGTATAGAAGAAGGAATAAAATAGGCACTCTCTAAAAAGATGCTTTTGGTTGATGCAGAAACTCCACTATTGAAACCGCCATAAACGCCTGCAATGCACATGCCTCCCTCGGCATCGCATATCATAAGGTTATTGGCGTGCAGTTTAACTTCTTTGTCGTCCAGTGTTTTGAATGGCGTTCCTTCAGGCAGTTTTTTAATTATCACCTTGCCTCCACGTATTTTATCGGCATCAAATGCGTGCAATGGCTGACCGTATTCGTGTAAAACGTAATTGGTAATATCTACCACGTTGTTTATGGGCTTAGCGCCAATAGTCTTAAGCTTATTCTTTAACCAATCAGGGGAATCACTAACCGTTAATCCTGAAATAGTAAGGCCGGAATAACGCGGGCAATCAGCATCCTTTACTTCAATACTTATAGGTAATTTATTACTGCCTGTTTTAAACTTGGAGGTATCGGGTTTAGTAAAGCTTACTTTGCTGTTGTAACTGACATTTAGTGCGGCAGCAATATCGCGTGCTACGCCTATGTGCGAGTTAGCATCAGAACGGTTAGGGGTTAAGCCTATTTCCAGAACATAATCGCTTTCAACTTTAAAGTAATCTGCTGCTTTTGTGCCAACAGTAGCAGCAGGGTCAAGAATCATAATGCCAGCATGACCTTCGCCTAAGCCCAACTCATCTTCGGCGCAAATCATTCCGAAGCTCTCTACACCGCGTATTTTAGCCTTTTTGATGCTAAGCTTTTCTCCTGAAGACGGATATAAAGTAGAACCTACCAGTGCAACTGCTACCTTTTGGCCGGCAGCCACGTTTGGGGCACCGCAAACAATCTGAAGCAATTCACCCGTACCGGCATCAACCTTAGTAACTGATAGTTTATCGGCATCAGGGTGTTTAGCGCATTCTTTTACTTCACCAATAACTACACCTTCCAAACCGCCCTGTACGGTTTCAAACTTTATCACATCTTCCACTTCAAGCCCTACCCCGGTTAAAACTTCGGCAAGGTCCTGCGCACTCAGGTTAAAATCAACGTATTGCTTAAGCCAGTTATAAGAGATTTTCATGCCGCTAATCTAATGAAGAACTTGACAGATTAACGGCTAACAAATGTCAGCCTGAGGAGGGTAAAAAGTAAGGTTCTATTTCACGTCTAACTCCTTAGCCTGGTAAACGGCTTTGGAGTTCTGATATTCATGCACGTAAGCCACAATTTTCATGTTTTCAGGCTTCCATGCGGCATCTAATACCTTTTGGTAAACCTTGCGAATAACCCGTCCGGGCTCTAAGGTTTCACTCAGGGCATCGCCGGTATTAGCGGTTATAAAGGTGCGCAGAACATCGTTGTGGGTATAGAAGGTGTCAATAACCGAACCGTTCAACTGGGCAGTAACCATTCCGCTTTCAATAAGGCCAACGGTAAGTTTGTTGGTTTCTGTAACGTTTTGGGTGTAGTGCAGTTCAACCACCATAGTAAGCTGGCGGTTGGTAGAATCATAGGTGCGGCTTAATTCAATATTTACAGGCGTGGAGGTAGCTAACTGGGCATCTACTTTTGTGCTCCATTTGTTTTTATCAATAAGCACGAAAGTTTCACCACTGAACAATTGACCATCAATACCTGCACAGGGTTCAAAACCCGGGTTGGAATAGTAACCGGTAAACAAATCCTGTACTTCCTGCATTCTGAAATCCATTACACTTAATCCGTTATAAGGGGCCCCTAAGGAGTTGATAGGGTGCATACTCATAGCCACCACATTATCAGGGTGAGCTGATTTTATAGTAGCTAATATTTGATGGCCTTGCGGGCAGTTAGGGCAACGAACGCCGGTAAACTCTTCAATCATTACACTTTTGGCCTGTGCTGTAGCTACCGGAGATTCAATATAAGTGGTATCGCCTACGGAATTACCGTTGCCGTGCAGGTTAATATTAGGGCCAATTTCCTTACAGGATTGAACCAGGAGTAAAGCGGTTACCAAAACGAAAAAGAATACCGTGCTTCTCATGCTATAAAATTATATCAGAATGTTGAATTAACGCCAAACTTAACACCGCTAAAGGCAGGCTCTAAACGGCAAACACCGCCGGTGCAAACAATGCCTTCCACCTGTTTAACATACGCAAGGGTAAAGCGGTGTGGGCCTAGGGTGTAACCGGCAAAAACCGAATAATAGTGATTGGCGTTGGGGTTTACATCCGGGTTTGGTTTAAAGTTCCACATATCAGACACAGCGAACGAGAAATGCGGGGCGAAATTGTATTCAACCAAGCCGTAAATCCATTGGCCGTAGTCCTCTTTAACATGTTGGTACTGCATTTCAAAGCGCAGGCTCATTTTTTTGTTTATCTTATAGTTAATCTCGGCAAACGGGGTGTAAGCGTTTACCTCAGGGTTGCCTTCTTTTCTGTATAGGAATTTATTGTAGCGGGCGAATTGAAAGCCCACTTCAACTTCTAAACTGCTGATGGGCCTGAACAATGCCTGAAAATAGCCCTCGGCAAAGAATACTGTATCGGTTGGGTTGTACTTCTTCATCACAAAATCGCGGATGTAAGAACCCTGCCAGGTAAAGTTTATTTTACGATTAGGGGAGTAGGTAATTTCTGCACCAAAGGCTAATTCGCGGTTCTCAAGAGAAGGTGCAAAATAGCGCGATGGCAGGCGCAGGGAGTTCTGGCGGCTAACCGGAGGTAAAAAGTTCAGCATACCATCAAACAAGGCTTCCGTTGAGTTAGGGGAAGTGTGCAGGTAAAAGTTCTCGGTGCGTTTGAACTGCACAGTAATACCTATACCGGGTTTTGAAAAGTTTAGCGAGGTGTAAACACAATTGCCTGCAGAATTAATCAGCGAATCCTTAGCATCGCGTATCTGGTCCTTCTTTATCGCCTCAGATGTTTTATAAGCCCCTTCAGCATACCAGGTAAAATCGCCGGCAGTTAAGGTGTTGTAAACTGTAACTGCATAGGTGTTGTATTTAGGCACAAAGCGGCCAACGGTATCATAACTTTCAATGGTAGCCACTACCTGTTCAATATTTTGTTGGTCCATACTACGGTTTACTACACCAACACCGGGCAACAGTATTACCTTGTTTTTAATATTGAAGTTGCCTTCGGCATTAAAGCCAACCACCAAGGGTTTCTGTATACCGAATTTTAACTTCTGCACGCCTGCAAAAGCTTTCAGTTTCAGCATATCCTTAACGTTATATTCCAGGCGGGCGCCCAACAAAGCGTTATCTATTCCAAGTGCCCGTTCTTCGTACGTGCGATATATAATGCCGGTGCCTATTTGGTCGTATATATAACCGGCAGTTACAGTAAGGTCTTTAATTTTTTTACGCAGGTAAAAATTGCCTATTCCCACACCTGTATAAGGGGTGGTTGGCACGCGCAAAATGGAGTTGTAAAAGCCATCGAAACGCATACCTGCATCAAACTCATACTTCTCGTTGGTATAGTTAAGGTTAAACCAGGCATCGCAACCTACTTTCAGGTTATCGTAATGCGGCAGGTTATAGGCATTAATCTTAGGGTCGCGAATAAAGAAGTTGGCATTGGTTTGAACCGAACCTGAGAAATAACCCCATTGGGCCTGAACACTTGATACCAAAGCCACAAGCACGATTGTGGATAGAATGTTGAGTTTTTGCATGAAACCGGGTGTATGGTCGGGCGTAAAGTTATTCTAAAAGGTTATTTCCAAAAATCCGTTACATTCGGATGGAAATGAAGATTTGGCACGCGGCTTGAATTAAACGGACCTAAATAAACCAACATGAAAAAAGCAATCCTGGTATTTGCTGTTATTATTAGTGCATTGGCTGTCAATGCACAAGGTGAAAAAAGCGGTATTGAAAAAGTTATAGGAGAAAAGACCCTGCCAGCCCTTACATTAACCGATGTAAACGGTAAAAAAGTAAATGTGGCCGACTACGGTAAGAGTGGTAAAATTACCATATTAAGCTTTTGGGCTACCTGGTGCGTGCCTTGTAAAAAGGAATTGACCAACATAGCCGACCTTTATGATGAGTGGAAGAAGAAGTATAACCTGCAGGTAGTGGCTGTTTCTATTGATGACAGCCGCAGTACAACTAAGGTAAAACCTTATGTTGACGGCCAGCGTTGGAGCTACGATGTTTTATTAGATACCAACCAGGACCTTAAGCGCCAGTTGAACATACAAAGCGTGCCTTTTACGGTGGTGGTTGACGCCAACGGCAAAATAGTGTTTATGCATAGCGGCTATACCGATGGCGACGAATACGTGCTGGAAGAAGAAATTCAGAAGCTAACCAAGAATTAATTAACTCTTAACAGCATGCCATGTATTGCCTGTTATCAAATTGGCAGCACCTTTATTAACAAATATTTCTTAAAGTAACTCTAACGCTGGGTTTAGCGGATTAGAAATTGTAGCAGCCATATTCTGCCCATCAATTTTCAGTTTGAAAATAAGGTCGCTAACCAGCTTGTTGTAGTTTTCAGTAGTGTTTCCATTGGTGCAGCAAATGCAGTCGTTCTCTACACAAGCTTCTTTACTTTTCGCTAAGCCGCTTAGGCGTAAACAGAGGCCATAAGAGGATACATTTTCCTTTAGCGTTTCAATGGCCTGAATACGATTATTGAAATATGTAAGTGCTCCTTGTTTTTTCTTCAAGCGCTCTATTCCCAGCCTTCTAAAACCATTTTGGTCGGTATATTCAATAAGGCCGTATGTAGGCACATAATGCTTTTGGGCAATGTTAAACTTGGGCCACAGCCTTTTTATCTCCAGGTCTTCCAGCGCGAAAGCGCTTTGTTCATCTGCACAGCCTTTATATGAAATGTGAAACACCTCGCGCATAAAGTTTTGCCTTTGCCTTGAGGAGGATGTTCCGCTAAAGTGGCTGCTTACCCGGCTTTTAATATTTACAGCCTTGCCTACATACACTACCTTGCCCTGTTTATTATGAAAATAATAGATACCGGTTGTGCGTGGCAGGTTATCAAATTGTTCTTTAGGCACATTAGGCGGCAGTACCTGTTCTTTAGAGTTTCTTTTGAGGGAGGCGCTGATTATACTTTCTCCTCCATTAGCCATTATGTACTCAAACAACTTGACGGTAGCAATGGCATCGCCGCCTGCCCGGTGCCGGTTAGTTATATTAATGTTTAAATAGCCACATATGTTTCCCAGGCTATAGGAGCTAAGCCCGCTAATAACTTTTCGGCTAAGGCGTATAGTGCAAAGTTTTTGTGTGTCTAATTTATAGCCGCACTCATCTAACTGATTTTTTAAAAAGCTATAGTCAAAGTTTACGCTATGGGCAACAAAAACCTTATCGTGCAAAAGATTGTAAATACGCTTGGCTACTTTCTCAAAGGTTGGCGCCTTGCGTACCATCTTTTCTGAAATACCCGTTAGCCCGGTTATGTAGTAAGGTATTTCGCATTCAGGATTAACCAGCGTTTCAAACTTTTGAACCACTTTACTTCCGTTATGTATAAATATAGCAACCTCCGTTATGCGGCTGGCTGCAGCATAACCTCCCGTGGTTTCAATATCTACAATAGCGAAAAGCATCTCGGTTAAAGGGATGCTGAAATTCGCTTTAAAGTTTTAGCTGAGCAAGTAAGGACGCCTAAAAATTTCAGGAGCCTGTTTTAGAGAAGCCGTTAGGGGTATTCGCTAAGGTTTTTGTTAAAGCACGGGGTTTTTTATCTAAAGTTTTACCCGTTTGTAGTAGCTTATGAAAGTTAACGCAATTAACTAAAAACAGCAGTGTGTTAACTATTGCTACAGCTACTATTAATGAGCCGGGCACCAGAATTTCCAGAAATAACAATCCGCATAGAATTATTCTGAATTCGGTGGGGCCAATTAGGCCTGAATCAATTAAGTATTCACCGGTAAGTTTATACTTAATTAAAACCAGTAGCATAGCCCAGCCATAACAGGCAACCAACGTAAATGCTAATAGTTTGTAATCAACAGGCAGATAGAAATAAAAACCAACCCCAATCATAATGGTGGAGAGCCAATCCATAATAAGATCAAGAGAGAAGCCATACCATTTTTGCGGTACGTTACGGTAATAGGCAATACGGCCATCCAATGAGTCGCCAAACCACTGTATGCCAAAGCCGGCAATACAAACGGTAAGTAAAATGGGTTTAAAAGCTGCTGCAACAAAACCAACTGCTACAATAAAACTTCCAATAAAACCTATGGCCGTTAATACATCAGGCGTAACCCAGGAAGGTATTAAGGGACATAAAAACATGATAAGACGCTGTTCAGCGCTTTTTAAAATATTAGTACGGGCGCGGTCTTTAAATATCCGGCTATTCCCTTTTTCTATTGTTGCTACTATGGGTTCCACAAATACGGTGTTTTACTACTTTAATTTTTACTTCGGGTTTTGAATATCTCTACGCAGGTAGGCAATTTCGTCTTCACCTTCCTTTATGTGGTGTTCCTTCTTTTTGCCGTCCACGTCTTCCATTTGCTTACGCGCCATTGCTGTAACCTGCTCATTAGGCAACAGAGAACTCATAATCACCTGGTTCTTCATACCGGGTGCTACCGCATGGTGTTTCCCTTCCATTAAACCCTCGTAACCTGCTTTTGCTACTTCTGCCGGTGATTTAGCGTTTTGTGCAGCCACTGTATTTTGGGCATTAGCCTTGTTAAAAAAGTCCGTATCAGTTGGGCCGGGAATTAGCGCTGTGATAGTTACGTTGGTATCCTTTACTTCATTTATTAAGGAATCAGTAAAGGACAGTACAAACGCTTTTGTTGCTGAATAAACCGCCAGCAATGGTGTAGGTTGATAGGCAGCAATTGAAGCTAATTGCAAAATTTTTCCCCTGTTCCGTTTTACCATTTCCTGCAAATAGAATTTGGTGAGATGCACCAGGCTTATAATGTTAAGCTGAATAATGCTCAACTCTTTATCTAAAGAGGTTTGTGTAAAGAGGCCATGCTCACCTACACCCGCATCATTTACTAATATATCTACCTCTATGTTTTTCTGGCAAGTAGCATCGCAAACTGTTTGGGCCCCACCTGCAATGGATAAATCGCAAGGAATTATTTCTATAGAACCGGCCCCAAGACTTTTAAACTCTTCTGCAGTTTTCTTTAATTGTTCTTCGTTGCGAGATACCAGCACCATGTTATAACCATCCTGTGCGAAAAGCTTTCCCAGTTCATATCCAATACCGCTTGTTGGCCCTGTAATTAGTACTGTTTCCATTGTTAAGTGATTGATTCTTTAAAAAATAGCAATGCAGTTGTATAGCCAAAGTTGTTCCAGTGGAGTTGTATACAGTAGTACATAGCTGGAATGTAAAATTGACGCACTTAAAACCTAGTTAGCAGATAACAGGAGGATATGGGATGTGGAGTTTTTTCCTCGTTATCTTGAGATAAGTGACTGCATACGGTAAAAAAGCGCTTTATAGAAAAACGCTGTTAGCATTTGCTAATTGCCTGTTATTTAACAGTCAAAAAACAACTCGAAATAAAGTGTTGACGGCAATTCGCATTAATATTATACTGTGCCGAAGCTTTATTTTAATAACACCCGTTACGCCGATTTGCCTCTGCATTATGGCAAGGTGCCGCCATGGCTGGCTAACCGTATGAGTTTGCTAGGAGGGGCTATTGTTGAAGCTGTAGTTATGGAATATGGCACTTCAGCTTTACTCAGTCGAATGAGTGATCCGTTTTGGTTTCAAGCACTGGGTTGTGTGTTGGGCATGGATTGGCATTCTTCCGGCATTACAACTTCTGTTTTAGGAGCATTAAAACGTTCAGTAAACCCCAGGTTTAATCAATTGGGTATTTACATAGCAGGTGGCAAAGGAAAATATTCAAAACAAACACCTGCTGAATTAATTGCCCTTAGTGATAAGACGGGCTTAAACGGAAATGAACTGGTTAAAAACAGCAAGCTTACCGCCAAGGTAGATAACACTGCTATACAAGATGGCTTTCAAATTTATTTATATACGTTTATTGTTAGCAATAAAGGCGAATGGTCGGTTGTGCAGCAGGGTATGAATGATAAAACGGGCATGGCCCGCCGTTATCATTGGCATTCGGAACAAATCAAATCCTTTATTGAAGAGCCCCACACTTTCATTTACGGCGAGAACCAGGGGGTGATTTTAAATCTTACCGATGCAAAAGCCGCCGATGCTAAACTAGGGATGCTTAATGTTTTAAAGGAGGAGCCAAAAGTAATGTTGCCTGAAGTGCAACGCATAATTATGCCAAGGCACCACGAATTACAGGTTAAGGATGTGAACCTTAAGCGCCTGGGAAGTGTTTTAGCATTAGCGCATGATATGAAGTTGCAGAATTTTGAATCTTTACTGATGCTTGAAGGGGTTGGTCCACGCACCATACAATCCCTGGCATTGGTTAGTGAAGTTATACATGGAACGCCCTCGCGCTTTCAGGACCCCGGCCGTTTTTCGTTTGCGCACGGAGGGAAGGATGGACATCCGTTTCCTGTTCCTACTAAGGTTTATGATGAAACTATTGACGTTTTAAAAAACTCCATTGACAAGGCAAAGCTTGGGTTTAATGATAAAAAGGAAGCCATTAAAAACCTGACCATTATGGCGCAGGCAATGGAGAAAAATTTTGAGCCGGATGAAAAGCAGTTCGATAAGTTTATAGAAAAGGAACGCAGGGACTCCTATAAATATGGCGGGCGAACAGTGTTTGGTAAAGCACAACCACCTTCCACCTTTGAACAATTATCGTTGTTTTAGTAAAGGCGTACAATGGCCTGAACTTTGTATTTTACTTTCCTATGTCGCAATTGTTGACGTTTACTGATAAAGGTATTTACTGCAAAGCGGGTAATTTCTATATAGACCCCTGGAGTGGGGTTGATTATGCGGTTATTACACATGCCCATAGCGACCACGCCCGCTGGGGAAGTAAATACTATTTAGCGCATAAATACTCTGAGCCGCTGTTGAAATTGCGCTTAGGGCAGGATATAAAATTGCAAACCGAAGACTACAATACCCCTGTAAACATTAATGGCGTAAAGGTAAGCCTACATCCCGCGGGTCATATTATAGGCTCGGCCCAGGTTAGAGTGGAGTATGAAGGCGAGGTTTGGGTAGTGAGCGGTGATTATAAAACGGAAAATGACGGAATAAGCGGTGAATTTGAAGCGGTAAATTGTAATGTGTTTATTACTGAATCTACTTTTGGCTTACCTGTTTACCGTTGGAAAAAGCAGGAAGAAATTTTTACAGGTATTAATAACTGGTGGAAGCAAAACCAGCAACGTGGTAAAACAAGTATTTTGTTTGGCTATAGTTTAGGTAAGGCCCAACGTATACTACAGTATTTGGATAAAAGTATTGGAGATGTTTATGCGCATACAGCCGTGTATAATGTGCAAAATACTTTATATGAATACGGCTTACCTGTTTATCCTGTAAAGCGATGGACCTATGATATACCTAAAAATACGAACGACCTTATTATAGCGCCTTCCTCTGCTGCAAATTCGCCCTGGTTAAAACGATTTGAGCCCTATGCTACGGGTGTGTGCAGCGGCTGGATGCAAGTGCGGGGTTTACAACGAAGGGGGAATACTGACGCGGGCTTTGCGTTAAGCGACCATGCCGATTGGGACGGCCTACTAAAAGCAATAAAAGCAACGGGTGCCGAAAAAGTATATGTCACTCATGGTTATCAATCTGTTTTTTCGCGCTACCTGAACGAGATAGGAATAGAATCGGAAGAGGTGAAGACACAATTTGGAGACGAGATAAATGAAGGAGTGCCCGAAACATGAAACGCTTTGCTGAACTTATTGATAGAATAGCCGGTAGCACAAAGACCAATGATAAGCTTAGTGCTTTGGTAGACTATTTCAGAGAGGCTCCTGCTGAAGATAAAATCTGGACTCTGGCTCTTTTTACGGGCCGCAGATTAAAGCGTTCAGTCAGCTCAACCAAACTGTACGATTGGTGCGCTGAAATGGCCGGTATTCCCTTATGGCTGTTTGAAGAGAGCTATTTAAACGTAGGCGACCTTAGTGAAACTATTGCGCTTATACTACCGGATAAAGGCACGCATAGCGATAAATCGCTTGCGTATTGGATGCATTACCTTATGCAACTGGCAGATAAAACAGAGGAAGAGAAGAAGGAAAGCATAACAAAAGCCTGGCAGGATTTAAGCAGTAAGGAGCGTTTTGTGTTTAATAAATTAATGAGTGGTTCATTCAGAATAGGAGTTTCAGAAGCGCTTGTAATAAATGCGCTTGCCCAATTGTATGAAACGGATCCGCAGGTTATGGCACATAGAGTTAGCGGTAAGTGGAGTGCATTGGAAACTACTTTTGATGAGTTGATGCAAGGTTACCATGCGGATACTGATGCCTCTAAACCTTATCCTTTTTACCTGGCCTATCCTCTGGAAGAAGCTCTGGAAACTTTAGGAGAACCTAAAGAGTGGCAGGTGGAATGGAAGTGGGATGGTATACGGGGACAGTTGATAAAAAGGAAAGGAGAGCTTTTTGTATGGAGCCGCGGAGAGGAGTTAGTAACAGATAAATTTCCGGAATACCAGGTGCTGAATCAAATGTTGCCGGAAGGTACCGCGCTTGATGGAGAAATAATTTGTTTTCAAAACGGAATGCCATTACCCTTTAATGTTTTACAAACGCGAATAGGAAGGAAGAATATTACGAAGAAGATTTTAGAAACCGCACCGGTTAATTTTCTCGTTTACGACATATTGGAATTTGGGGGAGAGGACGTAAGAAGTAAACCGCAAGGGGAACGCAGAGAATTGTTAGAAAAACTTATTGATGGCATTAAGCGGAACTATACCTTAGGTGAAAATACCCTCCCTATCCGCTTATCTCCTTTGGTTGAGTTTAATTCATGGGAGGAGTTAACCGGTTTAAGGGAGCTTTCGCGGGAGAAAATGAGTGAAGGCCTAATGCTGAAGCGTAAAGAAGCTATTTACCAGGCGGGAAGGAAAAGAGGAGATTGGTGGAAGTGGAAAGTAAATCCGCTTTCAGTAGATTGCGTATTAGTGGCCGCGCAAAAAGGAAGTGGAAGAAGAGCTAATTTATATACCGATTATACGTTTGCTGTAAAAGATGCTGAAGGTAAATTGGTAACTTTTACCAAGGCCTATTCGGGCTTAACCGATAAGGAATTTCTGCAGGTGGATGCTTTTATAAAGCGGAATATTCTGGAAAAATTTGGGCCTGTGCGTACGGTAAAGCCGGAATTGGTTTTTGAAATTGGCTTTGAGGGCATAGCCGCCAGCAACAGGCATAAGTCAGGGGTGGCGGTTAGGTTTCCCAGAATGTTGAGGTGGCGAAAGGATAAAACAGTAGAGGAGATAAATACGTTGGCTGATTTACAATCAATGCTGGCCACTTACAGCGCAGTTAACAATAAGGAAGATGGCGGCTAAACGGGGTAGAGGAGAATCGGTTATTCTGGATTGGATGGCCGCTTTAGGTAACAAACCTTTTCCATTTCAAAAAGAGACATGGGACGAGTTTTTGGCCGGGCATTCAGGTTTGCTGAACGCGCCCACCGGTTATGGTAAAACCTTTGCCTTGTTTTTACCTGTGCTTATTGAATGGATTGATGCAAATGATAAATGGCAGGATAAAAAAAACAATGGCCTTCAGCTTTTATGGGTAACGCCTTTACGCGCATTGGCTAAAGATTTACAACGTGCCATGCAGGAAGTATGCGATGCTATATCGCTCCCTTGGTATGTGGGGTTGCGCAGCGGCGATACGGATGCTAAAGAACGCGCCAGGCAAAAAACGCGCTTGCCAGAAATTTTGATTATTACACCTGAGAGTTTGCACTTGTTGCTGGCGCAGAAGGATTACCCCAGTCACTTTAAGCATTTACATACCGTTGTTGTTGATGAATGGCATGAGCTATTAGGCAGTAAACGCGGAACACAGGTGGAATTGGCGCTAAGCCGCTTACGAAAATTAGCTGCCAATAATAACCATCAACTGCGCACCTGGGCCATAAGCGCTACCATAGGAAATTTAGAACAGGCTAAAGAGGTAGCTTTAGGAGCTAAAGCTGCAAATGGTAAGATTATAAGAAGCCGCATTAAAAAGAAAGTAGAGATTGAATCTATAATACCTGATGTTATTGAGAAGTTTCCCTGGGCAGGGCATTTGGGCACAAAACTGGCTGATAAGCTGATTCCCATAATTGAAGAAAGCAACACCACACTGGTGTTTACGAACACACGCGGACAGTCCGAAATATGGTATCACACCTTGTTAGATACACATCCCGAATTAGCAGGGCTTATTGCTTTGCATCACGGTTCAGTGGATGCTGAAGTGCGCAGCTGGATAGAAAATGCCTTGCATGAAAATGCACTGAAAGTGGTGGTGTGTACATCCTCACTTGATTTGGGCGTTGATTTCAGGCCCGTTGATACTGTTGTGCAAATCGGTTCTCCCAAGGGTGTTGCGCGTTTTTTACAGCGGGCAGGACGCAGCGGGCACAGCCCCGGTGCAACAAGTAAAATTTACTTTTTGCCGACACACTCTTTAGAATTAGTGGAAGGCGCTGCTTTAAAGCGCGCGGCGCTTGAAGAAATAATTGAGCAGCGCGACCCCGTTATTAATGCTTACGATGTTTTAATACAGTATGTATGCACATTGGCTGTTAGCGATGGTTTTTATCCTAATGAGATTTTAGAAGAGGTAAGAAGCACGTATGCTTATCAGTTTCTAACCGATGATGAGTGGTACTGGATATTGAATTTTGTAACCACCGGTGGAGCATCACTAACGGCCTACGATGAGTTTAAAAAGGTAGAAGTTAATAATGGCCTTTACCAGATAACGGATAAGAAAATTGCCCTTAGGCACCGTTTGAATATAGGAACTATTGTAAGCGATAGCATGATGCGTGTGAAGTTTATGAAGGGTGGTTATGTAGGCAGCATTGAGGAGTCCTTTATTTCGCGCTTAAAACCGGGAGATGTGTTTTCTTTAGCAGGCCGCAACCTTGAATTTATGCAGGTGAAGGACATGGACGCTTTAGTACGAAAATCCAAAGCGAAGAAGTCTATTGTGCCAAGTTGGGCTGGTGGACGAATGCCTTTAAGCGCCAAGTTAGGGCAGGTACTGCGCGAAACTTATGTAACCGCTGCTTCGCCTAAAAAGTTTGGCGCAAAAACGGAAGTAGAACTTAAGGTTCTACAGCCCTTGTTCGATTTGCAGGCTCAGTTATCGCATGTACCCGGCGAAAACGAAACACTGATAGAATATATTACTACAAAGGAAGGACACCACTTGTTTGTTTATCCTTTTGAAGGACGTATAGTTCATGAAGTAATGGCGTCTTTAGTGGCTTATAGGCTAAGCCTTATTAAGCCCATCACTTTTTCAATAGCTATGAATGATTATGGATTTGAATTGTTGAGCGACCAGGAAATCCCTATCAATAACAAAATCATTCAACAGATTTTTACAACAGATAATCTCATAAACGATATTCAGCGCAGTGTTAACAGCACCGAAATGGCGAAGCGCAAATTCCGGCCTATTGCTACAAGTGCAGGCCTTGTATTCAAGGGTTACCCGGGCAGGGCGGTTAAGAACAAACACCTGCAATCATCATCCGCCTTGTTATTCAATGTGTTTTCAGAATACGACCCTAAAAATCTTTTGCTAAAGCAGGCTTTTACCGAGGCCTTTAATGAACAAATAGAAGAAACTCGTTTGCGCGAGGGCTTAAACCGTATTTATAACTCCCATATTATCCTTAAGTATCCTGTTAAATTTACGCCCATGGCTTTCCCTATTAAGGTAGACTCTATGCGCGAAAATCTTAGCAGCGAAGAGTTAAAGGCCAGGGTGCTTAAAATGCAAATGCAACTGGAAAAGGAATAATGGAAGTTGAAATATCAGAGAATCACTTTTTGCTTTTACCTCAGCGCGCTGTTTTATGGAAAGAAAAACAGGCATTAATTCTTTCTGACCTGCATTTCGGTAAAACAACGCACTTCAGAAAGGCGGGTATTCCTGTGCCGGAAGTGCTTTTTCAAAATGATTTAGCTACGCTGGACTTTATTGTAAACAGCTATTCTCCTCAATCAATTATTATAGTGGGTGATATGTTTCACAGCCACCATAACGCCGAGGTGGAAAAGTTTGCGGAATGGCGTAGTAGTAAAGCTGCTTTAGAAATTCATTTAGTTTTAGGTAATCATGATATTCTTAGTGTTTCAAAATATCAGGAGTTAAAACTTCAGTTAAGCGATATTTATGTAAGGGACGGATTTACCTTTACTCACGAACCTTTGCCAAGGCCTTCTTCTTTTAATTTTAGCGGGCACATTCATCCTGGAATTCGACTGGAGGGGCCGGCGCGACAAAGCCTTAAATTTCCATGTTTTTATTTTACACAACACGGCTGCGTTTTGCCTGCCTTCAGCAAATTTACGGGGCTTTCAATTGTTAATCCGGTTGCAGGTGATAGGGCATACGCCATAGTAGAAAATGAAGTTCTACCTTACTGAGTTTGCCTGTCTGTAAGAATTATATCACTTGAAAAATCCCCTGCTAAAATTGCTTTTAGGGCGTGCTGCAGTTCAGTAAAATGATTTGGCTTTACCAAAAAGTAATTAGCCCCAAGTGCTTTAGTTTCTTCACGGTCGTTTTCTAATGTGCTGGTGGAATAGATAATAACAGGCACTGTACGCATAGAAGGTATCTTCCTTATTTTTTCCAGGCACTGCTTGCCATTCAGGCGCGGCATGTTTAAATCAAGAAAAATATAATCAGGCACGTGAGCGTTATCGGCGGTTAATAGTTTAACAGCTTCTTCGCCATTATTTATTCCTGTAAATAGAGCATCTTCTTCAGCGCCGCTTAACGCCTCCTGAAAGATCATTAAATCGTCCTCATCATCATCTACAAGAAGAATATGTTTGCTCACGATTTCGATTGTTTTACAATATAGGGTTTATATGAGGTATTCCCGACTTCTTTTCACTGTTATCATGCCAAAGTATTCAACCCGTGAAAGGGGAATAGTGTGGAATTAATTACTCAATACGTGTGGACAGGTATGCACGTTTTCTAAGCCAAAATTTCTAATGAAATAATGCTTAAAGAATTTTCTTTTCTCTACTACCAATGAAATTATAGTCTTTCGAACATTAAAGAAAAATATATGCCAAATCAGGACTGATTGTTGATTCTATTCAGGTTTACGTACCACACAAACCAGAAGTATGCCTGTTAAAAAAGAACACCACAACGGCACTCAAAATGGTGTAGAAGCCATAGCCCCGCCAAAAGGAAAAATTTCAAAAAATAAGAGTAAAACAGCCCCCCGATTAAATGGCCTTACTACGGTACACGAACCGGAGTTAAACACTTCGGAGCTTTTAAGTGTACTTACGGAAGTAAAGAACGGAAATTTTACAGTAAGAATGCCCATTGACCAAACGGGCATTAACGGTAAAATATGTGATGCGTTGAATGAGATTATCTCAATGAACGAAAAGATGATGTTGGAGTTTACCAAGGCCGGTAATACTATCGGTAAACAGGGTAAACTTACACAACGTATTGAGCTACCCCAGGCCAAAGGTTCATGGCATGCAGGCGTTGAATCGCTCAATACACTGATATCTGACCTTGTTCACCCAACCATTGAAATTGCGCACGTTATCAGCTCGGTGGCAAAAGGAAATCTTTCCCAACAGATGAGCCAGGAAGTAGGCGGCCACATTCTGCAAGGGGAATTTGCCCGTATAGCGAAAGAAGTGAATGATATGGTGAAGCAGTTGAACCTCTTCTCCATGGAGGTTACGCGCGTTGCGCGTGAGGTGGGTAGTGAAGGTAAACTTGGTGGGCAAGCTAAAGTGAAAGGTGTTGCGGGTGTGTGGAAGGATTTGACGGATTCCGTAAACCAGATGGGTAGTAATCTTACGGCACAGGTGCGGAACATTGCGGAGGTTACCACGGCAGTGGCAAAAGGGGACCTTTCCCGCAAAATTACAGTGGACGTTAAAGGCGAGATTCTTGAGTTAAAGAATACCATCAACACGATGGTGGATCAGTTGAACTCTTTCTCATCGGAAGTTACACGTGTGGCGCTTGAGGTGGGAACCGAAGGTAAGCTGGGTGGCCAAGCGCATGTGAAAGGTGTTGCGGGTACGTGGAAGGACTTAACGGACTCGGTAAACCAAATGGCCAGTAACCTTACGGGCCAGGTGCGTAACATTGCGGAAGTAACAACAGCGGTGGCAAAAGGTGATTTGAGCCGCCAGATTACGGTTGACGTGAAGGGCGAAATTCTGGAGTTGAAAAATACCATCAATACGATGGTGGATCAGTTGAACTCCTTCTCTGCAGAGGTTACGCGTGTGGCGCGTGAGGTGGGTAGCGAAGGTAAACTGGGTGGCCAGGCGAAGGTGAAGGGTGTTGGTGGTGTATGGAAAGATTTGACAGACTCAGTTAACCAGATGGCCAGTAACCTGACGGGCCAGGTACGTAACATTGCGGAAGTAACTACGGCGGTGGCGAAAGGGGACTTATCGAAGAAAATTACAGTGGACGTTAAAGGAGAAATCCTTGAGTTGAAGAATACGATTAATACGATGGTGGACCAGTTGAACTCCTTCGGCTCCGAAGTTACGCGTGTTGCGCGTGAGGTGGGCAGCGAAGGTAAACTGGGTGGACAGGCAACGGTAAAAGGCGTTGGTGGTGTATGGAAAGATTTGACGGATTCCGTTAACCAGATGGCCAGTAACCTTACAGGCCAGGTGCGTAACATTGCCGAGGTAACCACCGGTTTGGCAAAGGGTGACCTTTCCAGAAAAATTACGGTTGACGTTAAGGGAGAGATTTTAGAGTTGAAGAATACCATCAATACGATGGTGGATCAGTTGAACTCCTTTGCATCGGATGTAACGCGTGTGGCGCGTGAGGTAGGTAGCGAAGGTAAGCTGGGAGGCCAGGCAACGGTTGTGGGCGTAGGTGGTGTGTGGAAAGACTTGACAGATTCAGTAAACCAGATGGCCAGTAACCTGACAGGCCAGGTGCGAAACATTGCGGAGGTGACTACTGCGGTGGCGAAAGGTGACTTGAGCCGTAAAATTACAGTGGATGTTAAGGGCGAAATTTTGGAGTTGAAGAAAACCATCAATACGATGGTGGATCAGTTAAACTCCTTTGCATCGGAAGTTACGCGTGTGGCGCTTGAGGTGGGAACCGAAGGTAAACTTGGTGGCCAGGCCGAAGTGACCGGTGTGGGTGGTACGTGGAAGGATTTAACGGATTCCGTTAACCAGATGGCCAGTAACCTGACGGGCCAGGTACGTAATATTGCGGAGGTGACCACCGCCGTGGCTAACGGCGACTTAAGCCGTAAGATTGGTGTGGACGTGAAAGGAGAAATTCTTGAGTTGAAGAATACTATTAATACGATGGTGGACCAGCTTCGTGGTTTTGCATCGGAAGTAACGCGTGTGGCGCGTGAGGTGGGTAGCGAAGGTAAACTAGGTGGACAGGCAACGGTGGAAGGTGTTGGTGGGGTATGGAAAGATTTGACCGACTCGGTGAACCAGATGGCCTCCAACTTAACATCACAGGTGCGTAACATTGCGGAGGTGACTACTGCGGTGGCGAAAGGTGACTTGAGCCGTAAAATTACAGTGGACGTGAAAGGAGAAATCCTTGAGTTGAAGAATACCATTAATACGATGGTGGATCAGTTGAATGCGTTCGGTTCCGAAGTAACGCGTGTGGCGCGTGAGGTGGGTTCCGAAGGTAAGCTGGGTGGCCAGGCGGATGTGCCGGGTGTAGCAGGTACCTGGAAGGACTTGACAGACTCAGTAAACAAAATGGCTAGTAACCTAACGAGCCAGGTACGTAACATTGCGGAGGTGACCACCGCGGTGGCAAATGGTGACTTGAGCCGTAAGATTGGTGTGGACGTTAAGGGTGAGATTCTTGAGTTGAAGAATACCATTAATACGATGGTGGACCAGCTTCGTGGTTTTGCATCGGAAGTAACGCGTGTAGCGCGTGAGGTGGGAACCGAAGGTAAGCTCGGCGGGCAGGCCAACGTGCCGGGTGTGGCAGGTACATGGAAGGACTTAACGGACTCCGTTAACCAGATGGCCGGTAACCTTACCGCCCAGGTACGTAACATTGCCGATGTGGCCATTGCGGTGGCAAACGGTGATATGAGTAAGAAAATTACCGTGGACGTACGCGGAGAGATTCTACAGTTAAAAGAAACTTTAAATACCATGGTGGACCAGCTTCGCGCGTTCGCATCGGAAGTTACGCGTGTGGCGCGTGAGGTGGGTACAGACGGAAAGCTGGGCGGTCAGGCATTCGTGCCGGGGGTTGCCGGTACATGGAAGGACTTAACGGATTCCGTTAACCAAATGACCGGTAACCTTACTGCCCAGGTACGTAACATTGCGCAGGTAACCAAAGCGGTGGCATCGGGTGACCTTTCAAAAACAGTTACCATTGACGTTAAGGGTGAAATTCTGGAATTGAAGAATACCATCAACACCATGGTGGAACAGTTGAACTCCTTTGCGTTTGAGGTTACGCGTGTGGCGCGTGAGGTGGGTACGGAAGGTAAACTTGGCGGACAGGCAGAGGTGAAGGGTGTTGCGGGTACATGGAAGGATTTGACTGACTCCGTGAATATGATGGCATCTAACCTTACATCGCAGGTGCGCGGTATTGCCAAGGTGGTAACATCGGTGGCAACCGGTAACCTTCGCCAAAAACTTTCTATTAATGCGAAGGGTGAGGTGGCGCAGTTAACGGATACCATTAACGAGATGATTGAAACGTTGGCGGTATTTGCTGACCAAGTTACCACTGTGGCGCGTGAGGTGGGTGTTGATGGTAAGTTGGGTGGACAGGCAAGTGTGCCGGGGGCATCGGGTATTTGGAAAAACCTTACGGAGAACGTAAACCAGTTGGCGCAAAACCTTACAACGCAGGTGCGTTCAATTTCCGAAGTGGCCAGTGCGGTTACCAAAGGTGACTTGACCCGAACTATACGAGTGGAAGCTAAAGGGGAGGTGGAAGCCTTGAAGGATACCATCAACCAGATGATTGCCAACCTGAAGGAAACTACCTTACGTAACCAGGAGCAGGACTGGCTGAAATCAAACCTTGCCAAGTTTACACAGATGCTACAGGGTCAAAAAGATTTGAATACGGTTACCAAGCGTATTCTTTCTGAGTTGGCGCAGGTGGTTAATGCGCACTATGGCGCATTCTACATTTTGAAACAAGATGATGAAACTCAAAATGTGAAGCTGAAACTGTTTGCTGCGTATGCTTATAAAGAAGAGAAAAATATACCTCAGGAATTTTCGATAGGTGAAGGATTGGTAGGCCAGTGCGCATTTGAAAAAGAAAGGATTCTTTTAAAGACGGTACCGCAAGGGTATATCAAAATAAACTCCGGCTTAGGGAAAGCAAAACCTTCTAACCTTATCATTCTTCCGGTGTTGTTTGAAACTAATGTGAAGGCGGTAATTGAGCTGGCATCACTGGATGTGTTTAGCGAAACGCACCTGGAGTTATTAAGCCAGCTTACGGAAAGTATAGGTATAGTATTGAATACCATTGAAACCAATACCCGTACTGAAGAACTTCTGGCACAGTCTCAATCACTGGCCAGCGAGTTGAAAATACAGCAGGACGAGTTGCGCAGAACGAACGACGAATTACAGGATAAGGCCTTACTACTTGTTAAGCAGAAGGAAGAAGTGGAAGCGAAGAACAAGGAAGTGGAAGAAGCAAGACGTTCACTGGAAGAAAAGGCCGAACAGTTGGCGCTTACTTCCAAGTATAAGTCTGAGTTCCTTGCAAACATGTCACACGAATTAAGAACACCGCTGAACAGCTTATTGATTCTGGCGCAACAATTATATGAGAATGCTGAGGGTAACCTGAACGATAAGCAGATAAGGTATGCGAAAACCATTCACTCCTGCGGTGATGACTTGATTCAACTGATTAATGATATTCTTGACTTGTCAAAAATCGAATCAGGGTTTATTACCGCCAATATTGCGCCGGTGCGCTTTGGTGAAATTGCCGGCTTTGTGGAAACTACCTTTAAACCGATTTCGGAAGCAAGGCACCTGCGCTTTACCATTGATATAGATAGACAATTGCCTGAACATGTGGAAACAGATATTCAGCGATTAAACCAGATTTTGAAGAACCTTCTTTCCAACTCGTTTAAGTTTACGGAGAAAGGGGAAGTTAAGCTGCGCATTTTTGAAGCGAACAAGAATTGGAAATCAGGAAACCCAATTCTGGATAATGCACGCCGAGTTGTTGGCTTTGCTATTAGCGATACGGGTATTGGTATTCCTTTAGAAAAGCAGAATATCATCTTTGAGGCATTCCAGCAGGCCGAAGGTTCAACGAGCCGTAAGTACGGTGGCACCGGTTTAGGCTTGTCCATTAGCCGTGGTTTGGCAGAATTATTGGGCGGTACTATTGAACTGGAAAGTCAACCCGGCTCAGGCAGCACATTCACTCTTTACCTGCCGGTAGAAAACATTACAGGAACTATTTCGAAGGAAGTGCCGCAAAACCTGAATGCCATCTCTCAATTACAAATCAGCAACTCAGGTGATATTGATAACCTGTTAAGTTCCATCCGCATAACTAATGAAGGCATTGAGTCGAACATGAGTGCTATCAACGAAATGATCAATGACTCAGGCGATGACAGGGGCAATATTTTAAGCAATGACAAAGTGGTGCTTATTGTTGAAGATGACTCCCGCTTTGCGAAAATATTAGTAGAGAAGGCACACGAAGAGGACCTAAAAGCAATTGTAGCTGTTAGCTACATTGAGGTGTTTGATTTCATTAACCGCTTTACGCCGATAGCCATAACCCTGGATGTGAAATTGCCGGACACCAGTGGCTGGAAAGTTTTGGAACTGCTACGTAATGATTTGAACTACCGCCATATTCCGATTCACCTTATTTCAGGCGAAGAAAACAGAATGTTAGCCCTGAAACGAGGCGCACGCAGCTTCTTACTTAAGCCTTTGGAAACAGATGCGTTAAAAGATCTGTTTGCTGATATAGTAAGCTTTAGTAAAAAGGAAATTAAAGAGGTGCTGGTTGTGGAGGATAATGAATTGGATTCATCGCAAATTGCCAAGGTGCTGGAGGATGACAACATACGAATTACTATAGCCAATACCGGAAAGAAGGCCCTGCAGAGAATTAAAGCTAAGGATTACGATTGTATAATACTGGATTACACCCTGCCCGATATTTCAGGTATGGATATGGTGAACAAGGTTGATTCTATTAAAGGGCGATTGACGCCGGTAATTGTTTATTCAGCGCGCGACTTTGATAAAAATGAAATGAAGCAGTTAAACCGCAATTCAAACAGCGTTTTGCTTAAAGGCGTAA
Source organism: Chitinophagales bacterium (assembly GCA_046329515.1). Classification (GTDB taxonomy): domain Bacteria; phylum Bacteroidota; class Bacteroidia; order Chitinophagales; family LD1; genus Bog-950. Next base: position 830,115 of record JAXLUM010000001.1, read on the forward strand.
ACTCACTGGAGCAATTGCTGGAAGAAACTGTGTTGCATCTTCATGTAAACCATAAGGAGTTGAGTAATGATAAGCGTAGAATAATAGAAAACAACCGCAGGAAGGAGGATATATTAACAGGTAAGTATATACTGGTGGTGGATGATGATGTGCGGAACCTGTTTGCCTTAACTACGGTATTTGAGCGATACAACATTAATGTTATAACTGCGGAGAGCGGTAAGGAAGCAATTAACATCCTTAACGAAAACCCTAACATTGAAATGGTGTTAATGGACATTATGATGCCGGAAATGGATGGTTATGAGACCACGCAGAAAATACGCCGCGAGCATAAAAACAGTTCATTGCCGATTATTGCCGTAACTGCGAAAGCGATGAAGGGCGACCGTCAAAAATGTATTGAAGCGGGAGCATCGGATTACATTACAAAACCATTAAAAATTGATCAGTTGTTGTCGTTAATGCGTATTTGGTTTTATAAATAGAGTAGGGAGGATACATGCAGCCGAAAATATTACTTGTTGATGACCGGGAGGATAACCTTCTTTCTATAGAAGCTATTTTAGGAGCGGAGAACTATCGTTTTGTAAAAGCAACCTCAGGAAAGCAGGCGTTGAAAGTGTTATTGCAGGAATACGATTTTGCTTTAATACTAATGGACGTTAAGATGCCTAACCTGAATGGCTTTGAAACGGCGTCTATGATATACCAGCGGGAAAAGCTGAAACAAATTCCCATAATTTTCATTACCGCCCATAGTTATACTGAAGAGAGCGTTTATAATGGCTATAAAGCGGGCGCGGTTGATTATATCTATAAGCCTATTAAACCGGAACTACTTAGAGCCAAGGTTGCCGTTTTTATTGATTTGTACCAAAAGAATCATCGGCTGCAAATGCAGGAGCAGAAACTAATGGCTATTAATAAGAGCCTGGAGAATGAGATTAATGAGCGAAAGATGAGCGAGGAAAAAATTAAGGCGCTTAACCTTGAGCTACTAAAGAACATTGACCAACTGGAGGCAGCAAATAAAGACCTCGACAGATTTGCATTTATGGCCTCGCACGATTTGCAGGAGCCTTTGCGTAAGATACGGTTATTTACGGATCGTTTATTTTCCGGTTATAATGACCTTTTTGATGATAATGGTAAAATGTATATCAACCGCATTCAAAGCTCTGCTGAGCGTATGCAGGTTTTAATAAGAGATATCCTTACTTTCTCAAAAGCAGCAACCGCCAAAAAAGAATATGTAAAATGTGATGTGGGACAATTGGTTAAAGAAGTTTTGGACCAGTTGGAGGAAACTATTGCTATAAAAGGTGCGATTATTGATATTGATAAAATGCCACACCTTTTTATTAATCCTACATTAATGCGTGCGGTGTTTTATAACTTATTGAACAATGCGTTGAAATACACGCGTGAGGACGTTGCCCCAGTAATTAAGATTAGAACAGAAGCCAGCATATCGGACGTGGAAGTAGGAGAAGATGGGAGAAGTTTATATACCCGCATATTAATTGAGGATAACGGAATTGGTTTTGACCAGCGTTATGCAGAACAAATCTTTAGTATGTTCACCCGCCTGCATAATAGCGGAGATTATGAGGGTACAGGAATTGGTTTAGCGCTTTGTAAAAAAATCATTGAAGATCATCAGGGTTTTATTTCAGCCCGCAGCAAACCGGGGCTTGGTTCCACTTTTGTTATATCATTACCTGTAAACCTTCAACAAGTTGCTGCGCCCACTTCAAACAAAACAACTGCGGTTTAATATCGGCCTTTAATACTTTACCTGGCAATTAGTGCAATAATATGTTTTGCGCTTTGTTTTACCCATATAGCTAATCTTAATGGGCAAGTTGCAGCGTTTGCATGTTTTGTTCTTATAAATCTGCCAGTGTTTTCGTAGTTGATATATACGCTTCCATTTTAAAAAGTCGAAGCTATAAACGCCTGCTTGCTTAACCAGCTCCTTTAATTTTTTTTCAGGGAGGTCCCCTAAATGACTTTCAGGATGAAGAAAGATACGATACAACACTTCATTTTTAATGATATTGCCGGAACCGGCAAACAGCGTCTGGTCCAATAGTGCATCGCACACCAATACCTTCGGTTGTTGTTTTATCTTTTTTATTGCTTTAGCCGGATTCCATTTGTCCGATAAAATATCCGCCCCCCAATCATACACGGTATCCAGATTGTCTTCTATGAACTGCACCGAACAGGTATAGAAGTTCAACTCGCCGTTGGTAAATTTCAAAGAAAGACGGGGTGTTTGATTTTTGTGTTCATCTATTCTGTAGCTGCCGAAGAGCATTAGGTGAATGCGCACAGTGAATGTTCTGAAGCAAATGAGAAAATGCTTGCCCCAGCTTTTGAAATCTATAATAGTTTGATTTTTTAATCGTTCAATTCCCGCTTTGGAATTTCCCTCTACCTGAAGAATTTTACGACCCTTAAATTTTTGAACTTCTTCTTTTAAAATTACTATGGATGGACCTTCAGGCATACACTAAATAGTATAAAAAGTAATGCCATAGGCTATTTGCACATGCGCTGCAAATAATTCAGTACTATTTTTTCTTCGTGCTGCATGGCTTTGGCAGAACGTGTAGCGTTGCCATTGATTATCTGTTCGAGGTATTTATGCAGTTTGCCATCTTCGTAATGTGTAAATACCAATGGATGTATGTAATATTTTTTGCAAACGGTTTTAGTGTTCCCCAGCTTATTAGCCACCATTTCCAGGGTTTGATTTACATTTTGCTTTGCTTCTGTGGCCGTTTGAAATTTAGGATAAGCTGCCAGCGAGGTTATAGCGGTAACGGTGCCCCACCACGTCCTGAAATCCTTTGCTGTAAAATCTTTGCCGGTATGTTGCAGGATATAAGTGTTTATATCCTCTGATTTAAGCGACTTCTTTTCGCCATTTTCATCATAGTACTGAAACAGTTCCTGTCCAGGTATATCGCGCAGTCTTTTCATCATTTTGCATAAGCGGGAATGCGTTAATTTTATTTCCTGGTATACGCCTTTTTTGCCGGTAAAGGCAATCATCATTTGGCTTCCCTTAATTTGTATATGCTTATTGCGAAGACTAGTTAGCCCATAGGAGCCATACAACTTAGTATAAGCTGAATTGCCAACCCTAATACAGGTTTTATCCATAACGGTAAGCGCCAGGGCAAGAACCTTTTCGCGGGTAAATTCTTTTTTGCGCAAATCTCTTTCTATTTGCCTGCGTAGCGATTGTAATGCGCGTGCAAACTCTGCCATTCTGTTATGCTTGTGCGCATTGCGGTGTTGGCTCCACAGTAAGTGATACTTATATTGCTTTCGCCCGGCTACATCATACCCGGTTGCCTGAAGGTGGCCATTGGCTTTGGTGCTTATCCATACATTTTGCCAGGCGGGGGGAATGACTAACGATTTGATTCTTTTAATTTCCTCTTTATCCCTTACGGGTTTACCATCTTTATCAAGGTACATAAAGTTCTTACCAATACGTTTGCGCGTATAACCAAGGTCCTTTTGTGTTATATACGTTAAGGACATTGCCCTGGCTTCCGATAAAAGTGTTTTCCTATCCTCAATTTTCACACAGCACTTGTTTAAAGTAAAGAGCCCCAAAGTGTAACTTCAGGGCTCTTATCTATTCAACTTGAATAGTTTGGTTTTAGTATTTTATTGTTTGGTAAAGTGCAATGACTGTCCGTTATTAAATGTTAGCAGGTAAATGCCATTGCTATAAGCTGAAACGTTTAATGTTGTTGTTTTGTCGGTTATAACGTTTTCTTCAATAAGGTTACCTGTAACATCATAAATTTTGTAACGGTTAATACCACTGTTATCTGCAACTACCAGGTTTAATTGGCTTGCGGTGGGATTTGGATAAAGCGTAAAAGAAACCGCCTGTGCAACATCATTAATACCAACTGAAGTATTGCTATCGAATACTGCAAAAGGGCTAAAGCTGGTTACAGATGTGCGCTTAACAGAAAACATACCACCTGCATGTGCTGTTGCCTGTGCAGAAGCTGACATATCCCATGCGCCATTGGTATAGTGCGATAGGTAAGCCTGGTTATGGTTGAATCCGTTTACTTCCATAGCAGTGCTCCACCAAGCTTCAATATCAGCATTTACATTAGACGTAATGTCTGTTTCAATATCCCAGCTGGTGTTAACAGTGCTTTCAGTTGATGAAATGTCGGAGCCTGTTGTGCCATTAGCCATAACGCCTGCATGCGCCATCACCATAAAGTTGCCCGATGCACCTGAGTTATTAGTAACTACTACCGGAGCAAAAGCGGTTTGTGAACCTACCTGGAAAGTAGCTGAGCCGCCAGCATTAGTTACATTCATAACTAATGCGCCACCACCGCCGGTAACTACGTAGCTTGATGAACTGCCTCCATGCACGCTGCCACTTGCTGCAATGGTTAGGTCGTTTGAACCAATTACAATATCACCTTGGTTTAGATTCAGAGAGTCTGAAATAGTTAAATCGGAACCAAGGCTAGCAGAACCTGAACCGCCGCTAATGTTAAGGGTTAATGAACCCAATGTGCTGCCACTGAAAGAAAGGCTGCCCATATTTGAACTACCGTTTAAGGTTATGCCTGAAGAGCTGCTTACGCCTATGCTGCCAGTGCCCGATGCGGTGGTGGTTCCACTAAGGGTAAGATGATAGCCGTTAAGGCTTAATGAACCTGAAGTTAGGCTTAATGCGCCCATTACAGTTGCATTGCTGCCTAATGAAACGCTGCCGTTAGAACCCCCAACATTTACAGTAAGGTTATTAAGTGATAAAGCACCGGCACTTAACTCAAGTGTTCCTGCATTTCCTGAACCGTTGATAGTAACATTGGAAGATGCATTGCCACCTATACTGCCGCTGCCACTTGCGTCAATCATTCCGTTAACGGTTAAATCATAACCATTCAAATTTAACTGACCGCTGGTTAAGGTTAATGAACCTTGTACAGTTATATCGCTTGCTAAGCTTACAGAGCCATTGGCGCCACTGATATTTATTGTCAAATCACCAACTGAGCTGCCGCCAGCACCTAGTTCCAACGAACCCATGTTGCCCGAGCCTGAGATAACGATGTTAGAAGTTGCTGAACCGGTTATAGAACCTGAGCCACTTGCGTCAATACTGCCGCTAAGTGTTAGTGTGTTACTTCCTATTGAAAGGGAGCCTGATTGTAGATTTAATGCACCTGTAACTGTAGCATCAGAACTTAGTGCCACAGAGCCGCCGCTGCCGCTAATGTTTATAGTTAAGTCGTGTACGGATTGTGCAGATTGACTAAAGCTAATGTTGCCAATGCTGCCTGTGCCGTTTATAGTGATATTTGAGTTAGCATTGCCGCCTATATTGCCAGAGCCGTTTGAAGCAACCATTCCGCTAATGGTTAAATCGTATCCGCCTAAGTTCAGTGTGCCGTTGTTCAGCGTTAAGGTGCCATCAATGGTTAAATCGTTCATAAGCGAAACAGAGCCACTTGAGGCAATGTTCACTTCTAAATCTCCTGTGCTGCTACCGCTTAATACTAATGAACCCATATTACCCGTGCCGCTTAAGGTAATTGAGCTGGCAGATGAAGTGCCTATACTGCCTGAACCGCTAAATGCCATTGTACCTTGAAGATATAAATGGCCATTGCTGCCTATAACCAATGAGCCGCCTGATGCAGTAAGCGCACCTGATACATGTAAACCGCTGTGTAGCGTTATTGACCCACCTGAGCCGATGTTTACAGTTAAGTTGCCAACTGTATTTGCGCTGCCTGAAAAGGCTATGCTGCCAACGTTACCACTACCGTTTACGGTAATGTTACTTGCCGCAGTGGAGGAAATAGAACCTGATGCAGAGGTGTTAATAGTACCATTGATGGTTAAATCATTTCCGTTTAATGATAGGGTGCCTTGTTGCAGGTATAAATTGCCTGTAACGGTAAGGTTGCCCTGTGTTTGAATTTGCGAAGAGGAGGAAGACAAATTGATAGTAATGTTCTGTAAACCTGTTAAGGTAGCTTCAGTGCCTATGCTGGAAGCGCTACCGCTATACATAAGGTTGTAGCTGCCTGCTGCGCTTAAAGATCCGCCGTTTAAAGCCCATCCGCCGCCTGAAATATCTACGGTGGCATTGTTGCCAATAACCAGCATACTACCGCTGTTAAGTTGTAACACGCCGGCTGATAGATGCAATGTGCCGTTTACATTAACATGCGAAACCAAACCCAACAAGGTTTGGTTATTGGTAAATTCATTTGCGTTAATTGTACCTGTAAAGGAAACATTCCCCAAAGCGCCCACTGTGAAATGGTCAACAGATACAGTGCCGTTTTGGGTGAGATCACCACTGGTAATAGTTAAATCAGAATTGCCGCTAAGCGTACCGGATACGGCTATAGAGGCAAGTAAATTGTTTACTGTCACATCCTGATCTAACGTAACAGTAAAGGTTGCAGGAATAACTATGGCATCAATGCCCGTAATATTTGTTCCGGGCGCTGTTCCTCCCCATGTAGCTGCTGACGACCAGTTGCCATTGGCTACAGCCGTATACGTTGCGGCATTACTGTACATAGTAAAACCCGTTACGGCTATAAGGAGCATTAAAATTTTCGAGAAAGTAGTTTTGTTCATATTGCTACGTTTTAAAATATTGAAGAATAGGGGGTCAATAGTTTAAACAATTAATGGTTGCCGCCGTAGACTGAATTCCCGGTCTGCAACGGTTAAAACATTGCTTGCAAATGTTATTCCTCGATTTGAGTAGCATAAGCGTGGAGGAATCTCCACAAGGAAAGGCTTAAAAAAGTTAGATACGCATAGCAGCCGGACTTTCATCCGACTGCCGGTAGTAACCCATAACAATTGTTATAGTGCTACTGACCCCTAAAAACAGCGACCTTATGGTCGTATATTATATAATACTTACTAGTTGTTTTTAAATCGCTGTGTAGAATACTATTCTACAATTCTTATGCGTTCCACTAATCATCTTCTATAGGTTCAGGTCTATTTTTAAAACGCAGAAACGATGCAGTTCGTATACATAATTTCTGTGTTATTGAAAGCTATATTGATTTACGACTGTTTTGATGCAGGAATGGCAATATAAAAGGCAGAACCTTTTCCTGCTTCACTTTTAGCGTAAATAACGCCATCGTGATTTTGCACAATTTTTTTACAAATGGCCAACCCTATACCAGTGCCGGAATATTCGTTTTTACCATGCAGGCGTTGAAAGGGTTCAAATATTTTTTCAGCGTACTGCTGTTCGAAGCCAATTCCGTTGTCAGTAACCTTTATAAGGTTAAATGTTTTGTCAGGCGCAACAACCGGTTGTTCCAGGTTTTTACCTAAAACAGTTTCGGCTTCAATGGTTATGTGCGCAGGTACATCGTGCCGGGCATACTTAATAGCATTGCCAATAAGGTTTTCAAACAATTGGGTTAACTGGAATGGAATGCCCTGCACCTTCGGCAAAGGCTTAATATCAAAACTGATACTTCCTTCTTTTAGCAGAGAAGAAAGTTCATTACAGCAGGTTTTTACCAGGTCATTAAGGTCTACAGTTTCAAATATATGGGGTGCGTTATGTGTGCGCGAATAGGTGAGAAGGTCCTCTATAAGGCGCTGCATATTGTTACTTGCTGTCATAATTCTGCCTAACAGGTCTTTATGCCTTGGCACTAATTCTTCTGCATTTTTTTCAATAATCATGTTGGCAAAAGTTTTGATTTTCCTCAAAGGCTCCTGCAAATCATGACTGGCTACATAGCTGAATGCACTTAATTCTTTATTGCTTTTTTCAAGTAACTGGTTCTTTATTTCCAATGATTGGTTTAGTTGCTGCAAGAGGATGTTGTTCTGCTTCAACTGTTCTTCGGCTAATTTGCGTTCGCTTAGGTCACGCGTTACTTTTGAAAAACCGATGATAGTGTTTTCAGCATCGTGTAAGGCAGTTATTACTACACTGCCCCAAAAGCGGGTGCCATCTTTCCGAACGCGCCAGCCTTCATGTATAGCCCTTCCCGTAGTGGTGGCCTCGGTAAGAAGCCTTTGGGCAAGGCCTCCTTCTCTGTCCTCCGGCGTATAAAAAATATCAAAGCCTTTGCCTATTATCTCTGCCGTTTTATAACCTTTAATTTTTTCAGCACCAAGATTCCAGTTAAGGATAAACCCATCGCGGTCTAAAAGTATAATTGCGTAGTCCTGTACTTCCGCTATCATTTTCTGATGCTGTTCCTCACTACGGCGAAGCATTTCATTTTTCTGTTCTAAAGACAGATTCAACTCACTAATCCGCAAACTGTTTTCTTTGGTTTTCGTTATATCATGGCCTAAGGAAACAACAGCAAATACTTCGCCCTGCGAGTTGGTTAACGGAATAACGTAGCGTTCAAAGTATTCATCTGAAATAAGCGATTTGCTCTCGGGGTAGTAACTTCTTTCTCCTTTAAGGGCCCGGCATAAATCATCAAAATGTACGGTGCCTTTCATAAAAGGAAAAACGTCCAATACATATTTCCCAAGAGCTTCAGCGCGTTTAACTTTAAAACGTTTCTCAGCCCTGTTATTTAGTGTGATAACATTTAAGTTTTTATCAAAGGCGGTAATTACATCTTCAGTTGAGTTAATAAGCGCTTCCGCGAATTTGTTCTCTCTTTCCAGGTTTTTTTGTAACAAGGCTTCGCTTGTTACGTCCTGGCAGCTACCGGTAAGTTTAGTTGCCTTACCCTGGGAGTTAATGGTGAATTTGCTTTTGCCTTTAAGTGTTTTTTGTGTTCCATCCACGGTAATGATACGCATGTTATGGTCTTCGGTTTGCAGTGTTTCAAGCGAACGGGTTATTTGTTGTACCCGCTTCTCTCTGTCTTCAGGATGAAGGAAGGATAAGAAACGATCAAATGTGATTTCTTCACTTTGGGGCTCTAATCCGTATATCCTGTACATTTCATCGCTCCAGGAAATTTTGTTGGTTTCAAGGTCCCATGTCCAATCGCCTATGTGCGTTAAGGCCTGCGATTGTTTATATAACTCATCTCTTCTTTTTAGTTCGTCTAAAAAACGATGACGTTCTGTTACGTCCATCACCGTTCCGTGCAGGGCAACCGGTTTATTATTTTCAAACCTTACCTTGCCCCTGCTCCAAATCAATTTTTCAGTACCGTTTTTTTGGTAACGGTATTCACATTCATACAACTCACCAGTTGTTAAAGCGTGTTTTACTGCGTTATTCAACTTCTCCCTGTCTTCCTCATGCACATAGTGCATAAAATCTTCAAGCTTTGAGGGCGCCTCCAATTGAAAAATATGAAATAATTGCGCTGTGTATTTTGAGTTGCCTGCATCCGTAAGGTCCCATTCGAAACTGCCCATATTGGCAATTGATTGAGCCTCTAATAGCTGCTCTTCCCTTCGTTGTAAATCACTGTTAATCGCATCCAGCTTTTCATTTTGAATATCGATATAGGTTTTAAAAGATTTAGCCGTTAGGATTTGTAAATAATAATCAGTTTCAACTGAGATTATAGTAAATAGGTTTGGGTCGGTGGTATAGCCAGATAAAAATTTTGTAAGTACAACTTTCCTTACGTAGTTACCTTTTGTAATATCATCAGCTACTACATGGTCGCGCGATATAAGCGGAAGTTGGTTCTTTTTCCATTTATCCAGCGTGTCATTTATTTGTGTTTCAATATCGCCGTTCACCAGGTACATCCAGAATTCCCTGGTAGGTTCAATGGACATTTGTATCAGCTGTTCATCGGGAATAGAAGAGAAATATTTTAAGATAGGGGCATCAACTTCGCGTGAAACAGCAAGTTGCTCCCTAATAAACTCCTCAAGTTTATTTTCAAGTATATAATGAATGAACTTTGGCAAATGAACAAAGCCATTAATTGGTGTTTTGAAGCTTTCGTTTGAAACTGTACTTTGCGTCAGATTCATCTTTGTTTATTTAATGTTACCGGCTTTCAATACAAATTTTTCTCTTGTAGGTCTTGCGTTATAATCCCATTCAAGGCTCATAACTTTTTTCGCAATGTTTTTTAAATCAGCAAAGGATTCGGGTTTGCATACATAAAAGTTAGCGCCTTTGTTATACGTATCCTCAATATGCTCGCGGCTGGTTGAGGTTGAATAAATAATCACCGGAATTTGACTTAACTTCTTATCGGCCCTTATTTCTACAAGGCATTCGTAACCGTTTTTAATAGGCATGTTAAGGTCAAGAAAAATCAAATCAGGTAATTGTTCTGAAGATTTGAGCAGCTGCATTAAATGCCTGCCATTTTTAGCAACGCTAACACTTGCATCGGGCACTACATCATTAAGTGCGGTAACAAATATCTCTTGGTCTTCCTCATCATCATCGGCCAACAAAATATTTACATTTTTTTTATTGAAGAAGGCGGTTAACAGCAATAAAGCCCTGCCCCATTTTTTATGTTGTGTTTTAATGCTGAAGTATAAACGGGATAAAGTGTAAAGGAAGGGGATACCGATAGCTGTATTTTTGAAATAGGCTTTAACTGCCGGTGAAGAATTTCTTCCGGTTGCAATTTGAAATTGTGATATCAGGGTCATTGCAAGGATTTGTGGTTAATTGTATTAATATACTTAAATATCAATTGAACGCACGAATCTTTTACTTAAAAAGCCGTGCCAAAATAGTTGTGATTTTAAACGGGATGCCGTAGCATTGGATTGATAGATGCAGGTATATCCAATTCTTTCCATTTCTATTGGTAGAAACTTGGTATGGTTGCCCGTTTCAGCATTAGTAACAGAAGTTCTGGACGAATCTATATCCGAAATAAGGCCATTGTGGGTTTCTTCGGTATAGTCTGAGGTATACCCCAGGCCAAATAATGATTGGTTTTGATAAATGCAGGAATCCATATACTTGTTTTTGTGTTCGATTAGGGGTCAAGTGGCACGTAACAAGTGGAAACTTCCGGTAAAAAAGCTATGGGCAATAACAAAGGAAATGAGAAGTAAGTTGGGGCTCTCTTGTCCTTAACCGGTAAAGGCAACTCGCTGAAATTGCTGACCGAATTAATGCTTAAGCACAGTAAAAGTAATTCTTTTTTTAACAAGCGGCTAAATTTAATTCGGCAAAAAACTAATTAGCCAAAGGTAGTTGTATAAGAAAAGTAGTGCCCTGCCCAAACGTGGACTTCACATCAATTTCGCCTTTATGAGATTTGATAACAGAGTGCGTATTGGCAAGGCCAAGGCCCATGCCATTCTTTTTACCGGTAAAGTACGGTTGAAAAAGTTTAGACAGAGATTCTGAATCAATACCTGAACCATTATCCGCAATAGATATATTCACCCGCGACCCCTCGTTGTTTACGGCAAGCTGCAGTACACCTCCATCTGTTTCCATTGCTTCAATGGCATTAATAATGATGTTAAGCAGGGCGATTTGCATTTTTGAGTTATCGGCCAGTATATAGGTTTCCTTTTCAGGAAAGGATTTGAAAATTTTAATACGTTTTAACTCTATTCTATCGTGTGCGCGTGATATTGTTTCCTGAAGTAGCGCCCGGACATCCAGTTTTTCAAACTTATTAATTTGAGGTTTTGATAAGTCCATTAACTCCCTAATAAGGTCGTTTATTCGCTTACTGTTCCTTTTAATTATGTCCGTGAAAAAGCGTGACTCCTCGCGTAATTCGAGCTCAATCTGGCTAACTGATAAATCAATATTTGTTAGCGGATTTCGTATTTCATGAGCTAAGGTGCGCACCAGTTGGTTGGTTGCTTCCGTTTTTTCCCGCAGTAACTCATCGGCAACCGATTTTTTTATAGTAGTGTAATCAAATAAAATACCCTGGTATTCAACGTGGTTATCTTCAGTTACTATTTTAATATAGGATGCAATGAAGGTTTTTTGTGAACCGTCTTTTGTGTTCAATACCAATTCTTCGTTACTGCTTTGGCCTTCGTTAAGCATTTTATTTACAAAGGCCACCGCATATTCGCTATTAGCAAAAAGCTCAGTAATGGGTTTATTTAAGAGGTCGTTCAACTGATACCCGAGAATTCGGGTCATGGCAGCATTGAAGTTGGTGAACTCCGCCTTGCTGTTTAATACAAAGATGATGTCCGTGGTTTTATCAAAAATATCGCGAAACCGTTTTTCACTTTCGGCAACTGCCTTATACGCCTGGTAGCGCTGCAGGGAGTATCGTAAACTTCTTTCAAGCGATTCTGCTGTAATCTCGCTTTTTATAAGGTAGTCATAAGCACCGGCCTTGGTGGCTTCAATATCAATTTTGCGATCGCCTTTACCGGTTAGTAAAATGAAGGGCTTTTTAACCCCTGCATTAACGCAGGTAAGAATCAACTCAATGCCGGTATGCGGACCCAGCAGGTAGTCCACAATATATAAATCGTGCTTATCCTCTTGAATACGTTCAACAGCTTTCTTATAATTTATCTCCGTTTCAATTTCCAATGCGTAGTTGTCTATTTCCTGTAGGTAACTACTGGTAAGAAACAAATCATCTCTATCATCATCAACAACTAAAATTTTTATTTTACCGTTCATCGCACTACTCCAGGTTAATTTGCTTCATTTTATTGTACAGGGTTTTCCTGTCTATGCCCAATAGTTCGGCTGCTTTTGATTTATTGAAGTTTGACTTTTTAAGCGCTTCTAAAATCATTTCGTACTCCGCATGCTGGGCGGCCTTTTTAAGGTTTACCTTAGGCGCTTCTGATTTTTTTTCGAAGCCCGATACGCCTGCTGCTGGATATAGGGGTTCTGATACCGGCAGTTGCGCAGATAACTGTTCAACAGGAGCAGATAACGAATCGCCGAATTCTAACTGATTGTAATTCACTATTTCAAACGGCAGTGCACGGATATCTACTTTATCGTTAACGGTAAGCAGGGCCGAACGCTTGATAACGTTTTTCAGCTCTCGTAAATTGCCGAACCATGGATATTTAAGAAAAGCCTCCTGAACATCAGGGTTGAACCCAATAATTTTCTTTCCTAACTCGCCGGCAGTTTCCTGTAAAAAGCGATGCGCGAAAAACATAATATCATTTTTACGTTCGCGTAAAGGCGGAACTTCAATACTGAATTCATTAAAACGATGGTAAAGGTCCTCGCGGAATTTACCTTTGCGCGAAGCCTCACTTAATCTTTCGTTACTGGCTACAATTATGCGCACATCAATATTAAATTCCTTAGTGCCTCCTACGCGGCGCACCTTTTTCTCCTGTACAACACGTAAAAGCGAAACCTGAACATCATACGGCAGGTTGGCAATTTCATCAAGGAATAATGTGCCGCCATTCGCTAATTCGAAATGGCCAATCTTTTGACCAACCGCACCTGTAAAGGAGCCCTTTTCGTGCCCAAACAACTCACTGCCGGCCAACTCTTTTGAAATTGCGCCGCAATCCATAGTTACAAACGGCTTACCTGCTCTTTTACTCCGGTCGTGTATGGCTTTTGCCACGCCTTCCTTACCCGAGCCACTCTCTCCGTAAATAATTACGCTGTAATTGGTTGGCGCAACTAACTCAATTTGCCTTAATAGATTGCCTGATTCCGGCGATTCATTAAAATAATATCCGCCGTTTTGCGGTTTCTTTTTGGGAATAGCGGTGTTGTTATCTACTGTAGTTTCCGCCTCCCCATTCTCTGCTTTTGATAGCGCCTGTTTTATGGTAAGCAGAATTTCTTCAGGCAAAAGCGGTTTGGTAATGTAATCAGCCGCTCCCAGGCGTATGACATTTACAGCAGTTTTTAAATCGCTGTAACCTGTAATTATCAATACCGGTATCTGTATGTTGATGTCTTTTATTTTTGTAAGTAGTTCTGCACCGTTCATATCATCAAGGCGATAATCGGTCATTACCAAATCAGGCTTAAAGTCAGCCAGTTTTTCCATGCCCTCATTGCCTGACCAGGCTATTTGTACTTCGTACCCATTTTTGGTAAGAAAGCGCTGTAATAGTGCAGTTATATCCTTATCGTCGTCTATAACGAGAATTCTTTTCATCAATAACTAATTTGTATTAGGAAAGTAGGTGTATGTATAATCGCTTTTCAAAACTAATAATTATTGTAGCAACTCTGCTTTGTGAAATTCAATTTTTCGGTGTTAAATCCTTGATCCTGAGCTTGCTTAACCAGCTTTTTAATAGTTTCCTCCTCTAACAATTTTTTACGGCTTAGTATCCATAAATACTTGCGGTCTCCTGTGGCCACCATCGCATAAGAATAATCCGGTGCCAAGGCAATTATCTGATAGTCACCTGAAAAAACTTTGAACTTCACTTTTAAATGAGAGTTAGATGAGTTTACAGGGCTTGCCACGCCTGTAACCGTATCGCGTTTCATTTTTTTGTTGTTATTGCAGCTATTTACTACATCTATTTTACCGTCCGGTCTAACTGCATATTCAGCTGTAGAACAATCACAATTCTTTTGAAAGCGATTGGGCATTGAAGCTATTTCAAACCATTTACCTGCATATTTCTGAACATCTACAGATGAAACCGTTTTTAATGAATCGGTTCCGGCAAAAGTTTTAAGCGTTACGGTTATTAATAGCAATAGAATACCCTTCTTCATCCGTTCCATTTTGTAATAAACAAAAAGGATTGTACCAGTTTTTCTAAAAGCCGTTAGTTGAACTACTCAACAGAGGTAAATCCTTGCTCATTTAGGAATAGTGCAAAATTTCCGATAAATCTTAATGGGGATATATTTCCCCAATTATACCTTTTAATACACAGGTATGTTTATTGGTCGCTTGGGTTTAAAAAAAGGATATGAGGTACTTACTTGCTATTGGATTAAGCATTTTGTTAGGAATGAGTTCTTGCTCAAAATGCACTGTATGCACAAAATCAGGCGACCCCGATGTGCGCGTTTGCGAAAAGGATTACGACAGCCATACAGCTTATGGCCTGGCCGTAGATATTTATGAAGCACAAAATTATGATTGCCATAAAGCGCCTTAAAAAGCGCTTTATGGTTTTTATTTTTTCTAAGGATTTTCAGCAATAGGCCGGTTAACGGCCTTTATTGCTGTGTAGCGCAGTTGTTCTTTAGTAATCTTTCCACCTATTGGGGCTGTTATCTGGCTTTCCAATTCGCGCTTGCGGCCATTCAGTGCTTTATAGTTTACATTTATTACCTGCCATTGGTCGGCTGTATATTCGTCTTTGTGGGCTTCAACAATATTTACAAAATGTTCGTATTGCTCAACAAGTCTACTGGCCGGTAAATCGGTATAATCCTGCCGAACACCCGGAAGTGCCAATGTTGCTCTTAAAGCATCCATTTCTTTTACACGCTTGTGCTCCTCGTATTTGGTGTTATAAGCCGCCTGAAAATTCTGCCATTTACTTACCGCGTTGTAATAAGACCAGCGAAGATTATCATCCATTTGTGCAGTGTCCTTAGCCAGTTCTGCCCGGCGTTGTTCAAATTCTGTATTCAGTTCGTCCCAGTTGCGGTCAAGGTAGTTATCAACTGAATCCTGCCGTTCCTGAACGTAGGCATTCAGTTCTTCTAATTTTTGTTGCCTTTCTTTTTGGGCCTGTTGGTTGCATGAACTGAACAACAAGGTGAATGCAACCATAGGAATTGGTAGTAATTTAAATACGTTACTTTTTTTCATGGTATATGTTTTAGCTGCCGGGTAAACAAAAGTTATACCGCCCGTTTTTGTTAGCGGACGCAATTCTTATTGCATTTCCCCTTAATGAGTAAATAAATACTCAACATGGCTCTTAAGTGCTTGGGGATAACAACAGGTTTGGAAAACTGTGCGCATAATGAGGAGCATTGCCGCCGGAAAAAACAGACTGGTACTGTTTTTTAACCTGACACGGAAATACTTTACCATGAAACCAAACATTGGCTTAAGCGATAAAAGTTTAAAAGGTGTAATTGAAATACTCACTGATGTTCTTTCGGACCAGATGGTGTTATACACTAAAACAAGAAAGTTTCACTGGAATGTTTCCGGTGAAAGCTTTATGGAATTTCATTTATTATTTGAAAGCCAATACACTGAGTTGGAGAAGGCTATTGACGAGGTAGCAGAACGGATAAATAAGCTGGGTGGTAATACCATAGGTACGCTGAAGGAGTTTTTAGAAAGAAGCAGCTTAAAGGAATCTCCGGGTGTTTACCCTTCAGCAAAGGATATGGTTAAAGAGTTATTGCATGACCATGAGAGCTGCATTATTGCGTTGCGAAAACAAATAGAGCAATGCGATGAAGAATACAAGGATGCGGGTACTACCGATTTTTTAACCGGCCTTTTAGAAGCACATGAGACTACCGCATGGAAGCTGCGCCGTTATTTTAAATAAGCACGGCCATGCCTCAAGTTGAAAAAAACAAGGAAGAAAAATCCTTGTCGTTCATAGACCGTTCATCTGAAAAGCTGAATTCTTTTTTCGATGAGGTGGGATTGTTTACGCGCTTTACTGCACAATTTTTTAAAGAGTTAGTTACTCCGCCTTTTGAGTTTGGCGAAATTTTAAAGCAGTGCTATTTAATAGGTAACAAATCATTGCCCCTTGTTGGCTTAACTGCATTTATAATGGGCCTGGTGTTTACCATGCAAAGCAAACCAACCTTAGCCACCTTCGGTGCAGAATCATGGTTGCCGGGAATGGTATCGGTAGCCATGATACGGGAGATTTCGCCTGTAATAACCGCTTTAATTTGCGCGGGCAAAGTTGGTTCAGGTATTGGGGCTGAACTGGGTAGTATGCGCGTTACCGAGCAAATTGATGCTATGGAGGTAGCCGGCAACCGGCCCTATAAATACCTGGTAGTAACAAGGGTATTAGCCTGTGTTTTAACCTTGCCCTTACTTGTTATATTTTCTGATAGCATCGGGTTGGCCGGTTCCTTTATAGGGGTAAATCTGGATGGGCATACCAGCTTCGCATTATTTTTTGCGCACGTTTTTGATGCGGTAGATTACGTGGACCTTCTTCCTGCAGTAGTTAAAACCTTCTTTTTTGGTTTTTCCATTGGTATAATAAGCTGCTACCGCGGATTTAATACGATGAACGGGACTGAAGGCGTTGGTAAATCGGCCAACTCTGCTGTGGTGCTATCCTCACTTGCCATTTTTGTAATTGATATGATAGCCGTACGCGTTACTGAGTTTTTCACTTAAACAATTTTGAGATGAGTGGTGCTGAAAAAAGCGAAGTGAAGGAAGCTACAGATGAAAGTGCAGTGGTTAAGGTTAGCCATGTAAAAAAGTCTTTCGGTGAAAAAAAGGTGTTGGACGATGTGAACCTTAGCGTTGCCAAAGGAGAGAACCTGGTTATTATGGGTAAGTCGGGCACCGGTAAATCCGTATTGATTAAATGCCTGGTGGGACTGTTGGAGCCTGATGAGGGAGAGATAAATATTCTGGGGCAGAACGTGCTTTCGCTGAAGCCCCGTGAACTGGACGAGTTAAGAAAGAAGATAGGGTTTCTTTTTCAAAATGCAGCCTTGTACGATTCTATGAGTGTAAGGGAAAACCTTGAATTCCCTATGCGGTATCTAAAGAAGAAGGAAGAGGAAAGAAGAAAGATAGTGGAGGATGCCCTTAAAAATGTGGGATTAGAAGAAGCCATAGATAAAATGCCGGCTGAATTGTCGGGTGGAATGCGCAAACGTGTTGGCCTTGCACGCACCTTAATTCTGAAGCCGGAAATTATACTTTATGATGAGCCTAACACAGGCCTCGACCCCATTACCACGCGGGAGATAAGCCAGCTGATAGTAGACATACAAAAGAAGTACAAAACATCTGCCATAATAATTACGCATGATTCAGAGTGCGCACGCATAACCGGCAACCGCATAGTTATAGTTGATAAAGGATTGATTGTAGCGGAAGGTACCTATGAAGAGTTGGAAAACAGTAAGGATGAGTGGGTGCGTTCCTTTTTTACTAAAGCAAATTGATATGAAAAATAATGTAGCAAACCGGATAAGATTGGGCGTTTTTGTAACCGTTGGTTTTACGCTGTTTGTTTTGGGCATTTTCTTTATTGGCCAAAAGCAACGCTTGTTTAGTAGCACCATTCATCTGCGGTTTCGGTGTAATGATGTTAATGGCCTGCAGGTGGGAAACAATGTGCGTTTTTCCGGGATTAATGTGGGGACTGTATCGGAGATTGAGATTATAAGCGATACTACCGTTCAGGTTGATTTGCTGGTAGATAAATCGGTAAAGAAGTTTATTAAAAAGAATTCGTCGGCCAGTGTTGGCTCAGAAGGGTTAATGGGAGATAAGGTGGTTAACTTATCAGCTGGTTCAGCAAGTAGCGGTTCAGTGGAGGATAAGGACCTTTTAGTCTATAGCGGCGGTAACAGCATGGAGGAAATTATGGCCCAGGTAAAAGTAGTTGCTACCAATACCGCTGTTATTACAGGGGACCTTTCTGCCATTACCAGTAACATAAGGGCAGGGAAGGGAAGTGTTGGAAAATTGTTTATGGACACCGTATTTGCGGAAAACCTTGATCAAACTATTGTGAATATTAAACAGGGTGCGGGTGGCTTTAAGGATAACATGGAGGCTGCAAAGAATAGCTTTCTGTTTAAAGGGTATTTCAAAAAGAAGGAAAGGGAGAAAGAAAAAGAACAGAAAGAGTTAGAAGAAAAAAAGGGCCATTAGGCCCTTTTTCTTTTTGTTTAAGCTGCCTGAAGGCAACGTATTTTTCCAACCGGTATATGTAACTGTTCCCTATACTTTAATACTGTTCTACGCGCAATTTTAACTCCGCGTTCTGCTAAGAGGCGGGCCAGTTCATCATCAGTGTAAGGGCGGCTTTTATCTTCGGCTGCAATTAACTCAGCCAGCATTTCCTTTACATTAGCATTAGAAACTGTTTTACCTTCAGCAGATTGAACACCGGTAGTAAACAGGTCTTTTAAATGAATTTTACCTATTGGGGTATCCGCACAACGGGTGCTGGTAATACGCGAAACGGTCGACACATCAAGCCCAATCATATCAGCAATGTTTTGCAGTATCATTGGTTTAAGGTCGCTTTTGTCTCCGCTTACCAGGTAGTCCTTCTGTATACGTATAATAGCATCTATAACCTGCTTCATGCTGTTTTCGCGCTGCATTATGCTATCAATAAACCAATGCGCTTCGCGGGCCTTGGTGCGTAAAAAGGTTTCGCGGCTGCGGTTTGATGCTCCTTTACTTTTTTCCTTTGTAATAGTTGTAAGCAGTTGTTCTGAATCAGCAGAAATACGAATGCGTCCTGAAAAAGAGGAAGCTAATGAGGCCACCAGGTTGCCATCGTTATCTTTGGTAATTATAAAGTCTATATCGCTTGCTACCTGGGTATTAAATGTAGAAGGGCTATCCAAAAAAGCAGGTCGGGCTTTTAATGTTTTAATAACCTTTAAAGCGGCCTGCATTTCACTTTCGGTGCATTCGCAGACTTGTTGCAGGTCGGCAAATTTGCGTTCCGTAAGTAAATTAAAGTGGTCTTCAAGAATGGTATAAGCCAATACATCTGCCCTTGTTTTTTTTGCTTTGCGAAATACCTGTAAGGACAAACATTCCCGTAAATCGCGGGCTCCTACCCCTATAGGGTCGCAGGATTGCACAGCCGTTAAAGCATCTTCTACATCGGTGGGGCTAACAATTTGTTGACGCGAGAAGGAGAAATGATCCATTACACTATCCAAGTCCTGACGTAAATAGCCGTCATCATCCAGTGAGTTTATAATGTAACAGGCAATGTCAAACTGCACCGGGTTTAGATTCATGCAGCGCACTTCTTCAACAAGGTCCTCGCGGCAGGTATTTCCTCTGCTGGTGCTGTTAAAAATGTCTTTCTTTTCCTCGTGTATATGCCTGTCATTAATACCCGCTTCGCGTATAGAGAATTGGTCCTCGTAGGTATCTGCATCCTCATAACTTAAGGTCTGCTCGTCCTGCTCATCCAATTTTTCATCGGCATAAGTATCTTCTAAAAACGGATTTTCTTCCAGGTGAAGTGCCAGTGTTTGCAATAACTCTTCACGGTGTAATTTCAGAAAATTAAGGAACTGAATTTGGGTTGGGAGAATTTTCTGGGTTTGTATTTGCGTACGTTGAAGCTTCATAACTTTATATTTGGCGTGAATTTTAATTGAACTATATAATACTATAAGGCGTGCCTAATTTTAAGGTTATTGAAAATCAATGCGTTTAAACTTTACCTTTTACAGTAATGTTTTTTTAAGCGTGTAGTAATGGGGAATTTTGACCCTAAAAAATGAGTTAGTGATACCTAAAAGAATTTATAAAGGGCTAAATCTGGGCGTGTTTGTAGCACTTACACTGCTCATACTTATTGGTACAGCTTACCTTTCCTATTTCAGTTATAACCGAACCCTTGACGGGTATAATTGGGTCAACCATTCTCAACGGGTGTTGGGGGCTATAAGCCAAACCAAGTCCAAAATGTATCAGACTGAAAGTAGAGTTAGGGCTTATGTAATTCTACAACAAAGCGAGTATAAGCCCGATTTAAAGTTGGCCTACGGTCAAATAGATTCATTGGTAGAAGTGATAAGTGATTTGACCATTGACAACCCGGAACAGCAGGCTTACAAAGTTCCGCTGGATACCCTGGTGGCTGCTCGATTTGTAATATGGCACGCTTTGGTACACAACATTTTTGAAATGGACTTATACACCAAAGATAGTTTACTGCTAAACGGTTTACGTGTGTCACGGGCAATTGATAAGGTGCTGAATCAAATGGAGGAGTGCGAGTATAACCTACTGGCAACGCGAAACGCCAAGAGGGAGTCAGATGGCTTTGCCAGCCCCTTGTTTTTGTTTGGCGCTTCACTGGTAAGTATAATTATTGTGGCCCTTTTGTTTTACTTTTTACGCAAGTCGTTGGCGGAATCACAGCGGCTTCAAACAGGGCTGGAAAGGAAGAATGCAGAATTAAGCCGCTCTAACCAGGATTTGGAACAGTTTGCCTACGTTGCCTCGCACGATTTACAGGAACCCTTACGCAAACTGCGCGCGTTTGGAGAGCGATTGAAAATAAAGGAATCGGCCAATTTAAGTGAGGAAGGAAAAGAGATTGTGATAAAGCTGGATGGCTTTGCTACCAAAATGCAGCAGCTAATTGATGATCTTTTACAATACTCCCGCGTATTAAACAGCAACCAGGAGGGTAAGGATGTAGATTTAAATCTGGCCCTGCAGGAAGCAATGAATAGCCTTACTGTGGCTATTGAAACCCAGAAGGCCGTGATTAATTATCCTGAGTTGCCAAAAGTGAAAGGGCATTTGCTGCAGTTAGTTCAGCTTTTTCAGAACCTTATTGGTAACTCCATTAAATATTCAAAGCAGAATGTAAGGCCTGTTGTAAATATAAGTTGTGAGGTAGTGGCTGGTAATACTATAGCAAATGTGCGGGTGGGCGAAGGCGAAAAGCAATTTTATAAAATAACGTTAAGCGATAATGGTATAGGTTTTAGTAATGAGTATGCCGAACGTATTTTTGCAGTTTTTCAGCGCTTGCATGGTAAAGGGGAGTATAGCGGCACGGGTATAGGGCTGGCAATTACAAAGTCCGTTGTACTAAACCATGGTGGATATATTACCGCCAGAGGTGAAGAAGGTGTGGGAGCAGTTTTTACCATATATTTACCTGTATAAAGGCTAAAGATGAACAAGAATGTTACAATACTGGTGGCAGAGGATGATGACGACGATAAGGAATTGATTAGGTACGCCTTTGAAGAAAATAAGGTTACTAATCCTGTTCAGTTTGTGGATAATGGGGAGCAATTGCTGGAGGTGCTAACGAAATACGATGCGGAGCACGGCAAATGTATGTCTGCAGTAATTCTCCTCGATTTGAACATGCCTAAAATGGATGGCCGTGAAGCCCTTAAACGCATTAAGGCGCATGATACCTTTAAGGCCATACCTGTAATTGTGCTGTCTACTTCGGTTGCAAAAAACGATATAGCAAACTCTTATCTTTTAGGGGCGGCCAGTTACATATCTAAACCATCGGGATATGAAAAGCTGGTGAGCCTGGTTAAAAACTTCCATTCTTATTGGTTCGAAAGCGTTACCTTAAGCTAATCTGGCACGGAATTTTATCCATAGTTGTTTGCATTTATAGTTTATGAAGCGTTCAGCAAAAGTTTTAATAATTGATGATGACCGGGATTTGTGTTTTCTGCTGAAGAATATACTACAGTCTAAAGTTGAAGATGTTAATATTGCCACTACCCTTGAAGAGGGCAAGCAAATTTTAAGTAGTCAAAAACCGGATGTTATCTTTTTAGATAACAATCTATCTGATGGTCAAGGGGTAAAGCACATTTCCCAGTTTAAGAGTATAGTGCCGGAAGCCAAGATAATTCTGATAAGCGCTATGCATAATACCAAAGAAAAGGCCCTTGAACATGGCGCCGATGCCTTTGTAGAAAAGCCCATAGTGTTAGCCACTATTCAGCAGTTTTTCAATACCTGATTTTTTTCCTTTAATCCCTTTACCGGGATAGTTTGACCGGCCTGAAGTGTGGAATTAATTGCCCACACACCATCGGTATATTCTTTTCATCATAGTAAGTTAAAATATATCTATGGTGAAACTGCTTGATAAACGGTGGAAGAAAATTATAGTGATTACCCTGTCGGTAATTGTACTTTTTGTAGTTCTTGTTATTGCCTTTATCTCGCCGATAGCAAAATACATCATAGAAAAATACGACGAAAAATGGCTTGGCCGCCAAATTACCATAAACTGGATTTATGTTAATCCATTTACAGGCTATGCCCACATTAACGGATTAAAACTGTATGAACAGAATAAAGATTCGGTATTTGTATCCGCAGCTTCAGTAAATGTAAATTTTGCCATTACAAAGCTGTTCAGCAAAACGTATGAGTTAAGCAGTGTAACACTTAACAGACCCGTATTTCACTTAATTCAAAACAGAAATCAATTCAATTTTAGCGATTTGATTACCCGTTTTACCCCGAAGGATACATTGGCCCCTAAGGATACAACCCCGGTTAAGTTTAATATACTGGATATAGAAATAAATAAGGGGATATTTTATTACGATGAACTTTCAATACCGGTTCACTACTACATTACTGACCTTGATATACAAAGCCCCGGAAAGCGATGGGATGTTGATTCCATTAACTATAAAATACAATTTAGAAATGGGCCCGGCGAGGGAAGCATAGGTGCTAAAGGAGCTATTAACCTAAAGAGCCTGGATTACAATGTAAAGGCGGTAGTTGAAAAATTTGACTTGAAAATTTTTGAGCAATATTTACATGACCTTGCTAATTACGGCTCACTTGCCGCTAACCTTGATGCGGATGTTCATGTAAGCGGAAACTTCAGCGACCAGCTTGCGTTGGAATTAGGCGGATATATTGGCGTGAATGATTTTCACTTTGGTAAAACAGAAGGAGATGATTTTGCTTCATTTCAAAAAGTTGGAATGAATATAAAGTATATGAATCCGCTGAAGTATGAGTACATATTCGATACCTTATCTATAATTAAACCGTTTTTTAAGTTTGAACGTTACGACCAATTGGACAACCTGCAGCGGATGTTTGGTGCAGGTGGGGAGAACTACAAGGCTGCTAAGGCAGACAGTAGCAAGTTTAACCTGATAATAGCTATAGCCGATTTTGTAAAAGAGTTAGGTAAGAATTTTATTAAGAGCCATTATAAGGCTAACCAGGTTGCTATTTACGATGGTAATTTTGGTTTTAATGATTTTGCCCTGCGCGAAAAATTTGCAGTAGCCGCAACCCCACTCACCTTAATTTCAAAAGATATTGACCGCGATAATGCCTACCTGAAGGTGGACATGAAAACGGATGTATTTCCGCATGGGCAGATTGATGTAGGTTTTGGTGTTACCCCTAAAGATTTTGGCAACTTTGACTTGGCCTATTCGGTTAAAGAATTAGCTGTACCTGACCTTAACCCGTATACCATAACTTATACATCTTTCCCTTTCAAAAGCGGTACAATAAACTTTAATGGCAATTGGAAGGTGCGCAACAGAAATATTGAGAGTATGAATCACCTGGTGATTTTAAACCCTCAATTGACCAAACGTATAAAGAAGAAGGATACCCGCTGGATACCGATGCCACTGATATTGGCCGTAGTGAAAGAGCCCGGCAACTACATTGATTATGAAATTCCCATTAGAGGTAATTTAAATGATCCGAAGGTAAATGTGTGGGATATTATATTGGATGTGTTGCGAAATCTTTTTGTAAAACCGCCAACAACTCCTTATCGAGTTTATGTAAAGAACCTTCAGAACGAAGTAGAGAAGTACCAAATATTCAGATGGAATATGCACCAGGTGAACCTGAGTAAGAAGCAGGAAAAATTTGCCGAGAAGTTAGCTGAGTTTATGAAGAAGAACCCTGAAGCGAAGGTGTATATACAGCCCGTTTCTTTTGAAGCAAAGGAAAAGGAACACTTCCTTTTGTATGAAGCCAAAAAGAAATACTTTTTAATGACTAATAAAAAAAGTGCAGATGCTTTTAGTGAAGAGGATTCACTGGCAGTTGAAAAGATGTCTGTGAAGGACTCTCAATTTGTGGCCATGCTTAATAAGGATATTGATAGTTCGGAGCTATTGTTTACCATACAGGAAAAATGTACGAAATGGGTAGATACCGGTGTAGTATATGCAAAAGCACAGCGTTTAGAAGCGAAGCGCAAGGCAGTATTTATGGAAGCGTTTAAGGATGAGGGAGTGAGCAGGCGCCTGGTATTTTCTTCGGTAAAAGTCGATGTGCCCCGCACAGGCTTCTCTTATTTCCGTATTTCTTATGATGGCGATGTTCCTGATAACCTGGTTAAGGCATTGGAGAACCTGGATGAAGACGTAGATAAGGTTTTGGTTAGTAATGCAAAGGAGGAAACCAAACGCGAAGCCCGGAAGAAGAAAAAAGAGTAGAGTATTCCCCAAAAGGGAACAACAATTAAGAGGCTATGAAAAAGCGGCGATGGCACGCTTTTCCTACACTTAACTAAAAATCACATTTATGGAAAACCTACTTTATATTATAGCAGTAATCCTGGTAATAGGATGGGCCATAGGCTTTATTGGCTACCACGCCGGCGGATTGATACACATTTTATTGGTAATTGCCATCATAGCTGTTTTGCTGCGTCTTATTCGTGGCAGAAGTGTATAGATGCTTTAAAGAACGAAGTATGAATACAAAGATAATGAGAGGCTTGCTACTTGAAATGAGCGGTAAGCTTAAGCAGAAAATTGGTGTGATATTCAGCAGCCAGACCCTGCTGGTAAATGGAAAAGGAGAGGAGATATTGGGAAGAGTGAACCAGTATATGGGGCGAGCAATGCCGACAGGTTAATTAATAGCTATGAATAGCACCACCGGCTACCCATTTTATTTTAAATATACCATGGCTTTAATGGGACTAGTACTAACCCTGCTGTTACTTTTTGTAGCGGCGGATGTATTTGTCCCATTTATTTTTGCCCTCTTCTTTGCCATATTGCTTAATCCTATGGTTAACTTTTTACATAGGAAACGGGTGCCACGCGTACTGGCCATATCACTGGCCCTTTTAGCAGGGCTTGCCATAACTGCAGGGGTATTGGCCCTTATAGCAGTACAGGTTAAAGTTTGTATAAGAGATAGCAATGAATTACAAGGGCGGTTTACCGTTGTAATGAATGAAACACTGAATTGGATAGGCAGCATAATACATATGCCCGCTGAAGAAATTAAAACCCGGTTGACCAATATGCAGGGAGATGCCGGTAAAAGTTTATTAAAGGGCCTGGGTGGGACATTGCTTACGTTCAGCAGTTTTGCCATTTCCGTATTTGTTATACCGGTGTATATTTTCCTGCTTTTGTATTACAAGCCGTTATTGTTGGGGTTTGTTGCTAAGGTTTTCAGAAAGGAACATCACCAAACTGTATCAGAAGTACTACTGAGTGTTAACGCCATTTTAAAAAATTACTTATTCGGACTGTTGATTGAAGCTGCTATTGTTGCCGCTTTAAACTCAGTAGGATTATTGATTTTAGGTGTAAGATATGCCGTACTGCTTGGCATTACTGGCGCTATTTTAAACCTGATACCCTATATAGGCGGTATAATTGCCGTATTGCTTCCCATGGCTATTGCGTTTTTAACTAAGTCTCCGGTTACGGCATTATTGGTATTAGGCCTGTATGCTATAATACAGTTTGTAGATAATCATTACCTGGTGCCTTACATTGTGGCTTCAAGAGTTAGAATTAATGCGATAATATGTATTATGGTAGTTATTGCCGGCGGCCTTATATGGGGTGTAGCAGGAATGTTTTTATCTATTCCTCTAACCGCTTTAGTAAAGGTTATTTGCGACCATATAGAAGAACTGAAGCCCTGGGGGTATCTGTTGGGAGATACGATGGAAGAAACGCGTAACCCAATCTTATTTAAATACAGCGCAAAGAAAAAGGCCGGTTAAACCGGCCTTTTAAATTTTCTACTCTTCAATTTTATTGAATCAATGAGCAGTTGTTGTAAGAGCCATTGTTGTTATACTCATACCCGTTGCAGGTGGCATTAGCATCATGCAACGTTGAGTTGGCTATATCATGATAAGTATTGTTGCCATTGTTATCAGTGCACTGGCAAGTCCACGCTTTTTTACATGAGGAAAAACCAATTAAGGTTATCGCTACAAGGAATACTACCTTTTTCATACTTTTTTATTTATCGGTTTAAAAATTTGAAACGGCCAATGGCTATCCTTTCTTAAATACGGTAAGGCCCAGAACCAGAATAACAGCCCAAAAGGCCAGAAAAATGAAGAAGAGCACCTTGGCTATTGAAGCAGCACCTTGCGCGATGCCTGTAAATCCGAATACTGCCGCTATTATGGCAATAATCAAGAATAGAAAAGACCATCGTAACATAACATCTGTTTTAATTAAAGAATACTAATACTGATAAACATTTGTGCCACGGTAAGCAGCAAGGATGTAGCCGCAAATGCGCATTAACATAACGGCCTGCAGGTATGCCAACCAATACTGAATAAAAATTCCCAAAATTCCTCGTAGTAGAAATTTCAACTTGCGGCACGCCTTTATAAATGTGTAATTCAAAACAGGAAACCGTGAGAAATTTGACTTTAACCTTGCTTTCAATTGCACTTTTCATCAACGCCTTTGGTAACCAAACCAAGAAGCAGATTGATGTTGCAGTTAGCAGCCCGATGGGAATAACCGATTTTACCGAAATAAATTTTGATCAGAACTTCGTTAGCACGTTTAATAATAACGAAGACGTAGAAAAGGTTTTTGGCCCTGCGCAGAGTATACCGTTTATTTATTCCTTAACTGTAGATAACACTGCCTGCTTAATTAACAGCTACAGCAATCTTTTGCAGGATGCTACTATAAGCTTAGGCGTAAAGGTTGATTCGCTTACTCAGTTTGTATTTAGTGCGTCATCGGTTGTAAACTTTACCGAGGACTATCTTATAACGCTGGAGGATAAGCAAATCGGCAAGTTTTGGAATCTGATGAGCGGGCCCTACACGGCTGCCATTAATCCTAATGAACCTGAAACCGGCCGTTTCTATTTACATGTGTCTATACCGGCAGTGTTTACCTTTACCCCGGCTGATTGTTTAAATGAAAACGGTATTGTTGCTATACAGTTTGACCCTTCTATAAGTTGGAACTCGGTAGCGCTTTATGATAGCGCGGGTATTTTGATGCAAAACTTACCCGGTGCAAGTGGTAGCTTCAGTTTCCCGGGTTTAAGTGAAGGCAGCTACGCTGTACAGTTTGTATTTGACACCTCTACTTCTATTACTAAAGCAGTACAGCTAAATGGCTATGCTGTAAGCGCTGCTATTCTTAACCAAACTGCTGTGGCTAAAAGTGATGAGGAGATACAGTTCTTGGCAGTGTCACATAACGCTACCAATTTTGAATGGAGTATAAGTGACGGAGCAATAATAAGCGGCATCAATAATCCTTATTATACTTTTAACCAGGGCGGTAATTTTGATGTGGTGCTAAGAGCATTTAACAGTGCCGGTTGTGAAGCGCGCGATACTTTTTACATAACCGTGCAGGAGCCGCTTGCAGTTGAGCCTTTATCTACTGAAAAGGTTAAAATATACGCTGCATCTAATACTATATATGTGAATGTGCCAACAGGCAAAAGCGATAACTGGAATGTGGAAGTATATAGTTTGATTGGTGAAAAAATGTATGGGGGAAGCTTACAGGCTTCGCTTAACACTATTGCTCTTAACGTTGCACCTTCTTATTATGTAGTAGCAGTGAGCGATGGTAAAACTAAAACTATGCAACGTATTGTTATGGGGGGCCGTTAATTACTTACCTGATGTAAGCTCCGGTATAGGAGCGCCTATTTTCTTGCTCTTGTAAAATTCTTTGCCCAACAGTTTGGCAATGGTACCAGCAATTTGATTCTGGCTGTATTGCGTTTTGTTTTTTACTTCTCCTAAAGCGGGAGTATCGGGGCCGATTGCTGCCAACCAAATATGCCCTGCGGTGGCTACAAGGGGCCCGTGATGGTGCCACATTGATTTTCCTGCAGTTCCTCTGCCGTGATCGGCTGTAATTATGATGGTTGTTTTATTCTTGTATTGCGGGTCAGACTGCACGAAGTTCCATAGGTCTTTTACATATGCATCTAACATGTTTGCGGCATTTAAATACCAATCGTAATGACCTTCGTGGGCAAAACCATCCGTTTCATCGAACCCTATGAAAGCAAAGTGCGGATGGTTTTTCTGAAGATATTCCTTAGCGAAATGGTAAGTCATTGTATCGGTTTGCACAAATGGATTGGTATAAGGAACCTGGGTGCTCCAAACGGCGCAGGTTACACCGTTACAGGTAACGGCGCCCTTATCGTCCTGCTTAAAATTTACAAATACAGGAATTTTGTTTCGATGTGTGTTGATGATACGCGGAAAGGCGTCCCAGGTGGCAAAGGCAGCTATACTATTTTTAAATACTGAATCTTCGTTTAAATAATCAAATATGGTAAGGTTGGGATTATCAGGATAATCGTTGCTATTAACTTTTGGGTTGCCATAACCTGAAAAAATTTCATTGTATCCGGGATAAGAAAAGCGATGAGGATTTGTAATGTCCACTTTGCACCCATAGTTTCTATTGCCAAGAATAATTCCTTCCCGTGCAATGGTATTCCAAAAGAAGGGCATTAGTTTATTTCTACGCTCTTGTTCGGTTTCTGCCCAAAAACGTTTTTCAAGCATCGCTTTATCGCCAACCTGTCTTGTGTTTATCAGTTTCTTTTGTGCGCCGTCAAATAGTTCCTGCCAACGGTAGCCGTCAAAAGTTATCAGAATTACATTTTCGGTTTTAGTGGTTTTTTGTGCGTTAGAAGTAAGCAAAAAGGTTAGGAGTAACAAACTTAGAAGCAGGCGCATGTGGGGGATATTTGTAAACTAACTTACAGTATTCAATTCAGATTATAAGATGTTTGTGCAGGAGCGAAGTAAAAAAGGCCACCCCTGTTTAGGGATGGCCTTTCATTATTTAAAACCTATTGTTTAATGGGTAACTACCAGTTTTTTGCTGAGACGCTCACTACCTGAGGTTACAATGGCAGTGTAGGTGCCGCTGGCCAACGCACTTAGGTCAAAGGTAAATTGATTAGCCCCCAGCAATACCTTATGTGTTTCACTAATCACTTTTTCTCCCAGCACATTGTAAAACTCTACTGTGATTTGCTTATCCGCATCAGATGTAATTAACAGGTTAGTTAACGCATTGGTTGGGTTGGGCACAAATGCCTTCACTTCAAATGCTGTGGTTCCGTTTAACACCGCTGAAACAACGTAGGTGTATTCAAATTGACCATCGTTATCTATTTGCTTTAAGCGATAGTAATAAACAGTGCCGGGTACTACGTTGTTGTCGTTAAGGCTATAGGTTTGTTGTACGGTACTATTGTTGTTTCCGTTAACCCAGCCAATTGCATAGAAGTTAATGCCATCTGTGCTGCGCTCAACGCTGAACCCACTGTTGTTTATTTCTAAAGCTGTTGCCCAGCTAATGCGAATGTATGTGTTGTTAACCGCATCAGCTGAAAGATAAATTAATTCAACCGGCAGAGGGCCGCCTGCATCCAGTCCTACTCCAAAATCTGAGAAGGAAGTAAGAGCAGAGCGCACAGCTGTTATTGTTCCACTTGATATAGATTGAGTGGCGTTACTGTGTGTGCCCAATGATTGCCATGCTGATGAACAATCGTCGCGTTTAATAACGGCATAAGATGCAGGGTTAGAAGAGGCGCCATTGCTGTAGCCACGTTCCTTTAAGGTAACATCGTAACTTAAGCCGCTGTAGGTTGATGGTGTTGGATGAATTGTCCAGAAGCCTCCATCCAATAAATCAGTAAGTGCTGTTCCATTCACAAATGGGCCGCCGCTATTATCAGGCACCTGGCTGCAGCCGGTATTGCTGGTGTTGAAGTTGGCTGTAAGTGCGGTTATATCCGGGTTGCTGTTCAACTTAACTTCGGCCAGTTCGTATTGTGAAGATGTTCCAACAGGTAAAACGTAAGTACCGCTGCTGTTAACTGCGCGTTTTAAGGTGCCGTTTATGTATGAGCTTAAACTTGAACCGCTTACTGCGGAAGTAGCCGTATTGGTAACTTCTACTTTATTGCTGCCTGTAGTAATTATACCATCAGCAAAGTCTATGGAGTGTGTAATCACTAAATCACCATTCAGTACGGCGCCGGCGCTATTACCCATTTTAATATCATAGGCTGTAATACCTGATAGCGTTTGGGTAGAGCTACCTGCTAATTGCAATACGCCGTTAGTGTGCGTGTAGCTGCCATTTACCGTTAAATCTCCGTGCAGTTGTAATATACCACTGCTGATAGTTACAGTTGCTCCTGTATTTACAGTTAGGTTTCGGCTTATGGCTGTAGCTGTAATTACCGGGTAATTCGGAACGCCTACAGGTATAATAACATCAGTAGTTGATGTAGGAATGCCGGGGCACCAGTTAGCAGCATTATGCCAGTCAGAACTTACTACACCTATCCAACGGCCGGCCTGTTGGTCAAGCACGGTATTAGAAACAGGTGCTGATGGCGTTGCGCAAATTTTTGTAGAAGTCATTACCACTTGCACCGAATCACCCGGCGTTAAAGAGCTGTTAGTGTAGGATGGGCTGTTAGTGCCCACA
Source organism: Chitinophagales bacterium (assembly GCA_046329515.1). Lineage (GTDB taxonomy): Bacteria > Bacteroidota > Bacteroidia > Chitinophagales > LD1 > Bog-950. The sequence goes on from JAXLUM010000001.1 coordinate 861,430, forward strand.
TTTGCTCCGTTTAATTTCCATTGGTAAACCGGGGCACAGCCGCCATTAACGCCTGTGGCCGTAAAGGTTCCTGAGGTAGCATTACACAAACTGCCGGGGCTAACAGTTACTGAAGCGGTAACAGATGTGCCCGAGGAAACAACATTTGGAGCAGAAGCTATTCCGCAACCTGTTGCAGGAACTTTAACGGTGTAGGCTCCTCTTGCAGTTATAGCATTAAGACTTTGTGATGTTGCCCCGCTGATAGGATTATCATTTAAATACCACTGATAGCTGGCAGCAGCCGAAGATGTAAGATTAACGCTATTGCCCGGCAAGCAGAATTTTAATGCACCACTTGCTGTTACTATAGGTACTGTAGCGCCATTAGGAGTATAGCTGATTATTTGCCCGCCCACGGCACCCGGCGAGCCGGGGTATGGTGAGTTAGAGCAATTAGTATAGCAATAGCCTGCACCGCCATCAATATAGCACAGCGCACCATTGGAACTTCCTTGTGTTGAGTTAGCCCAGCTGGCACTGCAACCGTTTTGGCTGCAATCAACCTGCCTGTTGGTAAAGTCGGCGGTTGTATTGCCGCGCATACCAACCTGGCCGGCCCAAACATCAACTGCCATGTAAGGGGCAACATTGTACCAAAGCTCAACCTTATTTGTGCCTTCGTATAAGCGTACCTGGTAATCGCCACGGTTAGTGCCCGGTGCTACTTTTACGTTTAACCATTCAGCTACAAACACACGGTTAGGCGCGCTGCCTGTTGTTATAACCTTAAGCGTAGAACCTGCAACACGGCCCGAAACATCGCCGCCGAATACACTTATAATGCCATCAACCAGCCCTGTTTGGCCTGTTGTAGAACTTAAAGGTGAATAGTTGGTAGCAGATGGCGAGCCGGTGCCGAACCACAGATAACCATTACTGCTAACACCCACTGATGTGTAATTGCCGCCATTGTATGTAAAGTTAAATCCAATTGATTGTGTAGGATATTGTGTGTTATCCATGCCTGCGCCGGTTCCGCTTGCCAGGCTTACCGGTGTGCCGGAAAGTGAAGTAAGAGGAACCCATGTGTTAGTGCCAACATAGTTATAGGAATATCCGCAACTAACCTGCCCTGAAGGCGTAGCTGCCGTACCTACGTTAATTGTTGCAGAGGCTGTTGCCGTGCATGCGTTTGCATCAGTAACCGTTACCGTGTAGGTAGTTGACGTAAGCGGTGATGCGATGGCATTCGCTGAATCTGAATAATCAAGCGTTGCGCAAGGCGACCATGAATAACTCATTGCGCCCGGCGTAGAAGCGCTTGCTACAAGGCTGGCACTTTCACCGGCCAATATTGTTTGAGATGATGTATAGATATTAATTGTACCCGGAGATAACACCGCCGTAACCGTTGCGTTGCCAATACAGCCATTGCCGTCAATACCCACTACCTTGTAAGTAGTATTAGTTGTTGGTGTTGCAGTTGTGGTGGCCGTGTTAGCACTGAAGCCAGAAGGGTTTGATGACCATGTATAATTTACAGCCCCGCTGGCACTTAGGTTAACAGTTGCACCATTACAAACCGTAGCGGTTGAACCACCGTTAATGGTAGCAGTAATAGTTGCAGTACAAATTACAAATTCATCTGCCCCCATATCTTCCGCAATTCCTTGCGGGCGCGCAGTGCCATCAAAGTCATACATTGTAGTTGGCGCAACCGATACACCATTATCATACACCGATATGTATGGATATGGCGCAGAGGAAGGTGAAGGGTTGATATGCAAATCACCGGTATTGATATTCACGAATAAATCTGCCGGGTTTGTATTGCCGGCACTTGAGGTGCCTGAGGTAAGCGCATGAGCCCAGGTACTGTGCGAATCGCCCCCCGATGAAGACTGCCATTGCGCAAACGTACGGTCGCCGGCGCCATTCCAGTAAGCTAAGGTGTTATCGTTATTAGTTGAAAAGAAATTGTAGTCACTGCTCCAGTTTGCAGAAGGAGTGGTGGATGTATTATCAATAGCATAGTGCTTGCTGTTGGCTGTAGGGTTACCGGTTCGGTTGTTTATAAAGATGTTATTACGCAGTTGGGTAACATCTCCGTTGCCTGAACCTGTACCGCCAGGAAGTTTATAGAAACACTCGGAAGGATAATCAACACCGGAAGTGCCTGTTTGGCTTCCCTGAATAAGCACTGTGTTGTAGTGATACTTGTTGGTACCGCCGCTGGCATAATCCAGAATACCGTAAAATTCTTTACGGGTGGTATAGCTGCCCAGCCAGCTTTGGTTAAGCATGTTAAGCATGTTGTTGGAAACTATCCAGTTGCCGGTGCCTGCCGTGGTAATACCTGCCGTAAAGCCACCATTAGAAACGTGAAAGAATTCAGTTAACTTATTTGCATCAATAGTTCCTGAAGATGCTCCTTTAACTATTATACCATCTGCTTCGTTGCCGTTAGGGCCGGCTGAACTGCTGCCGAGTTTACTAATAGTATTGCCACTGATATTATTACCGGTTGCACTGCTGCTTACATAAATACCAATGGTGTTATACCCTGAAGTATTAGCGCCGTTATAGGTATTGGCCAGGGTGTTGCCTGTTGCAGTTAACGTTCCTGTGCCTGTATGTTCAATTATAGTTACATAACTGCGGTAGGAGCCTACCGAAGAAAGGCCGGCAATAGTATTGTTCTGTACTAACAAGGGGTTAGCAGTTTGGCTATACACGCCGTACATCCAACCTGTATTAGTGCTAAGGCTTAATCCTCCACCTGCAGACTGAATGCTGTTAACTAAAGTAGGATGACCAATAAGATTGTTAGTGATATTAACGCGGCCTGCTGCTACCCAAATACAGGTTACGCCTCCGGCATCGCCGCTCTGTTGGTTAATATTCTGAATGGTGTTACCGTTAATTACTGTAGGATTGGCAATGTCGTTACCAACACTTAAGTAAAGCGGAATCAAATCGCTGTTAGTGTTGTTCCTCCAAGGGTTGGCACCGCCGCATAAAGCTGCGCTTCCGCCTATATAGTTACCGCTTATTGTGTTGGCAATAGAGCTTGAACCGGGGCGAAAATCAATACCGTATTGTTGGCCGGTGCCATCAATAAAGTTATTATAAAGGCTGTTTCCGGTAATGGTGTAATTACTGCCACCATTTGTTCCTACTTCAATAGCTGCCGCTGCGCCACTGCCACCGCTGAAAATTGACCAGTTAGCTAACTCGTTATTGGTAATGCTTATGTTGCCATTAGTGCCGCTTATGTTAGAAGAAAGAATGAGGTACTTGCTATAACCTGCAAACGCGCCCACTGATTTTTCGCGAATGATATTTTTATCGATGGTGATATTCGTTACGCCTGAGCCGATTGCCAGCGGACCACCCATTACAATTACACCCGCACCGGCAGTGCTGTTGGTGTTAGCACTTTCAATCTGGCTGTTTTTAATAGTAATGTTGTTAGCCCCGGCGTTTAGCCAAAATGCAGGATGCGCCTGTGTGTTACGCCATACCAGGTAATTGCCACTGCCTCCAAAACTACCATCGATAGTTACACGCGAAGCGCCGTTAAATACAATCATACTTTGGCTGTTGGCGCCGCTAATGGTTCTAACAGTAGTGTTGTTTGGAGTGATAGTAACGGTCCATGGCCCGCCGCAACTTGAACTAAGCGCTGTAAGCGGTGTATAGGCCGTTTCATTAATATCAGAAATTACCTGCACTGTAACATCGCCAACTAATACGCCGTTGTTAAGCGCATTGAATAAGCCGCTGGCTCCGTTAAAGGTGGTATAAGTTCCACCTGTTCCTACGGTTACAACACCTGAAAAGGCCGTGAGATAAGTATAAGAATCAGGAGTTGTTGGTGCGGTTACTAATGAGTTTACGTTATTATTAGTGAAGGTAGGAGTAGTGCCATCATACTTACTAAAACCAATGTTAGGATTTACAGGATTCGTAGCCTGGTCTTGTGCGGCTACAAAATACTGGTAGGTTTCACCTGCAACTGGTGCTACGCCAAGTACGGTATAATCAATAGTAAAGGTCCATGTACCGTTGTTGCCGTTGCCACTTGCTAAAGTGCCTGCAGTACTTGCCCATGCTGTAGCAGATGGTGCTGAACGACGGAAGTAAATACGGGGTGCATTACCTCCGGATGTTGGAACACCACTTCCAGCGTCAGTAATAGTAGCGGTAAGGTTAACGTTCGAGGCTGCTCCACAAGGTGCCTGATTGCTTATAGCAGTATAAGTGGGTACAGGTGGGTAAATATCGTTTGCTGCAGGTATAGGTGTGGTGAAGTTATCAGCATCGGCGCCTATATCCACAGGGCTGTAGCTGCTTCTAACCTGGCCGTCAATATCATCAGTAACTGAACCTATTGAAACACCAACTCCCTCTGCAGGATTTGACGCATTTAAATGCAGGTTAACTGCAGTGGCATTCCCTGTTGCATTAATAAAGTTAGGGTCGCCAAAGCCTGAGTGCAGGTTTTGGTTTGTTATGGCCGTAAACACAGCCTGCGGCGTAGCAAAGGTGTTAGTGCCACCGTTGGTGCTTAAAACATTGCCTGAAGCTGATGAGTAAATGTTGTAATCGCAGGCGGCAATAGTTGCACCACCTAATACTATACTGTAGTGGCGGCCGCTGCTTCCGCTACGTTGATTGCTGAAAATGTTATTGCGGATGTTACCGGTTGTAACCGCCGTTTTGAAACAAGCGGTTTGGTTGGTTGCCGTGGTTACACCTGCACCGCCAATATAAACGCTGTTATGATAGAATGTATTAGTGCCGCCTATTTCGTTTATACCGTTAATAATGTAACCGGTGGTAAGCGCGGAACCTGCTGCATTAATGCCGAGGCGAATCATGTTATTGCGGAACTCCGCATTGCCGGCATTATCGTAAATGCCGTTTATAGTTGAAGCAACTGCTGTAGAACTTAAGCCAAACGAGTGTATAAAGTTACGCTCTACTACGTTTCCTGAACCTGTTGAAGGACTATAGAAAATACCAATAACATGCACTGTAGCTGCAGTTGCAGTATTACTTAAGGTATGCACTGTATTACGCGCAATGCTATGGCCGCTTTGCGACGAGGTAAAGTGTATACCTACAACACCGGCATTTGTGCCTGCACCTGTATATGTTGCGGCAGAAGATATGCCGGAAACTATATTATCATTAATCTGGTTATTGGCAGATGCCGTTGTATTGCCGCGATATATACCAATAGTTTGCATGTTGCCTGATGCAGCTGACGTGTAGGCTATGTTGGCTATGTTGTTGCTATTGATAATTACCTGCCTTACCGAAGAAGGAACAAATATGCCTGCGGTGTAGGTGGTTGTAGCAGTTGCGTACGTGTTACCTGTAGCATTGCTTAAAGCATTACTTAATGAAGCATTACCGATGTTGTTCCCGGTAATATTTATTACATCAGTACCTGTGCCCGATGAAGTTGTAGCATAAATGCCATACAGGGCTGAAATAAATGCAATGCTTGATGGGTTGCGTAAGGAGATGCCGCTGATAGTGTTGTTCTGAATGTTTACACCTGAAGTGCCATCTACCTTTATACCATTAACGTTGCCCAAACTAACGGTTGGGTTATTTATTATATCAATACTGTTGGCTATAGATGTGCTACCTATAATATTGCCGATAACTCCGCCAATATCAACAAAGCCACTTCCTACATAAATTCCCGTAAATATACCCTGTTGTGTAGCAAAGGAACTTGTTGTAGCAATGCTGAAATTGCGTATAACGTTTGCCTGCACAGAGTTGGTGCCGCTATTACTTACGTTTATATAAATGCCGCACATATTGGTTTGTGCGGTACCAGCAACGGTCCATGTACCGGTGGCGCCAGCTGCATTACCTCCAATATCGTTATTAGTTACAGTAAAGCCTGTACCCGTGCTATTCACAATGCTTATGGCAACATTGGTTGTGCTGCTTGTTGGCGTTATAGAGGTTGTTTGGTAGAAGTTGTTATTATCAATAAACCAGGCGGTGTTACCGATGTTTAGATTGATACCGTTAGCGCCGATTGTAGCAGAAAAGAAATTGAAGATATTGTTGTTGGTAATGCTGATGTTGTCATTTTCCTTTAAGCTGGTGCCTGAAGCATAAATAATGTTGGTTGGTTTAGAAGCGCCATCACCTAAATCGCAATTATCAATGGTAATGTTGTCGTTACCGCTTGTGCCTGTTGTAGTGCCAAAAACAATTACACCATTGGTGCCACTTGTTTCAACTCCGCGAACGCTTAAATACTTCAGCGCAATATTTGTAGCGTCGTTTACAAACTGAATGGTAGATCCGCTGGTATTTGTGTTGGTGATAGTTAAGTTTTTAGGTGTACCCGTTCCTGCCTGGCGACCATCGAATATTACTTTATCTGCACCATTGAAGTTTATTAGTTGTGTAGCACTTGAGCCGCTAATAGTTGTTGTTGCCGTTGCTGACGGACGGAACGTAACCGAGAACGGACCACCCGGCCCATATGTAAACTGGTTGAATGTAATCGGGAAGGTTTCAACGGAAGAGTTGTAAGTTGGAACAAATTCAAATATAAGGTCACAATTTACCGGTAACAGATTTAGTATGTTACTTACTTCTGTTACACTGCTAAAATCTCCACCCGGACCAACTTTTAATACAGGACTAGGACAGGAAATAGTGCCTTCATCGCCAATAGTAAAATAGCTATATGCGCTTAATGTTGATTGCGTAGCTATGGTATTACTGCTAACCGCTCCACCGCGGAAACCATAGGTGCCGTTAACAGTAGATGATTGGCCTATTACGCTATTTCCGTTTACGAGTGCAGGTGTGTTTTCAGTTAAACGAACCGAACCATAACTTGTAATGTTAAGCGGGCCGGTATTTACAGCGGTTTGCCAGTAGCGGTTGGTGTTTAATGCGCTTATGCCGGGACCAGCTGTGCCTGCGCTGTTAGCATTAAATACTTCAGCTTGTACGGTAACTGCGCCGCCTGATGATGTGGTTGGGTTCACAATTTCAAGAGGATTGTAATCGCCACCTTTGCCTAAAGGATATAATAGGGTTAGCGCTGCTGATTGACTTACAGGAATAGTGCGAACCATAGGGCCGCTTACACAAGCTGTGCCTGATGGAGCGCCCTGAATTGCGCCAGTGCCTGTTAAAGTTAATAAAGCACCGGTTGAGGTGTTTAGAACACCGTTGTTTAACGCAAGATTCACTGCATTGGCCGGTGAGGTTTCTGTTACACCTGCGCTGTTTGAAATGCTTAATAATGTGCCTGCAGTAAATGCATTGCCTGTTACCTGCGGCACTGTGCCGTTGTAATTATAATTTGCTAAAGCACCGTAGGTGCGCGTAGTAGTTTGAATGTTGCCAGAGGCAGCAGCAGTGGTTATACCATTAGCTGAACCAATGCCCAGAGATGCCGTACTTGTTGATGTAAGTGTAAAGGTACCTGCGCCGCTAATTACCTTATCCTGCATGTTCAAGGTGCCTGTTGATACGGTAAATGAACGGCCTGTAGGAATGGTGATATTATCATTAAGAGTTAGTGTGGCTGCAGCAGCATTAACAGCATAGTTAATGGTAGTGTTGGTAACCGTGCCGCCACTTTGTGTATAGGTTTTACCAGTACCTAAAAAGTTGATGGTAGAAGCAGATGTTGCCGTGCAGGTTAGTGCGCCGGCTGTTTGATTATAGTTTCCGCTGATGTTTAAGATTGTGGATACTGCCGCACCACTATTTAAGTTTAGCGTACCACCATTCAGTATTAAATCTCCCGTTAAGTTTAATGTAAAGCCGGTAGTGCCCAGTGATAGTGATTGAGTGCCGGTGTTTTGTACGGTAAAGTTTTCGTTAATAGTAGTAAGACCTGCACCTAAACTAATTACCGTGTTTTGAGAAGGGCAATTCCATGTAAAATTGCGGAATGCCTGAAAGCCTGAGGGAACTGTAGTTGTTGTACCACTTATTAAACAGGTAGAACCGGTATTCCAGGTAGTTGTTGGAATGGTGCCACCGTTTTGTGCATGGTCGTAAATACCGTTTACAATGGTAGTAGCTGCAGTGCTTCCGCTAATTACACCATTGTTAGTTAATGTGCCATTTACATTTAACCGTGCTGTTGTACCAGCCAAGGTTAAATCGTTACCCAAGCCATTGGCAATAGTTAAGGTTGCGCCTGAGGCAACAGTTAAGGCTGTATTAGCAGCATTGGAAATAGTTAACTGATCAGCAATGGCAGGGTTTCCTGCTGTAACTGTAATAGTATGGCCACTCATTATAGTAATACCTAATGAGTTATCAGCAGTTGGGGCAACCGTTGCCGCAACGCCTGCTGGTGAGGCAAAGTTTACATCCGTGGATATAATCCATGAAGATGGACTTTCCCAGTTACCGCTAACTACGTTTGAGCGGTAGTAGTTAAGTTCAGCAGTTCTGCCGGTTACTGTATTTCCGTTTAATGGGAATGTAACATCAGTTAAAGTACCTGATGTTGGAGACGTCAGTGTATGCGCTGTGGTATTAACCGTAGTGGTAACCGGGGCCCAGGTGCTGCCTGTCCATAGATTGGTTGCCAGCGCTGTTTCTGTACCCGTTACATCTGAAGCCGCATAGCCTAAAACTATTGAGTTAAGGGTGTAGGTTCCGCCAGATGTTACAAAAGACCAATATTTATCCAGGTAGTCTGCCGAGCCGCCCATGTTAGGATGTATACCGTCAATAGCACGTATGCCTATGGTGCTGCTTGCTGTAGCAGTAGCAAAGTTTAACGTAACAGGTGAATACCCGGTTGTTGTACCGATAGGGTAGAAGTGTGTAGCCACTGCTGCGGCTAAGGTACGACGGAACACGCCTGTTCCATTCGTAATTACCATGTTGGTAGAAGATGTTGTACCACCTGTAATTGTAGCAGCAGTATTACTTAGGGTAAGATCGTTAGCACCAAGGCTTAACAAGGCATTGGTTAAGGAAAGCGCCCCTGTGCTGCCGCTAAGTGTGGCCGGAGAAGTTAAATTTATTGTAGCGCCGTTAACGGAAAGACTTGTGCCCGCTGTAAATCCATTACCGGTGTTTGCCGCAGTTGATGAATAAGCGTAGTTTGCTAATACACCATAGGTGCGCGTAGTTGTTTGTATGTTGCCTGTAGCTGTAGGCGCGGTAACAATACCGTTGGCATGGCCAATACCCAATGTGGCATTAGCACTTGATGTTAGCGTAAAAGTGCCTGTTCCTTTAACAAGATTTGCTCCGCAGATTAAACTTCCATTTGTAATACTAAATGTATTTGGTGTATTAATGGTAAAATCGTTATTAAGCGTAAGCGAAGCGCCGGCTGTATTTATATTAAAGTTTATTTTATCAGGTGTAAATGTACCTGCTGACTGCGTAAATTGTTTGTTAGCGCCTGTGAAGTTCCAGGTTATTGTGCCGGTACTTGCTTGAGAAAACGTACCACCTGTTTGTGTAAAGTTTCCGCCAAGGTTTACGGTTCCCGTAGCACTGCCGGTTATGTTACAACCAAAAGCTGCACCGGGTTTAATCAGTAAATCGCCGCCTATGGTTAGTGTTGGAACTGATGTGCCTGAGCTTAGGTAGAAGATGCCTGATTGCAGATCGAGGTTACCATTAATAGTTACTGAAGTAGTACCGGTGCTGGACATTAAACGAACATCCCAGCCGTTGGTGTTTACCAGTGTAAAATTTCCATTAATGGTGGTAAAGCCGCCCGTAAAATTCAGGTTGTTACCCTGGGCAGGGCAGTCGTAGGTTACGTTTGCAAATGTTTGGCCTAAACCTGTAGGTGTTGAAAGCATTGGGCCGGTAAACAAACAGGTTGAGTTAGTTAGCCAGGTTGCTGTAGGCACGACACCGGCATTTTGATCGTGCTGATATGTTGCGCCGCCGCTAACTACCATTTGCGGTGTGTTAGTCCAGGTCCCTTTGTTCAGCCATTTACCATTTACAATGTTCAGTTTAGAGTTGTTTGCTGTTGTACCAAACGTAAGGTCGGTGCCGGCACCATCAAGCAAGGTAAATATGGCGCCATTGTCAATATTAAGTGTTGAACCCAGAGTATTATCGAAGCTAAGCTGATCGCACGACACATTCGCATTAACAGTTACTGTATGGCCTAAGCGAATGGTAATACCGAGTGAGTAATCATCCGGTGCAAAAGATACGGGATAAATGTAAGTAGGGAATGCCGGGTCTAAAGATGCATCCCAGGTATTTACATCGCTCCAGTTACCGCTTTGATGTGTGCGATAGTAATACAAGCCCGGTGTTTCGCGGCCTGTCCAATCACTACCGTTAAGTGCTGCGGTGGTTGCATTAAGCGGTGAAGTGGTAACGGTTAATGTATTGCTTCCGTTAGTAGAAGTGTAACCTCCCCACAAGCCAGCGTTATAACGCGCCGCGTTTATAGATGCTAATGTGCCTACCACATCATTGTTAGTATAGGTAAAGTCGGCTGTGTATGTATAAGTAGTTACGGTTGCAGTTGTAAAGGTCCAATAGCGGTTAAAGTAATTTGCAGCAGTACCATTTGATGGATGCGCAGTATTGGTAACCTTAACGCCAATATTTCCTGAGGTAGCGTTGGCAGAGAAGTTTAAGTTAACAGGAGAATATTCTGCACCATTTGCGCTGGCTGCATTGTCGCCAATAGGAAAGAGGAATGCTGATGCGCCCGTCGGAATAGTTTTTAATACCTGACCTGTGCCATCGGCTACCACCATGCGGTTGCTGCCGAATGATGTGGGTGTGGAGATAGTACCTAGAGTAGGTATGGTAAGGTTGTTAGCGCCCAAAATGAATTGACCATCCTGTAAAACAAGCGAGCCGTTTGTGGCTGCTGTAAACGCTAAGTTTTGCGAAAGCGTAACGCCTGCCGTGTTATTAATAGTAACCGTAGTATTAGTAGTGCCCCAGGTAGCAGCAAGACCGGTACCTGTTACCTGTGCAGTGGTGCCGTTATAAACCAGGTTAGCGCCAATACCATATGTGCGGGTTGTAGTTTGAATGTTACCTATAGCTCCGGTGGTTGCAATACCGCCGGCATTGCCTATACCTAATGTAGCCGTTGCCGCATTGGTTAATATAAACGAACCGGCGCCGCTTATAATATTATTGCCGCAGTACAAAGTGCCACTATTGGTAAACGATGAAGCAACCGAAATGGCACTATTTAGTGTAAGTGCGGCATTAAGGCTTACTGCAAATCCAATACCTGTGGTGGTAAATGTACCGCCTGATTGGGTATAGGTACGGCTTAATGAGCCGTTTACAAAATTGAAACTTTGTGTACCTGTTGAAGTACCGCGTTGCAAGGTGCCTCCACTTTGATTAAAGTTGCCGCTAAGGTTAACAACGGCCACCGTTGTAGTAGCGCTATTGCATAAGCTAAAGGTGCCACCTTGTATAACGAAATCGCCGTTTAAAGTAATAGATGTAGTAGTAGTATTAAATGCAGTTTGACCGGTGCCGGTTGAAACCACCGTGAAGTCTCCGTTGCAGGTCATAGTAGCGGCGGCCATTGATAGTGTAGCAGTTTGCCCCGTTGAATTCCATGTTAGTTTGCCAAATGTTTGCGTAGTAAAGCCCGTAGGCGCTGTGCCAACAACGCCGGTTATGTTAAGTAAGGAGGTTGCATTCCATGTAGCGGTTGGTATAACGCCGCCGTTTAAGGCGTGGTTATACGTTGATCCGGCACCGAAAAGGAGAGAAGCTGCGGTTCCGGTTACTGTACCTCCAGTGTTATTAGTAATTGTTCCATTTATTTGACAAACTGAACTTGCCGTATTTAATGTAAGTATACCGTTGTTTACTATTGAACCATTTACCGTCATATCAGTAGCAGCTGCACCATTTAAAATGGTTAATGTTTGGGCGGCATTAACGGTAAGTGTTCCTGCAATCGTTAAATCATCAATACTTACTGATGCGGGAAGAGAAACATTATCTCCTGTTTTAATAAGTACGCCATCGCTGTTGGCAGCGGTTGGCAACACTATAGCTGCAACAGGAGCAGGACTGGTAAAGGAAGGGTCGCTGCTTACTTCCCAGGTGCTTAGTGTGTTCCACGCGGTGCTTCCGGTGCTGCGGTAATAAACCGGCTCTTTTGCGCGGCCAACAAAATCGAAAGCAGTGCTAAGATTAAGAACCGCATTTGTTACGCCGGTTACTGAAAGTACAGGTGAAGAAACTGTGCTGGTGTATTCAGTAAAGGCAGTAGTGGTAGGCTCATAGGTATTTAGCTTTAACTGGCTTTCGGTTCCTGAAACATCGTTAGCCACAGAATAGGTAAAATCAGCATTTGCTGTAAAAGCCGCTGTTGAGTTTGATGTGCATGGCCAGTAACGGCTTAACTTATTTACGGTATAGGAAATTTCGTTAGGATGAATGGCGTCAATAACACGTAAGCCTAATGTGCGGCTTGTGGCGTTCGTAGTAAAGTTCCAGTTTACCGGTGTGTATTCTGCGCCGTTAGCACTGCCGTTTGAATCGCCAATGGGGAAAAGGAAAGAAGCCGCGGAGGCAGGGAATGTTTTAATTAGCTGACCTGCACCATCGGCCACTATCATATTAGATGCACCAAAGGAGGTTGGTGTGCTTATGGTGCCTAGCGTAGGCATTGTAATGCTGTTAGCGCCTAAGATTAGCTGACCCTGTTTAAGAACGATACCTGCACTGGTGGCGGCCGTAAAGGTTAAACTTTGGCTTAGCGTAACGCCGGCAGGGTTATCAATAGTTATAGTGGTGCCATTAGTGCCCCATGTTGCTGCCAGAATGTTGCCGGTAAGCTGGGCTACCGTACCGTTGTAAACAAGATTGGCCCCTATGCCTAAGGTGCGTGTTGTAGTTTGAATATTGCCTGTAGCGCCCGTTGTGTTTACACCATTAGCATCTCCAATACCCAATGTGGCAGTTGTAGCGCCTGTAAGGGTAAAACCACCGGCTCCTGAAACTATGTTGCTACCGCAATAAAGTGCGCCGTTAACTGTGAATGTTCTACCGGTTGGTACAACATAGTTGTTATTTAATGTAAGCGAAGCACCAAGGTTAACCGTAGGCTGTATGGTAGTGTTTGTGAATGTGCCTGCCTGAGTAAAGGTTTTATTTACGCCTGTAAAGTTTAAGTTTTGTATTGATGTGCTTGTAGCAGTGACAGTACCGCCGCTCTGGTTAAAGTTACCGGCAAGGTTATAAATAGCAGCAGTAGCAGCGTTGTTCAGATTTAATGTTCCGCCTTGAACAATCAAATCGCCATTAAGATTTATAGTTACAGCGGAAGCGGTTGGAATTACGCTACCGGAACCTGTAGATATAACAGTGAAGTCTCCATTTACTGTTGTAGTAGCTATGGCACCTAAACTTACAGCGGCAGTTTGTGAAGGACTGTTCCAGGTGAACTTGCCAAACGTTTGGCCCGAGAAACCTGTTATGGTTGCTGTACTTACAGCGCCTTTAATTAAACAAGTTGAAGTTGTATGCCATGTAGCGCTTGGTATGGCGCCGCCATCGCGGTTGTGCGAGTATGTGCTGTTAGCATTAAATGTAATGCCACCTGTAGCTGTTATTGTGCCACCCGTTCCGTTCTCTAATGTGCCATCAACAGAAACTTCAAATGCGGTTACGGCAGCCGTAGCAGTTACGGTATGCCCGGTGCGTACTAATACTGAAGCGCTGTTTGTACTTGTTGGGGCAGCAGCAGGCGTACTTGGTGCAGTAAAGGCAGGGTTTACGTCTGCCTCCCAGGTTGATGTGTTGTTCCAATCGCCGGTAGCAACAGAGCGATAATATAGCAAGCTGCCTTCGCGGGCCGTAAAGGTGTTTGAACCTAAAGGTGCACTGGTATTGGTTAGCGTGGCTGTGTAATTTACCGTATTGCTGCCAACGGTGCCTGCTATCTGGGTCCACGTGGTGCCGTTATACCTGCTGGGCTGCATGGCAGCTGTGCTACCTACTACATCAGCAGCATTATAACCCAGGCTAAGCGTGTAGTTATAGCTGGTTAAACCGGTTGTAGTAAACACCCAATTGCGGTTAAGGTAATTGGTAACGGGCGCTCCCGGAGGAGTTCCGTTTACCACGCGTACACCAATGGAGCCGGCTGAAGCACTTGAATTAAAGCCAAGCACTACCGGAGAGTATTCTGCAGTGCCTGTAACATCGCCAACAGGATAAATGAATGGAACTGTTGCCCCGCCCGTTATAAACTTTATTAACTGCCCGGTTCCATCAGCCGCAATCATGTTTGTGCTGCTAAAACTGCCCGGGGTAGTTATACTGCCTGTTGCCGGTATAGATAAGTTAAAAGCACCAAGCGTTAATACGCCACTTTGCAATATTAAAGCGGTGGTGTTGTTTAGTGTTAAGCTTTGGGTAAGGCTAACGCCTGCAGGGTTATTTATAGTAATGTTGCCTGCTGAGCCCCAAGTTGTAGCAAGACCGGTGCCGGTAACCTGTGGAACAGTACCATTGTAAACCAGGCTGGCGCTAACATTAAATAAGCGGCCAGTAGTTTGAATATTACCTGTAGCGCCTGTAGCTGCAATACCACCGGCATTACCTATGCCCAAAGTGGCAAGTGATGAGTTTGCAAGTATAAAGTTGCCCGCACCGCTTATAATGTTGTTGCCACAATATAGTGCGCCGTTTACTGTAAATGTGCGGATGGCAGGCACTGAATAGGGGCTGTTGAGAGTTAGTGAAGCCCCTACACCAACCGTTGGATCAACAAGTGTATTGGTAAAGGTTCCGCTTTGCGAATAGGTTTTACCTACGCCTGTAAAATTCAATGACTGGGGGCTGGTGCCAGTTACGGTAATGGTGCCCGCCGTTTGGTTAAAGTTGCCGCCCAGGTTTAGGGTTGTTACCGTAGAGGTTCCGTTATTCAAATTCAAAGTTCCGCCTTGTACAATCAGGTCGCCATTCATATTTACCGTTGTAGTGGCACCTGATAGAATTAAACTTCCTGTTCCGGTATTTACTACAGTAAAGTCGCCGCCAAATGTTGTAGTAGCGACAATGGCCATTGATAAGGCCGCCGTTTGGCCGCTGCAGTTCCAGGTAAGTTTACCTAAGATTTGGCCGCTAATGCCTGTTGGGGCTGCAGCAACAATACCTGTTACGTTTATAAGAGAGTTAGCATTCCAGGTTGCTATTGGAATAGCACCACCGGTTAAGGCATGGTTAAATGTTGAACCTGAAGCAAAGTTTAGTGTTGCCGCTGTTCCTGTAACAACGCCACCAGAATTGTTAGTTATTGTTCCATTCACTTGTATCAAAGAACCGGGTCTGTTAAACAGAAGTGAACCGCTGTTTACAATTGTGCCGTTTACAATCATATCTGCAGCGGCGGTGCCGTTACCGTTACCTATAGTTATTCCCACGGCGGAGACTACTGTAAGTGTTCCATCTACGGTTATGTCATCGGCATTTGTGCTAGCCGTTAAGCTTACGTTATCGCCGCTTTTAATAAATATGCCGTCGCTGTTTACGTCGTTAGGAGCTACAGTTGCTGTAATGGGTGCGGGACTAATAAAGTTTATATCGCTTGATACTTCCCAGGTGCTTAAGCTACTCCATGCACCGGTGCCCGTGCTGCGGTAGTAAACAGGTTCCTTAGCACGGCCGGTAAAATCTATAGCGGCCAACATCGTAAATGTTGCATCCGTATAACCACTAACTGAAAGCGTGGGAGAAACTAAACTTGTAGTATACTGAGTAAAAGCTGTTGTGATAGAATTATAGGAATTCAGTTTTAGTAAGGACTCGGTACCTACCACGTCTGCTGCGCTGTAAGTAAAATCAGCATTTAATGTAAATGTACCGGTGGTAACAGAAATGGTGCCTGGCCAATAGCGATTTAAATAGTTGACGGTATAGGTAAAATCGTTAGGCTGGCGCGTGTTAATAGAGCGAAAGCCAATATTACGCGCAGTATTGTTAGCGGTAAAATTAAGATTGACAGGAGTGTACTCTGCCCCGTTAGCGCTTGCTGCTTTATCTCCAATTGGGTATAGGAATGCAGCTGCTGAAGCCGGGAAACTTTTTATTAGTTGGCCTGTACCATCAGCAACAATCATTCTTGTGCTGTTAAAAGCGGAAGGGGTTGAAACCGTACCAAGCGTTGGAATGGTTAAATTGTTTGCACCCAGAATGAATTGGCCATCCTGTAAAACGATGCTGGCATTGGTAGCAGCACCAAGGGTAAGAGCTTGTGTAAGGGTAACACCTGCAGTATTATTTATGGTAATAGTGGTGTTGGTAGTGCCCCATGTGGTAGCTAAACCATTACCGGTAACCTGTGCTACACTGCCATTATATATAAGGCTGGCAAGTGTGTTATACGTACGGGTAGTGGTTTGAATGTTACCGGCTGCAGTAGGTGCGGTAGTTATACCGGCAGGGTCGCCAATGCCAAGTGTTGCAGTGGCTGCGTTAGTAAGCACAAAACTACCTGTACCGGAAATGATATTGGTGCCACAGAATAAGGTGCCGCTATTGGTAAAGCTTGTAGCAACCGTAAGGTTGTTTGCCAAAGTAACAATAGCATTAAGGTTAACTGTAATGGCAATACCTGTTGTAGTAAACGTACCACCTGAAACAGTAAGTGTTTTGTTTGAGGCAGCGTTGGTGAAGTTTAAATTCTGATTGCTGGTAGCCGTGCCCCGTTGTAAAGTGCCACCGGTTACATTAAGGTTGCCGGCAAGGTTAAGTGTGGTTATAACCGCTGCGCCGTTATTGAAGTTAAGTGTTCCGCCCTGCACATTAAGGTTTGCTGATAGCGTAACGGTTGAGGCGGCAGTATTAAAACCAAGGGCACCGGTGCCTGTAGAAACAACTGTAAAATCTCCGGCAAAAGTTGCTGAAGCTATGGCCATGCTTGAGGTTATTGTTTGCCCTGTGCAGTTCCAATTGAATTTGCCAAAGGTTTGACCTGTAAAGCCGGTGATGTTAGTGGTAGTAAGCCCTGTTATGTTAACTGTGCTGTTGGCATTCCATGTAGCTGTGGGCACAACCCCGCCATTGCGTTGGTGGTTATATATTGAGCCTGAAGTAAATTGAAGTGTAGCGGCTGTACTGGTTAACGTTACTGAAGCAGCCGGGTTATTAAATGTTCCGTCCACCGTCATTACTGATCCGGTTCCAAGCGTTAATGTACCACCTGCGTTAAATGTTCCATCAACTAACACTGTAGTGCTTGCCGCTGCTGCAGTACTAAACGTACCCGCATTAAGTGCAAGCGTGGCGCCCGTAGCAACATTGGCATTTGAGCCGGCTGCCATGGTTAGTGTTACGTTAGTGGCTACTGTAAGGCTTCCGCTCTGTACATCCAAATCATTTGCGGCGCTATTTGCGCTAATAGTTACGGTTACTGCAGCTGCCCCTTGTAAGCTTACATCGGCTGAACCATTAACTGTTAGCGAGCCCAGGATGATTGTAGGAGTGCCCGTAACAACAATATTACTTGTTGGGCTAAACACCACATCATCATTTGGTCCGGGAGCTACACCGCCTGTCCAGTTGGTACCGGTTGTCCATACACCGCCGTTGTTAGGGTCGGCCCATGTTATGGTTGCTGCATTGGCTGAACCAAAAAGCAAAAGAAGGATTAGGGCAAAAAGAAGTTTAGCAGAGGTAAAAGTGCAAAAGCGCATGTCAGGATTTTAATAGTCAATAGGATGTTTAACGGAAGCAGAAATTAAGAGCCTATAAAACGGCAAATTATAGTAGATAGACAGGGAAGATGAAAGGTGCCTGAATTGGCATTAACCAATGATTTGTAAGTCATAAAAGCAATAAAAATTGTGTGTCGGGAAAAAAGTGTGCGAATATGCAGCAAAAAACGCCCCAATCAGATGAAAATCCCGATAAATTTTTGCGTTTAGCTAACGCAAAAGGGTAGGAGGAAGGTTTATGAAAAAAAACTAATGCTTAATGATCAAAAAATGTCCAAAAAGCAGACAGACAGCTCCTAAAAAGTAGTCATTTTAAGAAGCTTTCAGGAAGCGGCTTTCCATTTTAACCTCCTTACCTGATTTAAGTTCCTTGCGAATGATTTTGGAGATTTCTTTAGCGCGGTTTACTACCATAAAGTGAGTGCCCCCTTCAATCCAATGGCAATCATCAATGTAATGGCGTGGGAAAATCCAATCGCTGGTGCCATGTATGTGTACCAGGTTGTCGGGAATTGTTTGGTTTTTCCAGTGAATTACCTGGTCTACTGCCCATTTATTGAAGTCAATGTCAATATCCTGAATCATATCTTCAATAAGCTCGTAGTCGTGCCTGTTTAGTTTACCCAAAACCAGTTGCATCCAAAAGCGGAGGTTAACAATTAACTTACCCGGTATTAGCCTATGGAACTTAACAGAATTCATGAACATGATTTTGAAAGGACGTTCATGATAGGTTTTAATGCTGGAAATAATGATGGTTTTCCAGGGGTTGATAAGCTTTGCTAACTCCACCGCTACAACTCCGCCAAAGCTCATGCCTATAAGTATAGGCTGTGTTTCTCTTTTTATTTGGGGCAACAGTTTTTTTACATACTGTTGGATAGTTTCATTCTTTTTGTGCTTGGGCCATTTAAGGTGAACGATTTCATAACCGCTTAAATCAAGGTTCTGAAAAATTTTATCGTTAGCCCCAACACCGGGAATTAAATAGATGGTTTTATCCATTACTCGCTTTTGATTCGTTACCGAAGTTTACAATTTAATCCAACTCTGCAAGAAAAATTTTTCCGTTGAAAACTGTTATTACTAAGATAAGGTCAACAGTATGATTCAAAAAATGTTCCATTGCATGGTTTTTTCCACGGGGTTTAACAGATTTGTAGAGAAAACACATCTACACTACTTAAAACAGAAATAATGGCGAAGCGAGCCCAGCTAAAAAAGACTGCAAGTCCTTTTGCATTCAGACCACCTTCCAAAGCATTTGTGCGCAGTTTTATGACTCCGTTCAAATTCTATTTCGCTCCTCAATTTTACGGGCTTAAGGAACTGGATGTTACCCGCCCCGCGCTTTATGTTACCAACCACAATGTGTTAGGGGTGCTGGATGGTTACCCTTTTGGTACGGAGCTTTACCTGCGTAAAGGCATTATACTTCGTGCACTGGCAGACTCCAATCACTTTCGCATACCTATATGGAAGGATTTTGTAAAAGAGCGTTTGGGTATTGTTGAGGCTTCAAGAGCCAATTGCGATGCATTGATGCAGGAAGGAGAAAGTATAGTAGTTTACCCGGGTGGTACAAGGGAAATTTGCCGGAAAAAAGGTGAGCGTTATATTTTAAAATGGAGCGACAGAAAAGGCTTTGTGCGTATGGCCGCCAAACATGGTTATGATATAATACCCATTGCAGCAGTAGGAGCGGAAGAAGCTTTTACAGTAGTAAAGGATGCCGATGATTTTTTAAAAACCCCTATTGGTAAGTTTCTGACTTTTATTGGTGTATCGCACAATGTTTTTAAGGACGGTGAATTAATACCGCCAATGGTAAAAGGGGTAGGAGATACTATTATACCACGGCCTGTAAAGTTGTATTTTAAGTTTGGTAAGCGTATTTCAACAAAAGGGATGAAGCGTAAACTGCACGATGATACCGCTTTAGATGTCGTTAAAAGCAAAGTAGAGGATTCGCTTTTAGAGATGATTCATGAACTACATGAAACCAGGCGGAAAGATAAAGACCGCAGCACTTTAAGGCGGTGGTTAAGCCTTGAAAAATAGAAACGGTTGGCAAAAGCCAACCGCTGAGGGAATCAAATTATTTGTTACAGCACAATTATTAGAGTGCCTTAGTGTCAGGGGTATTATTCCACCATTCATCAGCTTCCCAGTAATTTTCCCAGCCGAGTGAACGGTATTTTTCGTTTATCTCAATTTCGCGTTCGCCATAACTGAAGTCTTTTAGAATTTCATTGCCGAACATGAAGAGGTCTGCAGCAAAAAGCAAAGGTTTGGTTTCAGCGCCTTTATACGAAAGCCAACTGCCATCAAACAAAAAGCCACCGCGTAGGGTTTCGTTACGGGTGTTGTACCACAGGTTATAACCGGTAAGCTCGTGATTTTCGTTATACGATGGAATAAAATCCATAAAGAAGTTACCGGCGAAGGAACCCGAACCCGCTTGATTTTGATTCTCGTCTAATTTGAAACGTCCTTTGGCGTGATAGGTGCCTATTGTGGTATCTCCTTCGAATTTTTCAGAGGTATCGCCCTGGTAATAAGTAAGGAAATCCTGGTAATCGTACGATAAATCTTTAAATGCAAACAGAGAGTCGATGTGCACCGTGCCGGTAAAATCGGTTATGTTCTTTTTATACCTGCACTTTCCCTGTAAGTGAATATCGAAGGGGTTGGCGGTATCTACCGCAACTTCACTCACATAAAATTCAATGCGATAACGGTCTGTTCCGTAAAACCCGTTAAACGTTGTTGCAGCATCAGGTGTGCCGGAACCAAGTATATCGCTGAAATTTACTTTTTGAAGAATTTCTTTTGAACGTTCAGGACTAAGATAGCCGTATTCAATAAGCGCAGTAAGCGAATCTATAGCTGAGGTATCAATGCCGGCAAGGCGCATGGTATCGGCCGATTCTCTATGCGTTAGTAATTGCACCTTTGCTTTATCCGTATTCTGCTTCATAAAATTGCATGAAGCAATAAATACAATTACAAATGAAAACAGAACCGCTTTTTTCATGGGCTACGCTTTAGAATATTTTTTAAAAAGATAGTTGCCTAAACCTAAGGTAATTAATATTTCGGCAATGAACCAATTGCCTACCCAGGATAGCCAGGTTATGGTTACATAGGTTTCAATGGGCCTGGTATGGAAGAAGTAGTGCATTATGTATCCCTCAGTACGAAGGCTCATGGCCGCCAGTGTTATGGCATAACTTCTTATCATCCAGTTAATGTGTTCGCGGTAATTTTTCTTTCTAACGTTTAGGTAGGCTATAAGCGTAATAAACCACCACAATAGGCATTGCATAACAAAGCCGGTTTTGGCGGGTAGCCCGCCGTTAGCGAATAATGCAATAAGTAAACCGGAAGGTGCAGCAAACAGCAGTATGGCAAAAACGTACGCTATACCTGACCAACGATGCCATGAAGGCTTAGTGCGAATCAATGAAGGAAGAAATTGCGGTAAGCCGCTGATGAGCACTATTGCACTTGTAGTAATGTGTACATAGAAGCCTAAGCGAAATACCGGGTTCTGCAGTGTTTCTTCTGTTTTGGTAGAAAGAAAGTTTACTGCATGTGCGAAGCTTAAATACGGAACTACCTTACTGCACATCAACAAGGTGAAAAAGATGAATGGTGCAAAAAGCAACGCATAAAACAAGTAGGGCAACCATTTGCTTTTTGCAGTTTGCATTTTTATTTGGATTTAGCCGCGTTCAAAGCATCCCGGTAAGAATTTACCGTGGGGTCTGATGGGCTTAGTGTTGAAGCACGCTGGAGGCTTTGTTCGGCGGCTGTAAAGTTTTTAAGGTAAATGAAATTCATGCCTGCTTCAGCATGACCTTTGCCGTCCATTGGGTTTAGCTCAATATACTTTTGGTAGTAACCGTTAGCGCGTTCGTAAGACTTAAGATTATCGCGGTATAAATTGCCCAGTGTTAAGTAAAGTGTTTTGCCAAGTTTGCGGTCAGTCATTACTGCGTTTTCCAAAGCGTCTATAGCTTTGTCATATTGCTTTAGCTGTATATATGCGTTGCCTAACTGTTGGTAGCATTCCCATAGTTTAGGGTTAAGCATAATAGCCATATCGTAATCTTTGGCAGCCTTATCGAATTGCTTTTTAGCACTGTAAATATCCGCACGCTTTTGATAGGGTTCTGCATAACGCGGGTCAGATGCTATGGCTTTTGAGAAATAGTCCAGCGCTTTGGTGCTGTCCTTCTTGCTATAAGCGGCCAAACCCATATAATATAATGTAGGGGCATGATTAGCGTTGATTGCTATAGCTTTTGTGAAATAGGCAGCCGCCTTATCAGCGCTGTTGTTGTCGTAGTAGCTTTTGCCAACTAAAAAGTAGGTGCTTAGCAAATTGTCCTTACCGGTAGCTATTGCTTTTTCGAAGTTTTCGTTGGCTTTAACTGCATCATTGCTTTTTAAGTAGGCAAGGCCTGTATTTGTATAAGCGCGTGAAGAAGGCTTAAGCGCAACTGATTTGTTGTAGTATTCAATTGCCTTGGTATAATCGCCCTGGTTGTAATAGGCCACCCCAACATTGTTTAATGCTTCGGGGTCTTTAGGCAGAAAGCTTAAATACTTGTTATAGCTTTCAATAGCCTGTGCTGATTTTTTCTGCAGATTGTATAAGTACCCGCTTTGATAGTACGCATAATAGGCATAGGGCTCCAACGCAATTGACTCCTGCAATTTTTTTAAGGCATTGGAAACATTAGACGGATTTTTTTCATCATCCTTATTCAGCGTTAGCTGAACAGCTTCAAGAAACAGTTTGCGGGCCTTGAAGTTTGCAGAGAGGTAATGTTCGGGCCCCAGTAATTCCATTGCCTTACTCATTTCTTTAACAGCCAATGCAATTTTTGAAGAGGAGGTATAAGTTACATCGCCTGTAAGTAGTGGGTTAATTATTTCAGTGGAACGATTGAGCAGGGCTGAAGTGAAGGTGCGCGTTAACTCATCTTTGGCTGCTTCATTTTTGGTTTTAGCGGTTAGTTGGCTATAAAACCATGCGGCATTATTTTTATCGGGCTCAACAAGGCGCGATTCTTTTATTGCTGCCTGAAAGTTGGAATAGGTGGCAGCATCGAAACCGGCTACAGGTGTAGTGCCCCTTCCATCGGCCATGGCAAACAAAGGATAGTTATTGGCTTTGCTCTCCTTTAGTTTTGCCAGTAAGGAAGCATTAACGTTTGCAATTATGTTATCAAGGTTACCGGTTATGAATGGGGTTTGCTTATTGGGCTTGGCCTGCTCGCGCACATAACGTTGTAAATACGTTTGCAATTCAAACAGCGAAATTTTACCATCGTTATCATCATCTGCCAAACCGGTTAATGCTTCAACCAAGTGGTAAGAAAATAAACCACGGCCGTTACCCCATTGTTGGCCCTCCAGAGAATATTCATTGGCCTGGCAGGAGAATATTTTGGATTCATTCCCCCATTCCTGCTTTAGTGCTAATAAGGATTTATTACCCCCATCAGCCCCGCCGCTTAAGGAACCCGAGTGACAGGCATCGGTTATAAGAAATACCTGCGTCTCTGACTTTGATATTTGGGCTATAATGTTTTTTAAATCGCTTTCATGTAGAAAGCCGTTGGGGTTCATGTAGTAGTTTTCCTTATAGCTATCATACAACAACAATATGCCCCCGTTTGATATTTCCGTTTCAATATCGCCATGACCTGCAAAGTAGATGTATACTTTATCTCCCCGGCCTACCGATTTCTTTATTGACATTAACTGCGAGATGAGGTTTACCCTGTTGGCATCGGTATTCGTTAGCAGTTTAATGTTATTGGTATCAGTACCGCTTATAGTTTTTAGATAAGCTGCAAATGTTTTTGCGTCAGTATCGGCATATTTTAAATGGGGTAATTCTTTGTAATCGGAAATGCCTACTACTAAGGCATATGTTTTACCTGAAGTGGTGGTAACCGCAGATTCATTATTAACCCCGGCCCCGCGCGTTTGAGCCAAAGCCCACAATGGAGCCAGGAACAGTATTAACAGTATCCTGCGGGGTAAGGTGAAATTCATGATTATGAAGATATAAAAGTGCTTTTAATCTACTGAAAGCTGGTGGCTTTGGCCGTTATTATCAGTGAATTTAATCTTTAACGGAAAAGGCATACATGTAATTGTGGTAGGAAACCAGTTGCGATGTTGCGTAACTACAATCAGCAACCCGTTATCATCGCCCATGGGGCAAAATTCATCAGTAGGGGTTTGGCGAAAGAAGGGCTGAACGTTAAAGTTGTTCTGCAGCCTGTGCCGCATAGCTGAAACGGGGTCGGTGACTATGCCGATTTCACTAATGCCAAGAATGGATGATGTGCTAAAGGCAGCGCTATTCGAAGGCAAATCAAAGCGAGCAATGAATTCCAGAATGTTACCGGCAGGATCTAAAAAGTAGAAGGAGCGGGCATTCCAGTTAGGGAAATCAACTATGTTTTGCTTTTCGTAAGAGATAAGTTGCAGGTTTTCTTCGGCCCATTTGTGCGCCGTATTAAAACACACAGGGTCAATATTAAAGGCAAAGTGATAATAGGCTGCAAGATTACTTTGCTGAAAGCGTAGTATAGATGCACCACATTGAAAAGCTGCACTATGAGTTGTTGAATCAATGCAGTTGAAATTCAGCTTTTGCCGGTAGAAGTTTTTTATTTCCGGTAACGAGTTGGTAAGAAGCGTAATTTCAGTTAACTGCATCCTTTACTTTGATAGCGGAACGCCTTTAAACAGTGCAAGACTGAAAGGGAAAACCTGTGCGGTCATAACCCCTTTGGCAACACAAGGGTCACCTTTCATAATAGCTGTTGCTTCTTCTATATCTTCTGCTTCAAAAACAGCAATGCCGCGGTTGTCTTCATTGCTGATGTCTACTTCTGTTCTGCCTACAAGGGTGATTTTACCATTTTGGTGCATGCCCACAAGGTAGTTCCAGTGTTCTCCTAAAATAGCGTTGGTTTCATCGGTCCAGTTTTCGTGTTTACGGTACTGCGGCTGAAGTTGAAGTATATAGATGAACTGAGGCATAGTTGAATTTGTGGCAAGATAGGTGTAAACACACAAAGAAAAAATCCATCTTGCTGTTTAACTTTGAGTGATGGAAAAATTCAGAACGGTAGTTAAAATTGAGAAACCCGCGTTTGAGATAAACTATAGTGATGCACTGGTAAACATCGGTTCGTGTTTTTCAGAAAACATCGGGCAGTGTTTCAAGCAGAATAAATTCAATATGCTGATTAATCCTTTCGGCCAGCAGTATAATCCGGTTTCTATTGCCAATGGCCTATTGCGCTTATTGAATCCGGTACATTACCAAGAAAAAGATTTGGTTTTTCAGGATGGTTTGTATCATAGTTTCGATCATCACGGTAGTTTTTCCAGAAGCGCAATTGCCGAAACCTTAGAGGTGGTTAATGCCGGCTTAGCTTCCGGTGCAGCGCAATTGAAAAATTCTAAGGTTCTGTTTTTAACCTTTGGCAGTGCGCATGTTTTTCGGTTGAAAGAGAACGGTGCAATTGTTTCGAATTGCCATAAAATAGCCGGAACGAAATTTACCCAGGAGTTATTATCTGTTGAAGACATTGTTGGCGCAATTAGTAATGCGCTTCAGAAACTTTGGGAGGTGAATAAAAACATCAATGTAGTTCTTACGGTTAGCCCTGTCCGCTATTTTGCCTACGGTTATTATGAAAACTCTGTGAGCAAAGGGCATTTGTTTGCTGCTATTCACAAGCTTAAAAGTCAATTCCCGCAGCTCTATTATTTCCCTTCTTACGAATTGGTAATTGACGACCTACGCGATTACCGCTTTTATAATGAGGATATGATACATCCTAACCGCCAAGCTATAAGTTATGTATGGGATAGACTAATGGAGGTAATGTTTTCCAAGCAAGGGCGAATAGCTTTAGATGAAGTTAGTGCCGTAATACAAGCTGTAAAGCATAGGCCACGCAACCCTACAGGGGTGCAACACCAAAAATTTTTACAGCAAACGTTGCAGCAAATTGAAAAACTGAAGACGACCTACCATTTAGATTTTGAAGAAGAGGAAAAGGCTATTCAAACTTTTCTTAACGTATAAGAATTAAGTTTTTGGTGAGTAGCTTAGAATCGCCGGGGGCCAGCGGGCTGCCGTATTTTACGGTTACAACATAGGCTCCCTCATTTTGAAAGCGACCCTTATAGGTGCCATCCCACGGTTGATTACCCTTAGCGTGGAAAACAGTTTCGCCCCAGCGGTTGTAGATGTTTATTTCGAATATCTCCGCAAACTTTAAGGGGAACACAACAAACAAATCATTGTTGCCATCTCCGTTAGGAGAAAAAGCATCGGGCACTTTAATGTCAGGTATAATCAAATCTATATATACACAAGCCGAAGTTGAACAGGTTGATGGGTCTGTTACGGTAACGCAATAGTTAGTAGCTTCTTGCGGAGAGGCTAAAGGATTATAAATATCTGCGTTGCTTAAACCTGTTGAAGGACTCCAGTGATAGGTATAGGTAGTGTCAGATAAGGCTAGAAGCTGTACGGTTTGGCCAAGTAATATGGCTGTGTCAGGGTCTGCAATAACTGATAAAGCCGTGTTGGGTACTGTAACCGAAACTGTTTTTGTTACTACGCAACCGCTGGCGTCGGTAGCGTTCACAAAATATCCCTGTGAGTAGTAGGCTGTAGGAGTTATAGATGTAGTGGTATCGCCATTACTCCAAAGGTAAGTAAGTGGTGTTCCTGAATTGTTTACTACGTTAAAATGCACCGGAGTACCGGCACACACGGTAGTATCGCAACAGACTGATAAATCAGGCGGGTTGTTCTGCACGGTTACCGTTATGTTGAATGGTATTTGGCAATGCCCGCCATCGGCTATGGTTACGGTATAAACCGTGGTAGCATAAACGGGCTCAGTAAAATTAGGCTGTAGCTGGCCGTTGCTCCACACAAAAGTTAATGGCGGCATACCTGTAGCGGTTGATGCAAAGTGCACCGGGGCACCTGAACAAACGGTAGTATCGCAACAAACGGCTGCTTCAAATTTTACATATGGTGTATCAGCAATAGGGATTACCAGGTTAGTAACAATGCCTCCTGTATCACCGGGTGTTGCCAGGTTAGTGGTTCCGGTAGGGCACTGTGGTGAACCTATGCCGAAAACGTTTCGGCCGTTAATACCGCCCGTATCGCGGTAAGTTACATTCGGAGGAACTGCATTGCCCTTAACCCATAGCACCCCACCGCCGCCTCCAGCACCGGGGCCAAAACAATAGTTAGGTATGCCTGCATTGTCCAGCACTCCGCCATCGCCACCGTTAGCATCTATTATCAAATTGCCTGATATGGTATTTACAGAAAGCATTACTGTGCCACCACCACCACCACCACCGGCACCATCACTTTGGGCTAAGGTAGCTACATCATCACCATCGGCCATTATCCGTTTGTTATTACCTACCAAAACATCAGCCATCAATAAAAAAATGCCTCCGCCGTTAGCGCCGCTTGAGCCCTCGTTGTTGTTCTCATCGCCTGCGCCGCCACCGCCGCCCATAAATGTTTTGTTTGCTGTGTTGTTGTAATCAAGTGCAGCACCGCCTATACCCGGAGCCGGGCCCGGGCAGGAAAATTGCGAAACGTTGGAGCGAACACCACCTTGCCCACCTGCACCATAATTACTGCCACCGCCACCGCCGGTGTTATGGTCATCGCCACCGCCGCCGCCGTTGCCGGCTTTACCGCGGCCAAAGGGGGCAGTTGGTGTGCCTATGCCTTCGCCTTTAGGAGCGCCACATTCAACAGTAGCACAAAAGAAATCGGTTGCGCCGCCATTGCCGCCGTTAAAGCAGGCCTGTCCGGCATTATCATTTACTCTTACAGCACCCAAAAAGCCCTTGCCTTTTACATCAACATTGGCATTTAGTATAAGTGA
Source organism: Chitinophagales bacterium (assembly GCA_046329515.1). Classification (GTDB taxonomy): domain Bacteria; phylum Bacteroidota; class Bacteroidia; order Chitinophagales; family LD1; genus Bog-950. The sequence goes on from JAXLUM010000001.1 coordinate 889,103, forward strand.
ATCACACTGCAGTACCAGCACGCCGCCATCGGAGCCATTCCAGGCCTTAGCGCGCAGGGTTGAATCAACAATAGCCGTGCTGTATTCAGGTATTGAAATCATTTGAACAGAAGAAGCGGCAGCATACATGCGTTCAATCAAAAACTCGAAAACCACTTCGTTACCCGTAATGGATTTAATCTTTTCCACTTCGTAATTACCGCAGTACACATAAGAGAATATGTCGCCAAATGTGCTGTTGTTAGCCAGGTTAATACTGGCACCCTTCATTTGAATAAGCAATACTTTTTGGCCAACAGCAAAGCCTGAAGTTGAGGCTACAGTAACTTTGTTCTCGCAATAATCAATGGCGCTGATAGCAGTATAGCTGTTTATAACTCCACCTATATGGCTGGTTTGAGCAGTTGCGGAGCTGCACCATAGCGAAAGCAGAAAGGAAAAGGACAGAATTCGGGAAAGCCTCATGCCAATAATAGACGCGTATTTATGCCTTAAAGTTGAGTAATTCTTAATAATGGCAAAGGTAGGAGAATGTTAATACTTAAGAACCCGGGAAGGCGTTAGCAGAAAAATGAAAATTTTGCATCACCTTTACGTAGGTAATTTATGATGAAATTGAAAAAAGCTTCCTTAATCTCTTTTGTTGCTTTGTGCCTGAGTTTCGGCGCAAGAGCTTCGGAAATATTGATACCTATGGATTTAGCCCAGGCTAACCACTTAAAAAGCTATGGCGTGGCCTTTTGGTTGTTGAAGCAGGGGGTAGCAGTGGATTGGCTGCTGAATTACCGCGGAGGAAGTTTTGCTGCGCCTTATAACGAAAAGATTGAAAGCGAGTGTAAAATACGGGGTGTATCATATGAAGTGATTGCAGACGGGCAATACACCTCTATACTAACTGAAATTGCTGACCCCGAGCAGAACATGGATGTTATGAAAATGGAGAAGGCACCGCGCGTAGCTGTATATTCTCCTAAAACCAAGCAACCATGGGATGACGCGGTAACTATGGTTTTAACCTATGCAGAAATACCGTACGATGTAGTTTATGATGACGAGATACTGGATGGTAAGTTATTGCAGTATGATTGGCTACACCTGCACCATGAAGACTTTACGGGCCAGTACGGAAAGTTCTATCAAAGCTATGGCAATGCGCAATGGTACTTAGACGACCAGGCCGACAATGAAGCGCGTGCAGCGCGCCGTGGTTTTAAAAAGGTTAGCCAAATGAAACTGGCTGTTGCCAAAACCATTCGCGACTTTGTGTTTGGCGGTGGTTTTATGTTTGCCATGTGCAGTGCTACTGACAGTTATGATATTGCCCTGGCGGCTGAGAATACTGATATCTGCGATGTGATGTATGACCATGACCCGCAGGACCCCAATGCGCAAAGCAAATTGGAATACGACCAGTGTTTTGCCTTTGAGAAATTTCACCTGCGCACTAACCCTTATGAATACGAGTACAGTGATATAGATGCGAACTTTGGCAGAACGGTGCAAAAGGATTTAGACTACTTTACGCTGTTTGACTTTAGCGCCAAGTGGGACCCTGTGCCTACCATGTTATGCCAGGACCACACTAAAACCATTAAAGGCTTTTTGGGCCAAACCACTGCCTTTAAAAAGGATTATGTAAAGAGCAGCGTATTAGTGATGGGCCAAAACAAATCAGCTAATGAGGCGCGCTATATACATGGCGAATACGGCAAAGGCATGTGGACCTGGTACGGCGGTCATGATCCCGAAGATTATCAGCACCTGGTAGGCGACCCGCCGACTAATCTTGATTTGCACCCTAACTCACCGGGCTATCGCCTGATATTAAATAATGTGCTTTTCCCTGCTGCCAAGAAAAAGAAGCAGAAAACTTAAGGCATTGCTTTGCCTGCGTATTTATCAGGCTCGTTCAGGTAAAACAGAATAGCATCAATTTTCTCGTCAGACAAAGACGAAAAGGTGTTCATTGCCGCTATGCGAGAATTAGCCATGTCTACCGCATATTTATAACCTGCGTTAACAGGGTCATTCCAGTTTTTAATCCAGCTATACAGCCATTGTTTACCGCTCTTGCCGTTGTAACTGCCTGCAGCTTCCCAACGTTTTTCAACGCCCATTAAAGCAGGGCCGGTGCCATCTGCTTTGGGGTTGTGGCAAGCTGCGCATTCTGACTTGAAGTAAGACTTACCATCGTACCATTTTTGCTCTTCAGGTGTGCGTGAAGCTGCAGCGGTAGTTTCAGTTTTTTTAGTTGAAGTTGAAGAGCTGGGCCACTTGAAGTTTATATTCAGTGCAGCGAATATAGCTGCAGCAATAAGTAGTATTACAAGGCCAAATTCAATTAACGGATTTACGGGCTTTTTCACACTGCAATATTATAACGCAGTTTTCATATTCAGGCAATTGGCTCTAATTCATTTTCCGATTTGGCAATAACCACCGTAGCAAGGCAGTTACCTATTACGTTAACCCCTGTGCGGGCCATATCCATAAGTGCATCTGCAGCAAAAACAATAAATACAGGCCACTCAGGTAAATGAAAAGAAGCCACTGTAGCATACAGTATTACAAAGGATGCTTTGGCAACACCTGCTACGCCTTTACTGGAAAGCATAAGCGTTAATAAAATGGTTAGCTGTGTGGTAAACGGCAACTGCACCCCACCGGCCTGCGCCACAAATATGGTTGCTAAAGAAAGATACAAGGTGGTGCCATCCAGGTTAAACGAATAGCCCATTGGTAAAACAAACGAATACACTTTTTTGTGCACGCCGAATTGCTGCATAGCTTTCATTGCCTTTGGTAGTGCGGCATCAGAACTTGCTGTTGCAAAAGCAACGCCAACGGGCTCATGAATGGCATTCCAGAATTTAACTACCGGTATTTTAAAATACCACATAATAGGCAGCAACACGCAGCATACAAAAACTGTCAATGCACCCAATAAGGTAAGCATTAGCAAGCCAAGGTTTTTAAACACCCCCAGCCCCATGGTGCTTACCGTATAGGCTATTGCCCCGCCTATTGCCAGCGGAGATAATAGCATTATAAGGTTTGTAAATTTGAACATTACCTCATTGAGGGTTTCGCAGAAGTGCACCATTTTATGTTTGTGATGTTCCTCTATCATAGATAAGGCCACACCAAACAAAATGCTGAACATTACTATCTGCAATACATTGCCCTCTGCAATAGCCTTTGCTATGTTCTCAGGAAATATATCGCGTATATCAAAGTGTTTCTCCGTCGCCTTTTTAAGTGTTTCAGGCATTTGAACAGAATCCGGTTTTTGTATTCCTTCTCCTGCCTTGGTAAGGTTAATGGCGCCAAGCCCAATAAACAGCGCTATAGTGGTTACTATTTCGAAATACAAAATGGCCTTTATTCCCATTCTTCCGATTTGCCTTATGTTGGAGTGGCCTGCTATACCAACCACCAGTGTGCCGAAAAGCAATGGCGCTATAATGCACTTAATCAGCCTTAGAAAAATATCGCTAAGCACTTTTAATTCAACGCCAATACCCGGTAGGTCTAAACCAACTTCAATACCTATAAACATGCTGGTAATTATGGAGGTGGTTAGGTTTTTACGCAACCAGGCATAGTAAACCAACACAGCCAGGCCCAGCCCTCTGCCCAGCGCAAGCATGTTTAAGGGCATGGAGAGCCAACCTTCAACATTGGCAAAAGAGAGCAGGTAAGCCAAACTGATGGCAACGATGGCAGTAATAAGAACGGGGCGGTTACTCATGCGGGCAAGATGAATAAAAATGTCCATTTACAGAATACAATCGCGCTAATCCGGTGGCAAAAGGGTTTACACAAGTTTACACTTTTAAAATGTATCAATTTATTAAACAATTGATTTTCAGTTATTTGTTTAATTAGACGAAATCCGAAAGTTAACACGGCCTTTAAAAGAGGGGCTGAAAATTTCAGCTTGATTTTTTAAACGAATACGGCATTTTTTTCTGCAAGTTTGTCGCCATGAAAAAGATATTGGTAGCCAATAGGGGGGAGATTGCATTGCGGGTGATGAAAAGCGCCCGCGAGATGGGCATTAAAACAGTAGCCGTTTTTTCTGAGGCTGACCGCCACTCGCCTCATGTACGTTATGCTGATGAAGCTGTCTGTATTGGCCCCGCCGCCTCTAAGGAAAGCTACCTGCGTGGTGAAAAAATTGTGGAAGTAGCCAAAGCATTAGGTGTGGATGGTATCCATCCCGGTTATGGATTTTTAAGTGAGAATGCCGGCTTTGCCCGTTTGGTAGAAGAAAGCGGTATAACCTTTATTGGTCCCACGCCTGAAGCTATTGAAATAATGGGTAGTAAACTGGCGGCTAAGGATGCTGCTAAAAAGTTTGATATACCTATGGTGCCCGGTAGCGAAGGTGCCATTACGGATGTGGAGGAAGCAAAACAACTGGCTGCAAAAATCGGTTTCCCTATACTTATTAAAGCAAGCGCCGGCGGCGGCGGCAAGGGCATGCGCGTAGTTAATGCCGCTGAGGAATTAGAAGAGCAGATGCAGCGCGCGCAAAGCGAAGCCTTAAGCGCCTTTGGCGATGGCAGTGTGTTTATTGAAAAGTATGTAGGCAGCCCCAAGCACATTGAAGTGCAGGTGTTGGGCGATAACTACGGTAACATAGTTTACCTGTTTGAGCGCGAATGCAGCATACAACGCCGCCACCAAAAAGTAGTGGAAGAAGCCCCGAGCAGTTGCTTAACGCCCGAAAAGCGTAAAGCTATTGGTGAAGCCGCTGTAAACGTAGCCCGCAGTTGCGCTTACATTGGCGCAGGTACGGTTGAGTTCTTGGTAGATGAGGAATTGAATTTCTACTTCCTTGAAATGAATACGCGCTTGCAGGTAGAACACCCGGTAACGGAAATGATAACCGGAGTAGACCTGGTTAAAGAGCAGATAAAAATTGCAAGGGGAGAGAAGTTGAGCTTTACGCAGGAGGAACTGCAAATGCGCGGCCATGCGGTTGAATTGCGCGTTTATGCTGAAGACCCCATGAACAACTTTTTGCCTGATATTGGTAAACTGATACAATACAAGAAACCTGAAGGGCCCGGCGTGCGTGTTGATGATGGCTACGAAGAAGGAATGGACATACCTATTTACTACGACCCTATGCTGGCAAAACTTATTGCTTACGGTAAGGATAGGGAAGAAGCTATTGACCGCCTGATACGCGCTATTGATGATTATAAAATAACGGGAGTTAAGAATACGCTGGCATTCGGAAAGTTTGTTCTGCGCCACCCTGATTTTACCTCAGGTAAGTTTGATACCAACTTTGTTGGCAAAAACTACAAGCCTGAGTATTTAAAACAGGAAAGCGAAGAGGAAATGGAAATTGCCGCCTTGCTTGCAGGCTTTACCTACGATAAAAAGGCAACAGCCAAAGCGCCTAATGCCAATAGTAAAGTGCAAACTTCATCCAATGGCAAAAGCAATTGGGTAAAAAACAGAAGCAGCTATAGAGATTAACGTATAAAGCAAAAGGGCCAACTACTGTTGGCCCTTTTCTTTTATAAAATCGTAATAACTACTGCTTAACAATATTAAAATTCAAATTAAAGATGGTGCCGTTCTGGTCGGTGTTTACGGTGCCTGTTCCACCACGAGTACCGTTCTCCTTAATTTCACTATCGGCAAAAACCTTGTTAAGGCTTTTCAGTGCCCCTCGCGAGCCAACGCCCTCAGGTTTATTTTCTGTGGTCAGCACATCTTCTAAATCCAATACATCTTTTGAAAGAAATACTTTAAACACCTCTTCGCCATAAGGTGGCCCAATGGTTATTTTATAGCTGCGCAACACCAGTGAATCATACTTGGCTACCATACAATCTTCGGGGCGTATGCTTTGGCCTTTATTAGGCAGTATTGGGTTTATTTTTCCATCAGGCTGTATATCTACAATGTTTATGTAGAATTTTTTGTTGCCTGTATTAACTACCTGCAAATAAACCGCATCATCTTTTTGCAGTTCAAGGCGGCCGTTTTTAGTGCGCAGGTTAATCTTGTCGTAATCTATTTGTCCGTCAGCTTTTAAAAATACCAGCTTAACATCAGCGCTCAAATCCGGTTCCGAAAAATCGAGCGTTTGTAAATAGCGGTAGCGCGCAAAGCGCTTCAATAATCCTTTCAGGTTTTCAATTTCACCTGCACCATCAATACTTATCTTGTCAGCAAAAATGCTTCCTGTGTTGGGGTATTTCAATGCCCAGTTCTTTACGCTTCCAAATGTGTCAAGGTAAACATCGCAGGCTGAGGTAAACTCCAACAACTTAAAATCTTTTAATGCTTCCTGTACGCGCTTTAATGAACCGTTTACATTCCGCACATCAATTTTCAGTTTTTCTTCGTAGGCTAATTCGGTAAGAAACACCCATGGGTACTTATTAACCAGCGTATCGGGCTTCTCCAGCTTTACGTTGGCCGTAAAATTATCTACCGCAGTAATAGTGCCTTTGGTTAAAGCAGTTGCACTTGCAGGGTCGGTGGTTGAAGCAGGGAATAAACTAAGTATGGAGCCCTTGGTTAAACCGGAAACGGTGCCTGCGTTCAAAACAAATTCGTCATCCGAAATCCAGCGCTTAATGGTAAAGTAGGGCTTCTGCGCAACAAAGTTGCCACCAAATAACTGGCGGTCTAAACCATCACCTTCCACTACCGGCTTTTGGCGCGGCGCTTTATCGCGCATAATGTTTTCAATATTGGCAAACAACCCGCGGTAGGTGGTTTTGTCTTTAAGCATGGCTACCGATTTGCTGAACGCATAAGAAAGTGACCCCACTCCCTTACCATTATCATCATAGCACTCGTAATTAAACTCCTTGGCCTGTGCGCCTGATATAACTACATAGGTGGCTGCGTCTTTACTTAACTGTGCGCCGTTGTTGTCCTTAAATACGCCATTGTTATCGGGTGTGGCAATTTTGCTTACATCAAACTTGCTGCTTACCATGGGGTCCAATGCGCCGCGGGCTTTCAGTTCTGCATCTTTCGGGCCGCGGGTTCCTGTGCCGCTGTGGCAGGCATCAAGTAGTACTAATAGATCTCCTTTAGCGGTTAGCTTGTTGCGTAACAGCGTCACCTTTTGTCCAAACTCATCATCACGAAAGTAGCCGGGCGCATATTCCTTAAAACGGTTTTTATCGGGCGAATAAACAGCGCCGTAAGGCACTATGCACTCATCTAAATAATCCACTTCATCGCCATTATCATCTTCTATTTGCTCCCCGTGGCTGCTAAAATGCACTACCACAATATCGCCGGGCTGCACCTTGCTTATCAACTTATCAAAAGCGGCTTTAATGCCATCCTTGGTTGCAGCGCCATCCTGTAGCAGGGTAATATTCGCAGTTTGAAAGCCTTGGTTTTCTAATGCTGTTTTTACAAGCGGCACATCATTGCCTGAAGAAATTTTACCCCAGCCATTTCGTCCCGGTTCGGGGTAATCGCCAATGGCAACAATCAGTGCATATTTTTCTGCCTGTGCTGTACATAAAATGAAAGTGAAGAGGGCAAGGAGTATTTTCTTCATGGGGCTGCTTTTGCAATTAAGGATAAAAGTGAAGTAAAATTCCATAAAACGCTAACACCTGCGCTCCCAATTTTTACTATTTCTTACCACTTTACAATAAATTAAAAAGGTTGAGATATGAGGCGTCCGTAAAATAAAAACGCCCTGCTGAACAGCAAGGCGTTTTTGTAAGCTTCCTTATATCTACTAATAGAAAGAGAAATCGTACCAGCTTTGGCAATCGCCTGTGCCGCTCCATTCCATAGTTCTGCCGGCAGAAATACCATAGATGGATGTAAAGCCGTTACCTGTAACAACTGTAGCATCGCCATAAGCGCCTATAGTAGTTTCGTAGTAACCGTCAATGTACACATCAATGGTGTAGCCGGTGTAGTTGTGTAAATACAGGTAGCAATTGTAATAACCGTTACCACGTGATGTGCCTTTTTTAGAAAGCTCATCGGTAGTTGGCTTGTCCCCTTTAATGTTAGGGTTAGCGCCACGGCTGGCTACCTTGTTCGATTTCATTTCCACCTTTTTTCTCAAGCCATCCTGTGCGTTGGCGTTGAAAGCGATAGTTGTCAGGATAAGTGACATTATCGTCAGTAATGCTGCTTTTTTCATGTGATTAAATATAGTTTTGGTTAACAATAAATCTAAAATACGATGATTTCAAAATTCCGCAAGTGCGGATTTGTTTTTTGTTGACTTTGTCGCACCGAACCCGGCCGGGATATGGAATTGCAATGGAATTTCATCTCAACGAAAGAATTTTTTATTTCGTATTGAATCAACTCATCACAAACCGGTTTATGAAAAAGTCAACGATAGTATGGATGTTAATCCTTTTATTTTCCATAACAAAGGCGCAGCAAACTACTGAAGCCATGTTGGACAATGCCCTTTCTGCAGTAATATCAGTAGGGGTGTTTAAAGCTGAAGCCACTAAACAACCTTTGGGATACAGGGGCCGCAGCGATGTAGCCTATGAGAAAAAGCTGGATTTAAGCGATGCGCTTTGTAAAGGTTCGGGTTATGTAATTGACGTAAACGGCAAGAAATATATATGCACCAATGCCCACGTAATAGAGAACGCCACGAACGAGAGCGGCGCTATTTATGTTTACAGCATAACCGGTAAAAAGTACGAGGCTAAAGTTAAGGGTGGAGATTCTTTTTACGATTATGCCCTGTTGGAGTTTGTTACGCCGCCGGGTACTGAAATTACTACCATTAAATATGCAACAGATGCTCCTGCAATCGGGCAGCGTGTATATGCCATTGGTAATCCGTTAGCGGAATACCCTTATACTGTTTCTGATGGTATTGTAAGTGCAAAGAACCGCGTGCGCGAAGGCCTTACCGGCAAGTATGGTTATGTGCAGCATACCGCTACCATTATTTGGGGTAACAGTGGTGGCCCATTGGTAAATGAAAAAGGAGAAGTGGTAGGAATGAACAGCTACATTGCCTTTGGCCCTGAGGATAAAGGTAGCCTGTGGCAACCACAAATAAATTTTGCGCTTGAAGCCAAAGTTTGTCGCCGCCTTACTGATGATTTTTTGACCAATAACGGTAAAACACGCCGCGCTTATTTGGGTATTGAAGTATCGCAGAATTACGATGTAACTACTGATTACTACACACAAAAGGCAACCTTAACCAAGCGCGATAAAACCCCTGTAATAAGCAATGTGTTTTTAAATTCTCCTTCTGCAGGCCTTGCTGATAAAATTGGCGCTACCATATTTAAAGTAAACGGCGTTGAAGTTAGAAACGTGGAAGAAGTATTAGGAGAGTTTGAAAACATAAAACCGAATACCACCGTTAGCCTTGTGCTTATAAAAAATGGCGTAAACGAAACGGTGAGCATTAAAGCTACGGAACTACAGGCAAGCATGATGGGTGATTTGGCAAAAGCGATGATACAAAGCGACCCCAGTTACCAGTTGACTGCTTCAGATGGTGGCGTATATATTTCCTTTAAAAAGGCAATGCCAACCTATAACTATAACAACCGCGAGGACCGCCGCTATAACAGGCAGGAAAATTTGCGGACGGATAATGGTAGAAGCGACACCAAAATGGAATATAAGGTTATTGGTGTTGGCGAAATAAACCAACAAAGCGAGGAAGTTTGGCGTGTAGGAAATACAGCTGACCTCGGCACAGGTATTCGCTTTTATGGCTTGGCAGGCTTTTACGATTTGGTGTATACCGATAAGTATGACACCCAATCGCAGCCGCAGTCAACCCGTGTATATTTATCGGGCGACCAGAATGTAATTAAAAGCACACTTTGGTATTAATAGCCGATGAACAGAAAACACTTCCTGAATAAGGATATTATCTTCTCAACCATTTTTGTTTTTCTGTGCGTGTGGGCGCTCAAGTATTCTATTGTAAACCTACATGCACTGGATCCTATAGAAAAAGCGCTTTCTGATTTTGATTATGGCGATTTGGTTTACAAGCACCGTAAAGAAAATGCTAAGCCGGATGCAAATGGCAAGGTTGTAATAGTTGAAATTGGCCGTAACCGCGCCGAAATTGCCAGGGAGATAGAGATTATAAACGCGCATCATCCTGCTGTATTAGCTATTGATGCATGGTTTGCTGCACCGGGCCAGGCTGAAACAGATTCCTTATTGTTTAATGCATTAAAGCAAAGCCCTAAACTTATTCTCGGCTCTTATTTGTTTGAAAAGGAGGGAACCGAGGAGTTAGGAATGCAACACTCATTTACAGCAGTAGATGCTTTGGGCCATAGCGCTTATCTGAATTTTGTTGGCGAATACGAAAAAACCATACGTTATTTTAAGCCAAAGGAAGTTGTAGATGGTAAAGAGGTAAATTCTTTTGCGGCTGAAATTGTGAAGCAATATGCGCCGGAACGTTTCGAACAGTTGAAGGAGAGGGATAAGGAGTTAGAGTTTATTAATTATACCAAAACAACGGAGCAATTCGTCCCCAATATTTTAATAGATGAGGTGCAGCCAAACAATACTGCACTTGATGCACTGCAGGGTAAAATTGTAATACTGGGTAAAACCAATAATAACGATTTAGAGGACCTGCATTTTACCCCTTTTAACGACCAACTTGCGGGGCGCTCAAAGCCGGATATGAGCGGCGTATTTATACATGCCAATGCAGTAGAAATGATACTTGCGGATAACTATGTAAACAAAGTGCCGGCATGGGTGGTGTTTTTGTTTGCAGTGCTTTTAACCTACATAACTATCGTGTTTCACATTTTTTATTTTGTGGAGAAGCACATTTGGTATCATCTGTTTGCTAAACTGCTGCAGTTGGTGTTTTTAATAGTGTTGGTATTTGTAAAAGTGCAGTTGCTGGCAGGGCCGCAATGGGTGTTTGATGAAAATATTATTGCCATGCCTGTAATTTTATCGGTTGATTTACTATATTTCTACGATGCGATTGTAAAGTGGCTGAATAAGCGGTTCGGTTACAAATCCTATTTTTTACAACACGGTAAACATTGATGAGAAGTTTAATGATGGCCATTCTGATAATGGCCTTTCTTGGAGGTTCGGCCCAGGGCCGTTATGCGCTGGTTTATTTTAAAGGGGTAGTGCAAACTTCTTCTGATAAAAAGTTATGGCTACAGCAAAACCGCATTGGCAGCACTGTAAATGATAATGAGGTGGTAAAGCTGGAAGATAAGAGCGAAGCTATTTACAGCGGGCCTAAGGGCGAAGTGGTACATTTAAAACAGGCGGGCAATTATGCGGTATCTGATTTTGCATCTCTTCAGGCAAAAGGTAACCAGCAAAGTTTTGCCGCCTATTACGTAAAATATGTAGCAGGTGAAATTGCCCACCACCATAACGATATTGAGGAAGACTACAAAGGCAATCTGCGCAATTTAGGCGGTGTATCGCGTGGCCACGGCGAACTATGCCTGTTAACCCCGCGCTTTGATGAAGTAGTGATTGATAGCGCTGTTACATTTACCTGGCATAATTTTTCATCCGTAAAAGATTACACCTTCATTATTTTTTCCGATTCGCTTTTAGAGCAACAAATGGTAGTGCGCGATGTGCCCGATACAACAACCACTGTTGTGGTTAAGGGTTTCCCGGCAGGTAAAACCTATTACTGGAAGGCGGAATCGCGAACAAGAAATAATTGCCTTAACGGTCAATTCAGGTTGGCGGATTCGGGAGAGAAGAAAAGTTTGTCCTTCCAGCACAAAGAAATGCTGCAGACTCTTACTTACACTAAAGCGCTTAATAAGTTAACCGAAGCAGGCTTTTATATTGATAAAGGGGTTTACAGCCGCGCAGAGAAGTGTTTTGCCGATGCGCTGAAGTTGGAACCCAACAATGAAAGTATCAAGCAGGCTTACGAAGCGTTCCGGACTACGCTCTATCAGCCCTAAAAAAATAAAGCCCTCTTTTTTAAGGAGGGCCTTTCATGTACGGTAAGTTTATAGTATTAGTCTATTTTATTTAACTGTGAGGTAGCAACTACTTTGCCCTTATCATTTACTGCCTTTAGAATATAGGCGCCGGGGCTAAGCGTTGCAATTGAAATCTCAATTTCAGAAGTAGTAGCTGAAAGAACTTCTGACTTGGCAAGACGGCCCTGCAGGTCATAAACTTCAAACGATACATTGCCCGCAGCTTCAAAACCTTTTACAGTAAAGCTGCTTGTTACCGGGTTAGGGAAAACCTTTAAGGTGGTAGTGCCAACTTCGTTTATAGCCGTGTTACAGTTATTGGCAATAGTGGCTTTATAGTTCAGTACAACTGCTGTATTGGCGCTGTCTCCATCAATATAGAAAACCACATTGCAGTCTCCCGTGCCGTTTATACAGTGTGCGGTAAACTGAAATTTTGTATCCATAGAATCATGGGCGGGAATGTAAGCTGAGGTGTAAGGTCCGGCGCTTATAAGCAGGTCGTAGCAGTTTACATTATCGCAAAGCTTGGCTTCCCATGCCTGGTTAGGCAGGTTTACGTTCACCATTTTCCAATTTATGGCCTGTTGAAAGTTGGCATTGTTAATAACATGTATGTGAACTTCGGCCGGGGTATATTCATCATTAATGGTTTCCGACACTGCTGCTGAGTCGTTCGGGGAAACCACTATTACTTGAGCCTGAGCAAATTGTGCAATAAAACCAAAGAATAGTACAATTGGTAAAGCTGTAATGCGCATAGTTTTGTTTTGGTAAATAATATAACGAAGATAGGGCAGGCGGGGGGTATTAACAAGTTCTTTTTTTTCATTATCCCATACTTGTGAATTTCCCAAATTACCTTTTATCTTCACCTACTGATTTTCAAACCCAATTAAACAAACATGAAAAAATTTACACTTGCGATTGCAGTATTAGCGGCTTTGGCACTTGATGCGCAAACCACTATTTACACGCAAAACTTCGGCACAGCGGGCCTTCCTGCTGGCTGGCAGAACGTTGACCAATCAGGTGTTGGTGGCGGAACCTGGCAGCGTAAAACCAGCGCGCACGGCTTTGCCTCAAGCACTGCTTCTGGCGGCTTTTATATTTTTGATTCAGATGCGCTTGGTAACGACAGCAAAGCAGAAAACGCTGACTTAATAACCGGAGCAATTGATTGCTCTGCTAATGCTCACGTGGCATTGCAATTCCAACAATATTTTCTTCAGTATGGTTCAAGTTCAGGCACCGTTTCAGTTAGTACTAACGGTACCAGCTGGACCCAGGTTTACCAGGTAACCAACAATACTGATAACCCTGAAGTAGTAACAGTTGACTTAACTGCCTATGCTGCTAACCAGGCTACTGTTTATTTAAAGTTTAACTACCAGGGTAACTACGATTACTGGTGGGCAGTTGATGATATTAAGGTGTATGAGCCTGCTGCAATTGATATTGCTGTAGATAAGCTTTCATTACCTAAGTATGTTGGCCTTAGCGACCAATATATCAGCGGTGTGGTAAGCAACCAAGGTTCAACCCCAATCACTTCATTTGATATTACCTACACTGTAAACGGTGGTGGTACTGTATCTCAAAGCTTTAGCGGCTTAAACATTCAGCCTTTTGCAACTTATCCGTTCCAGTTTACAACGCCTGTTGCTATGCCTATCGCACAGTTGTATGCTATTAACGTTAGCGCTTCAGGCCCTAACGGCGGAACTGACGGTAACATTAATGACAATGCTAAAGCCGGTGACATTATAGCCCTTAGCGCTATACCTGATAAAAATGTAATGATTGAAGAGTTTACAACAGTTCCTTGCGGCTATTGCCCTGGTGGTGCTACCCGTATCCAGGAAATTGAAGCTTCTGAAGGTTCAAAAGCTATTCCGGTTGCTTTACACGCAGGTTTCGGAACAGACGTTATGACAATTACTGAACACAGCACATTGGCTGCTGCCTTTACCTCTGCTGCACCTACTGCTTGTATTGACCGTGTTTACTACGAAGGTGAAGACGACGTGGCTATCGGCGTTCAAGGCATGGGTACAACAGCTAACTCATGGAAAGATGCAACCATTGCAAGAGAAGATGATATTGTGCCTGCAACTATTGCCTGCAGCAATACCTACAACAGCACCAGCCGCGAATTAAGCGTAACTGTTACTGCTAAATTCTTTGCAGCAGTAAACGGCACTTTCCGTGTTAACTGCTACATTGTTGAAGACAGCGTTACAGGTGGTTCTAATTACGACCAGCACAGCTACTACTACAGCTCACCAACTACCCTTAACCCATGGTTAGGTGTTGGTACAACTAACTTAGGCAGCGGCACATGGGGTATTGGCGGTTACGTTCATAACCACTTAGTGCGCAACTTTATGGGTGGTGCATGGGGTTCAACAGGCGTTGTTCCTACATCTACTACTGATGGCGGCGAATACTCTAAAACATATACTTATACTTTACCAGCAGGTTGGAATGACAGCCACGTGCATTTAGTTGCCTTTGTTCACGAGTATAACTCAAATGCAAAGTCTGGTAAAAATGAAGTTATGAACTCAGTAGAAGTTCCTTTAAACGGTTCAGTTACTCAAAATGCAACACCTTCAATTTATGGCGGCAACGGCATTAACGAAGTATCGAATATCGGTAACATCAGCCTGTATCCTAACCCTGCTTCAAACCTGGTTAACGTTGATTACACTGTAGCTAACGATTCAAGATTAAGCTTTGAAGTTTACAATGTATTAGGTCAGAATGTACACAGCATTGCTCCGGCTAACTTCGGTCGCGGCAACTTCAGAACCACTATAAACACTGCTTCTTTCGAAAACGGTGTTTACTTCGTATCAGTAAAAGATGGCAACAAAGTAGTGAACACACTGCGCTTTGTTGTAAGCAAATAATTGGGTTCTTTAAAAAATCAGGTAAAGCCCCTGCTTATAGCGGGGGCTTTGCTTTTATAGCAGGTAGCATTAAAGCAATCCGCTATCGGCAAGGCTGTTATAGTTTTTGTCGCCTATAATTAAATGGTCCAGCAAAGTAATATCCAATAAGGCGCCTGCATCTTTAAGTCTTTTGGTCAGCTTAATGTCCGCCTCACTGGCTTTTAAATTTCCTGAAGGGTGATTATGCACGGCAATTATTGCCGAGGCCAGCAATTCAAGGGCATGTTTCAGAATAATCTTAACATCGGCTACTGTGCCCGAAACCCCGCCTGCGCTAATGTTTTTATGCGCAATAACCTTATTGGCTTTGTTCAGGTAAATAACATAAAATTCCTCGTGCGGTAAATCGGCAATTTCAGGGTATATATAGTCAAACGAATCTTTACTGCTGCGTATTTGGGGTTTCTCCCGTATATCACTTGCCTGGCGGCGTTTACCCAATTCAAGGGCGGCTACAATGCTTATAGATTTGGTATCACCCAGCCCCTTTTGCATTTTCTTTAGCTCGCTTACACTTAGTTTTCCTAAGTCGTTCAGGTTATTGTTTACAGAGGCTAACAGCCTCTTTGAAATGTCAAGTGCTGAATGTCCCTTAGTGCCGGTTCGTAATAGTATGGCCAATAACTCGGCATCGCTTAAAGAGGATTTGCCTTTAAGCAAAAGTTTTTCGCGCGGACGGTCTTCTTCGGCCCAACTCTTTATTGAAAGGAAGGATTTTTCTTCCATAGGTTGATTTTTATAAGTATGAAGATAAACGCAATGACTTTTACTTCGGAAAATGTGAGGCAATTATTTCCGCCACTTTCTCCGCTCCGGCTTCCGTAAAGTGGCAATCATCATAAAACATTTCGGCAGTGTGGGGTAACTCTGCATCAAGGTCAACAACTGTAATACCTGCCCTTTGCGCTACTTCTTTCACTTTCGCATTATACATTTCTAAGCCCTTACGTAAAGCTTCGGGGGTATAGTAAGCAGCAGTAGTATTATTCTGAAAATCGTTTTTACCTCCCATCCATAGTAAACGCTGCTCAGTAGTATCCATATTGGTATGGTATAGTGCGGATTGCGTTACAAAAATCAGCTGTAAATGGGCTCTGGCGGCGGTGGCAATCATACTATCCAGGTTGCGTTCAAATTGTGCCAAAGCAATTTGCATGTTTGGCAGGCTATCCAGTTTTGGGGCATTGAAGCGCTTTAATCGCAGCGCAGCTAAATACTTCCCATTATCATCCTGTAATTGCCAGTTAACACCTTGTTTACGGTATATGGCCCGCTGAACCAGCTGAACAAGTTGCAGCCCTCTCCAACCTTTAGCTGCTGAAGGATGAAGGAAAATAGTATTTACCAAACTGTCCTCAATTGCCTTTGTAAATGCAAACTGATTATCAAACAGGGTGTCGCGGTTAAGCCGTTGGTACATATCATTTATGCCTACCATTACAATAACTCCATTCAGGGGTTTCTGATGTATAGCAAAGTACTTAATGTGTAAGTAGTTTTCGCGACTGGTAGTTCCGCTTTTGCCAATACCGGCAATTTCAACCTGCCTTTTATCTTCTAGTAATATCTTTTGAAGTTCAGCAAACCATGTTTTGCGGTCATCTAAATAAAGACATTCAGTTGTGCTGCCCCCAATACATAAATAGTTTTGCGTGGCTCTGGTAAATAACTCTCCACGCATACCTTTTGCATTAATAGTGAATTGCTGAGGTCCGTAAATGCCCTTAATAATGCCCGAATCCGGATAAAAGGTATGCTTAAGGTTGGGCTGCCATACGTAGAGCAGGTCTGGTTCTTTATTCCATTGCTCAAGCACTATCTCGGCTGTTAAAAGAGAAAGCAGGACAGCCATTAAGGCCAGTCCTGCTTTACTCAATAGTGCTTTAGTTTTCACTCCTTATTACAAATTTCCTCTTAACTCCTGTTCGCGTTCAATGGCCTCAAACAATGCCTTAAAGTTGCCCTTGCCGAAACTTTTTGCGCCGCAACGTTGAATGATTTCAAAGAAAACCGTTGGCCTGTCCTGCACCGGTTTGGTAAACAACTGAAGAAGGTAGCCTTCATCATCGCGGTCTACCAATATGTTTAGGTTCTTTACAGCATTAACGTCTTCGTTTATTTTTCCTACGCGCTGCCAAACTTCATCATAGTAGTTATCGGGCACGTATAAAAATTCTACGCCGCGTCTTCTTAACTCCGTAACGGTAGAAATAATATCATCTGTAGCAATAGCAATGTGCTGGCATCCCGCCCCTTTGTAGAAGTCAATATATTCTTCTATCTGCGATTTCTTTTTGCCTTCTGCAGGTTCATTAATAGGGAATTTAACGTAGCCGCTGCCGTTACTTACTACCTTACTCATTAAAGCAGAGTATTCGGTGGAGATATCCTTATCATCAAAGGTAAGAAGCAGTTTGAAGCCCATTACATCTTCATAGAATTTTACCCACTCATTCATTCTGCCCAACTCAACATTACCAACGCAGTGGTCAACATGCTTTAAGCCAACTGATTTTACCGGCACTGCTGATTTGCGTGCCTGAAAACCGGGCAGGAATGCACCTTTGTAATTTTTGCGCTCAACAAACTTGTGAATAGTATCGCCATAAGTTTGAATAGCGGAAATTACTACCTCACCGTTTTCATCTTTAAGCGTAGTAGGTTGCATAACACCCTTAGCGCCGCGTTTGGTAGTTTCTTCATAGCTTTTGGTAGCATCATCTACCCAAAGAGCCAATACCTTAACGCCATCACCATGTTTCAATTGATGTTGCGATACTTCGTGTTCAGCGCTCATAGCTGTTGTAAGCACCA
This sequence comes from Chitinophagales bacterium, assembly GCA_046329515.1. Classification (GTDB taxonomy): domain Bacteria; phylum Bacteroidota; class Bacteroidia; order Chitinophagales; family LD1; genus Bog-950. The sequence continues at coordinate 906,834 of JAXLUM010000001.1, forward strand.
GGCGTATTTTGCCTTGTTGTAAAACATAGCTTGCTCTGTCTCGCACCCCAGTTTCAGGGCCGGCATACGCAATCAGTTCGTATCCCCATGCGCTTTGATAGTAGTAGGCGCTTTGCTTTGCATTGCCGCAATAAAACTCAATATGGTCTGTGCCATTCAACGGTAAAAAATCTTCCGTGCTCAGGCTTTTAGGTTCTTTTAATGTTGTTGTCTCCATGATATGATGTGTTAATGTATTGATGTGTTGAAGTATTAATGTGTTGAGGTCTTAACGTGTTATGTTTTATGTGTTTATGCCAAGGTTAATTATTTTGTTTTAGTTCGAAGGTGTCGCATCAATCCATTTAGGCGAAACTACTTGAACACATTAACACCTTAAAACATCAGCACTTCTTACTACTCCACCCAGCTTTTATGATAATTAGGATCTTCAATTGTAGCGGCAATATCGGTTAGCCATAACGGTTTAAATGTATCCACCATCACTGCTAATTCTTTTGTTTCTGTTTTGCCAATACTTTTTTCTACAGCACCCGGATGAGGGCCATGTGGTATACCTATTGGATGTAGCGTTATCATACCGCGCTCCACGTGCTTACGGCTCATAAAATCTCCATCCACATAATAAAGCACCTCGTCACTATCTACATTGCTGTGGTTATAGGGGGCAGGTATAGACTGCGGATGATAATCATACATGCGCGGCACGAAAGAACAAATTACAAAATTATGCCCTTCAAATGTTTGATGAATAGGCGGCGGCATATGTAAACGCCCGGTTATCGGTTCATAATCGTGTATGCTGAAAATGTAAGGATAAAGAAAGCCATCCCAACCAATAGCATCAAATGGGTGCGATGCATAATGGTACGGGTAAAGCATTCCTTGCTTTTTTATATAAACAAGAAAATCTCCCTTTTCATCATGCGTTTCCATATTCTCAGGGGTGCGTATATCGCGCTCGCAATAAGGGGCATGTTCCAAAAGTTGGCCTACTTCGTTTGTGTAACGTTTGGGGTAAATTATGGGGCTGAAAGATTCACAAATAAAAAGGCGGTTCTTATCCGTATCAAAGAAAATCTGGTAAATCGTTCCGCGCGGTATCACAATGTAATCGCCGTAACCGAATTTTAATTCTCCATATATGGTCTTAAGAGTGCCGGTTCCTTCGTGCACAAAAATTACTTCATCGGCATCGCTGTTTTTATAGAAGTAAGCGGTAGTGGATTCTTTAGGCGCGGCTAATACTATATGCACATCGTTGTTTACCAATACAGCCTTGCGCGATTTTATAAAGTCGTTCTCTGCCTGAATTTTAAAACCCAGGTAACTGCGGTGCTGCATGTTTTTTTGTGCCACCACATTGGGGGTCACATCTATGGGCTCATCTATTGATTTAACCAGCGTTGGCGGATGTGTGTGGTAAATCAATGTATACAGGCTCGAAAAGCCCTCGGTTGATACCAGTTGCTCGCTATAAAGGCCCCCATCGGGTTTTCTGAACTGCGTGTGCCTTTTACGGGGCACTTTTCCTCTGGTTTGATAATGAGGCATGCGTTGAGTTTAAATTCAAAAAAGTTGAAGGTAACTATTCTGTCCTATAGCCAAAATTACCGCAATTAACGGGCATGGGCAAGCCGTAAATATATAGGGGGTGTTAAGTGTTTATAAAGCAGTGAACTTAAGTTTTTAGATTCGCCAAAATTTAAGCTATGAAGGTTGCCTTAATTGGATATGGAAAGATGGGTAAAACCATTGAGCAGGTTATAGCCGAGCAAAACAAAGGCGATGAGGTTGTTTTGAAAATAACAGAAAATAACCTGCAGGATTTTACCGTTGAAAACCTTAAAAAGGCCGACGTAGCTATTGAGTTTACACAACCAAAATCGGCCGTAGAAAATATACTGAAGTGTTTTGAAGCAGGGGTTCCTGTAGTGGTAGGCACAACAGCCTGGTTAGATAAACTACCGCAGGTAAAGCTGGCCTGCCGCGAAAAGAACGGAGGGTTGTTCTTTTCTCCTAACTTTAGTATAGGGGTAAATATTTTTTGGGAAGTAAACCGCAGGTTAGCGCAGTTAATTAACAGCCAGCCCCAGTACGAGGTTAGTATGGAAGAAATACACCATACTGAAAAACTGGATGCACCAAGTGGCACAGCGGTAAAAACAGCTGAAGTGATTATTACCGAACTGACCCGGAAAATGGAGTGGGTTACTGAAGGCGTAGGCGTTACCGAAAAGTCAGAAATCAAGAATCCGAAACAACAGCTTACCCCTGCTGACTTGTTAATCGTTGCTAAAAGAGAACCCAATGTGCCCGGAACCCACACTGTTACCTATACCAGCAGCGTTGATGTGCTCGAATTTAAGCATGAGGCCAAAAGCCGCAGAGGATTTGCCGAAGGGGCAGTACTGGCTGCCCGTTGGATGGTGGGCAAAAAGGGAGTTTATGAAATGAAGGACCTTCTGGCCTTATAAGCGTTGTTCTTTAAAATGAGGGTGTAAATCCTATTTTCGTCTATAATTACTACAACCACTTAACTACCATATGATTTTTCTTTTCATCGTTTTGGCCTATATGATAGGTATCCGTATAGGTACCTATGGCATATTTAAAAAACTGGGTGTTGAGCCGTGGAAGGCGTTCGTGCCTGTTTTATCCTCCATCGAATGGCAGAAGATTATTGACAAACCCAAATGGTGGACCTGGATGTTATTCATACCGGGCGTTAACCTATTTTACGTAGCCAGCCAGCTTTCTGAAATGAGTACCGCATTCCGTCGTTATGGCTTTTGGGAGCATTTTGCTTCGGTAATGTTTGCTATAGTTTATATTCCCTACCTGGGCTTTTCAGCTAACGAAAAGTTTGTTGGCCCCGGTGGTATAAAGCCCGGCGAAAAACCAATTCAACGCAGCACTATACGCGAGTGGGCTGATGCCATTGTGTTTGCTGTAGTGGCTGCCACGCTCATACGCATTTTTGTTGCGGAAGCCTATATGATACCTACACCTTCAATGGAGAAAACTTTATTGGTGGGTGATTTCCTTTTTGTATCAAAGTTCCATTACGGTGCCCGTGTGCCTAACACCCCATTGGCTATGCCTTTCGTGCATCACACTATTCCGGTAATTAATACCAAGTCGTATTTAGAGTGGATTAAACTGCCTTATAAAACGCTTCCGGGTTTTCAATCGGTAAAGCGAAATGATATGGTGGTGTTTAACTTTCCTGCCGGAGATACTGTAGTGTTGGAAAACCAGGGGCCATCCTATTACGACCTTGTGCGCAACGATGCGTATCAATTTCAAATTGGTTACGATGCTGCACGCCAGCGCATGTGGGAAAATCCCGCCTTTCATATTGCGGCGCGCCCGGTTGATAAAAGAGAAAATTACATAAAGCGTTGTGTAGCCATACCGGGAGATAAGCTGGAAGTAAAAGATGGAATACTGTATATAAATGATGCTTTGGCCTATCAACCCGAAAATCTTTATACCCCATATCTTTTAATGCTTAAGCCCGGCGCTACTGTTAGCGAAGAGCAATTTGCTGAAATAGGCATGGAAAATATGACACCTTATATTGACCCTTCAATTGTGCAGTTTCCGGCAGAGCATTACGTAGTTCGTCTTACCAAAGAGGGAGCGGAGAAGCTGAAAGCGCTTGGCGTGGTAAGCACCCTGCAGCCTTGGTACTTTGGCAAGGATGTAGTGCAGGATAGAGCAGGTAACATATTCCCGAATGACCTGGCGCATTATAAATGGAACGTAGACAATTTCGGCCCAGTTTATATCCCTAAAGCCGGCTGGACTGTTCAACTAAATGATTCTATCTATCCGCAGTACGACCGCGCTATACGTGTTTATGAGGGCAATGATGTAAAGCACAGCAACGGCAAGTTTTATATCAACGGGCAGGAAGCAACATCTTACACATTTAAAATGAGCTATTACTGGATGATGGGCGATAACCGCCATAACTCCCAAGATAGCCGCTATTGGGGTTTTGTACCTGAAGACCACATTGTGGGTAAAGCCTGGTTTATTTGGATGAGTTGGGATTCAAACGCAAAAGGACTGGCAAACAAAATACGTTGGAGCAGGTTGTTCTCACCCATACACAGCCGTTGGGCTCCGGAAGAAGATAAATTCACTAAGTAATACACTTGGTCATAAAATAAAAAGCGCGCTCAACGAGCGCGCTTTTTATTTTATAGTGAAACCGTTTTTTATTGAGCTGTTTGTTTAAAGCTAGCTACATATTGTATAACCGCATCTACCTGTTCATCGGTTAAATCTTTATGCGCAGGCATATAGTTTTTACCATGCCGGATTATTGCCTTTTGCTCATCAGGCGTTTTTACGGTAAGTGATAAATCTTTAGCACCCATTGAATTCAATTTGCCATCGGCACCGTGGCAGTTTTCGCAACTATGGTGGTAAACTTCTTTACCAATGGCCATTTTATCGCCGTTTAAGGATGTAGTATCCACTGCACCGCCTGCCTTCTGGCTGCGGTTCATTTCGGCAAGTCCATAAGCGCCAACTATCAATACTACTGAAGCAAGTGCAAGGAAACCTTTTTTCTTTTTGAAGCCTATTACTGCTAAAGGTATAGCCGCCAGCACAAACAATATTTTTACAATCATTAAAGTGCCCAATGATTTTGACATAACCAGCATGGCAATACCTGTGGCTAAAAAGCCAAAACTCAATATCATTTCGGGTATGCGGGTGGCCTTGCTGTATTTTTCTAACAGATCATCCTTTTTTAATTGCAGAAAAAGCAGCTTTAATACATAGTGTATTAAAAACAGTAATACGAAAAACTTATGGGCATGTAGTAAGCCTGTTGCCATATGGTAAGGTTTAATTTTTAATTGCGCACGAAAGTAAGGTATAATCTGTTAACTATACCAATGGGCTGCATTACAAGTATTCTATCTTTATCTGCAAATCAGCAAACTTGCGCACCATGGCGCTAACACCACAGTATTTCTCCTGCGATAATTGCACGGCACGCTCCATCTTATCCTTATCCTCACTGTTCTGTAAGCGTATAAGGTAAACCAGGTGCACGGTATGGTAAACCTTAGGGTAATCCTCCGTTAAGTCGCCAATAGTTTTTATGCTGAATTCAGTAAACGGCACACGCATTTTATTCAATATCTCCACTACATCAATGGCCGTGCAGCCTGCTAATGAAGATAGTATAAGCGCCTTTGGTTTAAATCCTTCGCTTTTTGCTGCATCACTATTACCGTCAATAGGCAGCGTTTTCCCATTTTGCTGTATGTCAAATCGCTCGCCGCTTAACCAACGTAATTCAATCTCGTTACTCGCCATTTTTATTTTTAAAGTAATCTGTCATTAAACTCCAGTAGTATTCTTTCCAACCACTTTTAAGTGCTTTTGCTTTATGTTCGGGTATGCCGGTTTGCGTAAAGCTCAGCTTGGTTCCTTTGGGCGCTTTTTGAAATACAAAGGTGCATATACTGTAGTGGTCATCGGGCCAACCGTCTTCGGCAAAGTGCCATGCCTGCACAATTTTCTTTCCTTCTTCCAGCTCAATATTATAACCGTGGCAGTAACCATCCCATACTTCAAATTTACCATTAGGCTGTGTGCTCATTTTAGCCTTACTGCCCGTAAAGGCAGCGTGCTTTTTTGCATTCATCAGCAGTTCGTAAACTTCAATGGGTGCTGCGTTAAAGCTAATGGTTTGCTTAATGCTTTTGGTTTTCATACGCTTGGTTAAAGCTTTTTTACATCAATATACGCCCAGTCCTGGTTAATCTTAAAGTCACTTTCTTTCTGTAAGGTGATAGTAGTGTTTTGCCAGCTGTTGGTTACACCAATAGGAGAGTAGGAGGGCGCACTTGCTGTTGAAATAAACACCGGCATAGCAAAGTTGCTTACATCCGTAACCCAGCGGGTACTTAATTGGTATTGTTTGCCTTTAAGTTTCTTTAAGCGGTATTCTAAAACAGGAATTTTAGAATGCTTTAAATACTGTTCAAATACCGGTGCAAGATTTTTACCTGCCTTCAGGCTGAAGTATTCCATCACTTCCTGATAACCTATATTCTGCATTTTAAAAACGGTATCGCTCATGCACTTTATAGTTCCCCACCACTTGGTATCATCATTAAATACATAGCGCAGGGTATTCAAAAACAGCATGCCCTTGTTATACATATCGCCATCGCCTTCTTCATTTACACCATACACCCCCACCATGGGGCTTTTATTGGTAACTGTCGGTTTTTTAGCGTTAATGTAACGCAGGGCGGTTTCGTAGCCATACATGCATTCCACGTAAATTGATTCGGTATACGTACAAAAACCTTCGTGTATCCACATATCGGCTATATCAGCGCAACTAACGCTATTGCCCCACCATTCGTGCCCCGTTTCATGTATAATGATGTAATCGAAATCGAGGCCAATGCGCGAGAAATCAATACCTGCATACCCTGTTTTGTATTGATTGCCATAGGCTATAGCACCCTGGTGTTCCATTCCTAAGTATGGCGTTTCAACTAATGCGTAGCCATCATTCCAGAAAGGGTATTTGCCTAAATATTTTTCATAACAGCGCATCATGGGCTGTACCTGCGCAAACTGCTTTTTAGCCTTATCTAAATTGTAACTCAATACATAATAATCAAGATCAAGCTTGGCGCCGTCCGCTGCCGTATAGATGTCTTTCCAATGCACGTAATCGCCAATATTCAGCGATATGTTGTAATTATTTATCGGGTAACTGATATACCATTTATAGGTGGTAGTGCCGTCGCCATTGTCTTTTTCCCCATCCTCTCTGCCGTTAACCACGCACTTTAAAGCTGAAGGTACCGTGCATATCACGCGCATGCTGTCGGGCTCATCGCCCAGGTAATCCTTATTAGGCCACCATAGGCTTGCTCCCATGCCTTCGCAGCTAACCCCAATCCACGTCTTGCCGTTTTTATCATTGGTCCAGGTAAAGCCGCCATCCCAAGGGGGGCGTTTGGCAATAGTAGGTTTGCCGGAGTAGTTCACCACTATTTCTCCTTCCGTGCCCTCTTCCTGTGTTTCCTCCATTTCAACAAACACCGCATTAAACTCGCGGCGGTATCGCAATTCCTTTCCACCTAAGGTTATATTTATTATCCCCATATTTTCATACAGGTCAATTTGCATGGTTCTGAAATTTCTTAAAACCCGGTAAGCTATTTTGTTGCTGCCGGTTATGGTTTTGTTCAGCGTATCAATTTTCAGCTTTAGCTCATAATACGTAACATCATAGCAGCTGCGTTCAGGGCGTAATGAACCACGCAATGAGTCGGCCCGGGTATATTCTTTCTTTTGCTCTATAAGCGATTGGGCGTTTGATTTAACGGATATCAGGCTTAACGCAACTATTATTAACAGCAAATGCCTCATTGTATTTATTTCGAATTAGGATTTGGCAACTAATTTCAAATATTTTGCTGACTTGTTCGTGATAAAGTGAAGCCGGGCCGGGCAATTTTGGGTTATTTAGGAAGTATGCGCCCGCTTGCTTTACACAATGAGAAAACTATTCATACTCATACAAATCTTTATGGTTATTGCTATCTTTTTTTTGGTTTATGCCCTAATTGAATATTATGGTTGGCAGGCAATTAAAGTCGCATTCAGTAACGCCAATCCGCGCACCGTTAACTGGTTATATTGGGGCTTTACCGCAGGGCTTTTATTGCTTTTTATGTTGTACAGGCCTTTCCTGTTTAAGGTAATGCCGCGTTCTATTACAGCTTACTTCTCCACTGTTTTTGTGGTGGTGCTGTTCAGCAAGCTTATTATCGCCTTGTTTTTATTGCCGGAGGATGTTACGCGCATTTTCAAATTCGGAATAAGTAAATTGAGTAGCGCCCCGGCAGCCGGTGGTATCAGCCGCAGCCAGTTTCTCAGCCGTATGGCTTTAACGGTAGCCGCAGTTCCCGCAGCAACACTGCTCTATGGCGTTTTTGTAAATGCTTACAATTATCGTTTCCACCGCGTAAAAGTGGTATTGCCCAATCTTCCTGATGCGTTTGATGGCTTTAGAATAATTCAGCTTTCCGATATACACTCGGGCAGCTTTACTAAAACCGAACCCATAGTAGAAGTTATTAAGCAGATAAATGAAAAGAATGCGGACCTTATCCTATTTACCGGCGATTTGGTAAACAACGTGGCCGATGAAATGAACGATTTTATTGATGTGTTTAAAGAGCTGCGTTCAAAACACGGGGTAATGTCGGTAACCGGCAACCACGATTATGGTGATTATATTGCCTGGGATACAGCGGAAGCCAAGAAAGCCAACTTTGCGAAGTTTATGGGCGTTCACAAGCAATTAGGTTGGGACCTTTTAATGAATGAACACCGCATACTTGAACGCGATGGACAAAAACTGGCTATAATAGGTATTGAAAATGCCGGAAGCGGAAAGCACGAAAACGGTGAAAAGGGCCGCTTTAGAGATTACAGTGATATGCCCAAAGCCCTTAATGGTACGGAGGATGTGCCTGTTAAAATTTTAATGAGCCACGACCCATCGCATTGGGATAGGGAAGTGCGCCCCGTTTACCCGCAAATTGATTTAATGCTTAGCGGCCATACCCACGGCGCACAGTTTGGGGTAGAAAGCAAATGGTTAAAATGGAGCCCATCAGAATATCTTTATAAGCAATGGGCCGGCCTGTACCAGGAAGGCAAGCAGTTTTTATATGTAAACCGCGGTTTCGGCTTTTTGTTTTACCCCGGCAGGGTGGGCATTTTGCCTGAAGTAACCGAGATTACCCTTGCAAAAGCGTAGCTATTTGGCCTTAAGTGGTTAACGCCGACACAATACGGATTCTTACCTCAATATATTTTTGAAATTGGCTGCAGAAGATGACTTTTGAGAGCTACGAATGAATAGCCGAACGCGGCAGATATTAACCCATATACTGGGAGGCATTGCCTTCCTTTCGGTGCCTGTACTTTTCTCACCTGATTTTGATACGGCGCTTGATATGTTGCATGTACGCGGCTTTCAGCAGGACTTTTTGCGCTACTTCATTTTACTGCTGTTTTTCTATTTCAACTTTTATGTGTTGGTGCCTAAACTTCTAATACCCCGGCGCTATGTGTTGTTTGTGGTAATAGAACTGGTTTGTTTTGCAGCAATTATTCTATTGGTGGAAACGGCCTTTCCCATGCCCGATATGGACGCTATGCCTATGCCGCCTCCGCACAGGCATGGCGCGTTCGATTTGTTTCGGCTTAATCACCACCTGTTTCAGTTTTTAGTAGTGGTGCTGTTTTCTATAATGCTGAAAATGACTTCGCGCCTGCGCAAAGTGGAAAGGGAAAGGGTAAGCGCTGAACTCAGCTATTTAAAAGCGCAGATAAATCCTCACTTTCTGTTTAATACGCTAAATGGTATTTACTCCTTAGCTATTGAAAACAACGAACTTACCGCACCAACCATAGTTAAGCTTTCGGGCATGATGCGGTACGTAATGACTGAGGCGGGGAAAGATTTCGTTCCGCTGGAAAAGGAAATCAATTATTTGAGCGATTATGTAGAACTGCAGCGCATGCGGGCCGGCGATTCGGTTAATGTATCCTACAACGTATCGGGTAATGCCACAGGAAAAAGAATAGCACCTCTGCTGCTAATTACTTTTATAGAGAACGCCTTTAAATACGGTGTTAATGCCGAAGAAGATTCAGTAATAAAAGTGCAGATAGATATACACGGCAGCCAGATACACCTGGTGGTATTCAACAATAAAGTAAAAGTGCGTAAGCCAATTGATGGCGGCGGCCTTGGAGTAGAGAACACCAAAGCCCGTTTGGAATTAATGTATCCCGGAAGACATGTATTGACTATTAGCGATAATCCGCGCGATTTCTTAGTTTCACTTATCATTAAGTTGTAATGATTAAAGCGATTGCGGTGGACGATGAGCCACCAGCCCTGAAAGTTATAGAGAATTTCTGCTCAAAGGTTGATGCTATTGAGTTGGTAAAGACATTTAATAAGCCCAGCGAAGCCTTGGCGCATTTAAAGAAGTTTCCGGTTGATTTAATATTTCTGGATATACAAATGCCCAGTATGACGGGCCTTGAGTTTCATAAAGCTATTGAGCAAAATACCATGGTAATTTTTACCACTGCTTATAGCGAGTATGCAGTGGAGGGCTTTAACCTTAGCGCTATCGATTACCTGTTAAAGCCCTATACGTTTGAACGCTTTCAGCAGGCGGTTGAAAAAGCTAAGGAGTTCTACAATTACCAGCACCAGAAGGATACCACCCAGAACTACCTGTTTATTCGTGCCGACTATAGCTTAATTAAGGTGAACATAGCCGAGATACTGTACATAGAGGGTCTTGATGATTACCTGAAAATTCACTTGCCCGGTAAAAAGCCGGTAGTGGCCCGTATGACTATGAAGGCTATAGTAGAAAAACTGCCTGCCAACGAATTTGTGCGTGTACATAGAAGCTTTATTGTGCCTATCAGTAAAATAGAAAGCATACGGAATAAGGTGATTCAAATACCCGGTGTAGAAATACCCATAGGCACCAGCTACGAAGAGGACTTCTTTAAGCTTTTTAAAAGGTAAGAAACGCACTGCCTTCTATAGTCCTTCTTGGTGCTATATTTACTTTGCCTCATATAAAATACCATTTACCGCAATAATTCGCTCAGGCGGTTGTAAAGTAGCTCCTTTGTTTCCGAAGGAAGGTTTTAGGTTTTTTCATGCCCCTTGTAGAGTGCCGTCATGGTTGGCTTGGCGCGCTTTACGCCGGGGTTTCGCCTGAAGGCTTCATAAAACACTCCCAAATGTTCAGACCATTTATTCATCCGGCTTAGAAAGCCTCACCCCCAAACTTATCTAACCTCGCAGTTTCGTAATACGGTATGCGCTAAACAGTATTTAGCACAGCCGTATTTTTTTTATTTTAGCCCAATGCAGCTAAGTAACAGGCTTGACCAATTGATTGCCAGGGCCAAAAAGGTAACGGAGGATAACCGCCGCCTTAATGGCAGGGTAGGTGAGTTGGAAGCTGAAATGGTTGTTTTGCGCCAAAAACTGGCTGAAGAGGCTAAAAAAAGCGAAGAACTAAACGAAAAAATTAAAATTGTTAAGTTAGCGCAGAATATAGGCTCGGCAAATGGCGAAAGTGCCGAATTAACCGAACTTAAACGAAAGATTAACGAATACATAAAAGAGATAGATAATTGTATTGCGATGTTGAATGATTGACATGGGCGAGCGGATTGAAACGGTTAACATTAATGTTATGATTGCGGAGCGGCTTTACCCCCTTAAGGTGGCTAAAGGCGATGAAGAAAAAGTGAGGAATGCCGTAAAGCTGGTAAACGATAAAATAAAAGAATACCAGGCTTTATATGACGGAAAAGATAAACAGGACTATTTGAGCATGTGCCTGTTAAATTTTGCAGTAGAAAGTGTAAATGCGCAATCGGTAAGTTTTGAAGAACACCGTTTAATGGAAGAAAAAATAAACCGTCTGGAAGAAACCCTTTCAGCGGCCTTCAAATAGAACTTCCCTTTTTCAATCTCAGTAGTTTTTGTTGGTCATTAACCGCTAAAGTGGGGTTAACCCTTTTTGGGCAAACGCCATTTTAAAAAACTTATAGCATAACCTTACAACAACTTAAACAACAACATAAACCCAACCCAAACACATGGATAATACAATAATGATATTCATTGCTGTTGCCTGTGCTGTTGTTGCGCTTGTAATTGGTTTATTGGTAGGCCGAAACATTACCCAGAAGAACAACCTGGAAGTGGAAAAGCTGGCCGAGGAAGAAGTTCAGAAAAAGCTGAACGAAGCCAAGGCTACCGCCGATAAGCTGATAGAAGACGCCAAACGCACCAACGAGCAAATTAAGAAGGATAAGCAACTGGAAGCCAAGGAGCATTTCCTGCAGTTAAAGAGTAAGCATGAAGCTGAAACAGCCGATCGTACTAAAAAGGCACAGGAAAAAGAAAACCAGGTAAAACAACTTCAAACTGAAGTAAACCAACGCAACAGCGAGCTTTCAAAAAAGGAAAAGGAAATTGACAGCCTGCGCGATAACCTGCACAAACAACTTGAACTGGTAAACACCAAAAAAGACCAGTTAGAAAAGAGCCACGAAATTTTTGTAACCAAACTGGAGCAAATAAGTGGCCTTAGCAAAGAAGATGCAAAGAAGGAACTAGTGGAAAGCATGAAGAAGGATGCTGAAACCGAAGCCCTTGCCTTTATGAAAGCCGCTATTGACGAGGCAAAGTCAAAGGCGAATAAAGAAGCGAAGAAGATTATTATACAAAGCATACAGCGCACTGCTGCTGAAAATGCTATTGAAAATACCGTATCAGTATTTAACCTTGATAGCGATGAGCAAAAAGGCCAGATTATCGGTCGTGAGGGACGTAATATACGAGCGCTTGAAGCAGCTACAGGTTGCGAGTTTGTAGTGGATGATACACCTGAGGCAATCATTATTTCGGGCTACGACCCGATCCGCCGCGAAATTGCCCGCCTTAGCTTACAGCGCCTGGTAACCGATGGCCGTATACACCCGGCACGTATTGAGGAAGTGGTAGCTAAAACCAAAAAGCAGTTAGAAGAACACATTTTGGAAATTGGCGAACGCACGGTAATTGACTTAGGTATACAGGGTATGCACCAGGAACTGGTTCGTTACGTTGGCCGTATGCGTTTCCGTTCTTCGTACGGGCAAAACCTGTTACAGCACAGCCGCGAAGTGGCTAACCTTTGCGCTACTATGGCAGCAGAATTAGGGCTTAATCCTAAGCTGGCTAAGCGTGCAGGCCTGTTACATGATATAGGCAAAGTGCCTGATGAAGAAAGTGAGTTAAGCCATGCCTTGCTTGGTGCCAAGCTGTGTGAAAAATACGGCGAGCATCCTGCGGTAATCAATGCCGTTGGTGCCCACCACGATGAAATGGAAATGAAGTACGTAATTTCTCCTATAGTACAGGCTTGTGACGCCATTAGCGGTGCTCGCCCGGGTGCCCGCCGGGAAATTATGGAAGGCTACCTGCAACGTATTAAGGACCTTGAAGCTTTGGCTCAGGGCTTTGAAGGCGTGGAAAAGGCCTATGCTATACAGGCCGGCCGTGAGTTGCGCGTAATTGTAGAAGCCGATAAGGTGGACGACAAAAAGAGCGAAGAACTTTCATTTACTATCTCGCAAAAAATTGAGAAGGAAATGGTTTACCCCGGCCAGGTAAAAGTTACCGTAATACGCGAGAAAAGAAGCGTAAGCGTAGCACGATAAAATATAAAGTATACAGAAGCCCCTTTTGTTTTTAGTAACTTGACTTTCGCGTTAAGCAAAAATACGCTAACAGCGAAGGCCGATATATTATGCGTTAAAAAATAACATTACACGTAGGCTTGCTTTCATTTTTTAAATCAATACATACATTTGCTCAACATTAAAAATGCACCACATGAAAAAGTTAATATTTACAGGCCTGATGTTTCTCATGGGCTTTACGGTTTTCGCTCAAATGCCTAATACTGATGCCCCCCGAGGTAATGGTATTGATACTGTTTACGGCCCCTATAAATGGGACGGAAACACCCAGGTTTCATTAAAAATTGAAGTAGGTTTTGATGATAAGCTAAAGCGCGATGTGCCTAAGTTTTCATTGATAATTGAAAGCTTCCACTCAGGCGATTTTGACGGTAAGGTGGAGGACAACAAAACCACTGAATTTACCAAGGAAGAAGTGAAGAAAACCATTGATTTTTTAGATAGCCGCTTTAAGGACGGCAGCCCTAAGAAAAATGAAAAAATGTACCTGCGCGATGATGTATTCTTTAATATTAATGCCGGGGGCGATGGATATGTGGAAATTACCATAGACCCTAAGGACCCTGAAACCATTTTCCGTGTTGAAGCCAGCGATGTTTCAAGGGCAGTTTATATCCTGCAACAGCTGTATAAACGCATGTAATTTGTTAACAGATGCTGTGTAGAGAAATTTTCGTTACTCTGTCTTGCTTTTAATAAATTATAAAATACTTTTGTTCCCATTGTTAACCAAACAAACAAAAAACAATGAAACAAGTTAAAAACGTTGCTCGCGTAGCTGTTGTTGCTTTCGCTGCTGCAGTAATCACTACCAGCTGTGGTGTTATCGGCGCAGGTTCTGCTCTTTACGGTGGTTTATTTACCAAAATTAAAGCTCCAGGAGCGCTTAACGTAAACGAAGTTGGTACTAAAGTTGGTACTTCTCACGCTATCGGCGTATTAGGCCTGGTTGGTATCGGTGACTACGGTTACAACGAAGCTATCAAGAATGGTAACATTAAGAAAGTATCACACGTTGACTACGAAGTGTTCTCAGTTCTTGGTCTGTTCTCTAAAGTTACTACTTACGTATACGGTAACTAATCTTAACGATTAACTAATCCAAGGCAGGCCTTATATTTGGCCTGCTTTTTTTTTATAACCCCATAACAATGATTAAAAGACTTTCGTTTATTCTGCTGCTTACCTGCACTATGCTAATGACCTTTGCAGGCGGAAGCACTAAGAAGTATTTGAAAATGCTACCCATGGGCCGCGGTATGTTATACTTTGTAAAGCCCATTGATATGAACTCTTCAGCCAAAAACATAGCGGTAAATACTGATTTCACTTACCCGTTTTTTAAAGATTCAGTGCAGCCATACATGACCATGAATTTTACGGTTTCAATGGATTCAGGCATTTATAAATTTAAACGTGTGGCTTTAAAGCAGGGTGGCGTTGAAACCTACTCCACCGATACTACTGAACGTTTTTTCAGTGAACCCGTAGGTAAAACATGGACCAACCGCTACAGCGTAAACATTAAGCTTACTGATATGCTAAACTTGTTTAAAAACGCTACCGGTACTACTATTGACCTTTACTTTGACGATAAGAAAGTGTCTATCTCAATACCTAAGAAGGTTCGTAAAACATATAGCCTTATTGCAACTACTATAGAAATTGGTTGCCAGGGAGGTTACTAAAACATACACAACACAATGAAGATAAAATCATTAACTGCGGTTTTTTGCCTGTTTATAATGCTGGCAAGCTGCCAGGGTGGGAATAAGGTTGATACCACTGCTATAATTGGTACCTGGAAATGGGATGTTGCTTACATGAAGCAGCAAATGATTAAAAACGGCCATTTGAAATCTGATAAAAAAGCGATTGCGCAACTGGATACCGCACTGGCGCCTCTGGAAATTCTGCGTATGGAATTTAAAGACAAAGGCGTGGTATTAGCACATGTTGATTCAGTTACTACGCAGGATGGTAAATACGAGTTTATAGAGAACAACCAATTTCTTAAAACAGAAATTAACGGCCTGCCGAAATACTATGGCATTAAATACATGGCAAAGGATAAAATCATTCTTTTAGAAACGGCGCCAAAGTCACCGGTAAGGGAGTTTGTTCTTTATCCCGCATCTCAATAAGGCAATTACAATTAAGCTATACAGCACAAACCCGCCGCATCAGGCGGGTTTACTGTTTAAGGGAAATCATAAGTTCTGCCTTTATGTACCGTATTGCCAGGGGATTGTTAAAGGTTTCAGAGGCTATCAAATATCAGCACTATACAAGTAAAGCTGTATTACTTTAGCAAGCAACTAGCAATTATGGAACATCCTACAGCCAATAAATTGACATACCCGCAACATAAAAACAAGGTTTTAGAAAATGCTTACCGCTTAAGCGATAACTTTTACCAAAGCGATAAAATACTGCGCCATTACCTGCAGCATAATATCTCTAAAGCGGGAAATGCTTATATGCAGGATAAACTGGAATATACCGGTATACAGGCAGCAGGAGTAATGAATGAACTTTCACTACTGGCAGATAAAAAAGGGCCGGAGTTAGTTAAACGCAATTTTACCGGCGAGAATATTGATGAAATACGTTTCCACCCTGCTTATTGGGATTTAATGGATATAGCCGTTAAAAGCGAAATGTTCCGCGTAAAGTGGGAGCCGCAACTGCGCGAGCAGTTTAAGCATGAAGGCCACCGTTTAGGTTTTAGCACGGGTTACCTGTATGCTATGAGCGAGTGCGGCCAGTACTGCCCTTTGTGCATGACCGATGGTGTAGCCCGTTTAATTGACCTGTTTTGTAGAGAAGAAGATAAAGCACGCTTACTGCCACATATTGCTACGGATAAAGCAGACGACCTTTACACCGGCGCTATGTTCCTTACCGAAAAAACCGGAGGCAGTGACGTGGGCGCTAACATTACCATTGCTGAACATGTGGAGGATGATGTGTATGTATTGAATGGCGAAAAATGGTTTTGCAGCAACGCAAACGCGCAATTGATTTTTGCCTTAGCGCGTACGGATAATGATGTTAAGGGCACCAAAGGCCTCTCTATATTTTTAATTGAAAACCCGTTGCCAAACGGCCAGCGTAACTACATGGAGGTAATTCGCCTGAAAGATAAGTTGGGCGTACGCAGCATGGCCAGTGCCGAGTGTATTTTACGCAATACCAAGGGTAAAATGGTGGGTAAGGAGTTTGAGGGCTTTAAGGTAATGGTGGAGATGGTAAACCTTAGCCGCCTGTATAATTCGGTAGCAGCTTTAGCGGCCTCGCGCAGGGCGCTTATTGAGGCCTACCAGTTTTTAAATGCACGTAAAACCTTTGGCAAACCTGCACTTGAACATGCCTTATTACGCACAAAACTAACCGAGCTTGGCGCATTAAATGTGGCTAACTTTTACCTGGTATGGCGGGCTATTGAAGCTTTAGATAAGGCGGATAACGGTGATAAAAAGGAAGCGCAACTGTTTAGAATGATTAACCCACTTACCAAAAAGTGGAGCGCGGAAACGGGCGTTTACATTACCCGAGAGAGCATGGAACTGATGGGCGGGCTTGGTTATATTGAAGATGGCGTGCTACCTAAACTAATGCGCGATGTCATGGTGCTGCCAATATGGGAAGGAAGCGGTAATATAATTGTGCTGGATATGCTTCGTGCCTTTTTTAAAAGCGAAGGCTTTGATACCCTTAGCAGCGAAATTGAACGCAGCGCTAATAACAGTTCCGCACACGGAGAGTTTGTGCTCAACGGTTTATTACAATTAAAAACTTTTGCTGAAAAGTTGAAGCAATTGCCGCAGGATGAAATGGAAGCCAGCGCTAAACCATTCTTTGAGCAGCTAACTACGCTTTATCAAATTACGGTGCTTATTGATAACCTTACAGAGGATAGTAAAGCGTGGATTGAACCTTCTATAAGTGTTTTGAAAAACAGGTTTGCCCCTGCCATGTTACACCAAATAAAACCGTTAAGTGTAGAAGAAGTGAAAGGGTTAATAGCCTGGGAGATGTAACTAGTACTTTATAACTTTTCTAAAGTTTACAACTTTGGAAAAGTGCTCTTCACCATAAATTGTATAATCCTTATTTCTTTTTGCGTGGCGGTTTTTGACCCCGTGTTTTAGGTTTGCCGTATTTCAGCTTTTGTTTTTCGGCACGGGTTAAGTGGAAGTTCACCTTTTTGTTTTTAGGCAGCTTATCATGGAAGGCTCCTCCCCCGTCAGGTAATTTTATCCTTAGCTTGTCCTGTATATTCATGGTTTCTTCCGGCAATTCGCTGCGTATAAGCACATCCGAAACCTCCACTTCATCTGGCATAGAAACTACGGGCACCTGCCGGTTCATTAATTGCTCAATGGCCTTCATTTGGGGTTCTTCCTTTTCCGTAACAAAGCTTATAGCAATACCTTGTGCATCAGCACGGCCTGTACGGCCTATGCGGTGTATATAGCTTTCGGGCTCCTCGGGCACGTCAAAATTTATAACGTGCGATACACCTGCTATATCCAAACCGCGGGCGATAATGTCCGTTGCAATAAGCGCACGGTATTGGCCGCTTTCAAATAAGCGCACCGTTTCAAAGCGGTTATTCTGCGATTTATTGGAATGTATTACTCCAATTACCCCGGGGAACAGGGGCTCAATCCTTTCAAAGACCGTATCTGCCAGGTGTTTGGTAGCGGTAAAAATAAGCACCTTTTTAAATGCGGCATCCTTTAACAGGTGCTGCAACAAATTAATTTTAGTATTAAAGTTTACCGCCGGGTAAGCGCTCTGCGAAATACTATCTAAAGGCGTACCTGCGGGTGCAGCTTCAATTTTTACCGGTCCGTTAAAGAAGTCGTTTATTAATTGCTCCACATCATCAGTAAGTGTGGCGCTAAACATCAGGTTCTGCCTTTTTTGCGGTAGCATGCTCAGTACCGTTGTTAACTGGTGTCTGAAACCAAGGCCCAGCATTTCATCCACTTCATCAATTACCAACTTCTTTAAATGCTTTGCCTGCAGGCTGCTTTTAATTATAAGGTCCATTACGCGGCCGGGGGTACCTACAACAATATCAGCACCCTGGCTTAAAGCCGCCATTTGCATATTAATATTGCCGCCGCCGTAAACGCCTTCAATGCTAATGCTCATGTAGGCGCTTAGTTTACGCGCTGTTTCAACTACCTGCACTACCAGTTCGCGCGTTGGCACCAATACCAACACACGGGTTTCCTTCTTCTTGCTGAACTCCCATTGACGCAATATTGGTAATAGGTAGCCCAGCGTTTTACCGGTGCCGGTTTGCGCTATGCCAACCACATCGCGGCCGCTCATTACCACGGGAAAAGCCTTGTGCTGTATTGTAGTTGGTGTTTGGTAGCCAAGGTCGCCCAAAGCGTTTAATAAAGGGTTATTCAGGTTTAAATCAGTAAACTTCATAGGTGCGAAGATAACAGAAGATAAATGCTGCTGTTTACTGCGCTTGATTGTGATTTGAAAAACAAAAAAATCCCGCTGTGCCGAAGCACAAGCGGGACATTGCTTTCGTAAGCCAAAGCGTTTAATGCTGTATTACCAGACGGGTATTATGTTCAGTGCCGTTTGCGTTAACAATACGTATAAGATAAACACCAACACTTAAGTTGCCAAGGTAATTGCCATCTAAAACAAGTTGTTTGTTGCACATAAGCTCGCCCTGCATGTTGTAAATCATCAGCCGGCTTTGTACATCTACATTTGTTCCTTCTACAAAAAGCAGTTCTCCATTATTGGGGTTCGGGTAAATGCGGAAGTGTACATCTGCCTTGCCTTCGTTATTTAGTCCCGTTGTGGTTTCATTTGTTTTTGCCCCGCCCACTATGTACGGCCCTGTCCATGAACTGGTATCGCCAACACCGCATATATCCCTAACAAACCAGGTAAAGCCCGGTGCATTGCCCGTATAGAAAGGATAAGATGGATAAGCAGGGTTTTGCGAAATGTAGTAGCCCTGGCTATCAAAAGTAGTGGCTTCAGCAGGCGAGGCTATGTTCATACCACCCGCTATTTGGTAACCTTTTGAGTTATTACCGTATAGAGGCGAAGCCCATTTAACCATGAGATACTGCCCGCTGGTAAACCATATGGCCTGGTTAGTTGGTGCAGCGCAGGCACTTGCACTTGTAGTAGTAAAACAAAGCTGCGAAGAGATACCGGAAGAGTTACCAGGGCTGCACATCTCCTCAACATTTACACAGTATTGAACACCGGGTGTTAAACCTGTTATAGATACTGAATTGATTGTAGAGGTTGTTGTAAAACCGGAGTATGTATGTAGTAGTGTGTTGCTGCCTGAAATGTAAAGCCGAACTGCATATGCGGCTCCATTGTTACGGCCGCTCCAGTTAAATTGAGCCGTGGAAGTTGTGATAGCTGTAAAATTGCCTGTAATACTGCCAATAGATATGCATTGATTTGATTTACCCATAGCAAATCCATCCCGTACACCGCCGTTATAAAAACTAAAGGATGTAGCGGGAGTAAGCTTTCCGATACCCACGCCATCGTTAATTCCACCTGCGTAATAATTAAATGCAGAAAGCGCAGTTTGATAAGCCTGAGCAGTACCATCATTTGTTCCTCCGCTGTAAATATTAACCTGTAAAGGGGAGTTGCCATCGTGCCAGGCGAAGCCATCATTGTTTCCTCCATTGTAGAGGTTGCAGGCCAAACCGGTAATTAGCGCAGAAGCAGCATTGCCATCGTTAGCTCCTCCGTTGTACATGTTGAAGGATGCAGATGGCGCTAAAACGCCTATGGCAAAACCATCACCTGTTTGACCGGCGTATATATTAACCTGTAGCGGCGAATTTCCATCATGCCAGGCAAAGCCGTCAGCACCACCGCCCCTAAACATGTCAAACACCGTTGGTTGGCCTAACTGGCCCGTTGCATCACCATCGCCATTGCCGCCCTGATATAAAGCAAAGGGGGTGCCCACGGTAAGTATGCCAATACCTGCGCCGTCCTCATTGCCGCCATCATAGTTCGGCGATTGAGCAACTGCAGTGTTTATGCATAGAATAAGCATTATAAACTTTAACCATTTCATGGCTTGCATATAAGCTTATAGTTAAAACTTAATTACTCCGCGTATACCTATATCTGAAAGCGAACCGGAGAAGTAACCGGAAGAATATGATAAACGCGATGAACCCACTGAAGAAACACTTCCTGCTGTCATAACCCTCATCATACTGCTTGGCCATTGCGTTACATCACAGTAACCACTTGAGTTTAACAGCCCATCGCCGTTTACTCCGGTGTAACTCAATTCAGCCACCACCACTTCAGCAGCATTCCCGGTCATTTCCATTGCGCCGTAATAGGTACCGCCGGTATTCAGGCGGTTTGAGCCTGTGCTTTTTGCGAATATGCCGCAACGGCGGGTAAAGCCGGTTATGTATGGACCATTATAGTTACTGGTATAAGACTCTGAAGGGCCATTGGGGTCGTTTACTGAGGTAGAAGATTGAATTTCCGTTTTTAGAGTACTGCCCCAGGCATACTCGTTTGCTATAGGCAATAAAGGGCCGCGACAACTTTTTTCATACTCCAATTTGCTCATTGGGCGCAAACCTGCCCAATCTAAATAAGCCAATGCATATTCGGGAGCAATAAAGGTTACCGGTAGGTTTTGCCCGTCATTCAATTCGTTGGGCACATTATTGTTATTTGCATCGCAACTAAACACTAAAGGCGAACTGAGATCGGTAGCTGTTACATCAATACCCAATCCGCGCTCCTGTGCCAGGTTTAATGTTGCAGATTGTAAATTATCGAAATCGGACATGCCCGAAAGTGATCCGGACCAGTCATAAGAGTTTTGTTGCTGGCGTGTAAGCGTATTCAGAAACTCGGCATATCCCTCGCGCGATAATTCATACTTCATTTGAAAAAACTCCACAGTTCCCTTGGGAAATGCTGCCGGGAAACTTACCGCAACGGAACTTGGTACTCCCGTTTGAGCACAGTTCAACGCTGCCTCGCCGGCTATATAAACAGGAGGGGCGCTTGTAGTGCCTATCGTAGTTGAGAATTCAGAGTTGGTAGTGCCATCTCCCAGGTAAAAACCGCCTGCCGGTATGTCCACCATTTCCAATGCATAGGCGCGAAATTCAGGATTAACCAATGTTACCCCTGTAGGAAACTGCAAGGTTACATTCACGTTCATAGCAACGTTATACACGCCGGCAAAAGCCGGAGCAGTTAAAGAACCGCTGGCGTTTTTTCCCCGGCGGATAATCCAACCGCGTGAGCCGACTGGTGCAGTGCTCGGGTTTTTGCCATATGCCTCAAACTTTACCCCTTGTCCGCTTAATGTATCAGTTACGGTTATAGCGGTAGGTGTACTTAATATGGCGTGCTGCCATTCAGCATTGGTAACGTCTTTATATTTTACAAATATCCAGGCCGCATCGCGGAAGGTGCCGCTGCCGTCATGCCAACTGTTATCCCAGGCAAGGGTTAGGCTTAACACTTTTGTGGTGGGGTTGTAGGCGCCAATACCTACACGAATGTTATTGGCATTTGAAAAAATTGCTGCGGTTAGTAGCACCAGCAGCAATGCGAATTTGTTTTTAAAGTTTTTCATATCAGCTTACGATTTTGATTTGTTAGCACAAAAGAGCCTTTAGGAGCCCGCCCCATCAATCCGATTTTTTCTGAAAAAGAATTTTCCAACTTCAAATAATTGAAAATCAAATTTTTATGGCATTACTTTTTCTGCATGTATATTCGTAAGTATGGACCCGTTGCACCAAATCATACAATCGCTTAACAAGGCTGAAAAGCGCTACTTCCGTTTGTTCTCTACCTCCTTTAAAAGCGATAGCGATATTTTGAAGCTGTATGATGTACTTGAAGACCTGCCTGAATATGATGAGGAGGTAGTGAAAAAGCGCAGCGGTATTAAAAACTTAACGGCTTCAAAGTCGCAATTACGAAGGTTACTTTTAAAAGCTATGCGCAACTACCGCGAAGAAGATAACGTGGCAGACCGCGTGCGTTGCGCACTTAGTGAAATAGAATTTCTAACCAATAAGAATTTAAAAGTAGAAGCCCGAAAGGAGATTAATAAGCTTCAGAAAATAGCCGTTGATTACGAAATAAATTACGCCTTAGCGGAGCTTAGTGTGCGCTCTGTAATGAATGCAGAGGCCGAAAAGGACCGCGAGAAATTCTTTGCCTTCTTCGCTCAAAAGCGGAAAGACCTTGAAGAAGGTGCACGCGGAATGATTGAATACTACGAAGCCACTATTTTTCATACCATGGTTATAAGGTATGCCAATTTGTTTGACTATGAAAACCCCGCCCTGCGCAAAGAAACGGTAGATGGCTTCAGGCAAAAAGCCGAGCAAAAACTGGCAGAAGTAAAATCGGTACGCGCCAAATGCTTTTACCTTGGTGTATTGGCCGATTACTATTACAACACCGCCGATGAAGAAAATACATTAAAGCAACACCAGGCCATTTTAGACCTGTTTGATGAGGACCCTTCGCTATATGAATCGCCTAAAACTTTTTACTTCACCCAATTATCCAACTACATAGTTAGCGCCCTGAAGTTTGAACGTTTTGAACTGGTGGAGGAGTTACTGGCAAAAATTGAAAAATGGGCAGAAGGGCAGCAAGAGTTCTATAAAATAAATCCTGACCTTGAAAGCAGGGTTAAGGTTAGAATACTTAGTACGCGAGGCAGTTTAGCGCATATGCGCGGAGATTATAAAGGCGCTTTATTAATAGAAAAAGACCTGGATGATTTACTAAATGATGAAGGCATTGTAACCAGCGCTTTTAATGTTGCGCTTATACCAATAATGGTTATGCGCCATTGTGCTACTTTATTGATGGGCGGATACTTTGATAAAACACACTACTGGATAGAACGATACTACAAACTGCCCACCGCTAAGGCCAACAAAATGCTTTACTTAACGGTGCGCATACTTGAGGTTTTTATGTATTATAACCAGGGCGAGCTTGCCTTGGCCGATACCAAAGCCACCAACCTTTATAAGGCGCTTATGGAAACGGAAGTAAATGATCCTTTCTTTAAGGAGTTTGGCAAACTATTGAGAAAGCTATGTAAGTGGAATTTTAAGGAAGAAAAAGACCGCAAGGAATGTGATGCTATTATTACCGCTATAGAAGGGCAAATAGATAATATAAGTGCAGCCGGGCTTTTTGACAGTGTTTACAGTTTGCGCAAATGGTTTAATGATGTTGTTAACATAAAAGGCAACTAAGTTGCGGTTACAGCAAGGCAGTTCACAACTTTTTTTAATAAAAAGCTGTCTATATGTGTAAAGGGGCTTTTTAGGCCTTAATTCCGTATTTTTGCGGCTCTTTTAGCGATGAAGAAACTTATACTGAACCTAGCAGGACTTTTAATTGCGGCTTACTCATTTGGCCAGCAGTTTACCATTAACGGCAACACTACCCAGCTTAGCTGTGAGTGTTACCAGCTAACCTCCAATAACCCTTCGCAGGGTGGCTCGGCATGGAACAATAATCAAATCAACTTAAACAACTCTTTCGATTACCACTTCAGGGTGTTTTTAGGTTGTAATGATAACCCCGGGGCCGATGGCATTTGCTTTATTTTACAGAATACCAATACAGGGGTATTTACCGGCGGTGGTGGCCTTGGCTTTGCCAATTTCCCAAACCAAAGTGTAGGTATTGAATTGGATACCCACCAAAACAGCGGTTTTGGCGACCCTGCCGAAGACCATATAGGCATGGGTAGTAATGGTAATATTACGCATAACCTGGTTCCACCTGTACAAGCCAGCGCGGTTTCGGCGAATATTGAAGATTGCCAGTGGCACGATTTCCATGTGGTATGGGACGCCCCTACCAACACAATGACCGTTTCATTTGATGGCGTACAGCGTTTTACCTACACCTTTGCCGGCGGGCTTGTAAACAGCATTTTTTTAGGCAACCCCAATGTGTACTGGGGCTGGACCGGCGCTACCGGCGCTGAATACAACATTCAGCAATTTTGCCTGGATATTGATGCTGAATTTACCGGTGGAACGAATAACGCTTACTGCGGCATCAGCAATGTGCCGTTTACCAGTTCTTCGCAATCGGGCTTAAACAGCATTGTAGGTTATGCCTGGGATTTTGGTGATGGCTCGCCTGTGGTAAACGCGCAAAACCCTTCGCATACTTTTCCTAATGTGGGTACTTATAACGTAACGCTTACTATAACCGATCAATCGCTTTGCACCAACACCCAAACTTATCCTTTAGTAATTTACCCTATTCCGCAACTTAGCGCTTCGCATACCGATGCGCTTTGCAATGGCAGCGCTGATGGAACAGCCACCGTAAGCGTTACCGGCGGCACAGCTCAACCTTATACCGTTAGCTGGAGCCCTTCAGTAAGTAATGTTTCGCCCAATGGCCCAACTACTTTTACAGGCAATGGTTTAACTGCCGGCACCTATACAGCTACAGTTACTGACGCCAACACCTGCACCGCCAGCGCTCAAAGTGTAATTGGCGAGCCTACAGCCCTAACGGTTACCACCGCGCATACTGATGTTAACTGCTATGGAGGTAATGACGGAACACTTACCATTACGGTTAACGGCGGCACTGCCCCTTATTCTTACTTAGGCAACAACGTGCCTGCAGGCACCACAACCATTCCCGGGCTTGTGGCCAACACTTATGCCGGCAACATAACCGATGCCCACGGCTGCACAGCGGCAGTTAATGAAACTATCGGCCAACCAGCGGCCCCACTAAGCCAAACTGCTGTACAAGCCAACCCTACCTGCTACCAGGGTAGTGATGGCACCATTACTGTTACGGCTGCAGGGGGA
The DNA here is from genome assembly GCA_046329515.1 of Chitinophagales bacterium. Lineage (GTDB taxonomy): Bacteria > Bacteroidota > Bacteroidia > Chitinophagales > LD1 > Bog-950. The sequence continues at coordinate 932,096 of JAXLUM010000001.1, forward strand.
ACATCGCCTTATGGCTTTGCATGGAACCCTAACGTAAGTAATACAAATGCAGCCACAGGCTTAAGTTCAGGCAACTATACCGTTACTGTTACCGATAACCACAATTGCACCAACAGCGCTACATACACTTTAGTTGATCCTGCACCAATGCAGCTTTCAGAAACACATATTGACGAGCCCTGCAATGGTGATGCAGCAGGCTCAATTACCATTACAGTTAACGGCGGCACACCAAACTATAGCTATAGCTGGAGCCCTAACGCGGGCAGTACGGCTACTGTTTCGGGTTTAATGGCGGGCAACTATTCCGTTACAGTTACTGATGCAGGCAATTGCGCTATGAGCATAACTGCCACTATAAGTCAGCCGGCTGTTTTAGTGCTTAACGCCACACCGGGCGATGCCCTTTGTTTCGGCGAAAGTTCAGGCTCCATATCAGCGGGCGGAACCGGAGGAACACCCGCCTATACTTTCAGCATAACACAGGATGGCACCAACTTTATTTATACAACTGATGGACAATTTACCAACCTGCCTGCAGGTAATTATACCACGTTGATTGCTGACCAAAACGGATGCACGAAAACAACGGTGGTAACCGTCAATGAACCTACACAGTTAACTGATTTGGCCACCGCCTATGAACCCACCTGCCACAACTATAGCAACGGTGTAATTATTGTAAACGCTATGAACGCCACTCCTGCTTATACCTTCTCTTTGTCAGACGGGCAGGTAAATACCACAGGCATATTTTATGGTTTGGCTGCTGATAATTATGACATAACGGTAACCGACGCCAACGGTTGCAGCATAACGGATTTCAGTACCGTAAACAATCCCGATTCCGTTTTAGTTTCGGTAACACCATCACCAACAGAAGTGAAACTAGGTGATGAGATGCCTTTAAGTGTTAGCACCAACCAAAGCCAGAATGTAACGTACCAGTGGACGCCCACCTTTGGGCTTAGTTGTACGGATTGTGCTAACCCAACCTTTGATGGGGTATATACGCAAACCTATACGGTAGTGGCTACCAACGATAGCGGCTGTATAGGCACTTCCACTTTCCAAGCTACAGTTATACCGGTTTATGATGTATTCTTCCCCAACGCTATAACCCCTAACGGCGATGGCGCCAATGATACCTGGCAGATATACGGCAACCTAAAAGCGCTTAAACAACTGGAAATTGAAGTGTTTGACCGCATTGGCGAAATGGTTTACCAAACCAATGATGTAGACTTTAAGTGGGATCCCATGCAAACCACCTACAAGGGCAAACCGCTTCAACCCGGTGTATATGTTTACCAGGCCAAATTGGTTTGGATGGATAACCACAGCGATTCGCACTACATAGGCAGCTTAACGGTTCTTAAATAAACCGGGAATTTATTATAATGTTTTGTATATAATCATCGCTTCCTATTACGGTATGTAATTCCACATCAACTGTTGCAACTATTACCCTGTAAATAATATCTTTGAGAAAACCCTTGTTCTAATGAGGAAACTCTACTTTCTGCTATTGCTTCTATGTTACACGTTTGGGTCTTATGCTCAGAATTACACAGTCCTCGGAAATGCATCGTCCTTAAGCGGATGTAACTGCTTCCAGCTAACACCGGATGCTGATGACCAGGCCGGCGCTATATTCCAGAATACCCCCATTAACCTTAACAACTCCTTTGACTACACGTTCAACGTGTTTTTGGGTTGTAACGGCAGTAACGGTGCCGATGGAATCTGCTTTGTATTGACCTCTAACCCCAATGGATTGGGCAACCAGGGCGAAGGTCTTGGCTATGCAGGGGGCAACCAACCTTATTCTATAGCTATTGAATTTGACACCTGGGCCAACGGCTCGCCTGCCAATGACCCAAGCTACGATCACATCGGTATTGAAAGCGGTGGGCAATATAACCACAACCTCGGGCCCGCTGTTTCAGCATTGCCCAGCCAGGCCGTGATTGACGATTGCAACTGGCATACCGTGCGTATTGTTTGGGATGTTAACACCAATACCCTATCCGTTTATTTTGATGGCAACCTGCGCCAAAGCATTGTAATACCTAACATGGTAGGTAATTACTTTGGCGGTAACCCTGTAGTTAACTGGGGCTGGAGCGGCGCTACCGGCGGTGGCAGCAACACACAACAGGTTTGCGTTACTTCAACCTCTAACTGGGTGGCCGGCACCAATTACCAAAGTTGCAGCCCAACTATGCAATTCTCTGATGTTTCAACCAGTAACCTCGGCAGCGTGCAATCATGGTCATGGAATTTTGGCGATGGGGGCACTTCAACGCTGCAAAACCCAACGCATACCTTTGCCGGCAACGGAACCTATAGCGTAACACTTACTATAACCGATGTAACCGGTTGTACATACACCTACGCACATAACGTAACAATTACTGCTCCTATTACTCTTTCATCCGTACCCCAGGCTCCGCCTTGCAATGGTGGTACAAACGGAAACATAATAGCCTCTTCTACCGGCGGCTTTGGCGCCTCAGCAGGTTATGGTGGTTACCAATATACCTGGAGCAATGGTACGGTAGGGCCCAACCTTGTTGGTGTTGGCGCAGGTACTTATACGGTATCAGTAACTGATGGTGTTTGTTCGGCAAGTGCAGCTTATACCTTGCAACAGCCTCCTCCGCTAACGGCTTCTACCAGTAGCGTAAATGCCAGTTGCGGTGCAAACAATGGTTCAGTAAGTATTGCCATAGGCGGCGGCACAGGCCCTTATAGCAATACCTGGGTGCCGGGTGCGCCTTTCGTGGGCACCACCTACACCAATCTTGCACCGGGTTTGTATACCGCTAACCCGTCTGATGCCAATGGTTGTTCAGCCTTACTAACCTACACTGCCACAGTAGGTAATTCCCCTTGCGGTTATTCGTTTAGTTCAGCACATACCGATGTAACCTGCTTTGGCGGAAATAACGGCGTAGCATGGTTAATAGCCACAGGGGGGCCTTCACCCGTTATAACATGGAGTAATGGCGTAACGAACGATACCATCTACAACTTAACCTCGGGTACCTATACCTGGAACTATTCTGACGGAACGGGTTACAGCACTTCGGGGCAGGTAACGGTTAACCAACCGGGGGCTGCCATGGTGGCCAGTTTGGCAACGGTGGATATGTCGTGCGCCAGCACAAACGACGGGCAGGCCATAGCCTCGGTTGTCTCAGGCGGCACTTCACCTTACACCTATGCATGGAGTAACGGGGCCGGCAATACTGCGGTAGCTACTAACCTTAGTGCAGGTAACATAACGGTTACGGTTACTGATGCCGGCGGATGCACGGCTACGGCTACCGGGTCGGTAACAGGCCCGCCTACGCTAAGTCTTACCATTACGCCGGTTGATGATAGTTGCTATCAATCGCAAACGGGCAGCGCAATGGCCAACCCTTCCGGTGGTAATCCCCCATACTTATACAATTGGAGTAATATATCTTCAGCACAAAATAATTTAAGCCTTGGTGTTGGCACATACACCGTAACCGTAACTGACGATAAGGGTTGTACTATTACAGGCAGCACCACCATTAATCAGCCTGCCAGTGCAGTAACGCATACAATTAGCGCTACTAACGTAAACTGCTTTGGCGGCGCTACAGGCACTATTACAGTAAATGCAAGCGGTGGTTCACCGGCTTATACCTATACATGGAGCCCTGCAACTGCAAGCGGAAGCAACCCTACAGGCCTTACCGCAGGGCAGTATAACTTAACAATAACTGATACCCACAACTGCCAGAATAAGGACAGCATTACTATTACACAGCCTGCGGCGGCTTTAAGTGTTACCACAGCGCATACTGATGTTAGTTGTTATGGCGGTAATAACGGCACTGTTACTATTAGCATAAGTGGTGGTACAGGCCCGTATACTTACCAGGGTAACCCAATACCGGTAAACCCGCTTACCATTCCTAACCTGGTTGCCAATACATATAGCGGCACCGTGGCTGATGCTAACGGTTGTACAGCTTCAGCATCAGAAACAGTTTCGCAGCCGGGCGTGCAAAGCTTAACGGTTAACAACACCAATAATAGTTGCAATGGGGGCAACACCGGCACTGCAAGTGCCAACTTTGTAAACGCCACAGGTAGTGTAACCTACAGTTGGAGTAATGGCGCAAGCGGTACACCTATAAATAACCTTGTTGCTAATACTTATACGGTAACAGCCACTGATGCCAACACCTGCACAGTTACCGGTACGGTTACCGTAACTGAACCGGTGGCGCCGGTTATGACGGTTAACGTAATCAATGCTACCTGTTTTGGCAGTAACGGCGGTGCAACTGCATCACCCAGCGGTGGAACGGCACCGTTTAGTTATGTATGGAGTAGTGGTGGTTCAAGTACGGCTACGGCAAGCTTGCCGGCAGGCGCATATACCGTAACGGCAACCGATGCCACATCCTGCAATCAAACTGCCTCTTTTAGTATTACTGAACCCGCTGATATAAACATACAGCCTACCCCTACAAACATTAATTGTTTTGGTGATGCTACGGGCGCTATAAGCCTGAACGTTAGCGGAGGCACAGGCCCCAACTATACTTATGCCTGGACCAACAACGTAAGCAACACTTCAAGTGCAAGTTTACTTACTGCCGGCACTTATGATATTACCGTTACTGACCAGGCCAGTTGCAACAAAACCATTTCGGTAACTTTAACTGAACCGGCGGCAGCTTTATCCCCTACTATTACCCCAACCAACATTACCTGCTTCGGTGCCAATAACGGAACTATTACAGTTACTACCGTTGGCGGAACCGCACCTTACACCTATACATGGAACCCTAACGTAAGCAGCGGCAATAGCGCCACCTCGCTTAGCGCTAATACCTATAATGTTACGGTAACAGATAACAAGGGTTGCTCGGTATTCTCATCCGTTACTATTACTGAGCCTAACCAACCGCTTACCCTGGCCCCGGCGCAAACCAATTTAAGTTGCTATCAGATTAATGATGGCCTTGCGTCAGTTTCTGCAAGCGGCGGTTCATTCCCTTATACCTATGTATGGACCAATAACGTAAGCACCGGCAACTCCGCCAGCGGACTTGCTGCGGGTAACTATGGCGTTACCGTTACCGATAACAACGGCTGCACCAGCAGCAACAACTTTATAATAACCGAACCTTCGCAATTGGTAGTAACCGAAACGCATACTAATGAACCTTGCTTCGGAGATGCAGTTGGTACCATGAGTGTTACGGCTAATGGAGGCACACCGGGCTATACCTATAATTGGAATCCTAACGTAAGCTCCGGTAGTTCTGCTACTGCCTTAAGTGCAGGCGCTTACACTGTTACTGTATTAGACGCTAATGGCTGCAATGTAGTTAAGAATGCCACCATAACTGAACCTGCTGCGCTTACAGCCAGCGCCACCCCAAGCCCTGCCCTGTGTTTCGGGCAAAGCAGCGGCAGTATAATTACTACTGTAAATGGCGGTACGCCTGCTTATGGTTATTCAGCCACTAATGACGGGGTAAATTTTGTTAGCTCAGGCAACGGGCAATTCAACAACCTGGCAGCAGGTATGTACACGGTGTTGGTGGTAGATAATAATAATTGTGTAGCCAGCGATTCTACACTGGTAACCGAACCGCAGCAATTAAGCGATAATGTAAGTGTTACTGATGCTACCTGTTACGGATATGCAAATGGCATAGTAAGTGTAACACCTGTTGGCGGCACTGCTGCCTACACCTTTAACCTTAGCGACGGACAAACCAATACCAGTGGCTTATTTAATGGCCTTACCGCAGGTAATTATGATGTAACCATTACTGATGCCGGCGGATGCACAGTTACTGATGTTGCGGTTGTTTCAGAACCTGATTCGGTTAGCATACAGGTAACGCCAACGCCGGCTGAAGTAAAACTGGGTGATGCCCTAAGCCTTACAACAAACACTAACCAAAGCGGCAACCTCACTTATACCTGGACTCCTCAATTTGGATTAAGCTGTTATGATTGTGCTAATCCTTCTTTCGATGGCGTTTACAGCCAGGTTTATACAGTAGTAGCGGTTAATGATAGCGGTTGCAGCGGTACGGCCACTTTTGCAGTAACAGTAATACCCGATTACGGCATATTTACCCCTAATGCCTTTACCCCTAACGGCGATGGTGAAAATGATTACTGGCAGTTGTTTACAGCATTGCCTTCTATAAAACAAATAGAAGTGCAGGTGTTTAACCGTATTGGTGAACTGGTTTTTGAAAGCACTGATTTGAACTTTAAGTGGGATGGCACCTATAAAGGCAAGTATGCTGATAACGGGGTATATGTTTACCAGCTAAAAGTGGTTTGGCTGAATAATCATGCTGATTCCGGTTACAAAGGAACCATAACTTTAATGCGTTAAATGCGCAACAAAAAAGGGCGGAGAACATATTCTTCGCCCTTTTTCATTTAAGCTGATATTTAGGTTTATAAGAAACAGTGCATTATGCCCTATAACGAACAACTTGCAGACCGTTGCCGTGAAATAATAAGCCGGACACATACAAATGTTGAAGAGAAAAAAATGTTTGGCGGCTTATGCTTTATGGTAAACGGTAAAATGTGCGTAGGGGTTGAATCAGAGCGATTGATGGTGAGGTTAGACCCCGAGGTGTATGACAAAGTGCTGCAGAAGGAAGGCTGCGCGCCAATGGACTTTACCGGAAAAGTAATGAAGGGCTATGTATTTGTGGATGTAGCTGCATTAAATACAAACAGGCAATTAGACTACTGGATGCAGTTAGCGCTTCACTTCAATAAAAAAGCCAAGCCATCTAAAAAGAAGAAAACAGATTAAATGCATTAAAATTTGAAAAAGACTTATCTATTCATTACTTGTTTAATGTTTTTAGCGCTGAAGCCCTATGCACAGCTTTCAATATCTAAGGCTTGGGATAAACGCTATGGCGGTAATGATGCGGATGTTTTTTCTTCAGTCTTAGAAACAAACCACAACGGCTATCTACTCATTGGTAGCGCATATTCAGGTGTGGGGGGCGATAAAAGTGAACCCAATTGGGATTCTACTCTTGAGTCACCAGATATTTGGCTGGTAAAACTGGATTCGAACGGTCAAAAGCAATGGGACCGACGTTTTGGGGGTACCGATATTGATGCGGCAACTTGTGGGCTCCAAACTTCTGATGGCGGTTATTTAATTGGTGGGAAAACCGGTTCTCTCGCAAATGGAGATGTAACTGACCCTCCCAGAGGGAATTATGATTTTTGGGTGCTGAAACTTGATAGTTTGGGAAACAAACTATGGGACAAGCGGTATGGAGGCTCACAAGAAGACGAATTAGTAAGCATGGTGTCAGCAACTAATGGAGATTATATACTGGCAGGTACTTCACTGTCCGGTCAGTCAGGAGACAAAACACAACCTTCGCGCGGTGCGGAGGACTACTGGTTATTAAGGATTGACAATTCCGGCAATAAAATTTGGGATAAAAGATTTGGTGGTAGCAAAGTTGAATTTTGTTCGAAGGTTGTAAGGGCTGATGCAACTAACTTTATTGTTGGCGGCATTTCCTTATCAAAAGTTGATGGAGACAAAACCTGCCCCAATCCTTCTTCTAATCCCAGCTTTGGAGACGTATATAATTATTGGCTCGTTAAATTTGATAGTGCCGGCAACAAAATTTGGGACAAAACGTTGGGCTCAAATGGGGGTGTTTATTTATATGGGTTAGAGAATGCAGGTAATAATGAGTTTGTTTTAGCCGGCAGTTCTGGTGCAGGCCCATCTGATGATAAAACGGATACGAGCAGGGGACTTTTAGATTTTTGGATTATTAAAATAGACTCTGTTGGAAATAGAATTTGGGATAGAACGTATGGAGGAGGAGATGATGATGAAGGAAGAACGATTTGCCAAACCCAAGATAAGGGGTATCTTATATGTGGTAACACCCTCTCACAAGCCGGAGGCGATAAATCTGAAAACAATTTGGCCCCGCGACAAATTTGGCTGGTTAAAACTGATTCCTTGGGTAATAAAGAGTGGGAAAAAACTATTTTAATGAACGGGAACGCAGTACAGGGCGTAGCTATTCAGAATAGCGCAGGAGCTTATGTGGTCTGCAATGTTAATAATGCCGGTATAGGTGGCTACAAGTCGGAAAATGCATGGAACGGTTCCGGAGATTATTGGATTATGGAGTTTGATGTTAGTACTGTAGATGTGAGAGAGGTGAATAATGAACTCAACATAAGAGTTTACCCTAATCCATTTAACTCCTATCTCACAATAGATTTTCCAAAGCTCAATTCCGAAAGGGCGAATTTCTTTTTGTATAACGTTGTTGGCGAATTGGTTTTTAGTTGTTCTTTAAGTGAAATCGCAAACAACCGAAACTACAGCGTAGATTTAAGTCATCTTCCTGGTGCCGTTTACTTCGCGGAGGTGCGAACAGCCAATAAGATTTTTAAGACCAAAGTTTTTAAAGAATAGAATTGCTGCGGGGCTAAAGCTTTCTTGAAAACGAAAGACGCTTAACCTCTTTTCTGTTGCAGGCGTATGTTGCGCTTGTATTCACTAAAGCTTACCATTTTCTGACGTTGCTCATCCCATAAATTAGCGCTTACTGTTTTTAAGCTTTGCCAAAACGTAATGGCGTTAGCATGCTTTTCAAACACGGGGTTTTCGCGGTGGCAGCGTGGTAGATTATAATTAGGAATGGACGGGCACAGGTGGTGAATGTGGTGGTAACCAATGTTGCCGGTTAACCAATGGAACACACCCGGCAGGTTATAATAGGTGCTGCCTTTAATAGCGCTTAATACATAATCCCATTTATCCTTTCCGCTTTTGTAAATGTGTTCATACTGGTGTTGTATGTAAAAGAACCATAAGGCATATGTGCCAAAGAAAAGCAGGTTTACAAACTGCACTACTAAAAAACGCATCGGGCCTATAAGCCAGGCCAATCCGGCATAAACAACTACAAACATTATGTTGCTTACCACAACCGTTTTACGCACTTTTTTAAACTGCTCGTTATTTAAAAAAGCGAAGCGGTTGTAAAGTACAACGTAAATAAAGCCGCCAATGGTAAACAGGTAAAACGGGTTGCGATAAATGCGGTACCACAGTTTCTGTTTCCAGGTAAGGGCGGCATATTGTTCGGTAGTAAGGCATTCAATGTCGCCTATGTCGCTGTATTCTAACTGGCCGTTATGCGCATGGTGAAAGTTGTGCGACTTTGCCCAGTACTTATAAGGTATTATGGTAATTACGCTGCAAAGCGTGCCTACTATATCATTAAAGGTGCGGTTGCGGGTAAAAGATTGGTGACCGCAATCGTGTTGAATAATGAAAATTCTGCCTAACAGAAAGCCGTTAAGAATAGCTACGGCTACCGACCCGATTACGGTCTTATCAAACAAATAGAATTGCAGGCAAACCAGGCCTATGTAAAACGCAAAACTGTTGGCTAATTGAATGATAGCCTTTCGTGTACTGGGCACCTGGTACTTCTTCAGCATCTGGTTCCAGTTTTTTAAATCTTCCATTACTTTCTCACGGTTAAAGGCATTCATTCTCGCTTAATTTTTGCGGGCAATATTACGACATAGCTTATGGTTAGCGAAAATTTTACCAAACAATGTTTGATAAAACCGCACAGATTTAAGAGATCTTTATTTCACGAAATGCTTAAAAATAGCCTAAAACGTAGCCAAACTCAAGCTTTTATTTTGGCTATAAGCCCCATCAGCACACTGCCGGGCCCTACTTCAATAAATTCAGTAGCTCCATCAGCAATCATTTGCCGTACACTTTGGGTCCATTTAACCGGTGCCGTAAGTTGCGCTATAAGGTTTTGCTTAATTACCGCAGGGTCGGTTTCCGCTTTAGCAGTTACGTTTTGGTATATAGGGCATTGCGGGGTATTGAAGGAGGTGTTATGAATTGCATCTGCCAATTCTTTGCGGGCGGGTTCCATTAAAGGGGAGTGAAAAGCACCGCCTACCGGTAATTTAAGCACACGCTTTACGCCTGCGGCTTTCAATTTTTCTGCTGCAAGGTCAATGCCTTTTATGCTTCCTGAAATAACCAATTGACCCGGGGCATTGTAATTGGCGGCTACAACTACTTCTTCAGTAATCTCTTTGCAAATATCTTCCACTTGCTCATCAGAAGAGTAACCAAGCACGGCCGCCATAGTGGAAGGGGCAAGTTCGCAGGCTTTCTGCATGGCCTGGGCGCGTATGGAAACCAACTTAACCGCATCCTCAAAAGCCATAGTTCGGTTAGCTACCAATGCAGAAAACTCCCCAAGTGAATGCCCGGCTACCATATTTGGTTTAAAGTTTTCAATAAGTGCAGCGCCAATTACAGAATGCAGAAAAACCGCAGGTTGTGTCACTTTGGTTTGCTTAAGTTCTTCATCAGTGCCTTCAAACATTACCGATGAAAGGGCGAAGCCCACAATTTCATCGGCCCGCTTAAACATTTGCCGGGCAAGCTCGCTTTTTTCGTAAAGGTCCTTACCCATGCCTTTAAATTGCGAACCCTGACCGGGAAATACGTATGCTACCATGCGCTTTAATTTAAGCGATGAAATAACTTAATTCTGTTTTAAATGGCAACCGGATAATTAGCTAAGCTTTGCGCTTATAAGGTTGATGAACTCGTTGCGCGTGGTTTGCTTTTCAAATTCGCCTGTAAAGGCAGAGGTGGTAGTTACTGAGTTTTGCTTCTGCACACCGCGTATCATCATACACAGGTGTTTGGCTTCAATAACTACAGCAACGCCCAGTGGATTCAAAGCCTCCTGTATACAATCGCGTATCTGGCAGGTAAGCCTTTCCTGAACCTGCAAACGGCGGGAGTAAACATCAACTACCCGTGCCATTTTACTTAACCCAACAATTTTACCGTTAGGTATGTAGGCAATATGTGCGCGCCCGAAGAAGGGGAGAAGATGGTGCTCGCAAAGGCTGAATAGTTCTATATCCTTTACAATTACCATTTGGTTATGCGGCTCAGAAAATACGGCAGACTTCATAATCTGCAAGGCATCCATTTCATAACCTTGCGTTAGAAAGTGCATGGCCTTGGCATAACGCTCGGGTGTTTTAAGTAAGCCTTCGCGTTGTGTGTCTTCTCCAAGGGCTTGCAGAAATGTATGTATGCTGTCCTGTACCAACTTTAAGCTGGTAGGGTCAAATTTTTCAGTTTTCTCGTATTTTTTCATGTTGGGCGTTTTGCCGCAAACACTTGCGGTTAGTTACTTGCCGCCAAAGTATTCTACGTAAATATTTTCAGTTTCAACAAGTTTAAGGCTGTAAAGTTCGCAACCCTTTAAATGCGGAACAATCCAATTCCATATAACCATTATAATATTCTCAATGCTTGGTAACTTATCCTTTAACTCAGGCACATCCAGGTTAAAATTTTTATGGTCCAGCTTATCTACCACTTCCTTTTTTAAAATGCGGCTTAGTTCGTGGGCGTTAATAATAAAGCCGGTGTCAGGATCCGGTACTCCTTTAACCGTTACGAACAAATCAAAATTGTGGCCGTGCCAGTTTTTATTAGCGCATTTACCAAAGCAGGCCAGGTTTTGTTCTTCTGTCCACTTTGGGTTCGAAAGGCGGTGGGCGCCGTTAAAATGTTCTCTGCGTGTTAAGTAAACCATATTGTTTTGTGCAGAACATCGTATTAGCTCTGCATATTGTTTTAGGCTTTTTCCAAAATCATAGCATGTCCATGCGCACCTGCGGCACAGGCGGCAATAAGCGCATATTTACCATTTTCCTTATGTAAGCGGTTAGTGGCAGTAGTAACCAAACGTGCACCTGTAGCGCCAAACGGATGACCCAGCGATAAAGAACCGCCCCATAGATTTAATTTGTCCATAGGCACCACACCAACCGCTTTATCGCGGCCTAGTTTTGTGCGTGCAAATTCATCGGAAGCAAGGCATTTTAAGTTAGCCAGTATTTGGCCGGCAAAAGCTTCGTGAAACTCAATTACATCAAAATCGCTAAGGTTCATGTTAGTTTGCTTCAGCAGTTTTGAAACTGCATAAGTAGGACCCAACAATAATTCTTCTTTTAAATCGCAGCCTACAAAGGTGTAGGAGTGAATGTAGCTTTTAGGCTTAAGGCCTAACTCCTTCGCTTTATCTTCGGTCATTATTAAAACACAGGCTGCACCATCGGTAAGAAAAGAAGCATTAGCCGCAGTAATGGTACCGCCATCTTTTACAAAGGCTGGCTTTAGCTTGCTCATTTTTTCTAAAGTGGTATCGCCACGGAAACCATTGTCTTTAGATATGCGTTTGAATTTAGGCGCTGTTTCAACCGGTGTAATTTCGTTCGCCAGTAAACCTTCTGCATCTGCTTTAGCTGCTAACTGGTGCGAACGCACAGCAAACTCATCCTGTTCCTGTCGTGTTACACCATAACGGGCAGCAAGTATATCGCAATCCAACCCCATGGTTCGGTTGGTTAAAAATTCAGCAACTGCGGGTGCTTCAGGCACAAAGTCTGATGGACGTAAGCTTAAAACGAATTGCAGCTTTTCGCCGGCAGTTTTCAGTTTTTGCGCCAGGAAAAGTTTTTTGCGCATCTTTTTATTGAACAGAATGGGGGCATCGCTAACGGTATCTGTTCCACCGGCAATTACCACATCGGCCATGCCGCTTTGTATAATATGAGCGCCGCTTACAATAGCCTGGTTAGCTGAAATACAGGCCATAGTAACCGTATGGCAAGGGGCAGTATAAGGTATGCCTGCGGTAATTGCCGACTCGCGGGCTACGTTACCTGTGCGCACATTGCTTATAGTAGTGCCCATGGTTACATAGCCTACTTCCTTAGGGTCAATACCGGTTTTAGCCAGCAGGCCTTTAATGGCATACTGACCCAGTTGGTAGCTCATTAAATCTATATAATCGGTTCCTGAGCGCAGAAAGGGCGTGCGGGTTCCGTCTATAACAACAATTCTTTTCTCGGCCATGGCAATAAATTTAGGAGGTGCGAAGATAGCTTTTGCCTGCGGAATTGAGAATTAAGTAATGTAAAGACAAACTATAGAGCATGTAAAGACTTTTTTGATAAATTCGGCACGATTATTTTTACCCAGACACTTAAAAAGCCATTATGAAGAAAACCCTTATTACCACCAGCGCCCTAGCCGTGCTGTTTATGGCGTTGGCCTCGCTTAAGCCGGCGGCAGAAAAAAACCAGTTAGAAAAGATTTGGTATAACCAGGAAAAGACCAGTAAAATACAAATTTACCTGGCCAAGGACGGAAGCTATTATGGCAAAATTGTATGGTTAAAGGAACCTAATGATAAAGATACGGGCAAGCCACGTACGGACAAAGAAAACCCTGATAAGGATAAGCGCGAAACACCGCTGATCAATCTTTTAATTCTTCGCCAGTTTAAACAGGAGGCCGATAACCCGAATGTGTATTCAGGGGGCACTATTTACGATCCTAAAAACGGCAAAACCTATTGCGGAAAAATAACTTTTAAAGGCACCACGCTTGACCTTCGCGGTTATTTGTGTTCGGCTTCTTTCCTTGGCCGCACAGCAACTTGGACCTTAGCTGAAGGGCAGTAACCTGCACTTTGCAAGAAATTAAAAAGCCCCTTGATTAGTCAAGGGGCTTTTTGTTTATAGAGCCGTTTTCTTTTCCTCTTTAAGCAGGAAAGGAGCAAAGTCAATTCCGTTTTTAACGCGTACCTTTTGCAGGGCCAAATCCACTACTTCATCCATAGTTTTTACGTAATGGAATTTCATGTTCTTTATGTAGTCAGCATTCACCTGCTCCACATCCTTGCGGTTGCGTTCGCACATTATTATCTCTTTGATACCTGCGCGTTTAGCCGCCAGTATTTTTTCTTTAATGCCACCCACCGGCATTACTTTTCCTCTAAGGGTTATCTCGCCGGTCATTGCAAGAAAAGGACGCACTTTGCGCTGCGTAAACAGCGAAGCCAGGGAAGTAAGAATGGTAATACCTGCGCTTGGGCCATCTTTAGGTACTGCACCTTCAGGAAAGTGTAAGTGCACATTTACCTTACTGAACAGGTCCGGGTTGATGAAGAATTTATCAGCGTTCGCTTTAAGGAAAGTTACCGCTGTTTGAGCGGACTCTTTCATAACATCGCCAAGGTTCCCCGTAATAGTAACCTGGCCGGTACCCTTACTTAAGGTAGATTCAATAAACAGTATATCACCGCCAACAGGTGTCCATGCCAAGCCTACCGCTACACCGGGTATATTTTCTTCGGTGTAAATGCTTTTATCAAACTTTTCAGGCCCCAGTATTTTACTCAGGTCTTCACCTTTTATTGAAGGGTTATACTCTTCTTCAAGCGCCACTTTTTTAGCTGTGTTACGCATTACTGCTGCTAACTGGCGGTCCAGTTCGCGAACGCCGCTTTCTTTTGTGTATTCTTCAATCAGGCGTTCAAGCACCTTGTCTGTTATCTGTACCTGCTTTTGTTTCAAACCATGGTTTTTAACCTGCTTAGGTACCAGGTGCTTTTTGGCTATTTGCAGTTTCTCTTCAATGGAGTAGCCTTCAATTTGAATTATCTCCATCCTATCGCGCAAAGCAGGCTGTATGGTTTGCAGCGAGTTTGCAGTAGCTATAAACAGCACCTTGCTCAGGTCATATTCCAGTTCAAGGTAGTTATCGTAAAAGTTGGCGTTTTGTTCGGGGTCTAACACTTCTAACAAAGCGCTCGATGGGTCACCCTTATAATCGGCGCCAATCTTATCCACCTCATCTAAAATAAAAACCGGGTTTGAACTTTGCGCCTTCTTCAACGATTGAATGATGCGCCCCGGCATAGCGCCAATATAGGTTTTGCGATGGCCGCGTATCTCCGCTTCATCGTGCAAACCGCCCAGAGCAATGCGCACGTATTTTCTGCCTAAAGCTTTTGCTATACTTTGCCCTAAGGAGGTTTTACCTACGCCCGGAGGGCCAACTAAACACAGTATCGGCGACTTTAAATCGCCTTTTAGTTTAAGCACGGCAAGGTATTCTATTATGCGGTCCTTAACTTTATCAAGGCCGTAATGGTCATCAGTCAACACTTCACTTGCATGGCCAATGTCAAAATTGTCTTTAGTATAAACGCCCCAGGGCAAGTCCAGTATTAACTCAACATAGTTAAGTACAACTGAATATTCAGCGCTGGCAGCGTTCATTCGCTGCAACTTATCCAGTTCTTTCTCTACCTGCTCACGGGTTTTTTGCGGCAAACTCAGTTTGGCCATTTTCTCCTTAAGGCGGTTAATGTCCTTATCGGCGGAGTTCATGCCCAACTCTTCCTGTATGGTTTTAAGTTGCTGGCTCAGGTAAAAATCGCGCTGCTGTTTGTCTATATCCTGCTTAACCTTACTCTGTATTTCATTCTTCATTTTAAGCATCTCCAGCTCCTTGTTCAAGTGCTCCAACACTACCTTAACGCGTTGGGTCATATCGGCAATTTCCAGCAGCTTCTGCTTTTCGCTTATTGATATGTTAAGGTTTGATGATATGAAGTGCGTAAGGGTAACAGGGTTAGCAAAGTTGCTGAGCATTATGCCGGCTTCGCTGGGTATTTGCGGGTTCAGCTTTATTATTTCAGCTGCAAGGTCTTTAATGCTTAAAACCGAAGCTTCAAATTGCTTATCGTTTACGGGTATAATATCCTGCAGGGGCTCAATGCGGGCACGCATAAAAGGTTCTGCGCTTACCAGTTCTTTTACAAAAAAGCGGCTGCGCCCCTGTATAATAGCTGTGGTGGAACCATCAGGCATCTTTATCATGCGCATTATTTGCGCAACAGTGCCTACGCGGAATAAATCTTTAAATTCCGGTTCTTCTATATTACCGTCAATTTGACCAACCACACCCACCAATTTGTTCGATTTATATGCCTCTTTGACAGCCTGAATGCTTTTATCGCGGCCTATAGTAATGGGCAAAACCACACCGGGAAATAGAATTGTATTGCGTAAAGGCAGCAAAGGCAGCACATCAGGCACCTCCAGTTTTTTGCCGTCAGCCCCTTCTTCATCAGGCAAAATGGGCAAAAACTCTACTTCATCGTCACTAACCGGCTGCGGTAGATAATCTTTCATGTTCATGTTTCGCAATTTAAAACTTAAAATCGGGAGATAAGGTAGGTCAATTGCTGTGCCAATGCCAAGCTGCCATGCTTTTGCAAAAAGCCTTAAAGAACCCCCGTAAGCTGATTAGGGGCAAAAAAAATACCCCGCTATTGCGGGGCATTTCAGTTTACGTAAGAAAAACCGATTAAGATAAATGCTTGTTGATGTGCTTAGCCATTTCGAACATGCTAACGCTTTTCTTACCGCCAAACACAGCCTGCAGAGCAGAATCAGCGTTGATGTTACGCTTTTCTTTTGCATCCTGTAGTTTGTTTTTCTTAATGTAATCCCATACTTTTTTGGTAACCTCGGTGCGAGGCATTGCTTTGCTACCTACTACAGCTGCAAGTTGAGAGCTTGGAGTCATAGGTTTCATGAATGCTGGGTTAGGCTTTCTTTTAGCCTTTGCTTTAGGAGCAGCTTTTTTAGGAGCGGCTTTTTTTGCTGCCTTTTTAGGCGCAGCTTTTTTTGCTTTTTTGGTTGCCATGTTTAATTGTTTATAGAGCGAAAAGTAAGGAGGTACACCGTGAGGTGCAATTTTTAGCTGTATAAGTTATGCACACTGTGTGAATGTAAAGACGCAGATTTTCATTGGTAAAATGGCTTTTGCAACCTCAGTTTCGTAAAGCGAACTTGTCACTTGTTATACTTTGGTTATATTCGCACAGCTTTAAAAAATGCAACGCCGCGTAATACTCGATACGAAAAAACTGGACTTAACCATAACGCGCCTTTGCCACCAGTTGATTGAACAGCACAAAGATTTTTCTAATTCAGCCCTTATAGGTGTGCAGCCGCGCGGTGTTTACCTGGCCGACCGTATATACCAAAAGCTTTGCAGCATATTAAAGCGAAACGATATAGAATACGGCAAGCTGGATATAACTTTTTACCGCGATGATTTCCGTAAAAAAGGACCAATGATAGCTGATGAAACAGCTATACCTTTTACACTGGAGAATAAGAATATTATACTGATAGACGATGTGCTATATACCGGCAGAACCATACGTAGCGCGCTTGATGCTATGTTAGATTACGGACGCCCTGCTGATGTAGAACTGCTGGTGTTGGTGGACCGCCGCCTGCAACGCCACTTGCCTATACAGGCAAAGTATGTAGGCAAGGTAATTGATTCTATAGTGTCGGAAAAGGTGAAGGTGGAATGGAAGGAGACGGAAGGTGATGATAAGGTTTGGATTGTTGATGATAAGGAATAAATAACAAAAAATTATAAGGTCAATGAGCGCTTTGAGCACGAAACATTTAACCGGTATCAAACCCCTTCATAAATCCGACATTGACCTCATTTTCCAAACTGCCGATAATTTTAAAGAAGTTTTAAACCGACCTATTAAGAAGGTCCCTTCGTTGCGCGATATAACCATTGCTAACCTGTTTTTTGAAGATTCTACGCGCACGCGTATTTCTTTTGAACTAGCCGAAAAGCGATTGAGCGCTGATACTATTAACTTTTCAGCCTCGGGTTCATCGGTAAAAAAAGGGGAAACCTTGTTGGACACGGTTCGGAATATATTGGCCATGAAGGTGGATATGGTGGTAATGCGCCATAGCAGCAGCGGGGCGGCAGAGTTTCTTTCGCAGCACATACCTGCCACTGTAATTAACGCCGGAGATGGAACACATGAACACCCTACACAAGGATTGTTGGATGGGTATTCGGTTTACAAAAAGTACGGTAGCCTTAAGGGGTTGAACTATCTTATAATAGGTGATATAAAACACAGCCGCGTAGCCGGTAGCGATATACCATTAATGCTGAAGATGGGTGCCAAAGTGAAAGTATGCGGCCCGCCTACACTGGTACCCAAGTATATTGAAGAGTTAGGGGTAACTTATGAACCTAACCTGAAGAAGGCTTTGGAATGGTGCGATGTGGCGAACGTATTGCGCATACAACTGGAACGCATGGATATAAAGTTTGTGCCTAGCCTGCGCGAATACAGCCTGTTTTACGGCGTTAACCGCCAATTGCTTGATTCAATAAACAAGGACATTACCATAATGCACCCTGGCCCAATTAACCGTGGTGTGGAATTAAACAGTGATGTTGCAGATTCCAAGCAATCTATCATTCTTCAGCAGGTGGAAAACGGAGTAGCCATACGCATGGCCGTACTATACCTGTTAGCCGGCAGAGAAAATTAAAAACTGATTTACAGTAAAAGCTTAAAAGCCGTAACCGTCGAAATCTTCGGTAAACTCATCGGCTTTAAATGCCGGGTTAATTACAAGGTTGTAAAACTCGTAACGCTCAAACACGCCCTTATCATCAGCCATTTCCTGCAGAATAGGGAAGTTGGTTTCCTTATCAACAAATAATACGGTGCGGCGCGCATATGCGGTAGGCACTTTCAGTGTTTTGTTACTTAAATCTTCTTCAAAGTTCTTTACGCCATTAAGTTCTACCAGGTGGTATTCAGGTATAAGTAACTTATAGGCTACGTCATACATTTTTTCGCCGGGTAAAGCTTTGTAAGTGGTATAGGCCCAGCTAGGGTCGGTAATAATTATTTTGTAGCAGTTACGGTTATTCCAAACAATATCGCCGTCGTATTTAAATACCTCATCAAACTTACCCTGTGCATCGGCACGTTTAACGGCATCGCCCATTATACGGGCTGTAGCTCCAAAACCTGCTGTTGTAATTATGTGGTGTTGTTCCTTGGTTAGTAAACTGTTAGTGGGTGCCAGTTTAATAGTTGGCAACATTTTGCCGGGGTTAACCAACGCTTTGTTGTTGTTCTGCCCCTTTACATAAAGTATTTCAGTGCCTTTATTGGGGTCGGTAACCATTTTCATGTAAACCTGCTGAGGGTTAACGCTTACCTTGGTAAAAATATCGCCACCGCGCAGGTTCTTCATGCCCACAATACGCTCATTGCTGCGCATGGTGTACATATAGCCTTTGCTTGAGTTTATGGCAGCAAGCATTTTGTTTACAATGGTATGCGTTTGACTTTCGGGCTGGTATTTGGCCGAGAAGTTTATAAAGGACAGGGCTACAATAGCGGCAACAGTAAACAGCGTTTTTTTCATGTTGGGGTTTATGTGGTAATTTTTGGAATTGTAATTTTCAAACACTGTGCCGATTTAGTAAGCAACACCAATGCGCTTGTAAATAAAGCTCATTAACCAGGCCGGCCCTATCATAAGAAATTGTAAATCTTTTAAGAAGCTTGGTTTTTTGCCTTCCACGCTGTGGCCGTAAAACTGGCCTATCCAGGCAGTAACAAAAATACCTATGCAAACCGCCCACACCGGTAAACCGGCCGATTCAACAGCATAGCAACCTGCCAAACACAGAAGTGAAAAAATAAACATGCCTAACCATAAAGTGCGCGATAAGGTAAAGTAATAAATGGTTACCCCTAACAGCATAGGTATAGCTACGTTAAGCTTCATATTGCCTATAACCGTTACCGGAAACTGAATGCTGTAAAAGAAGCCCACTATACTGAAGAAAATTAGGGGTACGCAAATCCAGTGAATGGTTTTGTTGGTTGGGTTTTGGTGGCTTACGGCATACTCATCAAGCCATTGCTGAATTCCTTGCATGTTTCTTTTTTTATTTAAGCCTGCGAAAGTATATGCAAGGGGGTATAAAAACAAATGGCCCCGCGTTGCGAGGCCATTTTATTTTGGTTGATTGGTATAAACTATTGCGTAACCGATACACGCCTTGTAATGGCGTTACGGCCATCAGAAAGGCTTAAAAGGTAAACGCCTTCCGAAAGGTTGTTACGGTCAATAAGCGCAGTATTATCGCCTGCTTTTACTTCTAATTGACGGCTCATAACCAGCTTACCGGTAACATCAGTCATAGTAAGGGTGTATTGGCCTGCAACAGCTACGCTGAATTTAACTTCAGCGGTAGAGCTCATTGGATTAGGCATAACGTTTAATGCTGTTACGTTGCCGGCTACATCATTAATAGCTGTTGGGCAGCTGGCAGATGCAGTTTGGTTAGTAGCATTTGCAGCGGTATCAACGTTAGGGCAGTTGCTGCCGCCTGCTGCTTTAACGCGCAGGTAAAGACGAATGCCGGTTTGGTCAACCAGGCTGGCAGGTACGGTTACAGGGCTTAATTGGCCATTTATCCATGCTTTAAGGGCTAATGCCAGTTTGTATTGGCCTTCGGCATCATTGGTAGTGCCCGAAAACTTTAAACAACCGTCTTCATTGGCAGAGTATCTCTTATCAGCCTGGTTAACCGCCCAGCAAATGCCGCAAGGCAGGTTATCAAGCGAAACGAATTCAATACTATCTACGCTTTGCTGGCCCAGAAAGTTGAACTGAGAAAACATGGTAAACTGCATAGCGTATTCGTAGTAAACGGTTTTTTCAGCGCAAGGCACTGTGTTTAGGTCCTGAAAACCACCGGAAGCGGGGCCACCGGTTGGGGTGCATACAAAAGAACCGTTACCGCCGGCACAGTTTTGAGCAAAAGCGCCTGCTGCACAAAGAGCAATAAAAAGTGTAGAAATTATTTTCTTCATAATCTGTTTTTGGGTTAACAATCTGCGAATTATTCGCGGCACAAAACAACAGCAACTTTGGCTTTTACTAAAGCCTTTTAGGTTAAAGTTTTCAACAGAAAGGCCTGCTTTATAGGACGCGTGGTTTTCCGGGTTTTATATAGCAGAAATAAAAAAGCCCCTTGATTGCTCAAAGGGCTTTTTTATTATGTCAGATACCTGATTATTCAGAGATTACAATTCTCTTGGTGCTGATGTTTTTGCCATCGGCTAAAGAGTAGAAGTAAACGCCTGCAGGTAAAGTGTTTTTAGCGATAACTGAAGAGTTCTCACCTACTTTAACTTCAATAGTGTTGCTGTAAACTTCTGAACCAATCATGTTAGTGATTTTTTCAGTCATAACACCACCCTTAGAGCTGTAGAAAGAAACAACAGCTTTGTCGTTGAATGGGTTTGGAACTACGCTAAGAGCGTTGATAGAAGTGATATCCTTTATAGCAAGGTTACAGTTGCCGCCTTGTGCAGTAGCGCTGTAGCCTGCCAGTTTGTTGAAAGAAGCAGTTTGGTTAGTATCAACCGCAACATCAGCATCGCCTGAGTTCTTAACACGTACGAAGTACTTAAGACCGGCAGCATCAGCATTAGTTTGAACAGGGAAACCGATATCAGCAGTTACAACGATATACAGTTTGTACTGGCCTGGGTCAGAACATACTGTGCCCGTAACTTTAATACAGCCGTCAGCCTGGTTAGCAAAAGTGTTGTTAGCAACGTTAGTAGCCCAACAAGTACCTGCAGGCAGGTTGCTGATAGTATCAATTTTTAATGAGTTAACGGTAACTGTTTGGCCACCGAAAACAAACTGGTTAAAGTTTTTGAATTGGATGGTTGTGTTAGCATCAACACCGTTTACAACAGGTGCAAGGCTATCAGAAGCAGGTGATAAGCCTGGCTGAGTTAAGGTACCGCTTGGCGTGCAAACTGATGGGCCTGAATTACCGCAATACTGGGCGTTAGCGCCGAAGTAAAGCATAGAGAAAGAAAATAGTGTAAAAATTACTTTTTTCATGAGCTATGTTCGTTTTTTGGGTTTACGTAATAATACAAAGTTAATTAAGGTTTTGAGTAACTGTATAAGTTATTCACAAAAATTTAAAATATGGTGGTTGCTTTATTGAACAACCACCTTTTTGTTGGTTCTTGAATGCGCAGTTTCAATATTTACCAGGTAAACGCCCTTAGGCATTTCGCTCAGGTTCAGGTCCTGGTTAAAGTTGCCTGAAAAGCCTTCTAACTTCTTCTGGTAAACAGTTTGGCCAATAAGGTCAGAAACTGTAATCGTAATATCCTCAGTGCTTTCTGATATGAACTTAAGGGTGAAATTACCGTTGTTAGGGTTCGGGTAAATGCTAAGGTCGTAAATAGGGTCGTAAGCAATTTGCTCAATACCTGAAATATTTAGTGTGTCAGGATTAGCGGCAGTTCTGCAGTTAGGGAAGTTTGTGTTATAAAGGTTGGCAGTATAAATACCGTTGCCGTAATAAGGCAGGAATTTGCCGGTTTGGTTAGGTATTAAATTGCCGTTATAGAACCATTCCACTGAGAAACCTGAGGCAGGGAAAGGGCTAACAAACAACTGGGTGCCGTTATAAAGAATATTTACCACTGCAGGAGAAGCTGCGCCAACGGCAACTGAAACAGGAGCTGAATGTTCGGTGCAACCGGTTTCAAGGTTGGTGATTTTAGCAGTATAGCTACCGGCTACTTTGGTATAAATAGCAGTGTCGTTAGTTAAAAGTTCGGTGGTATCGTTTAGATACCAGTTATACAGGTAACCCGGTAATACAGGTGTAAGGGTGATTAAGGTAGAGTCGCCACTGCACAATGAGTCGTTAGCCACAGTTAATACAGGCACCGGAGGATGAGGGAAAACAATGATATCTACATTTTCAGGCGTAGTGCTAACCGCTACAGTATCAAAGGTTACAGCAATGGTGCTGTTGTTTAATATGGAAGTAACCTGGTTAGGCATACTTGGGGTAATAACGTGGTTGTTGATGTTATCATCCTGTGAACCAAAAGGGTTAGTACCTTGCGGTGGACCGGTATCTTCATCCCATACCTGAATTTCAATTTGGTCCGCACAGTTGTCAGGAGGTATAGTCAGGTTAAGGTTACTGAACGTTACGCTATTAGCATCGCAAGGGTGGGCTGATCCACAACCGCGGTTGTTAAAGGCTAATGAGTTTACACGAATGTATATATCCGCATTTTGCGCGCCTGTAAGCTCTTCAATATCGCCGGTGTAGCCGCCTGAAACGTTAACAGTTACCTGTTTAATGCGGTAGGTGTAATAAGTGGTGTTTAATGTAAGGTGGAAGGTATCAGGAGTGGTATAGTTAACAGCACCCGGGGTTTTTACTGAAGAGGTTTGGCCGTTACCTAAATCCCAGCTATAGGAAATGAGGTTTGCACAATGCGTGTTGGTTAAAGTGGCGTTTAGGTTTACTCCTACTGAGTCGCAGGCATGGGTTATACAACCGTTGCCAAGGTCAAAAGTGCCTGGGCAGGCTGAAACGCCGGGGTAAATTACCAGCGTATCTCTGTACGATTGAGCCTGGTCATTTGCATCAACTGAGCCCAACACAGGAACGCCGTTAGCTGTAACGTCAGCCAACAGGTTTACCGTTACATAATAGGTGCCCGGTGCTACAGGAGTGCCGCAAAAGTGAACACAACCTAAGCTATCGCCGCCTTGTACGTTGTAGCTTCCGTTTTGGCTTTTGTAATAGCTAAGGCCCGGAGGAAGACCCTGAATACCTACGATATCAATTTGGCGAAGTGTTACCGATGAACAGCCGCCGCACTGGCCCAGTGTAGTAGGGTCAGTAAGTTGCTTAGGCATGTAGAAAGAAATAACCGCATCATAAGGCTGGCCGGCAGTATCATCAGGCAATGAATTACACAAGCCGCCGGTAGGCTTTTGTGCCGAGCAGTTAGTTGGCGTACAAGCCGAACACTGCGCCCTTAGCATTTGCATAGATGCAGAGAACAGGAAAACAAAAAGTAAAACCTTTTTCATATTGTGTTGAGGGGTTTATTTGAAGTTGGCAAATATAGCTTTATAAAGTTAAGGTAATTACCTTACTGCCACTGCTAAAATAAGCTGTTAATAAGCACCGCAAAAATGTGGACGAAAGTGTTACTTCCGGCAGAAAATTCGCTTTTAATGGTAAAGGAAACCGGATGAAAGTTTTACTTAAGCGGGGAAAATTTAACAGTATTGCGATTTGGCCTTATGTTTGACAACGAAATATATGAAACGCATAAGTCGTTTAAAACCAGAATGAAGAAACTGCTGCCCTTTTTATTGGTATTGTTTTCAGGCCTGGCCTTTGGCCAACCCAACAGGCAAAATGCTAAAGCGCCCGTTAAGGCGCCACAGCCAAGCCTTAGCGCTACGGGCCTAAAGCATTTAAAATTAATGGAGGATACCCTGCAGGCACTGGGTGAAAAATTTACATACGACAGCCTTTTGGACGAACGTAAAAAAGCCTGTTACACCTTTATACCAAAATTGGTGCAGGCGTTAAAGACCGAGAACTCTTTCTATTACCCTTTTGATTCATTGGAAACCATGGCAAAGGTATATGCGCCTGATAGCAGCTTCCGCATATTTACCTGGCAACTGGTTTTGCCCAAAGGGCACTTCAGGTATTATGGGGTAATGCAAATGCGCAGCAGCCAACTTAAAATTTTCCCTTTATATGATTTAAGCGATACCATGACCTACCACAGCCAATTGGTAACTACCAACGATAACTGGTATGGTTGTTTATATTATAACATTATTGCAAGGCAGGTTGATAAAAAGCAGGTTTACACTTTGTTTGGTTACGAAGCGGCTGATGTAATTACCCGCCGGAAGGTTTTAGATATATTGACTTTTGACGATAAAGGCAAACCGAAATTCGGCGCCCCCGTTTTTTATGTAAAGTATGAGGAAGACAGTATGCACTATAAACGTGTAGATACCTTTTCGCGCTTTTTTATTGAATACAAATACAACGCCCCTACAGTGTTTAATTACGATGCCAATATGGGGATGATAGTGTTTGACCACGTAGCCCCGCCAAACGACAAAGCAAAGGGCGCCACGTTCAGCTATGTGCCCGATGGCACCTATGAGGGCTTTTTATGGCATAACAACCGCTGGGATTGGGTAGAGAAGGTATTTACCTTTGGTATTAACGAAATGGATAATCCGCCTGTGCCGGCACCTTTATTTGGCGACCCTAAACGACAGCCTGAACTGCCAACGGAAGATGTAAAGCCTAAATAGAAAAGGCCGAAATTTTACTGCATTAACTCCTCGCGGCTTTTCGGCTTGCGCTCAATTTGCCAATCAAAGTCTTTCAGCTTTTTCTGTTCCTCCGTAAGCATTTTTATAGGGGTAAAAACGGCTTCCGGTTTTTGGCGGAATGTGATTCGGTTAATTTTTTTGTCTTTAAAGTAAAGCGTCATGTTAGCGCTTAGCGCTTTGTTATTGCCCACATACTTTTCCTTGTCATCCTTACCGAAGTAAAGACTCTCCGCATTGCCTATTACATCAACATTGGCCAATTCATTGTCTTTAAAATAGCCGAATATGTCGGTGCCTTTTATCTGGTCAAAATACTTATCGCTTGAAGGGGAAATGATAAAGCCCGATTTGTAAATGCTGAGTTTATCGGCCTTTCGGTTCTTTGTTGTAAGGTAAATAGTATCGCCGCTCATTTGCACCTCACCACTCCAAAGTACGGGCTTGTAAAACATGCGGAAGGTGGAATCTTCAAACGAATAAAAAAGCGAGTCGCAAACGCCCTGCATATCCTTCATAAACAGGCGCACATGGTGGTAAGCATAAAAGTTACGAACCGAATCGGTGCTCGATTTATTGGAGGACTTTAAAGTATCAGCCGTCATGAATAAAGAATCTTTATCCATCTTATAAATCAATAAAGGCTTTTGCGTTGCCATTATAAATTGTGCGCTGTCATAATACTCAGCATAGTTGCCAAATAACTCGGTAGTCATTGATGAATCAATCCAATGAAAGGAGTTAACCGATTTACCGAAACCGCGGAAACGTTCATAATATAAACTGTCGCTCCAAATAGTTTGTGGAGGGTCTACCACCTTGGTGTTTTTACCAAAAGAGGCTACATCGCGCTTACTATCATACCAGCCATTGTCACAAAAAATACGGCTCTTTTTATTTATAATTTCAGTGTTACCGTAAAAGGTAGAAACCTTTGTGTTGGTATTGTATTTAAGTGTATCGGAAGTAAGGTTGTAGTTGGGGTCGGTAATTACCACATCGCCGTTAAAAAAGGCATCGCTGGTATTGCTGTAGTAATAGCCTTTATGGCTGGTTATAACCGTGCTATCGCGCGTAATAACGCCATCCTGCAGGTAGTAGGCTACTTTGCTTTTTACATCATAAAATAACTCGCGGGTGGTAAGCACCATGCGCGAGTCAGTAAGGCGTGCGTTACCTGTAAGGCGCGCAAACTTTTTATTGCCATCGTGGTGTAAAACGTTGGAGTAGGCATCAACCGTATCCTGCTGAATATGTACATGGCCCCAGGCATCAACAGAGTTGCTTTCTTTATCAAGGTTAGCGCTATCGCACCACATTAAAATTTCTTCCTGCCGCAGCTGCACATTACCAACCAGCTTAGTGTATTTCTTACCATCTATTTCCTGAAACTTCAGGTAGTCAGCATTTAATATTTCAACTTCTTTTTTCTCAGTATTGTCTGCAGCGGGTGTGCTGACAGTGCTTTGGGCCAATGAAGAACTACAGAAAAGTAGCAGAAAGCAAAAATTAAAAATTAAAAATGATAAATGATAAATGGGCAAAACAGCTTCAGGCCTTTCTTTTAGCCTCTGATTTTCTTTTAGAGGTTGTTTTAAGAATAGATGAAAGAATGCTGATAATCTCTTCGCAATCCTTGTGCAGCGATTCAAACATTTTTCCATCAATAAATCCAGTTGCATGCAAAAGGCGTAGCCAATACCTTGTTTCACGGGCCTCTTTATAAGCAATTCCCATTTTTGCCGCAAAATCATGATATGAAAAACCTCCTACTGCTTCCTCAGCGTTAGCACCAATAGAAGTGCCGCTGCGGACGATTTGTGATGATAAATTACGTTCATTTTTTTTAGTCTTCAGGTAAGTAGCGAGTTTTACTATTCTAACCGCGAAATCAAACGATTTAGTTAGAATGATATTTTCCTTTTCAGCAGGCATTGATAATTTTCAATTTATCATTCCTCATTTCGGGCTACTTGCCGCTTTCGTTATACTTTTTCTCTTTCCTTTCTTCGGCTTTTTTACCGCCAAATACATTTATATTAATGTAGCGGTAAGGGCGGTTCTTAACGTCCTTCAACAGGTTGTTTAAGCTTGAAACGGTAGAGTCAACCTTTACATAAAGGCCATCCTCTTTAATTATCTTTCCCAGGGTGCCTTTGCCATTATTAAGGTCAGTAACCACGCCGTTAAGCTGGGCAATGGTAAGGTTAAGGTTTTGAATAGTTTGTTTAAGGTTAGCCTGCGATAGGGAGTCGGTAATTTTGTTGGCGTTGTTTACTATGGCTGTAATCTGGTCGTTATTCTTTTCAATATTGGCCATTATGCTTTTAAGGCTGGCAATGGAAAGCTGAATGTTTTGTTGGTTAGCATCCAGTATAAGGTTGATTTTGGCAATGGCCATATTAACCTCGTTAAGTGTGGTATAAACACTTTTCGGGTTGCGCTCATCAAACAGTTTGCGAATGTCGCTTACAGTAGTATCCAGTGTTGGCACCATGTGCTGCACATCGCGCATAATAGGGTCAATTTGTGAGCCTATCTGGTCCGTTAAATCGCGCTTAAAGTACGTATGGATGGTATCGCCATCTTCGTAATACTTATCGGAACTGCCCATTACCAGGGCAATTTTTTTAGTGCCGAAAAAGTCTGTTGAAAATAACTGGGCAATGGTGCTGTCGCTTTTAGGAACCAGCAGGTCTTTCTCTAAATCAAGCCGCACAACAATTTTGCCTGTAAGCGGGTCGCGTTTCATATCGCCTACGCGGCCTACGGGGTAGCCGTTAATTTCTACCAGGTTTGATTTATATAAACCATCTACTCGGTCGTAAACGGCGTAGTAGTAGTTTTTACGCTCAAAAAGGTCAATACCTTTTAAAAAGTAAAAGCCAAGTACGAATATGGCAATAGCAACCGTAGAGAAAATACCGACCTTTACCTGATTACTCACGCATGAATAGTTTCGCCAAAAATATGTTTTTGAAAGAGAAATAAAAATGAAGCGAGGGCGGCAGGCTATTATTCCAGGGCCTTCATTTCATCGGGGCCCATGCGGTTACCGTTTTTAAAGCCCACTATAAAGGCTGCGTTGTAACCTGCACCTTTGGCAACGTCCAGTAGCTTTTTCGCCTCGGCATAGGTTTTAACATTACCGCCGTAGTAACGGGTAAAGCCGTTAGGCAACTCCTCGGCAGAAAGCACGGTGAAAAGCTTTGATACTTTATCGTATTCCTTTAAGCCGCCTTTAAGCGCAAACAACTGAATTTTAAACAGTGTTCCGTTTTCAGCCTTATGCTCGGGCACCAAAGGCGATTTGCCTTCCGATTTTATTTCAGGCGCTGTGTTGTTTGCATTGCTGTTGTTGTTAGCCGGTGCAGTATTGTTATTGGCTGCAGTTGTAGTGTTGTTGTTAGCATTGTTGGTATTGCTGCTTCCGTTATTGGCAGGCTTAACTTTATTATCAGCCGGTTGCGATTTTGGATTGCCTGATTTATCGAACAAACTGCTAAGTGAAGTTGTATCGAAAGGGTTTAAGTTGCTTGGCTTAACGTAAATAGGTTGCACATCTTCACTAACCACACTCTTTATGGCCTTGCCGCCACCACTGGCATTTTCAATAGGCTTACGGATTTTTGTACCTGCTGTGGTAGTTACATAAGGCAGCGGGTCTTTATTGCCTGAAGTGCTAACCTCAGCATTAGTTGTTGCAGGGTTGGTTTTGTTCTCAACTGCAGGGGTAGTGGTTTTATTCTCCGTTACAGGCTGTGTAACGGTTTTGTTTTCCGGGTTGCGCTTTACTGAAGTAGTATCAACTGCGACAACGGTTTTGGTATCGTTTTTTACCTGCTCGGTTATAAACTGCTCGCCTTCGCTGTTCTCCATTTCAAACTTGTAATCCTTAAAGGCATTAAACAGTGAGGTGGCTATTAAATCCTGTCCTTTAATTGAGTTAAGGAACTTTTCTTCTTCAGGGTTAGAAACAAAACCTATTTCAGCTAAAATGCTTGGCATTGTAGTTTTGTAAAGCACATAAAAGCCGGCTTGTTTTACCCCCAGGCTTTTACGCTTGCCGTAATTTTCCATTTGGTTCTCTACTTTGCTGGCCAGGTCAATGCTTTGATCTAAAAAAGCATTTTGCTTCATGCTCATTATAATATGGCCTTCAGGCGAGTTAGGGTCAAACTCGTAGTTTTTGTCCTTATCATCTTCCAGGTTAATTACCGCGTTCTCGCGTTTTGCTACTTCAAGGTTAGCTTCGGTACGGTGCAAGCCCAAAACATAGCAGCTTGAACCATAGGTTTCGGCATTAGGAGAGGAGTTGATGTGCACGGCAATAAAAAGGTCCGCTTTGGCTTTATTGGCTATTTCAGCGCGTTCGTGCAATTCAAGAAATACATCCGTTTTGCGGGTGTATATCACATTTACGTCCGGAAAGTTCTTCTGAATGTAGTCGCCCAGTTTTAAGGCAACCACTAGGGCAATATCCTTTTCGTTGGTTTTGCCCGGGCCGCTCGCGCCGGGGTCTTTGCCACCGTGGCCTGCGTCGATAACCACCGTTTTCAGCGCAAAATTATTATTAGCGTTTACAGAAGTGAACGCTGTAAGTAGTAGGATGTACAATAAGTGCTGAAATCTCACGTTTCGGATTTTTTATTTTTGACGCAGCATTTTCATCTATTCAGCATTGAAGCAAACTATATATTTCCAGCCGCAAATTTGAAGTTGTTACGCCAAATATACCTTAGCATAAAGCATTCAAACCTTATGACAGTGCTGTTTTTAACAACAGCAGTGCTATTACTGTCTAATTTACTGAATGCAAGATGCAGTCATGTACCAAACTTCATAAACAATTCTCTCGGTTATGCGCAGGACAGCCTTAAACCTGGCGGTTTACGAGCCCTGGCCAAAAACGATTCCACCATATTAAACGACAGTATAGAGGTAATTGTTACGGACACCCTAAGCCGTAACGATACAGTAAGCACTAACGAGGATATTAAAGACCCCATAAACTACCAGGCTGAAGACAGCATAGTGTATGATATGGAGACCAAGAAAATGTACCTGTATAACGGTGCTGATATTAAATACCAAAAGATAAACCTGAAAGCCGATGCTGTTGATTTTGACTGGAATACGTTTAACCTGACGGCTGAAGGCGTAACCGATAGCATGGGCCACGAAACAGGCCGGCCGCTGTTTAAAGATGAAACCAATGAATACAAGGCCCGAAAAATGAAGTACAACTTTAAAACCAAGAAGGGCATTGTATATGAAGTTACCACCAAAGAAGGGGAAGCCTACATACACAGCTATTCCGTTAAAAAGAATGAATACGATGAGTGGTACGGGCAAGCGGCTAAGTACACTACCTGCGATTTAGACCATCCGCACTTTTACTTTAAAGCCAAAAAAGTAAAGGTGGTGCCTAATAAAGTTATGGTAACGGGCCCCGCCAACCTTTGGGTGGGCGATGTGCCTACACCTTTAGTTCTGCCATTTGGTTTGTTTCCGGTAAAGCAGGGCCGCCGCAGCGGTTTAGTAGTACCTGAATACGGTCAGGATAACCTGCACGGGTTCTTTTTGCGTAATGGCGGCTACTACTGGGCGGTTAATGATTACCTATCGCTTAAGTTTACAGAGATGGTTTCCACCAACGGAACCTTTGGTGGAGGCGTGGCAGCCAGTTATAACCTGCGCTACAAATTTTCAGGCGCTGTTGCCTTTAGCTACCTGCGTAATAATCCTGCGGACCCTGATTTGCCGCATGCCAAAGCCAGCAACTCCTACAGTTTTGTTTGGACGCATACGCAAGACCCTCGTTCTATGCCAAACTCCACCTTTGGTGCAAGCGTACAGGTACAAAGTGCTGATTACAACCAAAGCGTAGGTAACTTCGACCAGCGTTTATTGAATACCTCCTTTAACAGCAGTGTAAACTACTCTCATTCGTTTCCTAAATCACCTTTCAATATTTCTATTGGCATGCGCCATTCGCAAAACCTGCTAACGCGCGATATATCCTTTACCATTCCAACAGTTCGCCTTTCCATGAGCCGTGTTGCGCCCTTTAAGGCAAAAATTCAAATGGGCAAACCTAAATGGTATGAGAATATAGGCTTTACCTACGCTTTTGAATTTACCAATAACCTCACCACAAAAGACTCTTTAATTTTTCAGAAGGATATTGCTAATAAACTATCTATGGGTGTAAACCAAACCTTTAGGATTGATGCGCCTATTACTCTTTTCAAGTATCTAAACGTAAACCCTGCATTTGATTACCAGGAGCGCACCTACTTCCGCAGTACAACAAAGAGTTGGGTAACCAATAGTGATACCAGCGGGTACATTCGCACAGATACAGCATGGAAGTTTAATTCGGCCCGCAACTTTAATGCTTCGGTTTCTTTAAGCACTAAAATTATTGGTATTTTTAAATTTAAGAACAGTAAGCTGAAGGCTATTAAGCACGTATTTACACCTACAGTAGGCTTCAATTACCATCCTGATTTCAGCAAACCTTTTTGGCATTATTACAGAACCGTACAAAGCGACACCACAGGTCAAAACTATGCGCTTTACCAGGTATTTGACCCTAACCCGGTTTACGGGGTGCCCGGTGCGGGGCGGGAAGGTTCTATTTCGTTCGGCCTCCTGAACAACCTTGAAATGAAGGTGTTTTCGAAGAAGGATACAGTTAATAATGAAAAGAAAGTGGGCTTACTGGATCAGATAAGTTTAACCGGCAGCTACAACTTTGCGGCGGATAGTATGCGTTTAGGCTTCTTTAATCTAACGGCTGTTTCATCGCGCATATTCAATTTAATTAACCTGAATTTTAATGCAATTTTTGACCCGTACACAACGGACTCCTTCAATCATCGTATTAATACTTTTGAATATACACGTAACAGGCGCCTGTTGCGCTTTTACAGTGCCAACATTAGTGCAAGTATGTCGTTGCACAGTAAAATGCGGCCTACCACGGAACCTGTAAGTAATTTACAACCGGCGTATGTGGCCGACTATGTTAGTTATAACCCTAACCAGATTTATGATTTTGATATTCCATGGAATGTTAACCTCAGCTACCGCTTTAACTTAACCCGCGGTACTACTTTTAAGCCCGATACTATAATAACGGTGCAATCAGTAAACGCACAAGCTGATTTTAATATTACCAAACACTGGAAGGTGGCTGTTAGTACAGGTTTTGATATTACCCGCAAGCAGGTTACCCTTACCAACATTAGTGTAATACGCGACCTGCACTGCTGGGAGCTAAGCTTTACGTACACCCCGGCCCTGCCGACTTCACCGTACCAACAGTTTACTATTTTATTACATCCAAAGAGTGCAACGCTTAAGGATTTGAAAATACAGCGCAAAAATAATGCTTACGCTAACCAATGATGTTTGTTAATTGATAGAAAGATGAAAGCGACCGTAGTTACCATAGGAGATGAGATTTTAATTGGCCAGATTGTAGATACTAATAGCGCCTGGATAGGAGCGCAGTTCAGCGCTTTGGGCGTAAAACTGCACGAGATAATCAGCTGTGGCGATGACGGGCTGCAAATTATAAGCGCACTTGAGCGGGCTAAAAGCACATCACAAATAGTATTAATGACCGGTGGCTTAGGACCCACTAAAGATGATATTACCAAAAAGACGCTGGTTGAATATTTTAATACGGAACTGGAGTTGAACGAAGAAGTTTGGCAACGCATGGTGCAGATTTTTGAAAGCCGTGGGCGCGAAGTATTGGAAATGAACCGTAGCCAGGCAATGATACCGCGCGATTGTATTATGTTGCCTAACATGCGCGGCACTGCGCAAGGTATGTGGTTTGAAAAACAGGAGGTGGTTTTTATTTCGTTGCCAGGGGTGCCCCATGAGATGAAGCACCTGATGGAAACGCAGGTTTTACCAAGGTTAAAAGAGCGTTTCGAGTTTCCGAAAATAATTCATAAAACGATAATGACTTCTGGTGCGGGAGAATCGGTTATTGCTAATAAGCTGAAAGAATTTGAAGAGCAATTACCCCCGCATGTTAAGCTGGCTTACCTGCCCAACCTTGGCGTGGTAAAGTTGCGCTTAACGGGCAGTGGCGAAGGGGGAAGGTTGCGCAAGGAAATGGAGGAGCAGAAGGAGAAAATGAAGGAGGTGTTGGGCAAGCTGGTTTATACGGAAGGGGAGGATAGCCTTGAAACATTTATGGGCAAGTTGCTGCTTGAAAAAAATGCAACGGTAAGTTGTGCTGAAAGCTGTACGGGCGGTTACATAAGTCATTTGCTAACCTCGGTGCCCGGTAGTTCAAAATATTTTGAGGGCAGCGTAATCAGCTATTCGTACGAAGTTAAGCAGCATATCCTTGGGGTGGATAAGGCTATGTTGGAAGCACGAGGGGCGGTAAGTGAGGAATGTGTGCGGCAAATGTTAGATGGCCTGTTAAAAGAAACCAAAACCACTTATGGCATTGCGGTTAGTGGTATTGCAGGCCCCGAAGGCGGAACGCCTGATAAGCCCGTAGGCACCGTTTGGGTTGCGGTTGGAACGAAAGATAAGGTAGTAGCCAAACGTTTTCAGTTTTTCCCTTCGCGCATGGAAAATATACGCGTTTTTGCCAATTCAGCCCTTAACCTGTTAAGGCTGTTTATACTTGAGGAATAGGCTTACGCCAAAACGATTATTTTAGCCCCTTGTAAACGAGAATAAATGGCGCAGTTTGAACTGATAATGCCTAAAATGGGCGAGAGTATTACCGAGGCAACCATCCTGAAATGGAATAAGAAGGAAGGAGACAGCATACAATTAGATGAGGCTGTACTGGAAATAGCTACCGATAAGGTTGATTCTGAGGTGCCTTCACCTGTAGCAGGCACACTTTCTAAAATACTTTATAAAGAAGGCGATGTCGTGGCCGTAGGTAAAGCTGTGGCCGTTATTGAAACTGAAGTTGGTTCCGTTGGGAGCTCAAAACCTACTGCGCCTGTTACGCAAAAGGCAGAAGTAAAAACTCAAACGGTTATTACCGCTACTAAAGCCGAAACGCAGCCACAAACGACAGTAGTGGCCGGTGGCGATCGCTTTTATTCTCCCCTTGTTTTAAACATAGCCCGCCAGGAAGGGATAAGCATGGCGGAACTGGAAACTATTGCCGGAACAGGCGGTGGTGGCAGGGTAAGCAAAAAGGACATATTGAACCACGTGCAGAACCGTGGCAAAGTACAGCCACAGCAAACTCAAAACACAGCTGTTGTTGAACAGCCAAAAGTTACCCAGCAGGTTAAAACGGAAGAATCCGCTCCGCAGGTTACTGCGAAATCATACAGCGGTAATGTAGAGGTTATTGAAATGGACCGTATGCGCCGTTTGATTGCCGATAACATGGTGAAGAGCAAGCAGACTTCAGCCCACGTAACTTCTTTTGTTGAAGCCGATGTTACCAATATTGTAATGTGGCGCAATAAAATGAAAAAGAAGTTTCAGGACATTTACGGTGAGAACCTGACCTTTACGCCAATATTTATAGAAGCTGTTTGCAAAGCCCTGCGCGATTTCCCGATGGTGAACTCATCGGTTGATGGCAGCAACATAATTTTAAAGAAGGACATAAACGTTGGTATGGCGGCTGCTTTACCAACCGGCAACCTTATAGTGCCTGTAATTAAAAATGCCGATCTATTGAACATAGTGGGCCTTGCTAAAAAAGTAAACGACCTTGCTAACCGCGCACGCCAGGGTAAGTTAAAGGCTGATGAAATTGAAGGTGGCACTTACACTGTAAGTAATGTAGGTACCTTTGGTAACGTTATGGGCACCCCTGTAATACTGCAACCGCAGGTGGCCATATTAGCAACTGGTGCAATTAAGAAAAAGCCGGTAGTTATTGAAACGGAAGCCGGCGATACCATTGGTATACGCCATATGATGTTCCTGAGCCATAGTTACGACCACCGTATTGTTGACGGTGCGCTGGGTGGTTCATTCGTTCGCCGTGTTGCTGATTACTTAGAGCAATACGACGTTAACCGCGAAATTTAAAACGCTTAATTTTTAGCAGGCAACAGGTAAAATTCGCTGTTGTCATCATGGTCTGCCAGTTTACGGAAAACGGGCTCGGTAATATTCTTTTCGCAATATTGGTAAAGGTCCTGCGGTGTAATTGCTGTTGAAGAGGTATTGAGCTTATCAATAATTTTTTGCGCAAAAGGCGAATGCCCCAGCCCATCGGGTACGCTGCTTTCGCCGGAGGCTAAGTAGAGCCGTCCTTTGTTATTCTGCTTGCGTTTGCGCAGCTCAGCAATGCTGATATCCGATGGAACACTTTCAGGCCTTAGTACCACTTTAGCATTGTTATTGCCAAAGGAACCGCCAAAGCAAACATCTAACATTACGAAAATATGTTTATACGGCAAGCGGTTGATGAAGGTGCTTAAATAGGAAAACTGAAAATAAGATTGCATGTTGGGGTCGTCAGTAAGGCTTTTAGAGTCTTTCATTACCAAGGCGCCATCCAGTATATCATCGCTGTAGTGTCCATGCCCTGCAAAAAACAGGAGCAACTGCTGTTGTTCGGTAACTGAGTCGCGCACCAGTTTTTTTAATTCGTTCATTAGCGAATCTTTGGTATAGTTACGAATAATGCGCGTTTCGAAATTGTATTTTGTGCGCAGCAATGTTTCAATTGCTTCGGCATCCTTCATAGGTGTAGAAAGGTTAGACCAGGTTGGTTTGCCGGTATAAATATCAGTAGCTACAATTACAGCAAGGTCCTTTTTAAGCGGACGGTTAAAAACGGGTTGGTCCGCATTATCGTTATTGCCGCTTGCGCCACGGCTGCTGCCCGGTGTACAGGTGCAAAAACGGCGTAAGTAGTTTAATACCTCGCTTTCAAACACAATGTTGCAATAATCCTCACTTCCGGCCTCTTCGTTAGCAAACTCGGTAAGGTCACCAATCACTAAATCGCTTTCGTTAAACAAACCAAGCGTATAGGGGAAGTGGCTCACAATGTAGCTAAGCTGCCCGCAGGTAATACCGTGTTTAGATACTTCAATACTTGAGCCTTCAGGCGCTATAAGTATACGATTGCGTTGTATAAGCCGTTGTTCTTCCGGTATATCCTTTAGCATAATGGTGGAGAATTTCCAACCGACATCTGTTTGGTCAACTCCTGCATCAAGCACCAGCATTTGGTTTTGGCAGGGCATTAGCTCAAGGTAAGAGCGCAGTTCGCGCAGGCCCAGAAAGGTGGAAGCGAATTTAGTTCTGCTTTTAGTAGCTGAAACGTCCTCGCTGTAAGTTACGAGGTAAGGGTAATCCAGTATGCTATCCTCGTCTACTGCATAATCCAGCATATGGCCACTGAAACTGAAGAACAATATGTCATCCGATTTCATTAAGGGCGTTATCTTCCTTAACGTCTCTGTTATCTTTTCGTTTGTAGCTTCCTTATCAAGCAATATGTAGCTGTGTATCCTTTCTGCACAATTACCTCCTGAAAAACGGCAGAACTGTGCTGAGATACTATCTCTGAGCATAGTAACGTCATTTTTGCTGGAGTTGAATTTTATATCGAACAGAGGCCCGTAATCATCTACCCCGCAGGTTACTATATACAGGTGGGCATTAGCGCTGAACTTAATATCAGGCCCTTGCTGAACTTCAATACCTGCAGAACTGTGTAAACAGGCAAATAGCAAAACAACAAGTAGAAAGTGTAAAGGCTTAAACATAGTTGTGGTTGGTGGTTAGCGTGAAATTAAAAAATATATGTTAACAAAAAGTGGTATACCACTGTAGGCTTGCGTTTCGTCTCATCTCATTGCGCCTGTCCTTTTTTGTGGTACATGCCAAACTTTAGTTTTTATTAAAGCGCTGTTAAACAGCTATTAGCCTTTTAAATTTTGCTAAACTTTTATGATGGTTAATATCAATAAGTTATGCGTAAATTGGCGCTTAAGCGCAATGTTATTCTATACCAAAAAAATACGCGTACCGTTTTAAACGGCAACTATGCAACTAAACAAAAAACAGGGGCGATTCCTGAAGCAGGTTATCGCCGGGTGGATGGCGGAGGGCGTCGTAAGCCAGGAGCAGGCAGAAAAACTCAACAACAGTTATACTGTTCAATCATTCGACTGGAAGCGCTTAGCAAAGTATTCCTTCTGGATAGCGTTGATATGCGGCGTTATTGCGGTGGGGGCAGTAGTGGCCGATGACTACCTCATTAAGTTGGTGGAGGACATTTTCTCTTCTTCTTACATTGCCCTGTGTATTGCATTTGCGGTTCTATCGGGTCTGGTCTATTTCTTCGGCTTGCGCATGCGCTTTAAAAGGCCTGAAAAAGTATTTAGCAATGAAGCCATTATTTTTGTTGGCGTATTACTTACGGCAGCATCTATTGCTTACCTGGGCCTTGCAGTAGACGATAACAGTGAACACTACTCGTTACTGTTTTTGCTTTCTACCTTTATATATGCTGTTTTGGGCCTATGGTTCCCCAGCCGCCTGGTGTGGACTTTCTCTATCCTTTCCTTAGGCGCCTGGTTCGGTACCGAAACAGCTTATGTATCGGGTTGGGGAATGTATTTTTTGGGTATGAATTTTCCTTTGCGTTTTGTGTTGTTCGGCGGCGTATTGGTAGCGGCAAGTTTTCTTTTCAAACTGCACCCGAAGCTTGCGCCGTTTTTTAAAAATACCTACGTGCTGGGCATGCTTTACCTTTTTATTGCCTTATGGATACTCTCTATTTTTGGCAATTATGGTGATATGCACAGGTGGTATGATGCAAAACAGATTGAGCTTTTTCATTGGAGCATTTTGTTTGCCTTAGCGGCTATTGCAGCTATTGTATACGGTTTAAAGTTTGATGACGCTGCAGCCCGTGGTTTTGGTATCACCTTTTTGTTCATCAACCTTTATACCCGCTACTTTGAATACTTCTGGAACGGCACACATAAGGCTGTTTTCTTCCTTATACTGGCATTATCGTTTTGGGTAATTGGTTCGCGGGCTGAAAAAATATGGACCCTAAGGTTCTTTCATAAGGGCGAGAAGGAAATAGAAGAGTAGCTATAAATGGCAACGTTCCGCCGAAAGGCGGAACGTTTTCGCCAAATAAAAATGCACTACTCAAACTGTGTATTTCCGTTAAGGTTTCCTGAGAAGGTATTGGCAGTTATAATATCAGCGTTGTATTGGGTGTTAGCTGTTTTAATGTAGATGCCCACATTAGCGCTGTTGTAAATTTTATTGTTGCGTATAGTTACCGCTGAAGTGCCGCTGTTCTGGTTGGTAACGGAAATCATTCCTGCCTCGCCGGAAACGGTGCTGCCACCGCCGCCGTCAATTACACAATACTCTAAACGGTTGTTTGCTGAGTGGGTAGAATTGAACTGAATGAATTTCCAACCACCGGGGTTATTATAGGCACCGATTATAGTTATAGGTTGTGTTGCCGTACCAACTGCGGTAAAGGAGCCGTTTCCATTTCGGCCATCTACTATTATAGCAGCATTTTCATTCATTATAATTTTATTGCCTGCCTGAATCACAAAGGTATTGCCGGCTATAATATGCTCATTAAAAGAATACGGAATTGAAATTTTAGGAATACTTACCGGGCGTGAAATAAGGTTGCCATAT
The DNA here is from genome assembly GCA_046329515.1 of Chitinophagales bacterium. Lineage (GTDB taxonomy): Bacteria > Bacteroidota > Bacteroidia > Chitinophagales > LD1 > Bog-950. The sequence goes on from JAXLUM010000001.1 coordinate 970,790, forward strand.
GAAACCAGCAATACTGATTCTTTACCGTTATTGGTGAAGGTGTTTTGGTCAGTAAGTGTTGCGGCATCGGCTACATAAAGCGCTAAGCCATTCTCAGTATTTGTATGAATTTTATTGCCGTGGAAGGCCTCAATAATAGAACCCTGGCCGGCACGTATACCTACCGTTTTAGACGCTGTAATTTCCGAATTGCTAATGGCAATGCGGGCATTGTTATCAGCCGCGCCGATAATAATGTTACCGGTACCGTAAACGTTATCGCCTCCACCCTGTTCAATTATGCAGTGGTCTAAAATGTTATGGGCGTTTGTATTAAGTACGGTAATGCCTGCCCAGCCACCGCGTTTTGCAGTATGCGAGGTAAAGTAAACTTCATTGGCATCCTGCCCAATGGCTGTTATTGAGCCGTTATTTCTTACCACAATGCCGGCCCCTTCGTCAAACATTAAAGTAACGCCGGGTTTAATAGTAAGGTTAGCAGTAACATCCAATGTATGAGGTATAATGTAGTCTACCCCATTAACACGGTCTTCTAAAACCATATCGGTGCTAATAGAGGTCTGATTAATGGTAGTTGCCTGACTTTCATCTGTTCTGTAAGGCTTTAAATTGTTTAGTGTAGTTTCTTCTTTTTTATTGCAAGCGGCCATAAGCAGTATGGCGCCGAAGACTAAAGGCAAGCTGAAATTTTGTAACACAGTTTTCATAACACATTTTTTAGCGGTCAATAATCACGTTTCTCTTTTTTTGCGAACGCTTATGTCCGCCGCCTTCAACAAGTGTGCCACGGTAAAAACTGCAATAAAATGAAGCGGTTATGTAAAATGCAGTGTGAAACTGTTACACACTAAAGGGGCCATTTTGTAGGAAGAATTCAATACTGTGTTAAAGGGAATATGGGTCTTTACAGAGTTTTTTCAGCACTCTTTCAGCTTCGGCAAAATAATCTCATATTCATGCCGTTTATTAGCGTCTTGAAAACTGATAAAGGCTTGAAGCGTAGTTTATTCTTTCTTTTTCTGCTAACCGTTTCTGCGGCATATGCCCAAATAGGAGGCGACAACACTTATACGTTTTTAAAGCTTTCGCCCGATGCCCGTATTACCGCTCTTGGCGGAACTAATATTACTATTTACGAGCACGACCTTAATACCCAGCTGGCCAATCCTGCCTCGCTTAACCGAAAAATGAATACACAGGCCTCCTTCGGCACCGTTATATACCCCGGCGGAGTGAATTTTGGCAATGTGGCTTATGCGCGCCGTTTTAAAGTGCCCGGGGTGTTTGGTTTTGGTTTACAATACATTGCCTACGGCAAGTTTAAGGAAACCGATGAGGTAGCTAATGTACTTGGCAACTTTAGCGCAGGCGAAATGAACCTGTATGCCGGCTATGCCTACCAGTTTGGTAAGCTATTTTCAGTTGGGGCCAATGGTAAGTTCATTTATTCGCAGTTAGGGCCTTATAGTTCCGTTGGTATGGCAACCGATTTGGGCTTTACTATTAATGACACTGCCCACCAGGTAACTGCTTCAATAGTGGCTAAAAACATTGGTGGACAGTTTAAACCTTACACTAAAGGCGGAGCCAGGGAGCCCATACCTTTTGATTTGCAGGCTGGTATTTCCTTTGGCTTTAAAGGCATGCCATTCCGTATACACGCCACCTTCCATAACTTATACCGTTGGGATATACGCTATGATAACCCGGCTGATAACCAACAAACCGATTTATTTGCAGATACCAGCGCTAAGCCCAAAAAGTATATTGCCGATAAGCTTTTCCGCCACGTTATAATAGGGGTGGAGTTCAACATTAAAAAGATAGTGCGTATTGATGTGGCCTATAATCATCTGCGGCAGCAGGAGTTAAGGTTGACCACGCGCCGTGGTGTGCCGGGCTTATCCTTCGGCCTTGGTGTTCGCATTCGCCAGTTCGATTTTAGTTATGGCTTTCAACCTATGGCACAAGGCCAGGTAATGAACCATTTTACGCTTACCGTATATACCTCAGGGTTTGTTAAACAAAAGAAAGCGCCTGCCAGCGGCACCTAGGCAGTTAACAACCGCAATTTTCTGTTCAGCTACTTTTAACTTTCTTAGCCGCTGCGATTAATGGAGAACAAGAAGCTTAAGCCCATATTAGCTGTTTTTATAACTGTGTTTATTGACCTGTTAGGGGTAGGCATAATCATTCCTTTGTTTGTGCCGCTAATTGTAAAGAATGCGCACGGTATGGTGCCTCCGGAATGGACAGAAGCGCAACGCAAAATGCTTTATGGCTTTCTAACCGCAACCTTTCCATTCTTTCAGTTTTTTGGCGCACCCATTTTAGGCACACTGGCTGATAAATATGGCCGCAAGCGCATTTTGCAGTTTACCCTTATAGGGACGTTTATAGGCTATGTGTTGTTTGCGCTTAGCATTGAATATAAGCTACTGTGGATGCTATTTCTAGCGAGGGCTATACCTGGTTTTATGGGCGGCAATATTTCTATTGTTACCGCCTCGCTGGCTGATATTTCAAAACCGGAGGAGCGCGCTAAAAATTTCGGTTTAATTGGAATGGCCTTTGGCCTTGGGTTTATACTTGGCCCTGCCATAGGCGGAATTTTGGGCAGCAAAGAAGTTTACCACCTGTTTAATTACAGTACCCCCTTGTGGTTTACGGCTATGCTTACCCTACTGAATATTTATTATGTGCGCACACAGTTTCCTGAAACGTTTAAGCCTGGAAGCAGCGCACAAATTACCTTACTGGCAGGCATACGCAATGTGAAACGGGCCATTGGTATGGTTAACATGCGCACTATATTGCTTACTGTGTTTTTGCAGGCCTTTGCGTTCAGCTTCTTTATGCAGTTTAACCAAGTGTATTTAAACGAGAAGTTTCATTTTGATGAAAGGCAGATTGGATTGTTCTTTGGTTACATAGGCATTTGGATAGCCTTTACACAAGGGTTTATTGTAAGAAGGATAACTAAAAAGTATGCTCCTCCGCAAATATTACGCATTTCTTTATTGGGATTGGGTATTGCTATTGCCGCTATTTTATTGCCCAACCAGTGGTGGCTTTTGCTTTTAATCAATCCTTTCATTGCCATTTTTCAGGGGCTCACACAACCTAACCAAACCAGCATAGTTTCGGTTATGACTCCCAAAGAAAACCAAGGTGAAATGCTGGGGATACAACAGTCATTAGCCTCTTTGGCCTTTACTATACCTCCTATAATTGCGGGGGTGTTGGTTACTTTTGATTACCGCCTGCCAATGCTGGCATCAGCAGTAATAACGGTGTTAGCCTGGGTTAATTTCTTTTTCAGGTTTGAACGCGGTAAGTTTCAATTTGATGCAACGCAGAAGAGCTAATCTATATTTCGCTGCTCCTTAATTTTTTCAAAGGCCCGTTGTATTTCGCGGAATTTATGGTTGGCTTCGTCAATATCCGTTCCTTCTTCGCGTTTATCGGGGTGATATTTTAAAACCATTTTTCGGTAGGCCGTTTTTACCTGCTCAAAACTTACTTCCTCATCAATCTCCAATATTTTATAAGGATTGTTCTCGCTTAAAAAGCTACGCTTTAAAGTTCGGAAATCATTTTCGTTTATGCCCAGGTATACGCCAATACGGTGAATACACTTAGCCTCTTTGGCATTCAAAAAATCATCGGCATTAGCTACGCCGAAAAGAAAGTTGATGATATTAAGGCGAGAGTCGTAAGTGGTTAGCAACTTCAACTCCTTGCACGAAATTTTAGAGAAGGGTTCTGTGCCTGTTTCAATGTGATTGATAAGCGCTTTAAGGCGCTTGTTTTCGGAGCTGATGCCAAACTGCTTTACCAGGTAATCCTTAATATGCTTCTCGGTATCGGCAGTAAGGTTTTTATCGCATCGTATTACTTCAGCCGCTAAAACCAACACCGCATTTTCAATTTCCTGTGCGTGCGATTTTTGGGTGGGGTTTAATGTTTCCTTTTGTGCGGTTTCTTCGTCCGCAATAATTTTAGATAATGAGTTGAATAGTTTATTAAAAGAGAACACCATTGAATTATTTAGCGCCGCTCATTTTCATTACCTCGTTCCATTCCGCTTCTGTAACCGGTTGCACGCTTAAGCGCGAAATGCGCACCAATGCCATTTGTGCCAGTTTTTTGTTGGCCTTAACCTGTGCCAACGTAACGGGCGTTTTTAATGTGCTATCGTAAGCCACATCTATCCATGCCCAGGTAGCATCTTCCGGGTCGGCATAGTGCTCCTTTACTACCTTAACCACACCAACTATACTGGGTTCGCCGTTCATACTTTCATAAAAGAAACACTTGTCGCCTTTTTTCATTGCTTTCAAATGGTTGCGTGCAGCGTAATTGTGTACGCCATCCCAAAAGGTTTGCTTTTCCTTTTTCATTCTTTCGAAAGAGTAAGTTTCGGGGTCAGACTTTAGAAGCCAGTATTGCATTTATAAAGTTTTACGTTTTACAGATAGATACGCAATATAACAGCGCAGGCAAATGTAAAGCATTGGCTGAAAAAATTATTTTCGTACAAAAGATTATATAATGGCGCAGGCTATTTTGTGGTTAATTGTTGGCTTTATTGTTTTTGAATTTGTATTGGAAAAGGTTTTAAGCTATTTGAACCTGCAAACCTGGGATAGGCCGTTGCCTGCTGAAGTTAAAGACCTGTACGATGCCGAGAAATACCGGCAGGCGCGCGAGTATGCCAAAACCAATTTCAGTTTTGATTTGATTTCAAGCACCTTTTCATTACTTGTTTCCGTAAGCTTTTTAATATTCGGCGGCTTTGCATGGGTTGATTCTTTTGCCCGCTCTTATTCATCCAATCCAATAGTTATAGGACTTCTGTTTTTTGGTGTGCTGGGTTTGGCTTCATCCATAATTTCATTGCCCTTTGGTATTTACCACACCTTTGTAATTGAACAGAAGTTTGGCTTTAATAAAACAACGGCCGGTACTTTTATTATGGATAAAATTAAAGGGCTGTTACTGGGTGTTGTAATAGGTGGAGGATTGTTGGCATTGCTGATTTACCTGTATGGTTTGTTAGGAGATAAATTTTGGCTGGCAGCCTGGGGTGTTGTGGCGGCTTTTTCTGTTTTTATAGCCATGTTTTATACCAGTATTTTACTGCCCATATTTAATAAGCTAACTCCTTTAGAGGATGGCGAACTTCGCCGCTCTATAGAAGCCTTTGCCGGCAAGGTAGCCTTTCCTTTAACCAATATAATGGTGTTGGACGGCAGCAGAAGGAGCAGCAAAGCCAATGCGTTCTTTAGCGGATTGGGCAGCCGTAAAAGCATAGTAATGTACGATAACTTAATTAAGGATTTAAATACTGAAGAGATTACGGCAGTGCTGGCACATGAAGTTGGGCACTATAAAAAGAAACACATACTACAGAGCATGGTAATTTCGGTTACGCAAATGGGTATTATGTTCTTTCTGTTTGGTTTGTTAGCCGCAAGCCCCTGGATGGCGGAAGTGTTAGGGGCTAAGGAAAACAGTTTTCATTTATCGCTGGTAACTTTTAGCATGTTGTACTCACCGGTTTCGCAAATTATAGGGCTGCTTATGAATTTGTTCAGCCGTAAAAATGAGTATGAGGCGGACGCTTACGCGAAAGAAACGTATGCCGCAGAGCCATTAATTACTGCGTTGAAAAAGCTGTCAATCAACCACCTTAGTAATTTGCAGCCTCACCCTGCTTATGTCTTCTTCAATTACTCTCACCCCACTTTACTGCAACGAATAACTAACCTGCGAAATTCGCAGGCTTAAGTTACCTTTGGGTATATGAGATTTTCTATCCCCTTTCTGTTACTGTTGATTTCATCGTGCGCTAAACTACCTGTTGATGTTTATCTTGACTCGCATTCAGTTCACATACCTGCTGATTCGGTAACTTTTGCGGTAATAGGCGACTATGGTACGGGCGAAGCACCTGAGGCGCAGGTGGCAGATATGGTTAAAAGCTGGAATCCGGAATTTATTGTTACGGTAGGAGATAACAACTACCCCTTGGGCAGCAACGGTACCATTCAACATAATATTGGTGATTATTATGGCGACTTTATTTACAACCCCGATGCCCCTCAAAACATGCGTTGCACCGGCCGGGCCAATGATGAAAAACTAAACCGGTTTTTCCCCGCCCCCGGCAATCACGATAACTATGCGGTGCCGGCCCTGCAGCCTTATATAGATTACTTTACCCTGCCCGGAGATGAGCGCAACTACGAATTTAGCTGGGGGCCGGTTCAGTTCTTTTCTATCAATACAAAGGTTAACGGCGATATCTCCTGTTGCGAATCAGTTGAATCAAAGTGGCTGGCCAATACCATTGCTACAACAAATTACCCTTTTCGCTTTGTTTACTTCCATCATCCCCCGTATTCCGTTAGCCAGCACGGCAGCAGTACCGCCATGCGCTGGCCATTTGAAGCAATGGGTGTAGATGTTGTTTTGGGAGGTCATGAACATGTATATGAACGTATTAACCCGGTGGGCAACAATAAAACGGTTTACCTGGTTTGCGGCAATAGCGGTAGAAGTGAACTTTACTCCTGTAATGCTAATCCGCTGGACCCTAATGCCTATAATGTAATTTGTGATAACCAGCATTATGGCGCCCTAAAGGTTAGGGCTACCTCTACAAGGGTTATAATAGAGTACTTTACCACGGCCGACCAGGTTAACCCTCTTGATGTTTTCGTTATTCAAAAGTAAGTATGCTTATAAATGCCTCTATTCAGGTAGTACCAATAACTGAGGAAAGCAAGGCTTTACCTGTTATTGACGGTGCCATTGCGTTGATACAACAAAGCGGCTTGAAATACGCTGTTGGGGCGTTTGCTACCGATATTGAGGGGGAGTATGAGGAGGTGCAAGCCCTGCTGCGTAAAGTGGAAGATTATTGCTACGCCAAAACCGATTGCCCGGTTCTGGTTTATACCAAGGTACACCTGCAGGCAGGGGTAGATGTTACTATAGCCGGCAAGGTGGGTAAATTCCGTCGATAGAGATTTCTTTGCTGGCACGGTTTTTATTACTTTTGCTGTAATTAAATAATTAAACAAGCACATTTGGCAACAAATCCACGTCCCTTTAATCCCCGGTTCGGGAGAGCTCCTTTCAAAAAAGAACCAGAACACAAGATCAACGAATTTATTAAGCACCTTGAGGTGCGTTTAGTAGGTGAGAACGTTACCCCCGGTGTGTACCCAATTAAAAAGGCGTACGACATGGCTATTGAACAGGGTTTGGACCTTGTTGAAATTTCTCCGGGCGCCAATCCGCCTGTATGCCGCATAGTGGATTACAACAAATTCCTTTACGAGAAGAAGAAGAAAGAAAAAGAGATAAAGGCGCATGCAAAAAAGGTGGAGGTAAAAGAAATACGCTTTACCCCGAATACCGATGAGCATGATGTGGAGTTTAAATCGAAACACGCTGAAGCCTTTTTGAAAGAAGGCAACAAGGTGCGCACGTATGTTATGTTCCGCGGCCGCGCTATAGTATTTAAGGAAAGAGGAGAATTGCTATTACTGCAATTTGCCGATAAGCTTAAAGATATTGCAACGGTAGAACAACTGCCAACACTGGAAGGTAAGCGTATGTTTATGACGCTGGCACCAAAAGCGAAAAAGAAGTAATTGCTACTTAATGATATTGAAATGCCGCCTTTTGTAGGGCGGCATTTTGTTTTATATGCCGCCCTACAAAAGGCCCCTCCTTTTTAACATTCCCCATTCTTTATTAGTTGAAAATGAGTGTATTTTCACATATACCAATCCTAACCTATGAAACACTTATCCCTTGTAAGCCTGTTGTGCTTTACGGTTATCTATGGCTTTTCCCAAACCGAACTTTCTACACCCCTTATAGCAAAAACCGGGGCCTTTGCTGAAAACCTTGGCCAGGTGGTTGACCAGGAAGGTAAGCCTGTTTCAGGTGTATTAGCAAAAGGAGGTGTGCCCGGTCTTGACATATACCTTACCGAAAGCGGTGTTACTTACGTGTTGTTGCAATACGAAGAAGATTTATCTGCTGAAGAACATCCTGTGTATGTTACGGCTAACAAAAAGTTTAAGGTGCATTACAGCCGGGTAGATGTTGAACTGAAAGGTGCGGCATTAAGTAAAGGGCAACTGGAATTCAGTAAAGCCGAAAGTTACCAAACGGGCTACTATTACGGAAGCGGGCAATACCCCGCAGTGGCTATGTACAAAGAAGTTAAGGTAAAGAATGTTTACCCCGGTATTGATTGGGTATGGAAGATTAATGATAATGGAAAGGCAGAGTATGATTTTGTGGTGCACCCCGGTGCTAACAGCAACAGCATACAGATGCAATACCGATATGCCGACCTTAAGGCAAAGGATAATGAACTGTTTATATCATCAAGAAATGGAACTATACGCGAAGGAGATTTGCAGGCAAGCGCAGACCATAAAAAGGTAAGTGCAACTTACAATTTACAGCCGGAGCAAAAGCAGGTGAGTTTTACCATTGGCAATTACGACCAGAGTAAGGATTTGATTATTGACCCGCCTTTATCGCTTTTATGGAGCGCACAATTCGGCGGCACATTTGCCGATGGGCTGCGCGGTGTAGCTACTGATACACTTGGTAATGCTTACCTGGTAGGTTATTCCACTTCTGTAAACTTTCCGTTTTTAAACCCCGGCAGTAATGGTTATTGCGATAGCACTTTTAATGGTAATACCGATGTTATAATTTTGAAAGTATCACCAACCCAAACCCTGTTATGGGCCACTTACATGGGAGGTGCGGGCAATGATTTTGCTAATAGTGTTTTCGTTACTAAAAACGGCAGGATATTTATTGCCGGCGGCGCGCAGGCGGGTTTCCCCAATGCCTACAGTTTTGGCTCTTATCTTGGTAATCCGGCCGTGGGGCAGGATGTTTTTATATCGTTATTCAGCCCGGGTTTAAGTTTGCAGTGGAGCACTTTTTACGGTGGCAGTGGTACCGATGAAGCGCTTAAAATATTTTATGATGAAGTACAGGGTCGCTTATGGCTAACCGGTTATACCAATTCAGGAACTTCATTTCCCATAAAAAACCAAGGGACATTTACCAAGCTGCCGAAGAACGGTTACGACAATCCCTTTCTGCTTGAATTTTTAACCAATGGTGCCAACTCGTTAATTTGGGCTACCGGTTTTCCGGATACCGCTAATGCTTATGGTACCTCCCTGGCCGGTAGCGGCACCCACTTTGCTATAACAGGCTTCAGCAGCAGCCCTAAGCTTAACTACTTTGGTGGTAACCCTGCATACTTAAATAACAATGGTGGGGTTGATGGCTTTGTCCTTCATTTCAATGTATCGGGTCAGCCGCAGTTTGAACGTTTTTTTGGTGGTTCGGGTAACGACTATATTACTGATATTACAATAGCACCTAATAACAGTTATTTTATTACGGGTCGTACCAATTCCAATAATTTTCCGCTGCAGCATTTAGGCAATGCGCAGTACTATCAACCAACCTTAGCGGGTAGCTACGATGCATTTATCAGCAAGTTTGAATCGGATACGGTTGTAAAATGGAGCACCTATTATGGCGGTACGGATATGGATGCCGGAACAGGTATTGCTACCGATAATAACGGCAGTGCGTTGATGACAGGCTTTACTTTCTCCAATAACTTTCCCGTGGATAGTCCCTCAAACGGAGGATACTACCAAGGAGTAAACAAAGGAGCCAGCGATGGTTTTATTGCCACCTTTACTGAACACGGCTTACGCACTTACAGTACCTATAAAGGCGATAGTTGTTATGAGTACCCTGCCGATATAGCCGCTTCACCGGCAGGAAATTTTTATGTGTGTGGTGAAGGATTTTTTGCCTGTAATAAAAGCATACCCGATAGCGTTAGCCAGTTTAGCAGCAGCAATGGCTTTTGCTGGAATTTTGACGGCGCGCCGGTGAATTGCCTTCCTGTTAGCGCTTCAGGTATATTAAATCCTTGCCCTGCTACTAATAATGGCGAGGCAGTGGTTCATTACAGCGGAGGAATACCACCATACAGCATTACATGGGGTAATGCGGAAACTACTGACACAGCATTTAGCCTTTACCCCGGAATAAATTACGTGCTGGTTTCTGATAGTGTAGGCTGTTCAGGCGAGGCAAACGTAGCCATGAACCCTCTCTCTTTCCATTACAGCAGCGTTGCCGGCGATTGTTATAACAACGGATCGGCGGCGGTAGTTAACCCCAATGGCAATGCGCCTTACAGCTATAACTGGTCCAACGGTTTACCGAATCAAAGCCAGATTGTTGCAGCACCGGGGGCCTACACCGTTACGCTAACTGACAGCCGCAACTGCACGGCCTCGGGCTTTGCCTATATAAACAGCAATAATGTTGTTGATACAGTTATTAATGTTTTACGCGACCCCGGCTGCGGACTCAATAACGGCATTCTGACGGCTTTAAATAATGGCTTACCTGTAATAGTGGAGTGGTACGACAGCAACAATAATTTGATAGCTATTGATGATACCCTGCGCAACCTTGGGCCGGGCACATATCACATCAATGCGGATAAGTGCATCAGTAGCCAAATTATCACAGTTAGTGTTGAACTTACTGACCCCGGAATTATAGAAAACTTATCTGCTGATATACCGGCGGTGGTAGCAGGCTGCCAGAATAGTGTGCCACTAACGGCTTATTTAAATTCTTCAAACTATTTCCCCTGCTATTTTGAGTGGAGCACCGGGCAAATTGATATTGCTTACGATTTTCAGGATGCCTTATATATAAGCAGCCTTGGTAACTATTCAGTTACTATTACTGATGGTGTTGGCTGCACAGCTACAGCCACCGTTGAAATTACAACCCAGGATTATATAGATACAGCTTACACTTATGTTACTCAACCAACTTGCTATAACACACATGACGGCATTATAAATGTACAAGCCTTTGATCTTTCAGAAAGCGGTGACCTTCAGTATTACTGGAGCGGACCGGGAGTGTATGGTGAAACCACAGCGGACATTGGTAATTTGGGCCCCGGAACGTATACCCTTATTGTCAGCAGCCTGTATAGTGGATGTGAACACCAGTATGAATTTCAAATTGCCCCGCCGGGAAGCTCGGATATATCCATCGTTTCGGCACCTGTGGGTTGCGGGCCTAACAGCGGTTATGCTGAAGTAACCAACTGGGGGGCCGGTGGATGGGTGCCCATTGCCTGGTACGATGGGGCTAATAACTATCTATCCGACTCAATAGCCATTACTAACCTGTTCCCCGATACTTATTATGTGGTGGTAGATAATGTTTACACTACCTGCGTGGTAATAGGGCAGGAGCCTGATGAAGTGCATGTTGATATAGATTCTGTAGGATACATCTGTACGCAGGGCCTGAATTTGCATGCGGAAGTGTATAACGGCACGGCGCCTTATGATTATACCTGGGGGCAGTTTTACTGGAACAATGCCGCTGACCTTACTGCAAACTTTAGCGGCCCTTATACCGTTACCGTAACCGATTACCTGGGCTGTATTGTGAGCGCCAGCGCTAACTATGGTTATCATCAGCCGTTCACGCTTTCTTACACTACCCAGGCACGTTGTAATTCCGATTCAACAGATATTACAGTAACACCTCACGGAGGCTATCCGCCTTATAGCGGGGCAGTTGGAACGCACACATATGGAGCCGGCTCGGCTGATGTGATAATTTACGATAGCCAGGGCTGCATGCTGCATTATGTAATAAGCGTTTCCCATCACAATTACCTGCATGTAACCTACACCTACTCGCCGCCGGCTTGTAACACCGCCGGTAGCATAACTATTTCCGCAACGGGTGGCACTGCCCCTTATAGCGGCACAGGCACCTTTGCGTTAAATACAGGTTTTAGCGCTTACCCTGTAAGTGATGCTGCAGGTTGTAGGGATACGGTTAAACTTAATATGCCGCTGGGTGCCATTACGCTTAACTATACTGTTGATGAACATTGGTGCACTGACCACAAAGCTACGGTAACATTAACACCATCCGGCGGAGCGGCGCCTTACAGCGGAGATACGGGACAAATTCAATTACCTGCGGGTAACTATAACTTTTTAGTTACGGATAACAATGGTTGCGCAGGCAGTGCAACACTAACATTAAGCGAACCACCAGCGTTGAATGCGAATTATACCGCAAGTAATATTCTGTGTTATGGTGGCAACAGCACTATTGCAATAACGGCAACGGGCGGTACAACGCCTTATGGAGGAGGCATAGGAACACACATTGCACCAGCCGGAAACTATACTTATGTGGTAACGGATAATGCAGGTTGCACCGATACATTAGCAGTTTCTGTAACGCAACCGGCGCAATTGGATTTGACCGCCACAGCAACTGATGCGGGCTGCTATGGCACCCAAGGTACAGTTAGCTTAAATACTTCGGGTGGCACCTCTCCATATACCTACCCTAACGGGCAAGGAGGAGCGTTGTATGCGGGCGCTTATACGTTTACGGTAAGTGATAATAATGGTTGTGCGGATACTGTACACGCCACAATTAATCAACCTAATGAACTACAAGCGGCTTATACGGCCACACCAATTTTGTGTAACGGGTTAACTACTACTATTGCTATTACAGCAAGCGGGGGAACAACGCCTTACGGCGGAGCTATAGGCACACACATTGCTCCGGCAGGTAGTTACACGTATGTTGTTACTGATGATGCAGGCTGTACTGATACATTAGCAGTTTCTGTAACACAACCTGCGCAATTGGATTTGACGGCCACTGTAACAGATGCAAACTGCTACGGTACCCAAGGTGCAGTTAGCTTAAATATTTCGGGCGGCACCTCTCCTTATACATACCCTAACGGGCAAGGGGGTGCGTTGTATGCGGGCGCTTATACGTTTACCGTAAGCGATAATAATGGTTGTGTAGATACAGTTCACGCTACAGTTAATCAGCCTACTGAACTACAAGCGGCTTATACGGCAACCTCCATATTGTGTAATGGTTCTACTTCAACTGTTGCAATTACCGCAACAGGCGGCACTTCGCCTTATAGCGGCGATATAGGAAACCACCTGGAATTTGCAGGTAACTATACCTATATAGTTACAGATGATGTCGGTTGTTCTGATACCTTGCAGGCTAACCTTATCCAACCTGCAGCGCTTAACATTAACGCTTCCGTGGTTAACGCTGTTTGTTATGGAGCACAGGGTGAAGTAACCGTTAGCGCCACCGGAGGAACAGGCTCATATACCTACCCTAACGGGCAAGGAGGCTTGGTATATGCCGGTGCCTACAATTATATTGTAAGTGATGCTAATGGTTGTGGTGATAGTATTTATGTAGTGGTAACCCAGCCAACTGAATTAGTGGCCAATTACACAGCTAACTCCATACTTTGCAATGGAGGAACAACTACAATTACCGTTGCGGCCACAGGCGGTACGGCGGGGTATAGCGGCGATGCCGGAACCCACGTGGTACTTGCGGGTTCCTATACGTACATAGTTAACGACCAGGCAGGATGTTCCGATACTGTTACTGCTGTTATAACTGAGCCTTCGCCACTTGGTTTTAGCGCGCAAGCCCAGGGGCCATTTAACTGTAATGCGGTTTCAGTGCCCGTAACTGTAACTGCTTTTGGCGGTTCGGCCCCTTATAGCAACAGCGGCAACTTTACCATTTCTACGGATAGCATTTATAACTGGCAGGTAACCGATAACAACGGATGTGAGGCTGACAGCAACTTTAGTGTGGTGTTGCCTTCTTTAAATGTTAGTATACAAGGTGCACCTGATACTGTTTGCCGTAACAGCGATGTGCATTTAAATGCCAGCGGCAACTACATATCGGTGTGGAACGGCAACGTTACGGACTCGGTATTTAACCTCAGCAATTTGCAAAACAACACGGTGGTTACTTTAACGGCTTACGCCGCAAATTCTGTTTGCCGTGTTACCGATACGGTTTCTATTACTGTGGTTACCTGTGTGGGAGTGCCGGAATTGGTTGAGGAAAATACAATAAAGGTTTATCCTAACCCGGCCAACGAAGTAGTGCACCTGGTTTCGGAGAGTGCGTTGAACGCCCCTGCAATTATCAGCGTTTTTGCGGCTGACGGTAAACTGGTGGCCGAACAATACATGAACACGGGCGACAAAGCCAGCGACATAGCCTGCGATAAGCTGGCTGCAGGCAGCTACATTATAGATTTTGCTACACAGGGTAAGCATACGCATTACCGGGTAATAGTGCAGCGGTAAATTAAGGGCTGCTGCGCCAATTAGTTGCGCAGAAGGCCTATACCTTTGTAATAAACCGGGTTGGGGATTTTAACAAAGCGGGTTGTCAGTGGTTGTCAAAACGCAAAAGGGTAAAGAGCTAAAAAGTTGTATGGATTGTTGAAAATGATATAGTTGTGAAAAATGTGGGGAGAAAAGCGGTTTACACTTTTAAATCCGATTTCGGGTTTAGGGAGTTTTAAAGCCGGTTTTTCAGGCGGCAGGCCCCGTTTTTTATGTGCATTGCGGGCGCTGCATAATTTTTCAACAAAATTAGTTGGAAGGAGAGTGGCCTGCGTTTGGTTTTACGGAAAAGGCGGCTATATTTGCGCTCCCAAATTAAAAACGTTTATGCCAAAGCAAAAGACAAATTCCGGAGCCAAAAAGAGATTTAAGGTAACCGGATCAGGTAAAATTAAGCGCGCAAAAGCATTTAAGCGCCACCTGCTGGGTCGTAAAAGCAAGAAAAGAAAAGAGGAGCTGGCTAAGTCGGCTGTGGTTCATAAGAGTGATGAGCCAAGAGTGAAAATGCTACTTAGAATGGCGTAAATGATATACCCAGAAATTGTAAAACAGTAAAAAAGAAAAGAAATGCCACGTTCAGTCAATGCGGTTGCATCGAGAGCCCGGAGAAAGAAGATTCTTAAGAAAGCGAAAGGTTACTTCCTTAGCCGCAGTAATGTATATACCGTAGCTAAAAACGCGGTTGAAAAAGCCGGTGTTTACAGCTATGTAGGCCGTAAGCTTAAGAAAAGAGATTACCGCAATTTGTGGATAACAAGAATTAACGCCGCTGTGCGCGAACACGGCTTGTCGTATTCTAAGTTTATTGCTAAATTAGCATCATCAAACATCGAATTGAACAGAAAGGTGTTGGCAGACTTAGCGCTGAATAACCCTGCAGCTTTCAAAGCGGTTGTAGATAGAGTAAAGTAGTATTCACTAAGATTTAGTGTTTTCATAGGTTCAAAGTTGGGTGTCCGCAAGGGCACCCTTCTTTGTTTATATTCGGGCCTGAAGTGATTTCGTATAATGTTGCCATCCTATCGCGTCGTCGGCTGCTGGTGCTATTAGGCACCGCCATACTCTTTGCTGCCGCCATTTGGGTTTTAAATGAGGTTTTGCCCTACCGCAATGTTTGGAAGGGATTTATTACGGAAGAGGATATAGGCACCTACTTCTGTGAGAAAACCTTTATGGATAAAATAGTGCGCCAGCCTGTTAACACCTTCAGTAATTTTATTT
This sequence comes from Chitinophagales bacterium, assembly GCA_046329515.1. Lineage (GTDB taxonomy): Bacteria > Bacteroidota > Bacteroidia > Chitinophagales > LD1 > Bog-950. The sequence goes on from JAXLUM010000001.1 coordinate 986,353, forward strand.
ATTGGATGAGTGCTCTTGCTATTTTAAGCCGCGGCTGGAAGGACCAACGCCGCCGTAAAAATGCCTACAACATTATCTCAGCCAATCCTTTTTACAGTATTACTTATGGCCTCATTCTGTTTTATACCTTTTGGGCCAGTACTTTTTTTCACTCATCACTTATACATGTGGCCAGCCGCTTAGATTTTTCGGCTGTTTATTCCCTGGCCTTGTTTCCGCTAATGTATTTTACGCATCGCATGTGGTTGCTAGCCATAGGTGTGCCATCTAATAAACGCCACCGTAAAAGCACTATTACGGTTATCATCGTTTTTACCATTCTTTACCTGTTATTCACTTTTGGCGTGCCTAAGGGCTACGATGATTATGTTGTATTGGGGCTAATCATTACCCTAATTATTCTGGGAACGATAATGGAAATTGTTGACCGGGGTAAAACCAATACCCGTTACTTACTGGTATGTGTGGGTTGCATTTTGTTTGCGGTAATGTGGTTTGCCTTTGATACCCGCAAAATACTTTGCGACCCCAATAGCCTCATACAGCCACATAGTTTATGGCATCTGTTTGCGGGTTCTGCTACCTTCTATTTTTATCTCTATATCCGTAGCGAGCACCTCGAAATCAGAACTTCAAATGCTTAACGGTTAAGCCGTCATTAATCAACTGCTTAAGAGAGTCAATACCAATTTTGAGGTGCTGCTGAACGTAGTTACCCGTTACCTTAATATCGCTTATATCGGTTTTTACGCCTTCGGGTACCATGGGTTGGTCGCTAACTAACAGCAATGCGCCGGCAGGTATTTCATTTTTAAAGGCGGTAATAAATATGGTTGCGGTTTCCATATCAATGGCCATTACGCGTATTTGGCGCAGGTATTCCTTAAACTCATCATCCCACTCCCATACGCGGCGGTTGGTAGTGTAAACGGTTCCTGTCCAGTAATCCTGGTTGGAATCGCGTATAGTGGTAGAAATTGCTTTTTGAAGAGCGAAGGCCGGCAGGGCAGGTACTTCAGGAGGAAAGTAGTCATTGGATGTTCCCTCGCCGCGTACAGCCGCAATTGGTAAAATAAAGTCGCCTACTTCATTCTTCTTTTTCAAGCCACCGCACTTACCTAAAAATAAAACAGCTTTGGGTTCTATTGCACTCAGCAGGTCCATTACCGTTGCGGCGTTAGGGCTACCCATGCCGAAGTTGATAATGGTAATGCCTTCAGCCGTTGCACTGCGCATGGGGCGGTCCAGGCCTTGCACCTCAACATTATGCGTGCTGGCAAACATTTGCACGTAGTTATCAAAGTTGGTAAGCAGTATGTAATCAGTAAAGCTTTTTAAATCGCGGCCCGTGTAGCGCGGCAACCAGTTCGAAACTATTTCCTGTTTTGTCTTCATTCTATAATTTGCGGCACAAATTTAAAAAAGTCCTATTCCTTTGCTCAATCAGCAATAATGACCACAGTAACATTCAGTGCATATAACTTCCGTAGAGAAACCCGCCAGGGCGCTGAATACATCTTTGATGAGCTACGCAAAAAGTGGGTTTTACTTACGGGCGAAGAATGGGTGCGTCAACATATATTGCATTACCTGGTTTATGATAAAGGGTATTCGCCTGCGCTTATTGCAGTTGAAAGAGGCATTGAGTTAAACGGCCTGCGTAAGCGATTTGATATAGTTGTTTTTGATAACACAGGTGCACCAAGAATGATTGTAGAGTGCAAAGCGCCGGAGGAGTTGCTGAACAAGAAGGTGTTTGAACAAATAGCGCGCTATAACATGAGCCTTAAGGTAGATTACCTGTGGGTTACAAATGGTAAGTATAACTACTGCTGCAGTCTTAAAGCAGGTGGCGAACTCTTGCAGGAGGTGCCCGCTAACTTATAGGTTACGCACGTTCTTTACGTATTTGTTATAGTAATAATCAAAATAGAAGGTAAGGGAAATTAATGGTGGCGCAATAATAAGCGCATACAGAGGAACTTTTATCCATATTCTTTCCGCTACCTCGTTTTGCGCCCAGCCCAGTACAACAAATAAAATAATTACAGCGCCCAGTTGTAATAAAAGCATGCTGTTGAAGAGGACAAAATTGAAGTTTGGCAAAAAGCGGAATGGACCTTTATCGTGCCCCTTGTAATTTTTGGTTCCGAATATTTTTTCAAAATCGTTGCCCAGTAGTTTTTTTCTGATGTTGTAAACCACTCTTTGATCTCGCCGGTAGGAGTAACCTATGTTTAATATTAATGCAGTAAGCGCTACAAGTATTGCCTGTAATACTCCATACGCAAAAATCAGCTGAATTAAACTGTACGATACAATAACGCCTTTACTATCGCGAATGGCATTAAAAACCTCTGCCTGGGTGGTAACGTTTGTGAGTATAAATGCGAATCCTGTAAAAACTACTGCAGCAGCAGATAGCACCTGTATAAATACAGTTTGGTTTTGATGCTGTACTAAGGCAAATTGCTCATTAAAAGCAGTTAAAATCTCTTTGTTAAGTTCTGTAGTCCTGTCTTTCGCGTCCATCTTTAAAGATTCATAATAGTACGAATAATTTTGTTTTGTTAAGCCCTATAGCTCCGTTTTGTGGATATGCGATAGAGGTTATTTTTTTTGCGAATTTTCGCTATGGACTTCTCCATCAAACTAATTATGCGTTAATTATGCCTTAAACTTTTTATTATACAGGAATTATCTAAACTTCGTTACCCTAAATTGAACGTAGCCTGTGATTGTAGGCATTTTAAAAGAGAACCAGGAAGAGAACAGAGTTTCTGCCCTACCTGAAATAGCAGCTAATCTTATTAAGCTTCAGGCTGAAGTCTGGGTTGAATCGCAGGCGGGCCATAGGGCCTTTGCCTCTGATGAAGATTACAAGAAGATTAATGCCCAAATTAAAAGCCGTGCAGAAATACTATCCTCTGCTGACTTATTGTTAACCATACACGCATTACAGCCAAACGAGCTGGCGCAACTTAAAACCAATGCAGTGCTGCTGGGCGTTTATCAGCCACTGTTTAATTACGCGGTTATGAAAGATTGGGCCGCTAAGGGGCTAAGCACTTTTTCGTTGGATATGATTCCGCGCACCACAAGGGCGCAAAGTATGGATGTGCTGAGCTCTCAGGCCAGTGTAGCGGGTTACAAAGCCGTCATTTTATCGGCTTCGCATTACCCGCGGTATTTTCCTATGCTTACCACTTCTGCGGGCAGCATTCCGCCGGCAAAGGTTTTAATATTAGGTGCGGGTGTTGCCGGGCTGCAGGCTATTGCTACCGCTAAACGTTTGGGTGCCGTGGTGGAAGTGTTTGATACGCGTCCTGCTGCTAAGGAAGAAGTAATGAGCCTTGGTGCAAAATTTATTGAAGTAGATGGCGCTGCTGATGCCTCTAAAGCCGGCGGTTATGCAGTGGAACAAAGCGAAGAATATAAAGCCAAGCAAAAGCAACGCATTTCTGATGCCATTGCTAAGGCTGATATAGTTATAAGTACGGCTCAAATACCGGGTAAAAAGGCCCCTGTGCTTATTACCAAAGAAATGGTGGAACGTATGAAGGCCGGTGCGCTTATTGTGGACCTGGCAGCCTCAACGGGCGGTAATTGCGAGTTGACGCAGAACAATACAACGGTGAACCACAACAGTGTTTCCATCGTTGGAAATTCCAACCTGGCCTCTTCTGTTCCTGCGGATGCCAGTAAAATGTACGGCAAAAACATTCTAAACTTTTTAAAACTGATTATTGATGATAAAGGCGGCCTTAACCTCAACTTTGAGGATGATTTGGTAAAGGGCACCTGTATTACCTATAACGGACAAATAGTAAATGACAGAGTAAAGCAATTGGCAGAGGGGTAACCACTTCTGCCAATTTTCGTTTTAATACAAGGCTATTGAATATGGAAAACATTCACAGTTACATTAATCTGCAGACGCTTTATATAGTGTTGCTGATGATTTTTTTGGGTATTGAAGTTATATCACACGTTCCTTCAATATTGCATACCCCTTTAATGAGTGGCGCTAACGCCATACATGGTGTGGTAATTATTGGCGCTATAATAGTTATGGGTCATACCCAGCCCGATGATTACCTGATGCTGGTAATGGGCTTTTTAGCTGTGTTTCTGGGAACGCTTAATGTGGTTGGTGGTTTTGTTGTAACCGACCGTATGCTGGAAATGTTTAAACGTAAATAAAAGGAGAGAAGGGCATGAGTGCATCTGAAATTATGAGTTATATCCTTCCGGCCAGTTATTTAATCGGTTCGGTAACGTTTATACTGGGTTTAAAAATGCTGGGTCATCCCGATACAGCACGCCGCGGTAACCTTATTGCGGCAGCGGGTATGTTTATAGCTATACTGGGTACTATTTTCTTTCACCCCGAAGTTATACGCAACTACGTTTGGATTTTTAGTGGCATAGCCTTAGGCGCCTTGGTGGGTACCTATGCAGCACGCAAAGTGCAAATGACCCAGATGCCTGAAATGGTATCGCTGTTTAATGGCATGGGTGGCGCTTGTGCCGCTTTAATAGGTTTGGTAGAAAGCACCAAAACTACAGAGAGCGATACGGTGCGCATGCTTACTATTATTGTTGGCCTTGTTATCGGTAGTATTTCTTTTGCGGGTTCGGTTATTGCATGGGGCAAACTTAATGGCCGTATTAAAGATGTAACCTTCGGCGGGCAGCAGTTCTTAAATCTATCACTGCTAACTATAATTCTGTTAGATGTAATTCTGTTGGCAGCCGGTGTGTTGCCTATCAATACCTTTATTTATGTAGAGTTGGCTTTGTGCCTTGTTTACGGCGTGTTGTTTGTACTGCCTATTGGCGGTGCTGATATGCCTGTTGTTATTTCACTATTAAACTCCTTTACAGGTGTGGCTGCAGCTTGTGGTGGCTTTCTTTATGATAATAAGGTAATGCTAACCGGCGGTATATTGGTAGGTTCGGCAGGTACCATTCTTACTATACTGATGTGTAAGGCTATGAATCGCTCATTGCTTAACGTGGTTATCGGTTCTTTTGGCGCTTCCGCTAATGAAACAGGAATTGCAACTGAGGCGAAAGACCAGGGCCCTATTAAAGAAGTTTCGCTAAGCGATGCTGCTATGATGATGAGCTATGCTAAAAAGGTAATGATAGTGCCCGGTTATGGTTTAGCCGTTGCTCAGGCGCAACACACCTGTCATGAATTGGAAATGGCTTTGGAAGAAAAAGGAGTAGAGGTTAAATATGCCATACACCCCGTTGCAGGACGTATGCCCGGCCACATGAACGTATTGTTAGCCGAGGCGGATGTAGAATACCCCAAACTGCTGGAAATGGAAGAAGCCAATAGCGAATTCAACAGCGCAGACGTAGTAATGGTATTAGGCGCTAACGATGTGGTAAACCCTGCTGCTAAGACCGATAAATCTTCCCCTATTTACGGTATGCCTGTGCTGGAAGTAGAGAATGCAAAAACGGTTATCGTAAACAAGCGCAGCATGAAACCCGGTTATGCCGGTATTGATAACGACCTATTCTACCAGCCTAAAACTTCTATGCTTTTCGGCGATGCCAAAAAAGTATTGCAACAATTAATTACAGAGATTAAGGCAAACTAGTTTTTGCATTACCTTATTTTCTTTATGCCTTTTGTGGAAAAATTGTATTTAGTTTTTGCAGCTAGCTTTTTAAAGTCTTGCAGTAGTTAGTTATAGAAATTAAACCAAACTAATTTTTGTATTGAACTTATTTTCTTTGTGCCTTTGTGGTAAACTGTATTTAATTTTGGCACGTGGCTACTAAACCAATTACCGTTACCGATTATTTAAAAGCAGTCCCTGCAGACCAACGTAAGGCATTGGAACAATTGCGTAAAACAATTAAAGCCGTTGCACCCAATGCTGAAGAGTTGATTAGTTACGGTATTCCCGCTTACAAGTATGAAGGCCGTTTGTTGGTGGGTTTCGCTGCCTTTAAAGGGCATTGCAGTTTCTTCTTATGCAGTGGCAGTTTTTTGAACAACTATAAGGATGAAGTAACCAAGTTTGGAGGTACCAAAAGCTGCCTGCATTTTACCTCGGAAAAACCATTACCGACCGCACTAATTAAGAAAATGGTTAAGGAAAGAATGAAGGAAAATGAATTGAAGGCGGCGTCAAAGAAGAAGGTTGCAAAGAAAGTTTCTCTGAAGAAGTAATGTGATATCGTCATGCTGAACTTGATTCAGCATCTCGCCTCCGTCTGTGTCTTCACAGACGGCATAAGCTAACTATACCTGAATTCCCCGTACTCGCTCTTCACTACCACTTCGTTTTGTTCTGCAGCTTCAACGTGGCCTATAACGTGTGCGTCTATACCAAAGCCTAAAGCCACATCAATTACCAGGCTGGCGTATTGTGGTTCAACGTAAACTTCTAAACGGGTACCACAGTTCAATACCTTAAACATTTCTTTCCAATCGGTGCCGCTTTCTGCTTGTATCAGTTTAAATATCGGTGGTATAGGTAATAGCTTATCCTTTACTATGCGTAGGTTATCAATGTAATGCAATACCTTGGTATGCGCCCCGCCGGTGCAGTTAACCAATCCGTGCACCTTGCCCGGTATCTCATCCAGTATTTTCTTTATAACCGGTGTATAGGTGCGGGTAGGGGAGAGCAGCGCCTTGCCAATGTTTAAGGATGTACCTTCCAAAGCATCCGTTAGTTTCTTGCTGCCGCTGTAAACAAGGCTGCTTTCTACCGCTGCATCAAAAGTTTCAGGATATTTCTCAGCATATAGCTTGCTCAATACATCGTGCCTTGCGCTGGTTAAACCATTGCTGCTTATACCGCTGTTGTATTCTTCTTCGTACGTAGCTTTACCATAACTGGCTAAACCCACAATTACATCACCCGGCTTTATGTTTTGGGTAAGCACTAAGTTTTCCTTCTTCATGCGCACCGTCATGGTAGCATCAACAGTAGTAGTGCGCACGCAATCGCCAAGGTCAGCAGTTTCACCACCCATAAGGTGCACGTTAACGCCAAAATCGCGCAGGCGGTCCATAAACTCTTTGCCGCCTTTTATTATCTCCGCAATCACTTCACCGGTAATCAGGTGTTTGTTGCGGTTAATGATGGAAGTATATAAGAAGTTATCGGTGGCTCCTATGCAAAGCAAGTCGTCCAGGTTCATTACCATAGCATCAACAGCTATACCTTTCCATATGCTTATGTCGCCGGTTTCTTTCCAGTATAAATACGCCAGTATTGATTTGGTGCCCGAACCATCACTGCTCATTACATTGCAGTAGCTATCATCATTCCCTAAATAATCAGGATAAATTTTGCAGAAGGCTTTCGGAAACAATCCGTGGTAAAGATGCTTTACTGCTGCATGTACTTCTTCTTTGCCTGCGCTTACACCGCGCTTTTCGTATTTCTCCATTTTATTACCGTCAATCGGTTAAACTATTTTCATTCCTACTGCCTCAGCCACTTTTTTCAGGCTGCCATGCAATGCACGGAACTCATCAAAATTCAATTGCTGGTCAGCATCGCTTAAGGCCACCTTAGGGTTGGGATGCGTTTCAATCAACACACCATCTATTCCCATGGCCACACAAGCGCGTGCTAAGTCAGGCACGCCATAGGCGTAACCAATAGCGTGGCTTGGGTCCAATATTATTGGCAGGTTGGTATATTCCTTTAACCAGGCTGCACCGCAAAGGTCCAACGTAAAGCGTGTTTTGGTTTCAAAGGTGCGTATGCCGCGCTCGCATAATATTACATTCGGGTTACCCCCACTTAAAATAAATTCAGCTGCCTGCACAAACTCCTGCAGGGTGGTGCCAAAACCACGCTTTAACAAGACCGGCTTTTTGGTTTTGCCGCACTTGTTTAAAATGCCGTGGTCATACATGCTCTTTGCGCCAATCTGTATTATATCGGCATATTCTATTACTTCATCAGCATGTGTACTATCGCGCACTTCGGTTATAATTTGCAGACCGTACTTATCGCGCATTTTTGCCAATAGCTTCAATCCCTCTAATCCTAAACCGCGGAAGGTATAAGGTGAGGTGCGCGGCTTATAGGCACCTGCGCGCAGTATAGTTACGCCTAACTCCACACAAAGCTTGGCTGCGGCTTCAATTTGCTCTTCGCTTTCTACACTGCAGGGACCCGTTATAGCTACGCAGTTGTTGGTAGTGCCGCCAATGCTAACCTTACCCAGGTTAATCTCTCTTTTGGTTTTTAAGTATTGCTTACCGGCTAATTGTATATCTGTATCTGTTACAAAAACCTGTTCAGCATACTTTTGTAATTCTTCATCAGCAGCTTTTAGTTTGCTTGGGGTAACCATAACCAAACTGCCGTTTTCAAACAGGGCCGATTTATATTTAGCAGCTAACTTCTCTGCTTCTTCAAAACTCACTGATTTCTTTAAATGAACTATCATTATACACGCGTTAGTTGATTCAGTAGCACCGCACCCTTAAGGTGATTTTCGGCATCTACTACAGGCAAAAATAATACAATAAAACTGAGGCTGTTCAGCAGGCGAATCATATCATGCAGGCTGGCTGTTTCGCTTATACTTACGGGGTTTGAATTGATTACATCCTTTGATTGCACACCGTTCATATCACCCAGGTTTTTCAATAGCCCCCGGCGCACATCGGCATTACTTATTACACCCTTTAATTCACCTTTACCATCAGTTACAAGGGCAAAGCCCTGACCATATTTTTCAATGGTTTGAAGCACTTGGGTAAAGTTGGTTTCACCCTCTTTAATTACCGGTAAATACTTTAAGGGGGTAGCAAAATCAGCCACTACAAAAGGGTGAATTTTATCTGCACCAGGTGCTCGATGCAGGCTTAGCATGCCCTGCCCCAAGGACTCATGATTCATCAGGTAACTGCCCGATACAATGGCATGTGCACCTAACAGGCGAAGGATAAAAGCTATTTCAGCATTTACACCACCATCCACATGTATCTGCTTTTTGGGAAAGCGGTTTTTAAACTCAATTATCTTTTGAAAATTCTCATGCTGGAAAGTCCCACCGCTTTGGCCGGGCACGGTAGCCATCATCAACACAAAATCAAAATCGCCATTGGTCTGTTCAAAGGCATCTAGCCCTGTAGGCGAGCAGATGGCAAGTCCATACTTTGTTGCGCTGCCCTTGGGTAGTTTGGGTAACTCCTTTAGGTTTTCATATTGAAAGCTTACATACTCAATTTTCAATTCCTGTATGGCCGGCAAAAACTTCTCCGGTTCAGCTGAAATAATGTGTAGGTCTATGGGGGTGGAAGAAAGAGAGCGAATCTGCCTTATATCTTCAAATACATTCAGGTCGTCCCGGCAGTCCACATGAAACATGTCAATGTCATGGGCGTCCAGCTCGCGTACTATCTGCGCAAGGTCCTTACTTTTATTGCTGTAAATGCTGGCTGAAATCTTCATTTCTTAAGCTCAATACTAAGCTTTTTTCCGCTATAGAAGCTGCATGGCAATCCTAATCTACTTCGTACTGCAGGCGAAGCAGGTTGCTGTAAATGCCGTTCTCTAATTCCGAGAGTTCTTCGTGGGTTCCCACCTCAACAATCTTACCCTTATTAATTACCAAAATCACATCCGCCTCGCGTATGGTTGAAAGGCGGTGGGCTATAATAAAGGTAGTGCGGTTTACCATTAGCTTGCTTAAAGCATCCTTAACCAGGCGTTCGCTTTCGCTATCCAGTGCGCTGGTGGCTTCATCCAGTATCAAAATTTTAGGGTCGCGCAAAATGGCGCGCGCAATGGCTACGCGTTGCTTCTGGCCACCGCTCACTTTTACGCCGCGTTCGCCAACAACAGTATCTAATCCTTCAGGAAAACTCTGGATAAAATCCCAAGCGTTGGCGCGCTTTGCTGCTTCAATAATTTCAGCATCGGTTGCCCCGGGTTTACCGTAGGCAATGTTTTCGCGTATGGTGCCGCCAAACAAAATAGTTTCCTGCGGAACGGTTCCGAAATTTTTACGCAGTGCAGTAATGTTATATTCACTTATGCGTTTGCCATCAATTAAAATATCGCCGCCTCCAAATGGATAAAGCCCCGCCAGCAATTTTACTATGGTACTTTTGCCTGAACCGCTTGGCCCCACCAATGCAATTTTTTGCCCTGCTTTTACATCAAACGATAAACCCTGAAATAGTTGCACATCAGGCCTTGATGGGTAAGCAAAATTTACGTCCTTAAACTCTACATTACCGGCTATAGTAGAATTTAAGTTTTCATCTGCCACATGTGTTTCAGATGGTTCATCTAAAATCTCATTAATGCGCTCTGAAGCCCCAATTGTTTTCTGCAATACAGTATAGCTTTCGCTTAAGCCCGCTAGTGAGCTGCCTATAAATATGGTAAGCAAGAAGAATTGTACTAACTGACCGGGTTGTAAGCTGCCGTTAGCCAGTTCTAATACACCTGCATATACCAGGGCCACAACGGCGCCAAACATTACAAAAATGATAAACGAAACAAAGGCTGCACGATACTTAGCAGCATTTAAACCAATAGCTGCAACACTTCGGTTTATTACGCCATAGCGCCTTGTTTCATAACCCTCATTGGTAAAAGCCTTTACTACATCAATGCTTTGAAAGGTTTCTTCTACAATGGTATTTGATTCCGCTAATTCATCCTGCGCCTTACGCGATACTTTACGTATGTAACGACCAAAGAAAACTGCGGCTATAATTAAAATTGGCAACAAGGCCAGAATTATCAATGAAAGCTTAAGCGATACCGAAAGCATAATGGGTATACACACAATAGGCAGTACTAACTGGCGAACAAAAAAAGCTAATTGGGTAGAAAGAGAATCCTGTAACTGGCTTACATCAGAAGATATGCGTGAAGTAAGATTGCCCACTCTGTTCTCCTCAAAAAAGCGAACCGGTAAGGTTATAATTTTTTCATACAGTGTCCTTCGTATAGCCGCCATGGCGTTTTGGCTTACATATTCAAACAGGTAAATACGAAAGAAGGATAGAATAGCTTGCAACAGCAATATACCTCCTAGTAAAGCCCCTATATCCTTTAACTTCTCGGGGTTCATCTGTTCTTTGAACTCATCAATCAGCGTCGTGGCTTTAGTTACTTTTTCTTCAGCAGAGCCTGTAGATTTTAAAACCTCTCCAACCTTGTCAAGGGCATCTTTTGCCGGTAGGGCAGTATCAATCAGTTTGCCAAATCCTCCGGGTATAACAGAAACTACGCCTGAGGTAATCACCAGGAAGAGCATCCCAACAATAAAATGCCACTTATAAGGAAGGATAAAGCGATAAATGCGAAAGGCGCTGGAAATTTGTTTGGGCGAAACCAGCTTTCTTTTTGACTGTTCTTTCTCGTCAGACATCGGGCGCAAAAATAGAATTACAATAAACTATAACTGCCTAAAAGTGTTAAGGCTGGTTATAAGTCGTTTAAGACGGGCGAATATTGCCTTATTGCGGTATTATTTAAGCACTGCAAAACGGATAGTTTGCCGTTTGTTTTGGTTGTAAACCACATCAGCAAGGTAAATACCGCCGGGGTAGCCCGAAAAAGGGACTGGGCCGGTATCCTTTTGTTCCCCTAACAGCATACCTTCCTGGTTGAAAATTCTTACCCGGTTAAGTTCTATACCCTCCGGAAGATTTAAGTGTAATTGCCCCTGCTCATAAAATAATCTTAACCGCTCTACGCCTTCGTCCTGTATGTCAAGTGCATCAACAACAATAATGGTTTTTACCAGGGTATCATGTGCCGTGGCGCCGTTATCTGCCTTAGGCCATACTACCAATATATCGGGCCCTACGGCAAAATAAGCCGGCGTTATTACTACAAAAAGACTGGCCGGTACGGAGTCGCCTACCGGTATATTTACGTTGTTGCCAAGAAAGGGATTAGGAAAGATGTTCTGGTTGACGTTCAATACCCCGTTTATCTTAATGGCAAAGCTTAAACTGTCAAAATACGGGTTGCTGTCGTAGTTTTTTACATAGGTATTAATAAACAAGGTATCACCCAAAAACAGCGTGTCCTTCGAAAAAGTTGTGCTTCCCCACCCAAGGCTTTGCGCCCCGCAGTAACTGCCCACCAAACTTATAATGCATAATAGGGTAAATCTGATTTTTACCATGTGCCCGGGTTTTGTATAAAGATAGCGCTGTTGTTTTTAAGGTTGTCGCTTATTTGTTGAAAAACTAACGCGGTTAAACTGCAACCTTTTGTCTTAATTGCCTATCATTATAATACAAGTCAATACAAATTTTAATCGCTAAGCTGAAAATATTAAATGGATATTATAAACCAACTTGTTTGCGCCTTAAATAAGGAGGAACTGCGCTACTTTAAGATTTTTGCCAAGCGCATGGTGGACAGCGAGGAACGAAAGGATTTTCTTTTGCTGGATTATATGCGCAAAAGTGGCGATGACTACGATGATGATCTTATAGCCGCTAAATTATACGGTAAAAATAATAAGGACAGCTTCTACCGGCTTAAAAACCGTTTGCTCGATTACCTGGGTGATTATCTCACCTTTCATCACACATGGAAGGGAGACATTAATGAGATGAACCGTAACCTTTCGCTGTATTCCATTTTCAAAAAACGGAACCAGCTTAAACTGGCGCAGTTCTATCTTAAAAAAGCCGAGCAAAAGGCAATAGGAGCGGAGGATTTTGAGATGCTGGATGTTATCTATAGCCACTACATTAAGCTTAGTAACGAGTTAATGGATATAAATCCGGAGTTGTATATAGATAAGCGCCGGTTGAACGCGGAGCGGCTGAATAAGATACGCGAAATGGACCAGGCGCTGGCTGCCTTAAGCTACCGTTTAAAGGTTACCCAAAACATAGGGTCGGGCAAGCACGATGCACTTAAAATTTTGAATGCAACGCTGAAAGAGTTTACCAGCGATGAGGCCTTAAAAACCAGCAAAAGTTTTCAAACCAGAATTTACCGCGCCGTTAGCCAAATTTTGCTGCAGCAACATAATTATACTGCGCTCGAAAAGTTTTTGAAAGAAACCTTTAGTTCTTTTGAAAAACAAAAATGGTTCGACCGCGATAACCATGATACCAAACTTCAGATGCTTACCTACCTGGTAAACTCGCTGTTTCGTTTAAACAACTATAAAGAATCTTTGTCCTATGCCGAACTATTAGGGCAGGAAATTAAATCGTTTAATGGCCTACTGTTCGATAAGTATCTGTTCTTCTACTATAATTCTCTGGTAATAAATTATAGTGCCTTAGATAAGAACCGGGCCCTTTCCATACTTGAGGAATTTGAACGTGAAACGCGCAACAAAAAGAACAGCTATTATGACCAGTTCCTGTATTTTAATAAGGCAATGTTACTGCACCAAAGCGGTAAGGCTGAAGATGCGGTGCGTAACATTGTAAAGTTGTATGTAAACGATAACTTTAAGAAAGCGGACGAAGCCTTTAAACTTAAAATTGCTGTAGCGGAGTTGATAATGCACTTTGATGCCGGTGACCCGGAGAGTTACCTTTTGCGTTCAGCTTCGGTTAAGCGGCAATTTAAGAAATTGCTAAGCGGGGGAGATTTTAAGCGGGATAAGCAGTTATTAGCCCTTATGGATAAAATGGTGATGCAGCAAAATTTCAGGACCAACGCAAACCTAAAAAGGCAGGCGGAATCCTTTGTTAAAACAAAGGTTGCTGCCGGTACGGTGGATTCGGAGATTATACGGTACAATCACTGGTTGGCGGCTAAATGGAAGTTTAGTCAATCTTAACCGGGTAAGAAACGGGAAATAAGTATAGCAACCCTTGAGTGCCTACGCTGCATCTTTACACTAAACAACCAACTATGAAATGCTTTCGACCCTATGTTACACTAATGGCTTTATTGTTTGCCGTGAAGGCCTACGGCCAGAATGCATGCTTCGGCACTGTATACTTTAACAGTGATGCCTTCTCTACAGGTGGCCAAAACCAGGTGTACGTTCAACCTGCTTTTATTACCACTAACGGTTGGAATATATTAAGCCAGCATTGGCTGTGGAATGATGGAACAGATACATTGTATACCGGCTTAAACGGTGTTTATCACAACTATCACAACCTAAGTGGCTATAAGGACGTATGCCTGGTTACCACTGCCCAGCAAAATGGTACCGGGGCCATATGCACTGACACCTTTTGCCATGCAATAATGGTATGCTCCTCCGCACCAACTACTAACGAGTGGTTTTACGTAAACAGCATAAATGGACTAAATGTAAATGTCAACGCCGAAATCATGCGCTATAGCAGCATGCCGCCCATGCATTATTCTATGGACTTTGGCGATGGCTTCTTTACGCCCGATGCTATTACCTACTCCGGCCATATCTATCCGTCATTCCAATATACCTATTCAGCCCCTGGTACTTATGTACTTACACTCTTAGCTATTGATTCTCTTGGCTGCCTTACTGATACGGTAGCTGCAATTAATGTAGGTGCTGTAAACTGTAACATTAATGCTTCGTTTACCACCAACCAGGGTGGCCCGCAAAATACAAATGCCCAACAGCTTGATTTTACTTCTACTTCCACATCTTCTGCCGGTATTTCAAATTATGACTGGAACGTGTTGAATGGCAGCTTTACTATGCTTTCTAACAGCGGCCCTACCGGGAGCGCCTTACTAAATACTCAACATTACAATTATCAGGTGCAGTTAATTGTTACTGACTCTATAGGCTGTATGGATACGGCAATTCAAACATTTATGCTTGATACCTGTAATCTGCAACATACAATTACCTATTCGCTATCAAATTCTAATTCTGCCAATTCCGATACTATCTATTACAATGCTGCCTTTACTACCTCGCATGCTCCTTATGCGCATAAACAGGTTGGCCTGTATGCTTATCCATCTAACCTTTTAGTTGCAAGCAGCACCAACATTAATAACTATTTTGTTATTCCCGCCAGTGGGGCTACTTATCACCTTGTATTTTATGCTACTGATGATATTGGCTGCGTTGATTCTGTAATATACACGGTAACAAATACCGGCACCGCATGTAACATCAACGCTTCTATGATTTATAATCAGGGTGGAGGTTACGTGCCAAGTTCGTATCCTTTCAATAATAATTACCCGGAATACGTTACACTGGTATCAACCTCAACCTCCGGCCAGCCTATTGTAAACTATGCCTGGAGTACACCCGGAGGAAATTCATTTATTTATCCCAACACGAATAATGATACGGTTAATGCCAAGTTTCTTTCTCCCTTAGGCACAAGTTACAACGTTCAACTTATTGTAACCGATGCTATAGGATGTAAGGATACTATTTCACAAGTAGTTACACTTTCCTCCTGCAACCTTACTGCCAACCTTACTGCCAACTTACTTAATGTAAACGGCACCAATCAGGATACCATTAACTATACACTTAATGCTAACACTACGCATTTGCCGCTTCATAATGTTTTGGTGCAATGCTATAACCAAAACAGCGGCGCGTTATTATCAAGTAGTAATAATTCCTCAGGCAGCTTTTTTGTACCGGCGGGTATTCCTTACCGGCTGGTGTATAAATTGAATGATGACATAGGCTGCCTTGATTCCTCCTTTGTGGTAATTAACAGCAATAGCAATTCATGCTTTGGCACAGCTTATTTTAATAAGGTGCATTACAGTAACAATTCGCTGCACTTTATGCCCGCTTATGTGCTTAATCCGCATTGGGCTGTTAATTCGCAAACCTTCATTTTCGGCGATGGCACTTCTGCTTCGCAGGCACCCGGCCAAACGGTTGATCATACTTACCCCGGCGGTTATACGTATGCTAATGCCTGCATGGCCGTTAGTGCATACGATAGTGTAAGCGGTTCAACCTGTAATGATACCTTTTGCAGCTACATTCAAATGTGTAGCGAAATGTCGTTAGGCTTATCGGCAACTATAAATGGTAACTCCGTTGTTGCAACGGGCACCATGGCTTTTTACGGTAATAACTCAGTTACTTATAGTGTAAGTTATGGCGATGGCAGTTCCACCTCTAACTTAATTGGAAGCGGCTCTACCTATTTAACGCACAACTTTCAGGCACACCAATATCAGCAGGATGGGGTGTATTTAATGACACTTACGGCAACGAATGGCAATGGCTGTATGAGCGATACAACTATTGCTGTAACTATAAATACCAGTGCCTGCGCTGCCCATGCCTCATTCACGTATCAGAATTTGGGCAACGGATATGTGCAGTTCATTAATAGTTCCTCGTCAAATAACAGCTATACCAGCCAATGGCAATTTTTTAATCAGAGTGGTGTAATAAGCAGCTCAACCATCAATTCTCCTTTAGTACAGTTTACAGGCAACCAGCCTTATTATGCTACGCTAACAATTACTGATTCGCTTAGTGGTGCCTGTAAAGATTCATTAGTACATGTTCAACTGAACCTTAACAACGGGCCTACCTGCATTACCTTAAAACCGGGTAGCGCACAAGGCAATGATGTGTTGATTCGGGATTTAACGCCAACCACTAATTACGCTACTGCTTCTATAGTTAACGCAGGTTATAATACTATCAGCGGGCAGAATGCTATAACACGCAGCATCATCAAGTTCGATTTATCATCTATTCCTGCAGGCGCTGTTGTTACATCCGCACGTTTATCTCTTTACCATGACCCTGCAAACCCTCATAGCATTAATACCTCTAACGATGTTAGAATAGCTTATGTAACATCTAACTGGAATGAAAGCACCGTTACCTGGGCAACGCAACCTACAACTGCTATCTCAGGCTTAAACATTGGCAACACAGCCACTACCACCAGCGATAAACTGAATATCGATGTGCAGTCGTTTGTGCAGGGTTGGGTAAATGGAACCTATACTAATTATGGTTGGATGCTTAACCTTATAGGAGAGAGCGGCACCTTAGGCCGTTTTCAGAATTACGCCAGCAGTGATAATGCCGATTCAACCCTTTGGCCGGAATTGGTGGTGTGCTATACGCCGACGCCATGTGCTGCGAGCGCATCATTCACCTATCAGAATTTAGGTAACAACACCATACACTTTACCAATACCTCAGCATCAAGCAGTGGTTACTATTCGCAATGGGTGTTTGGAAACGGCACGGGTGCCATAGCCAATAGCACCGCTGCTAACCCTAGCTTTACCTATACCGGTCCGGGCCCATACAAGGCCACCTTAATAATACAGGATAGCACCGGCTTATGTGCTGATACGCTGGCAGGGCAAAATATTATATTATCAACTTCCTTTACCTGTCTTTACCTGCAACCAGACTCAAACGCCGGTGTTGATGCACATATATTTGAGTTAACACCAAACACACCATCCGGTAACTGGCCCGATTTTTCTGCCAGCCAATGGACCTACAACAGCATACCGGGTGAAGACCGCGGCTTGATAAAATTTGATCTATCATCTATACCTACCAATGCCACGGTAAGTAATGCAGTGCTCTCACTTTATGCCAATACTACTTCGGTAGGTGGTTATACGGGTCAGCCCACTTACGGCAGCAATAACGCCAGCTATCTGAAATTTGTTACTTCAGGCTGGAATGAAAATACCGTTACCTGGAACAATCAACCCGCAACCACTACCGTAGGTCAGGTATTATTGCCACAGGCAACCAGTACGGTGCTTGATTATACGAACATAAACGTTACCTCCTTTGCGCAAACCTGGGTTAACACACCTACGCAAAACAACGGAATGTTGCTTGATATGATTGGCACCGGCTATTACAACAGTTTGATTTTCTGCAGTAGCGATCATCCCATTGCTTCAAGAAGACCCATGCTAGCCGTTTGTTATACAGTGCCCTTTTGTGCAGCTACCGCAGGCGTAAGTAACAACACTATTATTCAGGGAAATAATGGCGTTGATACAGCTATATTGAACAACCTCTCAAGCGGGCCAATTGCATCCTACGAGTTAATTGTGCATAGAGATGCCGGTAATATTTTATATGCACACGCCTACGCCACTTCCTTCTCACAAATCAGCAGATTGCCATTCCCTGAAGATTCAGTAATGGAGGTGTGCCTGGTTGTGCATGATAGCACAGGCACTTGTACTGATACATCCTGCATAACCGTGTATAGTGGTTCATGCAGCGTTAATGCCAACTTCACATACACTGCTTCTGGCAACGCAGTAAACTTGAACGGTAGCGGTAGCACAGGCGCACCTTCGCCTTTAAGCTACTATTGGAGCTTTATTGGCGCAACTCCTTCATATAGTACTTCCGTAATTCCGGGAACGGTTAACTACACTCAATATGGTCCTCATGATATTTGTTTGACTGTGACCTCTGCAGGTGGTTGCGCCGATACATTGTGTAATACCATTACAACCGTGCCCCTGCCTTTAACTGATACCTTATGTGGTATGGTGTTTACTGATGCTAACAGCAATGGCATATTTGATGTAGGTGAACAGGCACGCCCTAACAGCATTGTGGTTATTGATGGACAGAATTATACCACCGCATCAAACGGATTTTATCATGTTGCCGTAGCCGCGGGCACACATAGCATAGCTTTAAATGCTCCTCCGGGCTGGTCGCAAACCTATCCAACTAACCCACTTATTTATTCTATTGCCACAACAGGCAACAGTAATACCTGCGGGCTCGATTTTGGTATGCACGATGACACACTTATCATATCAGGTATCGTTTATCTTGATGCCAACGGTAATGGTTTGTATAACTTTGGTGAACAATTAGTAACTAATGCAGCGGTTACCATTAGCAGCGGTTTAGGTACGTCTACAGTATATACTAACGCATCGGGCTTTTGGTCGAAAATGGTTTATAGCGGTACTTATACCATTAGTTATACGCCGCAATCGGGTTATCTATTCACTCAACCCATAAACCCTAACACCTATACACTTACGGTAGTAACCAACGGTGTGGCGGGCCTTAACTTTGGTGTACGCAATAACAACATTACACTAAGCGGTAAAGTATATATTGATGCCAATAACAACGGCACTTACGATAATGGTGAAGTAGGCGTTGGCACGCAACCGGTGCATATTGGCAACACTACCGTTTACACCATAAGTACAGGCGATTGGAGTGTTATAAAACCGGTAGGTAATTATACTATTACTTATACCCCAAGCGGCAACTTTGGTGGCTACACCTCAACACCGGCATCTTACAGCGTTAACGCCAGCACCCCCGGCACTATCTATGGCAATAAAAACTTCGGTATTTATATTGCCCCTAACACCGGCGATGTGTGTATAACATTAAACCCTTATACCAACGTGGTAAGTAATATGCCTGCCTGGTATAAAATTTATGTTACCAATAACGGCACTATTCCTATGGCGGGTACATTGAATATGTATTTCGACCCGCACTTTACATTTGACAACGCCAACCCTGCACAAACAAGCGCTAACCTGCCTTCGCATTTACTAAGCTGGCATTTAACCTTAGCAGTGGGCCAAACTATTTTGGTTAGACCAAACTTTACCTGCGGCACGGTATCATTAGGTCAGTTCATTTTTAATGCGGCTGATTTTATACCTGACCCCGGTTATGTAGATGTAAACCTGGCTTGTAATGAAGATAGCCTTCATCAGGCGGCAGAAAGCAGCTGGGACCCTAATGATAAACAAGTATCGCCACTGGGTAATGGCCCGCTAGGCTTAATTGATAACGACCAGGAATTAGATTATACCATTACCTTCCATAACACCGGTAATGCCCCTGCGGTGAACGTAATTTTAGTTGACACCCTTGAAAGCGATATTGATGTAAACACCATTCAATTGCGCGATGCCAGCCACGATTGCCACATACAATTAGAAGGCAATGAAATGACAGTAATATTCAGCAACATTATGTTGCCGGATAGCGCTACTGATTTTTACGGCTCTTTTGGTTTTGCTTCCTTCAGTGCCAAGCCGGTTCAAGGTTTGCCTGACGGCACCGCGGTAAACAACACCGCTGCCATTTACTTTGATTATAATGATGCGGTAATAACCAACACCACTTTAAATACTATTGACTACCACATTGGCATTAATGAATTGCAGAATGTGCTTATAACATTACAGCCAAATCCGTTTAAGCAGTTTACCACCATTAAAGTTGATGGTGATAGCCGCCCTATGGAATTGCTGGTTTACGATGTGCTGGGCAATGTTGTACGCCGCGCGGCTTCGGTAAACAATACTTTTGTTATAGAGCGTGCCGATTTGGCTGCCGGCATGTATTTATATGAGTTAAAAACCAAGGGGCGAACCATTGGTCAGGGCAAAATGATAGCCGAATAGCTTAAACATCTGTTCCTTTGATAACACGGGCCCCTTCCGGCAAAATGGAAGGGGCTTTCATTTGTTATTGTCTATCATATAGTTACAAGATTCCGGGAAGTTATCAACTGCCAAATTTGAGTGGCTAATGCAGCTTTTTCAGCCCATTCTGCCAAAAAATCAGTCAATTAGGCCTTGGCACAATGTCTGTTATATTCGCGCCCGAAACCCTCCTCCTTGGCGGGTTTATTATTAATCAAAACTTAAAACCTTAATTATTATGGCAGACGTAAAATTGACCCCACTCGCGGACAGAGTGCTGGTAAAACCGGCTGAAGCGGAAACCAAAACCGCCGGCGGAATCATTATTCCTGACTCAGCTAAAGAAAAACCACAACGCGGAACGGTAATAGCTGTTGGCCCCGGCAAAAAAGACGAACCTACCACAGTTAAGAAAGGCGATACTGTATTATATGGTAAATACAGTGGCACCGAAATTCAGGTGGATGGTGTTGATTACCTGATAATGAAGGAGAGCGACATTTTTGCAATTGTTTAATTGCTGCAGGCTTAAATCATCATTCCTAATTCTATAAATCTAAAATCACGATAGTATGTCTAAAATGATATTATTTGAAAAAGACGCCCGCGATAAACTGAAGGCCGGCGTTGATAAATTGGCAAATGCCGTTAAAGTTACTTTAGGTCCTAAAGGCCGTAACGTAATCATCGATAAAAAATTCGGTGCACCAACTATTACTAAGGACGGTGTAAGCGTTGCAAAAGAAATTGAACTGGAAGACCCGATTGAAAACATGGGTGCCCAAATGACTAAAGAGGTTGCCAGCAAAACTGCCGACCAGGCCGGTGACGGTACTACCACCGCTACGGTATTAGCACAGGCTATTGTAGGCCCGGGCTTAAAAGCTTTAGCCAGCGGTGCAAACCCAATGGACCTTAAGCGTGGTATTGACAAAGCCGTTCGTGCTATTGTTGAGAACCTGAAAAAGCAAAGCGAAAACGTTGGTAAAGATTTCGGTAAGATTGAGCAGGTAGCCTCTATTTCTGCTAACAACGATAACGAAATTGGTAAAATGATTGCCGACGCTATGAAAAAAGTAGGCACCGAAGGTGTTATTACTGTTGAAGAAGCAAAAGGGACTGAAACTGAAGTGAAGACCGTAGAAGGTATGCAGTTTGACCGTGGCTACCTATCACCATACTTTGTTACTAACCCTGAAAGCATGGAAGCTGAATTAGAAGGCGCCCTGCTTTTAATTTATGACAAGAAGATAAGCAACATGCGCGAGTTGTTGCCTATTCTGGAGAAAGTTGCTCAAAGCGGCCGTCCATTAGTAATTATTTCAGAAGAAGTAGAAGGCGAAGCTTTAGCTACATTGGTTGTAAACAAGCTGCGTGGCACTATTAAAGTGGCTGCTGTTAAAGCCCCTGGCTTTGGCGACCGCCGCAAAGAGATGTTGAAAGATATCGCCATCCTTACCGGTGGTATAGCTATCAGCGAAGAGATGGGTTACAAACTGGAGAATGCTGATTTCAGCTACTTAGGCCAGGCTGAAAAAGTGGTGGTTGATAAAGACAACACTACTATCGTTAACGGTAAAGGCGATAAAGAACAAATTAAAGCCCGCGTTGAAGAAATTAAGGCGCAAATTGAAAAAACAACTTCTGACTACGACCGTGAGAAATTACAAGAGCGTTTAGCTAAGTTGAGCGGTGGTGTTGCAGTATTATACATTGGCGCACCAACTGAAGTTGAAATGAAAGAAAAGAAAGACCGCGTTGATGATGCATTGCATGCAACACGCGCTGCGGTTGAAGAGGGTATTGTAGCCGGTGGTGGTGTAGCTTATGTGCGTGCACAGGCCAGCCTTGAAAAGTTGAAAGGTGATAACGACGACGAAACTACAGGTATCGCTATCGTACGCCGTGCTGTTGAAGAGCCTCTTCGCCAGATTGTTGCTAACAGCGGTTTAGAAGGTTCTATTGTGGTGCAGAAAGTGCGCGAAGGCAAAGATGACTTCGGTTACAACGCCCGCACTGATGAATACCAAAACCTGAAAAAAGCAGGTGTTATAGACCCTACTAAGGTTAGCCGTGTTGCATTGGAAAACGCAGCCTCAATTGCCAGCATGTTACTGACTACTGAAGCAGTAATAGTTGACAAGCCTGAAGAAAAGAAAGCAGGCGGCATGGGAATGCCGGGTGGCGGAATGCCTGACATGGGTGGAATGATGTAAACTGAATACTGAATTAAGCGTTCAGAATTCGGAATGAAATACAAAGCCTCTCGCGAAAGCGGGGGGCTTTTTGTTGTAGGTGGCCCTAATGCAACACATATATATGAGGCTAAAGCATATACTATATTTCAAAGCTAAAGGCGATGTAGGCTATCTAACTGTTGAGGCCTAATGCAACGAATCAATCGGGTTTGACGTGCCACAGATACAAGTAATACCCTATGCTTATAATAATAAGAGAAACGCCAACTATTAAGGGTATTGTAACCCAACGGTACAATCCCCAGTAAGTAACTATCTTGATCTCTTTATCATTTGCCGGGTTATAAACTACATCGGCTTTTTCGCCTACATCCCAAGTGGCAGGGCTGCTTGATACTTCATAAGTGTAGGTATGTGGTTGATGGTTTTCATCGGTATACTCAAAAACTGGGGTGTACATTAAATCGCCATCATTATCGCGATGTGTATTCATTTTTACAACCTGGGCTTCACTTTTTTTTCCCGTTAGCAAAAGTTTTTCGGTCTTTTGAAACTGCCAGTATGCTAATGCAAGTAGAGCGCAGCCTACTACAAAAACCAATGCATAAACTATAGAGTAAAAATTTCCAGCCGGATAATAAAGGTACATATTGCCTTCTATTGCGTTTTTATCGAAGATATAAAATTTGTCTTCCCGCAGTTTAAGCACCGCTTGCGCTAGGTAAAGAATTACAACCTTACTTACGGTAAACTCTAAACTTCAAACCAGAAACCCCAAACCAAACCCTACTTTGCAATCCACCCCACATTCCTTATCTTCAATTAACTTGCAAAACAATCCAGATAAAACAGCTATTGATTCCCGTGCCCTTGTATTAGGACCTTTGGTAAGCATTTTGTTTACCGGCTTTTACTTTGCTGCCGGCGCCTTTATGCAGAGCAATATCACTCCTGTAGAAAGTTTCGGCCAACACTCTGTATTTCTTTTGCCGGTTCCGCTAGCTGTTTTCATTGGCATACTATTATTGGCTGAACCGGTTCTTCTTTATCAGCGTATCGGCTACGAAAATTACCGCAATACAACGGTGTTGCACATTCCTTCAGCCTATCTTATTCTTTCGTCCATCATTCGCATATTTATACGTATTGTTATTACAATAGCCTTGCTGGAATCATGCGGTATTGAAATACAAAATGGAGGCGTATGGGCTTTTAGTGTACTCACCTACTTCTTTTTGGCTGAAGTGTTTCTGGGTTTCATTATCAGCGAAAAGAAGGATAGGCTAAAGCTTAAACCCAAGATAGCACTTGAAATTACCGCTCAACTCTGCTCTATTATATTATTGGCCTTAATAGCAGCTTATTTTGAAAGAACCTACGTTAAAGAGTTGCTCGTTGATTCTTCCTTAAGTTTACCGGCAAGGGTAGCGGTAGCAACTTTGCTTTTTTTGCTGCTGTATTTGCCCAACCGCATTATTGATTTTTATATTGGGTGGATACAGCAAATAACACTGCAACAAAAACTGCTTTACTTGTCAAGTATTTTACTTGCCTTTGCCCTCATAATAGGCGCAAGCTTTCGTGCGCCGTAAGTCCGTAATAAGAATAAGCGCTGAAAAGTTTTATCCTTCCTGCAGTTCCAGGCACACTATCATTCCATAACTAAACAGCCATAGTTTGTTACCCTGCAGGCTTGCAATTTTGTTGCCGCGTATATCATCAATATAAGGCGCATAATCTTTACCGCTAAGGCTAATGCGGCTAAGTTCACCGGTATTAAGGTTATGCAGCATAATAGCTAATGATGACTTGGTTTGGTTATTAAACCAAGCATAATATTTATTGCCATCTAAAAAATTGCCGTTATGATAGGTGGTGTCAATTTCCTGTATTATGGCGCCGGAGGTGTAATCGGCCTTTAGCATATGCAAATAAAGTTTGGCTTGTGCCGAACCAAGTCTTACTGAATCATAAGGCCGTGAGCTGATAAGTTGCAGTTGGTTATTAAACTTGCCAAAAGCCGCCACTACCGGCAGGTTAGGGGTGCCCAGGTGGTCACCGGGGTCATTAGGGAAGGCAAAGCTGCGCGGGTGGAATAGGTAATCGGCATAGCCATCAGCTAATTGCACTTCCGTAAAAAAACTGGTGCGGTTTTTATACTGTATTTCGTCAATTACCACATACAGGCGGTTTTCCTGTTCGTTATAACAGGCTTTTAACGGGGCCTCGGGTTCAGGGTGACCCCAGTTTTTTATAAAAGGGTAGGGGTTCCTAAAGGGCAAAACCTTCATTTCCGCATCAAAGGTTTCGAACAGTACCACCATATCATGATAAATTACACCATAGCCCTGCTTATAATTGAACAAAGCGCCGCGTTGTTCATATTGGCGGCTTATCCATTCTTTTTCATCGCGTTGGCGTGTAAACTCCTCCGATAAAGGCCCAAGGTCAATATAGTTCAGTATTCCCTTTTCGAGGTTAATGCGGCACAATTTGCGGTTAGAATAATCCTGTGCTACCGCACTTACCCCATCAGGTAGGGCAATGCCATAGCGGCATTCAAAATCCTTGGGTACAAAGCTGCCTAATACCTTGTACTTAATCTTCCGGGGCTTAATTGCATCCATTCTCACCAAATATGGCTATTTCATTTATAAATGTAATACTTTATTGGACTGACAAATCATATTCACGGTAAATACCACTTTAATATAAAAACTAACTAATATCATATTGTTTTATATGTATGTTTTAATAAATTGCATGCAAAACAATGTATATGGGAAAATTTGTAGTTGCTAAACGCACAAATGGTGAATTTCAGTTTAAACTGAATGCTGACAATGGACAAACAATTTTAGTAAGCGAAGGTTACGCAACCCGCGCCGCCTGCGATAATGGAGTGGAATCGGTTAAGAAAAATGCTCCGGATGATAGTCGCTACGAGCGTAAAACCTCAACCAACAACAAATACTACTTCAACCTTAAAGCCGGTAATGGCCAAATTATTGGCACCAGCGAGATGTATGAAAGTGAAGCCGGTAGAGAAAATGGTATTGAAAGTGTAAAGAAAAATGCCCCTGATGCTAAAATAGACGACCAAACGGCCTAACTATTGAAGCTGATTTACCCCATGCCCTGCGACGTTCGCGGGGCTTTTTTATTTATTAAAACTACGCACGGTTAAAAGGTAGCAATGTTGTCCCTTTATTTGGGTATTGCTTTTGGCGTAAATCGCCTGCACATTTACTTATACTATAAAATAAGTATATGGTACACGCTACAGCTATTAACCCCAAAACCGCCTGCCTGCTTTCTTCTATTGCTTATTGCGCTAATGTGCAACAGGCTTTAAATACCTATATGAAAGGCTGGAAAGCGGTTTGGAACCCTATTGCTATTAAAGGCACTTATGCCTTTGTAGCGCAGGACCCTACTCAAACTTCTTATGTTATAGCTATAAGAGGCTCCTTGCTGAACTTTAGCTGGGGCGCGTTTTATAATTGGATTGAACAGGACTTGAACGTTGCTACCCAGGTAAATTGGCCTTATGCGCAAGCAGGTATAACCAATGCAAAAGTATCGCAAGGCGCCTGGGATGCCTTACAGGATTTACAAAGCATGGGTGACCGGGCAACTTTGCGCACACTTATTCAATTTCTTGCTACCCTGCCACCAACAGCCAGCATTTCGGTAGTTGGCCATAGTTTAGGAGGTAATTTGGCTACCACAACAGCTTCGTGGTTATACTGGTGGTTTAATCAAGCAGGAAAAACGCGCAACAATATATCGGTTTGCACCTTTGCTGCGCCCGCAGCCGGCAACCAGTTTTTTGCACAGGACTTCAATAGCAAACTGCCTGTTAGCATGCGCTTTGAAAGCATAAACGATATTGTGCCTAAATTTCCTGTAGCATCAGAAGTGCTCGGCCTGCGCGATTTATATGTGCCCAGCCCGGCGGCTACTGAAATTATTGTCTTCCATCTCGGTTACGATATGTACCTCAGTTATTTCTTCTATCTGGCATCCGGCGGAATTATTGATGTTGAATACAAAAGCGGATTCTACATAAACAACGTTTGGAACAATTCCTACTATACCCAGCCCGATGGCAGCGGATATTTGATGAATATTCCTGTTTCAGGTAAATACCCAACCAATGACGTTACCGATTGGTTAGAGGAGGCTGCCTACCAGCATAGCATCAATCAATATTCAACTGCTTTAGGTGTGCCTTTGGTTAGTTGTGTTCCTAGTATTGAAATGATGATGGGAAAAAAGATAAGTACACGTGCAACCAAAGCAAAACCGAAACCTAAAGCGCGTAAAACTAAGTAGCAATCAAATGCCTGCTTAAGGGAATGTGGGGGGCTTGGTTTCCAGGCGGTGTTGTAAATCATCCAACACCATTTTCTTCCATGTTTGGCTATCAACCGGTGCATCAAACAACGCTTTGTATTCCTCAATTTCAAATACCTCTATATCCATTTTAATGGTTTTGAAAAGTTTGGGGAAACCCTCACCCGGCGCTTGTATGTGATGTAATCCTCCGCTATAAGCTAATATTACCTGCCCTTTGTCTAAACCCGCAAGTATATCTACTACACCCGGCTTTACAGTCATCTTTTTCCCTTGCGAGTCCAACCCTGTGCGCCTTTTCATGCGCCCTTCGGCAGCTATTACAATTACTGAATCATCATAAATACCTTCAAGAAATTGTTTCCAGCTATCATCGCGCTTACGGGTAATGCTGCGCATACCCGGGTTAAACAGTTTTAATATAGTGCCTACAAAGGGCCGCTTCAGGGTTTTATCTGCCACCGGTGCCACCATACGCTTAGAAAGAATACGCAAAAAGGAAATAGGTAAAAAACCAACGTAAACAATTTCAAAAAGGGAGGTGTGGTTTAAGAATATAATGAGCCGGATATTATTCCACTCAATCTCTTTTTTTGGCCAACCAATCTTAAAGCGATAGAATATATTAGAGAGCGCCTTAATAAACAGAAAGGTAACAAAACTGATTAAGCTCTTCATAAGGCGCAATAGGTGCATTCATAAATTACTTTCACCCGCCTGTAAAGTTAACGGAATCAGCGGCTGTTGTTGTATGTTCTATTAAAAAACATACCCAAAACCTTCAATATACTTTTGAAGAGCCATGTAAACTATTAATCCCACTAAGCTTATAACTGCCGCCGTTATATAAACTGGTGTTTTGCTTTGGTCTTTCTCTACCACAAAAAAACGGGCAAAGCGAACACCAAACAGCAGGAATATAATTCCAATTAAACTGCTGAAAACTGCTACAAATATACCGCCCATTGATAGAGAGACATCTGCTGCATGGTGTTGAGCATCTTTTATGGGGCTTAGTATACTTAAGTAAACCAATAACCCGCCAAGGCACATAAAAAGGGCTCCCACCGCGCGGGGATGTTTCAAAATGAGTTTAGGGGAATTGTTATCCATACTATTTTTGTGATGCACTTAATCTTTTATTTCCATAGCAAAGTTAATAGCTGCGTATATTTATCAATATAAATTCCCATGAAAAAAGCTCCATTAACTATCATTGTTGTTGTCGGAATGCTTTTTGTTTTTATAGCTGTTTGCAGATTAAGTGGCTTTTTGCAATACTATGAAGTTGCCTCTCCCGCCGACTTTCCCAACCTGAAGGTGGGTCATCTTTTTCTCTCCTCAAATTTGGTAAAGCCTAAAAACGGTGACTTTATTTGTTTTAAAGCAGTAATGCCGCATAGTGATAAAGAAGATAATTATGTTTTTCGTTTGTATGGAAGCGGTGGAGATGTTGTGGAGGTTAAAAACGGATATTGTTTTATTAACGGGCTTTTAGCCGATAGCAATATTCATTTGGCGCATAGCTATATAACATCAAGCGAGAATCTCCCACTTATCCAAAAACAGCTTAGCGATATTGAACCGGCTTATTCTCCTTCGCCGGATTCCGTAATACTTAATCTGCCTGATGCCGAGGTTGCTGAAAAGCATTTACCCATTATTCGCTTTAATTCTCCTTTTACATCTGAACTTTATAATCCGAATAGTCAGCAATGGACTACTTCCAATTACGGGCCTGTTACAGTTCCTGCAGGTAAGTATTTTGTGCTGGGGGATAATCGCGATAACTCGTACGATTCACGTTATATTGGTTTTATTGATCAGCGTAAGTTTACGGGTACCGTTATTTACTACTAACTTTCGTAAACCAACTTGAAGCGGCCTTTCTCCAGTTTAAATTTTTGCCCTTTAATAACAAATATTTCTCCCTCGTTAACTTTTGCAAGGTCTTCAATGTCCTTTTCAATGGTATGTACCGAACCGCCTGTTGCACGGGCAATGTTCAAATAATCTACGTTTATTCCCCCCATTACTCCGCATAGAATGATGTGCACCGGCTTGTTCACTTTCTCCAGAAAAGCTATATCCTTAACGTTAGCGTAGTTGTCGGCAATCATAATTATTTCCTTACAGGCGGGCATCTTCTCTTGCGTGCGTATAAGTGCTTCAATATTATTTTCTGGTGCATCACCGCCACTACCGGCAAACATTGCTCTCAGCATTAAATTTTCTACAGAATCATATTTAGCAACGCGGCCAAAGTAAACACCACCGGTGTTACCTATTATTTTTTTATCGTCCGGGGTGTTATCGCCATCATTAAAGAAGGTATAACTGCAATCACCGGCAGTTTTGGCGTGCAGTTTAAACCATACCATGGTTTGCAGTAAGTAGGGGCTCATGCTACCGGTTACATCACAAACCACAGGCATATCTTTCCAGCCTTGCTTGCGGTTCATTACACTTAGCACTGCCGAGTCGCGTAACTCCGGAAAACTGTTGTTTAGCTTTTCCCTTGCACCCGGTTTGCGGTCGGCCACATCAGCCACCAACTTTACATACAGATTTACCTTGTCGCTCATACTTTTACCCATATCTGCGGTAAAAGGAATGGCGGGTTCGGGCCTGTAGCTTATTACAAAGCCATGGAAAAGTTTACGTGCATCTTCTTCCGTTTCACATTCCGTTTGGGCAATAAACTTCCATTTAGTTAAGCTGCTGCTGAACAATTCAGGCGCCTGCTCCTGCAAGTTAGTAAGGCGGTCAATATTCAACTTTGGTTGGTCAAAGTATTCTGACTTTTGATAGGCGGTATAAACCAATTCTACTTTTAGTATAGAGTAATCCTTTATCTCGCGGTAAGCGGTCAGGTCCTTTATATCTGCAGAGTTAAAATCCATAGGTATGTAAACCTGGTTGCTCTTTATTTTGGAAATAAAATAGCGGCTTATCGTATCCTGCTTAAATTTAACCAGGTCTTCAGGTTGGTAGCCCTGGGCAGAAGAGATAAAGGTAAAAGCCGTAATAAGGCTTAGTAGTAACAATAGCTTTTTCATAGCTGTATTTTTATGTTTAACCATGTGCTTTTATGGTTAATACCATGTTTAGAAAAAGGTAACCCTGCTTGCAGAAAAAAAATCGGGCAATAAGGTATTTTCACTGCATGAATAAGTTTTGTATAGCCATACATGGCGGTGCAGGCACTATACTGCGCTCAACAATGACGGAGGAAAAGGAGCAGAACTATAAAGCTGCCTTAAAAGCTGCCCTGCATGCCGGTTTTTCGGTTTTAGAAAAAGGTGGTAGCGCCCTTGATGCTGTTGAAGCAGCCGTTGTTAGCCTTGAAGATTGCCCTTTGTTTAATGCCGGTAAAGGCGCCGTTTATACCAATGATGGCCGGCACGAGATGGATGCCGCTGTTATGTGGGGCAAAGACAAAAGCGCCGGTGCTGTTTCACTTATCCGCAATGTAAGAAATCCTGTAAGCCTTGCGCGCGCTGTT
Source organism: Chitinophagales bacterium (assembly GCA_046329515.1). Lineage (GTDB taxonomy): Bacteria > Bacteroidota > Bacteroidia > Chitinophagales > LD1 > Bog-950. The sequence continues at coordinate 1,016,775 of JAXLUM010000001.1, forward strand.
ATGGAAAAAAGCGAACACGTTTACTTATGTGGTGAAGGGGCTGAAACGTTTGCCCGTGCACAAGGCTTACCTTTTGAAAGCGACGAATATTTTAATGATGATTTCCGCTACCAACAATGGCAAAAGGCTAAAAAGGAAGATACTGCCTACCTGGACCATAATGTGCAAACGGACGATAAAAAATTTGGAACGGTAGGAGCGGTAGCTTTGGATATAAATGGAAACCTTGCTGCTGCCACCAGCACCGGCGGTATGACCAACAAAAAGTTTGGACGAATTGGAGATTCGCCAATTATTGGTGCAGGAACCTATGCTAACAATAATACCTGCGCTATTTCATGCACCGGGCACGGTGAGCTGTTTATACGTATGGTAACAGCCTATGATGTAAGTTGTTTAATGGAGTACAAGGGCTTATCGCTAAGTGATGCCTGCAATGAAGTGGTAATGAAAAAGATGGTGGCCATACAGGGCGAAGGCGGCCTTATAGCCATTGATAAAAATGGGAATATTGAACTTTGCTTTAACAGCGAGGGCATGTACCGCGCTATGAAAAGCAGCGAAGGTGAAGAGTTGATTGCTATATATAAATAGTTAGCTGTAGCTTAATGGTAAAGTCTGCATTCACTATTCCGCTGACTTAACCACCACTTCCTGACCCTTAAACTTGCGTGTTCGCACATTATAGCTATTGCCTTTAGCCATAATATGTACTATTATATTCTCTACTGAAATAGGCTCATCAAAATCAATATCGGCAATATTGTTGTACTGAATATTCCGTCCATCTAAAACCATAACACTGCCTGAACCTATTGCCTGCAGTTCTTCTCCTTTGCTTACAATTACGCCGGTATCTTCACCAAGCCCTATACCTATAGCACCCGGGTTTGCAGCAACTGCCTGTGCCAAACGCGAAAAACGCCCACGTTTATTAAAATGTGAGTCTATTATTACTCCGTTTATGAACCCCAAACCCGTAGTGATTTTTACTTCTCCTTTTAAATGGGCATTGGTTGCATTGCCTTCATAAATCATAGTATTGCTCATAGCCATTGCTCCAGCGCTTGTTCCGGCCACTACAAAATCCTCGTTCTGATATTTCTCTATTACCAGGTCTAAAAAAGGAGTTCCCCCAAAAATAGAAGAGAGCCTTAACTGGTTTCCCCCTGAAAACATAATGGCCTTACACGCTCTTACGCGCTCCACATTTTCCGGAAGCAGGGCTTCCTCCCGCGTACGTATGCGCAGGTGGCTAACATTACTGCAGCCCAGTTTAGCAAAAGCAGAAAGGTAATTTTCCCCCACCTCATCGGGTATAGAAGATGCTGTGGTAACTACTTCTATTCGGCTATCCTTACCGCTTAATAAGGTTGTTATTGTTTTAAGTATGCCCAGCTCAAAAAAGTTAAGATGGCTGCGTTGTATAATACCTGCTTCTAAATCAGTGCCTTTGTCTTCTGCGCCGCCAACGGCAATCAGTTTACCCTGTGGTGTCATTCTGCTTATTAAAGGGGCTAAATTGCGGAAAGCGGGGGTATTCGGCAGGCTTTTTTTCAACACTTGCCAATCAACTTAAAATTTTAAATTGCAGTAATCAAACACTGTGTATGAAGATAATAGACATTAAAGTGATGAAGGGGCCCAATTATTGGAGCAACAAGCGGCATAAATTGATTGTAATGCGCCTTGACCTTGAGGACCTTGAGCAAAAGCCAACCAATAAAATTCCCGGATTTTCTGAGCGCATCGAGAAGATGTTTCCTACCATGTATAGCCACCGCTGTAGCGAAGGCCACGAGGGCGGTTTCTTTTCCCGTGTTAAGGAAGGCACATGGATGGGCCACGTTATTGAGCACATAGCACTGGAAACACAAACCCTGGCAGGTATGGATTGCGGTTTTGGCCGCACGCGCGAAACTTCAACACCGGGTGTTTATCACGTAGTGTTTTCCTATTACGAAGAAAAGGCAGGTGTTTTTGCTGCTAAAAGTGCAGTAGCCATTGCTGAAGCCTTAATTGAAGGTAAAGAGTACGACCTTGCCGGCGATATTCAGAAGTTGAGGGAAATAAGAGAAGAAGAACGTTTAGGGCCATCAACCGGTTCTATAGTTGATGAGGCTATTAAACGCAACATACCGTGGATACGGTTAAACAGGCATTCATTAGTGCAGCTGGGCTATGGCAAAAATCAAAAGCGCATTCAGGCCACTATCGCCTCCACCACTTCATCTATTGCTGTTGAAATTGCCTGCGATAAAGAAGATACAAAGAATTTGTTAGAAGCCGCTGAAGTACCCGTACCACGCGGTTCAGTAATTTATGATGAAGACGATTTAAAAGCAGCAATAAACAAAATTGGCTACCCTGTAGTAACCAAACCGCTGGATGGCAACCACGGTAAAGGAGCAACCACCAACATACGCAACTGGGAAGATGCCCTTGAAGGTATGGCTGCTGCTAAAAAATACTCAAGAGCGGTTATATGCGAAAAATTTATTACCGGGCGCGACCATCGTGTACTGGTAATAAACTACAAGTTTGTGGCGGCTGCTTTACGCACGCCAGCGGCAGTTATTGGCGATGGGGTTAATTCCATACAGCAACTGATAGATATTGTAAATAGTGATCCGCGCCGTGGTTATGGCCATGAAAAAGTGCTTACGGCCATTAAGGTGGATGACTTTACGATGAACATTTTAAAGGATAAAGGCCTTACCCTTGATTCGGTTTTGAAAAAGGGAGAGGAGCTTTGGTTGAAACCCACCGCTAACCTTTCTACCGGTGGCACGGCTACGGATGTTACTGATTTGGTTCACCCGTCAAATGTTATGATGGCCGAGCGCATAGCGCGTATAATTGGCCTAGACATTTGCGGTATTGATATTATGGCTGATGATTTAACGGTGCCTATTACCGAAAATGGTGGCGCAGTTTTAGAAGTTAACGCTGCCCCCGGCTTCCGCATGCACCTTGACCCTACTGATGGTATTGGCCGCAACGTAGCTGAACCGGTAATTGATATGCTCTATCCTCCGGGCTCTACTGCGCGTATCCCTATTATAGCGGTTTCAGGTACCAATGGTAAAACAACTACAACGCGTTTAATAGCGCATATAGTTAAGCAAATGGGGTATAAGGTTGGCTTTACAACTACCGATGGTGTGTATGTGCAGAATCAATTGATGATGCGCGGCGATTGCACCGGCCCTGTAAGTGCTGAATTTGTGCTAAAGGACCCAACTGTTGATTTTGCAGTACTGGAATGCGCCCGTGGCGGAATATTGCGCGCAGGTTTAGGTTTCCATAATTGCGATATGGCCGTAGTTACCAATATTGCTGCCGACCATTTAGGCCTGCAAGGCATTGATACACTTGAACAACTGGCGCGCGTAAAAGCGGTTGTTCCAAAGGCAGTATTGCCTGGCGGTTATGCTGTTTTAAATGCAGATGATGATTTAGTATACAAAATGCGCGAGGAACTGCAGTGCAAAATTGCACTGTTTAGTATGAACGAAGACAGCCCACGCATTAAAGAACATTGTGCTACTAATGGCGTTGCCTGTGTATACGAAAACGGCTATATCACTATCTTAAAAGGAGGGTGGAAGATTCGCGTAGATAAGGTGACTAATGTGCCTATTACCTTTGGTGGCAAGGCTGAGTTTAATATTCAGAATGCTTTGGGCGCTGTGCTTGCCTGTTATCTTTCTGATTTCAAGATTGAAGACATTAAGCAATCGCTGGAAACCTTTGTACCGTCCCCGGCGCAAACACCGGGCCGTATGAATATGTTCCGCTTCAGGAATTTTACGGTATTGATTGATTATGCGCACAATGCCCACGGTATGCATGCTATAGGCAAGTTTGTTCGTAAAGTTGATGCTGCTAAAAAGGTGGGTATTGTTGCCGGCGTTGGCGATAGACGCGATGAGGACACTATACAACTGGGCGAAGAAGCCGCAAGAGTATTTGATGAAATAATAATAAGACAGGATAAAAACCTGCGCGGCCGTACGGAAGATGAGATAATACAGCTTATTACTACCGGCATTCACAACATAGATAAGGGTAAGAAGATTACTGTTTTAAAGCAGGAAGCGGAGGCGATAGACTACGCTATAAAGAATGCGGAGAAGGGCTCGTTTATAACCATTATAAGCGATGTAGTACCTGATGCCCTTGACCAGGTAATGCGCTATAAAGAAGAAGAGGAAAAGGAAATGGTTGTATAACCGTAATTAATTTAAAAACAAAGGGCCGCTTTTGCGGCCCTTTGTTTTTACGAATATGTTAAGCTTGTGGTGGATTGCTTGTATCAGGAGAAGGCGTTTCTTCCTTCTTTTTTCTGAAAATGAAAAACAGTATACCCAGGCCTAAACAGGTAATTACCGTGTTTGAGGCGTTAGAATTTGGCGTTTCTTTAACTATATAGATATAGTTCTTATCAAGGTCCAGTGCATCATCCTGTAACAGGTCTTTGTCGTCGCTGTCAACGCTGCCGCGCACCATTCCTTCAATTACCACTGCGCCTGTATCAAACTCAAAATTATCTACCTGGCTTACCGGAAAGGTGGTGTCCAACTTTACAATAACCTTGGCTGTTAAGCGCGCATCTTCCAAAGTATCCAGGTAATATTCCATTAAGCGCTCCTCGCTAACTACCGGATAAATTATATAGGTAACATTGCCTTTTATACCTAAACGGCTTTTGTATTTATATACAAAATTGCCCGGGGGAACGGCATTGGTAATGCGCACATATTTATGGTCGCCTAATCCCTTTTTCTCCACCTCATCAATACTTATTGTAAAAGGTTCTTTTTCTGAAGTAAAGGTGTCGTAATAGCCCTTTAACCCCGCAAATACAAGCACAATGCCTATGATTGTGCCATAAAGTTTAAGTCGTCCCATTGTCCTTTTAGTTTGGGCTGCATTATAGCTAAAAACCTTTGGGCTTAAAAATTATTACTAAGGCTGTTTGCAAATCCATTGTGCTTCGGTTCTTATGTTTTGATATCAAACTTCCGTTCCATATCTTTAGAGTACTCAGCATTTTTTTCACTTTAAAATTATTTATATGGGAACTGTTTACACGTTCATGGCCTCTGGCCGTTCATGCGTTTTTATATTTCTTCTCTCTTTATGTTTTACCGCGAATGCAACCACGCATACTATCACCATTGGTAACACCGGCTTTTCGCCTTTTACCACCAATGCCGATGTTGGAGATACAATCTTGTGGACCTGGCAGGCAGGCACCCATACCACCACATCAGGAAGCGTACCAACAGGGGCTGCTACATGGAATGCGCCACTATCCAGTTCGTCTTCAAGTTTTATGTACGTAATTACCCTTCCCGGCACATATAATTACTTCTGTTCTGTGCACGTAAATATGACGGGTATAATAAACGTGGCGGGCAACGGTATTCAACCCCTTTCGCCATTACAGGATATTACGGCTTACCCTCAACCATGTACCAGCCAACTTACTGTTGACTTTAGTAATGCAGAGCTTGGCGCCGGCACATTAAGCGTTCAGTTAGCAAATGCGGAAGGGCAGGTGTTGTATAACCGTAATGTTGAAGCAGGCGCGAAAAACCTGTTTATAGATGTAGCTAATTTGCCCACCGGTATTTATTACTGTGCAGTTACCGCAGGCGAAACTCGTCGCTTATTAAGAGTATTTAAGGGGCAGTGAAACGGGCTTACTTGTTGTAAGCCAATTTTAGTTTCGACCAGCACTTGGCGTCCTGGCTAAGCGGGTTAATTCCACTTTGTGAGGGCGGAGCCATGGCTGCGTAACTACCGTTGTTGTACCCCCCATACCCCGGATTGTTAAGGCCATTGTTGTTGTAGCCGGTGTTGTTATAAAGACCTTGCGAACCCAGGTTATTATTAAAGCTGCCCATACCGCTATTGGGCATAGTCATATTGCTATAGCGGTCATTGTTCTCATCGTCTTTATTATCTTTCTTGCCAATACCTTCAATGGCAGGTTCAACTAAACCAAACTGTACAGCAAGTGTAGTATCGGCAGGCACCATGCTTCTGTTCAATATTCTGCTTAGTGGTATTTGGTACTCAAGGCACATAATACCAAGCGAATCCCATCCCAGCGAGGCTTGTATACCATAAGTGTTTTTTATGGAGATGGCATCTCCGTCAATGCCGGCCATGCCATGTGTAACCAGCATATTTTGGTGGGCCAATTCACGTTCCTTCAGTTTATTTATCCCTTTATTTTGCACCCACGGGTTTTGTTGCTGTTCACTTTGGCTTTCCTGTTCTTCCGGTGCGCCGGGCTTTGTATGGTTGCCTTTTAAAGGATAGGTAAGGCCCACTGTTTCTTTCTTTTTGCCTTTGGCATCAAACCACATGTTTAATCCTCCTCTGAAAATTCTGTGTTGTGTAGCCTCATCATTAACCAGCAAGCATACATACAAGTTAGCAGTATCATTGGCAACGGCAAATTGCAAATGGGTAACCCCGTCATAATAACGAAAAGGTTGAGGCCATTCCCCCGCTGAGCCATCAAGGGTTACCGGCTTAGGCGCCCAGTTACTTTGCATATCCTGGGCAGATAAGCCTGCAAAAGCGCCCAGTAGGGCCAGAAATGAAAAAAACTTCTTAATCATTTAGCGCAATGTTCGTAAATTATGGGTAATACTACTATACCCTTCTCTTTTGTTGCAATTTTTATGAAGTGCCTAATGCCCCTCTATAGGAAAAGTAACTGCTGTTTAAGAAATTTTGTACCGCTAAATTTTTATGAATTCCATGGGTTGCCAACGTCTAAGCGTTCGTATATTGTTTACGCTAAACCCAAATCCACACATGAAAATCTATTCCCTAACGCTATTGCTGTGCTTATTAAGCATTGGCAGTTTTGCGCAAACTGATGCCGCAAAAAAGTCCGCATCAAGAGGTACTACCCAATCTGCTGACGACATTCCGAACATCGATATTGACTCGGCCAGCATTGTGCTTACGATTCCGTCTTCGGCAACCGATGGAACCAATGGCGCAGGATTGGCCTATGACCCTGTAAAAAAGCTCTACTATTCCGCTTTTGCCGGTAATGTTAGCTACCCAATGGTAGTTTTTGATGCCAAAGGCAACGTAGTATCCGCTGATGCCTCAACCATTATTGATGTACGCGGTTTATGGTATAACGCTAAAACTTCTTCCATTGAGGCGAATGGTTATGCCGAATTCGGAATAGTAAAATATGCGTTTGATAAGAAAGGCATACCGGTTTCTACTACACCTATATTCAGCGGTAAAAATCAACCTGATGATAATTCTGTAGGGGTATTTGACCCCGTGCACAACGAAATTCTGTTTTTAGAGATGGATGAGAATTATGCCACTATTTACCGTTATAGCCGCAGTACGGGTAAAGAAGTTGGCAAAATAGAATTAGATGAGTTGGATTACCTGGGCTCGTATAACAACACTGCCATAGCTTACACCGGTATTAAAGGTGCTGAAATTGCCATTGTTGATTATGAGGTGGCTATTATTTACCTGTTTGATGTAAGCAGTGGTAAAATGGTTAAGCAGGTAACTCTGCCACTGGATGCAGTAGTAGAAGAGCGCTTCAATTTTACATTCACCAACGGCATGTTTTGGTTTTTTGATACAGCATACCGCGAGTGGGTGGGTTATAAAATGCCTAAACAGTAACAAACTTCATTTTGTGAAACACAAAGGCTAAATACGAACAGCCGGCCATTGGTGGCGTAAACATTTCTAAAACCTGTTTATGCCACCAATTACCAACACAAGCACCGGCTACCCCAATAATTACGAGCTGGTATTAAATGAATTTAATGTAGCCTGCGATGCCTTAAACAAGAGCATAGTGCAGTTTTACCTGGCCCCTAAAAACTTTTTTAAGAAGGCAGGGCCCTTATTGGAAAAATTCGTATCCGGCTTTCCCGGTAAAGGAAAGAAGACGGACAAAAAATCACTAAAAACAGTGGTGAAGTTTATGGATGAACTGGATGAGTTTACCCAAAAAACAATTGAGCTGTATGAAGACCACCGTGTTTATTCTGCCGAAAGCGGTTCTTACTTTGAAAGAGTTAAAGAGCTGACCGAAAAACATAAAAATAATCCTGCACTGTTCACCCGTGAATTTGCGCAGCTAACCCCGGAATACATTGTGCTGCAAAACGACCTTGGCCTCATTCGCGAAAAGGCCCTAGAGGTAAGCGCAATGATGAAGGAGTTGGATTTAAAATGGAAAGAATTGAGTTTAAAAATAAAGTAATGTAAGAGTGGTTTTTTGGTTTCACACAGGGCCTTCCGGGGGTAAAACCCTGGAAGCTTTTATTGTTGAGTAACCACCGGGAATGCAAAGAAGAGAAAATCAGTTAGCCATTTCAACCGAGGGTCATTGAATAAACGACCTGTAGTTGGTAAGGCATGCATGGAGTCAAATTTTGCCTTGATCAAGCAGCAGCTTAACCTTTAATATGCTGGCTACGGAAAGCCCATCGCGTATTTCGCCGCGCATTACCATTTGGTATACATCTTCAAAAGGTAGTTTCTTAATGGTAATCTGTTCGTCTTCTTCGGGTTCTTCGCCTATATAGGATAGTCCCCTGGCAACATAAGTTACTGAAACTTCATCGGTAGTGGAGTTGCTTAACTGCATTTCTAATACAGGCGTCATGCTTTCTGCTTTCAGCCCAACTTCTTCTTTCAATTCGCGATGAGCCGTATCCAGGGGCAAGGTATCTTCGGGGCAGCCTCCTTCAGGTACTTCCCATTCGTAGCTGTCTAACGGGTAACGATATTGACCAACAATCCAGGTATTGTTGTTTTCATCTAAAGGGATAATGGCAACTGCAATGATATTGAAGTGCACTACTCCGTAAATGCCGTCTTTACCTGCCGGGTTAAGCACTTTATCCTCTATAATCCTTATCCATTTATTCTCGTAAATAAGCTTGCTGGCAAGTTTGGTCCATGGGTTTTTAGCAGCATTCTTTTCCATACCATTTATTTAACCCTGGCTACAATGAAAATAGAAGTGCTTAGTACAGGAGCGGCGGTAGTTTCCGTGTTAAAGATGTTGTTTACCAAAAAGCGCTTCAACTTTCCTTCCTTCAAAACATCCATGGGTGCGGTAATGTATTTCATCTCTAAAACTTCAAAGCCGCTATTCTCCAATAATTTTTTAATCCGGGACTTGGTGTAAATGCGTGCATTGGCAAAACGCTCATGTATAAACTTTGGTAGCCAGCTAAAAAACGGAACACGGTTCCATGGCAGTAGTGGTAAACGGGCGCCGTGTGTTTCAAACACCCACCATTTGTTAGGAACAGAGATTGCGCAAAGGGCACCGGGCTTTAACCAGCGCGTAAAGCGCTTTACCGTTTCTTCGCTGTTAAAGTGTTCAATTACTTCAAAGCAAATTAAGCGGTCGTATTTTTTGTCAAGGTCTTCCTTTTCAATATCGCGTATTACTATATCGCAATTTGTAATTCCCTTAGCATCGCGTGTGTTCCTGAATTCCGCAGTATGGTCAAAAATGTCAACGCCCATGCAGCTTTTCATTTCATCGCTCATTAACAGGAGGGTAGCACCATTGCCGGCACCTATCTCCAATAGTTCAAGGTTCTTATCACAAAAGCCCGGTATAGCTTTTACCAAACCAACACGGCGGGTTATAATTTTATCGGTGCTGTCGGCGGGTCTGCCTAAATAGTGTTCTCCTTTAAATAGCGTTTCGTCAACTTTTGTCATTTCCTTTTTGCTTAACCGGCTTCGTCCATCAATCCATGGCGCTTATTCTTCATTACGTTTTCAAGGTTCCATTCAATACGCCCTTTAAACTCTTCCTTACGCACCTTACAGTCTGCAATAGTGCAAATTTTACACGAAGAAGGCAGGCAGGGGTCTTCATGAATGAAAAATTCAACGGTGCCACCGTTAAATTCATTAATGCTGCGGGCTATTTCCTCAATTTCCTCGTGGGCCTGTTCCAACGTGTAATACCAGGGCAGGGTAACGTGGCAGTCAATATGCAGGCGTGAACCATACTGAATTATACGCAAGTTGTGCACGTCAATCCAGGCGTTTTTTCGGTTGCGGTTTAGTACATCTATTATGGCCTGTATGGTGGTAAGATCCGCCTCATCCATTATTCCCCGTAACGATTTTCTTATGAGCTTAACGCCTGTGTAAATAATAATACCTCCAAAAATTATAGCAACTACGTTGTCGAGGTAGTTCAGCTTGGTTAACATTATAAGGCCTAAACCACCTAATATGCCGAAGGAAGAATAGGCATCACTTTTTAAATGTTCGCCATCTGCTTTAAGGGTTAAAGAATTTTGCTTTTCCGCGGTTTTTACCATCCAAACACCAAGGAAGAAGTTTACTATACCCGATAGCACCACAATGCCAATGCCTATATCAAGATGCTCAAGTGTGCGTGGCTCAAAAAAGGCGAAGATTGATTTTATAATTATCAAAAAGCCGGCTACAACAATCAAGGTTCCTTCAAAGCCGGCAGAAATAAACTCTACTTTGCCGTGCCCATAAGGGTGGTCCTCATCTTTGGGTTTCGATGACAGGTAAAGACTATACAAAGCAAATGCACCGGCTACAACATTTATAATGCTTTCCAGCGCATCGGTTAAAATGGTGTTAGAGTGGGTGAGAAGGTAGGCAATGAATTTACTGCCCAAAAGCAGTAGCCCTGCCAGCAACACCAGCACCTGCATTTTAATCAGCTTCTTATCTTCTTCGCTTCTTGTCATACCTAAATTTTGCTGCAAATGGGACAGGTGTTTTCATCATGACCTCGTGCGGGGCAGTGTTCTCTACCAAAGAAAATTATCTGTAAATGCAGTTTGTTCCATAGTTCTTTAGGGAAGAGTCTTTTGGCGTCTGCTTCGGTTTGCGTAACGCTTTTGCCATTACTTAATTTCCAGCGGTGCATAAGGCGGTGGATATGTGTATCAACCGGAAAAGCAGGCACATCAAAAACCTGCGCCATAATTACTGAAGCCGTTTTATGGCCAACCCCCGGTAAGTGCTCAAGGTCTTCAAAGTTATCGGGCACTTCGCCTTTGTGTTTCTCTAAAAGTATTTCCGATAGGCGGTGAATGGCTTTTGCTTTAGCAGGCGCTAGGCCACAAGGCCTTATGATGTCTTCAATGTCCTCTACCTCCAGTTTAACCATTTTCTTTGGTGTATCTGCCTTTTCAAACAGGAAAGGTGTGGTAAGGTTAACGCGTTTATCAGTACACTGCGCAGAAAGCAAAACAGAAATAAGAAGGGTATAGGCATCCTTATGGTCCAGCGGTATGGGTGGATTGGGATAGAGCTCTTCTAACGTCTTAATAATAAACTGCACGCGCTCTGCCTTCGTCATGCCGGCGAAGATACAGAAAGTGCGCGTAAGCTTCCGGGGCGTAAATACTTCTGTATTTGATTGTATTGAAACAAAAAAAGTCCCCAATAAATGGGGACTTTTCCAGTGTCAATTTAATTATTACCTAAGGGGGATTAGCGCATTTGAACTATCTGGCGGCTGAATACATCGCCGTTAACAGTCATTTTTACAATAAACATTCCGCTCATAAAGCCTGATGCTTTGGCGTCAAAGTTCAGAGTGTAATTGCCTGTTCTTTGGTTGCCTTCGTAAAGGTTGGCTATGTTACGGCCGGTCATATCAAAAACTTCAACCTTAACCTTTGAGTCTGCAGTAAGGTTATAGCTTACAGTGGCATTCTCAATAAAAGGGTTAGGATAGATATTGATTTGCATATTGTCCTCAACTGTTGAAGTAGTGTTTTCGGCAGTTTGCAACACTTTCAGGTTGCTGCTGTTGTCCACCTTCTTCAGGTCGGTTACACCGCCGCTGCAAGGGTAGTTGTATACTTCCATATAGCTGGCAGTTTCGCCACCAATGCGCAGTTCATCACCATCTTTTACAAAGCGTAATTCACCGCTCTTTAAACACCATACTTTTCCTTCAGGGCGAATAGCGCTCTTCACTTCTTTTTCAGCGAAAATCAATTTATCACCAACAATAACGCCTTCAACGCGCATATCGCCGTATTCGCCGTTACTGCTTATAATAGTGGAGGTACCTGTTACAATGTTGCCTTCCTGTTTAAGGTCAAACTCATACTCAAATACTTCAATAAAGCTTTTGTGGTCCCACGAAAACTGCATGCGTTTGCCTACCCATTTGCCGCTAACATCTAACTTGGCAACAGTCATACGGTCTAGTGAAGGTGTTTTGGAAGTTTGCGCTTTTACAGCTGTAGCTGCAATCATTAAAAACGCAAGTAGAGAGTAAGTGATACGCTTCATACGTTATTTTTTGGTTAGTGAAATATACTCTAAGATGTAGTTAGAATAAAATTCCATACGGAAAGTAACTCATTTTTCACTTTAGGGCAAAAACAGCTTGTTAAAAAAATTAAGATTCCTTCATCTACTCCGTTCATCCTTCCTCAGCCATTAATTTGGCCAGCTGTTCTCCTGCCTCACTGCCAATGGCTACACCCATGCCCCCCATTCGCACAGCCATAAAAACGCGGCTGCTATACTTCTTTAAAATGGGGAATTTGGTTTTGCCGAAGGCCATAATACCTGTCCACCAGTCCTGGATTTCAAACGTTTGGCCCGGCAAAATTATTGTGCTTAGTTTATGGATAAGGTCGGCTTGTATTTTTTCGTTCTGTGCAAAAACGGTGCTGCGTTCCCCTTCAAAATCAAGGTTACGGCCACCGCCAAATAAAACGCGGTCGTATAACCTTCTGAAGTAGTAATAGCCTTTATCAAAGTGAAAAATGCCTGTAAATTTCAAGCCTGGTATTGGCTTGGTAACTAAAACCTGGCCACGACCCGGCTGTATGTCTAACTCGGGGTATAACTTAGCCGTAAATGCATTGGTACAAACCGCTACCCGGGGTGCGGTAAATGTTACTGCCTGACCTAAATGGCCGTGATTAACTATAACATCAACAGCAGTTGAGCTTTCCTCAAGGCGTTCTACCTCACAGCCCGTCTTTATTTCAATACCGGCAGCAATACATCGGTCAATTAAGGTGCGCATCATTTGGCCACTATCTAACTGGCCTTCCAGGTTATTGCTTACCAGGTGTTTAGTATAGCCCGTCGAAAAACCGAAGTCCTTTACTTTTTCATCGCAACGGCTAAAAGCGGTAGCTTTTAAAATGGGTTGTAGTAAAGCGTTTACTTCGTCAATCTTTTCCAGGCAAGTAACTTCTTTATCGCTAATCAATTCATAGCTTCCTTCCTCCGCATAGCCAATAGCCTTATCTCCAAGCCGCTTTCGCAATAACTGAAGTCCTTTTAAGCGCAGTTCTACCAGGTTTAATACTTCATCCTTACTCATGTAGCTAAGGTCATCCAGTATTTCGGTTAAACTGCCAATACATGCAAAGCCTGCATTTTTAGTACTGGCGCCGGTAGGCAGTATAGCCCTTTCTAAAACCAACACGCGTTTAGCCGGTTGATTTTCTTTAAAAGATAATGCGGTTGATAAGCCCACAATACCGCTGCCCACCACAATTAGGTCGTAGTTCAGTAACGAGGTTTTTTCCCAATACGATAGCATAATGGCTAAAGTAAACTTTCAATAGTAAGTGGCAAGCTGATAATAATAAGCCCCGCACCTTTCGGTAACGGGGCCTTGGTTAGCACACAAAAAGCTTTAGTATTTAGAGGAATACAACTTAGATGCCAACGCGGCCCAGCTTCCATATTCAAGCTGCAAAAAAATGTTATCGCTATCCATCGTCGCTAAAAGCAGGGGTATTAAAAGTTCTTTATCTTTATACAAAACATAGGTATGGTAAGTCGTTCAGCAGTCATGCTGTTATTATTCAGTGTAATAATGGGCAATATGGTAAGAACAGGAGCGTGGCAGAATATCCGCTCTGTTGATGCACTTCAACTGCTATCTGCCGGCGCCTTACTGGGTGTTATGCTTGTAACAATAGCCATGCACTTTAAAAACAAAAAAGGCGGAGCATAACCCCGCCTTACAGGCACAAATCTTTAGGGCTTATTTGCCCATTACCCCGGTTCCTGAGGTATTAACCTCTACAGTTGTCATTCCGGGTTTTATAACGGTACAAGCTACCGGCTTTTTATCACTGGTCATAAGGCACACCACGTCATTTTCGTGTATGTAAACCTTGTTGGTGCTAAGGCCGCCATAAGCGTTTAGCTTAGGTTCCTTAATGTTTTCCCTTGGGCCCGCAAAAACGGCTACCCCTTTCTCGCAGGTGTTCTTTACAACAATTGTTACTTCTCTGCCAACCGGTGGCGCCACGGGGGCTTCCTTAATAGCCTCCGCCTTAGGTATTACAGTTTCAGTAGAAGCTACGGCTGATTGAGCCATAAGTTGACCTGAAATAAACAGGCCGCCGAATAATACACATGCTTTCAGTGCAGTCTTTATCATATACGCAGTATTTTACATCGTAAATGTATTTCACGTAATTGTCAACATTATGCACAAACAAACTTGCCAAATGGCGCAGTGTATAGCGCTTGCCGCAGTTATTTAAGGAAGATAATGGTACTGCCGTAACCAAACTGGCTGTGGTAGGTATTCTCGTAGCTTTTAACTTGTGGGTGTTTAGCCAGTATACTATAAATCTCTTTTTTCAGTTTTCCAGTACCGTGCCCGTGCACCACCCTGAATTCCATTTTGCCTGCAGCAATAGCGCGGTCAAGGGCTCGTTCAAACTCTTCTATTTGATGAAAAAGGGCGTCGTGTGCGGGTATTTTCCCCTTACCCACCTGGCTTTGATGCAGGTGTAAATCAATAACGTCTTCCGCAGCAGAAATTTTGGTGCTGTTCTTAGGGTTGGCTGCGCCCATAAGGTACATACGTAACAATTCAGCATCTACTATGCTTTCCCCTGTATCCTTATGCCCCTTCTTCTTTTTCATTAGGATGAAACTTCCTGGAAACGTTTTCTGAATTCAGTGGGTTGGGCAATATCAGGAAATGACTCCCGTGTGCCACCTGTACCAATAATGGTAATAGTGCCATACCCCAACAACCTGCCCATTATACTTTGGTCCACATTCACGGTTTCAATCTTGTTCAGGTTCATTTCAAGAGTTTTGCGGGCAAACAAACCTGTTTTGCAAATAATGCGTTTGTTGGTTACCACAAACTCATCGCTCCACCTTTGTAGTGCCGGCACAATAAAAAGTGTAAAAATACCTCTCAGGCTAAAAAAGATTTTCCAATGGTATTTGCTCTCAAACACCACATGCTCGTCCTTTATCAGGTTATTATCTACGTAGCTACCCATATGCAATTAACGGTTGTGGCGAAAATAATTATCCGCAGATAACTTCACCTCTAAAAAACGGAAAAGGGAGCAAGAACTGCCCCCTCTTCACCCCTAAACCATCTATGAAATCTTTACTGAGGCTTACTCCTCATCATTACCTGTTAACGCATACATAAAGCGGCCAATCAGTTCAAAAGGCAAAGCGATAATGTTAAACAGCAACATCATCAGGAATATGGCTATGGTTGGCAGTGCTTTAAGCATATGGCGTACTTAACAGGTTTAAAATTGCTGTTGGAGTAGGACTCGAACCTACAAGAGGCGGTTAGCCGCGTTGCGGATGCGCCTGCATTACAAGCTCATCCGCAACTTTGGTTTATTCCGGGCTCCTCACCCCCGAGACAGGGGGGCATGTCTGCCAATTTCATCACCCAACATTGTTTCTTAGAACGTTGTTGCAAAGATAAATTACAGTGCTGTTTATTGCAAATAATTTAATGATTGTGTTGTAAATATGTATTTTATTCAAAAAAGCTTATTTTTATTGATGAAATAGCAAAATACATTAAGAAATATGGCTTCAGAATATGAAATTGATAACCTTGACCTTAGGATATTGAACCTTTTAATGGATAATGCTTTTATACCATATACCGAAATTGGTAAGCAGTTATTCGTTTCTCCCGGTACAGTGCATGTGCGCATGAACAAAATGGAGAAAATGGGCATTATCCATAACCCACAATTGCATGTAGATTTTGCAAAGCTTGGTTTGGACGTTACCGCCTTTATAGGGGTATTCTTAATCCGCAGCGACCAATATGATAAAGTGGTTCAGGAGTTAAAAAAGATTGATGAGATAATAAGCTGCCATTATACTACCGGAAACTACAGCCTGTTTTTAAAGGTAGTTTGCCGCGATACTCAACACCTGCGGGAAGTACTGCACGATAAAATTCAGCGTATACAGGGTATAAACCGCACTGAAACACTTATATCACTGGAAGAAAGTTTCAGCAGGCCTTTAAAGGTGCGTTTACAAGCGGAATAGGATATAAAAAAGAAACCCGCTACAAGCGGGTTTCAGAATAACTTTCTATGAGGGTTAGATCCGAAAGCTATCGGGTTTTCACATTTCCAAAGCTGGTTTTGGTGCAAGGTTCGTAACGGGCTTTCACTCATTACCCTCCAAATAGAATGTAATATGAGTTCATATACAACGCACTTTTCGTAAGTGAACGATTAGAAGGCGTAAGTGCGTTAGTTAAAAGTGTATCTGTTTAATGATTAATCAGCTATGCGGGTATATTGCTGCAGAACGAGTAAGAAATCTTCTTTTTTGCGAACACTTACTTCAACCTTACTCCCATCGCTAAGTTCAATGGTTCCTCCTTTGCCTTTGGCGTAACCCCGTATGTGCGATAAGTTTACAAGATGACTGTCGTGTACCCTGTAAAATCCGGCGTCGGATAACGCTTCCTCAAATTTGGATAATGGTTTGGAGATGATTAACTCTTTACGATTGGTAAAATGAAATATGCTGTATTTATCGGCAGCCTGCACGTATATAATTTCATCAAGGTCAACTATCACCATTCCTTCATTACTTCTTAACGAAAGCTTGTTGGCCTTACTCTTTATTTTACCCGAAGCGTTGGTTTCACGCTTGCGGTCAAAACGGTCCAGGGCTTCTGCTAAATCATCAGGCGTTACAGGCTTTAGTAAGTAATGCAGTGCCTGATACTCGAATGCTTTTGCCGCGAAATGGTCGTAGGCGGTGGTGAAAATTATCTCGGGGTTTTTGTGCCGTACGTGCTCCAGAGTTTCAAACCCATTGCCATCCGGCAGGTTCACATCTACAAACACAAGGTCAAAATCAAGCCCGTCGGCCACTTTTTTTGCCTCCTTTACACTGCCGGCGGTGCCAACCACCTCTACCCTTGGGTGGTAATCTTTCAGCATGCCCATCAGTGTTTTTAAGCTTTTGGGCTCGTCTTCAATAATTAGTGCTTTAATCTTTTTCATAGTTGGCGCAAAAGCAAAATTCAATCAAAATTTGAGCGGGAAACTAAGCTTTGCTTCGGTTCCGCTTGTCACGCCATTGTCATATATTTCTTTTATTATGACGTTTGCACTGGTACCATACATTTGGTTAATCAATTCAATACGTTTTTTAAGGTTGTTAACTGCAGTACTTTCATGAAATTTATTTTTCTGTTCTTTTTTGGCTGAAAGCCCAACCCCATTATCCCTTATAGTACAAATAAGCATATTATTCTCCATCGCAAACTTAACTTCTATTATGCCGCTTCTGCCTGATGGGGTTATGCCATGCAAAATGGCATTCTCTATCATAGGCTGTATCATCATTGGCGGTACTTTTAACTGGCCGGGGCGTATTTCCGGCGAAATCTCAAAGGTGTAACTTACCTTATCTTCAAAACGCATCTTTTCTAACTGAAGGTAAAGCTGTAACGACTGTATTTCTTCTTCAAGCGTTATAAATGGATGTTTTGAATTTTCCAGTATACGCCTTATAAGTTGCGAAAATTTGCCCAAAAAGTTCTGTGCCTGCTTTCTGTCATTATCCCCCAGGAAAGATTGTATGGAATTTAAAACATTAAAAATAAAATGCGGGTTCATTTGCGAGCGTAAGGCCGCCTGTTCTGCTTCCATTACCTGCAGCATGGTTTCTGCTTTAATCTGCCTGTTTTGGTAATATAGGTACACAATCAATAAAACTATAAGCACTACCAGCACTATTATTAAAACCGCAAACCACGTTGTTTGGGTATAATGTTTGGGAATAGTAAAACGAATAATGAAGGGAGCAACAGAAGTATCGCCAATACTACTTTTGGCAGTTATCCTGACTTTATAATCTCCGGGTTCCATAGCAAAAAAAGATATTCGCCGCAAACGGCTGGTACCGCTAAAACTGTTTTTGCCTTCTACCACATAGTTATAGGTTATTTCGCCCAGTGCCTTGTAGTCAAGCCCTGTCATTTCAAATACAATGTTATTCTCATTATATTTTAAGTGTTGCAAAGCACTTGTATCCTGTGTCTGTCCGTTTATTGTTAACAGCGTTAGGTAAATGGGAAAACTTCCTTGTTTTTTTTCAATCAGACTTTCCTTAAAATGGCAAAGGCCGTTATTGGTAGCTAGCCATATTTCACCATTAAAGAAATCGATGTCATTTATTTCGTTGCTTGACAGTCCATCCTTTCTGGTATAATTTATAAAAACCGGTTTGCTCTTACCATCAGGGTTAAATTTCAGATGAGAAAGGCCTGAATAAGTGCCTATCCAGAACGAGGAATCATTTTCGGGATAAATACATTCCAGAAGGTTTGAAATCATCCCATCTGCTTCTGTAAGTTGAATTCGTTTTGTACCTTTAGTTAAAACCATCCCCTTACCTCTACTCGCAATTACTAACCAACCTGATGTCGTTCTTTTTAAATCGGTTACTCGTATATCATGTAATAAAGAATCGCTGAAGTAATAGTTTATACTGCTATCCTTATATAAATACAAACCTTCATTAGTGCCTAAAAATATTCCCTGACCGGCAACATAACGAACAGTGGGTGTTCTGATACTGAAACCGTGGTTAAAGGAGCAATAAACAGTTTTGTCATCATCTATAATGGCAAAGCCCTGGTGGGTGCCCGCTACTAACCGGTTTTTGCCGGGTAGAGTATCAAGGGCCAGCGGTGCAGCATAACATTTGCACGCAAAGTTGATGTTGCCATAGTAACCGGAGGTTTGAACTTTGTTGTTGCGTACAATGATGTCTTCGATACGGGACTGAATATCGTTGTATTCTCTGCTTGTTAAATGCGATGAAGGACTCAGGCTGTAAAGCCTGTTTTTATCACTTCCTATCAGCAGCTCAGTGGGTGTAGGTAAAAGGGACAATGCCTTTGTTGCAATTGTGTTAGTTCCTAACGCATCAAGTATAATTGAACGAAAGTGAATGCCCGGAACAAAAAATACACCTGCCTCAAGTGTAGAAAACCAATAGTTGCCTTCCCTGTCTTCAAGAATACCTGTAACTGAATACGGGTCTAAAAAATGCAATTCGGTTTTAGTCTTGCTGTTGTATGTATCCAGAAGTTCAGCTCCGCCTTTGTAAAAGCCCAACCATAATTTACCTGACGAGGTTTGAAACATACTGATAAGCCGGTTATCAAATTTCCTGAGCAGTTTACCGGTAGTGTCGTTGTTGTTTAATAAGTACAGATGATTATCAATATAAGCTGCCATGTTATTCCCGCTTAAGGGTAAAAAACCAAGATTACCATAGTTGTTACCATTATAGTTAACTGCAGCGCTGTAAATAGGTTTGTTAATTGCCGTTCTAGGCTCATTAAGGCTGTATTCTGCTAAACTGAATACAGCCTTCTTACCAGAGGCTAAAAGATAATTAAAGTACAAATGCTGGTTGCTATAGATTTTCCTATCATTTATGGACCATAACAAAAAGGTATCCTTTGCAGTGCAACCAAATTCTTCCAGTATTATATTAAGTAATAAGGTGTCTCCACAAAGTTCGTATGTGTAAATACTTTTTCGCTTCGATTTTTTTATAATCCAATCGTTTTGAGGATGCGGTTTAAATTCTTTGCCGTTAAAGGAGTAAATACCTTTTGAAAAGGTTTGAACCCAAAGAATGCCTTTATAGTCTTCTTTTATTTTAAATATGGTGTTGTCCGGAAGCCCGTTATCTGTGTTAAACGTTTTAAAGCTATATCCGTCAAACATGGCAAGACCGTGGTCGGTGGCCATCCATATAAAGCCTTTGCTGTCCTGAAAAACATCATAAACCTCTGAACTGGGTAGGCCATCATCGGTGGTAAAGTGCTTATAGGAAAGCTCCTGCGCACTCACCCGGTAAATGCCGGTTAAAAGCAATAAAACAAGCAGAAGGCTGTTTTTCATGGGTGAGGTAAATATAGAGGCTTCAATGATTTTTTTTAATAGGAAAGGGAAGTGTCATCTTGTTGTCATTTTTATTAAAAATTACCAAAGGGAATACCATTACAACACTAATCTGCGTTATAACACTATAAGTGATGTTATGATTAACCTGGTAGATAAAAACATTGATAAAAACGGCCTGCAGTTAGCATGGCTTAGTTCGCTGCAAGCTTGTAATACACAACTGCTAACTATAAACGAAGTGGTTAACCGGTTTCGCGCCACTGAATGGTTGGAAAGCCGTTTAGCTTTTCTGAATCATATAGGTGAGGATGGAGAGCGGCTTTCAGCAGAAATTAAAAAGCTGGAGTTAGAGATGGAATCAGCGCACCAGCTTTTCCCGGAAACTAATGGTAACAAAGTACTTGGTTTTACTGATTTACTTAAACGCAACAGTTTAAGGAATAAAACGCGGCAGTTGGAGCAATCCGTATTCTATCTGCGTTTCAGACTCAATCAGTTTTTAGATGTGCATGATGCGTAATAACTTTTATTGTCTTAATCAGGTTTTAGTGGTTAGATGAGTAATGGCTTCATTACTCATCTTTCTTTTTACATTAGCCCTGTGAACAGGCAGCAACTTTTTCAACTAATGCAACGCAAACAATCCATGCTTTGCGTGGGGCTCGATACCGATATCACATTAATTCCACCCCATTTATTAAAGTATGAGGACCCCATTTTTGAGTTTAACAAGGCTATTATTGATGCAACCATTGACTTAGCCGTTGCTTATAAACCTAACCTCGCTTTTTATGAAAGTGCAGGCCTAAAGGGTTGGCAAAGCCTTGAAAAAACTATGGCTTACTTGAATAAGCACAAGGGGGATATGTTTTCCATAGCCGATGCGAAACGGGGGGATATAGGCAATACGTCAAAGATGTATGCAAAAACATTTTTTGAGTGGCTTGATTTCGATTCTGTAACGGTTGCCCCTTACATGGGCGAAGATTCTGTGTCACCTTTTTTACAGTATAAGGAAAAGTGGGTCATTTTGCTTGGATTGACCTCTAATAAAGGGTCTGCTGACTTTCAGTTTATTGATTCCGCCGAAGGCAAATTATATGAACAGGTTATAAAGAAAGCCCAACAATGGGGCACACCCGATAACCTTATGTTTGTGATAGGAGCTACCCATCCTGAACAGTTTAGGCACATTCGCTCCTTGGCGCCTGATAACTTCTATTTGGTTCCGGGTGTTGGGGCACAAGGGGGAGATGCTGAGAAAATTTGTGAAAATGGAATGAATGAAACCGGAGGCTTGTTAATCAATTCAGCCCGGCAGATTATTTATGCCTCTAAGGGTGAAGACTTTGCAGAAGCTGCCCGTAAGAATGCGGTTGAGTTGCAGCAGCTTACCCAAAAATTCCTGCAATCTATTTCCGCAACTTAAAAATTCTCATACTTTTAGAACTTAAACTCACTCTAATATGATTAAGAAACTACTGGTTGTTTTCTTTCTTTTCGGCATAGTTGGTTTAACAACCACTAAGGCCCAGGGTTCAGGCGACCCGTTTGATGTGCAAATGCGTGTATATAAAGGCGCCCTGAAAAACTACGATTTACAGGCTGCCACTATAGCCTTGTATAATATGATAGCTATTAAACCTGAACGGGCGGATTTGAATGACTCCTTAGCCTTGTTGTACTTCGCGGGCGAACGTTATGCGCAGGCTTATTTAATTGGAGAAGAAATTTTGAAGAAAGACGGCGGCAGAAAAGATATGCTGGAACTTGTTGCAGTTTCCAAGCAGAATCTTGGTTTGATTAAAGAGGCACTTGCTGATTACGAAAAATTGTATTCGGCTGATAAGTCAATTTACTACTTATATCAAATGGCAACCTTGCAATATCAGTTAAAGCGATTTGGCGAGTGTATTGCCTCATTGGATAAAATTATTGCCGACCCGGCTTCAGCCCAGCAAAAGGTTAACATTCTAGTGCAGGGCGGTTCACAGGATGTGCCAATGAAGGCTGCCGCGCTTAACGTTAAAGGTATATGCGCTTTAGAAATGAACCAGGAGGAAATTGCAAAGGATAACTTTACAAAGGCCCTCGAAATTTCACCGGAATTTGTTTTGGCTAAAGGAAACCTTGATTTAATTGCAAAAAAGCAGGCTGAAGCAAAACAACCTTCAGTAAACAAAACTCCTTCTTCAACTATTAAAACTACTACTGCTCCTAAATAGGCAGTTAAATTATTTATGTAAAGGCGGACTTCACAATCCGCCTTTTTTATTTTCTAATGGTCCTTTACCTATATTCGGGTCCTTCAATATTGCTACAATCAGTTTATGAAACACTTCCTGTTTTCCGCATTTAGTTTAATTCTGTTTTGTTCTCTTTCCTTTTCACAATCCGACACTCTTTATTTTAAGGACGGACAAAGCTTTGCCGGCAAAAAGGCAATGGTAGGGGCCTGCGCTACAGCCTTTGATAAAGAAGCTGCCGAGGTTGACGGAATGAAGTTCAATGGCACCGGCATTTGTTCATGTTTTTTTGAAGGCATGGCTGCACAAATGACGCGCAAAGAATTTTTTAAAGCATTGGATGATGAGAAATTTTTAGATAAAATACAAAAGGATGAAAAGAGCCCTTTTTACAGTTTAATGTTTAGTTGTGTACTATCCAATATGAGTACGGGTGATGATAGTAATAGTAAAAAGAGTTCGGACGCCGACCAAACAAAAGCAAAAAAGGATGGTGATGCCAAAAGTAAAACTGCAAATGGAGATAAGGACCTTTACCAAACCATGGTAACGGCTTGTACTGAGGCATTAGCTAAGGATGGTTCTTTTAAAACGTTGGGTATTGACGGCGACATGTATTGCCGTTGCGCTATTGATAAAATACAAGAGAAGAATTTAAGTGTTGATAAGCTATTTGAATTGCAGGACCCCAATTCGCCCTTACTAAATGAGATAGTAACACCATGTATTAATGAAGCTATGAAAGGGGGCGGTGCAATAGAAGAAAAGAACCCTAATGACATCCAGGGCTCTATATCGAAAGACGAAATTCCTGTGTCTAAAATTGGTTCTGTATCTCGGGTAAAGGTTAAAATCGGAAATGCTGAAAAGCTTTTTATCATTGATTCAGGGGCAAGTGTTGTTATGATTGGTAGCGATTTTGAGCGTGACCTGATATTTGATGGTGTAATTGCCAAAAAGGATTACCTGAGCGATAAAACCTATCAGATGGCAAATGGTGAAGAATTGACATGCCGCCGATTTAACTTGAATGGGTTGCAGTTAGGTGGTTTTACCGTTAATAACGTTACTGTAGCTGTAATTGATAAAAAGGATGTTAGTTTTTTGCTGGGCAAATCGCTTCTGGATAAGTTTACGCACTGGAGCATAAACAACCAAACTTCTAAATTGATACTGGAAAAATAAACCATGGACCTTTCTTATATACTTAATCAATTAGGAGAGGAGCGCGAACTGTATTACAATGCTATGTCGCCCCCTGTAATTCAAACAAGTAATTTTGTTGTGCGCGATGTGGCTGCTTTGCGTAAAGCATTTGCCGATGAACAGACTTCGCACTTATACACGCGGGGGAATAATCCAACAGTAGAAATATTAAGAAAAAAACTGGCTGCACTTGCCGGTGCCGAAGATGCGCTGGTTTTCTCAAGTGGGGTAGCGGCGGTAGCCGCTGCGGTTTTGGCTAATGTAAAAACAGGGGATCATGTGGTGTGTGTATCAAAACCGTATAGCTGGACCAATAAACTACTGAATAATTACTTATCGCGCTTTGGTGTACAGGTAACCATGGTTGATGGCACCTTAACAGAGAATTTTGCTAAAGCAACACAACCGAACACCACCGTTTATTTTTTAGAAACGCCCAATACCTTCACTTTTGAATTGCAGGACATTGAGGCTGTTGCCCGATTGGCAAAGCAAAATGGGATAATTACCATTGTAGATAACAGTTATTGTACGTCTATAGGGCAACGGTGTATAGAATTAGGAGCCGATATTGAAGTGCATTCGGCAACAAAATATTATGGAGGCCATAGCGATTTGGTGGCCGGAGTATTGATAGGCAACAAAGAAATGGTTAAACACATTTATGCTACCGAGTTACTAAACATAGGGGGCATAATTTCTCCGCTTGATGCCTGGCTTATGATTCGGAGTATGCGCACCCTGCCCGTTCGTATGGAGCGCATAAGAAAAACAACGGAGGCCGTTGTTGCTTTTTTAGAAAACCATCCGCAGGTGGAGAGCCTTTACTATCCCTTTTCTAAATCCTTTCCGCAATATGATTTGGCACAAAAGCAAATGAAGTGGTGCGGTGGGTTGTTTACAATTATACTAAAGGCAGATACTGTTGAAACAGTAGAAACTTTTTGCAATAGCCTTAAGGCGTTTTTGTTTGCGGTAAGCTGGGGAGGACATGAATCTTTATTAATTCCTGCATGTAGTTTTCCGCAACCTGCAGGGGGCGAAAATCCTCAATTCCCATTCAATATGATTCGGTTTTATGTTGGTTTAGAAGATGTGGATTATTTAATTGAAGATTTGAAACAAGCTTTCAAAAAAATCGAATAACCATGCTATGCAGTTGAAAACCGTGACCCTGGCGCTGATTCTATTTTCCTGTTTTCATATCTCTTCAGCGCACGATTACACCTCCTTAGAAGAGGCATTAAAAAAACCTTCTGATGTAACCTCACTCAACTTAAGCGATAAAGGTTTAACGGCCCTTTCCGAAAGCATTGGTAAACTCACTAATCTTGAACGACTGAATGTTTCAGGTAATAAGCTCACTTACCTACCTAAAGCATTGTTTACGCTAAAAAAGCTTAGGTATCTTAACGTTACCTCCAATAAACTTACTGCCTTGTCCTCTTCTGTAGGGTATTTAGTTAACCTTCAGGAATTGGAGATTGCCTTTAATTCTATTGCGGCTATACCTAAAGAAATTGGGAAACTGCAAAAGTTAACCCGCCTTGCGGCAGCTAAAAACCCCTTAAAAGTTCTGCCTGTTGAATTTGGCCAGCTTTCATCCCTTGAAATAATTGACTTTAGTTACAATCAATTTACTTCAATTCCGTCCGCTATTAATAAGCTAAAGACGTTACGAACGGTTGATTTTAGCTTTAATAAGGCTTTGGCAGGTTTTTCAAAGGACATAAAGTTAATGGAAGGGTTGCGTTTATTGAATTTACGCAGTACCAAAATTTCCAATACGCAGGTAGAGGAATTAACATGGCTCATTCCCGATTGCCAGATAGTGCTGTAGTTTTTTATTTTCATACTTATGGATGAAAACCTTCTCCATTTTGTATGGAAGTTCCGACTTTTTGCCGCTAATAATTTAACTACTACCACCGGTGAAAGTGTAGAAGTTATTCATCCCGGTATGCATAACCGCGATGCAGGTGCTGATTTTTCAAATGCTAAGGTGCGCATTAACAATGTGCTTTGGGCGGGCAACGTAGAGTTGCATCTTAAATCTTCTGATTGGTTCGCGCATAAACACCATATTGATTCAGCTTATGATAATATAGTGTTACACGTGGTATATGAAAATGATAAGCAATTAGCTAAACGTAAGAATGGAGAGGCGATACCTGTTTTAGAACTTAAAGACAGAATTAACCCCAATACAGTTAGCCGTTTTGACGAACTTTCTAGGCGCAAAACTTCTATAGCCTGCAGAAGTTTTATTGCAGAGGTAAACTCATCCGTTTTAAACAATCACCTTGAACGGATGTTGGTTGAACGACTTGAACAAAAGGTAAACCACATTATGGACCTTTTAAAGGAAAGCGGTAATGATTGGGAGCAGGTGATGTTTGTTTTGTTAGCCCGATACATGGGTGCCGGTATTAATAAGGAGCCCTTTGAATTGTTGGCTAAATCCTTACCTGTTAAAGTGTGGGCCAAACATTCAGCAGACCTTTTACAGTTAGAAGCACTGCTATTAGGCCAGGCTGGTTTTTTGGCAGCAGACTTTGTGGACGGATACCCTAAGACTTTGAAAAAGGAATATAATTATCTGCGCAGGTTACATAATTTAAGTCCCTTACCTGCCCACCTTTTCAAGTTTTTACGGCTTCGCCCCTCTAACTTTCCAAGCCTTAGGCTGGCGCAGTTAGCCTCACTACTGCATAAGGATGTTAAACTCTTTTCTCAGGTGGTAGAGGCGAAAAACGGTAAAGCTATCCGGGCTATTTTTAGCGGTGAGCCTTCTATATACTGGAAAACCCACTATCAATTTGATAAGAAATCCGTTAACGTTAAATCGGCTATAGGCGATTCTGCAAAGGACATCCTTTTAATTAATGCCGTGGCCCCTTTACTGTTTGCCTATGGGCGGTATAAGGGCGAAGAAAAATATGCCGACAAGGCTATGAGTTTGCTGGAAGATTGCCGCGCCGAGGTAAACAGCATTGTTAAAGGCTGGAACGCCCTGGGTATAAAGGCTGATAGCGCCTACCAAACGCAGGCGCTTATTCAGCTGAAAACCGGCCATTGCGATAGATTTAACTGCCTGCAATGTGCGGTTGGCCATAAAATTTTGTCGTAAAAGCTTTATCTTTAGAAAATAAAATCAGTGAAATGAACCCCGTAAACAGCGTTAAGTTTTTAGTAGAACAAAACGTTTTTGGAGTTTGTGAAAGAATAGGCGAACGTTTAAAAATGCCGGCCAAGGACATCCGGTTATTTTTTATTTATCTCAGCTGTATTACCATGGCTTCGCCGGTTATAGTATATATGGTACTTGCTTTTTGGATGAAAATGAAGGACTACATCCGGGGCAAAAGAACCGCAGTTTGGGATTTTTAGCGACGTAGTGAACATTTATCGGGGCTTGTAAGCGGCATGAATTTTTCATGCCTGTGAAATGTTTTTATTAAACATTAAACATAAAATTTATGCAAGCGATTATTGGCGTTTATGATTCTCACGATTCTGCACTCTCAGCTGTACAACAATTACAGCAAAACGGTTTTCCCTCCAATCAACTTTCTATTATTGGTAAAACCACTAAGGTTGATGATCATTTTCATGTAAAGGCTGATCATACCGTAGAAGGAGCGGAGGTTAGTTTTGGTGTTATAGCGGGTTCGGTTATAGGGGTTTTAAGCGGCATAGGCATTTTTGCCATACCGGGTTTTGGTTTCCTTTTCGGGGCCGGCGCTTTAGTAGGTGCATTTGCGGGGCTTGAGTTGGGTGTAGTAGGCGGTGGTATTGCTGCTGTGCTTACCCGTTTGGGTGTAGATAGCCTGACTGCTGATAAATACGAAGAGTATTTAAAGGAAGGCAAATTTTTGATTGTGGCAGAAGGAGATGAGCCGGTACTTAAAAACGCTGAACAAAAACTGGGCGAACATGGTGCGCATCTAGAACTTGAAACGCACTAAGCAAGCTCATAGTTGGGGCGTTTGCTAAAGCTGTTTAGGCAGTTATATTTGCACCTCCACTGCCCGGATGGCGAAACTGGTAGACGCACTACTTTGAGGTGGTAGCGCCCGAAAGGGTGTGCGAGTTCGAATCTCGCTTCGGGCACTCTTAAAAACTAAGCTTCCTTTCAGGAGGCTTTTTTATTTGTCTTCTGCTTTCTCTAAGGTAAATGCAAAGGTAGTACCCACGCCAACAGTACTGCGCACATTTATAGTTTGCTGGTGTGCCTCAATTATGTGTTTAACTATTGCAAGGCCAAGGCCCGTGCCCCCTTGTTCGCGCGAGCGATGCTTATCAACCCGGTAAAAGCGTTCAAATAAGCGAGGCAAATGTTTTTCATCAATGCCAATGCCATTATCGGTTATTTCTAACAGTATGTTTTCATCCATGTCGTAGAAACCGGCAACAGTTTCGCCGTTTTCTCTTCCGTATTTAATGGAGTTATCCAACAGGTTGGTTATTACCTGCCGAATTTTTTCTTTATCAGCATTAACGTAAAATTGTTTGTCGCAGCCTTTCTTAATGCTGAAACGGATGTTTTTTGATTTGGCCTTTAGCTCCATGCTTTCAAACACATCCTTCACCATTTGGTTAACATCAAAAATCTCTTTTATAATCGATTCCTCACCACGTTCAATACGCGAAATTTCATCTAAATCATCAACCAGGTTGCTCAGGCGTTCAATACTTTTAGATGTGCGCTCTAAAAAGTGTTTTAGCACTTCAGGGTCATCCATAGCGCCATCCAGCAAGGTATGTACATAGCCTTGTATGTTGAATAGCGGTGTTTTTAACTCATGCGAAAGGTTTGCCAAAAACTCCTTCCTGAATTTCTCAAGGCTCTTAAGGTCATCAATTTCCTGCTTTTTATTGGCGGCCCATTTTTCCACTTCGTTCTCTACTTCCTCAATAGCATCTTCACTTACACTTTCGCCAAGAGTGTCTTTTTCATCTTTGCCCAGTTTGAGGTTGTGAATGCGTTTGTATATCAGTTTTATTTTACGGTAAATAAAAACCTCCAAAGCATAATAGGTTAAAACGTAACCTACCAGAAATACGATAACGAACAGGATAAAGAAATGCAGCAGGGTGCTGTAAAAAAGCAAATCGAGCAGGCTTACAATTACTGCAAGTGCAGTAGCTACCACCAGCGCAATGGAACGTGGGCGTAAGTTTTTATTTTCAGTAAAACCGGCTAAAACCTTTTGTGCCATTACTGCTTACAGTTTTTCCTTTTCATGCTTCAGCACTTTTGCTTCCACGTGAAAAATTATTTCCTCAGCAATGTTTGAGCTAAGGTCGCCAACACGCTCTAAACGCCTTATAACTGAGATCATGTTTAAAAGCGGTACGAGGTCAGCCTTACTCTGGCTAATATAGTCGGCTACTACCTTTGTAGCTTTTTTATTTATAGCATCTACCTCTTCGTCTTTATTAAAAACTACCCGTGCCTCAGCCGTATCATCATTACGTAAGGCAGCTATGTTGTTTTCTATCATGGCATCTACCATCTCATACATTCGGGCCAATTCAATATCCTTTAAAAACTGCTCATCAAATTTCTGCTCCATTTCCAGCACAAACTTCGATATGCCCTTTGCGCTATCGCCAATACTTTCAAGGTGAGAGTTTATTTTGAATGCTGCAAATATAAAGCGGAGGTCAACGGCTACCGGGCTGAAAAGCGCAACCAGGTTTTCGCAGTCTTTATCAATTTTAAGCTCTTCGGCATTTACCCGCCTTTCGTTAAATAGTACCTCGCGCGCAAGGTCTTTATCTAAAGTGGTAAGGGCCTTCATGCTTTTGCGCAATTGCTTTTGCACCAGCAAAAACATTTCAACCAGGTTGCCGCGCAGTTGTGTTAATTCATTATCTAAGTGTCCCATTGTATCTATCCAAATCTACCGGTTATATAATTCTGTGTTTTCTCCTGCTTGGGGTTAGTAAAAATAGTTTTGGTGTCATCATACTCCACCAAGTCGCCCAGGTAAAAGAAGGCTGTTTTATCGCTAACCCTTGCCGCCTGTTGCATATTATGGGTTACAATTAATATGGTATAACGTTGTTTCAAATCCCAAATCAACTCCTCAATTTTTGAGTTTGAAATAGGGTCAAGGGCAGAAGTAGGCTCATCCATTAAAATTACACTGGGCTCAACGGCAATAGCCCTTGCAATACATAAACGTTGTTGCTGGCCGCCAGATAAACCAAGCGCATTTTTCTGCAGCTTGTCCTTTACTTCATCCCATACTGCGGCCTGACGTAGCGCTTTTTCAACGGTTTCTTCAATAAACTTTTTGTGGGTAACGCCATTTACACGTAAGCCGTAAGCTACGTTTTCAAAAATACTTTTCGGAAAGGGATTGGGTTTTTGAAAAACCATTCCCACTTTCTTGCGCAGTTCATTAACCCGTATTTCTTTACTGAAAATATCTTTGTTGTCAATTTTAACGCTGCCTTCTAAACGGAATCCATCAATAAGATCGTTCATGCGGTTAAATATGCGCAGGTATGTACTTTTGCCGCAACCGGAAGGGCCGATTAAGGCGGTAACGGTATTGGCTTTAATTTCCATGTTCACATCCCGCAACACATGAAAATCGCCATACCAGCAATGCACACCGTTCGATTCTATTTTATTCATATTGCTTCCGTTCGTTAAATTTTTGTCCGGCATAAATTCAGCACCCTGAATGGGCTTTATAACATTCTCGTTACTCGTTTTTTCAATACTACTCATTTTTACTTCCATTTTCTATGAATGTTTACCTACCATTTAACGTGCTTTTGCCAGCGGCTTCTAAGTAAAACTGCTGCGCCGTTCATAAGCACGGTTATCAAAAGCAGCACAATAATTCCTGCTGCGGCATTCACTAAAAACTCTGCCTGGGGCCTGCTTACCCAGTTAAAAATCTGAATGGGCAAAACGGTAAAAGAGTCGAATACAGATTTTGGTGTAAACGGTACATAAGTTAAAGCGCCTACAACAATTAGTGGAGCGGTTTCGCCAATGGCGCGCGATAGAGCAAGAATAATTCCTGTCATAATTCCACCGGCAGCAGCGGGTAAAACCTGCATCCATGTGGTTTGCCATTTGCTGGCACCTAAGGCGTACGATGCTTCACGTATTGTTTTGGGCACAGCTTTTAATGATTCTCTCGTGGATACAATAACAATTGGCAGCACAAGCAAGGCAAGTGTAAAGCTGCCTGCTAAAATGCTCTCGCCCATGTGCAGAAAGCGCACAAAAAATTCCAACCCCAATAAGCCGTAAATTATTGAAGGAACACCGGCAAGGTTTGAAATATTTATTTCAAGAAAACTAGCCCAGGCGCCCTTCTTGTTGTATTCTTCAAGGTATATACCTGCCCCAACACCAATAGGTATGGCAATTAAAGCCGTCGTAACCATTATCCAAAGTGTGCCGGCCCATGCAGTAAGTATACCGGCATTTTCAGCGCGGCGGCTGGGCAGGTTGGTAAAAAAGGCTAATGTTATGCGATGCAAACCATCCATTCCAATTTTAACCAGAAGTATGCCCAGCATTACTAACCCTACCGATGTTGCCACAATGGCCCATACCCGAAAGGCGCTGTTCTTTATCGTTTTTACCTGCTCGTTATTCATACGCCTCACGGTATTTTTTCTTAATGTAAAAACTGATGTTGTTCAACAAAAAGGTAATTACGAAAAGCGATAAGCCCGCAGCAAAAATGGTTTTGTATTCTAATGAGCCGTGAGGCACATCGCCTAAGCTAACCTGTACTATGTATGTAGTTACAGTTTCAATGGGCACGGTAGGATCCATAGTTAAACGGGGCTGCTGACCTGCTGCAATAGCTACAATCATAGTTTCGCCAATAGCGCGGCTTATAGCCAGTATAACTGAAACTGTAATTCCCGAAGAGGCTGCCGGCATTACAACTCTAACAGCTGTTTGCAGCGTAGTTGAGCCCAACGCATAGGCCCCTTCGCGCAAATGACGAGGAACTGCATACAATGCATCTTCGCTTAATGAGGATATAAGCGGCACTATCATTATGCCCATTACTATACCCGGGGATATAGCATTAAAGCCTGCCACACCTGGAAAAAACTTTTGTATAAAGGGAGTAACTACCGTTAAAGCAAAAAAGCCGTAAACCACGGTTGGTACAGCGGCCAATATTTCAAGCATTGGTTTTACGGTTGACCGAAACCCCTTTGAAGCATATTCGCTTAAATAAATGGCAATAGATAAACCAAGAGGTAATGCAATTACTATGGCAATTAAAGTGGTAAGTAAAGTGCCGGTTAGCAGAGGCAAAATGCCAAAGTGCTTATCGGCAAAAAGTGGTGTCCATTGTGTATCGGTTAAAAAAGAACTGATGGGCACCTCGCTAAAGAATTGCACCGATTGAATGAGCAGCACAGCTATAATGCCTAAAGTGGTAAGCACACATACAGCGCCGCAGGCAAACAAAAAACCTTCTATTATTTTCTCCTTAATGTTCATTTGTAGTAAAACCCTGCCGCATTTTGGGCGGCAGGGTTATTGTGTCAACTTAATTATAATCCAATTTTATTTCTGTCCTGTTGTTCCTTCAGCAGTAGGCTCGCTTGCTTCGCCCTTTAATAGTTCGTCCATTTTAACCCCTACAGTGTTTTTACCTGCAAAGGCTGAACCTGTAGTACCTGCTGCAAAACGCTTTTTCACTAATTCGTAAACCTCGTTTGGTAAGGCAACATAACCAACTTCTTTCGATAAACTGCCTGCATTTGCCAGGAAGTATTCAACAAAAGCTTTCACTTCTGCTTTAGCAGCGCTCTTTTTACTTACGTAAATAAACAGCGGACGCGATAATGGCTCATAAGTTCCGTTTTGTACTGTTTCAGCGGTAGGGACAATAGCGCCATCGCCGTTTTCTTTCTTCTCATCATCTACCGCAACCAGTTTCAGTTTGTCTTTATTGTTTTCGTAATAAGCTAAACCAAAAAAGCCCAAAGCGTTTTTATCGCCTGCAATACCCTGTACTAACACGTTATCGTCTTCGCTGGCGGTATAATCGCCACGGCAATCTTTTGCTTTACCAACAATGGCTTCAGTAAAATAATCAAAGGTGCCTGATTGGGTGCCTGCACCGAACAAGTGAATTTCAGCATTAGGCCACTTAGGGTTGATTTGATTCCACTTGGTAATTTTACCTTGGGCAGCAGGCTCCCACATTTTCTTTAGTTCTGCTACGGTTACTTTATCTAACCAGGTATTTTCTTTATTTACTACCACCGCTAAACCATCATAAGCAACGGGTAATTCAATGTATTCAATAGAAGCTGCTTTACATGCAGAATCTTCTGAAGCCTTAATAGGGCGTGAGGCATCAGAAATATCTGTTTCTCCTCTGCCGAATTTTTTAAATCCGCCACCGGTTCCTGATTCACCTACTGATACTTTAAC
Organism: Chitinophagales bacterium; assembly: GCA_046329515.1. Classification (GTDB taxonomy): domain Bacteria; phylum Bacteroidota; class Bacteroidia; order Chitinophagales; family LD1; genus Bog-950. The sequence goes on from JAXLUM010000001.1 coordinate 1,049,939, forward strand.
AGCGGTATTATCTTTGCCAAAATCTTCTGCTACCGCTTCAGCTAAGGGGTATACAGTTGAAGAGCCGTCCAGCTTAATTTCTCCGCTTAAGCCTTTGTTTTCACCTTGTGTTTGTTGTTGATTGTTTCCGCAACTTGCCAGTAATACAACTGATAGTGCAAATACTAATTTTCTCATTTTATTATGTGTTTTATTTGATTGCAAAATTGTTTCCTGAATGTTTTCTGAATGTTAAGCAGGCATTACTTTACCTATAACAGTTGCTGTTTTTATTTTTTAAACCAATTTGAGTCGAATGTAAACTGGGTGCGTATGGTTAGCACGTTATCTTTAAGGTCCCTGTTATAACCTGCTATGTTGGTTTTTTCGTTTTTCACTATATCATAGTGTATCATCAGTTTAAACCAATCATAAGGGCGGAAAATGTAAGCCACTTCAAAACTTTGGTAGCGCACATCAGCGCGGCTATCGCGTGCGTCAAAGGCAGTACTTAAATCTTTACCCGCAATTTGTGCATTAGGGTCATACCAATCATACTTAAATACAAAATCATGATACATAGTATGGCCGCTTTTTAGCTTGTTTTTAAACGTTTGTATAAAGTAGAAGTAAGCGCCGTTAAATTTGCGGATGTATAGGTCGTTACCTACTGCAGTGGGTACTGTTGTGGCTGTAGAAGTGCCCGGTTGTTGCCCGGCAATGAACTCGCCACGTAAAGTAGTAGTACCTATTTTGTAATCTAAGCCTAACTGAAGGTCCGCACCATAATACCTGCGGGCATAGTATTTTTTACCTACGGCACCGGAATCTACTTGTTTGGTATAGTGCAGAAAGTCTGTGCCGTCTTTGCTTATGGTATAAACGTTTGGCGTGGACTGTAGCACACCGCCATTGTAGAAAGATACGCCACCCGATACAGTAAACTTCAGTTTATCGCCAATAGTTTTGCGCGCCTGCAAGTGCCCTATAAAATCTTTGTATTTATCAAATTCGCTAAACGTCGTTCCGTTACCGTTTACCACGGCTGCATCTAAACGAACGTAAACCGGCTTAAAGGTGTGTGGCGATTCAATAACTAAAGCAGCGCCTAAATCTCTTTCGCCGGGGAATAGTATTTGGCTCATCCGCCCGCGTTCAGGCGTTTCCCGTGACCCTGACGAAAAAGGAACTTCGAAGCCAAAAGGGCGGTTAAACAAGCCACCTTGAATGCCTACCCAACCGGTCCAGGGGTCAATTACTCTGCCATAAAAGTCACGTATAGCTACGCCTCTTTCGGTCATATCCATTTGAAAAACGGTTTCTACAACCTTAAAGCCTTTAGCACTTTCATGTTCCCAGCCCAGTTTAAAACGGCCACGGCGTAGTGTAAAGCGGTTATTGGTGTTAGGAGCAAAATCTCCGCCTTCGTAACCCGCGGCCCCTACAGTATCGGTATACTGAAACTCAGGCTGTATGTACCCTGAAATTCTGAACTCGCGCAAAATGCCAAGTAGTTTATCCATTTTGTTTACCCTGGTTTCAAGGCTATCAAGCTTGGTTTGGGCTGTAGCGCTAAGGCTAAGTGCTAAAAGCAGAATTGGTAATATTTTCTTCATATGCTGTTTTAACTCTTGGTTAATTTCTACAGCGAAAAAAGGGTGTAATTGTTAAGCCAAGGTTAAGGGGTACTTAATGTTGTATTAAGCAAAGGCATAAAAACTGCACTTTACACAGCTTTTCAACATTTAGGCATTATAAAAACCAGTTAATATTTTCTTTACATCATATATTAAGTGCAATAACAAAAATTTAGCATCATTATTGGTCGTAGGGCCGCAATAATTATAGGAACGATGCGTCTTAAAAGGAATTGATTAAATTTGCGGGGCGATTATGTTCAAAGGCTTTCTTAAATATTTAATTCTGCCGGTTATACTGCTGCATTTTGCAGGGGTTACCCAGTTGGTTTCTTCCTTAGTGAAGGACCAGGGTTCCTTTGTAAACATGCTTAGCATGACTGAGGAAGAGAATAAAAAAGAGAAAGACGAAAAGGACGATAACGAGTGCAAGCTTACCGACCATAAGCACTCCATAGAAGTGGCTAACCATGCCTTCCATACTTCCAATTTCGGTTTTGTATTAGCGGCTGAAGAAATATCCCATCAGTTTATAGGCGAAAGTACCACCCCCCCGCCTGATTCCAACGCCTAATTGAATTTAGGTTGAGCCTCTCTGTAGGCTTCTTGCGTTTTGTTGGAATTTAAAATCATGTCATGAAAAAGAGTTTTATGGCAAATCTGAAATATGATTTGCCGGCTGGCCTTGTAGTATTTCTTGTAGCCTTGCCATTATGTTTAGGTGTTGCCCTTGCATCGGGTGCACCGCTTATAGCTGGGCTAATTGCGGGTATTGTTGGCGGTATTGTTATTGGGTTGTTAAGTGGGTCATCGCTTAGCGTAAGCGGCCCTGCTGCAGGGTTAACGGCAATTGTATTAGTTGCTATCCATCAGTTAGGTAGTTTTCCTGTGTTTTTAACGGCAGTAGTGCTTGCCGGTGTGTTGCAATTATTGCTGGGCCTTGCTCGCGCGGGTACGGTAGCAGGTTACTTTCCGGGTAATGTTATTAAGGGTATGCTTAGCGCTATTGGCATAATTATAATTATGAACCAGGTGCCGCATGCCCTTGGTTATGATAAAAATGCCGATGGAGATTTAGCTTTTATTCAGGTGGATGAAGGACACCCCATAGCATCACTTATTGAACCGCTAAAGCATATTGATGCAGGCGCAACCATTGTGGCCCTTATAAGCATTGGGCTTATAGTTTTATGGGAACAAAAGTTTATGCGCAAGCTGGCCGTAGTGCCGGGGGCGTTAATAGCTGTTGTGTCGGGCCTTGTATTAAACGAAATATGGAAAGCAACAGGCACTCAATTAGCAATAGGTTCTGAGCATTTGGTTAAGATACCTCTGTTCAGTGACTTTTCCGCTATTGCCGGTTCGCTAACTTTTCCCGATTTCAGTGCAATAACCAATAAGGCGGTTATAACTACTGCCTTAACCATTGCCGCAGTTGCCAGTATAGAAACACTTCTGTGTATAGAAGCAGTTGACAAACTTGACCCCAACAAAAGAACAACTTCAGCCAACCGCGAACTAAAAGCGCAGGGTGTAGGCAATATTATTTCGGGCCTTTTAGGTGGATTGCCTGTTACTTCGGTTATTGTCCGCAGTTCCGCCAATCTTAATGCAGGGGCCAGGTCTAAAACCTCCACCATTTTTCATGGCCTTCTATTATTGGTTTGTGCTTTATCTATTCCGGCACTACTAAATAAAATACCTCTTGCCGCGCTGGCAGCAGTGCTTATTGCTACCGGTTATAAACTGGCAAAGCCCGCCATTTTTATTGAAATGTTTAAGAAAGGAAAATACCAATGGGTGCCGTTTGTTGTAACCGTAGTTGCCATAGTATTAACCGATTTACTTAAAGGGGTGGGTATTGGAATGGCCGTTAGCGCCCTTGCTATACTATGGGGCAATTTACGGGCTCCGTACTTTTTTCATAAAGAGAAGCACCACGATGGAGAACTGATTCACATCGAACTGGCGCAGGAAGTAAGTTTTTTAAACAAGGTGAATATCAAGAACACGCTTACGCACTTGCCTGAGAAAAGCCTTGTATGGATTGATGCTTCGAGAACAAGTTATATAGACCACGATGTTTTAGAGCTTTTGAAAGAGTTTAAAGAGGTGCAGGCGCCTGATAAAGGTATAGAGCTTTACACCACCGGCTTTAAAGAAGTTTACCAGATTGAAAATAACGAGCATGTAATTTCAGAAGAAGTGAAGGATATGCTTGCTGATTTAAAAAACAGGGCAATGCAATCTTCAGGGGTGTTAAACCCGCAACAGGCCTTATAAATTAACCATTTAAACTTAAGTAAAATGACACTTACCAATAAAGAAATTCAAAAGAGCATGACGCCTTTAATGGCGCTCGAAATTTTAAAGCAGGGTAATTACCGCTTTGTAAATAACCTTAAAGTAAACCGTAACCTGCTGCAACAGGTAAACGAAACCAAGGAAGGGCAATATCCCTTCGCAACTATTTTAAGTTGCATTGATTCACGCACATCGGCCGAATTGATTTTTGACCTTGGCCTTGGCGATATTTTTAGTGTGCGCATTGCGGGCAATATTGTAAATGATGACATACTTGGCAGCATGGAGTTTGCCTGCAAAGTGGCGGGTTCAAAAATTATTGTGGTGCTGGGCCATACTAATTGCGGTGCAGTAAAGGGCGTATGCGAGCACGTTGAAATGGGCAATCTTACAGGCTTGCTTCATAAGCTTCAACCGGCATTAAGAAAAACTATGCTTACAGAAAAAAGCACGAATAACCTTGTTGATGCGGTGGCAGAGAATAACGTACACCTTTCTATTGACATGATTTTGGAGAAGAGCCCGATAATTAAAGAGATGGTAGAGAAGGGTGAACTGGGAATTGTTGGCGGTATGTACAACATAGAAAGCGGACAAGTGCATTTTTATGAAGAAGACATCCGTATTAAAGAAAAAACAGCTGAAAGAAAGGCAAGAGAATTAGAGCTTGCCCCAATAATACACAGGTAGGTTTAGGTTGTCGCTTGGTTTTATGTGTGTGCCCTCTTACCGAAAGGAAAGGGGGCCTTTTTATGCTTAAGCTCCAATTAGGTTCTTAAGAATAAGGTAAGAAACACCGCCAACCAGGGCACTGGCAGGTATGGTAAGTATCCAGGCTATAACAATGTTACCTGCAATACCCCAACGCACAGCACTAAGGCGCTTGGTCATACCTACACCCATTATGCTACCGGTAATGGTATGTGTGGTTGAAACCGGAATTTTAAATTCAGTAACGCCAAACAGGGTTAAGGCACCTGCCGTTTCAGCACAGAAACCTTCAAACGGTTTTAACTGGGTAATTTTTTGACCCATTGTTTTTACAATACGCCAACCACCGAAAATGGTGCCCAGGCCCATCGCTGTATAACAGGCAAAAGGTGTCCAAATCGGCAGGCTATCGCCTTTCTTAACGCTACCTGCAACAAGAAGGGCTGCCCATATAATACCCATGGTTTTTTGTGCATCGTTACCGCCGTGGCCAATAGAAAACAATGCCGAGGAAAGTAACTGTAAGCGGCGGAAGTAACGGTCAACTTTAGAGGCTGCAAAGTTTTTGCAGATATTAATTACCAATACAGAAATTAAATAAGCTACTACCATGCCTATAACCGGAGCCAGCGGTATGAACAACAGTGTTTGGGTTATTTTGCCAAGCACAATGGCTTTCATGCCTGCTTTAGCAAAAGCAGCACCTGCAAAACCACCAAGTAAGGCATGTGATGAGCTGGAAGGCAAACCCCAAAACCAGGTTAATAGATTCCATACTATGGCGCCTAACAAGCCACCCATTAAAACAGATTGGCTGATAACATCTTCAGCTACCATTTTCTTTACGGTATCAGCTACGCCATGCTCTTTAAAGAAGAAGAAAGCAACAAAATTGAAAAACGCTGCCCACATAACGGCCTGAAAGGGCGTAAGTACCCTTGTTGAAACTACCGTAGCTATGGAGTTGGCAGAGTCGTGGAAGCCATTGATAAAATCAAACAGCAATGCAATTACAATAACTAAAACTAAAGCAGTGGTCATTATAACTTTATGAGTTCTTCACTATTATGGTTTCAATAACATTGGCCACGTCTTCGCACTTATCAGTAGCGGTTTCCATATTGGCCAGTATCTCTTTTATTTTCAAAATGCGCACGGCATCTTTTTCGTTGTTGAACAGGTCAGCAATAGCGCCGTCAAAAATATCGTCGGCATGGTTTTCTAAACTGTTTATGCGCACAATGGCTTCGCGTATACGTACTGCGTTGCTCATATCCTTCATGCCTGAAACAGCTACATGAATCTCTTTAGCTGAATGTTCAATAATTTCAGCAAGCTTTTTCATGGCCAACGAAGTTTCATCAATCTTATACATGTCAAAACGCTTTGATGAGCCATGTATATAATCAACAATATCATCCAAAGCCGAAGCCAGGTAGGATATGTCTTCGCGGTCGAATGGGGTAATGAAATTGGTAGAAAGCTCAGTAAATATCTGGTGAGTAAGTTCATCACCCACATGTTCCAGATCTGAAATTTTCTTTACCAGTTCCGGGCGCTTTTCAACTGAGGCATTAACCAGTTCTGAAAACACCTTGGAAATCTCTACAAGGTTATCGGATGACTGCGCGAAAAGCTTAAAAAATTGTTTGTCTTTAGGGATTAGAAAGGAGAAGAAATTTCCTAAGGCCATATCTGTTAGTTGAATTGCGCGCAAATTTAAGCGAATATTAAAACCCTGTTAATTTATCTGTAACGTAATGTTGGTAACTAACTTATTGAAAGCATGCCCGGGTGCCGTGAATCACCCCAATGGGTGATTTCTTCATTTTGGCCAATATGTATATTAGCGGCGTATGTCAATAAAATCTATAGCGGCAGGGCTGGCCGCAAGGGTTATCCGCTCACAGGTTTATAGTAGTCAGCAACAGGCGGTAAACCTGCAGCATAAGCTGCTTATACATCTTATTAAAACTGCGGAACAAACAGAAATTGGTAAAAAGTATGGTTTTAGTAAGGTTAAGAATTACGACGATTTCAAAAAAGCGGTTCCTGTTATAGACTACGAGGACCTGAAAGATGAAATTGAATTAATAGCTGATGGGAAGCAAAATGTACTTTGGCCGGGTTTGCCGCTTTACTTTTGCAAAAGCAGCGGCACCACAAGCGGCACCAAATATATACCGGTAAGCAGGGCGCAAATCGGTAATATGATTACTTCAGCCCGCAATGCCACTATGCTATACGTAAGCGAAACAAACAGTGCAGCTATTTTCAACCACAAAATGATATTTCTGCAAGGTTCGCCCGAATTGGAAAAACATGGCCAGATATCCACTGGGCGTTTAAGTGGCATAGTTTACCATCATGTGCCCTCATACGCTCAATCCAACCGTATGCCCTCTTATGCCCTAAACTGCATTGAGGATTGGGAAGAAAAAGTAGAAGCCATTGCCAAAGAAACGTTGAAAGAACGCATGAGCCTGATAAGCGGCATACCGCCCTGGTGCGTAATGTATTTTGAGAAATTGTTAGAACTAAGCGGCAAACAAACGATAAAAGAAGTTTTTCCCGATTTTAAAGTGTTTATGTATGGCGGGGTTAACTATGAACCTTACCGCCATAAAATTGAAAACCTTATTGGTTTTAAAATTGATTCGGTAGAAACCTACCCGGCAAGCGAAGGCTTTATAGCATACCAGGATAGCCAACAGCAGGAAGGCATGCTGCTGAATATAGATGGAGGCTTATTTTATGAGTTTGTAAAAGCACAGGATATTTCGCTTGAAAACCCAGAGAGAATTTCTCTGCAGGATGTTGAATTAGGTGTAAACTATGCATTATTATTAAGCACAAACAGTGGTTTATGGGCTTATAACATAGGTGATACGGTAAAGTTTGTTTCTAAAAATCCCTATCGCATTGTTGTAACGGGCCGTACCAAACATTTTATTTCAGCCTTTGGCGAACATGTAATAGGCGAGGAGGTGGAGTTTGCCATACTACGCGCTATGCGCGATATGCATTGCGGCGTAACTGAATTTACCGTAGCCCCACAGGTTAATCCGGCTGAAGGCTTGCCCTACCACGAATGGTTTGTGGAATTCAGTAAGCCGCCGGCCAGCATAAATGCCTTTGCGGGTTTGGTTGATAAGTACATGCGCGGCCGTAACGCCTATTACGATGATTTACGGAAGGGGCACATTATTCAACCGCTTAAGCTGCACAACGTAAAGCCGGGCACCTTTGTAGAGTTTATGAAAGGCAGGGGCAAATTAGGCGGACAAAACAAGGTGCCGCGCCTTACAAACGACCGCAGCATTGCCGATGAATTGGTTAAGTTTCTGTAATTTCTACAAAGGCTTGCTGCTTAATGCCTTATAACCCTTGTTTCGGGAACCATTGTTACCCTGTTTAGCGGTGGTTTTTTCATACATTTGCCGCTCAAATTTTATAATGGAAACTCTTATTAAGGTAGCTCAATTTATTCTCAGTCTCTCTATACTTGTAACCCTGCACGAATTCGGGCATTACATAACCGCCCGTATGTTTAAAACCAGGGTTGAGAAGTTCTACCTGTTTTTTGATTTCCTTTTCCCTTTTCCTAACCTGCTGAATTTTGCCCTGTTTAAAAAGAAGATTGGTGATACTGAGTATGGCCTGGGATGGTTTCCTCTAGGCGGCTATGTAAAAATTGCGGGTATGGTAGATGAAAGCATGGATGAGGAGCAAATGAAGCTGCCCCCTCAGCCTGATGAGTTCCGCAGTAAAAGACCTTACCAGCGCCTTATAATTATGCTGGGCGGTATTATCATGAACATACTTTTGGCATTCGTTATTTACGGGCAAATGCTTTATTGGTGGGGCGAAAGCTATCTGCCGGTTGAAAATGTAACCTATGGCTTTGTGGTGGATTCTACAGCCAATAAAATAGGGCTGCATGATGGCGATAAGATATTGAGCTACGATGGGGGTAGAAAGTTTACGCATGCAGGAACAATAGGTGTTGACCTTCTTTTGGAAAATGCAAAAACGATAGAAATTGAACGTAACGGGGAGAAGAAGTCCTTAGAAATTCCAGGTTCAGTTTACCGCGAGATTTTTGCTACCATGGGCGAAACCTTTGCCTTACCTATTATACCCTGCTATGTTGATACCATATTCCCAACTTATGCCCTTTATAAAGCAGGTGGTAAACAAGGCGATCAAATTATAGGTTTAGATACTATTCCTATTCGCTACTTCCACGAGTTTAAAAAGACCTTGCCTGATTTTAAGGGTAAAGCAACCGTTATTACCGTTTTGCGCGGAGCTGATACCGTGGCTATTCCAATCACTATTCCTGATTCTGCTAAAGTTGGCTTTGCGCCGGATGAAGAAAAGCACTTTACCATCTTAGAAAAGAAATACAGTCTGCTGGCTTCAATACCTGCAGGTATAGGTAAAGGGTATAATACATTTATTAAATACATTAAGCAGTTCCGCCTGATTTTTAACCGCGAGATTAAGGGTTACAAAAAAGTAGGCAGCTTTATTACCATAGCCAAGCAGTTTTCACCTAAATGGGATTGGGTTCGTTTCTGGAGTTTAACGGCTTTCCTTTCTATTGCATTGGCCTTTGTAAACCTGTTACCTATTCCGGCATTGGATGGCGGCCACGCTTTGTTTACTCTTGTTGAAATGATAACCGGACGGGCGCCGAGCGAGAAATTCCTTGAACGTGCGCAGGTGGTAGGTATGATCATCATTTTTGGCCTTATGATATTTGCATTGGGCAACGACTTTTTACAGAACTTCTTTAACAGATAGTAAACTATATACATATGGCAACAGGATTTTTTAAAGTACCCATTGCAAAGAACGAACCGGTAAAGAGTTATGCTCCCGGCTCGCCTGAAAGAATTGAACTGAAAAAGAAACTGGCCGAAATGCGTGCTGAGGTACGTGATATACCCATGTTTATCGGTAACAAGCTGGTAAAGGAAGGGAAGAAGTTGCCGTTAACCCCGCCACACGACCATAAGCACTTATTAGGGTATTACTACAAAAGTGAATCAAAACATATTAAGCAGGCCATTGATGCCGCCCTTGCTGCCCGTAAAAAATGGACGGCTATGGAATGGGAGCAGCGCGCTGCTATATTTTTAAAAGCTGCTGATTTAATTGCCGGCCCTTACCGTGCCGAATTGAATGCAGCAACTATGCTTGGTCAATCAAAGAATGCTTTTCAGGCTGAAATTGATTCTGCCTGCGAGATAATAGACTTTCTGCGCTTTAATGTGCAGTACATGACGGAGATATACTCTATACAGCCGGAAAGTTCACCCGGTATTTGGAACAGATTAGAGTGGCGCCCGCTGGAAGGATTTATTTATGCGCTTACGCCTTTCAATTTTACAGCTATTGCCGGCAACCTGCCTACCAGTTGTGCAATGATGGGCAATGTAGTGGTATGGAAGCCTTCTAATACACAGGTTTACTCTGCATACGTGCTGATGAAAATTTTCCGTGAAGCGGGAGTGCCGGATGGTGTTATTAACCTAATCTATCCTTCAGGTCCTGATGCGGCGGATGTAATCTTCTCTCATCCTGATTTTGCCGGTATTCACTTTACAGGCTCTACCGAAGTGTTCCAGAACATATGGAAGAATATAGGCGACCATATTCACATGTATAAAACTTACCCGCGCATTGTTGGCGAAACAGGCGGTAAAGATTTTATACTGGCCCATAAGAGTGCGGACCCCAAAGTAGTAGCTACGGCCATTTCGCGCGGCGCATTTGAATACCAGGGGCAAAAATGTTCGGCTGCCAGCCGTGCCTATGTGCCTTCAAACTTGTGGCCTGCGGTTAAAAAGCAAGTTCTGGCTGATTTAGCAAGCATGAAGGTGGGTGGCGTTGAAGATTTCGGCAATTTTATAAACGCCGTTATAGATGAAAAGAGTTTTGATAAACTGGCCGGCTACATTGCTAACGTAAAGAAGAGCAAAGGCGAAGCGAAAATTATAGCCGGTGGCAAATGCGATAAAAGTAAAGGTTGGTTTATTGAGCCCACTATCATACAGGTAACTAATCCCAAATACGTTACTATGTGCGAAGAGCTTTTCGGCCCTGTATTATCGATTTATGTTTACGAGGAAGACAAGTTTGAGGATATTATTAAGGTGGTTGACTCAACCTCTATCTATGCGCTAACGGGCTCAATTATTTCGCAGGACCGTTATGCTATAGAACTGGCAACAAAACGCCTGAGCAATGCTGCCGGTAACTTCTATGTTAACGATAAGCCAACAGGCGCCGTAGTAGGCCAGCAACCATTTGGCGGAAGCCGCGGTTCGGGCACCAATGATAAAGCGGGTAGTATGGTTAACTTAATGCGTTGGGTTTCTCCGCGCAGTATAAAGGAAACCTTTGCTCCGCCGGTTGATTACCGCTACCCGTTTTTATCACCGGATAAGTAAGCTATAAAATAAAGGAGGCAGCTAATACCTATGAAAATTGTCTTCTCTACTCTTTCAGCTGTTTGTATTCAATTAATCGGCGCTTTGGTATTGTATGACCTTTGGCGCTCACCGCGCTATGGCTGTTCAGGCATGGGTGAAGCGTATATAGCCATGCTGTTGTTTATACCGGTTTGTGGCTTGGTGGTAGCGGCTGTGGTATTTGGTTTTACAGGCTTTAAAACCAGGCAGTGGATATTACTATTGCCTGCCGTTGTAATAGCGTTTAATGTTACCGCGGCTTATGCAATTGGGGCCTATTACAGCAATTGCGATAAGGACGCCGCTTTCTATACCAATCATACACAAAGCCACTACCAGGGAAACGATTTAGCTCTTCGAAAAGATCATACTTACACAGCAAGCGGAAGCAGCCCCTGCATGGCTTGTAAGTTCACCTCAGTGTACAGTTGGAAGGGTGATACCCTGCATCTTGATGCTAAGAACATACCACCTGAAATGGTGAAAGACTATATTAAGCAGAATGATTGGCTTAAACCCATTGGTGAACGATATGCAGATTCAACAGCCTGGCTTCGCCTTCGGCAGAAATAGTTGCTTTTTGTTACTTTGCCTTTATGCAATTAAAAAACAAAGTGGTTTGGCTTACCGGTGCCTCAAGCGGCATTGGCGAAGCATTAGCTTATGCGTTGGCGGCTGAAGGCTGTAAATTGGTATTATCTGCCCGCCGTTTAAATGAATTAGAGCGGGTTGCTAAAGCGGCTAAGCTTACGGAGGGCAATTATTTATTGTTGCCTTTAGATCTTGCGGACCAAAGTAATTTTGAAGTAAAGAAGAATGAGGTGCTGCAAAAGTTCGGTAGTGTTGATGTATTGATTAATAACGGCGGTATCAGCCAACGCTCCCTTGCAAAGGATACCGGCCTTGAGGTAGACCGGCAGATTATGGAAGTAAATTACTTTGGCACAATAGCGATTACCAAAATAATACTGCCACAGTTTATAAAGCAGAAAAGCGGCATGTTTGTTACAGTTACCAGCGCCGTGGGCAAATTCGGTTCGCCCTGGCGTAGTGGTTATTCAGCCAGTAAGCATGCACTGCACGGTTTTTTCGATTCGTTGCGCGCTGAGCACTATAGTGATAACATTAAAGTGCTGTTGGTATGTCCCGGCTTTATACAAACCAATGTTTCTGTTAACGCTTTAACCGGCAGCGGAGAAAAGTTGGGCACTATGGATGCTGCCACGGCAAAGGGATTAACAGCAGAAGATTGCGCTGCCCAAATAATTTCAGGTATAAAAAGTGAGAAGGAGGAGATAGTAGTAGCCGGCATTAAGGAAAGCTTTGGTGTATGGATGAAGCGCTTCTTCCCGGGGATCTTCTCAAAAATGCTGCGCAAAATGGCCGTGCGGTAACTAAAATTAAAAAGCCGGAAGCAAACTGCCCCCGGCTGAATAAGATATTACTGAAGTGTTTATTGTTTAATAGCTGTTGTTACGCAGTTAAAGGTGTTCACGCCATCCTGTTCAGTATGGCTGATAGTAAGCGTTGCAGTGCCATTACTTGCTGAGCCCGTACCAGTTACTGAATAAACAGCACCGCTCGGCGTTTGCGTTGGTATGGCTATAGTGGTATTATTTACCGTAGCGGTAACATTAATTGCCGGCGTAAAACCACCAAAGTTGTGGATTACAATACTATTGGTACCGCTTGATGTAATAGTAATGTTATACGAAAAGTTACCGGCACCACAAACATCTGTGCAATTGTAGCTTCCAACATAATCACTGGCGGTAAGTCCATTATTACTAACTACCACAGTTGCGGTTTTTACCCTGGTGCCGCCGCTGTTAGTTATGTTAAGGGTAATAGTATAGGTGCCCGCGCTGTTGTATACATGGGTTACATCTCCATTTTGGCTACTGGTTTCACCATCACCAAAATCCCATAAATAGGTATTCCCGTCTTTTGAGCAATCGGTAATTACTAAAGTAGCCCCTACCGTTACTGTATCATCAGAAAGGGTGAAACAGGCTGTAGGTTTGTCTACTGCCGGTGGTGCGCAGGAGTGTATTAATGCAATGCTGCATAACATAGCAGCTACTACAGTAAATGTCAATAGTTTTTTCATTAGCTGAGTTTTATTAGTAAAACTTAAATGTATGAGAAATTCTGAACAGGCGAAACGTTCAATCTATTTCACCTTAATCAACTGGCGGGTATCCTTCAATTTTCCATCTACCTTAAGCAGGTATTCTCCGGGCAATAGATTATTTACTTCGTTTAAACTTATTATTTCAAAGGTTTTTTTGCGCAGAAAAACCTGCTTGCTTAACACTTTGCGGCCGCTAACATCAAACAGTTCTATTGTGTGCTGCCCGGCCTCATCATTGTAAATGCCCAACTGCAGGTTATCGGCAAAGGGGTTAGGGTAGGCGGTTACCTCGCCCGTTGTTTTTAAAACATTGGCATTGTAACCGGTGTTCAATAGCAAGTAAGCATTATAAAAATTAGGTATGCCATAACCGTAAGTGCTATCGGGTGTCCAGAAACGGTCGGCGCTTACCACTACAGCGGTATAAATATCTTTGGCACTTTTGTCAGGAAATGCACTCCACAAACTGGCAAAGCAACCTGCTAAAGTAGGACAGGAAAAAGACGTCCCCCCGCTATAGCCCAGGCTACCATCGGTAGCAATAACTGCACTCTTAACTCCCTGTGCGCAAAGGTCTGGTTTAACGCGCCCTGCATAACTGGGCCCCCTACTACTAAAAGATGCAATAACTTCTGCTGAATCAACTGCGCCAACAGCAATAACACTGTCCCCATCAGCCGGGGCTGCTATATAATGCCAGCTATTTGCACCTTCGTTACCGGCGGAATTAATAACTAAAATGCCTTTTGATGCGGCACGGTTAGCAGCGCGGGTTATTACTGTGGTATTACCGTTCATATCGGCATAGGTATGGTTACCACTATCCGTTGAGAAATCAGTATACCCTAATGATGTAGAAAATAATTGTGCTCCTAAGCTATCAGCAAGTTCAGCGCCTGCTTCCCAGTTGTATTCCTCCATTACCCATTCGTCGTTATCATCCTCCGTTACACATAATACAAAAGATGCATCAGGCGCAGTGCCAACGTGGTGGTTAGGAATGTTTGCCGCTATAGTACTGAAACAGGATAAGCCATGCCCGCCGTCGTTATAAACGTTCTCTTCGTCGTTTACAAAGTCCCAGGTTTTTAAAATGCGTGGCCGCACTGAATCAAAAGCTGTTATCTGCGGGCAATTCACAAAACCGTTATCCAATACGGTCATAAGAATACCCTGGCCTTTGTGCCCAAGTTGATGCAGCAAGTCAGCGTTCAACATGTTTATTTGCCTATAGGCCTGTCCGTATAAATTGGGGTAAACGTAATTTTGGTTGGGGTTGGCAGTTACGTATTCAAACTTGTCTTTCTTGGCTGCCAGTGGATTGTAGTAAATGCGATTGATGCCTTCTACAAAAGGCAATTGCCTGATACTATCAACGTATACGCTGCTATCTATTCGTACTACCAGCATATTAAACCACTTTAAGCGGTGCTTTAAATGGCCTACAAAGGGTGTTACTGCATCAATATAACTTTGAGTAATCGGCAGGTCTGTTGAGTCTAATTCAATGCCTTGCTTAGTGCGGCGGTCAAGGGATTGTTGAGTAAGAAATTGTAAAGGATCAGAAAGGCTGAAACTATTGTTTTCCTTGTCCTTAAACTTAACCCAGTAATAATTTTTTTGACTGAAAGCCTGAAAGGAAAGCGCTACAAAAAGCAGGAGTAATAGTTTCTTCATTATTGACTTATACCAAACGCCTGCCGCTGCAATTAATTGTGATCAATAATCCGCATTCTTATACGGAAACCGTTAGTGGTATTCTGTTCAAAAGTGCCCGAAACCCCTTTGTGCATGTCTTCCCATTCCTGGTAAATCATGCCCACGTTTTTGGCATACACCTCGCGGTGCAGGGTTTTAGTTATAAGGTTATTGCTTACATCAACAGCGGTAACAGTTAAGCTACTGTCGAAGTTAAAGCCATTAATAGAGTAAGGTTTGTCTACATCGCTGTAAACGTAATTCCAGTCGCGGTAAACGGTGTAAGGGTCGGTGGTAGGAACGTATAAATTACCGTTCCATTCAGCACCTTCCTTTGGTGGGAAGATGAGCTTGATAAAACGGATATCATCTTCCACTTTTTGAATATTGGTAGTAGTAGGTTTTAAATACCACACTTTCCAAATGGCCCAACTGTCTGTTGAATCAGCACGGCGGTATAATTCAATTTTATAATTCAGCGCATTCTCGTTATCGTAAAGTGTGTCGGCAATCAGTTCCTTCAGTTCGTAGCGGGCAGTATCGCGAAAGTAATTCGGGTTGCTGTAGGTGTAAAAAATAGAGTCTACACTATAAGTCACATAGTGCCCTAAACTATAAGGGTAGTAATCGTAATTAAAACTAATGGTTCCTTCATCCTTTTTAGTGCATGAGGGTAACCCAAAAAGAAATACCAGAGCGAGGCCAATAGCTGCTATAAAATAAATAGGCCTTGCGGCAATTGATTTTAGGCTATTAACTACAATCTGTAAACTGTGTTTACGCATGTACTAACTCTTTAGTCACCGAATCTTTTGATGCAATGTTGAAGTTAGAAAAAATAATTCCACCGCCAATTACATCATTACCTTCGTAGAACACTGCCGACTGGCCTGGCGCAATTGCTGAAACAGGGGCCATAAACTCCACTTTTATGCGGTCGTCAATTTGCGAAATAATACTGCTTTCGCCTTCGTGTTTATAACGCACTTTGGTAATGGCGTTAATGGTGCCCGGAAGGGTTTCGTACTTCTGCATATTCAATTTACCCACCCACATGCCGTTGCGGTCAAGGTCTTTTTCTTCACCCAATACAACAGTGTTTGTTTCCGGATGGATTTCTACCACAAACATAGGTTTACCAAAGGCTACACCTAAGCCTTTGCGCTGGCCAATAGTGTAAAACGGGTAGCCATGATGCTTACCCAGCACTTTGCCGTTTAAATCAACAAAAGTGCCGCCATCTACTTTCTGTTCAAGATTCTCAACGTTTCGTTTTAAAAAGCCACGGTAGTCGTTATCGGGCACAAAACATATTTCGTAACTCTCTGCTTTGTTGGCTAATTCCACGTAACCCATATCGCGCGCCATTTGCTTAATAGCCGGCTTGTGAAACATGCCAACCGGGAACATAGTGCGGTTCAGGCAGGCCTGGCTTACACCCCAAAGCACATAGCTTTGGTCCTTATTGCTATCTAATCCTTTTGATATAACAGAGCGTCCGTTTTCTTTACGCAGTTGTGCATAGTGACCTGTCGCAATAAACTCGCAGTCCATCATATCAGCACGTTTCAGCAGGGCTTCCCACTTAATGTGGGTGTTGCAAAGTACGCAGGGGTTAGGTGTGCGGCCTGCCATGTATTCATCAACAAAGTTGTCTATTACAAAATTGCCGAACTCCTCACGTATATCAATTATAAAATGGCTAAAGCCTAAATCAACCGCTACCTGGCGCGCATCATTAATAGAATCTAACGAGCAGCAGCCTGTTTCTTTTTTGCTGCCACCACTTGTGGCGTAGTCCCAGGTTTTCATGGTAATGCCCACCACCTCATAGCCCTGCTCGTGTAACATAACGGCAGTAACAGTAGAATCTATTCCACCGCTCATGGCTACTAATACCTTTCCTTTTTTGCTCATAAAGTGGGCAAAGATAAGGTAAAAAGGCGACAGGCTTGCGGTTACGGAGCATTTAGCGCAAAGGGCTAAACTTGTAGTTTACAAGCTGTTAGAAGAGCAGAGAAAGTTAAAATTATCAAACAATGGGTAGGAGCGTAGAAGAGGCTCTGTTATTTAGTGCCTGCGCTTTCTTCCAATTTCTTCAGGCGCTTTTCAATGGCAAACAGAAAGGTAAATAAGCCCGTAAGGATAATGCACAACACGCCTATAACCACATATAATTTCAAACCGCGCAGCATAAACTCAGGCGCCATGCTTTGTGCAAAAGTAGCAGTAGAGTAAATTAAGGCTATTAGTATCGCTAATCCTTTTTTCATGATTCCTGTTTTTGTTTAATGAACTCCATACGCACGAGTATAGATAAAATCCAAAAGCCCAATAAAATCCAGCCAATAACTGCGGGGTAAAAGAACATGCGCAGGTGGCTATCTAAATCGTATTTATTAAATGCAGGGTTGCCGGCTTGCCCGGGGTGTAAAGAATCAACACCGCCCAGGCGGGGAACTATAAACACGAACAGTATAAAAATTACTACTGCGAAAATGCTGTAGATGGCGCTGTAGCGCGCGCGTTTTGCTTTAAGTGTGTTGATGCTTTCGCCGTCTACCGTTGGTGTGCCTTCAACCTGTATAGATGTACGGATGATAAAGTAAACGATATACGTTAAAACGCTTACAAGCGCACCTGCCAGCTTAATATCCTCATACATCATTTTGCGTATGGCGTGGCTCCAGTCAATACCAATAAACCAGGTGTACTTGCTCCACAACATGCCGGTAGTATAACCGCATAAGCCAAACAGAATAGCTACTAATGCTGCCCTGCTGGCGAATATATCCCACTTTATGTTGCCGGTAAGCAGATAAATAAGGCCTGCGCCAAGGCAAACGAAAACCATCATGGTCATTACAAACCACATGGGCACATGGTAAAAGGTGTTGCGTATTGTTTCGTATAAAATTTCGCGGTAGGGGAATACAAAAAGTGTGTGTTTGTTATGCAGTACTTCCGGCTCGCAGGCTTTGTTCAATGTATCAGGCACATATAATTTATAATCACTGCTTACTTCTGCGTCGGTTATATAAAGGCCGCTATGGGCTACAGTATCGTTTAGGTGAACAGGCTCCTTTGCTTTCGGGGCTTTAACAGTTACTGCAGCACGGGCAATAACATTGCCGTCAATATCATCGTTAAGCACTACATCAAACTCCTGCTTCTCGGGGCTGGTTACGGTAAAGCCGCTTACGCCGAATTTTGCCTGCAGGTGTTCGTCGTCAATAACTTTGGTTTCAATAGGGCAGAAGTAGTCCGGTCCGTTTTTAAACCATACCTGCACTTTGCCTGCTGCCTTATCCGTAAAATGGGTGTTGTAGGCGTATATGTCAAAAGTATAAACGGAATCAGGATTGAAGAGGGTAGGCTCCACCGAAGGAAGGCCGGGCCCTAAAGGCATGGTTAAACCGCCGATAAGGATATAGAACAACAGCACCACACTTACCCATTTCCACCACTTACTGTATAACCAATTCATGTGACTTTTGCCTGTTTGTTGTATAAACTGTAAACTGTTTTACCTGCTTATACTTAAGTATTTGCGGCGCCAAATATAGGCAAATAATAAAAGCTGAATGTGATGTTTGTTACACTGTTTAATACCATATTACACCTATAAAACGTTTTAACCTAATGAGAAAAGTAATTTACATTTTAGTTTTAGCCATGGTAGTGCTAAGCGGTTGTGGAGGTAAAACATCCGCTAAACTGGAAACAACTTCTTCCGACGGTAAAACTAACTTAACCATCGATTTCACCCGACCTACCATTGCAGATGCATGGACGGCGGATATGAAGGTAAAGGCTTACCAATGGAAAGAAGGCAGCCTGCATGTAGCAGAGTTATATGCGGATGATATTAACAACCAGACAGTGTTATTTGACTGGACAGATACCAACCACTGCACAATTACATTTAAGCTAAGGGATAATACGGAAAGGAAGTTTCAGTTGATTGCTTCGCCGGAACAGCTTCAATTAGCCGAGCTTTGATCCTGATCATCCGAAGGATTTTTTTTGCTTTTGCGGGACATACCAATTATAAAAACGATTAGGGTGGCCACAAATAATGCAACGCGCACAAGCAATACTTTGTTTTGACTTGCCTCTTTTTCTCTTTGCATACGCATGAACGAATCGAGGTTGTTGTTCATGTTTTTTAAAGTTTGCTGGGTTATCAGCGATTCCTGGCTTGCATAGTATGCCTTTTGAGCGCTATCGAATTCAGCCTGCTGCTTTTGCATTTCTGCAATGGATGAATCCACATTTAGCTTTTCAACTTGCGGCGCAATTTTTTTGGCAAAAAGTATACTGATTGTAAAAATCAATACAGCGGTTAATAGCGATTTCATGATTCAGTAAGTTGAGGGTTTTTAAAATAAGTGTAGGCCCACCATATTAAAGGAAGTTGCAGGGGTAAGCGCAATAAAAACGGTAATGATGAGCCGCTGCTCCACTGCGTATAGTGCATAGCCATGTTAACGTTTGCCGGGAAGACAGCAATTAGTAACAGAATAATGCCGGCAGAGGAAATCTTCCGGGTAAATGGCAGAAATAATCCCAGCCCTAACAACATCTCCGCTACCCCGCTTACATACACCATTTCAATTGGGAAGGGGAAGCCTAAAGGCATCATTTTGGTGTAAAAGGGTTGGTTAATGAAGTGGTTTGCACCAGCTGCAATATATAATACCCCCATTAAGTAAACCGCGTATTTTTTCATTACTTATTACAGTTAATACTAATGCACTCTATCACCTCTTACTTCAATGCTTTTCATTATCTCCGCTTCGTAAGTAAGCCATTCTTCCCAGCGTTGTAAAACCTTTTCTTTCCCTCCGTATTCACAGGCCATGTCTAAAAATAAACGATAATGTCCTGCTTCGCTAACCATCAGGTTTTTATAGAAGATGCGCAATTCCTCATCTTCCACACCTTTTGAAAATAAACGAAAACGTTCGCAACTGCGGGCTTCAATTAATGCAGCAAACAACAGTTTATCAATCAACGATTCTTTACGGGAACCTCCCTTTTGCAAAAACCTGTTGAGTTGGTGTACATACAAATCTTTCCGCTGGTGGCCCAATTTTAAGTTTCGTTTTTTTAATTGTTCCAGTACCATCTTAAAATGACCCCA
The DNA here is from genome assembly GCA_046329515.1 of Chitinophagales bacterium. GTDB lineage: Bacteria > Bacteroidota > Bacteroidia > Chitinophagales > LD1 > Bog-950. The sequence goes on from JAXLUM010000001.1 coordinate 1,070,030, forward strand.
TTCCTCGCTTACAATAGGTATCAATGCATCTACCATATCGGTAAATTCCGGGTAGTTCTGTATTAACGAAATAGATGTTGAGGCGGCTTTTTGCTCGCAATAAGCATGGTCAGTTAAAATCTCTTCAATGGATTTACCGGCTAAATCAACCCAACGAGGGTCTGTCGGTAGCTTTAATCCCAGCATCGGTACTAGTTTTATCCCCGCAAAGAAACAGGATTTAGGCAAATGGAATTAGCCTGCGCTTATTTCCTTTACGCCATCGGCTGTTTCGGCTATATACATTTCGCATTGTATGCCCGTAACACTTACGTATTTACTGCTTACCTGTTGTTTGAAATTTTCAAAAGCGCTGTTATGCACAATAGCTATGGCGCAGCCTCCAAAACCTGCCCCCGTCATTCGGGCACCTAAGCAACCATTTGTTTTTTGGGCTTCCTCTACAAGCGTGTCTAATTCAATACCGCTAACTTCATAGTCATCTCTTAAAGAGGCGTGGGAAGCGTTCATTAATCTTCCAAAGGTGCTAAGGTCGTTATAGCGAAGGGCCTTTACACTTTCCTTTACCCGCAGGTTTTCGGTTACAACATGTTTGGCGCGTTTGCGCAAAATTTCGTCGCCAATTATATCCAGGTAAATGGGTGAGGCGTTCGCCAGATTTTCAGTATCAGGTTTCGCCGCCTTTATCAATTGAAGCGCAGCTTCGCACTCCGCCTTGCGCTCATTGTACTTACTGTGTATTAAACTGCGTGGTTTTTTGGTGTTCATTATTACCAGCCTGTAGTCATTAAGTTCCAGTGGTACGTACTCATGTTTTAAGGTGGCGCAATCTATTAACAGTGCGTTCTCCTTTTTGCCAAGTGCAACGGCGTATTGGTCCATTATGCCGCACTTAACGCCAATAAAATTATTTTCTACGTCCTTACAAAAGTTGGCTAACCACACCAGGTCAATTTGGTTTTTAGTTTGGCTTAAGAGCGCAAAGGCTGTTACTATTTCTACTGCAGCAGAGGATGAAAGCCCGGCCCCTTCCGGCAAGTTACTTTCGTAAAAAAGTTCGCTACCGCTAAGTGTTGTGCCTTCCTGCTTTAAATGGTGTATAATGCCTATAGGATAATTGGTCCAATCTTGCCCCGCTTCATATTGCAGCTCATCCTTTAAATTAATTGTTATGCTGAATGGATGTGTGGCGGAGCGCAGAGTTACGTTATCATCATTACAGGGCTTTACGGTTAGTTTAATCCCCATGTTTATGGCAGCGGGTAAAACCAATCCACCATTATAATCAAGGTGTTCGCCAATTAAGTTAATTCTGCCCGGGGCAAAGTATGTTTTAACTGCCTTCATCACTTCTCAATTTTGCTTCTCAAGATAGCTGCGCATTCATCTACATCTAAGGGGTTCGCTGCGGCTCCTGCGCCTAATTCGCTGCCTGCATACCATTTAATTTTATCCTTAGCGCGCAAAGGCGGGTAAAACTCAATGTGAAAGGCAAAATAGTCAGCGGCGTCGCTGTAACGCTTTTCATTAACAGGCGTTTGGTGTAAGGCCATAACATAAGGGAATGGTCTTTCGTAAACAGCATCAAAGGCCTTAAGCAACTTTTTAAGAAGGAGGGCAAGGTCTTTTTTTTCATTCAGGGTGAACTGAGCTACATTTCCTTTCAGCTTTTTATTTACTACAAACACGCCAAACGGGTAATCGGTAAAATAGGGGATATAAGCAATAAAGCTTTTGTTTTCGTATACGATTCTTTTTTTATGTTTTTTCTCTTCTGCGTTTAAGTCTGCAAATAAGTTAGTGCGGTTCTTCTTATAATACTTTTTACAGTTATTTAATTCTTCCCTGATTTTTGAGGGTATAAAAGAGTAAGCGTAGAGTTGTCCATGCGGGTGATGGATGGTTACACCCACTTCCTCACCGCGATTCTCAAATTCGTAAATGTATTTTATGCGTTTGTCCTTACTGAGTTCAGTAAATCTTTGGGCCCAAAGTTCAACAAGCTTTAAAACATGTGCATCGCTTAACTCGTACAACTGTTTGTTATGTTCCGGTGTATAAAGCAGAACCTCACAACGGCCTGCCGCAGGCGCATTTTTAAAAACTTTAGAGGGTTTTATTGATGGTGCTGCTTCGGGTTCCAGGCTCATTACAGGGAAATCATTGGGGTAGGCTAACACATCAAAGTCTTTAGGTAGCTTACCATGCCCGGGGCAGAAAGGGCAATAGTCTTTAGGTAAGTGAGGACGATGCTGCCGATTGGTGGCCACCATAGTCCACGTATCTAACAAAGGGTTCCATCTTAATTCAGGCATAAAACGAATGTAGTTGTAGAATTTGAAAATTATAGCGGCCAAACTTCGTTTTAGCCATTACATTAGCGGCGCATGAAAATCCTCATTCTTCGTTTTTCTTCCATAGGCGATATTGTGCTTACCACGCCGGTGGTGCGTTGCCTGCGGAATAAATACCCGGATGCGGAGATTCATTATGCTACAAAAAAGGGATTTCAATCGGTTTTAGTTCATAATCCTTACATTACTAAACTGCATTTGCTTGAAGATTCTTTTAATGCTTTAGTGAAAAAACTGAAGACTGAAAAGTTTGATTATATAGTTGACCTGCATCATAATCAACGAACGCTTTTACTAAAATGGATGCTTGGCCGGCGCTCACATTCTTTTAATAAGCTGAATTACGAAAAGTGGCTGATGGTTAATTTTAAAATTAACCGCTTGCCCAATGTTCATATTGTGGACCGCTACCTTGATACCTGCAGCGAATTAGGTGTTCAAAACGACGGTTTGGGATTGGATTATTTTTTATCGGAAACGGATAAAGTTGATTTTAATGTTTTGCCCGCAGGGTTTGAAAGCGGGTACTTGGGCTGGGTGATTGGTGCAAAACAAAATACCAAAAAGTTTCCTGTAGAGAAAATTACTAATGTGTTAAACCGCTATAAGGGTAAGGTGCTTTTATTGGGTGGGAAAGAAGATATAACAGAAGGAGAGGAGATAATACGCAATGTTTCAAACGGTGATTGTGCTATATATAACGCTGCCGGTAAATTTTCTCTCAATCAATCAGCCTACCTTGTTAAGCAGGCAAGTGCTGTTGTAACCAACGATACAGGGCTAATGCACATTGCTGCTGCTTTCAAAAGGCCCATAGTTTCCGTTTGGGGCAACACCATTCCGGCTTTTGGTATGTATCCGTATTACGGTGACAGTAAAGTAAATGAATATCGCGCTGAAGTAAACGGCTTATCCTGCAGGCCATGCTCTAAACTGGGTTACGAAGTATGCCCCCAAGGGCATTTTAAATGTATGCTGCAACAGGATGAAGAAAGAATTTTATCTGCAATACAAGCTATACTAAATAATAAAGGCGCCTAAGCGCCTCTATTATATTAAACATTGTAAGCCGGTCCCATTTGGTGGATAATCAGCTCAATCATCTTTTCTTTTTGGGGGTCGTATTTATCTTTTAAATCATACCCCCAGTGTTTAGCCAACACCTGGTAAAACCATGCGGTTGCTCCACCCTTAATTTCTTTAATTATGGTGTACGAGTTATTGCCGGTTTCGCGGTTAATTAGCTTAAACAGCATTTCGCCCTGCCCAACGGTAAGGTCCTTAAGGTCATGTTCAAACTTATCGCGCATTTCCTTTTCCACATCTTTCCGGTAGCGTTTGTAGTCTCTCTTTTTTGCGGTTTGCTTTTCATCCATCAGCTCTGCATAAAGTTGCTTGGCTATTTTTACGTAGGGCATTACGGCTTCAATACGGCTTTTATACTTGTAGTATTGCATCCATTCAGCCGGTGTTTTAAAGTATAAAACATCTACTTCCCTTAGCGAAACTGTTGGAAGTGTATCCTTTAAAGCTGCTGAATCACTAACATACTGAATACCTTCATCGCTTTTGGCTTTCGGTGCAGTATTACCCTGGCCCATTTTAGGCTTTTGGCTAAACGCCAATTGACCAGCGGCTAATAAAAGTAAAAATAAACCCAGACTCTTTTTCATATATCGGTTTTGATAGGTTAATGCCAAAGCGCGTACCAGATTTACAACGAATATAAAGCTAAGGAGGTATACATCTGTTTTTAAGAAACTTTATCTAATGAGGTTTTTAGTTAAATTCAAATACAAAGTGTACCTTCGCTGAAATATTTAATTGTTTAACCAAAAACCAGGAACAAAATGAAAAAAGGAATATTAGTTGCTCTTGCGGTAGCCGGCTTCTCAGCCATTATTACCACAAGCTGTAATACGCCTGCCAAGCATTTGTCTGATGCTGAAGTTCAGGCAAAGGCTGATTCGGTGTTTACTACTAAGAAGGATGCCAAAATGGAAGAATTAAAGGCTGCTTGCCAGTCAACTGCTGAAGCACAGGTTAGTGCCAAAGTGGAAGAATTAAAGGCCGCTTCAATGGGCCAGGCCGGTAAATAATTTGTATAACCCGAAAAGAGAAAAAACAATATGAAAAAAATAATAGCTACAGCATTTACCGGTGCAGCCTTAGCTTTTGCTTTGAACAGCTGTAACAACGGTGGTGAAACACAAGAACAGGCCAATGCTGCCGATAACGCACGTATTGATTCAGTAGTAACCGCCCAGTTAGGTGGTTTAAGCTACGATGCTGAGTGCCAGGCATGGATAGATTCAGCTGCAACTGCCCAATACGATGAGTGGTATGCAACTGAAGGCAAGAAAAAAGGTGCTAAACCGGCTCCGAAACCAAAGCCAAAGCCGCAACCTGAAGCTCCAAAACCTGAAACTACAGGTAATGGTAAGCCTGCAATGGGTGGTGATAACAATCCTAACACTACCGGCCAGGGCAAACCTAAAATGGGCGGCGGAACTGATTCCACTGTAGGAAAAGGCAAGCCTAAAATGGGCGGCGGTCCTAAATAGTTTTAGGTCGTAAGCCTTAAAAGCATAAATAAGCCCCGGTTGTTAAACAGCCGGGGTTTTATTTTGTAATTCAGTTAACGTTTGCTAAGTGTGGCCGGCGCTTGTTCTATTTCCTTTCCCCAAACAAAAGCGGGACAGTTTACCCATAGACTATAAAAGCAAAAAGCCCCCGAATGTCGGAGGCTTTTTGATAATTATGCGTTAGCTATTACAGCTTAGTACCGGTAAAGGTGCAGCTGTTGCTGCTTGTACCATCATTAATAGTGTAAGTGAAGGTAAGTGTGCTGCCTGATAGGCTACCGTTACCTTGAACGTTTACAGTACCACCAACGTTTTGGTTAGCTACAGTAAAGTTAGTACCATCAACAGTAGCAGTAGCTACGAAAGCCTGGCCGTATACGTTGTTCAGGGTAATTTTCAGGATATCGCTGGCGTTAGCAATAGTAAGGGTATAAGTATCGCTACCTACAGTGCATGACTCGTTACCTTGCCATTGACCAACAAATTTAGCGCGGATTTCAGTGTTACACTTGTCGCCTTCGTAACCTGAATCGCAGGTCTTAGTACATGAAGAAACAGTAGCAAGGCCACCGATAAGAGCTACAGCTACGAATGTTTTGAAAAGCTTTTTCATTTGAATCTTGGTTTTTTGGTTTTACAAATTTTTCAATTGCCGCAAATGTATAAAGTTTACGACTGGCATCCAACTTCATTTTTCGTGCCAATTTTCCACATTGAGGGAAATCACATTAATTTTATGTTCACATAAATCAACAATATAATTCACAATTCTTTACATTTGCGTGACAAATTATTCAGGGCACACATTCAAAGACTATGAATAAACTATTTACGAGACTATTTTCTGCACTTTTTTTGCTGGCCGGCTTACTGTGCTTTAACAGCGCATCTGCCTCCCATATCATGGGTTCGGATATTACCTTTAACTGCCTGGGCGGCAACAACTACCAGGTAGTGGTAACTGTTTATCGCGATTGCAGCGGTATTTCTGCGCCTACCTCTATTTCAGTAGATGTAACTTCTAACTGCGGTAGCCAGTTTATTACCTGTAACCTTGATGCCGTTAACTCAGGCCAGGAAGTATCACAGCTTTGTCCTTCAGCGGTTTCAACCTGCCAGGGCGGAAGTTTACCCGGTGTGGAGGTTTACACCTATATCGGAACCGTAACCATAACACCTAACTGCGGCACCTATACTTTCCAGTATACTGATTGCTGCCGTAACCCCGATAATAACCTGGTGAACCCTACAGGGGCCGGTTTTATGGCCCAGGCTACGCTTAACAGCGATTTGGTAAGTTGTGACGATGCACCTGCATTTACTTCATTACCAGTACCTTATTTCTGTTTAGGCCAGCCGGTTTATTATTCGCACGGCGCTTTAGATACGGATGGCGACTCTTTATCTTATACGCTAATTGCCCCTCTTGATGATTTAGGAGGTAACGTTGCTTATACCGGTACTTATACTCCCACCAATCCAATGCCAACCGCAAGCGGTTTCAACTTTGACCCTTCAACCGGCCAGATGATATTTACCCCAACCCAGCAAGGTGTTTATGTAGTAGACGTTCTTGTAACTGAATACCGCAATGGCCAGGTTATTGGTACCACCATGCGTGATATTCAGATTGTGGTAATTAACTGTACCAATAATGCCCCTCAGGTTGTTAACTGTTTAACTACGGGTAACGTAACCGGTGCGGTTGTAAACGATTGTAATTCATTGGGTGTATGTCCTGGCCAAACCGTAACCTTTACTTTAACAGCAGGTGATGCTGACGGTCAACCTATTACCGTAAGTTCAAACATCGCTCAATCAATACCGGGCGCTACTTTGGTAACCCAAAACGTGGGCGGTCCTGATTCAGTATTAGTTACCTTTAGCTGGACGCCTTCGGGCCTTGATACCGGTTTCCGCTATTTTACAGTGCAATTTGAAGATAATGCCTGTCCTATTACCGGTCTGCAGTTATTAACCTATGATATAACCGTACTTGATGGAACAGATGCCGGCCCTGACAAATACTATTGTACAGGTGGCGGCCCAGTGGCTATTAATGTTTACGGCGGCAATACCTTTAGCTGGAATACAACAAGCGGTTTTGTTAGTTCAACACCAGACAGTGCCCATGTAACCGTAGCACCAGCACAAACTACTACTTATATAATACAGAGTGATTTGCAGGGTGGTTGTAAAAACCGTGATACTGTAACTGTATTTAATGTTCAAACGTTTACGGTTGGGGTTACAACGCCTGACGATACTATATGTTTGAACAGTAGCACCGATTTAACGGCTACCGGCACTCCTTCTAACCAGGGACCATTTACCTACTCGTGGGCTCCTGTAGCTGCGGGTGGCGTTCAAAGCCCTGTAGCGCAAACTACTGAGGTTAGGCCTACTTCTACCACTATGTATTATGTAACTGTTACATCTGCTTCAGGCTGCCCCGTTAAGGATAGCATACAGATAGTGATACAGGGTGTTGGTCCTAAGATTGCGGTTTCGCCTTCTGACGATTATGTGTGTCCGGGTTCAACAGTAACGCTTAATTCAATAGTTAAGCCTTTTGAATCAGGACCGGTGGCTGACCCGCTTAACCCATGTTTACCGGGCAGCACTTTTGAATTAAAGGATATAGGCACAGGTACTACAGGTGGTGATGTTAATGTTACTCCTTATGTGGGCTTCTGGATGGATGGCCGTGTGCAATACTTATATACAGCATCTGAACTGCAGGCTATGGGCCTTGCTGCCGGTGCTATTACTGACATTGCCTTTAATGTAACTGCTAAAAACAGTACTGCCCCTTACAACAGCTTTACTATTAAAATGGGAGGCACCAACCTAACCGGTTTGCCTGCTAACTTTGTTGGTGGCTTATACCAGGTATTGAACCCTGTATCGTACACAACAACATTAGGATGGAACACCCATACCTTAGATGTACCGTTTAACTGGGATGGTTTTTCGAATTTGATTGTAGAGGTTTGTTTTGATAACAGTGCATGGACGGCCTATGACCCTGTTGCTTTTACAACTACACCTTTTAATAACTCAGTTTTGTGGGATAATGCTGACCTTGCTACCCAAAGCGGTTGTTCAGGTCTTACTACACCTACACAGGGTAACCAGCGCCCTAACCTGCGCATAATTATGTGTAAGGCTCCTTTAAACAACTACAGCTTTACATGGACCGGCAGCGACGGCTCTACTTTGCCTGATACCAGCGCTCCTTCATTAAATGTAAATAACGATGTTACTTATACAGTAGTAGTTAGTGATGGCACTTGCGATGGCGATACTACCATCACTCTGCACGTTGATACCGCAGTGCTTATAACTGCAGGCCCTGATACGGCAGTATGTAATGGTGATACTATTACCTTAAATGCTTACTTATTACACCCTGCACCACTACAGTGCGTTGCCGACTATGACATAACCAACATTCCATACAGCGCTGTTACGCCAACCGGCACACCAACCGTTGGCCCTAGTGGTGATGATGCAACAAGTGGCGCTATTCCTATTGGCTTTAACTTCGATTTCTTCTGTAATACCTATACCAGCTTGTATGCTTGTACTAACGGCTTTATGAGCTTTAGCCCCGGCCAGCCAAGCACCTTTACGCCTTCACCTATTCCTACAGCGGGCACACCAGATAACCTTATAGCCTTATGTTGGGAGGATATGATTGTAACTTCGGGCCAGGTAGATTACTTTATGCAGGGTACTGCACCTAACCGGGTTTTTGTAATTCGCTATACCAACGTTCCTTTCTATGGTACAACTGGTACATTAACCGGCGAAGTGCAACTGTATGAAACCACTAACGTGGTTGAAATTCACATTGCTTCAATGACCTCGCCAAACCAAACTCCAACTATTGGTCTTGAAAATGCCAATGGCAGTTACGGTGTTTCGCCTCCGGGTTATAACAATACCACCTTTACCATTACTACTCCTGTTGCCTTCCGCTTTACCCCTCAAACTACCGGCGCTCAGTTGGTAGGTGTGCAGTGGTCTCCGGCTGCAGGTTTATCAAGCACAACAATTACCAATCCGCAGGCTTTCCCTGCCGCTACTACTAATTATGTGGTGCAAGCCAACTTCAGCAACGGCTGTGTAACTACCGATACAGTTCGTGTAGCTATTGGTAACTTCCCTCATACATTAAGCGTTGCGCCTGATTCAATTTGTGCCGGTCAATCGGCCCAACTTACCTTTGGCGGTAACGGCGTTTCTTACGCCTGGACACCGGCGAACGGCACTCTGTCTTCAACCACCGTTGGTAATCCTACTGCGTCTCCTGCAAACACTACAGAATACTTTGTAACTGCATTTGACTCTATTGGTTGCCGCGTTGATGACTCAATAACTGTAATTGTACATACCCATGCACCAATTACTTTGGGTCCTGATCAAACTGTTTGCCCTTACGATTCAGTATTGCTTAGCCCAAGCGGCGGACCTTACACATCGTACTTGTGGTCTACCAGTGCTACCACAGCTACTATAACCACAGCTGCGCAAACTGCAACATCTCAATCTTATTGGGTTCGCGTTAATGATGGCGTTTGCTTCTTCAACTCAGATACTGTAGTTGTTAATGAGTTTACGCTTAACCCAATTGTAGTTAACCCTAGTGGTGATACAGCGGTTTGTGTGGGAGAATCAATTGTTCTTTCTGCCGATCCGGGGTATAACACCTACGGTTGGAGCAATGGACAAAACACCCAGCAAATAACTATTTCAACTGCCGGAGATTACTACTACTCCGTAACGGATGCTAATGGCTGTATATTACATTCTTTAGATACCGCTCATGTGGTATTAGCTGCACATCCGGCTGCTGTTATTTTAGCCAACGATACCGTAATATGTGCCGGTCAAACTACCGCTACCTTATCGGTTACCCCGGTTGCAGGTATTGTGTATACATGGTTATCGCCTGCTACAGTTGATACCGTGTTTGTGGTATCGCAGGCAGGAACGTATACCTTAATTGCCAGTGACAATGGTTGTACTACTACCAGCACTATAAACATAACTTCTACAACGCCGCCTACAATTGATTTAGGTAATGACCAGAATGTTTGTAGCTGCGATACTACCATAACCCTTGATGCGGGTATTGCCGGAACTTACGCATGGAGCAATGGCGCTACAACGCAAACTGCAGCAATAAACGCAAGTGGAACGTATACCGTAACAGTTACTGATGCCAACCAGTGCACAGTTACAGATGCTGCTACTATAACCATTAAGTGTTTAACTATTGATGCTTACGTTGCTGACCCAACCAGCGGAACAGTTTTTGTAGGCCATAACGGCGGGCTGGATGTAAACACCAGCTACAGCTCAAACTTTAGCTACGTGTGGTCTCCTTCTACTTTCCTTGATGATACAACAATTCAAACACCGCATGTAACCAATGCGCAAACCACAACGGTTTACCAGGTTATTGTTACTGACCTTGACCCTAACTTCGGTTGTGTGGCCAGCGATACTACCAAATTGGTTGTTGTTCCTCCGGGCATTCCACCGCTGCCAAATGCATTTAGCCCTAACGGCGATGGACAGAATGATACCTACGGACCATATATTTCACCTGCATTACAGGGTGTTTATACCGTAACCAGTATGAAGATTTACAACAGATGGGGACAGTTGGTTTATAACGGCACCGGTCCATGGGACGGAACCTTTAACGGCGTTCAACAGCCTGCTGATACCTATTTGTGTTATGTTACCATTACGGGGCCTGATCAAAGCAATCCGAATGTGAACATTCAATATAATTTGTATAGCTCATTCTCACTTTTCCACTAAACATTTCACAAAAAATATTTTCTTTGAACTTTAATAAATTTTTCTGCCAATGAAACTGCGATTATACTCTGTTCTTGTTGTGATTCTGAGTGTTATGGCTGTAAATGCCCAGGACATTCACTTTTCACAGTTCTATGCAGCGCCCCTGACTCTTAATCCGGCACTGACAGGTAACTTCAATGGTTTTTACCGTATTAGCGGTATTTACCGTAACCAATACCCTGGTCTTACCCAAAGCGCTCCGGCGTTTTCAACACCTTCGGTTAGTGCTGATCTTTCCCTGCTGCGCGATAAGATTAAGCGCGGTTCGCTAGGTGTAGGTTTAGTGTTTGTAAACGACCAGCAAAACGGTAAAACTTTCATGTTTAACCACATTCTTGCCTCGGTTGCTTATAACATGGCTTTTGACCCTAAAGGCCGTTTCCAATTAGGCGTTGGTTTACAAGGCGGTATAATGACCACCAAGATTGACGACAGCAAACTGAAGTGGGCTGAAGGTTACAACCCCGATGGCACTTATAACAACAGCTATTCATTGGAGGCCATTAACGCCCGTCCGGGTATTAAAGGTGCTTTTAATGCAGGTATTTTCTTAAAGAGCGAGTTTTACACCGGCATGCGTGTTTATGCTGGTTATGCCCTTAATAACATTACCCGCTTTAAAGAAAACTACGTGGGTACAAATGGCGGCTACCACCACCCGTTCCGCCATACCGTACACGGCGGGTTTGAATTTGACGTAAAAGATAAGGCGGTTATTATACCAGGCGTGCTTTACCAAAACATGGCAAGTGCTTCTGAGGTTAACTTTGGTGTAACCGGTGGTATACATGTGGTAAGAGACCCTGCTAAACGCGCTACTTTATTCCTTGGTTTGTGGAACCGCCTGAATACCGGCAACTACACCATTATACCTAAGGTAGGCTTTGCATGGAAAGGTTTCAGCGCCGGTTTTGCTTACGATGCTCACTTAACTCAACAACGTAAAGATTACAAGAACATAGGCGGTGCTTTCCCGCAAGCGTTTGAAATTACGCTTTCGTATGTAGGCAACCTGTTTGTTCCTAAAGAAGACAGCTACCTGTTTAACCCAAGGTACTAGAAGATTGTTGCGTTAAATTCATTAACCCCAAGAAAACTAAATATAAGCCATGAAATATTTCCTGTTAGTAGTGTTGGCACCCCTGATAATGTTTGCCAATGCTCAAGGTTCTAAAAAGAATATTGAGAAATATCCTAACTATAAGTGGAAGAAGAAGCTGAAAATTGCCCGTTTAAAAATTACCCAGGGCAGTTATTACAATGCAGCTGTGTACCTTGAAGACGTTTACCGTGAAAAACCTGAGAAGGTAGAAGTGCCTCACTTATTAGGTGAAGTTAACCGTCAGTTACGCGACTACGAAGCAGCCGAAAAATACTATGGCGCTGCTGTAAAGTTAGATGCTGAAGCTTACCCTAATGACTGGTTCTTTTTAGGCCAAATGCAAAAAATGAACGGTAAATACGAAGACGCAAAGAAGAGCTTCGAATCATACCTTAAGCAAAGCCTTGGTAAGAACGATAAGAGCTATAAGTCGTTAACTAAAAATGAAATTGCCGGTTGCGATAGCGCTTTAGTAATTGTGGCTAACCCTACAAAAATTAAAGTGCAGAAAACAGATGGCGCGGTAAACACCGTATTACAGGATTTCTCTCCTAAACCATTGAAGAATGGTGATATGATGTATTCACGTCAAAAAACTGATACTGCCGTTAACGTTTCAACCAGCAAGGCTGACTACTACACCGGTATTTATGTTTCTTCACGCTCAGGCAATTCGTTTGGCGCGGGTAATTTGTTGCCTTTCCCTCCAAACGATAGCAAAACGAACGTTGGTAACGCTATTTACAGCGCTGATGGTAGTACTTTAGTTTATACCAAGTGTACTGACCCTTTAATTGATAACCTGGGCCGTTGCCGCATCTATTCTTCTAAGAAGAATGGCGCTGAATGGACTGAGGGTCAGGAAATTACTGCAATTAATGCTAAAGACGGTACAACAACTGAACCGGCTTGGGGTGTTGATGCTGATGGCAACACTATCCTTTACTTTGTTTCTGACAAAGGCGGTAATGGTTTAGACCTGTTTTATGCTAAACAAAATAACGATGGAACATTTGGTGCTCCTCAAAGCCTTGGCAGCGAAATAAATACTGTAGGCGATGAAATGACTCCGTTCTATGATATGAAGAACAAGGTGTTATACTTCTCTTCAGACGGCCACCCAACCATTGGCGGTTTAGACGTATTTAAAACAAGTGGCGTACCGGGCAGCTTTGGCCCAGTAGTAAACGCCGGTGTTCCTATTAACTCGGGTGCTGATGACCTTTACCTGGCTCTTGATGACAAGGCTGCCAAAGGCTTTATGGTTTCTAACCGTGTTGGTACAACATCCCCTCGTGGTGCTACCTGTTGCGATGACATATGGACTGTAATTGTTCAGCGTGACGTATTCCTGAAAGGTATTTACGTAAAAAGAGGAGATGCCAGCAACACCCCAATTACAGGTGTTGACGCAAGCATGTATAAAGTAGCCGGTAACAATTTTGAGTTTGTTCAGAACACAATTACCACTCCTGAACCATTCATATTCCCGGTTAAGCGCAGCACATCTTATAAGATTAACGGTAACAAAGAAGGTTACTGGCCTTCTATTGACAACCTAACTATTAGCGAAGACGAAGAGCGTGACACTATCTCTCAAATCTTCTACCTTGACCCTATTGTTAAGAAGAAAATCCGCATTCCGAACGTATACTTTGCTTTCGATAAGAGTAACGTTATACAGTTTTACCAAACTCAAATTGACAGCGTAGTATTGGTTTTAAACGCAAACCCAGGCTATTCTGTTGAAGTTCAAGGTCATACCGATAGCAAAGGTACTGATGAGTATAACGAAAAGCTATCTATGCGCCGTGCAACTGAGGTTAAGAACTTCTTGGTTAAAAAGAAGGGAATTGCTGAAAACCGCATAACTGTTAAGACCTTTGGCGAGAAAATGCCGGCTGTGCCTAACGAATTGCCAAATGGCGAGGATGATCCGGAAGGCCGCGCACGCAACCGCCGTGTAGAATTCAAAATTATACCTGACAAACCGGATGATGCTCCAGAATTTGAGCCATACGGCGACCCTGTAAAAGAAACTAAAACAGGCCCGGGCTTCACTTACGGCAAAAAAGGTAAGTAGTACCGGCTTATTATAAAGATAAAAAAGGCCTCCCTGAAACCAGGGAGGCCTTTTCTTTTAAGTAAAGCTGTTATTTGCATCTACTATTTATTTGGAACTGCAGGGTTAAGTGTTAAATTTGCCCTATCCCCTCTAAAAAACTAAGCGCAAAACCGGCTTTTTAAACGGTTTTTAATGAAAACTTGTGTAAATTTGAAGCTGTGAATCAGTGAATTAGAAAGAAAGTGCGGCTGGAGTGAAACTTTTTTTAAAAGCCCTCTTGACAAAACCTGAAGGGCCTTGTATATTACCAATACGAAACGAATAGAAAAAGGTTACAGAAAAAATAAAAAAAAGTAAAAATGAACAAGCTAAGCAAAATTTTCGGAGCAGCCTTCCTGACCATCTCTCTGAACGCCTTCGCCGGCGATTGTCCTTCTCTGTCAGGAGAATTCACTATCGGCAAAGACGATGCTGATTTCACTACTATTAATGATGCAGTAAACGCATTAAAGTGTGGTGGCGTATCAGGCCCGGTTACCTTCCTTATTCAGGATGGCAACTATAATGAAAGAGTAGTTCTTTCAACTATCCAGGGCGCTGATGCATTCAATACCGTTACCTTTGAATCAAAAAGCGGCAACAACACAGAAGTGGTAATTTCTTATGCTACCTCTGATGCTACTTTGGTTATGAACGGTGTTTCTTATGTAAACTTTGAAAACATTACTATTGACCATAAAACAGCTACCTACGGTAACTGTGCCCGTATTGATGGCAAATCCGGCCACATCGGTTTTAAAGGTGTTGTGTTTGATGGTGTAGAAGCTGCAAGAACAGGTGCTAACAGCTCAACTGTATACTTTGCTTCAACTGCTCCTAAAAGCGACATCGCTTTCGAAGATTGCGAAATAAACAACGGCAGCTTCGGTATATACAAAAGCGGTATGGGTAACGACGGTATGGACAGCAAAACTTCTATCACAGGCACTTTGTTCTTTAACCAATATGAAACAGGCCTGGCTCTTTTAAACGAAGAAGCACCGGTAATTACTAATAACGTAGTAAGCACTTTAAGCAACTACGCCGGCTTTAAAGCAATAAGCCTTGATAACGCCAACGGTAACCTGGTTGTAAGCAACAACATCGTAAACGCTGCTAACGGTTCTTACGGTCTTGCTATGAACAACTGTTCTGCTTCAGCTACCAGCCTTGGTCAAATCAACAACAACTCAATTGCAGTTGGCGGCACAGGCGAAACCTTCGGTGTATACTTAAGTGGTTCTACTGATAACCAGGTTTTAAACTTCAACCGTGTTAAGTTAACCATCAATGGTCAGCAAAATACAAACCAGGCTTACTACCGTAACGCAGGCACCGGCAACAACATCAATATGATGAACAACATCTTCTACGATTTGAACACCGGTGGTTACACTATCGTAGGCAATACTTACAAAGATTTCTTCAACCAGTTGCCTTCTCAAAGCAATCCTTCTCTGTCAGTTTCTGCTAACGGCATCATGATCGAAAAAGTTTCTCCAATAAAGTAACCTATAATAGCTTGTTCGTTACTTTTATACGGTTCCGGCTAAAGCCGGAACCGTTTTTATTTCGTATAACTATTCATATTTTCCCATTTAAATAAATTTCTGTTGGAGCTTTTTACCCAGCCCTTTACAGCTTTTTTTGATGAATATGCCGAGGCCATTATGGCTACCTCCGCTTCCGGTAAAACCGTTTATTTAAACAAGGCGTTTACCCGCCTAACAGGTTACACTGCCGATGATATGGCCCAGGTAACCGTGGAGGAATTGTTTAAAGTGCGCGTTAACTACCATTTGGTAGAAACCAATAAGCTTACCCACTGGGAATCGGGAATTAATACCAAAGACGGCGAACAGATTTGGTTAAAGGTTTCAATGTCGCCTATTGTGCTTGGCAACGGCGAAAAGGGAACAGTTTATACCTTGGTAGACAATCCTACACTTGACCAGTTAAAGGGCCTTTTAAAGGAAAGTGAAACCCGTTTTGCTACCCTTGCAGATGCCAGCCCGGTTATGATTTGGATGACGGATAAAGATAATTTATGCTACTATTTTAATAAGGCATGGTTAGACTTTACCGGCAAAAAATTTGAGGAAGAGTTAGGCACCGGCTGGTTACGCAATGTGCACCCCGATGATATGCGGTTGCTTAATAATATAGCACCTGAGTTAAGTGCACAAAAGGACTATTCAGTTGAATACCGCCTTAAACGCCGCAACAGCGAATACCGTCATATTTTAGAAATTGGCACCCCGCGTTTTTTACCCGATGGCACTTTTGCCGGCTATATGGGCAGTTGCCTTGATATTTCTGAAATGAAAATTGCGCAGGAAGAGTTGAGCAACCGGGCTGCAGAGTTAAAGCGTTCCAACGAGGAACTGGAACAGTTTGCCTACGTGGCCTCGCATGATATGCAGGAACCTCTGCGCATGATAGCCAGCTATATTCAGCTAATTCAAAAAAATATTGAAGCAGGGAAACCTGAAGGTGCGGAAGAGTTTATGAAGTTTGTGCTTGATGGTGTTTCGCGCATGCAGGCGTTAATTAGTGATTTGTTGCAGTTTAGCCGGGTTAACCGAAAAGGCAATCCGTTTACACAGGTAAACCTTAATGAAGTTTTAAACATATCAGTAGCGCATTTAAAAGAACGCATTAAGGATAATGATGCCCGCGTAACCTTTACAGCAATGCCTGTAATAATGGGGGACAGTACCCAACTTATGCGCTTATTTCAGAATTTGATTGATAATGCCATAAAATTCAGGGCGCCGGAAAGAAAACCTGAAATAGAAATTTCCGTAGAAGAGAAGGAAACCGAGTGGCTTTTTGCAGTTAAAGACAATGGTATTGGAATAGAAAACAAGTTTTACAATCGTATATTTGTTATATTTCAAAGGCTGCACGCCCGTAATGAATATGAAGGAACCGGTATTGGTTTAGCTGTATGTAAAAAAATAGTGGAGCGCCACGGTGGCGATATTTGGGTGGAAAGTGATGCCGGAAAAGGCAGCACGTTTTATTTTACATTGAAGAAATAACAGGCCATAAATATGGATTTATTAAAAAATAGTAAGAACAAGCCGAGAATACTTTTAGTAGAGGACAATCCGGGTGATATAAGACTTACGCAGGAAGCATTGAAAGAAAGCCAGATGGAAATACACCTTGATGTGGTTTCGGATGGCGAGCAGGCTATTGATTTTTTAACCCGTAAAGGAAAATATGCCGAGGCCATACGCCCGCATATTATTTTGCTTGACCTTAACCTGCCTAAGAAGAACGGCATTGAAGTACTTAAAGAGGTAAAGGCAAACGACTCGCTTAAAAAGATTCCTATTATAGTATTGACCACATCGGATGCAGACCATGATATAACCAAAGCATACTCATTGCATGCCAATTGCTATATACTTAAGCCTGTAGATTTTGACGACTTTGCCAAGGTAATTAAGCTAGTAGAAATATATTGGTTTAAAACAGTGCAATTAACCCACGAATAAAATGGCAGAACAGGAATTGAAGGTCCTTTTATTAGAAGATAATCCGGGTGATGCTTTTCTTATAAAGTTTTACCTGGGCGAATCATCTTCGCCGGTGTTTCAGGTTTCGCATGCTGAAAACCTGAAAAGTGCCCTTGAGTATCTTTCCGAAAACAAGTTCGATATTATTATTAGTGATATGAACCTGCCCGATAGCTTTGGGGTAGATACCATAAAAAACATTTTGGCCAAATTTCCCGGTAACCTTGTAATTGTGCTTACCGGTTTAACTGATGAAGAAGTAGGCCTTGAAACCGTAAGATACGGCGCGCAGGATTTTTTAGTGAAAGGTAAGTTTGATGGTAAGGTGCTTATCTCATCGGTGATGTTTGCCTTTGAACGTTTTCGCCTGAATAAGCAGATAGAATCAATAAGCAGTCAACTGGATGCAGAAAGTAAAAGCATTGCAGTGCTGCAAACCGTTTTCAGATTAGGCTTTTTTGAAATAGATATAAAAACCATGCGCCTTGTAAAAAGCGCTTATATGGATGAACTGATGAAAGGTTATGGCTTGCCCAGCGACATAGACCTTGAAGCGGGCCTTGCCCTTACAGGAGAGCCGGATACCGTTAAACAAGCCCTGCTTGACGCTATAAGCGGAGGCAAAAGTGCGATAATTAATGTTCCCCTTAAAATGGGTAAAACGGTAGAAGTGCGGCTTCAGCCCTCTGTTGAAAAATTATACGGGTTGGTTCACTTTCCTGAATAGGTTCCTGACATTGGTATATACCTGCCGGGTACCTTGGCGTAGTTAAACCAAAAGGAACAGATATTGCCCATTACTTCCACCAATTTACTATAGCTGCTTGGCTTTGAAATGTAGCTGTTTGCACCTAACTGGTAGCACTGCTTAATTTGGTTAACATCGCGCCCGGTAGAGAACATTATAACAGGAATGTTACGGATAACATCCTTGTTTTTAATGTACCGCAAAATATCCTTACCGTTTTTGCCGGGCATATTAATGTCAAGTAAAATAAGTGAGGGAAAGTTTTTGCCATTTGTAAGCTCATGCTCAAGATGGGTAACTAACTCTTCGCCGTTATTAAGGGTATTAAAGTCAATTTTATAATCAAGGTCGTCTAATACTGTACGAACTAAGAATTGGTCCTCAGAATCATCATCTGTCATTGTAATTGAAAAACGTTCGGCCATGGATATAAGTTTAATTCCAATGGGATTAACATCCGGCCAGATAATCTAATTAGTGAGAGTTAGACAAGGTGACTACTTGGGTGTATTGTCGCTAGGAGATATAAACGTAAGCATTATTTACGGACAATCCTATTATTTTTTGAAATAATACATTTGTTTAAACATGCTGTTAAAATATTAACACTAGTCTAAATATTTATTAATAGTCCGGTTGCAACACTTTTGAATCGAAGAGGTTGTTCTTTCCTATGGCCCTGCTGTTCTCAAAGCCTGCTAATACGCCATAAGGCTTAAGCCCCGTTACGGGCATTTTTGGGTAATATGCTACGGTTATATCGAAAAATCCAATACCCATTCCCAAATTGCGCAATCTTATGCCCGCTCCATATGCCTGGCTTAGGCTGTAGCTTTTGAAAGAATTGTTTTGAGTGATGGCAATGTCAGCAAAAGCAAAAGCCGAAGAATTAAAGCCTGCAATTTTAAAGGTGGGGTAAACGTCAGTTTCAAAGTTGAAAACATAACTGTGCGAACCGCGCACCTGGTCGCCAAAAATGCCGCGCAGCCCTGTTTTATCGTTTACTATTAACTCATAACCAGCAGGGCGGTTGAAGCCTATGTTTAAATAAGCGTTTACAAACTGGCGCATCATAAAACGCTTACCCAATTTTATTGGTACCGAAAAGAATTGGGTGCTAAGCTTAAATAAAATCTGTTCGTACGTGCTTTGCTTCATAAAGCCCCCGTAACTGGCTCTTGTATTCATATAGCCAAAGCGCTCAACAAATTTGCCGTAGCTTAACTGTACGCCGCTGTAAAAACGTTTGCTTAAGTCTTCGTCATTATCAAAGCCCATTATAAGTGCAGTGTTTAAGCCCTTTGTAAAATACTCCGCCTGCCCCAGGTAATAAACGGAGTGATCGAGATAATAATCCCACTGTGCAATGCCTACACTGGTTAAAAAATATAACTGCTTGGTAAAAGTCAGTTCGCCATCGGCACTGCGCTTAAAAGGGCGGTTCACATAGTCCTTTCGGTAAAAGCGTGATGAAAGCACAAGGCGGGTAAGGTCAGTTTGAACTTTATTGCGGCCGCTTAACTTAAAGGAGGTTGCCAGCCAAACATCTTGTGTGTTATAAAATACGTTAGTGGGTATGGCATCAGAAAATGCATTAGGTATCCATTTGTTCTCCTTATAAATGCCTGCAATTACGTGGCCGGCCCAACGGCTGTTTGCTGAGAAAAAGGGCCTGCGAACCGTTAAGTCTCCACCAACACTGGCCGGCTGGTAATAATAGGTAGCCTTTATATCAATATGAGAGGCCTTAATGTTGTTATAAAGGTAGTTGCCGCCAACAGTGTAAAAATTGTCTTTTCTGAAATTGAAACTAACCGTGTTAGTAACAGAATGAGGGAGGCCTAGGAAGTTTTGAAACTGTAAACCAACTTCGGCTTTGTTGTACTGAACGCCGCTAATAAGGGTCCAACTCCAGCGGTCCTGCACCATTATAGTTACATCAACGTAATCATCGTCTTCGTCAACCTCCGTTATGTAAATTTTCAAATCCTTAAAGGTTTCACGTTGCCAAAGGTTGCGCTCAGTATCGGCGAAAGATTGGGGATCTACTTTTTCACCATTTTTAAAAAGCAAATCGTTTTTAATAACCCACGACTTGGTATTTATCTGTATGCCATTGGCAAATTTTTGAAAGCGGGTGGGATGCTCATTTTCCGGCTTTTCAATAGAAACGCCAAAGGGATCGAGTATCTGAATATTAATGTTTCTGATAATTTTTCCCCGGTATGGTTCAAACTCCTCAACACCGGTAATAACGCGGTCCACTGTACGGTCGCGGTAATTCAAGTAGCTTAAGTAAATGAAGGTCTTATTCATGCCCTCCATAAACTTCTTTTTGCTGTATTCCATTTGTGCCTGGTGCGGTGTTTTATCAAGGCATACCTCATCATCATAGCCTAATTGTGCTGAAGCAGCACCGGCTACAAAGCATAATAGGAAAGCAAATAAGGCCTTGTAAAAACTTCTCATCAACAGGTGTATCCTCTACTAATATACGCGCTTAGTTGGAGGGGGTATACGCCTGTGGATATTTAATTTTAGGTTGCCAACCATTGGTGCCTTGGGGAAACAAATCGTAAAGGTGCCATACGGAGCAGTAGGTATCGCCGGGGCCGAAAAAGTCTTTGCTTGCCCGGTAAATCTTACCCTCTTTACGTATAAGGGCACTGGCGCCCGGCCAGTAGCGGTTTGGCTCCGGTTCAAAGCCTAAGTCCTTTATAAAGTTTGTGCCATTAGCGCTTAGCATCTTAAAGGTCCACCCACGGCTATCCGCAAATTCCTTTTGCACCTCGGGTGGGTCGGGCGAAATAAGCACGGTAGGCATACGGTCTGCCAGGGGTAAGGCAAAGCCATTAAAACCATCGGCCCATAAAGTGCAATAAGCGCACTTTTTACCCATGTTATGAATTACCAGCAGTTCATTGCGTTCATCAAATAAAGAGGATAGGAGCACCTCTTTCCCATTCCGGTCTTTTAGTGTATAATCGTTTACAGGCTCTAATTCTAACTTAGCGCGCAGGGCAAGTATTTGTTCACGCTTTTTATCAATTTCCTTTTGCAGGGCTTCTATGTCGGTGTAAAGAGATTCGTTCATGGGGATATCAATTTTAATAAAGTTAGCGTTTAAGTGGGAAGTATGAAAAAAATACTGAGCCTTATTTTATTGATTCCTTTACTGGCTTTTGACGATGGCGAAAGCTACCTGCAGAAGGTGGCTTCTTACACAAAGGATAGCTATTTTAAGGAGGAGGTTTATAAGGAAAAAGACTGGAAGGCCTTCTATAAAATGCCTGAAGCCAATGCCGCAGTTGACCCCAAAACATACGATATGCATTTGCTGAGTGCAGCTTTTTTTTATGCTACTAATAAATTGAGGCAGGAGAAGCGGTTACCTGTATTCAGCTATCTGCCGGCCCTACGTGATGCAGCAGTTTTGCATACTAATGAAATGATTGAACGCAATTTTTTTGACCATTACAACACCAGAAACCGGAAATACTATTCGCCCGACAAACGGATGAAGTTGTTTGGCGTTGAATCGGATGCCGGAGCTGAGAATTGTGACTTTAATTACCTGGAGCTGAATAAGGGCATTACCTATATACAGCTGGCTGAAGAAATTGTAAAGGATCTTTATAAATCGCCCCCGCACAAAAAGAACATGATGAATAAGGCTTACACCAAAATGGGCTGTGCAGTACTATTTGAGAAGAAAGAGAAAGATGGTGCATGGTATTGTAAAGCCACCCAGGATTTTTCGGCCAATTAGGAAACTAGTCCTAAGCGCGTCTGCCTATTTCAGGCCCTTTCCACTTGTTTAGGGCCAATTCCTGGCTTAACTCCTTTAATGGGTCATTTTGCAGGGCTTCTTTAAATTCTGCAAATGTTTCCTTCCATTGCAATTGTAAGCCCGCCTTGCCCAATTTATCGAACCAGGCCAATAATTCAGTGGAGCCTTCAGCCTCCGTTTTTGCGCGTTTCTTCCACGCCCGGGCACTTTTTACCTGGTAGGGTATAAGCTGGTAGTTCTTTAGTTGCAGTTGCAGCATAATAAAAAGCAGGCGCGCATAAAGCTGTATATCTACCCTCTCTTTGGTTTTGTAGTCCATCAGCTTATTCAACGTAACCATACAGCCGTCTAAATCTCCTGTATGAAATAGCGATAGGGAATAGTCGAGCCAAAAGGTTAAACGTTCGCCGGGCTTAACATCATCTATTATTTTACTTACCTGTTGTCCCCAATGCTTTGCCTCAGTAAATTCATGTAGCAAGCTTAACAATGTCATTTTGGTTACCTTACCAAAATTATTGAAGCGTTTGGTTAATACAGCAGATACTTCGGGTATAGGAGCAGAAGACTTTTCAATTAACTGGTTTACTGAGTTTAATGCTTCACGATAGTGCCCCAAGGTGTATTGCCTTATACAAACACTTGCAAATGAATTGTAATAACCCGAAGGAAGTATAGAACGGAAATGCGGGTGTTTATGAAATTGCTTAATCTGGTTTTGAGCATGTTCCAGCGCTTTATGAGGGTTGCGTTCAATATACTGGTAGTAGAACATACCTATTTCGTTCCAGCAATGTTCGGCATGCCAGCTTTTAAAAGTGTTGGGTTTGCGATTAAACAAGGGGTTATCCTTAACGTCCTTTAATTCATCAAATCCTGTTCTGTTCATTACAGGCTTACGGAACCGGTCACGCAAATGAATTAGCGACATAAATTCATGCTGCACTTCCAGCAATTTGTCTTCCTGTGCATTAACTGCTTCCATTTCTGCAAACAGGCTGAGGTGGCTATAGCAATGAGAAAGTAAGCGCAACAGGCCAAGCGCTAAACCAAAGCGTTCAAACTTCATTACTTTTTTAAGCGCTTTTTCAGCCTTGCTTATACTGTATGTAGTTAGCCCCTTACGGTAAAGCAAATCCGCTTCCTGGTATTGGGCCATAAGGTTACTCTCAACAAAATTGTTTTCGTGAAAAATGCGCAGGTTTCGTAAAAGCACATCCTGCAGATATTCCTTTTCGTGGGCTAGATTGCTTGGTTCTATTTTAAGCAGTTTGCTTAAAGCAGCAGCATCGTAGGTTTCTGCTCCTTCAAGGGCATTAAAAAGGGCAAGGTATTTTTTACCTCCTGTTTGCGATTGACAGAATAATTTAAAATAGCGCTTTTCGCTGGGGGAAAGCGATTTAATCAATTGCACCAAGTAATCCTGTTTGCGCATAAGGTTGTTGCACAAAATAAGCGGCATTCGCCTAAAATTCAAGTTGCACTAAATGAAGTTGGTGCATTTAATGTTATGCCTTACAATTTCTGGATTCCGATTTTCTGAAAAAAGTTAGACGTATTATGGAGTGTCCGTTGGGTATGTTTGATACATCAAATACCCGTACATGTTTAAAGAGACTATAGACTACCCAGCGAATACGGTAACTTACCTTGTAACTGCACCGGCAGTTAAGCTTCCTGTTCCTTTACCTGAATTAAAGGGAAAAAGGAAAGAAGCGCCGGGCATACAGGTGCCGAAGAAGAAAAACGGCCACTTCTTGTGCGGTAACGAACTAACTATGGAAGATTTATAGCGCTAACTGCTTTTAAGCTTTTGCGCCATATTACCGCTTAGGGCAGCAAAGCCGCTAACCAAGCCACCTACCAAACCGGTTAAAACAAACAACATTATCATTTTACCACCTGTAAGCTGCTTTAGCACTTCAGTTATACGCGTTGCCAGTATATGTTCATTGGCACAAGATAATTTGTAAGCATAGGCTATCCATAGTATAAATATGGCCAGAAAGCCCGCAGCAAACGCACTAAAGCCGCCCTGTTTAAATATGTAACCGGCTATAAAGGCTATGGGGGCTATAACCCACCAAGGCAGAAAAAACTGTAAAAGCAGGGATGCTATTGCTATGGCGGCCAGGGTTAAAATGAAATTCTTCATTAGAATATTGTTTGAGTTGCGGTGTTTTAATTAAGGTTTATAAGTAGCCGTATATGCTTTTTTATTACCCAGTTCCTCGCCGGAATGTAAAAAGTTGGTGGTGTAGTATTCGCCCTTAGCCCAACTGTTTACCATGTTTTGGTAATATTTACTTGCAGGGTTGCCGCTTTCGCCGCCAGGGTAAACTACGTAGGCTTTCATTTCGCCAAAGTCTACAATCATTCGCCAGCTTGGTCCGTTGGTGGTATTGGTGGCGTTTATTACTCCGAGGTTACCGCCATTGTAAACATTAAGCGCACTAAAGGCATCCTGTCGGCTTAAGGACTCAATTTTGGTGCCTTTATAAGTTCCCCAGTCGTGCGGGCTCAAATCCGATTTCTCGTAACTTTCATCACTTCCGTAAGGCTCTGAAACCTCGGTAAAATGCTTGTCGTGCAGGGTTTGGGTAATTGCATGGAAGGATTGGCTGACAATCATGCTTCGCGTTTCTTTTTCTGCGGTGTTTACGTTATCGTAAAAGGCAGAAGTAGAATCACTCTGCAAAAACTTAACCGTTATATAAAAATTCGGCTGCTTCATAGGCAGGCTGCTATCCCTCATTTCTTCCCAAAGGTCTTTACGCAATTCATTCCACCATATTTCAAAGTAAACGGGCGCTACTTCATTGGCGTTATTGTAAAAGTCCCATTTCTGCAATCTATCAAGGTATTCGGCTTCCTCTTTGCTTAAGCCATTTTTATCAAGCAACGACAGTAGCACCGGCAAAGCTTCTTTAGCGTGCAAATTGAAATTGTCATTCTGCATCTTCTTCATAAAGTCGGCATCAATACCATTGTTCTCAGTAAGCAATTGATTAATGCGGCGGTTACGGTAGTTTTCGTAAACACCTACACCCGGGTAGTAATAAGGATAGGTGCTATCTGTAGGATGTTGGTTGGCTGAACTAACAAAACCACGCTCAGGGTTTTTACAGGTGGGGTTAGCAGCGGTAGGAATAAAATCCTTCCATTCGTCCTTGTCTGTTGTGCCGTCGCTTACATACTTGCCCTGTTCACTTTGTTTGTTTCGTATAGCAAATCGGCCCTGTTCTTTAATAGCAATATCGCCACTACGCGAAGCGAATACAAAGTTTTGCGCCGGGCAGGTGTAGTTGTTCAAGGCACTTAAATAATCGTCGTAGTTCTTACCTTTATTTAATTGATAGAAGGTTTTGAATTCGTTAGAGGGTAGGTGAGCAGTCCAACGCATGCTAAGGTTTTCTTTACTCTTAGCCACACCAAATTTTTCATCAAAAACTACCGGACCAAAGCGGGTATAATAAACGGTATCTAAAAACTCGCCTTTACCGCGCACATTATATTTTTCAACGCGTATATCGGTTTTTACTTGCTGGCCCTGGTATTCATAAGTGCTTTTATCAGCACTGAATTTTATGCGATACCAATCGCGCACATCTCTACCGCCGTTGGTTACCCCCCATGCAATGGAATCATTATAGCCTATAATAACAGCCGGTGAGCCGGGTAAAGTAGCTCCGTACACATTCATGTTAGGCGATACCAATTGCATTTCGTACCAAATGCTTGGCAGCGAAAGGCGAAGGTGAGGGTCGTTACACAAAATGGGTTTGCCGCTTTTTGTTTTGCTTCCGCTAACGGCCCAGTTATTACTTCCTGTTATTTCATCGGGTTTCTCTAAAACCTTACCGTAACCTAAGAAGTTAGTTTTGCCTGTACTGTCGGTAGTGTTGCTAACGGCAGCTTCCCATTTTGTTCCCATTGGCACAATAGGGTCTTCATCGGCAATAAAATCAGGATAAAGTTCGCGGAACTGTTCGTCGCCATATTTTGAAATGAAGTTGGCGTTCTCAATATCATATTCAAATACGGAGAGCATATTAGCCATGTGCTTTAGTAAAAGGGCTACTTTAATTGGTTTCCACTCTTCTGGTTTGTAGTCAAGCAGCTTGTATTCAATAGGGTAATCTTTTGGGTTGAGTGTGCTTATATAAGCATTAACTCCGTTGCAGTACGCATCAATCAGTTTTTTGCTTTCGGGGTCTTTAGCAATATAGTCCTGTGCATTTTCAGCGGCATAGCCCATGCCTATACGGCGCATTATGCGGTCTATTTCCAAAGTCTTATCGCCCACCACTTCGCAAAGGCGGCCACCGGCAGCATGGGTGCTTATTTCCATTTGCCATAAGCGGTATTTTGCGGTAATGTAGCCCTGCATGTAATAGAGGTCCTCATCGTTTTTGGCAAACACATGCGGCACCAGGCGCTCATCAAAGTAAACCTTTACTTCTTCCTTAAGGCCGGGCAGTTTTAGTTCCTCATCGGTAAAAGCGCGCTCATCCACCGCGTTTTGCCAAAAGCCGCTAAAGGGGTTTAGAAATTTTGCAAAGGGTGGCGCAGGGCCTAACCTGTTATTTAAAGCTGTAATAAGCAGGCCCGTTATAGCCAGAGGGATAAGTAACCTAAGGTATTTCAAGGTATTGGGTTTATACCTGCGAATTTATTTTAAAACGGCATTCGCCTGCGTGCTTTTTTACACATCATTATTACGGCTTATGGCCTCGTTTTCATAGCAGACCGGAGCGGCAGTTTGTTAATTTTATGTATCGTTTAAACCTTTTTTGGTGAATCGGGTCATACTTGCATCACCAAACATTTTATAGATATGAACAGCTCCTTTTTCAGAATACCACTCATGTTGGTTGCAGCAGCAGTATTAATGCTTTCAGCATGTAAAAAAGACAACGATGCTGATGACAGCGTAAGCGCTGAAGACAACAGCAATATTAACACAGGCCTTAATGTTACAACGGATGATGCTTCCAATGCCGTAGGCGATATACAGTCCCTTTCAGGCAAAACTGATGGCACTGCCTCTATATGCGGCGCTACTATTGATACTTCTCAAAAAGCAAACGGTATTATTGTAATTAACTACGACGGCAGTTCATGCAATGGCCTGGTTAAAGAGGGCTCTATTACCGCAACCCTGTTAAACTATACCTCGGGCACCCGTTGGAAAGATGCCGGCGCTACCCTTAAGCTGGATTTTAACAGCGTGAAACTAACCAACACTGTAAGCGGCGCCTATTTTACCCTTAACGGTACGCACTATATTAAAAACGTAACCGGCGGACTGGCCTGGAAAATTATGGATGGCATTGAAACCGGAACCGTTGCCCACAAGCATAGCGCCGATAATTTCAGCCTTACTTTTGCTGATGGCAGCCAGCGTACCTGGAGCGTTCGCAGAACAAGGACTTTTACTAACAGCAATAACGTTCGCTCAGTAACTTTATCGGGCGATACAACTATTGATGCCGTTGCCAATGTAGAAGCGTGGGGCACCAACCGCCGTGGCGATACATTTAAAAATGCACTTGCCTCGCCGATAGTTTCAAACAGTACCTGTGGCTTTTATAAGCCTGTTAGCGGTGAGTTTATTCACCATGTAGCTAACCGCACTGCTGATATATTGTTTGGTGTAGATAACAACGGCGACCAGATAAGCAGCGGTTGCGCTTACGGATTCAAAATTACGTTTACCCGCGGTAATTTTACCCGCACTAAAGTGGTATCGTACTGGTTTTAATGTTTAAGTGCAAGCACAAATAAATTCTAATCCCGCAGTAAACGCTGCGGGATTTTTTTTGCAGCTATTTAAAGCATATTTGTAATGGATTATGAAGGACAGCCGGTTTTGGGGAAGTATTGTTGTAGTTACATTGTTAGTAGCCGTTCTATGGGCTGTGTTTATCTTAATGCAATACAATGTTATTAACCTTGATGACTACACTAACTGGCCCCGCCATCGCGAAGGGTTAAAAGGAATATTGGTTTCTCCGTTTATACACGGAAACCTGGAGCATATAATTTCCAATACCCTGCCGTTAATGGTGTTGCTAACTGTATTGCTGAATGCTTACCCTAAAGTGGCTTACCTGGTACTTATTTTTGTGCATTTACTAAGTGGTGGATTGGTATGGTTGTTTGCGCCGGATTATAGCCACCATATAGGTGCCAGTGGTGTAGTATACGGTATTGCTTTTTTCCTTATTGCCTCAGGTGCCTTCCGGCGCGATAGAATTTCTGTGAGCATTGCTATAATGGTTACGCTGGCTTATGGTGGCATGGTAGCGGGCTTTGTCCCTCAGCCGGGCATGTCGTGGCAATCGCATCTTTTTGGGGCTTTAAGCGGTGTATTTATTGCGTTTGCTGTAAGAAGGGTTGATATGCCCCCTCCGCATCCGTTTGAACTGGAAAAAACGGAGGAAGACAAGCATTTTTTTGAGGAGCACCCCTAGCATTTACACGGTTCGCTATCTTTTTTTTGCAATAGTGGAATAGTCTTTGCAAACTTTGCCGAATGAATATTAATGTTCCTGAAGTTAGTGCCCCCCGCGTTGTTATTGTAGGCTGCGGTTTTGGCGGCCTTGAAGTGGCAAAGCGTTTGCGCAATGCCAATGTGCAGATAGTAATGCTGGACAAAAACAACTATCACACTTTTCAGCCATTGTTATACCAGGTAGCTACAGCTGGTTTAGAGGCTGATTCAATCGCTTATCCAATTCGTAAAATATTTAAAGGCCAAAGCAATTTTCACTTCAGAATAGGAGAGGTACTGCAGATTAACGCAGAAGGAAATAAAATAATAACTTCTATTGGCGAGTTGAGTTATAACTACCTGGTTATTGCTACGGGTTCTACTACCAACTATTTTGGCAATAAGGGTTTTGAAGAAAAGGGAATGCCAATGAAAACAGTGGTTGAGGCATTAGATCTTCGAAGCCTTGTTTTACAGCATTTTGAAAAGGCTTTGCTTACAACTGACTTAAAAGAGCAGGAGGCGCTAATGACTTTTGTAATTGTGGGTGGCGGCCCAACCGGTGTTGAGTTAGCCGGCGCTATTTGCGAATTGAAAGGCCATGTTTTGCCTAATGATTATCCGGAGCTTGATTTTAGAAAAATGAGGGTTATACTGGTGGAGAATGGCCCCGATGTACTGCAAATGATGAACACCACCAACCGCGAACGGGCTAAGAAATATTTGCAGGAACTGGGCTGCGAAGTTTGGCTGACTACAGGAATGAAAACCTATAACGGCAGGGAAGCTGAACTGGCCAACGGCAAAATAATACTTACCAAAAATCTGGTTTGGACAGCGGGTATTAAAGGTGCCGTTGTAAACGGCCTGAGTAAAGAGGTTATAAATACACGCAACCGTATTTTGGTTGATGAGCGTTGTAAAGTGAATGGCTACGAAAACATTTATGCTATAGGTGACGTGGCCTGCATGATACAGGAAAAGTTTCCCAATGGGCACCCGCAGGTAGCGCCTGTAGCTATACAGCAAGGGGCTTTACTGGCTGAAAATATTTTACGTGGTCAAAATAGTAAGCCACTTAATACCTTCAGCTATCATGATAAAGGAACTATGGCAACAGTGGGGCGCAACCGCGCCGTGGTTGAAGCCGGTAAACTGCGTTTTGGTGGTTGGTTCGGTTGGCTGGCATGGCTAACTGTTCATCTGATGTTGCTGGTTGGTTTTCGTAACAAGGTGGTAGTGTTTGTAAACTGGCTTTGGAACTACATCAATTACGACAGAAATATCCGCTTAATTATACGGCCATTTAAACGTGCTGAAAAGAAGGAAGAAGAGGTGATTGAGCCGACGAAAGTTGGTTAATTACATGCCGCTTTCGGCCATATCGTAAAGGAAGCGAATGGCCCTTACTAATACTGATATAATAACGTAGAATAATGTAATAGAGGTTATCATCATGCGGTAAACCCAGTTAGAAGTTTCCCAAACGCTTAAACCCGAAAACAGTTTAGCCGATAAAAACAGAACAGCTACAATTACGAGATAAACACCATAGGAGGGAACCGTATATTTCGTATAACTCTCGTTAGCCACCGACACCACTGTATTTAATATGGTGAAAAGTATAATAGCGACTATGGCAGAAAAGTACTCGGACCCTGTACTTATGCCTCCTGCTTTTACAATTAACATACCCACTAACCCTACTGCCAGGGCCACCACGCCTTGCGTAATTGGGGTTACGCGTTGCTTAACCACTGTAAATACTATTTCTGCCACCTTACAAAGCTATAAATAAAGGATGGTAAGGCATTAATTAAGTTTGGTTGTAGCGCTAAATGAATTTTTAGTTGCTGATAATCAATATTTTGAGGGGATTTGCCGAAAAGAGATTACCCTTGTGCAACCCTTTTAGACTGGTCTAAATCTTATTATCAGCAACATAGGCGAAAGCTACCCCGCTTTCAACTTTTTGATAGTTTCCCCAAACGCAAAAACCTCGACATCGTATGCCGAGGTTTTTTGTTTCTATAAGGTTTGGTTACATCTTCCACAAGTCACCCCAAAGGCGTTGACCGCCATCAACATACACCGTTTCGCCGGTAATATATTGCGCCATTGGGCTAAGAAGGAATAGGGTTAGCCAGGCAACCTCATCCGTGCTGCCCATGCGTTTGGCAGGTATGCTGTCCTCAATTCCTTTTAAAAAATCAGGGGGGTATTGGTCCAACCCGGTGCTTTTAATAATACCGGGCGCCACGGCGTTTATTTGTATTCCATACTTGCTCCATTCTACCGCCAGCGTTTTAGTAAGGTTATCAACCCCTGCACGCGCTGCCCCTGTATGGCTCATACCCGGGAAACCGCGGAACATATTAGCAATAATGTTAACTATACTGCCATGCTTTGCAGAAATAAAGAAGTGCTTGGCCATAGTTTGCGTTACGTACCAAGTGCCGTTGAGGTTATTATTTATAACCGCATTCCAACCCTTTATGGCAATATCTTCAGCAGGTGAAGGAAACTGACCGCCTGCGTTATTAACCAGTAAATCCAGTCTGCCTTCCGTTTGCTTAATGTTGTCTGCCACGGCTTCTACCTGGGCAATTTCACGTATATCGCAAATTACATAGCGGCACTTAGCAAATGCGCTCAGTTTATCAATGGCGCTTTTTAGTTTATCCTCCTTGCGGCTGCTTATAATAACGGTGGCTCCCAATTCAAGCAAACGTTGTGCAATGGAGAAGCCAATACCGCTACCGCCGCCGGTAACCAGGGCAACTTTATCTTTAAACAAATCCTTTTGAAACATTAAGCCGGTTGTTGTGTTTTGGAAATACCAAGCATGGCGCGGGTTTCGTCAATAGTTGCCACTTCGCGGCCTAACATGCGTACCAGGTTAGCGGCAGCGCCTACTAATTCACCATTGCTTTTGGCCATTTCACCGGTAGGCAGGTAGAAGTTGTCTTCAAGGCCTACGCGTATGTTGCCATCAATAGTTATAGCAGCCGCTATTGCCTGCCATTGCTTACGGCCTATACCAATAACCTGCCAGTGGCTACCTGCAGGCACTGTTGATGCCTGGTGTAAAATGTTTTGGGTAGAGATAGGAATGCCACCCAATACGCCCATTACAAAACTGAATACATAAGGTTTTTGCAATAGGCCCATGTCTATTAGCGGCATAGCATTATTTATATGGCCGTTGTCAAACACTTCCATTTCTGGTACCGTACCTACCTCCTTCATTTTTTCCAGGTAAAACTTTATTTCGCCAAAAGGGTTTTGGAAAACAAAGTCGTGGTAAAACTCTTTCGTTTTAGGGCTGTAAATGGCGTAGTTCATACTGCCCATGTTAAGCGCTGCCATATCAGGCTTAAGCGCGGTTATATGTTGTATGCGTTCTTCTTTACTTAAACCTACGGCACCTGTGCTGTAATTGATAATTGCGTTACCGCAGTGCTTACGAACGGCCTCGCCAATTTTGGCGTAGGTTTCAATGTCATAAGCGGGCATGCCATCATCTTTACGGGCATGTATATGCAATACGCTGGCGCCTGCTTCTACAGCGCGCTTGCCTTCCAATGCAATCTCTTCTGGGGTGTAAGGTATATAAGGACATTGCTCTCTGCGTGCTAATACACCGGTTAAAGCGGCAGTTATAACTATTTTTTTTGCCATGTTGTTTATTCGTTAGGGTTATTCAATTATTTGAGGGTTAATTTCAATAGAGGGGGCTTTTACTTTCCTTTCCAAACGGGTTTGCGTTTTTCCATAAAGGCTGCAATGCCTTCAGCAGCATCTTCGGTTTGAATGGTTAAGGATAACATTTGTTTCATACGGTTATGCGCTTCGGACTGTGGAGTGCTTCTCAGTAATTCAAAAGCCTCAAGACCCAGACGAATAGCAGAAGGTGAATATTGCAAAATATCATCTACCAATGCCTGAACTTCCTCATTCAGTTTAGCAGGGTCAACGGCTTTGCTTACCAGTCCTATTTTTTCAGCTTCAATGGCGTTAAGGCTTTTGGCACGCATGCAGAAGTCAATAATTGTACGGGCAGGCATAATATTCAGCATGCTTTGCATTACCTGAAATGGCCATAAACCACGTTTAACTTCCGGCAGACTAAAAATGGCAGTGTTTGAAGCTACCACATGTGTGCATCCGCAAATTAATAAAAAGCCACCTGCGTATACGGGCGCATGCACCTTAGCTATACAGGGCTTGTGCAGATAATTAAATACATTGCCTATGGCAATTTCGCCATTGGGCATAGGCACAGTTGAAATGCTTTCTGAGGTAGCACCCGCAAATGCTTTAAGGTCTGCCCCGGCACAAAACACATCGCCATTGGCCTGCAGTACTACTACCCATACTTCAGGTGTATAGTGCGCGTATTCCAACGCATAAGCTATTTCGCGAAACAGCACTTCGTTAAGTGCATTTTTTTTATCGGGCCTGTTAAGCGTAAGCGTTAAAACATGGTCCTTCTCTTCCACCAGCAGGTGGGCGAAGGTTTGTTCTTTTAAGGTTTTTATCTGGTCAATTGTATAAAGCATAGTTTTAGATAAGGTTTACGGTTAAGTTATTTTGCGGTTAAGCCTACAATTATAAGTCCCCAGAAAATGAGGCCAACAACAAGCAGAATAACCTGGCGAAGGCTTAGGCTTTGATCGGCATTGCCATTTAAGTCGCCGGTAAAATAGAAGTTCAATTCGCGAACTACAAACAAGCGTGGTATAACACTTAAAATGGCTAAAAGGTAAAAGGGTTCCGGTAGGCGGCTGCAAATGTTTAGGATGAAAATGGCTGCGAACACGGCACCCGGGCTATAATTAACTGCCCTTCCCTTTTCGCCAACCAGTTCGGCTATGCGTTCAAAAAGGTAGTAACCAAAAATGATTACAAAAATGGCGCGGGCAGCAGGCATAATATCACTGTTATCCTTCTCTTTTATGTAGCGCCATACTTTATAATCCCACCAAATGTGGTAAACACCCAGTGTTGCAATGCTTAGCAAGGCAAAGTAAACGGGCTTAATTACTACCGCATTTGGTTCGTAGCTTTGTTCAACCAGCTCGTTATCCAGTGTTTCCATAGTTGCCTTTAGTTTTTCATTTTAAGGAGTAAGGAATTGGCTTCTACGAAAGATTTTTCGCCAACAAATACTTCTTCCACTTCTCCATCCTCATAGGCTTCAATAGTGCTTTCCATTTTCATGGAACTCATTACCAAAAGGCCTTGTCCGCTCTTAACTGCATCACCGGGCTTAATCAATACTTTAACTACTTCGCCCGGCATTGGGGCAATGTATGAGCCCTTGGTAATTACGGAACCGGGTTCAGCGAAGCGTGGTGCAACAACAGCTTTATAGCTACCAGCCGTTGGATGTTGTATAAAACATTCGTTGGCGTTAGCAGCAGCTACAAAAGTTTGACGATGGCTATTAATGGTAACAGTTAATTCAGCAGCACAGGCCGTATTTAAAGTTACTTCATAATGAACCGGCTCAGCACCTTCAGCAGTTACTGTAAACAGGAAGGCATTATTGCCTTTATATACATAAGAGGAGGCAAGGTTTATTCCGTTAATACTTATTGATTCCTGCTGGTTTTGATTATGTATGTTACGCCAGCCGTTTAGTGAATGCGAATAAACTTCTGAGGCCTTCCGTTTATTCCAATTAAACAGGGTAATTGCTATAGCCATGGCGGCAAGTTGTTCCGCTGTGGCATTCTTTTGCCAGTTAAAATAATCGCGTTCAATAAGCTTGGTATCAAAGCTGCCGTCAACAAACTCTTTATGCAGTAATAACTCCTTTAAAAAGTCTTTGTTGTTTGTAACGCCCAATACGCTCATTCTATCAAGCGCGTATAACATACGGCGTATGGCCCCTTCACGATTATCGGCGTAAGAAATAACCTTCGCTATCATGGAGTCGTAGTGAATGTCAACTACGGAACCTGTTTTTACACCGCTGTCGTACCGTAAGCCTTCTAAGGCCGGTTCATTGTAATAAAGTATTTCACCGGTGGAAGGGAAGAAGTTATTCTCGGGGTCTTCAGCACATAAACGGCATTCAATGGCATGGCCGCGTTGAACAAGGTTAGCGGCTTGTATTTTTAATGGTAAGCCTTGTGCCACCTCAATTTGCAGTTGAACTAAATCAAGGCCTGTAGTTAACTCCGTTACCGGATGTTCCACCTGCAGGCGTGTATTTACTTCAAGGAAATAAAAGTTACCTGACTTATCCAGCAGAAATTCTACTGTTCCTGCATTGGTATAGCCAATGGACTTTGCGGCAGCTACAGCGGCCTCACCCATTTTAGCCCGTAACTCGGGTGTTAAGGATGGCGATGGGCTTTCTTCAATTACTTTTTGGTAACGGCGTTGTAAGGAACATTCGCGCTCAAACAAATGCAGGGCATTGCCGTGCTCATCACCAAAAATCTGAAATTCAATATGCTTGGCAGAAGGGAAATATTTTTCCAACAACAAGGTGCTGTCACCAAAACTCTTTTCCGCTTCGCGGCGTGCCCCATCTACTGCAGGTATAAGTTCAGCAGCATTGTTTACAATGCGCATACCTTTACCACCGCCGCCGGCTGAGGCTTTTATAAGAATAGGAAAGCCAATGCTTGTCGCTTCTTTTTGCAGGCGTTCATCGCTTTGGTCAGCTTCATTGTAACCCGGCACAACAGGCACACCCGCCTTTTTCATCAGTTCCTTTGCACCTATTTTGGAACCCATGGCAATAATGGCTTCGGCCGAAGGCCCGATAAAGATGATACCTTCTTTTTTGCACCGGTCAGAGAAGGAAGCGTTCTCACTTAGAAAACCGTAGCCGGGATGTATGGCATTTGCACCGGTTCGCTTAGCAGCTTCAATTATTTTATCCTGCACCAGGTAACTTTCTGCAGCTGCGTTACCGCCAAGGGCAACGGCTTCGTCAGCATAGCTTACAAACAGTGCATTTTTATCAGCATCGGAATAAACGGCTACCGTTGGTATGCCCATAGCCCGCGCTGTGCGCATTACACGTATGGCTATTTCGCCGCGGTTAGCAACCAGTATTTTATGAATGGTCCTCATAAGGGGTGTGAATTAACCGCACTAATATAGAATTTGTGAGAATTCTAAGGGTTGGTGTTTCCTGTGCGGATTACTTTCCTCAGTAACGGCTTTGGAATATAGGATTGAGCAATGTTTTTCACAGCGGCAGACGTTAACGAACAAACGCCCTTGGCATAGGCTTTTACCATTGCGGCAAGTGTGTTTGGCTCTGTTGGCCCTTAATAGCCGGCAGAGCTGCACCAACTAACTAAAGTATGGGTTATGAAAAAAGCATCAATTATAGCTGTGCTGTTAATGCTTATAACGGGCTTAATGGCACAAAAGGGAAATAAACCGGGCCGCAATACCAATAGCGATATATACTGTGTAATGGAAAAAGACAGCCAGAGCTTAATTACCCTAAATGATAAGCCGGTAACTATTGACGTACCGCTGGCTGATGGCAGTATACTTAGCCCTAACGGGGTGCTGCTTAAAAAGGATGGCACCAAGGTTACTTTAAAGCGGGGCGATTGCGTAGATCAAAATGGCAAGACACTTGCCAAGCCAATGCCGATGAAGAAAAGCGAATACCAGGGACAAATAAATAATTAGAAATTTCTTGTTTGTGTGATTGATAACCGGCGCGGACCAATATTATCCCGCCGGTTTTTTATTTAATGATGTTTAAAGTATTGAATTTCCTTTTCGTGCTTGCGTGCGGCAGCAAGTGTAGCAAACGTCCCCAGGTTACGCCTCTTTCCCGTTTTCGGGTTTTTCCTGCGAGAATAAATCCGATAGCCCCCCGATTTTAATTTCCGAATCATTGAATGCGTTTAGCAGGGTATCCCAAAAATTATTCCTGCGCGGTTCATCGCGGCGGGCCATGGCTAAATCATAAGCGCTTTGCCCCACTTTAATTAGTTCCTGCGCTCGGTAAAATTCAAATACAGTGCAGGTGTTGCGCGGTATTTCAATAAGCACATCAGGCGGGTGGACCATTATCATCATTTCAGCAAGCCTATCTAATGAGGCATCGTAAGAAGCGCTGAGTATATCGTACCAGCTAAGGTTGGGCAGTTCTTCTACCTTATCGGCGCTATCTTCCTTTGCTACGGAGGAAAAGTATTTTTTGAAACGGGAAATCATATCAGGACTTTCCTCGGGTGTTGGTTGTTTTTCTGCTGCCTTCTCCGCTATTTCTACTGCCGGTGGTTCGGGCGAGGCGCCATTCAGGTTCACCGCTACTACAATGGTATCCTTTCGCTTTTCTACTAAGTTAAGCGGCAAGGGGTTTAAAACGCCACCATCCACGTACAACTTCTTATCGTCCACTATGGGCGTAAAAATGCCGGGTATGCCGGTAGAAGCGCGAAGGGCTTTATGCAAGTTGCCGGTTTTAAAATGA
Source organism: Chitinophagales bacterium (assembly GCA_046329515.1). Taxonomy (GTDB): domain Bacteria; phylum Bacteroidota; class Bacteroidia; order Chitinophagales; family LD1; genus Bog-950. The sequence goes on from JAXLUM010000001.1 coordinate 1,107,080, forward strand.
ATTTCAGTACGGGTGGCCATATCGGTAGCTACAGCAGTAAAAGGGATAGGTAGTTTTTCAATTTCTACATCACCTGTCATATCCTGCAATACAGAAAATATCTTCTCGCCCTTAACCCATCCCTGGCGCGATAGCGTGAAATCAAAAAGCCGGTACAAATCGGATTTAACCAGCTTAAGTAACCATTCTTTATAAGCAGGTAAATGGCCTGAACAATATAAACCGCCTACCACAGCACCCATTGAACAGCCCACTACTTCAACTATTTCGTAGCCATCGGCCAATAGCTTATCTATTACACCAATGTGCGCTATACCACGTGCACCGCCGCAGCCCAAAACCAACTGAACTTTTTTGGTATCCTTCATAAACTATTAACGATAATGGCTTACTTAAAATATAAGCTGTTGGAAAATTACATGCAGGAATTCAATGCCTTACATTCTAAACACGCCGAAACCTTCAGCCCCTTTAAATTCGGTGTTATGTATCACTTCCATACATAACTTAAGGTAGTTGCGTGTTTCACGGGGGTCAATTACGCCATCATCCCAAAGCTGGCCGCTGGCATACCAGGCATTGCTTTGCTTTTCGGCTTCTTTAACCATGTAAGCAGCTACGTTTTTGCCCTGCTCTTCATCATAAGTAATACCTGCTTTCTCCGCAGCCTGTCTACCTATAATCTGCATAACACCGGCTAATTGCTCAGGGCCCATTACCGCTATGCGCGAGTTTGGATAACTAAACAGAAAACGTGGCTTATAAGCGCGGCCACACATAGCATAATTACCTGCGCCATAGCTGGCACCCGTTATAATTGTAATAGCGGGAACAGTGCTGTTACTAACGGCATTAATCAACTTAGCGCCGTTTTTAATAATGCCTTCTTCCTCGTATTTTCTGCCAACCATAAAGCCGGTAATGTTTTGCAGGAAAAGGAGAGGAGTATTGTTTTGATTACAAAGCTGAATGAACTGTGCGCCTTTATTAGCTGCCTCAGAGAACAGTACCCCGTTGTTGGCAAGTATGCCTATCCTGTAACCATTAATACTGGCGTAGCCCGTTACAAGGGTGCTGCCGTACAGCGGTTTAAATTCTGAAAATTCAGAATTGTCCACTATGCGCGTAATTAATTCGCGCTGGTCAAACGGTATGCGTACATCAGCTGATACTACGCCTAATATCTCCTCTTTATCGTATAGCGGTTCTGCCACAGTTTGTTTTGCGGAAGCGTGCGGTATATTAAGATTGGCAATTATTTCGCGCGCTATGCGTATGCCGTCCATTTCATCTTCGGCCATATAATCAGAAACGCCTGAGATAGTGCTGTGCATTTTTGCTCCACCGAGGGATTCTTCATCTGTTACTTCATTCGTAGCCATTTTAACCAGCGGCGGGCCGGCCAGAAAAACCTTGGCTTCGTCTTTAATCATTACCACATAATCGCTCATGCCCGGCACATAAGCACCACCGGCCGTACTACTGCCAAACACTATTGAAACCGTTGGAAGACCCGCCTTACTGCGCCGTGTAATTTCGCGGAAGTTAGCGCCTCCATAGTTAAAAATCTTAGCCTGGTCGGGCAGGTTAGCGCCTGCGCTTTCCACCATATTTATTACCGGTAAGCCGTTTTCCAAAGCAATTTCACCTACGCGCAAGCCTTTCTGCAAGGTGGCATAGTCCACCGCGCCGCCTTTTATGGTGCCAACGTTGCTGTTAAGCATACAAAGCCTGCCGCTAACAAAGCCAATTCCGGCTACTAAGGTGCCGCCTGTACCAAATCCATCCATTCCCCAACCGGCAAAGGGCAGCAGTTCCATAAATGGGGAATCCTGGTCCAATAACATTTCTATACGCTCGCGCGCCAGCATTTTACCGGCTTTCTTCGTGCGCTCCAGGTATTTAGGTTCGCCCTGAAATAAGGCCTCTGTAACCTTGCCCTCCAGTTCCTTTATTTTTTCCTGCATTATGGCGTAGTTACTGCGGTAACTCTCGCTTTGCTTATTGATTTTGCTTTTAAAAACTGACATTTTTTGCGGCTTATCGGTTAAAAATAAAAATACTGCTCAATTACCATTAAATGAGATAAGGCAGCGAGGCACAATTTTTTTAACAAGGGGGTAAAAATCTACAATTATGAAAAAACAACTATTACTCCTTGGCTTTTGCGTATTAAGCGCAGTAGCCGTAACTACCTCTTGCCAAACCAAGCAGGACAAGGTTGAAGAAGCACAAAAAGATGTTCAGGATGCTAACCAGGAATTAAAAGAGGCCAAGCAGGAATTGAACAACGAATACCCCGGTTACCGTACGGATATGGAACAACGCATTAGCGCCAACGAACAGCGCATAGCTGAGTTGCGCCAAAAAGTTAATACCGGTGGCAAACCGCTTGATAAAATGCGCGAGGAAAGAATTAAGGAATTAGAAGATAAAAACGCCCAGTTAAGAAGCCGTTTGTATGGCTATGAAAAGGAAAGAGGCGATTGGGAATCGTTTAAGCGCGAGTTTAACCACGATATGGATGAACTTGGTAAATCGCTTGATGACCTTGGCAAAAACAATGTAAAGTAAGAACTTATTAAATGCTGCATTTTTTAGTAAGGAGGTGTTATGGAGCAGCTTAAAACTTTTGCCGGTAAGGGTATAGTAAATGTGGTTATTGAAACGCCTAAAGGCAGTCGCAATAAATATACCTATGAGCCTGAAAACGGCTTTTACAAATTAACGAAGGTTGTTCCTGCGGGAACAGCCTTCCCTTTTGATTTTGGCTTTATACCGGGAACGAAAGCCGAGGATGGTGACCCGCTTGATGCCATTGTGATTGTGGAAACGGAGTGTTTCCCCGGATGCTATATGGAGTGCCGGCCTATTGGCATACTGGAGGCTGAACAAAAAGAAAAAGGAGAGAAAAAACTGAGAAACGATAGAGTAATTGTAGTGCCACTGGAATCAATAGACCATTCTGAGATAAAGGATATTGAGGATATGAACCAAAATCTTTTGAATGAGGTCATTCAGTTTTTCGAATACTATAATCAAATGCGCGGCAAAAAATTCAAACTATTGCGTACACGTGGAGCTGAGGGCGCAATTAAAACGATTAAGAAGAATATGGTTAAATAACAGGGTTGAGTTATGGACGTACTAATTGACGTATTCGGCTTACATACTGAGCGCCTGACTTTTTACCAAATGTTGGCCCGCGCTATAACGGTGTTTTTTGTTTCATTATTTGCTCTTCGTTTTTTTGGGTTACGTACCCTTGGCCGCCAAAATACCTTCGACTCCTTAACTACTTTAATATTAGGCGCAATTTTAGGCCGCGCTATAATTGAAGCCAAACAACCTTTTTTTCAATCGCTGCTAATTGTGTTTGTAATACTGGGGTTTAACCGCTTATTGGCGTGGTTGACATTTAAAAGCCGCTTTATGGGCAAGTTGTTTAAGAGCGACCCTGTGCAATTGGTTAAAGATGGGGCGGTAAATGAAGACGCTTTAAGAAAGACGCTTATTACCAAAGAAGATGTTGAAGAATCATTACGCCTTTCCGTTAACAGCAACTCCATTGACGATGCTAAAGCCGCTTACCTTGAGCGCTCAGGCGAAATAAGCATTTTAAAGAAGGGTAAAAGTTAATGCTTATGCCCAAAGGAAACAAACACGTTTTGGATGGGGTTACCGAAGCGAAGCTTGAAGCCATATTAAAAAAGCAAAAAGCCACAGTTGCTTTTGCTGAAAGCTGCACAGGTGGTTATTTGTCTTACCTGTTCACCTCGTCTACTAAATTGTCTTCTTATTTTTTGGGCAGTGTTATTTCTTATTCACCACTGGTAAAGCAACAGGTGCTGAAGGTAGATAAGCAAGTTGTACAATATGAAGAAGCAGTAAATGAGCAATGTGCTGCCCAAATGTTAAGCGGATTACTAAAATCAATTAAAGCCAGCTATGGTATTGCTATAACCGGTTTTGCCGGGCCTAATGGCGGAACAACTGAAACTGAAGTGGGAACCGTATGGTTAGCAGTAGGTAACAACAAAAAGCACTTTAGCAAAAAGCTTGTGTTTGGTAAAAACAGGGATAAAAATATTCAGTTGTTTGCTATTTCGGCTATCCATTTTTTGCTTGAATACCTTACTGAGGAAAATATTTGACAAACAATTTTGCAATGCAAATTATACCCCAACACGGTAAAGCCTTACTCATATAGGGATTAGAACAATTCTCCTTTTCTACTTTATAGCTGGTACATTTTTAGCACGGTTAAAGCCTCATGAAAATGTTTTACCCTCTCCCTTTTTTGAACTATAGGTCACCGAATCCTACCCACATTTTAAAACCAAATTGGTATAGCATTTTGTAACTATTAAAATCAAATATTATGGAAAGGACAAGCAAGAGCAGGTCTTCGAAGTCTGGCTCTAAAAGCAGCAACAACGGCAAATCAAGCCGTAGCGGTTCATCAAGTAATCGCAGTTCATCATCATCTAATAGCCGCAATTCTTCTTCAGGTTCAAAAGGAAGTAGAGGCGGCAATTCTTCTTCTTATAAGGGCTCATCAGGCAACGGTAGTGGCAGCGGTAGCAATAAAAGAGGCAGCAGCAATAGCAATAGCAGCCGCGGGCGCTACAGCGATGAGGATTATGGTTCAAACCAAAACAAATCTTCACGTTCTGGTTCACAGTCAAACAACTGGCAAGGTAACAACCAGTACAGCAGCAACAAGCGCGGTTCAGGTTCTAACAATGGTGGTGGTAACTGGAACGACCAGGATGAGGACGATTATGGCAGCAGCTCTCAACGTAACAGCGGACAAAATAACAGCGGCCAGAACAGCAACAACCGCAGCCGTGGAAGCCGCAGCCGTATGAGTGATGAAGGCAATTACCAGGACGACTACAGCAGCAACCGTGGCCGTCAACAAAATGATTATGACGAAGATTATAATGAGGGTGGTAATAGCCGTAAGCGTGGCAGCAGCTCAAATTATAGCCAACAGGATGAAAGCGATGAGGATGATGATTATAATCGTCCGCAATCAAGAAGGTCATCTTCTCGCCAGGAGGAGGAATATGATGAGTATGATGAAGAAGGTATGGATGACAGCGATTCTGATGACGACCGTTACGAAAGCGGCCACAATAAGGGCAGCCGTAACCAGGGTTCGAAGCTAAGCGGCCGTGGCAGAATGGAAGAATATGATGAGGACGAAGATGAAGGTGGTGATTACGACGAGCGCGAGGAATATGAAGAGGATGATTATGACCGCGAAGAAAACGATGATTACGGAAGCGGCAATAACAGTAACAGCAGCCGTGGCCGTGGTGGAATGAGCAACGGCCGTGGGCGCGGTAATGGTAATAAATCCGGCTCAAGCTCATCGCGCAATAACAATAACAACGGCAATTACGGCGGCAGTATGGGCAATGGCAATTATGGTGGTGGTGGCAGCAGCCGTAACCGCAACCGTACTAACGACAACTGGTAGTAACACATATACGGTGTTTGAAAAGCCCGGGGTAGTGCTCCGGGTTTTTTTATTTACAAGAGGCACACTTTTTTCATTTTACTGTAAAACCAAAAACTATGGCTTACAGTAAAAAATCGCAGGACAAAGTGGAGAAGGCGATGCATGAAAGAAAACATGGCACCTTGCGTTCAGGCTCAGGTAAAAAAGTAACCAGTAAAAAACAGGCAATTGCCATTGGCTTGTCAGAGGCCCGAAAAGAAGGGGCTAAGGTTCCGAAGAAGAAGGGCGGCAGCGCATCGCATAAGAAAAGTAAATAAAGAATTGCTACAGCAAACGGTTAACTACCGTACAAAAAATTGGCCCGGTTGCTTAAGCCGGGCCTTCTTTATTGGGATTTGGTAGCAAAGCCTATTTGAATTTGGCGAAGTCAGATACAGTAACCTGGTTAATGAAGTATACTTTTTTGCCTGGCACTACTGTAGTGTTCTCCTGGTAACGATATGGTGTAACCTGTATTAAACCGTAATCAGATGCTTGTAGCGATGAAAGCTCAGAGGCGCTGAAGGTTACTGAGGTTTCCCAACCGCCAACGCGTTTTTGAACATAACCGCTGCCTGAAGCAAGGATGAATAAAATAGAATCGGCACTGCTTACGCCTGTTATTGAGAAGGTGTAACCGTTTGCAAGTGTTACCTCATCGGTATTACTGGTTATAGAAGGTGTACTTGGAAAGCTACTGAACGAATGTGTAAAGGCCGGAATACTTCCTGCACCGCTTACATCCCAATCAGAACCTGAGCTAAAGTCAATGCCTGTAGCGTCGCTTTGGCTTGGTTGAAATACATAAGAGTTATTGCTTTGCTTGGTTAACGCCTTGGTATTGCACTGAACAGTGCCGGCATCCTGGTAGGTAGTGCCGCCTGCAGTTGTTGGGAAAGCGGTAACGGCGGTTCCTATTACTACTTCCATAGGGCCTACGATAGGCACGTTTTGGGTGGTAACGGTTTTAACCCCTGCTAATAAGCCCCATGCATCGGAATAGTTGAACAACTGCGTAGTGCTTACGTTTTGCGTTTGCGTAGGATTGGTGTTGTTATCCTTTTTGCAGGATGAAACAGAGAAAATAATCAGTGCGAAAGCGAGAAACTGAAGAAGATTGTTTTTCATTTTTATACTACTGTTTTGGTTAGCAAATTTGTTTTTGCAAAAATCTACTGTAAGATGCGCAGGTATATTTTTTCCATACCCCGTAATAAATAATTGCAATGCAATGCTCGCCAATGAGCGGCAGGAGGGCAAATTTTAGCGTTCCCAAAAAAGCCGAATTCTTACTAACTGCATAAAATAATAAGGGCAGCTACGATGAACTGCCCTGCATGTAGCAGCTTTCACTGCTGAATTGCAATTTGCTGTTGCAAAAAGTGCGCCTTTGTGGAAAGCCTTGTGGCGTGAATTTCGATACACAGTTTTTATGGCAAAGGGAAGTATACATATAGGCACAAGTGGTTGGAGTTACAGAGACTGGCGCGTTAAGTTTTACCCCGAGAAGATGAAGGCAACAGACTACTTACCGTTTTTTGCTGAGCGGTTTAACTGTGTTGAAATAAACAGTAGCTTTTACCGCATGCCACTTACCACTACCGTAGGGAATTGGGTGAAGAAAGTTCCTGCTGATTTTCGTTTCTCCCCAAAAATGAGCAAGTTTTTAACGCACATAAAACGCCTGAAGGAACCTGAAGAACCGCTTGAGCGTTTCTTTACAGTATTTGATTCTATGCGCAAGGTTATGGGCCCTATACTTGTGCAATTACCGCCCACACTAAAGTTTGATTATGATGTAGCGGAAACCTTTTATAAGGAATGCCGCAAATACAAGCCCCATGTTTTTGCCATGGAAGTGCGGCATAATAGCTGGATGACGGAGGACAGCTTCAACTTAATGGCGAAGAATAATATAGCCTTTGTTATATCGCAATCCGGGGTTGGATTCCCTTATGCTGAAATGGTGACCGCAAAAACTATTTATTTCCGCTTTCACGGTCCTGAAAAGCTTTATGCATCATCCTACCTTGATGAACACATGCAGGAATATGCGCATAAGTTTTTGGAATGGCAAAAGGAAGGGCATGATATATGGGTATATTTTAATAATGATTGGTTTACCTATGCCATACAAAATGCTGATACTTTGAAGAAAATGTGCGGTTTAAAGCGGTAGTTGTGGCGCTTTGGGGAAATCCCGCAATGGTACATTTATGGCCTTATTTTCTTAAAACCAGAACTATGTACTATAGAATGCTGATTTTAAGTTTAATGCTGGGCGCCGCGGCTGCGCCGGCTTCAGGACAGGTTTCGGGCCAGGGTCAATATATAAGTAGCGACAAATCTACTGACAGTGGTTCCGCCAGTCATTATACGGATGACCCACAGGACCATCTTCATCAACAAACCACACCCATAGGCAATGGTAGTGGTAACGATCAACAGACAGATAATACGAGCGTGCAGCAAAGCGCAGATTCCAGCAGCGCAGGTATGAGCGATACCGGTGAAGGGGAAAATGATGGCAAGGGTACTAATACCCGCACTTTGTTGTATGCGGCCATTGGTGTTTTTGGCTTAGGCGCCTTAATAGGATTATATATTCTTTCTACCTTGTTTAAAAATGAGAAACCAAACAGAGTTGCAACAGGCTTACATGGTGCGCTGGCTGTTACGGGTTTAGGCCTTTTAATTGCCTATGCCTGTAAATATTCTCCGGGGCCTATTGCTGCTATTACCTTTTTCTCACTAGCTGCTTTGGGTGGCTTTTTCACGCTATATCTTGATTTAAACAAGAAGCAAATACCGAGGCCATTGCCGCTTATGCATGGCGCTTTAGCGCTTATTGGGTATATACTGTTACTGGTGTTTACGTTTGCTTAACTCAAGAACATATAAAGCAAAAAGCACAGCATATGCTGTGCTTTTCTTTGTACCCCAGGAGGGAATCGAACCCCCACGCCCGAAGGCACACGATTTTGAGTCGAACTTATGGATTGATATTCAATTGATTAATTCCATTAGACTTAAGAAATAACACAAGCAGCGTTTATTATATCAATTTAAGATAGAATTCCTGTTGTTGCGTTGCTTATTCCACAATCGGAAAGGTCTGCGAAAAGGCTGAAAAGCAAGCAAATTTCAACAGATCTTGCTACAATCGGCGACCATACAAAGAAAATACGCTAGAGTTTCATTCTTCAAAAAAGACTTGGCAGAATAGTTCGGCACGAGCAGCACAGCAGTTCAATTGCAGGAAGTCCGGAACGGGGCAATTGCCAAGCTTCCTGTTTGCCCCAGCGATTATTGCGTTTCTGGGCTATAATCTCACTTATTGACTTAACTACTCGTGGCAAACATGGTGACTATTACGTTCGACCACAACGAATTAAGCATCCACAAGTGCTAATTGGAGTAGACTAGTGCACCGTAGGTTCATGGAAAGTGAACGAGCATGCCCTCAAGAGGGAGTTTTGCAAATTAAACCTACTCATACATAACTAATTCATAAGAACTTTAGAAGCGAAGTTTTTCGTTAACATAATTGCTAATTATAGAATAAAGCATAAGATGGATATTAAACGGAAAATAAAGATGAGTTCAAGTTATCTTCTCCAACCTTATTGAAGAAGAGGCAGACTTGCTTTTAACTTGGTGAATTGCCTATGCAAAGTTCAGAATTTATTCAGAATTGAAAGCGTAAATTGGTGCTGTGAAAATACTAATAATAGAAGACGAGCCCGACTTGGCGCAGAATATAGCCAGACCATATGAACAGCGAGAATTATCGCTGTGAGTTTGCTACTACCTATGCCCAGGCTATAGTAAAGATAGATAGCTATAACTACGACTGTATATTGCTTGACCTGATGCTGCCCGGCGGTAATGGCTTGCAGGTGTTGAACCATTTGAAGGATATAGGCAGGCAAGAGGGTGTTATCATCATCTTTGCCAAAAACTCGACAGAAGGTGCGCGGGCTTGCAGATAGCGTTGACATTGCTTTGCCAGCGCCAATTCGTTTGAACTGCAGCGCGTATACACTCGGTGGTAAGCGCTGCAAGCAATTTGGCAATACCAATATTATAGAGCAGCATGAGTTGCGTGCATAGATACTTTATGAAGAAAGCAAGAGTGAAGGGTATAGACGAACCTAACCAAGAAGGAGTTTGATCTGCTGCTGTTGTTTAGAAATAAGTGGCCGTGTAATATCGAAGAGTGCATTGGCGGAACACTCAAAGCGCGATAGCCGACATGCTAGATAGTCATGACTTTGAAAGTATACGCACATATCAAGAACCTGAAGAAAAAGTTGAGCGATGCGGGGTGTGGCAATTATTTAAAAACTGTATATGGCACAGGCTATAAATGGGAGGCATGAGCAAGCTACTACATAAACCCTTAAAGCTTTTTGTGGCTTATGCCTTTGTGGTGTTGCTGTTTAGTATACCTGCCTACTTTGCCGTGGTAGATTACATATGGCAAGATGAACTGGATGAGAATAACCAAGTAGTACGCCAACGCATTGAACACGGCTTGCAGCATACGGAATTAAGCGATTCATCGCTTGCCAATTTGCTGGATGCCTGGAGCAAGATACAGCCAGGCGTAATTATTACTGCAACAGATGCTATAGAGCCTGATAGTGTTTACGATGCGGAAGCCGTAAACCCATACTCGCCTACGCAAGAGGTGAATAGGTACAGGGCGCTATCTGCCTATATAATTATTAAAGGCAAGCCATACCGCTTGGTAGTACGTACCAATATTGAAGAAAGCAACGAAACCATAATGGCACTGGGTATAGTTACGGCGGTGTTTGTGTTGCTATTAGTTATCGGCTTAATAGTGCTCAATACTATAATAGGTAGAAGTATATGGAAGCCTTTCAATAATACATTAGATAAGATAAAGGCCTTCGACCTGAACAAAGGCGAAGCCATTAAGTTTGACGCTACAGATATTGAGGAGTTTTATGAGTTGAATACTACCTTAAACAAACTGATAACAGGCAACATAGCTGCTTATAGGCAGCAGAAAGAATTTACAGAGAATGCCTCGCATGAATTGCAAACGCCATTGGCATTGATAAAGACGAAAGTGGATATGCTACTGCAAGATAAAACCTTGACACAGGAACAAAGCGAGCAGATAAGCGCCTTGAATGTTCCGCTATCGCGGGTATCGCGAATCAATAAAAACTTATTGTTGTTAGCTAAGATTGAGAACAATCAATACGCCGATGTGGAGCAGGTAGATTTATCGGCATTAGTGAATGAAAACATAGACTTGTTTGCCGACTACTTTGCCGAGAAAGATTTGAAGTTGAACATAGATGTAGCAAATGGTATTTCTATAAAAAGTAACAAACACTTGATAGAGATATTGATTACAAACGTATTGGTAAATGCTATACGTTACACGGGCAGTGGGGGTCAGGTTACTGTGCAGTTAACGGCGAAAGCATTTACCATATCTAATACTGGTAATGCTGCGCTTAACAGCGATATGCTTTTCAAGCGCTTCAAAACATCTTCTAATAATACACCTAACACAGGTTTAGGCTTAGCTATAGTGCATGAAGTAGCTAAGCGATATGGCTGGAACATATCTTACACCTATCAAAATAATATGCACGTTTTTCAGTGGCAGTATTAGTCCTTCAAAGTTTCTACAAAATCGCTCCTCAACTTTGCTTTTTTAAATTTTAATAACCAAAAGTAAAAGACATGAAAAAGTTAATGTTATCAGCCGTAGCTATTGTAGCTATGTGCACCGTATCGCTAGCGCAGGAGCATGGCGAGAAGAAAGAGAAAGCAGTAAATGTACCTACTGCTGTTACCGCCGCCTTTGCCAAGCAGTTTGGCCCTACTGATGCTGACTGGGAGAAAGAAGGCGCTAACTACGAGGCTGAGTTTGAACGCAACAAAAAGGAAACGAGCGCTGTGTTTAGCGCCGATGGTAAACTGCTGGAAACAGAGGTAGAAATACCTGTAGCAGAGTTGCCAGCCGCAGCTATGGAATACATTAAAAAGAACCACGCCGGCGCTACTGTAAAAGAAGCTGCGAAGATAACCGATGCAGCAGGCGTAGTAAGCTACGAGGCAGAAATAAAAGGCAAGGATTTAATCTTCGATGCCAAGGGCAATTTCGTGAAATAGTTAAAGTATAATTTATGATGCAAAGGATTGTTGTCGGGCTATGCTTGGTGCTTGCTGTGAGTGCAGCGCAGGCGCAATATACTTCTATAACCTTAATAGGCTCTGTAAAAGATAAACAGGATAAATCGCCATTGGCGTACGTAAATGTAGTGCTGAAGAACGAGGCAGACAGCGCGTTTGTAGCAGGTGCCATAAGCGAAGAGGATGGCAGGTTTACCATAACAGGTGTTGCGCCGAACAGATATTTGGTGCAGCTATCGTATATGGGTTACCAAAGCCAGCAGCTAAGCGTGTTTGTAGGTAGCTTGACTGATGTTATAGAATTGGGCAGTATAGAGATGGCTGCGAATTCAGAACAGCTAGGTGAGGTAGAAATAACCGCGCGACAAGATGATGTAAAGGGTGTGGTATGGAAAGAAACAGCTTGCCGTGGACAATAACATAGCGCAAAGCGGCTCTATATTGCAGGCGCCAGCAAACCTCGCCTGAGTACCGCAAAGAGATAGCGCGCGCAGTTGCGCGGCAACGATAAAGTAGTGGTGCTGATTGACGCGCTGCAAACTGCTTTAACGGGCTTCGGCAACCAAGCTAGTCTCGACAACATACCTGCATCGGCAATAGAACGCATAGAGGTAATCAATAACCCTTCGGCGAAGTATGATGCCAATGGCAATGCAGGCATCATAAACATAATAATGAAGAAGAATAAGCAAGAAGGCCTTAGCGGTAAGGTGGGCATGGCCGTGGGAGGGTAGCCCGCGGCAAAAGAAGGCGAACCTTCCCGATATACGTCCGCAGCATCGCTTTACGCCTAAGGTGAATCCATCGTTGGCGCTGAACTACAGAAAGAATAATTTCAATGCCTTCTTCAAGGCGACTTTATATACAGGCAGGCTTTGTTCAAGAATGAATTCGTAACGCGTACTTATGATAATGGCGATGATAAACAACAGATGAAGCGTAATCGCGATACCTATGTGGGCACAGGTAAAGTAGGCTTTGATTGGAACATAACCGAGAATGATGGTGTTCAACTTCAAGCCTTGTTTAGCAGAAAAGATACTGACCACGGCGACCAACCTTTCTTTGATTCTACGTTTACCGAGCGCCGCAGGCTATGGCAGTTTCTGGAAGATGAGTTGAAGATAAATTACTACGACATCGGTTACGTATTTGCACAAGCTTAAGCAGCCGGGGCATACCATTGGCGCTGGTATCAACTAATTCTCTCCATAGAGAAGATGAGAAGTATTACTGGACAACATAATGCCGCTATACACTGGCAGAGATGCTCTTAAACTGTTTATTAATATAACGTAATAGATGTTAGCTTGGACTATGGCCGCCTTCGAAGTATGGCCGCATAGAGCGGGCTTAAAATACAGGTGGCGCGCACACCGTCGATATGCAATTTATCCGGGGCTTAATTCTCCGCTTGATACCAACGCCGCGGCTGGGCTATATACACCGAGAACATACCTGCCATATACAGCAACTATATTTACGAAAACAAGAAGATAGAAGTGGAGCTTGGCTTGCGCTTGGAGTATGTAAACGTGAAAGCAAAGTAGACCCGAACCATAATACCTATAAAAGCGATGGCTACCAGGAGCATGTCATTCCTCAACTTCAGCTCTGCATATATAAGATAAATGACAAAGAACAAGCTATCGCTATTCTTTAGCCGCAGGGTAGATAGGCCGAACGAGTTTGATATACGCGTGTTCCCTGGCATGATGATGCGGAGATCGTAAAGGTGGGCAATCTGGGCCTGTACCCGCAATATACTTATAGCTTAGAGTTAGGCTATAAAACGAACTGGAAGTCGGGCTACTACAGTGCTGCATTCCATAAGCTAGGCGATGTAGTAATGCTGACGCGTATACGCACCATAGTGCCGGGCAGCATAATAGTATATTCCGTAAATGCAGAATGCTGGCAGACGTTATAACACAGGCTTGGAGGTAATGCTGTCGCAAGACATAACGAAGTACTTTACTTTCAACCTGAACATGACGGGTTATCACAACCGCATCAACCAATTCAGTGTTACCAATCAATACCCTACGCTAACCGACACCGCACCTATGGAGCAGATAATATCGGGCAACGTAAAGCTGAATACATTTTTCACCTACCTCTTAAGTTTGAGATGGCAACTATCAGGTGCCTACTATGCGCCCGACTTAATACCACAGGTGTATGTGGCCAGCGTTTCTCGTCGACCTGGCCTGAAGAAGACCATACAGAAGGGTAAAGGAGAACTGTTTCTAAATGCTACCGGACTTGGCTAATACCATGGCAGTGATAAAAGAAGAACTGCGAGGCAATGGTTTTAACTATCTTGGTTACGACTATTACGAAACGCAGGTAATACGATTTTGGCTGCCATTATAAATTCTAAATGTATGTAGGATATATACATTGCTATCGCCGCTGTTTGCTTCGCTACGGCCATATTTGCCAAGCTGGACATAGCAGGTAGATAGCAACTATGCTACTGCCATGCGTACAGTTATACTGTTTGTAGCATGGGCTTTGAAGTTATTGGCAGGAAGCTAAAGCGGCTTGCAAACACTCAGCAAGCAGAATCTCACTCTCCTTGTCATATCAGACATGGCAACCAGCTTGATTGATATTCCACTTTGAGGCCCTGTAAATAGGTAATGTATCGCAAGTCGCCTCGTAGATAAGCTAAGCGTAGCGCTTACCATTCTACTGACAGCCCTATTCCTGGTGAGGCTCAAACTATTAAAACAGCGAGGTGCAGTAATTATAATATGGATACGATAGCGTTGGTTTATAATTGAAAGAAACTTTTAATTGCCCAATCTGTTTTAGGGGCGGAGGCCACGCAAAGAGGTGTCTGTGTATTGCCCTTTTAGAATGCATTTGTGCCATTAAAAATAGGTTCTGACATGAAATGTATGGACCATTAGGGGGCTTTATTTAGGATGAAATATATCCCAAATCATTTGCTTGATGGTTCCATTTTCCAATTTTAAACCTAATGGCTTTGATATATCCTGTCCCTCCGATAAGTGCAAGAGGTATTGTAAATTATACCCAATAAAAATAAGACTGGTATTAACCCCGATGCTTTGATACGGAAGTTTGTTTTTTAAAATTTATTGTTTCCTCAAGAAAGATTCTTTTTTGTTTTCTGCGCTTTCTATCGAATTAGCGGGACTTTTTCAATTTGGTTCAACCCCAAAACAAACCGCTAATGGATCAAATGGGTCCGCTTCATAAATACTCCTCACCCTCATATGCTTTGTAAAGAAATCTTGGTGTTGCCTAATCTATATTTAACGGCGCGTGCCAAATTGATTAACAAATTAACTTCTTCAAGATCTGTAAAATGAAAATAGTATGCATCAACAGCGTTTTGTATGCTCGTTTCTTCTTGTTTGTAAATTTCACGTCTGGCGTTGCCAGATTTGGTTTGAATCTCCTTAAGATATTTAACCTTAATCTTGTATCATTGAAACAAAAATGGTTAAAGAACAAGGGGTCAAGATGCGTAAGAAGTATTGGGAAAATTCTTTTTTTCATCCGTTTCATTTCATCAATGAACGTTGAAAAAAACGCTGAAATTGACCAATTAATTTCACCTGAAAGTGACCACCCATTTTCACACCAAATTGACCACCCTTTTTTACTGCAAACTGACCACCCCTTAGCAGGTCGTTGAACAGGTTGTTTTGGCAACCATAAATGCCCAACGTTGGAAGTTTAACCAACGAGCAATTATGGCCAACAAAACGATCAACATGAGCAAAGTAAGACAGATTTTAAAGCACTTTACCCAAGGGCAAAGCAAGAAACAAATCAGCCTGATGACCGGTGCCTCGCGCAATACGGCCGCATTCAAGAAATCGTTCGCGAGCAACTGACTTTTGAAGCGGTTAACGCCATGACAGACTATGAATTGAATGTGCTGTTTGGCGCGGTAGAGGAGATAAGGCTGGATAACCGCTATGCCGACCTCATCAAGCTGCTACCAGATGTAGAAAAGCAAATGAAGCGTAAGGGCATGACCCGCAAAAGGCGTGGAGCAATATGTGATACAATATACTCCGGACGGCTATCAAATAACCGCGTTCTACAATCATTACAGGCGCTATATGCGCAGTTCCAACCCGGTAATGCATATGGAGCATAAGGCCGGAGATAAGATGTTTATTGACTACGCCGGCGATAAACTGCATATCGTTGACAAGGACACCGGAGAGATACAGGCGCAGAACTATTTGCAGCTATACTTGGATGCAGCCAGCTAACCTATGCCGAAGCCCTTTACAGCCAGAAGAAAGAAGACCTGATTAAAGGCACCGAAAATGCCATCCATTATTTTGGCGGAGTCCCGGCAGCCATTGTGCCGGATAATCTTCGCTCTGCCGTTACCAAGAGCAGCAAATACGAGCCGGTAATCAATGAAACCTTTGCCGACTTTGCCGAGCATTACGGCACTACCGTCATCCCGGCCAGAACCTACAGGCCCAAGGATAAATCGCTGGTAGAAGGCATCATCAAAATCATCTACGTACGGATGTATGCCGTGCTTAAATCCAGAACCTATTATAGTCTGGAAGAGTTAAACAGGGATATTGCTATTGAACTGGAAAAACTCAACCATGCTCACTTTAAAGGCCGGGACTATAGCCGTCGTCAACAGTTCGAAGAAGTAGAGAAAGCAGCCCTGCAGCCTTTACCGGCCTACCGGTATGAGCTAAAGCAGCAGGCTATGGCTACCGTGAAGAACGGCCATGTTTGTCTCGGAAACGATAAACACTATTACAGTGTTCTTACCGCTTTATCGGTAGAAAGGTCAAGATACTTTACAGCTCTGCTCAGGTAGAAGTCTTTTACCATTATGAACGCGTATTGCCCTGCATAACCGGGACCAGCGTAAATACCAATACACTACCATACAGGAACACTTAGCTTCATCCCACCGCTTTGTATCAGACTGGACACCGGAGAAGTTTATTGACCAGGGTAAGGCTATACACCAGCAAGTAGCTGAGTATCTGGCCAAGGCATTGGAAACAAAAATGCATCCTGAGCAAGCTCGGTAAATCCTGTTCCGGTATTCTGAACTTGCCCGCAAGGTAGGCAACCAAAGGCTGGTAAACGCATGTAAACGGGCTATGCTGTTCGGCGTTTACAACTACCCCATCATCCTGCAAATACTGGAAAAGAACCTGGACCACTTCAGTGAAGAAGAGTCGCCTCCGGCACCTATGCCCCAGCACAGCAATATACGGGGCAGCGAATACTACCGGTAGTCAACTAATTATTAACCATAAAACCATCCAAAATGAACACAGATGTTTTAGAAAAAATGCGGAAGATGCGCCTGTTAGGCATGCACCGCGCCTTTAAAACCAGCATTGAAAACGGTAAGACAGAAAAACTGACAGCCGATGAAATGACCACCTTCCTGATTGACAGCGAATGGGACGACCGGCACAACCGCTCTATTGAACGGGGAATGAGGAACGCCCGCTTCCGCTACAAATCAACCATTGAGCAGATAGATTACACCGGTGACAGAGGTATTGACAAGAACCAGATACACCGCTTTGCCGACGGTAGCTTTATCACTAAAAAGGAGACCTTATTACCGGCAGCACTGGTACCGGTAAAAGCTTCCTGGCTTCAGCTATCGGCCACCAGCGGTTCCTGCTGGGCTACAAGATACTTTACACCAATGCTCCAGAAGCCCCCTGAATAAAAACGGGGGCACCGGAAGTAGTAATTGAAGTAGTGATAGTGCCTGTAGTAGCAAAGACAAGTATGCTGCTAAGTGAAAACAAACAGGCGGAAGCGATTTTATAAAACAGATTTTTCATAATGGTGTTTTGGGGTGAAGGGGTTAATTGATTTTTTGGATAAACAGGCTGGCGTATATCTCGTCTTCGCCAGAGTTGGCGGGATTGCCTGCTGAATAATTGGAAGTACCCGCCGGGAATACGGAATAATCTAAAAACTGCTGGAGAACTACCGTGGTAAGAGTGGTTACGGTAAACGTACCTTCCAAAGTTTGTGTATAAGGTTCGGTAAGCACGGCACCGTTGAGATTTTGCCGGTAGGCGCTTAGCTTGTTTCCTTTGCCTAGCACAAGGGTAGTGTTGGTGCTTGTATTGTGTAGGCGTAGGTTACTCGTTGCATTTAAAATAGCATAGCTATAGGTAGTATTGTAAGGCACATTGAAAGCCCAGCCGCTTGTTGCATGGACGTAATAAGTGCCGGGTTGCAGGGTAATTGTATTACCAGTGCGCGTAATGGCCGAACCGTTTAAGGATTCGTTGTTGTTTAGCTGGCGGGTAGACCATGTAGAATCAGCTATGGTTGTAATGGAGCTAATACCCGATGGCAGTCTTTCCGTAAAAACAGCATAATCAGCCCAGGCATTACCTGTTACTCCGGTTGCTCCTGTCGGCCCCGTTACACCATCAGCACCCGTCGGGCCGGTGATTCCATTTAATCCCGTAGCTCCGGTTGGTCCGGTATTGCCGGTTAAGCCAGTAGCACCAGTTACACCGGTCGCTCCGCCACCACTTCCCGTTGCTCCTGTGGCACCAGTCGGCCCAGTAGCACCGCCACCAGCCCCTGTTGGACCGGTTACTCCGATGTTACCTGTGGCTCCTGTCGGGCCTGTGTTTCCGGTAATACCAGTTGTGCCCGTTGCTCCCGTAGGGCCAGTATGCCCGCTACCACCGCCGGAACCTGAACTCTTTGCATATAGTGCGTAAGGAACACTAAAGAGTTGTTGCGCACCCATATCAGCAAAACTGTTACCGCCTGTAACATCCAACTCAATTTGCAGATAGTAGTTACCCAGTGCCCAGTTAATCAGGCTGAAGTTACCGGCGACTATAGTACCGTTGCCGATAGCAAATGCTGATAGTCCGAATTCGTTAGTAGTATCAAGGTGGGTTTCCTGATAGACTATGTTACCGGAAATACTTCCCTGGCGGATAGTCGTTCTGAAATTTACAGCTTGGTTGGCAACTATCTGCCCGCTTGCATTGCGCACTACTGCCTGGTAGTTGAAGGCTTGTGGGATTTGTGCGGATAGTCGGGTGATAAATAAAAGGCAGGCTATGCTTAGCCAAAGGGGTAAAAGGTTCTTTTTCATAAAGGTGGTTTTATACCACAGAAAAAGAGAAGGGTGCCTGAACTCACTATCCCCACCAGAGCAGGTACCGTCAAGCACCCGGATGGATAGGAATAAATGAGAAAGCACCCCGTGACAGGGTGTTTCTGCATCTTCCTCCATCCAATGAAATTTGACGGTTTTGCTCTGGGGAGAAAATACAGCTTACACTGTTATTTAGTAAGAGGTTTAGTTACCTTTTCTTTTATCTATAGTCTGGTTATTGTTTCGGAAACGAATGTAGGATATCAATTTTAGTTTACATAATGTAAGGTATAGCGGTTCTGCAAAATCTGGAACATGATGAACAATTTCAGATTTATCAGAAACACTATTTATTAATCTGAACTATTGAATACTTTTCTGAATTTCTCAATACTACTCCCTATTTCTCTATATAATTCCGGAATATTCCGGAATTATATAGAGAAATAGGACTTATTCCGTAATTATTCAGAGTATTATAAAGTTGATCGGACTATGTTGAATTAATACAGACTGTTCTGTAAAATTCTAGAATAACATTGGTTTTGCCAGAATCATGCAGCTTATTTCAAACAACTCCAGACATCTTTGGTTCATTCAAGAATTAATCGGGAATTACTCATCTTAATGTGAAAAATTCCGGTTGCCTTGAATATTATTTTGAATTAAAAACAAACGTTCTTGTTTAGTCCGATAGATATAAAACAACCCAGAATTGGGTCAACGGAAGTTGTACAATGTGTGATTATGGGGAGTGCCAGCAGGGGTGAAATTTGTATATCTTTTTGCATAAAGAAGGAAACGGCATGTATAGCCATCAAGGAAGGAAAGTAATGTACATAGCAAATTGGCCGGCAACCTTGCGCTGTCGAACCAATAGCTATCCTTGCCTGCATTACAACCGGTAAACAGGAAGTACCAACCTATATTATAGGTTAGCTTATTTAGTAGAGAGAGCAGCTGTTAGCTGGTTCCACCCGGTGGTAACCCAGGCCAGAACCCTCAATAATCCACCAATAGCAAATAAACCGGCTACTGCTACAGCAGCTACTGTAACGACTTTCACCACCTTACTCTGCTTAATAGCAGAGTAAGCCTTTTTAACGCGGTCAGAAATATTCTGACTGTTATATCTTTCTGAATTTGATTTAATATCGTTCATTATCGATAAGTTTAAGTGAGTTAATAAAAACCAGGCTTAGGCCTGCTTTAGCTCGTCCGCTTTTTTGTTACGGGCGATAAGCAATTCATTCATCTTCTTTTGTTGGTTATCCATATATAGAATCCACCCCGCATTACTGGCTACTAAAAGTATAGCAGTTAACAAAAGGGCGGCCTTTACAGAGCCGTTATCAGTAGTATTGTTTTTATCCTGAGGCTTTAAATCAGGTGTCTTAAGATCGGATAGCGTTCCTGGTCTTGGTTTCATTTTTTGTTTAATTTAAAAGTTTGAAAATTGTCTGTCGAATCGAGAAAGTAAGTACCAAAATCAAGGCGAATCCATTCGCGATTAGTGCGCTCCGGATACAGCCTCCTGAATAGTGAAAAATCAAGGCCTTCAGCCTCCAGTTCTTCGGCGCTGAAACTGTCTTGCTTCTTGTAGGATAATTTTTCTAATAGATGATGATTGTGGTAAAGGATAGGAAGCAGCGAACTTATTCCGTTATATCTCTCACCCTGTCTGAATTTCCGGGCAAGGTAGCGGTGCTCATCACAGCAATACCGCGAATTCCCATGCTCCTGTTCGAAATCCTCTCCGCAATACTCACAATAGCCCATTTGCTTTTCCATGTTATGTTTTTAAGTGAAGAATAACTTACTAATGGAATCCAAGTTAGCCCAGGGTATTCGTGGCCTCAATCAAACCGTAGAATAGAGATGATGACCGTAGGAAGTCGTAAAATTTACCGGCTATGTCGTAAGAAAGTTCCCTAAGTCGTAAAAAACAAACAATTATTTTACTAGTTCAAAGTACCTTTGAATATCAAAAGGCAGGTTCATCTTCAGCTTTCTTTTGGTAAAGTTTTTACCCCAGTTTTTAATATCTTTTTCTTCCTTAATGTGGGAAAAATCCTCTAACTGATAAGCCAGAAACCGCAGAAAAGCTATCTTATTTTTTAGGTTGGCGGAATAACGCTCATAGAACAAGTAAGTACAACTTTCAATTATTGATTTTCGATACTGCGGCGTGGTATGCAACTTAAATTTCTTGGGCAGCGGTATAGGGGGCACTTTTAAGCCAAACCGGAAAAGAAGATCAAATTCTTTCTTTTCCAAAAAGGGTTTACCTGCATTGGTTCGTTCCTGGTAAAGGAACGAGAAAAAAGTACGTGTACGTTCATCATTGATTAGTAACATGATCGGAGTCCAATAGTCAGGGTCGTTCAAAATAGCAAACTGCCCTGTTTGGATCACAGCCAATGGATTGAAGTCTTCTCTCCATTGAAAGATTTTCTTTTCAAATTTCGGCCCAAGAAATTCCGGATACTGGATCAGTATCCCCTTTAGGAAAATAATAAAGTCCTCTAGGTTGGAATTGAAGTTGGTTTCCAACTGGTGATAAAGGAACTTATCCAAGGCGGTCAGATTATCATGGTACTGGCGCAATTTTAAAGCAAAAATAAGAGCAAAGTCTTTAGCTTCAACCTCCGCATATCTTATTATCAAGTTTTCCCGATAATCGAAGTAATCGTCATCCCACATGAAGTAATCTGTTTGCCGGTATGCATAGCGCTGAGAATAACCAATGACATACGCATTGTTGCTTTTTGCTTCGCTGTGGGTTAGGAAAGGTTTACACTTTTGGGAAATTAGCGGCTCAATGGTTTCGATCAGCATAGCATATAAAGAATGTTCATTGGCCCCTTTAGTTAATGCAAACTCGTAGGCCCAAACATCAGCAGTGTTCAGGTCGAGAGTATCATAGTTAACTTTTAAGTTACTTACCTTCCTTATTATAGTTGCGTTTTCGGCCATTTGGTGGTAATTATTTTTATTCTATTTTTGTAATAGATTTCAAATATACCTAAAATGGATAAAAATAATTTTCTAGAGTATTCCTCAATTAAGTTCAATGATTCGGGCCATGCAGGGGAAATGTTTTTTGCACTAAAAGAGAGAGTGTTTGAGATTCGAGATTTGGGCATTAGTGCGAAAATATACAGCGACTGGAAAGCACAGCAGTTGATACCGCCTACGCTTAATAATCCTATACTATATAATAAGAAAGTGCGGTTGAGTTATTATGAAGCCATTTGGTTTATGCTTTTAACTGATTTGCGTGAATTAGGTGTGCGTTATAACCCACACCTTAATTTTTTGATGGAGAACTGTTGGCATGAAAGAGATTCTTCTTTGCATGTATCATGGCTTAAAGCATATCAAAAATTCAAATACCCTGGAAATGAAGATTTGGAAGCGGTCATTGCCAATATGAAGTTAGATGATGTCGAAGGACTAAAAAGGGATATTCCGGGATTTAAGGTGTACGGATTTGAGTTTCGGGTATTTCAGGACTTGTTTCAAAGACTAAGCACTAGGCTTTTTATCAGAAGGGATAAACTAGTCGACCTGGTGATTAGCAAAGAAACGGATGTTCCCAAACCACCTTATCTCTATGATGAAAAACGTAGCAACCGGTTTACTGACGAAGTCTTTATTGAGATTCCGCTAATGCGCTACATCCGTCGGTTTATTAACGATGAGCAACTTGTTTCCAGACAGTTGGCAACAGGAAAACTAAGCAGGGCAGAAGAAGAGTTATTCACGGTTATCCGCAAAGGGCAAATTAAAACCCTTGAAATACATTTTGATAAAAAAGGGATAAAACCGGTTTCCTATCACATAGAGAAAGAAAAAGCCCTTTCCGCAGAAGAATTTGCTACAGTCCGCAATACCATCCTATTAAAGGATTACCAGCAAATCTCTTATAAAGCAACAAAAGGTGGAGGGGCATATTATACTAAGAAGATACTTAAACAACTTGGCCAATGAGCTATTATAATATGATAACGAATCTGACAACCTCAGTTCCAAGGTTAAATATCAGGATGAATTTCCGAAGCCCGGAATTCGTACCGCTTATCCAGTTTTCCTATGCCAAAAAGGACAGGCAAGACAGAATTAACTGTCGAGGAATTAAAAGATATGGAGGGCTTCCAGGATTTATCTGAACAGGAATGCCTTGTTTATTTACAGCAATTAAAAAATGTTTCACTACTATTTATAAAGTTATATGATCACAGTAAACAAATCCAGGAATCAGAAAGCGAATGAAAACTCAGAGCTACTTAAACAATTTATCCGTCCTGAGAATTTACCTGTACAAAGCAAGGGTGACGAGGTAGCAGTTTCCTATTCAAGGGTTTCTTCAAAAGAACAATTTGAAAATAACGGAAGCCTTGAATCGCAGAGCAAGACTATTAAACGATTTTCTTCGAATGAGCGCATCCCGATAGTTGCAGAGTTTGGTGGTGTTTATGAATCAGCGGCCACCGATGAACGGAAAGAATTTCAACGAATGCTCAGCTACATTAAGCAATCCAAGGAAAATATAAAATACATCATTGTTTCTGATCACGACCGGTTCAGCAGGTCAGGGGCCGAAGCTATTCACTTGGTTGATAGGCTGCGAAAGCAGGGTATTCGGGTAATTGCGGCAAATGCACCATTCGACACGCAAACATCGGTTGGCGTTTTACAGCAGGACATGCAATTCTTATGGGCGAACTTTGACAACCGGCAGCGAAGCGAGAGAACCATAAGGGGAATGAAGCAAAAATATGAAAAGGGTTATATCATTGGAAAAGCTCCACTTGGCTACGACCAGCAAAATATCGATGGTGATACGGTATTAACCATTAATAAAACCGGAAGAGCTATACAGCTAGCCTTTAAATGGAAGGCGCACCAAAACATGAAGTCTTCTGAGATAGCAACAAAGCTAGCCAAGCTAGGATTCAAAATACGTGAAAAGCAACTTAGCCGGATCTTCAGAAATCTTGTTTACTGCGGTAAATTATCTAACAAGATGTTAGGTGATAAAATTGTTGATGGTAAATGGCCTGCGTTGGTTTCAGTTGATACGTTTTTAAGGGCCAATGAAGTTTTAGCAGAATCCAAACCAAGTCACTACGACTATAAAAGAGAAAATGAAAATACGCCACTTAAGCACTTTATAGTTTGCGACAAATGCTCTACCAAATGGACTGCATACCTTGTAAAAAAGAAAGGTTTATACTACTACAAATGCAATACTAAAGGTTGCAAGTGCAATAAGAGCGCTAAAAGCATGCACGATGAGTTTGTTTCGTTGTTATCAAGTTTCGAAATTTCGAAGAAGCATTTTACCCCGCTCAAGCGGCAAATGGAATACATGTTCGATACTGCTTACAAGAATACAAACTCGGAAAGAAGCGAATTGGACAAAAGGCTAGGTACGCTTAATAAACAGCTTGAAAGCCTTGAGGAAAAATTTATAGATGATTTAATTGATAGTGCAACCTATCAAAAACACCGCGCTAAATACGCAGAAAGCATCTCACAAATCCAGCACGATATGCTAAGGAAGCCTCAGGAATTATCGAACCGACAAGAGTTTATAAATTTTTCTTTGGGATTGTGCCAGAACCTAAGCCAGGCGTGGGTTTCAGGAGATTTGGAATGCAGGCAGATGCTACAAAAGGCTATTTTTCCCGAAGGAATAGTCTATAACCTCAAAAATGGGGATTATCGAACCACTAAAGTCAATACTATAATCTTCTCAATCGCAGCAGCAGCGCGGGTTTTGGACAAAAAGAAAACGGGGAACTCTCCTTTGAAAAAGAGAAATTCCCCGTTGGTACCCCAGGAGGGAATCGAACCCCCACGCCCGAAGGCACACGATTTTGAGTCGTGCGCGTCTACCAGTTCCGCCACTAGGGCATTGCGGGCTGCAAATGTAAACCAAAAACAGACTTTTACAAGCACCCTTATTCTACCACTATTTCATCGGCGAACAGCCAGCTTTTATTGCCTTTGGCGTAATGCCATTCGGGTAAAAGTCCGGCATTTTTGGCCACTACTTGCAGGTATCGCGTATTAATGCCGTTAAGGTGAATTATGAAATTGTGGGTGCTGCGTTCTTCGGTATTGGCACTAATAGTATTGCTTATAGTGTTAATCACCTTATAGTTTATACCATCGGGGGATGTGCTTACCTGAACCTGTGCAGGATATAAAATGCCATAGCGCATAAGCTGTCCGAAATTCATACTTAGCTGGTTTAGCGTTTGGGTTTTACCCAGGTCTAACTCAATATCTATATCGGTTCCAAAGTATCCCTGCCAACGGCCATCGCTGAAGTTGTTGGGGTTACCTCTGCGCCCGTCTAACAAGGCATATTTGCCACGTGCGGCATAAGTGGGGTTTTCAGCATACCATTTCGTGTTTAGTTTGTACAAAGTACCTATGCCTTTATGAAACAGAAGGCTATCCTGCTCTACACCGTATTTTGTTTTGCCACTAACCACTACCGCCTTAAGCAATACATTACTATCTACATACAATGGCGCCGTGTAACGTGCTGATGGAGTGCTGCCATCAACAGAATAATAAACGGGTAGCTTATTAAAGGCAGAACGCAGTTTAATTTCGCGCTTGTTATTTATAAGAGTGTCGGAGGAATTAATGATGCATACTCCTTTTAAGTTTTGTAGATTCCCTTTAAAGCTGTTGTAGTAGTTTAACACCGTATCTAACCACCAATTACGGTTTTCCAGTTGCCATAGTTTAGTATAAGTTGTTTTTAGGGAACTGATGGTGTCGTCTAAAGCCGCAAAATCTTTTTTGAATGTTTTTATGTTGAGATTTGTGCCGCTGCTTATGTAGTTCCTCAATTTAATGCTTAGTAGGTTTTTATTGGCTACGAAGCGCGCTTGCCTTAAGGCCAAACCGGCAAGTTCATATTCCTCCGCATGGTTTCCGAAATAAGGTTTTAAGCGGTTTGTTTCCTGAATAAGGCTATCAATGGTATGAATGATTGTAAGATTTCTGTTCTCGTAATTCTGAAGGATAACTTCATAATCGGGCAGTAAAGGACTCCACATGGCTGCATCAGAAAGGCAGTTTTTTACCGGGCCATTGCGTAGGTCAGAAATAGCCAACAACAAACCGATGGTATTCTGTTGTGTGTGATAATAAACATGGTTATAGGCATTGTTGAATTCCGCCAATCTCGTTCTTCGGGTAGTGTCTGATTGTTTTACGGGTTCATTTGCAGGTGCACTCCATCCACATTCAGCGCCCCATATTAAGCTATACCAGTTATTGTTGAAAAGGTTTTGTCCGCTATCATCCCAGGTAGTATTTATAAAGCCAAGCGCACCTCTTTTGTGGCCATCACGCAAATAGTTGTAAATGTTTATTGAAGCCCGCTGCATATCGGGGTATATACGGCTCCAGCAACTTACACCCGGCGCCACTATAAATTGAAAACCCGATTTAGTGAACGGTTCAATTTTATCATCCATACTTTCCAAAGGGCCATAATCCCAGCTTACAATAATCATGTCCTTTGGTAAGCGCGCAATAATATCGGGGTTATGCACTGCTATATCGCCCCACATCATAATGCGTTTGTTGTAGGGCTTTAATAGTGAATCGATTCTGTTGATATGATAAGCATACACGCCGCTTATACCTATAGAATCAATCATTGACTTGCATGGGCCGCTTCCTAATGAAACCTCATCACAATTAATCTGGAAGTAATTGCTCTCGTAAGCTGGGGCCACTTCACTATATACATCCTTCAGAAATTTGTAGGACGCTTCCTTTGCCGGTGAAAGCGTTTGCGGGTTTTCGGCAAGGTTTTCATAGCCCGGGGTTTTCAAAATATTGCTGAAGTGCCCAAAGGATTGAAAGTTGCCAATAACATCCACATGATAGTTTTTGGCAAAGGCAGTTAACTGCTTAATCTCTTCTTCACTTATCCCATCAGTGGGGGCTATGGTAGGGTGCTTTTTCAGCTTATATACATGCTCAGTATATAATGTAAAGGTGTTTAACTTATAGGAGGCCATGCGGCGCACTTCTTCTTTCAAAAAATTAAGTGTGGGTATAGGGCCACGGCTTATATCATCCTGCCAACCGCGCATGGCCATATCGGGTTTGTCGAAAATGGTAAGGCAGGGTAGTAGGCTGTCTTTTGTATTGGCTTGTATTAACTGTGCCAGTGTTTGCGTAGCGTAAAACACCCCCGCATGGCTACGGGCAGCTATTAAAATACTTTTGGGTTTAACTTGCAGCACATAGCCTTCATTGCCCAACGTAAAAGGTATATCCCAGCCCTGTGCCCTGGCCAATTGCAAAAACGATAAACTATCCAGCGTAACTAAGCGGATATCTGATTTATTGATAGAGTTGGAGTTTGCAGCTGCTTCAGGCAGAAGAGATAGTATTTGCTTTGCACTAAATGAATCGCTGCTGTTATAGTTTGTTTTGTAAGCCTGCTTTAGGTTGTAGAAGTTGCCCACAGGCAACACAACTTTTGGTTGAGGGATAAGATAGAGGGTGTCAATTTGCCGGGCTTGAATTATTAAACCAAACAGGCACAAACACAGAATAAGAAACTGCCGCATTAGGTAAAATTAAGTTATGCGAATAAAGCGTTGTAACTATTTTCTCCCCATTTTCACCCTGCAAACGTTATAGTTTATATGGAACTTGGTATAAGTACTTTTGTTGAGTTAACGCCCGACCCTTTAACGGGTAAAACCATTAGCGCACACCAGCGCATGATGGATTTAATGGAAGAGGTTGAATTGGCTGAGCAGGTAGGCCTTGATGTATTTGCTATCGGTGAACACCATCGTCCTGACTTTATTGTTTCTTCTCCGGCTGTTGTTTTGGCCGCAGCTGCCGTTAAAACCAAGCGCATGAAACTTTCAAGCGCGGTAAGTGTGCTTAGTTCTGACGACCCTGTAAGGGTATTTCAGCAATATGCTACGGTGGACTTGCTTTCCGGCGGAAGGGCGGAGTTGATGGTTGGCAGAGGTTCCTTTATTGAATCTTCCCCTTTGTTTGGTTATGATTTGAAGGACTATGATGAACTGTTTACTGAAAAGCTGGAATTGCTTTTAAAGATTAACGAAAGCGAAAAAGTTAGCTGGAATGGAAAGCACAGAGAGTCCATAAATAATTTAGGTGTTTATCCGCGACCACTTCAGGAGAAGTTGCCGATATGGATTGCCGTGGGCGGCACACCACAATCGGTTGTAAGAGCAGGTAAACTGAATTTGCCTTTAGCTGTGGCTATAATAGGAGGGGAACCGTACCGCTTTGCGCCGCTAATTGAGCTGTACCGCGATAGTGCAGCACAGGCCGGCCATGATGTGGCTAAGCTTCAAATTGGTATTCATTCACACGGATATATTGCTGATACCTCGCAACAGGCCGGGGATGAGTTTTACCCCAGCTATGCGCATGTTATGAGCAAAATTGGCCGCGAACGCGGTTGGGGCCAGATGAACCGTGCACAATATGATTTTATGCGTAGTAAACAAGGTTCGCTGTTAGTTGGCAGTGCAAATGAAGTAGCCGAGAAAATACTTTATGAGTACGAGTTGTTTAAGAATACTCGTTATCTGCTACATATTAGTGTTGGCACCATGCCGCACGATAAAGTGATGCGCAGTATAGAATTGCTGGGCACACAGGTAGCCCCACTAGTGCGAAAACATTTAGGGAAGTAACCAGGATGTCAATAGCTTTTCAAAGCAAACTGAATTATCTACACCGGCATATTGCCCGTAATTGGGAATAAGATGGTAGCCGCTCTTTTTGTAAAGAGCTATGGCTTCAGGTTGACCCTTACCGGTTTCCAACACGCATTTTTTCATTCGTAGTTCAATTGCCCATTGCTCAAGTTCTGCTAATACCAGGCCTGCGAGACCCTTACCCCTTTGAGCCGGTTTAGTATACATCCTTTTTACCTCCATAACACCGGGTTCAATTTCTTTAATTGCACCGCAACTAACCGCTGCCCCCTCATGGTATAATACCACTACGTACTTTAAAGCATCTATGTTGTTGTATTGATGGTAAAAGCCATGCATGTCGCCATCGCGTACTGCTAAATCAGCATCTAATTCGCGAACAAGATTTACGAAATCGCCATGCTGCGATGTTGTTCGTATCAGGTTATTCATATCAATGTTTATGGCGTCGTTTTTTAATCATACCGCCCCGGGTATCTTTTAATGAGTTCATAACCACAAATGCATTAGGGTCTATTTTTTCTATTTCCAGATTCAGCCTGCTTATTTCCAAACGGGTTATTACAGTATATATAATATCCATCTCGCGCCTTTCGCCCTGCTTACCAAAACCGCTGCGTCCTTTAAAAATGGTAACTCCACGGCCCAACGAATGAATAATCATTTGCCTTATTTCCTCATGGTGCGAAGAAACAATGGTAACACCGGTGTATTCTTCAATACCTTCAATTACAAAATCCAGCGTTTTTGAAGCTGCCAGATAGGTAATCATAGAATAGAGTGCGAATTCGATACCCAGGAAATACGCTGCGGCAGAGAAGATAAGAATGTTTATAGCAATAATTACGTCGCCTATTGTAGTGCCTGCTTTTTTACTAATAAAAATGGCAAGCACTTCGGTGCCGTCAATTACTGCCCCTCCTCTAACAGCCATGCCAATGCCGGCGCCTAAAAAGAAACCGCCAAATACCGCTACAAGCAGATTATCGTGCGTAACTTCAGGGAAATGCACGAAGGCCACAGTAGCCGCCAGGCCGCCAATAGCAATGGCCGTTTTTATAGTAAACTCCAGCCCTAAACTGTGATATGCCAGAATAATAAAAGGGATGTTGATTACCAGGATGAGCAAGGGCAATGGCCAGCCGCTAAGTTCGGTTAGCAAAAGCGAAATACCGGTAACACCGCCATCAATAAAATTGTTTGGAACCAGGAAACTCTCCAGGCCAAATGCCGCGGAGGCTACCCCTACAGTCATTAAAAATAAATCCTTAATAAGGTTTACACTTAGGACGCGGAACTCGCGGATAGCTTTGGCTTTTTGGTAGCGCGACGAATCATCGCGAAGGGAGTGTTCTTCCTTACGATGCCGCGAAACGGCCTCCATGATAATTTTTGTCCAAAGCGGATTCACTATAGTCTAACATTATTGGGTAGCAGATGTTAAGCCTAAAATAATAAAAAAATGTACCACTACCAACTATGGTAGAAGGATAAGGCTTTTTTATAATGTAGCGAATATACCGGAGCGCTGTATTAATGGGCAACAATTAACCTGCCCTGCATTCTTTGTTTGGTAGTTGTAGGCGTTAACTGTACGAGGTATAAGCCTTGAGAAAGTGATGCCACGTTAATCCGAAATTCATTAGCTTTCCCTTTTTCATTGGCAACTATTTCTCCCAATGTGTTTATAAGCTGTAACTCTGTTTCCTGAACAGCACTTAACCTTATGGTTACTTCATTATCTGCAGGGTTAGGGTAAACCGTAAAGCCCGTATTTGATAACTCGGTTACATTGGTACAAAGTACCACTTCAATTGTTTCGGATGCGGAATTGGCGCAGCCGTTGTTATCAGTATAGGTATAGCTTATTGTTTGTAAACCTATACCTGCTGTTTGTGGCGAAAAGTTTCCCGCGCTAACGCCATTGCCACTGTAATTGCCACCTGAAGGATTGCCACCCATTAACTGCACATCGATATTAGTGCTGCATAAGGTATCGGCATTACCGCTTAAGCTTACTGTAGGCAAAGGGTTAAAGTTTATGGAACCACTGCTGCTGGCAGAGCAATTGTTTTGATCAGTAATGGTTAAACTATAACTACCATTAGTTACAAAGGTGAGGCCTTGCCCGGTGCTGTTGTCACTCCATTGATAGCTATATCCTGCAGGGGCACTAATATCTACACTTTGCCCTGTACAGTACGGTGGATTGGCTGAATAGGTAAATTGTGGACTTGCGGGATTGGGGTTTACGGTAACTGTTACAGGATTAGATACCGCAGTACAATTTGATGATACCGTTACGGTAACCGTATAATTTCCCGTAGCATTAACCGTGATGGATGGAGTGGTGGCGCCATTGCTCCATAAATAACTGCTTCCGCCGGAAGCATCTAAGGAAACATTCTGGCCATCGCAAAAAGTGGTTGCACCTGAAGGTGTAATACCGGCAGTGGCATTGTTACTTACAGTTACGGTGGTGAGTGATGAAACTGCTGTGCATGAGTTGGCATCAGTAACCGTTACTGTAAAGTTGCCGTTTTGGTTAACCGTAATGTTTTGTGTAGTGGCGTTGTTGCTCCAGCTATAGGTTAGTCCTGCCGGGGCTGTTAATGTTACACTATCGCCGGGGCAAATAGTTGTGGGCTTATTTGTAGTAACTGTTGCGTCAGGGGCTGTAAATACAGTAACCGTTTGCGAAGCGGTGTTGCTACAATTGTTTGCATCGGTTATTGTAAGTGTGTAACTGCCGCTTTGGCTTACTGTAATGCTTTGCGTGGTTGCTGAATTGCTCCAGTGATAAGAGGATGCGCCTGCTGACGTTAGCTGAACGGAGCCACCGGGGCAAAAGGATGTTGCACCGCCCGCGTTTATAGTAGCACTTGGTAATGGGTTAACGGTTACTACTGTTGGCGAAGAAGCTGCGCTGCAATTGTTGGCATTGGTTACCGTAACTGTATAGGTACCTGCTTGTGTTACTACAATACTTTGTGCCGTAGCGTTGTTACTCCAATTGTAACTTAAACCTGCAGGCGCTGAAAGAGTAACACTTTGCCCCTGGCAGAAAGTAGTAGCCCCTGAATTAGATATAGCAGCGGAGGGAAGGGAATTAACCGTAACTACAGTATTTGATGAAACAGCGGTGCAGTTATTGGCATCAGTAACCGTTACCTTGTAAGTTCCTGCCTGTGTAATGGTAATTGATTGATTGCTGCTACCACTGCTCCATACATAAGACAAACCTGCAGGAGCACTTAATGTTACGCTATTGCCTTGGCAAAAAGTGGTGCTGCCGCTGGTTGATACTGTTGCTGAAGGTGCGTTGACTGTAGTTACTACAATGGCTGATGAAGTGGCATAGCAGCCGTTATATACCTGCACGGTATAGCTGCCTGCAGCAGAGGCAGCATAGCTAAGCGAAGTAGCCCCACTTATTGGAACATTGTTATTTAACCATTGATAGGTATAGCCTGTACCGGCAGCAGCGTTAAGCGTAATGCTTGTATTAGGGCATAAGGTAGAAGAGCCTGTGGCACTAATAGTGCCGGAGGGGGCTGTTGCTATATTTACCGCCACAGTATCGCTTAAGGTATTATTAGGCCCAAGCGTAATGCTAACGTGGTAGTTGCCTGCCTGCGTGGCTGTATAATTGTAAGCAGTTGCGCCGTTAATAAGTGTGCCATTGCGGTACCATTGGTAAGCGTAACCAGTGCCTTCAATAGTTTCTAGCACAACAGACTGCCCATTGCAAAATGTTGTTGCTCCTTGTGCTATAACGCGCCGGTCAATAATCAGATTTTCATCACCTGATTGGTAAGGCATAAAACCGAAAAACACCATCATCATTTCATCGGTTGTAGCTTCACCTGCATGTACGGTTTGCGGCGGGCTATTGGGATTATCGGGGTTGTTGGTGGTGTTGTCGTAAAAAGCAGTGGCACGTAATGTTGAATTAGCCGGCACCTTTACTGCATTCGGGAACACGTACGTATCCTGCCAATGAAAATTCCAATCGGGCACATCTAAAAAGCGGATGGTATCATTAGGTACAGTAGTATTCGCCCAACTTTTTATGGTACGGCCTATTAAGTGCATATGCGGAAATGCTGATAGGAAGGTCCAGTTTCCACTGCCTACACTATAGGCTTCAGTATAAGTTTTAGTGCTATTAGCCGGTATGTTGATTGAGCTTGGGCTTATGTTTTGCAAGTGATTAAGCAAAGGCCATACAGTTATTTCGCGCAGCGGGCCTGAAGAAAGTTTGAAATTGATGCGGGTGCTATCTACTAAGCCCTGGCTGCCCGCAGGGTAATGTACTTGTACAACGATGTTCGTTCCTGCCGGTAAACGAAAGCCTGTACCAACAGGTGTGTAATAGGGTGAAGCACCCGGAGTATAGCCTGCAATAAGTTTTGAAGCAAGGGAGCCCGTTCCCCCTGCATTGGTATAGCCCGGGCCAGCATCATTAGCATCTAATTGCGCAGGCACGTTTGTTGAATCCTGGAAGATGAGTACGTGGTGAACAATTTCATTATTCCCGGGAATTACCTCTACCGCAGTAATGTATTTGCCTTGCAACAAGCCGCTGGCGATAGGGAAGTTTCGGTAAACATCACCGGTGCCGCTTACGGTATATGTTGGTATTTTAACCGATAAATCAACCGTGCCTAACTTTGAACCGTTGGAATAGGTTGGCTGTGCCGGTGCCAGCGTTACATTACCTTGAGGGGCGCCTGCTAAAACCCAGTTATGGATAGTGTTTATCTCCGTTGTGCTTAGTACGCGCTGGTGTACATAAGCCTTGTAGTTTTCATCAGGTGGCCATGGGGGCATAGTTTTGGCCGTTACATCATAATCAATAGAGCCCGAATGCTGGTAAGCATCGGCATAGGTTAAAAGAGAGAATGGGGCAATACCGCCTGAGTGGTGGCAGGCTGTGCAGTTGGCATAAAGAATAGGGGCAACGTCCTGTGCCCATGTTTGCGCTTTACTAATGACACAAACAGGTAACAGAGCTAACAGCAGGTAAATTTTCTTCATAATGGCAGGGGTGTGTTCCTTAAAAATAGAAAAATTGGCTCTTTGCCTCCTACGGTTCACCTCTAATTATTCACATTTCGGTAAGAATCATTTCATATACCCAATATCCTTTTCAATTTTTGCGCCTGAATTTCAACTGTTATGAAAAGGATAATTACGCTTTTACTGTTGGTGACCAGCCTGTTAGCTAATGCGCAGCAAAGTTTTAAAATGACGCTTGAGGAGGCCATTAAGTACGCTATGGATAACCAACCGGCTTTCCAAAACTACAAAGTGGACCAGCAAATATCTTCTGCAAAGCGGTTTGAGAGCACCTCGAAGTATCTGCCTAAGTTGAATGGCACCTTTGATATGCGGGATAACTTAAAGCTGGGGGTAATTGCGTTGAAATTTCCTAACCCTATTACCGGGCAGGAGCAGGATTTAAAGGTTACCCAGGGAACGAAATATGTGGGTTCAGCAGGCGTGGATTTGAACCAGCCCCTTTTAGACATGGCTGCGATAAGTGATATGAAGGTGACTAAGCAGCAACAGCAGCTCACTAACCTGCAATTGCAGCAAGCTGTGATTGACTTAAAAATGAATATTTCAAGAGCTTATTATTTAGCGCTTTTGAATAACGAAAGAGTGAAGAAGGCGGAGAAAACAGTGGAGCGCTCGCAAAAAGCGTATGACGACACCAAGGTTAAATATGATAACCAGAACGCTTTAAAAGTAGACTTGAACAAGGCCTACCTTAACTTATCAAATGCAAAGTATGCCCTGAAGGTTTCGCAGGATTCTGTTGTTACAGCAAAGGCGGCATTGGCTCAAATAATAGGCTTACCACTGGACGGGCAATTGGAACTTAGTGGTTCTTTGCCTTTAGATATTAAACCGGAAACGCTACCAGAATATCCTGATTTTAAGGGCGCAGAGCAAAACAGAATAGAATTGCAGGCGGAAAACGCACAATTGGCCCTTGGCCACACGCAACTCAGCAAAATTAATTTTCAATACCTGCCTTCAATAAACGGATACGGCTATATAGGCGGTCAGGGTTTAGGAAATGATAAGCTTTTTCAAAAAGATAAATGGTTTTGGACCTCTTACATCGGCCTAAGGGTTAATATTCCCATTTTTGATGGTTTACAGAAAGTTGCTTTAGCCAATCAGCAAAAATTGTTGATTAGAAAGAGCGAGAATAATATTGTAAACATTAAGAATACGATTAATTACCAGCTAAAGACTTCTTCTATAACTTATGGTAATGCCTTTACTAATCTACAAATGATTAAAGAGAACGTTGCCCTTGCAGAGGAAGTGGTAAAGGATGTAAATGTGCGCTATCAAAATGCAATGGCTACTTACCAGGATGTGTTGGATGCCGAAACAACGCTTAAGGAAACAGAATTTAATTATCTGCAAGCCTTATATGTTTACTTGATAGCGGAGTTGGACTGGAAAAAGGCTAACGGCAAATTATAAACTACTCTTCGTCTTTAGTTTCCTTACCTGCATTGGTAAAAATGGAAAATATAGTAGTGCCGTAGTTTTTGCTTTTAGCAAAATGGGGGTGCTTCTCAAAGTTGTGGTTGGGGTTATGTTCCAGTATAAACCAACCTTCCCCTTCTACTAAGTCGTGTTCAAAAATTAAATCGGGTATAGTGGCCAGGTTTGGCAGTGGGTAAGGCGGGCCTGCAAAAATTACATTGAATTTAAGGTTACTGGTTTTGATGTAATCAAATACATCCATCTTCAATACCTTAATTGCAGTAAGCTTTTGCTTTTGCACTGTTTGCTTTATGAAATCTGCACACTTAGGGAAAATCTCTACTGTAGTTATGTCCTTACAACCGCGCGAAGCAAATTCATAGGATATACTGCCGGTGCCGCCAAACAGGTCCAGCACTTTTATATTATCAAAGTTGTAGTAGTTGTTTAGGATGTTGAACAAGCCTTCCTTGGCGAAATCAGTAGTAGGCCGCGTAGGTATATTTTTAGGCGGTTCGAAACGAATACCTTTTAATGTGCCACCAATAATTCTCATATGCCCAGGTTGTAAAGATTAAAATGTAAATGCTTGGGGAACATATCAAATGCCTTACTGAAATGAATATTATCGGGCTTTTGCATAAAGGAAATGTTCCGGAAATAACGGTAACACATGTCGTAAATCTTCGATTGAATATCTACCTCACCGGCTAAAACCAATTCTGTTTTTTCGCGGTCTATTTTTAAATCCTGGCAGCATAACAATACAAAGTAGATGAAATCTGATGCAGCCTGAAACTCGTAACGGTTAAGCAACTGCAGTTTCCGGCTTTCATCGTACCGTATAACATCAAAATGAGATTGGCTGAGGTTTACAAAAAGCTTATCGGTGCTATCCTGTAGATAGGCGGGTAACAGCTTTATGAAAGTGGAATTTAAGTGTTGTATAGCGGGCTGCTTCAATAAACGGTTTGCAACGTTTTCAATATCCGCACTATTATCAAAAATTAAGTCTATAGATTGCTCATTGAATTGCTGCGAACGTTGTGTATAGTTGCGGAGCATATAGCCAAGCTCAGCCGGTGCCAGCGTATAGGGGGTATCTAAACCCACAGTAGTAGTTCCAAAGGCCAATTGCAGAATTTCATCGCGCTCCCATATTTTTTCAAAACGGAAAGCGAGTTCTTCTGCTTTATTAATATGATGCAAGGTGTAATTGCCAAAGAAAATAAGCTGTTGATGCGGACGCGATAAAATAAAATAGCGCACGGCTGAATTGGTTATAGCCAGCTTTAATTCAAGCGAGGAAGGGAGCATGGAAGCATCCACTTCGCCTAAACTTGTAAATGCGTTTTTTATTTGTGCCGTGGTCACGTGGCGAAAATAAACTTTCGGGCGAAGAAGTGCGTTTTAATGAAAGAAGTAGCTATGCTAAAAATTGCTATGTTCGTGAGAATGAGAAAATACGAGGCCAGAAACCCAAAATTTAAGGAGTACACCGAGTCGAAAATTGCAAAGAATAAGTTTATGAAACTTATGGGTTTTGTAATTACGAAAATAGAACCGGGTTACACTGAAGGGGAACTGGATTTTAAAGAAATACATGAACAGCAGAACGGTTGGTTGCATGGTGGGGCTACATCTACCATATTAGATATGGTTCAGGGTTTTGCGGCTTACTCTTTGGTAAATGAGGGGCAATTGGTTTTTACGGTAGAGGCAAAGATTTCATACTACAACCCGGGCATAGCGCAAAAGTTTTATGCGCGTGGAGGCGTGGTAAAGGCAGGTAAGATGTTCCATTTCTGCGAAGGTGAACTGTATTATTTAAAGGATGGTGAAGAGGTAATTGTGGCAAAGGGTAGTTCAACCATGGCGGTTAAGCAGTAGTTTTAAGATTTTAAAGTAAGGTATTGGCACAGTTAAAGGGCACATATAAAGAAATAATACAGATTTCATGGCCGCTTATTTTAGGTAATGCGGCCTGGACCTGTAATGGCCTTTTCGATACCATTTTTGTGGGCAGGTTAGGGGAAGTGGAATTGGCGGCCATTGGCTTTGCCACTATATTTTACTCTGTGCTTTTTATGATGGGCTTTAGCTTTACACGTGGCACCCAAATTTTGATTGCCCGCCGTATGGGTGAGTTGAATAAAAAAGCCGTGGGTACCATCTTCGATAATACAATACTGTTATTGGTAAGTGTGGCTTTGCTTTTCTTTTTCAGCATTAAGTTTTTCTCGCACGAAATACTGAGCTGGATGCTTACTGACGCCCACGTAATAAGCCGTTGCGATGAATTTTTAAGTGCGCGGGTGTGGGGTTTGGTACCAAGTTTTCTGTCGTTCATCTTTATTGCTTTTTACTCGGGTATTGGTCGAACGCAAATATTAATGGTGTCCATCTCGTTAATGACACTGCTGAACATAACCCTGAATTATAGTTTGGTGTACGGTAAGTTTGGGATGCCGGAGTTTGGCATTGCGGGCTCGGGTATGGCTACCAGTATATCTGAAGCGCTTGCGGTGTTGGTATTAATTGGCGGAACGTTTATCAAACACCGCATACATGACTTTGCTCTTTTTAGGTTTAAGAAGGTTGATTTTAAGTTGATAGGGCATATGAGTAATATCTCGGTGCCGCTGATGTTGCAAACACTTATTGCCGTAGGCGGTTGGTTCTTTTTATTTGCCCGCATAGAAACCAAACTAGGCACACAGAACCTAGCTATATCCTCTATTTTCCGCCAGTTGATATTATTCTTTACCATTCCTACATGGTCGTTAGGCAGTACGGCCAATACAGTATTAAGCAACCTTGCCGGGCAACGCGATTTTGAAGGAGTAAAAGCTGCCATGAAACGCATTAGCCTGGTAAGCCTTGGAATGGCCGTTGGCGCTTGCCTTACTGTAGCCCTATTTCCATCTTTTTTTGTGGGCATGTTTACCAGCGAAACCAACAAAAACCTTATACCACTTGCGGTTAAAGCACTGCCGGTTATTTACGTTACGTTTATTTTAATGAGCTTCAGCAATATTGTTTTTAACGGGGTAATTAGCGTAGGTAGTATTTATATGGCCTTGCTTATAGAAGTTATAGTGGTTGCCTTATATGTGGCCTACTTCCAATACCTTTTTACTACTTCTTTCGTTAATATTTTCTGGATATGGACTGCGGAATGGATGTACTGGATTGCGATGTTTGCGGGTTCCATGCTGTTTTTCCGCTACAAGAAGCTGGACATTGTATAGCAGGTGGTTCTCACGCTGTGTATTTGTTGAAGTTAGGGCTGTTTTTCTGTTTACCTTTGATGTATGGATGAGAATGTTATTTCCTTTTCGCATGTTAACCTTTACCATGGTAAGGCACCGGTATTAACCGATGTATCTATTGACGTGGCCGCCGGTGAGTTTATTTACCTTATAGGAAAAACCGGTGCAGGTAAAAGCAGTTTTCTTAAAGCCCTATATGGTGAACTGCCGGTTAAAGAGGGGCAAGCAGTTGTTTGTGGTTACGATATGAGCCGTATAAAGAAAAGCGAAATACCCTACCTGCGCCGTAAAATCGGTATTGTGTTCCAGGACTTCCAGTTGCTATCGGACCGCAACGTGTATGAGAACCTTGACTTTGTTTTAAAAGCTACCGGTTGGGAAAACAAGGAAAAGAGAAATGAACGCATAGGAGAAGTGCTGAATGAAGTAGGCCTTTCACATTTAAGTACCAAAATGCCTTTCCAGATTTCGGGCGGCGAGCAGCAACGCTTGGTTATTGCGCGTTCCCTGTTAAATAACCCCCCACTAATTATTGCAGATGAACCAACGGGCAACCTTGACCCTGAAACTTCTGATGATATTGTGAAGCTGCTTATACGCATTAACCGCGAGCACAATACAGCCATATTAATGGCTACCCACAACTACCAGATAATAGATAAATACCCTTCTAAAATATTCAGCTTCTCCAATAACTCCATTAATCAGGAGAAAGGAATTTACGTTAAGGTTTAGCTTGCTGTTTTATACCTTCCAGCGGTAGGTTAGCCGGTTTAAAAAGTCATTTTTTTAAACCCCGGGCTAACGTATATTCACCGCCTACTAACAATACACTATGAACGGCGGAGAAATTATTGCAAAGGTTTTGCAAAAGCATGGCGTTAAATTTTTGTTTACCCTGTGCGGCGGCCACGTGTCCCCCATTTTTGTTTCGGCAGCCAATATTGGTATACGCGTTGTAGACACGCGCCATGAGGTAAATGCGGTATTTGCTGCTGATGCGGTATCGCGCCTTACGGGCGTACCCGGTTGTGCGGTAGTAACAGCAGGCCCCGGCTTAACCAATACTATAACTGCGGTTAAAAATGCTGCCTTAGCACAATCGCCGCTTATACTTTTGGGCGGCGCAGCGGCTACCATTTTAAAAGGCCGTGGTTCCTTACAGGATATTGACCAATTAAGCATAATGCGCGCTGTTTGCAAATGGAGCACTACAATAAATAAGGTGAAGGAGATTGTGCCTACGCTGGATAAGGCTTTTCAAATAGCACAGGAAGGTGTGCCGGGCCCTGTATTTGTTGAGTGCCCTATTGATACCCTTTACGGTGAAGAGCTGGTGCGTAGTTGGTATGGCGCTAAAAGCAAAGAAACGCCTCCGCGTAATTTTCAGGAGCGTATAGTGCAGTGGTATATAAACTTCCATGCCAAGAACTTGTTTGAAGGAAAGGATAATGTAAAGATTGATACACCTGTTTTGCCGTTTAGTTATCCTAAACACTCCAACGGGCAAATTGATAAAGTAATAAGCCGTTTAAAAGGCGCGCAAAAACCGGTAATGCTGGTGGGTAGCGGCGCTATGATGAATGGTGCAAAAGCAGAAGCCTTGGCAAAGGCCATTGAAAAGTTAGGCGTACCTGTTTACCTGAGCGGTATGGGCCGTGGTTTGTTGGGCAAAGAGAGCAGATTGCAAATGCGCCACCACCGGAAAGATGCAATTAAAGAATCGGACTTGATAGTATTAGCCGGTGTGCCTAACGACTTCCGTTTGGATTATGGCAACCACATAGGTGGCAGACCTTTTA
Source organism: Chitinophagales bacterium (assembly GCA_046329515.1). Taxonomy (GTDB): domain Bacteria; phylum Bacteroidota; class Bacteroidia; order Chitinophagales; family LD1; genus Bog-950. The sequence goes on from JAXLUM010000001.1 coordinate 1,147,243, forward strand.
TTTCTATTAACCGCAGCAGAGAAGACCTGAACAAAAACAAAACCCCAACGGTAGGTATACATGCCGACCCGCAGGATTTTTTAATTGCACTGGCTGAAAAGTACCAAGGCAATTATGGCGGTTGGATAGACAACCTTCGTGCGCGTGATGCCAAGCGTGAAGCTAATATTGATGCACAGGCTGCAGGAGAAGTAAGCGGAATTAATCCTATTAAAATGTTCCGCGACCTTGAGCCGCAACTGGATGATAATACCATATTAGTAGCTGATGGTGGTGATTTTGTGGCAACCTCTGCCTACACGCTCCGTCCGCGAGCGCCACTTAGTTGGTTAGACCCCGGTGTTTTTGGTACGCTGGGCGTTGGTGCGGGTTTTGCCCTAGGCGCTAAACTGGTGTTTCCTGAAAAAGATGTTTGGATAATTTACGGTGATGGTAGCGCCGGATATAGCCTGATGGAGTACGATACTTTTGTGCGTCATAAACTGCCTGTAATATCAGTAATTGGTAATGATGCCTGTTGGACGCAAATTGCCCGCGACCAGGTGGACTTTTTAAAGAGTGATTGCGCTATGAACCTGGCCTATAGCGATTACCATATGATAGGTAAGGCCTTTGGAGCAGAAGGTGCACGCGTTAATACTATGGATGAGTTTAATAAAGCAGTGGCTGATGCCAAGCGCTTAAGCCGTAGCGGAACACCCTATATTATTAATGCCATTATCGGGAAAACAGAATTCCGAAAAGGATCGATTTCAATGTAAGCGGTTTTTTGTTTGTGGTTTATTGTTAACAGTATCATTTAAGACCTATGGCCACTATTAAAAGATTTGAAGATCTTGAGGCTTGGCAGAAATCGCGGGACTTAGCCAGAGAAGTATTCAAAAGTTCAAATACCGGAAGTTTCAGCAAGGATTATAAATTGAAAGACCAGATTAATTCTGCTGCAGGTTCTGCTATGGATAATATAGCTGAAGGCTTTGGCCGTGGAGGACGAAATGAATTTGTGAATTTTTTATCAATTGCTGCAGGTTCAATTGCAGAAGTAAAATCTCAACTCTATAGGGCTTTCGATAGATGTTACATAACCCAGGATGTTTTAACCGAACTTTATGCTTTAGCTGATGAGGCTGGTAACAAAACGGGCAGCCTGATTCAATATTTAAATCGCACTACCGTTGGCGGGCAAAAATTTAAAGACAGAACATCCCTCAAAAATTAACTATTAACTACAAACGTAAAACAACAAACCAGTAATATGAACTTAGGAATTGCCCAACGCGAACATACCGCCCTTTTGGTTATTGATGTGCAGGAACGCCTTATGCCTGTAATACACGATAAGCAGCGCATTTTTGATAATGTAAACAAACTGCTGCGCGGCGCTGAAACCCTGGGTTTGGAAACCATAATTACCGAACAATACCCTAAGGGGCTTGGCAATACCTGCAAAGAAATACAATTACCCGCCACACCTAATATTATTGAAAAGGTATGCTTTAGCTGTATGATGAGCGACCCCGTTAGCGATCAGTTGAAACTGACTAACGTTAAAGACCTTGTTATCTGCGGTGCTGAGTCGCACATATGTGTTTTAAAAACCGCATTAGATGCAATTAAAGCAGGCTACAATGTGCATATAGTGGCTGATGCTGTAGGCTCGCGCACACCGGAGAATAAGCAGTTAGCGTTAGAGCGCATGCGTCAATCCGGCGCTTATATCGTGTCAACTGAAATGATTTTGTTTATGCTTTTAGATAAAGCAGGAACTGATGAGTTTAAAGCTATAAGTAAGCTGATTAAGTAATCTTGAGAGCCAATTCTTGCAATATAACTTTTAAGAAAACTTCTGTTGTTGACCGATGTATTCGGGGGGTATAAAAAACAGATCTGTTTGTTTTACTGTATGGATTTGGCTTTTTTCTATGCCAAAATAAGTTAAGCGATCGACTAAAGTCTCAAGCCGTTCTGGCTGGTCTTGAATGTATATCTTTGTTTTTTCTTTCAAAGATGAAAGGAGTAGTTTGTCCACTTCCATATTGTAATAAGGGAAGGAGTAACCTATAACAACCAAGCTATCAGTTTTATTCAGTTTTTCCGTAGCAATTTTGATTCGTTGGTCGGTTTCAAAATTTGTTTCCCAAGCAAAACTGAAAAAAGAAATATTTTCGGCCATATGTAGGGAGTTGAAAATATCAATCCAATCTTGAATAGTTGAAGGTTCGAAGTTTAGGCTTAGATTAATCAATTTGTTTCCCCTTAATTGCCGGTAATTTTCTGAATTAATAAGTTCAGAATACGCCGTTCCGTTCATTTTAATGATTTGTGGATTGCATGACTGATCGGGAATTGTAGGGTTACTTAAGATGCCCAAATTTTTTACGGATTTTGCTAGTGACTGGTTGGCAAATTCAGAATATGATAGTTCAAATTGGTTGTCATAGTTCCAAGAAATAATGTTGATGTCTTTTGGAAGTTCTAGTGTATTGTTTTTTCGGGTTAATAATGTCGCAAAAAACGCATCATATCGTTTGTCTAATGTCTGAAGTATCTTTGATTCTAATTTTTTCCTGAGTTGGTAAGCATCTGACTTCGGATTTGAGATATCTGGATTCTTGGGATAATATCCGTTCTTACTTGTTTGTTCAAACAGGAAATAACAAATTAGAATGGATTTAAGTTTTTTATATTCCTTCTCCTTCCCACTTAACATTAGTTTTTTAGCATATGTGTCTATTGAATAGTGTTTCCTCTCTTGGGCGATAATTTCATTGAGCGTGTCTATAAATTGTTTAGTTAAACTATTGGGGATGTTCTCATGTTCATTTCTTAAAGTCTGTTCCGCATTAATCCAATCAGTTATGAAAGTTTTAAACTCATTTAGATGTTCATTGAATTGTGAAACCACTGGCAACGCCTCTGCGCTTGCTCCCGCCCCTAATAAATAAGTAACCTTTGGCATAAAGAAAAATCTTTACGCGAAAGTAGTTGAAAATTAAGATACCGAAATCACAAAGCGGAAGATTGCCACGGAACGATTTGGCTATTGATGTTTAATGGCATGTTCCTCAATGACGGATTTTATAATGCCGCTTCTGTTTTAGACCTGCCGATAAAGATGTAGATAATAGCGATGAGCAGCGACATGATTATACCTACGGGCACAATCTCTAAATAAGTAAAAGCTGCTTTTACAAAGAAGTTGTTTTTATACAACTCCATCATTTTACGGTTGTCTTCGGCTTCGGTGGTAAATTCTTTCTCTTTGTTGGCGATTTCTTCGGCGGATTTGCCGTCCTGCTGCATTTTGGCAATGGTTTCTTCCCTCTGTTTATCCATTTTAATTTTAACGGCTGCTGAATACTTTTCCTCGAAACCTTTGCCGGCTGTATTTACATAAACCAACCAGGTGGCCGTGTAAAAGGTAGAAGCAATAAGCGTGATGCCCAGCCCTATTAAAAGCGCTTTACCAAAAGAAACTCCCTTGTTTTCAAGGCTATAGGTTTTAACTGCAAAAAATATGGATGAGAAGGCGAGTATCATGCCGGCAAAGCCGTATATCATGCCATAAGGGCTGTCTTCATGGCCTAAAAAGAACAGGATGGTGCCTACCATTAGAAAACTTACAACCAGGCCACCGATAAGGCCGTATTTTAGTATTACCTTTTGCATACGCTTTTTTTAAGGGCAAATGTAGGGTGGGTGGTAGCCCAAATCCTTCACCCGAAAGTATGATTCTACAGGAAAATAGCGTAATTCATTATAAAAGGTGATGTTATAGGCCCCGTCAAACACTTTCTTTTACAATTTCGCAAGCGCTAAATGCGTTTTACAATCGTTTCCAACTATGCCGGTCCGGGTTAAACCTTTCTATTTTTTGTTACTACTTTTTGCTTTTGCTATAGCCTGTGCCAAATCGGTAAGGAATACTGCTGTTGGTAAAAACCATGTGCCCTTACAAACTGGGGCCACAAATGAAAACGATACCGCGCTTTTAGACTTTGACAGCGCACTATACCCTTTTCGTGATGAAGGTGTGCATTGGGAAACGGATGATACCGTGTTTACCACTTTGGGCACCGCTCATTCTTTTATGATTATTAAAAAGACGGAAGAACATGTAAGAGGCACCAGAGAGGCAGGTTTTTATGAGTTTACAACGGGCAACTGGCGGCTAATAAAGAAATTGAAATTAGGTTTCGGTGATTTTTGGCGGGTTGGCGACCTTAACTTTGATGGTATTGATGAAGTGGTGTTATGCGAAGGGCCTAATATGAATGGTAACACTTTTAATGCAGTAGTTTCTTATTTGCCTTTGCAGCATACGTTTATTTATGCCGGCAGTTTAATGGGGGAAATTGAATTAAATCCCAAAAAACGCACAGTACAGGAAACTTACACCGGCAGTTGGTATATGGGCAGAAGCCGTACCCTCTATAACTGGGTAAATGGCGAATTGCATACCTTAAAAGAACTCTACCACGAGGACTTAAGCGGCGATATGGAGCATCCTTACAAACCTGCAGTGTCGGTGGTTTATGCCGTTTCTAAATCTTCAACCTCCAATAAAATGAAAGTTTTATGGAAAGACCGCTTTGATGACAGCCCACATACAGAAGTTGTGGAAGCTAAGTTCGACTCCCTTTGGGAGTGGTTTTTTACTACGGATTAAACCGGTTCTTTCAGCTTATCAGGTTCAATTCCTTGGCCTTTTGCACGGCCTGGGTTCGGCGTTTTACATCCAGTTTAAGGAAAAGGTTGGAGGAGTGGGTTTTTACGGTATTGAGGGAAACGAAAAGTTTGTCGGCAATTTCCTGGTTGCTTAAGCCTTGTGCTATTAGCTGCAATACCTCCATTTCCCGGCCTGTTAGGCCATTGTTTTGGGCAGCGGTGGTATTTACAGTTACTGTTGCTGCCGGAGCGGTTTGTGAAATCACTTCTTTTTCTGCATTCTGTTTAAGCAGCCGGCTACCCAACCATAAACCGAATAGCAGGAAAAGGCCCGCCACAGAGCCTATGTAGGTTTCCAGGCTTACATCGCTAACCATATAATGGTAATGCAGGGCCTGTAAGGCAAAAGCGGCAATAGCCAGGGCTACGGCAAACACCACCATTATTATCCGGGTTTTCACACGGGTAAAAATAACAAGGGCAGCCTTTTAATAAAGCCGGAACGCTGACCAAAAACAGTTTCGTTAATGGGAAAATTTGAAGTAAACTTATACACTGAAATTTCCCCTGAAAATTTACAAATATGGAAGCAACACGCCTGTTTGATTTACTAAGTATTAAGGTTGAAACCAAGCCCGATGTGCCTTTTTTAGCCAGTAAGGTTAATAAGCAATGGAAGCACTATACGTTTGCTGAAACTGCTGATGAGGTTAACCGCTTAAGTCAACTTTTGATTGATCTAGGGCTGAAGAAGGACGATAAGATTGCGATAATTTCTAATAACAGACCGGAGTGGAATTTTGTGGATTTAGGCGGCTTGCAGTTGGGGGTAGTGGATGTGCCCATGTATCCTACCATATCAGAAAAGGACTACGAGTTTATTTTTAACGATGCCGGTATTAAATATGCGTTTGTTGGCGATGAGGATATTTATAAAAAAGTAAAACCCCTGCTTGGCCGTGTTGAAACATTAAAAGGTATTTACACTTTTGATAAGGTAGAAGGCGCTAAATACTATTGGGATGCTTTGCCGCAACCTGAGCGTGTAAACAAAAGCGAATTGCAAAGCGCCATGGATAAGGTGAATGGTGATGACCTTGCCACTATTATTTATACATCGGGCACTACGGGTAACCCCAAAGGTGTTATGCTTACCCACAAAAACATTGTAAGCAATATTAAAAGCGTAAAAGAGGTAACGCCGTTTACAGAAGGAGAGAAAAGTCTTAGCTTTCTGCCCCTGTGCCACAGTTTTGAGCGCATGGTGTTTTACTCTTACTTATCTAAAGGGTTATACCTGCACTATGCAGAATCATTAGAAACCATTGGCGAAAATCTGAAAGAAGTAAGGCCCTATTGTTTTACAACTGTACCCCGCTTGTTAGAAAAGGTTTACGAGAAAATTATGGAGAAGGGCAACGCCCTTACCGGGTTTAAGCGCAAGCTGTTTTTTTGGAGTATTGATTTAGGCTTGCAGTATGAATTAGGAACTGACCTTGGCTGGTGGTATAAAATTAAACTGGGTATAGCGCGCAAACTTGTTTTTAGTAAATGGTTAGAGGCGCTGGGAAGCCATGTAAGTTTTATTGTTACAGGGGCAGCTCCTATGCAGCCCCGTTTGATAAAACTGTTTACAGCAGCAGGTATAAATGTTATTGAAGGCTATGGGCTTACTGAAACCAGCCCCGTGCTTTGTGCTAACCGTGTGGAGGAGTTTGGCCGTGTTATTGGTACTGTTGGTTTGCCAATTCCGGGTGTAGATGTGAAACTTGCTGAAGACGGTGAAATTATTGCCAAAGGCCCTAACATAATGAAGGGGTATTATAACCGGCCTGATTTAACGGCTGAAGTTATTGATAGCGAAGGCTGGTTCCATACGGGCGATATTGGCCAATGGGTAGATTTTAAAGGGCAGAAGTTTTTAAAAATAACTGACCGCAAGAAGGAACTGTTTAAAACCAGCGGCGGTAAGTATGTGGCTCCGCAGGTTATTGAGAATAAAATGAAAGAGAGCCCTTACATAGAGCAAATAATGGTGGTGGGTGATGCGCGCAAGTTTGTTGCGGCCTTAATTGTGCCTTCCTTCCTTAATATACAGGATTGGTGTAAGCAAAACGGGATTCAGTTTGTAGATAACCGACAGGTGGTTGACAATAGTAAGATTAAGGACCTGATAAATGCTGAAGTGGAGCGCTTGAATAAGGACTTTGGCAAGTGGGAACAGGTAAAGAAGTTTGTATTGCTTGACCGGGAATGGACGGTTGAAGGAGGGGAGCTAACCCCAACTATGAAGGTTAAGCGCAAAATAATTTATGACCGCCACCGCAGCCATGTTGAAGATTTATACGAGCACGAAGAAAGCTTCGCCAGCCACGAATAGTGGCAAATAATTTTATTTGAAGCAAGTGCCCTTTTGGGTCATCCAGGGGTGAATTTCGTAAGTTAAGCGACCTGCTTTTACAGCGGGGTCGTTATCTACTAATTGCTTTACTTCTTCTTCGCTGCCGCAATCGAAAATGAAAATGCCGCGCAGGTCGCCATCATCCAGGAAAGGGCCTGCAACGTTCAGCTTGCCGGCCGCAGCCATTTTGCTTATGTTTTCCATATGGCCCTTCTGTATATTCTCAGCAGTTAAGGAATCCTGGTCGCGATGCGGACCTTTTTTCAATAACACCAAATAGTAAGGCTTTAACTCTTCAGCAGGCTTTTTAGCCTTTTGTGCAAAGGCAACAGTACTGAAAAATGTGCCTGCCACAATCAAACTCACGATTATCGAAAATCTCATCTTCTTCTCTTGTTATAAAACGGTGTAAAAGTATTAAACGTTTAGAAATACAAATGCAGCTTAAAGAGCACCGAATAATTTTTGTATGTAATCATTTTCAAATTTGCCATTAGGGTCAAGCTCTTTACGTAAACGATTGAAGTCGGAAAACTTAGGATACTGTTGTTTAAGATAGGGAACATCAACAGTAAACTCCTTGCCCCAATGCGGGCGGCCGTTATACTTACGGGCTATTTGCTCAAAATCTGTAAGCAGTTCGTTCCAGCCGAAGTCGTCCATATTGTAAACCCCCAGCCATATTGAATTGCGTTGATAGCAAGGACTAAGAGCAAAGTTATCGCCTTTGGTAAAGCGAATCTCCTGTATAAAGTTTATTCGATGATTACTGTTATTTATAGTGTTTTTGTATTCGCGCAGTAAATCCTTGGCAACACTCAGGTCAAAGGCCCATTCTGTTTCGCGGTGCAGGGGTGGTTCAGGAACAATAAAAACCTTATGGCTTTTTTCAATGCGGTTTAAGGCAGAGATAAAACCTATTAAAGTCCGGTTGATTTTCTTTCGCCAATCGCGGTTGATGTTGCCGATTTTTACCAATAGACGGTACATATAAACTGAGAGGAACTCATCCATAAACCATTGGCGGAATCGGCTATCATTGGCAGGTTCCTGTGTGCGATTGTAGCGGTAAACAACCACCTGATTAGTATGCGCAAACCACCACAGCTTAAAGTGGTCGGTTTCGGTTACAAAGTCATCCAATTTATCGATTACAGCATCAAAGTTCTCTACCGAAGTGTGGTCTTTTAAATTATAGGCGGGCACAACATTCAGCACCACTTCTGAAATTACACCCAGGCAACCCAGGTTCACCACGGCCATTTCTAGTATGTCCCTGTTCTTCTCGCTATTAATAATTTGCTTACTGCCATCAGCTTTAATAAGGGTAAACTCCGCCAGTTGCGAACCGATAATTTGAAAGTTTATACCACTGCCATGCGTGGCTGTGCTAACTACACCTGCAATGCTTTGCTGGTCTATTGAGCCAAGGTTACGCAAGGCCAGACCCTGGGTATCTAAATACTTATTAAGCTGCCAAAGTTTAATACCCGCCTGCACACGCAGCTGTAGCTTTTCTTTATCCAGGTGCAGCACTTTATTGTAAAGGTCGAGGTTAATTAGTGCCTCACCGGTTAGGCAGATGTCATTCCAGGAATGGCCAGTTCCTACTATCCGTATTTTTGAGTGTTTTCTAACAATGTCTACCAGCTCTTCCTCGGTTTCGGGTTGAAAGAAGTGTTTAGCTGTGCAACTTTGGTTTTTGGCCCAATTGGTAAAGCGATAATTAAGGGCTGCTTTCATGTATAACGAATATAGAAGAACTCTACTTGTTTGGGTTGCCTATATTTACCTCGTTCGCTATGGCCAGTTATATAGAAGATAAGCAATTCGAAAACGAAGATTTTGCCACAAAGCCTTTTGATTGTAAAGGCTACGAAAACTGCACTTTTTTAAACTGCAATTTTGAGGGGGCTGATATTGGTGGACTTCACTTTACTGACTGCAAGTTCACTAATTGCAACCTTAGTAATGCCAAGCTGGGTAAAACCGGTTTAAGAACGGTAGCCTTTAAGCAATGCAAAATGCTGGGCTTGCATTTTAATGACTGCCACGACTTTTTGTTTGCTGTTTCCTTTGAGGCCTGTAAACTGGATTTTTCCACCTTTTTTGAGGTTAAGTTAAAGGCTACTCCCTTTTTGGATTGCAGCCTGCGCGAGGTGGATTTTACGGCTGCCGATTTAAGCAGTTTGGTTTTTGATAAATGCGATTTACAGGACGCCCATTTTGAGCGTTGCAATTTGGAAAAGGCCGATTTCAGAACGGCGTTCAATTACAGTTTTGACCCGGACCAGAATAAAATGAACAAGGCTAAGTTTTCAATTGAAGGTTTGCCCGGTCTGTTAGGTAAATACCAGCTATCTATTGAATAGCCCAAACAAAAACGCCCTCCGTTTCCGGAAGGCGTTTCTATTATTTCCTGTAGTTGACTAGAAGTCGTCTACGCTGGTATTCTTCTTATAATCTTCGCTGGCTTGCCAGTTACTTTCAATAGTTAACTCAAAACGGCTCTTGGTAATTTCCTTTAGGGTAAACACCACGTCTTTAATTAACCATTGGAAAATGTGCGTGTCGTCAACTACACTTTCATTTTTAGGGTCGCCAAACTTGTAGGTTAGAATGAACTTCATGCCTTCTGTTTGGTCAACAGAGCCCTGAACAAAAACTTTGTAGAAACGGTTCTCTTCGTTAAACAGGTAAAGAACCTTGTCGCATTTAACCGAGCCAATCATCAAATCATCGCCTGTAATAGAATAGGCGTTTGGCAACAGACTTTGGCGGTCCTTAATAAACTCAACTTTTTTGCCGTCTCTCCAGCAGCTGTCTTTAGGCACTCCCCAAAAAATATTTCTGAAGTCCAAAACAGCATCGCTCTCGGCGCTGAAACCCGCAATGGCGATAAACAGCAGGGGCAAGCTCAAAAGTAATTTCTTCATGATTGGTGGTTTTAATTTTAATTGAAACGCGAATATGCACTTTTTTCTTATTCAGCCTTACCCAACTAAATTATTGTGTTAACCTGCTGAATGTTGAAAACTCAATCCGCTTATTGTTTTGTTTACAGTAGGACTGTCAAGTTACAAGAAGGTTAAAATCAGCAAGTTCCATTAACGTTAGTTAACGGTTACAGCATCTAACTGTTTACGGTTGGCTACTATATAAGAGTAGGTAAAAAAGGCTACACAGCCTACAAAAATTATTGCCGAAACCACCACGGTAACATTAAACCAGTTAAGGTGCCAGAAGTAATAGAAGGTGTTTAAGCTAACCATTACCAGGGCCAGGCGGAAGTATTCAGCATATACCACCCATTTTTTGTTTTCGAAAATGGCGCCTATAATAAGCATGGTAACCAGCAATAAGGTAAAGAACACTACCTTATAGAAGGTGCTTATAGGGTGCACCTCATCTTTAAAATAGGCCATGTATTCAACTGTGCCCCATAACAAAGCCAGGAATTGTATGAAGGCGTATATCTTCATGTAGATATTAGTATCTGCGTCATATTTGTGGTATTTACTATCGTCCACTTCCTTTGGTGCCTGGAAGCCACCCATATAATCAGGCAGCCATCCGGGGGCGGCAAAAATCATACGGAATTTATCAGCCCATTTCATTTGGCGGGCCTTCTCCCACATTTCTACATAGTAATGGGTATTAGCCCAGGCGGGGTTCCAACTCTTTAATTGCGTAGTTATGCCATAGTGAATTTCATCGCCTTCTTCCTCTTCTTTAAAAGTGCCGAACAGGCGGTCCCAAATCATAAATACGCCGGCGTGGTTTTTATCAATGTATTTAGGGTCCATACTGTGGTGCACACGGTGGTGCGATGGTGTATTCAACCAATACTCTACCCAAGGGTGCAATTTACCAATGGCCTTAGTGTGAATCCAGAACTGGTAAAGCGTGTGTATGCCGGCAGCAGCACCGAAGGTTATAGGGTCAAATCCTAAAATTGGTATAGGAAGAAATATGAAAAAGGCTAATACATTATGAAACCAGCTTTGACGCAGTGCTACTGATAAGTTGTATTCCTCACTTTGGTGGTGAACGGAATGCGCCCCCCAAAAAAGATTCATTTCGTGACCCCAGCGATGTGCCCAGTAAAAAAGGAAATCGAACAGGAGAAGGGCCAGCACAAAAGACCACCATGTATTGGGGATGGTAAATATTCCGAAATTGGTTTTTATCCAAATGAAGAGAGCGAAGATGCCGGCCTTAAACAGCAGGTTAAAAATCTGGTTGCCTATACCTATGCTTAAATTGTTCAGCGAATCGTTTAAACGGTAAAGCTGTTTTTTCTTCCAATAGCCGTATAGCATTTCTATACCTATTAGCAGAAAAAAGAAGGGGATTACATACAAAATCGCTGTTGACTTCATGGCCGCTGCATTGAGTTTTTCAAAGTTAATACAACCCTTGTAAAACACGCAAGAGTATTGCCTGATTTTTACGAAAAAACCTTGGCGAAAGTTGAGCCGTTAAAAACGGGCCTTAAGCCGTTGCCAATGACCCTGAACAGACCGGAAAATGAAGGCCGTTGAATCAAAACTTTTTAATTTGCAGCCCTTATCAGCATCTCCTACTATGAAGAATATTTCCCTTCTATTGCTATTAGCAGTTTGTTTGCCGTTTTATACCCAAGCCCAGGAAACAGCTCCAATACAAAAGCAGAAAACACTTGCAGATACTGCCATCTGTTATTTGCGCGACCCCATGGGCCGCATCCGTGAGCATAACGTAGATTTCCTGAAAATGCTTTTGGATGTGAGGTTCAAGGTGAAAGAGGGTAAGGTTACAGGTAATGTGAAATACGATTTTAAGCCTATACAGTATGTGTGCGATACCCTGTTTCTGGATGCCCCCGGTATTAATGTAACCAAGGTGTTGCTGGATGGTAAAGAGGCTAAGTACCGTGTTGATAGCCCGGGATTAACCATTCTTTTTCCAAAATCGCTGGACTGGAATAAGCAATATAAGCTGGATATTACCTATGATGTAGTGCCCCATAAAGGAATATACTTTGTAGGCTGGAATGTGGATGCGAAGAACCCTGATAATGACCCTTACTTTACCCGCCACCAGATATGGACACAGGGGCAAGGCACGGATAACCGCTTTTGGTTCCCTTGTTATGATGATGTGAATGATAAGATGGTTACTGAAACGGTAATTACGTTTGACACTGCGTATACCGTAATTTCTAATGGCGTATTGAAATCGAAAAAGCTGAACAAGGACGGAACCAACACCTGGCATTATGCTATGAGTAAACCTATGGTGCCTTACCTGGTAATGATAGGTATTGATAAGTATGCTTACAAGGATTATAAGAGCAAGAACGGTATGGTTAGCCGCCAGTACTATTATAGCGACAGGCCTGAAACTGTAGAACCTACTTACCGCTATAGCGCTGAAATGATGGATTGGTTAAGCAGCGAATTTGGTGTGGCTTATCCATGGGAAACCTACGCCAACGTTCCCGTGCAGGACTTTATGTACGGCGCTATGGAGAATACTTCGGCTACAGTGTATGGAGACTTTCTGTTGACGGGGCCCCGCGCAGGTATTGAGCGCCCCTACGTGCACACCAATGCGCATGAGCTAACGCACCAATGGTGTGGCGACTATGTTACTGAATACAGCCCGGCGCACCACTGGCTGCATGAAAGTTTTGCTACTTACTACGCCAAGCAGTTTATGCATAAAACCTTTGGCGATGATTGGTATGAATGGAACAAGCGCAGCGAAGCAGTACAAGCTATTAATGCCGACCGTGCCGACCGTTACCCTATTGGTGACAGCCGGGGTGGCAGTCCGCGCGTTTACCCTAAAGGCAGTTTTGTGCTGGATATGATTCGTTATACCATTGGCGATTCAGTTTACCGCCGTTGTATAACCAGTTATCTGAAGCAGCATGCTTACAGCAATGTTTCAAACCACGATTTACAGTTTGCTTTTATGGATTATGCGGGCGTTAACCTTGATTGGTTTTTTGACCAGTGGGTTTACCGCAGCGGGATACCAAACTATAATGTAAGCTACACCCGCCAAGGCGATAAAGTGGTATTTACTGTTATACAAACGCAGTTGATGGATGAACTTACCTCGGCATTTAAAATGCCTATAGTGTATGAAGTGCATTGTAAGGATGGAAGCACCTATAGCAAGCGCGTATGGACAAACGGACCTGCCGATACTATTGCGGTAGATGTACCTGCAGGCACGGAAGTAGAATACACCTTGTTTGACCCTGCCAGCAATGTTTTGAAAACAACCTATTTCCAACGCAGCTATGACGAATTGGCGGCTCAGGCGGAGAAGGCTGTGCATATGCTGGACCGTTACGATGCCCTGTTGTCTTTGGAAGGCTATGATACTGATAAGAAGCGCGACCTTTTCATTGCTCTGTTTGATAAGGAGAAAAGCACTTATACCAGGAATGAAATACTTCGCCAATTAGGTAAGGATAGAAATGAGAAAACCATAGCCTTATTTAAGAAAGCTATGACCGATGCTGACCATACCGTGCGCAAACAAGCTATAGAAGTGTTGGACGATATACCTGCAGGCTTACAGGCTTCAACTGAAAAGTTGTTGGCAGATACCTCGTATTACACTATTGAAAGCGCATTGCGGAAGCTTTGCCGCGCATATCCTGATAAGCAATCGCAGTACCTGGCACAGGTTGCCAACCTGAAAGGTATAAATAACAATGTGCGCATTGCCTGGCTTGAATTGAAGCTGCGCAACGACATGTTGGGTAATGAGGCAAAGGCCGAAGTGAAAGAGTTAACAGGCTATACCTCTAACAGGTATGAATTCCGCACAAGGGTAAAGGCTGCTGAAGCCATTGAACGAATGAATTATTGTGATGAGGACGTGCTGCTGAATTTAATGAATGCATCTACTTTTACCAATAACCGCTTAAACGGCCCCGCTACCAGAATTTTGAAAAGCTTTTTGCAAAACCCGGCCAATAAAGAAAAAGCTAAAGCTTTGTTAGCTTTGGCTACATGGACGGAATGGGAAAGGAAAATTCTTGAAAAGATTATTAGCTAAAATGAAAATGCGCTTTGCCATAGTGCTTTTTGGGTTATTGATTGTTGCAGCTTGCCGCCGTACGAATTCACCAATAGAAACACAACCTGCGGTTATAACTACTGACACTACAGCACAGGTAAAGCAAGATACTACCGAACCCGAAGAAACAACCTTCCTGGAAGTTTCAGATACCATAGAAGGAGATTTTAATGGCGATGGTGTAAAAGAAAAAATGTGGCTGAACCCTCCTAAAATTTCAAACATGGAGGAGTTTGAATGTGATGGTTCCTGTGATGGATACATTACTTTCTCTAATGCCAATTTGCCGCCAATACGCATGGAAGATTGCATTGATGGCTCTCCGGTTAATGAAGGTGATTTGAACGGAGATGGCGCTGATGATGTGGGTATGCTGCCGGGTTGGTTTACCAGTTGCTGGCACCAGTATCATGTATTCTCCTTCCGCAATGGTAAATGGATAGATGTGGTTAACCCCTTTGATACCCATTGCTCACAATGGGAGGACGGTGTGGATGCCGTTTCTGTTGACCCTAAAAAGCCGGGCCATGTTATTATACGTTACATGAGCACCAGCGATGCAGACTTTGTTATAAAAGAGAAAAGCATTAAGGCGAAGAGATAAGTGTTATTAAGGAAAAGGTTTATTTTTAGTTAGACCTTGAATAAACATGAAAGCTTTATCGCTTACATTCTGCATTGTGCTGTTTTCTTTCCAGGCATTTGCACAATACCACTTTATTGGTGTCGGAGCCAACATTTCTATGGGGTCATTAGGTGTGGTAGGAGCAGAGGGTGGTGGGAGAAAGCCAATGGGCATAGTAAGCATTGCTTATAAATTTATAGGAAAGAAGGAGGTGGGTTTTTCTTTAGCACTTGAAAGCAGTGGCTATACATTTTCGCAGCATAATGGCAAGTCAGATAAATCCTCTAGCTACATAAATGTATATAATAGCTCGGTTTATTTGACTACCCCCTTTATGATGGAAGTGCTTGGAGGAAAGCGAAGATGCAGTTTTATGTTTCATGCTGGGGTGTTGGTAAACTTTGCATTATATCATAAGGCCGGTTATGATTATTACGCCTACTATTTGCCAACATTTGCGCTGGTAAAGGAAGAACATCCCCGCATTGCTTATAATGCTTTTACTCCCATACATATTGGCCTACCTGTAGGTATTGGGTTGGGCGTAGTACTTTCAAAAAGTTTGTCTTTAAATCTTTCTATTGAAGACAGGCTGTTTATTAAAAGGCTGGATAGCTATAACGGTATAATTAATACTTTAGGCTTAAAGGTAGAATTGGCCTTTAACCTAAAACGCAATAATAGCTTCGCCACAAAGGCTGACGGTAAAACGGGAACCAGATAAATTAAGGCAGCAAACTTTCTCCTGTCATTTCTTTAGGCTGCTCAATGCCCATTAGCTCTAAAACGGTAGGTGCTAAATCTGCAAGCTTACCGTTATTAAGTTGCGGGTGAAAATCTTTATCTATTAAAAACAAAGGCACGGGGTTTTTGGTGTGTGCCGTATTCGGGCTTCCATCTTCATTAATCATGTAATCGCAGTTACCATGGTCGGCCGTAATCAAAAAGGTATAGCCGTTAGCTAGCCCTGCATCAACTACGCGTTTTACGCAGGCGTCAATAGTTTCAACCGCTTTAACGGCGGCTTTAAATATACCTGTATGGCCAACCATATCGGGGTTAGCGTAATTAAGGCAAACAAAATCGGGCCAGCCGCCTTGCAGTTCAGCTACAATTTTATCAGTCAATTCAATGGCGCTCATTTCGGGTTGTAAATCGTAGGTAGCTACTTTTGGAGAAGGCACAAGTATTCGCTTCTCATCTTTAAATTCTTTTTCGCGGCCACCACTAAAGAAGAATGTTACGTGCGGGTACTTTTCTGTTTCGGCAATTCGTATTTGCTTCCTGCCTTGTTTCTCCAGCACCTCACCAAGTGTATTTTCAACCTTATCATTATCAAATATTACCTCTACGTTTTGGTACGTTTCATCATACCTGGTCATTGTTGCGTAATGCAGCTTAAGTGTTTTCATGCCAAAGTCGGGCATATCCTTTTGCGTAAGCACGGTAGTAATTTCGCGGCAGCGGTCTGTTCGGAAGTTAAAACAGATAACAGCATCGCCATCCCAAATTTGTGCATACGGCATTCCATCGGCATTAGTGCGCACTATTGGTTTTATAAACTCATCGGTTACGTTTTCGGCATAGCTGTTTTCTACTGCTTTAATTACATCCGTAGTTTTTGTGCCTTCGCCTTTAGTAAGTAAATCATAGGCCAGCTTAACACGTTCCCAACGCTTATCGCGGTCCATGGCATAATAACGTCCGCAAACGGTGGCAATATGGCCACCACTTGTTTTCAAGTGCTCATCTAACTCTTTTAAAAAGCCAAGCCCGCTTTTAGGGTCGCAATCGCGCCCATCTGTAAACGCATGTATAAACACCTGGTCGCTACGCAGGCCGTATTCTTTGGCATAATCGCACAACGCCTTTACATGGTCAATATGCGAATGCACACCACCATTGGAAACCAAACCCATTAAGTGTAAAGGCTTGTTGTTTGCCTTACAGTATGCAAAAGCATCATTTAGTGTTTTGTTGGCTTTCAACTCGCCGTTTTTAATAGCCATATTAACCCGTTGTAATTCCTGGTAAACAATGCGGCCTGCACCAATGTTAAGGTGGCCTACTTCACTATTTCCCATTTGGCCATCAGGTAATCCTACGGCTTCGCTGTGCGTTATTAATTCGCTGTTAGGATAATTCTTATAAAGGCTATCAATAAAAGGCACATTGGCTTGTGCTATTGCGCTGGCTTTAGGGTTTGTACCTTTTCCCCAACCATCCATTATAATGAGGACAACTTTCTTATTCATCGGCTGCAAATGTACTCCACTTTCTTATTTTTGAGTATAAACCCCGGGAGATGAAGAACCTGACGCTTATCATAACATTGTTGGTTTGCGCCTTTAATGCTAATGCGCAGTTAGATACTGTGCGATTGATGTTTAATACCAATAAGTATGAGATTACGCCTTCTCATACAAAAGCAATAGACTCATTGCTAAATATTAAAGGGCAGATAACCCGCATTAAAGTTGCTGGCCATACCGATAATGTTGGCAGTGATGCTTTTAACCAAAAACTTTCGGAAAAACGTGCCGCATCGGTTTACAACTATTTAAAAGCGCATGGTATTGATACTGCCCTGTTGTTTGTAAAGTTTTACGGTTCAACTGACCCGCGTGTGGCTAACACCAATTCAGAAAACCAGGCTGCCAACCGCCGTGTAGATATTGTTAGCGCTTTTGTAGATACGGAGAGTATAGCCAAGCCGCAGGCCCCGCCACCACCAAAGCAGTTTCACTTAACGTTCAGTAATGGCGTTAAAATGAATTTTATAGAAGGCGATTACGATAAGTCTTCAGAGAATTACCTGGTTTCTTCTGATGTTTCAAAAGGCGCCGGATCTTTAGGTACACCGCCCATTACGCTTATTACCAACACCACTGAGATGCGGGCCGCCAATATGCTTACCATGACCGCTGATAACGAAGTGCTGGTTAGCCAGATTATTTGTTGCTTTAGCCGTGAAGCATGCGGCTCTGCCAAGCCGGTTGAAACGCTTATACCTGTTGCAAAGCCTTACCACTGCGATTTAAGTAAAGTGGCCATGTGGGAACAGCAATTAGACGAAAATGGCCGCACCAAGTGGACCTTAAGCCAGGCCCAATTTGATGTTGTTCAATTAGAAAACCTAACGTATTTGCGCTTTAAACGCATACCGCCATGCGGCTGCGTTAATTTTGATTTTAAACTGCATGTTGGCTGTGGTGTTATTGATTCTTTTAACCTTGAAGTGCGCAAGAATGCCAAGAAGCCTAAGTTGTTTACCAAAGTTGTAATTCGCAAGGTAGAAGTGGAAGACACCGTTGCTAATATGCTTTATGAGCCTGTGGCTGCTTCTACCAACCAATTCAAAATTCAGGTAATGGAGGATTCAAAAACCAATGCACGGGTAAGTGTTCGGTTAATAGGGAAGAAGAATACCTCGTACCGCATTAATGCCGTGCCTTTAAGAGCTTTTAACTACGACAAGGCCACCAATACCTATTTTGTTACTAAAAAGGGTCTGAAGGTGTATAAAAAATAGCCTGATAATGAGGCTGTTTTATGGTTATATTCGTTAAAGAACGCAGCAGGCCATTATTGGCATAGAATTAGAACACTAATACGCATGAAAATGAAGAACGTATTGATTTTAGTGGGTTTTATTGCATTATCAACCTTATTTACCCTAAACGCCCGCGCCCAAAGCTTTGACGGTATAGCCAACGCTATACGCGGTGGGAATGCCTCGGCCCTTGCTGCTACTTTTCAGGGTAATGTTGAAATTACTATTAAAGATGCCAGCCAAAGCTATAGCAAAACGCAGGCTGAAATTGTGTTGAAGGATTTTTTTGCCAAAAACCAGCCTAAGGCTTTTAGCGTGGCCCACGAAGGTACCAGCCCTGAAGGCTCTAAGTACTTTGTAGGTAACTTAACTACCAGCGGGGGCACTTACCGTACTTACGTATATGCCAAAGTAAATGGCGCCAGCCTTAGCATACAGGAAATACGCTTTGAGGCGCAATGAGCTAACAGCATTCAGTAAACAAGTTATTAATGGAGCAAGGTGAAAGCCTTGCTCTTTTTGTTTTCGAAGAGGAACTAAAACCCTAAACGGATATTAACCCCAATGGCGGCTTGGGGGTAATTAGCGCCGCCGGTAATCATTACAGGCCGCCAGCTAATGTTAAGGTCGTCTTTCATATTCCATTCGTACAAGTGCGCGTCAACGGCTGCATCTACAATGTTTAAGGTGTACCATACTGCGGTGCAAATGGCTGAAATATCCAAATACCGTTTGTAATAATCGCGGTAGCTTTTAAGCGTTGCAGCGTCATCTACACCATCTACCTGTGCATAGGTATTGGGGTCTTCATCCACCTGCAGCCGATAGGCATTGCGGTAAGTGGTAAAGTTGCTGGCGGTGTAATACACGGCATAACCAAGGCCGCCAAAGCCTGCATATACAATAGGTATTTTCCAATACTTTTTGTTGTAACCCTGGCCCAAACCCGGCAATGCCATTGAAAACAAGGCAGCCTTTAAAGGGCTGTGGCGCTTTTTCTTAACCTGTTGTTTGGTTGCTGCTGCTGAATCTATAACAGGTTTAAGGCTATCGTTTACCATAGCCGGTTTGGCTATAGTATCGCCGGTGTTAAAACGCGGCTTAACCATTGTTTTGGTTGTGGTGTCAAGGCCAAGTGAATCAATATCCTGGCTATGTAACTTAACTGCACAGCAAAGCAAAAAAGGCAACAGAAAGGAGAGAAGAAGATGTTTTTTTGCTGCCAACAGAAGTAGTTTATGCCCCGGTAATAGTATCTACCAAGCGCTCAAGGTCGTCATCATTGTAAAACTTAATAATGATTTCGCCTTTGGCGTCGGCAGTGCGTAAAATGCTAACCTTAGTTGAAAGGCTACTCATTAACTGGTCCTGCATTTTTTTCAGCATAAACGGCTGCTCAGCAGTTTTATTTGAAGAGGCGCTTGTTGCGTTCTTTTTCGGTTTCTCCGTAAGGCCCTGCACGTAGCTTTCCACCTGGCGCACGCTCATTCCTTTACCAATAACTTCTTTAAAAGCGGCAAGCAAAGTAGGCATATGGTCAATAGACATTAACGCCTTAGCATGACCCATAGTTATTTTACCATCGCGCAGGCCAGCCTGAATATCCGGTGGTAGTTTAAGCAGGCGAAGGAAGTTAGTTACCGTGCTGCGGTTTTTGCCTAAGCGTTCGGCTAATTGCTCCTGTGTAAGGTCGCATTCATCCTGCAGGCGCTTGTAGTTTATAGCAATCTCCAGCGGGTTAAGGTCTTCGCGCTGTATGTTTTCAATAAGCGCAATTTCGATACTCTCCTGGTCGCTGGCGGTGCGCACATAAGCGGGCACTTCCTTTTTACCGGC
The DNA here is from genome assembly GCA_046329515.1 of Chitinophagales bacterium. Taxonomy (GTDB): domain Bacteria; phylum Bacteroidota; class Bacteroidia; order Chitinophagales; family LD1; genus Bog-950. Next base: position 1,167,409 of record JAXLUM010000001.1, read on the forward strand.
CAGTTTGCTGGCGCGTAAGCGGCGTTCGCCGGCTATTAACTGGTATTTATTATTCTCGGCTTTACGAACCGTTATAGGTTGTATTACGCCATGTATTTTAATTGAATCAGCAAGTTCGTTCAGGCTTTCTTCTTCAAAGGTAGTACGGGGCTGAAAAGGGTTAACCTCAATCAGTTCTAACGGTATATTAATAACCACGCCCGACTGTGCGCCAAGGTTATTGGTAAATTTATTTTCAGCCGGTTTTGAGGTGGTGTCGTTTGCTTCGAGCAATGCGCTTAAGCCGCGCCCAAGCACGCTTTTCTTTTTCTCCGTCATCTTCCTGAATGATTAAGTATAGTGAAAAAAATTCCGGTTCAGTTTTCTGTAACCGGATCGTCGTTTTCAGCCACTAAGTTAAACTCTTTGTGGCTATTCGGAATATTGGTTGCGTCATTTCTTTGCAGCATTTCGCGCACCAGGTTCATATAGTTTATGCTGCCTTTGCTTTCAGCATCGTACATAATAGCCGGTTTGCCAAAGCTTGGGGCCTCGCCTAAACGGGTATTACGATGTATTACTGTATCAAACACAATGGTTTCAAAGTGGCGGCGTATTTCTTCTACTACCTGGTTAGCCAGGCGCAGGCGCGGGTCAAACATGGTTAGCACAATGCCTTCAATTTCCAAAGCCGGGTTAAGGCGGCTTTGCACAATTTTAATGGTGTTTAACAGCTTGCCTAAGCCTTCAAGAGCAAAATACTCGCACTGTACGGGTATTAAAACCGAATCGGCCGCGGTTAAGGCATTAACCGTAATTAAACCTAAGGATGGTGAACAGTCAATGATAATGTAATCATACTCCCCGCGTATTTCATCCAGTATCTGCTTAAATATCTTCTCGCGGTTAGGGTGGTTTATCAATTCAATTTCGGCGCCCACAAGGTCCAGGTGCGATGGCAGTAAATACAGGTTAGGGGTTTCTGTTTCCAGTATAATATCCTTAGCCTTTGTTTCGCCTACCAAACACTCGTATATACTTGTTTTAATGGCCTTGGGGTCGAAACCAACACCTGAGGTAGCATTGGCCTGCGGGTCGGCATCTACCAACAGCGTACGGTACTCCAGTATGGCAAGGCTGGCTGCAATGTTAATGGCCGAAGTGGTTTTACCTACTCCGCCCTTTTGGTTAGCCAGTGTTATAATTTTGCCCAACCTGGTTTTTGCTTCATTATTCTTTTTCCCGCTCATTTATATATTCCTTTTCTTTTAAATGTTAATGCTGCCGCCAATACTTAGTAAAATCAGTTCTTTGCCTTTGGCTTTAAAGGCTGCCTTGGCTGCTTCGTGGTCAATTTTTATATAGCCAAAGGTATCGTAGTGAAGGCCTATAACCTTGTTACATTTTACAAAATCTGAAGCTAAAACGGCTTCTGCTACATCCATGGTAAAGTTGCCGCCAATAGGCAGCAAAGCTACGCTTAAGTTTCCGCATGTAAGCGGAATTAACTGCATATCCATTGTTAAAGCTGTATCGCCACTGTAGTAAAAGTTGCCTTCGGCGCTTTCAATTACAAAACCGCCGGGGTTACCGCCATAAGTGCCATCGGGCATAACGCTGCTGTGGGTAGCGTAAACGTATTTAGCAGTGCCAAAGTCAAACTGCCACTTGCCGCCATGGTTCATGGGGTGGGTTTTGGCGGCGCCTTGTTTTTCAAACCAGCTTACCACTTCAAAGTTAGATACGATAGTGGCCCCTGTGCGGGTAGCTATATCCATAGCATCAGCAACATGGTCCTGGTGGCCGTGGCTTATAAATATATAGTCAGCCGGTATGCCTTGTATATCTATGTTCTTGGCCAGCTCGTTGTAGCGTATAAAGGGGTCAAAAAGCAGATTTTTACCGCCGATATTTGCGCCAAAGCAGGCATGTCCGTAATAGGTAATTTGAATTGCCATAGATGCCGCCAAAGATACTTGGGCGTGGAACAGTAAGCCTTCGTAATTCTCCACCAATAAACAGAGTGTCTGTTTATATGTATGTTGATTAGTGGTGGTTTGCTGTTAGCTAAGCGTGGGCAGCGGGTTGAAAACGCCGTATGCCTGTTAATAGGCCAGTGGGCCTGCCGGTGGGGCCTGTTTGTTCCACAACAAAACAGTTGATAAGTAGGTGGGCTAAAACAAAAAGCCCCGCGATTGCTCGCAGGGCTTTTAATTATTTATCTAAACCAATTACTTGCTGATAGTTAAACGCTTAACAGCGGTTTTGTCAGCAGATTGAACTTTTACTAAGTAAGTACCATTAGCAAGGTCGCTAAAGTCGAAGCTCTTGTTGAAAGAAGAAGCAACGTCAGTAGTGCTGAATGCCTTAACTTCTGAACCGATTACGTTGTAAACACGGATTGACAGGTTCTTTTCAACTGAGTTAACAGTGATTTGAACGTTACCGTTTGATGGGTTAGGAACGATAGCTACACCACCGCCGAAAGTAACATCTTCAATACCTGTAACGCAAGCTGCGTTAGTAGCAGGCAGAATAGTGATTGCCTTGGTAGTAGAAGAGAATGAGCAGCCTGCGCTGTCCATAGTTAACTTAACGTTGAACTGGCCTGCAGCAGCGTAAGTGTTAACGCCGTCCTGAGAGAAGCCGGTGTTGTTGTCACCGAAAGTCCAACTGAAGTTCCAGCCGCTTGTGCGCTGTGAAGTGTTTACAAAAGTAATAGGCTTACCGGCACAGTTTGGTGGGTTAGGCACAGCAAAGTTTACGTTGTTGCCTAAGCCGCCAGGGTACTGAACAGCTAATGAAGCGCTTGCTGAACAACCTGAGTTGTTAGTTACGGTTACGCTGTAAGTGCCTGGCTGTTGAACAGTAACAGTTGAAGCTGTAGCGCCTGAAGCACCTGTGCTCCAGCTATAGTTTTTACCGGTAGTAGTACCGCTTATTGAAGTGGTAATAGTAGCGCTTGCGCCGCAGTTAATAGTAAGCGGGTTAGCGTTGTTAATAGTAATGTTGATACCTTTTGACTGAACTATTACAGTATCAGCAGTAGTAACGTTGTTAGCATCAGTAACAACTACAATTACAGTAGCGTTACCGGTACCAATAGTCAGGTCAACTGAAGGGTCAGTTGTGCTGCTAAGGTTACCGCTGGTAGTAGTCCATGAATAAGTATAAGGAGTAGCGCTTGAACCGAATGCGTTAGCATTAAGTGTTAAAGTGCTGTTAGGGCAACCTTTTAAGCTATCGGCAGTAATTTCAACACCGTAGTCAATTACGTCAGTAACGTAAGCAGGTATAACCCAGTTTTGAATAGGGAAGTTTTCGCAACCACCTGCAGTAAAACCACCGCTGGCATCGCAATCGTAGAAAATGTTACTTGCACCTGCGTTCTCAAAGTAACCTGAAAGGTTAGAACCGGTAGAAGTAGTTAAGTTTAAGTAGTAAGCGCTGTTGTTGCCGGCAATTGAAGTTTCAGCAAAGCAGGCAGCAGCACACTGGTCGCGGTAGCCGGCCAGCATTTCAAATTTGTTAGCAGTATCACCGGCGAAATCTACACGGATACCGAAGCCTTTGCCCTTAGGTAAAGTTACGTTAGGGTAGAAAGTAGCTACAGTATAGTTAGTAGTGTTTAACGGAATAGAAGCGTTTACTACAATTGTGGTATCCCATATTTTAGGAGTAACAAAAGTAGCGTTAGGCTGGCCGTAGTTAGTTACAGTTTCGGTGCCTGTTTGCCACACTGTAAAGGTAAGGCTATCATAAGTGCCGGTACCGGTAGTGTGGTTGTGTATAAACAGAATATCAAAGCTATCTAAAGTTAAGGTGCTTTTGCTTAACGGATAAGTTTGAAGTGTGTTGTTACCATCAACATACTGCAGGTTGTTATAGTATACTGCAGCGTAATCCATATTCAGGTTATCGGCATTGCCATAACGACGGTTAACTTCCCATATATAACGGGTGTAATCGTACGTCATGTTTGTAGCATAGGTTTCATCGTTGCCGTCGTAATCCAGTATAAAGCTGGTAGTTGCCGAACGGCTGGCATCAACATGCGCGCTTTTCTTAGTAACTGACGGTGCCGTCTTCATTTTTGAAGCAGAAGCCGCATCCATCGGTCTGTAGGTGTTTTGCGCATTCAGGGCACAAACCGAAGCTACAAGACAAAAAAGTGTAAAAAACTTTTTCATGGCTGATCTTTTAGTTTTTTGAAGTTTGGTTTAGAAATAATTGAAAGTGAAATTAACCCTTTCTTTTGTTAGGGACGCAAATGAAACCAAAAAAGTGGTGTTTGCAAAACAATTATGACAATTGCATGACAAAGAGGCTTTTCTCAATTAAAGGTTAGAGTTATTGAATATTGCTTCATTGTTTCCGCGTATAATTAGGGGAACTGTATTGTTTTAACCGAATAAAAATTAAAAGTCTGAATTGTCTATAATTTCGGCCTGTTGAAAAATAGGTAAGCGCTTACGTATTGAGGTAAAATCAAGGCTGTGGCCTAAAAAGTGTCAAGCTGCTTTTTGTGGCCTTTTTCTTCGATTACAGTTCTAAGTGGTTTGTTTTCAGTTAGTAGTAGGCGGTTCATCTCATCAGAGATTACCCGGTATAGCTTATTGTGCAAGCCGCAGACCCCTGAAGTGACGAAATTGACACACCCCTCAACTAAAAGCGTAAGCTTTTAGTTGTTTCCCCTCTCATAGAGGGGAAAACCAGACAGGAAGACCCGCCAGGGACAAAAGAGTACTATTCAATCTCTTTACAAGTAACCCCCGTCATTGTTTCATAAGTGCCTAATTCTTTGCCGCAAATGGGTTTATTGTTTATAGCTATGTAAAAAGCAGTAGTGTCCAAAGTATAACCTTCTGCTTCGCGAATGGCAATAGTATCCGATATACCAAGGGTATTAAAGGCGTAAAAAATTGTGTCTTCACCTTTGAAGCATCTAATTTCGGGGATAGGCACATAACAATTACTGCACCTTTTGCAGCTAGCTAGCGTTATGAAGGTAATTGCTATTAAACCTAGTGTCAATGTTTTCATGAGGGTTTAATTAGTTGTAGCCGGGGAGCATCGGTCTCCGCGATTTTCATAGGAATCTACAGCAGTTTCACCGCAAATGCTAACGTTATTCCCTTCCGGAATTAAACTTATCTGTAATGTGTCGCAGGTGTAACCAAGGGTGTTATATTTTTCTAAGGTATCCGAAACGGAATAATTGATGCCAAAGCAATGTATTGTGTCCATTCCTGAAGAACATTTGAATTCTGCGTAAACATAGGAACAGGTATAGCACTTTTTACAACCTGTAAACAGCAATAGCCCCAAACTCGTAGTTAGAATCAGGGTTTTTACAAAAGGGTTAGTTACATCTTTCTTTAGCGCTGGCATTGATTATTCCATTCAACGTTTTACAAAGCACCTATCACCCCTTGAAAGGGCGTATTGATAACCATCTTTACCGCAAAATTCGCCAGTAGAGGTCCAATAAAAGTGAAGGGTATCACATTGGTGTCCCTTAGCGGTGTAGTAGCTTACGCTATCATTAATTAAAGTGGGTGGGAAGGTCAGAAACAATGAATCGCTACCCTTGTGCAGAAAAAATTCATTGGACAATCCTTCGCAATTATAGCATTTCGTGCAGCCGGTAAGAGTTAACATAAAAATGACTGAACTTAGCGCAACTATCTTAAAAACGGCGGGGCGAAGTATAGGCATATCATAGGTTGTTCAACCTAAATATACAAAAACTATTGTATTGGTAATTTTACTAAAGGTGTTTTTGTGCCATTGCGCCCTCCGTGCCTGGATTTCCCCTCTATGAGAGGGGAAACAACTAACAGCGCGAGCTTTTCGTTGATGGGTGTGTCAAATTTGTCCAATCAGGGACCTCCTGCTGCGCATTGGCTATAAAGGGAAGCCCCGCTATCTTTTATACATGTTATCTTAACTTCACTTTTGTTCTCTGCATCTAAACGCTTTGGCCTCTAATTCATTTTTGGAGTTTTCTCCACAAACTTCATAGCCAGATGGCTTATATAATAGAAAAAAAGTATCGCAGTCATAACCCATACTGGTTAAGGTTGTAAGGCTGTCATTAATTTTGGTGCTGGTGGCGTAAAAAGATAAAGAGTCAGCCCCTTTATAGCACGTAAATGAACCATACAGAACATCACAATCGTAACACTTCTTACAACCTGTAACCAGTAACAAAACGGCAATTGCACTTAGCGCAACTATCTTAAAAACGACGGGGCGTAGTATAAGCATATCATAGGTTGTTCAGCCTAAATATACAAAAACTATTGCATTGGTAATTTTACTAAAGGTGTTTACTCCCCTTTATAATAACAACTGCGGCAGCGGGGTTCGTAACTGTCTTTTTCGCCCAATAAAACGCGTTGTTTATCGGCGGTGGTGCGGTAGCTAAAGTGGGCAATCTCACCACATTTAACGCAAATGGCGTGCACCTTGGTTATGTAATCGGCAATGGCCAGCAGGTGGGGCATAGGGCCAAAGGGCTTGCCTTCAAAATCCATATCCAACCCGGCAATAATTACCCGTATGCCTTTTTGAGCAAGTTTTTCACATACATGTGGCAATTCCATATCCAGGAACTGGGCCTCATCTATCCCCACCACTTCAATCCCTTCGGCTAATAACAATATGTTTTCAGAATGGGCTACGGGGGTGCTGCGTATGCTGTTGGAATCGTGGCTTACCACATTGGTTTCGTGGTAGCGCACATCTACCATAGGCTTAAAAATCTCAACCTTTTTATTGGCAATATGCGCCCGTTTAAGGCGGCGTATCAGTTCCTCGGTTTTACCACTGAACATGCTTCCGCACACTACTTCAATCCAGCCCTTTTTTTCCTTACCGCTTAGTGGTTCAATAAACATGTTCGGCTATTACGCAATTTACTAACTGACAGGGCATTCTACTTTTTCTATTTTTGTTTTAAATGCCTGCTATGCGCTCAAATGTATCGGAATTAGTGGAAAAAATAAATGCAATTGCCAAAGGCGGCAACTTAGCCGGTCTTTCCCGGCTTGAACTGGACCTTCTGCAGCAATACCTGCGCAGTTTATATGAGGAAGTGGAGCAGGCTAAAACCGGCCATCAGCTTACGCATACCCCCAAAGTGGAGCACCCTATTGTAAATGAACCTAAGGAAGAAACCGTACAGCCTGAGTTGTTACTGGCTGAAGTAAGCGAACCTGTGCAGGAGGAAAAGGTGGTTGTTCAGGAGCCGGCACCAAAGGAAGAGAAGAAGGAGACCAAAGAAGAGAAGCCGGCGAAGTCAAGTCTTAATGAAATTATAAAGTCATCGGGAGGCTTAAACGAAAAGCTTAAGCCGACATCTAAGGAAATACACCACAGCCTAAGCCGTAAACCTATTAAAGACCTTGTGGATTTGAACAAGCGCATTGTGCTGGTTAACGAGTTGTTTAAGGGCGATGCGGAAGCCTTTACAACGGCCATAGGCAATATTGAGCGTGTAGGTGATTACGAAGGCGCGCAGCAATATATTAATGAGCATTTGCTGCCAAAGTATAACTGGAATGAAAGCGCGCAAAGCACGCGGCTGTTTTTTAAGCTGGTAAGGCAAAGCTTTGGGGTGGAGTAGGAGAGAACGAGCTATGAAAAACACATCTAAGAAGAAAATAATAATAGGCACGGTAGTGCTGGCGGCGCTGGCATTAACAGCCGGCCTGGTGTTATTTAAAAAGCCCTGGCTAAGCCAAACCAAGGAGCGTATGCTGGAGGTGCTTCACCTGCAGAAAAAGGTGAACGTAAAAGGCGATACCGAAGCCTTGCACAGCAATGCCTTGCTGGAAAAATACTACAAGCAATACGGCTATACGCAAACCTGGAGCGACCGCAGCGAGTTTTACCGCACTATGCTTATAAGCATGTTGAATTACGCGGATAGCCTTGGCCTTGACCCTAAAAACTACCACCAGGATTATATTGAGAAGTATGACTCGCTTATTTCCTCAGGCAAAGTGGACCTGCAGCAGTTTGAAACAGAGAACGAATTGATTTTTTCTGATGCTGCCATGTCGTTTTTGTTTGATGTGGCTTACGGAAAGGAAATTGATATATCCTTTAACGGTGTTAAGTACAATATTGACACCGCTCATATTGTAAACATGTACAGCGATTTAATGCTGCATAAAAACTGGCGCCGCACTTTAGATAGTATAGAACCACGTATACCACAATATTTGTATTTAAAAACGCAGTTAAACCGTATGAAGGCTTTTGTGGCTGATTTTCCGGAAGCCGATACTTTAACGGTAAGCAATAATGATGCTGGCCTTATTGCTGCATCGGTTAAGTTAAATTTTTACGGATTGGTTACGGATAGTTTAGTTGGTGATTCAAGCGATGCTTTACGCATGAGTGCAGGTATTAAAGGCTTTCAGAAGATGATGAACCTGGACACCACAGGTAAGCTGGATGCTAAAACTACCGCTGCGCTTAACAGGCCGCTTGGTGCAGCTATGGCACAGATGAAGGAGAGCCTGAACTATTGGCGCTGGACCGGCCGCTTAAACGAGCACGAGTTTATTTTGGTAAACATACCTGCTGCGCGTTTGCAGATTGTTAACCCCGATTCAGCTAAGGATTTAACCATGCGCGTAATTGTAGGCAAAACCAGTACACAAACCCCATCATTTACGGCTTACATAACCAAAGTAATTACTTACCCTTACTGGAACGTGCCTAATGATATTGCCGTTAAGGAAATGCTGCCTAAAATTCAGAAGAGCTTAGATTATCTGGAAGCCAATAATCTACAGGTGCTTGATAACCGGGGTAAGGAATTAGACCCTGCGCAGATCAAATGGAAGACCTTAACGCCTGCACGTTTCCCTTACCGCATACGCCAAAGCACAGGTTGCGATAATGCTTTAGGTGTTTTAAAGTTTGATTTAAACTCGCCTTATTTTATTTACCTGCACGATACTAACCGCCGCGATTTGTTTGCGAAGAAGGACCGCTTTATGAGCCACGGCTGTGTGCGTTTAGAAAAGCCTATGGAACTGGCCAATTATGTTTTACGCGAAGGGCTCGATTCTTCTACCGTAGCTAAACTGAACCAATGCCTGCACGATGAGAAGCCAACCTCCTTTGCGCTTAAGCAAAAATTCCCCGTGCTTATTTTATACCTAACGGCTGATGTAGATGAAAACGGCTGGCTGCATTTCTACAACGATGTTTACAAGCTGGAAGAAGAAAAGAAAGCTGCTGAAAAGAAAACCGTATAAATAAAAAGCCCCCGTTTATGCGAGGGCTTTTTTATATGAGTGTTTTAGGTGTATTAGTTTACTACCACTTTTTTAACTATGGTTTTATCAGCCGTGTGCAGCCTTACAAAGTAAACGCCCGCGCCGTTACCGCTAAAATCGTATTGCATAATACCACTGCTGAATTGTTGCAGGTGTTTGTTCATCAACTTGCGGCCCACAAGGTCGTATATTTCAATGTCTGTATCTTCGGCTTTAGTTAAAACCGCATCAATATTCAATACATTGTTTGTTGGGTTAGGGTAAACTTCAAACAGGCTTACCTCTGCAACATCGTTAAGCGCATTAGGGAAATCAATCAACGGTTCGCCAACATAAAACTGGTAACGAATGCCGCTGCCGAAATCAGCCGGGAAACTTTTAATAACCTGGTTGTTTATACGCGTTAAACGGATGAAGCCTACCCCTTGTCCGTTAGCCCAGTTAAAGTCAAGGCCATCGCCGCCCGCATCATTAATATCCAATTCATAACAACCATCAGTAAGGCGCAGCGTATCGCGGTACACAGTAAGGTTGGCATAGCCGCTTGCATCATTACTATCAACTATATTACTGTTGCTGTCGTAAACTTTCCAGGTTGTTTCCTGCGGGTTTTTATTGGTTTTAATTACCATAATAAGTGTTGAATCGTGCACCGGCGGCAATGCAGCATAGGTTCTTGCTGTGTCGTTATAAGGGTATAAATCCGGTTGGCCATTCGGGTAATCTACCCAGGCCACAAAGGTGTTTGAAGCCGGTGTTTGGCTGTAAAACAGGTTAGGTAAATCTACTTCTTCCGTTTGGTTGGTTTTTAAATCTCCTTTCCAGAAGTAGGTATATATATAATCGCCCTGTATGCCATATTTAATTTCAGCTTTTGTAAGGTTGCTACTGCCATTGTTTTTAATAACCACTTTGGGGTTAGCACAAACGGGGTTTAAGCGCAGCATCTCATCTTTATCGCTTGGTGCTATTACATCATATAACTCAGCATCCTCGGTATAAATGTTCGGCTTATAGTGTATTACCTGGCTTGTTACCATATAATTGCCCGCGCCGTTATCTACGTAGTCTTCCATGTCAACATTCAACTTATGCGAGCTATTACCCATAACGTTAAAGTCGTAAGTGCTTGGCTTTACGGGTGCGCCGGGGCACCAGTTGGCCCTGTCGTATAACCAGGTACCGTATTGTGGATACAGTGGGTTCCATCCGCAATATCTCCACACCGGGGCCTGCTCCACAAAGGTGCTGTCCCAGTAAACAGTGCGCAGCTTGTTACAAAACTCTCCGCAGCCGTTACCATCACTACCATGCCCTGTTTGATTGATACGGAAACGTAGGGTGCCGTCCGCGGCATCAGCCGTTACTGTCTTCTCAGTAAAAAAGTTTTCAATGGAGTTGTTGTTACAACCATAGCAGTAACTTCCGTTGTAAAGGTTCTCCACCTTAATGGGCTCTAACCCCGGTTGGCCTTCTATACAAATAAATTCCAATGTAACGCGCCAGCCGCGGTCGTTACTGGCTTCATAACCGGTATGGTCATATTCAATCTCCACCGAATCATGCAATAGGGGAGAGTAGTCCGTTACATCCATTATCCATTCAAAGTTCCAGTTGTTGGGCCAAAAGTGGCCGTAAGGGGTAATGAAGGTGGCAAGCGAGATGTTTTTTGAGGTGTCATTTACGCTATGCGTGCGGCGCACATAAATCCAGTTCAAATAATCCCATTCACCACAAGTAAGGCCGCTGATGTTGGGGCAGGCAAACTTCATACGCAGTAACACCTTGCTGTATTTAGTGGCAGTTGAGGGGAAGTTACCCCAACGGGCATATTCAGTATGGCCGCTGCCACCCGGGTCGGTAGTAATAAGTACGGTATCGTGGGTTAATACGCGTATAGTATCGCCGGTAGAGGCTTTGGCGCTTAGGGTTATTAAAACCAACAGCAGAGGTAGAAGTTTCTTCATATAGAAATTATATAGCTAAGTTAACAATACCAAAGATATACAGGACGTTCTATTGCGGTTAACCTGCATGCGTTCGTTCCCAACATTTTTTTCCCTCCTTGCTAATTCCAAATTTTAGTTAACTTTGTATTGCAAAGTGCTTTTAAAATGAAAGAAGTGCTTTCATTTGCGTTATAAAACAAACCCAAAACAACCATGGAACAGGAAACTCCTTCACCCGGCTTAGGCGAACGGCTGGTAAACAAAGTTCGCACCTCGGCTACTATTCGTTTATTCCTTATTGGCATACTGGTGCTTATTCTTCTTATCCCCTCCGGCATGATTGAATCGCTGGTGTACGAACGGCAAAGCACTCACGATAATGCCATTAATGAGATAAGCAACAAGTGGGGGCTTGAACAACACATTACAGGCCCTATACTTATGGTGCCTTACACCATTACCAGGAAAGATAACAACGGCCAGCTATACAGCGAAGTAGAATACAGTTACTACCTGCCCGATGAAATTGAAGTAGGGGGCGACATGAAATCGGAGAAGCGCCACCGCGGTATTTACGAGGCGGTGTTATACCAAAGCAAAATGCATATTAAGGGAAACTTCGGCCCGCAGTTTACCAATGTGTTGCCTGCCCTACCCGCAACCGCAAACCTGCAGGAAGCCAAACTAATTGTAGGTATATCTGATGTGCGCGGCATACGCAATAAAGTAAGTATGAAGTGGGATTCGCTGGAAATACCGGCCCAGCCCGGTGGCAGTTTAAACCTGGTAGGCAGCGGCATAAGCTTTCCGTTGAACAAAATAGATTTTGTAAAGGGAGGAGCTTTTGAATTTGATCTGGACCTTGCCGGTTCGCAGGCTATGTTCTTTACACCGGTCGGTAAAAACACGGTGGTTGATTTGAAATCAGATTGGCCTTCGCCCTCTTTTGACGGGGCTTTTTTACCTGTGCATGATGATAAGCCAACAGGCTTTACCGCCCAATGGAAAGTATTAGAGTTAAACAGAAGCTTTCTGCAACATTGGGAAGGAGAGAACACTAACCTTAGCGCTTCAGACTTCGGGGTAAAAATGTGGATAGCCGCTGATGAGTATCAGAAGACGCATCGTTCTGTGCGCTACTGTGTGCTGTTTATTTCGCTCACCTTTATTTTCTTTTTCATAATAGAGTTGCGCAGCGGTATTTCGGTACACCCTGTTCAATACCTGCTAATAGGTTTAGCCATTTCTATCTTCTACTTGTTATTGCTATCGTTAAGTGAATGGCTCGGCTTTGACCAGGCTTACTTTATTTCAGCGGCAGCAGTTACAGGTCTTATCGCTCTGTTCTCTATAAGCGTATTGCGTAACAAATTCTATTCGGCTGTTGCAGCTTTGGTTCAGGTGTTACTTTATATCTTCTTGTACACAACACTAAGGTTGGAAGACCTTTCATTGCTAATCGGGTCAATAGGCTTATTCCTTACACTGGCAGTGCTTATGTATTTCAGCAGAAGTTTAAACAAAGAAGAAACTGCACCTAAAAACTAGGGTTGTTGCTAACCACAATGCAGTTCGGGCCCGGGTAACACCGGGCCTTTTTATTTACCAAAACCAGTTAAGTGCGGTTAATATACTTCGGGTTTCTTTTAAGCGTATAGTTTTCCTATTCTGCTGCGCTGCATTATTGTCCCGGCTGCCGGGCTTGTAATTAAAGGCGCCCTCTCTTAGCAAATGGCTGTAGTCCTTCTCAGCTACTACAAGCAGTGTTTGCTTTTCGATGTAAATAGTGTCGCGCTCATCTGAAACGGTTTTGCCATGCAGGCGGTAACTATGTAGCAGTTTATAACACTGTAATTCCGTGTCGTTTATCCGGTACACGGCATTGGTGTCAATGCAGCTTATGTGTCCCTGTTTCAGTTTGTAACCTGTCATTAAGGCCCATTTCCAATCGGGCGCAAGTGTAAATGTTTTGCCGGGTTTTAGCGGCGCAATAGCATAGCTTAGTTTGCCACGCGTTGAATCGTAGCGCAATAGGGTGTAAATGCCGTTACGGTTTTCAAAGGCTACTTTCAACTTCCCTTTAGGAGCGAATACAGTATCAGGAACATTCTTAAAACTGCGGTCGCGTTCAACATAAAATAACTGGGTATCAATTTTAGCAAACTGAAAATCTGCCTTGTTCAGGTAGCGGCTGTCGTTGCGGCTGTATGTAATAATGTTGCTGTACTGCTTTGTAGTTTGTTTATGCACCGTAAAGCTTACATCCTCCTGAGCAAACAGTTGGAAACAAACAAGCAGAAAGACGAAGGAGAGAGTGTAATTCATAGGGTAGCGGTAAAATAGTTCATTAAGGAATAAGTAACAGCTTTTACCAATAAAAAAAGGGGGCTTTAGCCCCCTTTAATTCTCTTCAAAATATATTCCAAACAGTGTAACCTTTTTTTATGCTTAGCGTAAAATAGTAACAGTTCCTTTCTTCTGAATTTGTTTGCCGTCTAAATAAGTAATGCCGGCAACGTAGGTGTAAACGGTAGGGTTTTGCATTTGGCCTTTATAAGTGCCATCCCAACCAGCTAAACGGTCAGTAGACCTGAAAATTTCTTCACCCCAACGGTTGAAGATGCTCAATTCTACTTTACTGATAGCTTCGCCGTACACCATAAAAAGGTCGTTATTGCCATCGCCATTAGGCGTAAAGGCATTTGGTATAAATACCGGCGGATGACCTTCAACCACCACTTTTACTGATGATGTTGCCAAGCAACCTTTACCATAGGTAACCGTTACTGTGTATTCATCCGTTTCATAAGCGGTAACTATAGGCGCAGCGCAATCAGCACAGCTAATTCCCTGTATTTGGCCCCAGCTATAACCGCTAATATCTGCAGTGGTGTAAGGGCTAATGCTAACTCCTAATTGCAGGCTTTCGCCTAATTGCATAGTAGTATCACCCGGTGTTATTGCAATAGTACCTAAAGCAGGTTGTTCAACAATAGTAAAGGTATCGGTAACACAACCGTTTTTGTTGGTCATAATCAGCACGTGGTTGCCACCGGCAAGGTTCATAAAGTCCCCTGTTAATTGGTTGCCGCCGTTATCAACTGAGTAATAGTAAGGTTGATTAACTACTGAAATTGGCGTTACATGAATAGCTCCGTTTGATGAACCAAAACATGAGGCCGAATCAGCAGTAATTAAAAATTCATCAGGGTAAGGCGGGTTTAATACAACAGTGCTGGTAGCAGTGCAACCGTTAACATCAGTTGAACTTACGGTGTATGAACCTGAAGCTAAACCATCAAATAAACCACTGGTGTTATTTTGTAAAGCATTACCGTTGAAGGTAAGAACATAGTTAAATGGTGAAGTACCGTTAATAGTAGCAGCGTTGATTGTGCCGTTTGGTATATCAGGGCACATTTGCGGCATTGAACCTAACTGCACTGATAGGGCAGGAGGCTCAGCTATACTTGCACTTGCACTGGCCGAACACATGTTGGCATCTGTTACATTTACAGTATAGGTTTGTACTGCTAAGCCTGTTGCGGTAACAGTATTGTCGCCATTGCTCCAAACATAAGTATAGGCAGGCGTGCCACCGGTAACTACGGCCGTTGCAGTACCGTTTGTTTGGCCGTTGCAAATAATATCAGTATGCGTAGTTGTAGCTACTAATAATGCAGGTTGAATAATTAAGTAAGAAGTATCAGCAATACAGCCTGCCTGGTCGGTAACGGTTAATACATAAGAACCTATTGCAAGGCCGCTTATGGTATTGGTGTTACCACCGGTAGCCCAACTGTAAGTAAGCGTTCCGTTTCCGCCAAAGGCATCAGCCGTTATACTTCCATCACTGCCGCCAAAACATTTTACGTTTTGTATAACAGCAGGGTTAAATAATATAGGGTTCGGATTTATTGCTATTACCTGAACAGTATCAACTGCCTGGCAAGTGGTATTGTCAGTTACAGTTACATAGTAGGTGCCGGTAGTAAGGCCGTTAACGTTTTGGTTATTGCTACCTGTACTCCAGTTGTATTGATATGGGCTATTGCCGTTTACAGCGGAAACTGTTGCTGTTCCATCAGCTGAACCCGGGCAGGTTTCGTTGGTTGAAGAAGCATTAACTACAAATAGCGGAGGTTGGCCAACGCTCATAGTTGTATCGGCTACGCAACCTGTTTGGTCCATGGCTGTAACAATGTAGCTGTTGCTGGCTAATCCGGTTGCGGTTGAGCCCGAACCACCAACATTCCAGGTATAGGTAAAGTTGCCTGTGCCGCCGTTAGCTGTTACAGTTATGCTGCCATCGGCGCTGCCAAAACATTTTGCATCAACTATAGTAGGCTGGTTAAAGTAAATAGGTAATGCAGCAATAGGGGTAACATCATCCGTTGCAGTGCAACCGTTTGCATCGGTTACAGTAACAAAGTAGGCTGAGTTGCCCATAAGCCCCGTAGCTACCTGTGTTAACTGGCCATTGCTCCATGCGTATTGGAAAGGAGAGCTGCCGTTAACCGCAGTTGCTGTTCCTGTTCCATCAGAAAAACCTGCACAGGTTTCATCAGTAGAGGTAGCAGTAATTACAAAAACCGGAGGCTGGCTGATAGTCATAGTTGTATCGGCTGTGCAACCAGATTGATCAGTGGCAGTAACAACATAGTTATTAGCAGTAAGGCTGCTTACCGTTGAGCCGCTGCCGCCATTGCTCCACGCATAGGTAAAGTTACCTGCACCGCCATTAGCAGTAATGCTTATGCTGCCATCAGCATTGCCAAAACACTTGGCATTAGCAATAGTAGGCTGGGTAAAGTGAATTGGAGTTGCAGCAGCCGGTGTAGCATTATCAGTAGCTGTACAACCGTTGGCATCAGTAACTGTTACAAAATAAGTAGTGTTAGCTGATAAGCCATTTATGTTTTGTGTGTTTTGTCCATTGCTCCAGGCAAACTGGTATGGTGTGCTGCCTGTTATAACGTTTACCGTTGCTGTGGCATCATTGCTGCCATAACATACCTGGTTGGTAGCGGTAGCATCAATTTGAATGTTGCCTATGCTAACCATAACCGTATCGGTATCGAAACAACTGCCGCTTTGCACTTTTATTACGTATGTAGAAATTCCTGTAGGTGTAGCGGTAGTGTTCAAGGTGGTTGTACTGCTAAGCCCCGAAGCGGGAGACCATGTGTATTGAAAAGGATTACCGGGCAAAGGATTGCCTGTAATTGTTGGACTGATATTAATGCTGCCCGTACAGCTACCTAAATCAGGCCCGGCATTTACATTAAACGGTGCCGGTATTATAGTTATTAAAGCCGAATCAACGTTTACACACTGCCCTATAGTAATGGTGCAGTAATACATTGTTGTACCGGTTGGCGTAGCAATCGGGTTGTATATGTTGGCAAGGTTTAAGCTTGAAGAAGGACTCCACGCATAAGTGGAGGCCAATGAAGCTGTCATTTGCACCTGGCTGCCTAAACATATAGCAGTATCAGGTCCTATTAGTGATGGTAATGAATCAACAATTATAAGAACAGCACTATCGTATGGCGTGGCGCTGCACGCATTGCTAAGGTAAATGGTAACAGTTTCATTACCTTCTACTAAACCATCGGCAATAGGATGAATGTTTAAGTAGGTTACAGTATCGCCGGCAGGTATGGTTATTGAGTTGCCAATGTTGGTGTAATCTACACCATTAGTAGCAGTGCCGCCTACAGTAAAGTTAACAGTGGTAGGGTATGAAACCGGTGTTTGCAGGTGGAAACGAACTGAACCGTTTACGCAGCCTTCCATTGCATTTGAAACGTTAGGGATGTTGGTAGTGGCATCATCAATATCCACTGCATTTGATGTTAAGCTGTTTGCTTCAAGAAATACGCCTGAATCAAAAACGCCGTCAGTACAATCCGCAACTGCCAGTTTTAAGTGGTAGGTAGCGCATGGTTGAAGGTTCTTGCGTTTTGCGGTTAATACTTTGGTTACGCCATCGTATTCTAAACAAGTACCGCTGGTGTTATCAATAAAATAAGTTGAGTAGGCAAGTGAAGTGCAGCTACCGGCTGTACCGTACATACCAACGCTTCCGTTATTAACGGAATTGATACTAACCGGAATGGTAGTGCCCGGTATTAAAGCAATGTTTTGAGAACCTGCTATGCCCGGTCCGCTTATAAAGAAGGCAAAAATATCGTTGAAGCCTGAGCAAACGTATTCGTTATACTCATCAGAACCGAAGGAATAACGGAACTCGATACTATCACTCAATATCTGCATGTCAAACTCAAGCACACATGCATTATGAGTAGTAGCCGCAGTTAATCCATCAAGGTCTGCATCGCCTGCGCCGTTATTATCAACCCCAGCTGAGCCCGAAATGTTAGGGCCCGCTACAGTGTTAACGTTACCGGTGGTAAGTATTAACCCCTGTTGCATTAACAGGTTACAACTGTTGGTGGTAAATGTACCGGCTGCGCCATTTGGGCAGGTTAATACTGCGTTGCTCACGGTTACACCATTGCCGGCTAACAATTGCGCCAGCGCCATAGCATTGCTATTTGGTGTACAGGTAATTTGGGCGTAAGAGCCCATTGCCAGGAGTGAGAACAGTAAAAGGGTAAAAATTCTGTTCATTTTGTGCTTGTTCAAGAACTAATGTAATACCTTATTAAGGCTTTGTCAAGAGTTTATTAAAGATTGCTTAAATCAAAAGGGGGTTGCACCCGCAACCCCCTAGTTTTTAACAATTTGTGGATTAGCTCCTAACGCACCAGTGTTATACTGCCAATTCGCTGTACTTTTTTGCCATCCAGGTAGGTAATATTGGCTACATAGCTGTAAACGGCATTGTTCTGCATAACCCCTTTATAGCTGCCATCCCAGCCGTTAAACTGGTTATTACTATCAAAAACCAGCTCTCCCCAGCGGTTAAACACCTTTAAATCAACGGTTTTGATGCCTTCGCCATAAATGAGGAATATATCATTATTGCCATCTCCATTAGGGGTAAAGGCGTTTGGTATGTAAACCGGCAAGCCATTTTCAACCAGCACCCTAACGGTTGCCGTGGCAGTGCAATGGTCGTTGTAAGTTATGGTTAAAACAAAATCAGTTACCCGGTTATAAGGGTTTAGCACAGGGTTAGGGCAATCAATACAACTTAAACCGGTGCTTGGGCTCCAGTTATACGAATTGATAACCGAAGTGGAATAAGGGCTGAAAGTAGAGGTAAACTGAACGCTTTCGCCCAATTGCAGGGTGGTATCGCCCGGTAATATATCTGCAACGCCTTCAGCCGGCTCAGGTATTATAGCCTGAACGGTAGTTGTGCAATCCCAATAATTTTTCGTGGTTATCTGGTGTATACCTGCTTTCAGATTATAGAAGTCTCCTGAGTATTGGAATGGTCCGCCATCAACCGAAAACTGGTAAGGCATATTCTGTATGGTTAATCCGTTAATATGAATAGCGCCATCGTTATAAGTAGCGCCATAACAGCTTGTGCTGTCGGTACTCATGGTAAACACATCAGGTACAGCATCAACTACGGTTGCGGTGGTTGTTTTGGTGCATCCGTTATTATCTGAATATAATACAGTATAAGTGCCCGGCGCAAGGTTATGCACTGTGCCGTCAACATCAGGGAAAACGAAGTTTACTCCATCTGAAGTTACAGAATAACTATAAGGAGGAGTTCCGCCGTTCATAG
Source organism: Chitinophagales bacterium (assembly GCA_046329515.1). Taxonomy (GTDB): domain Bacteria; phylum Bacteroidota; class Bacteroidia; order Chitinophagales; family LD1; genus Bog-950. The sequence continues at coordinate 1,186,347 of JAXLUM010000001.1, forward strand.
TAGCGGTAATGGTACCGTTTTTATCGCCCTGGCATTTTACAGGTGTAGTAGTTGGTAGCGCTGTAAGGTTAGAAGGTTCGTTTACATTAATGCTCCCGGTAACTGAACAATTGCGGCTATCAGTTACAGTTACGGAGTAGAAGCCTGCAGGTACTGTTGCCGCTACCTGTGTAGCATCTCCGCTGCTCCATAAAAAAGTATATGGAGGGGTACCGCCGGAAGGATTAGCATCTACCACCCCGTTTGATGCACCAAAGCACAAGGCATCCTGCCCGGTTGGATTTGAATGTAAGGCTAAAGGTGCATTAACAAACACGAGGCCCGAGGCAGAGCAACCATTGCCATCAGTTGCAACAACAGTGTAATTGCCTGCAGCAAGATTGTTTTGTGTGGCACCACCCGGGTTGCCATTCCAGGTATAGGTAAAGGTACCTGTACCCCCTGCAAAGTTAACTGTAGCAACGCCGTCAGTACTATTAGCGCAACTAACATCCGTAACATTGGCTCCGCCAAAAACTATTGCGGAAGGTTGGGTTATGGTATAAGAACCGGAAACCGAGCAGGCATTGGCATCAGTTATGGAAACGGAGTAAGAACCGGCGCTTAGCCCGGAAGCCTGTGCATTGTTCAGGCTTAGGTTATGGCTCCAGCTATAAGTATAAGCACCGGTACCGCCTGTTGCAGTAATGGTAATAGAACCTGTTGTGCCGCCGTTACATTGTAAATTAACCACAGCGGCATTGGTAATAACAAGCGCTGTTGCGGGTTCAGTAACGCTATAGGCTGCCGATACCGTGCAACTGTTGGCATCTGTAACAACCACGTTGTAGTTTCCTGCAATTAAACTGCCGTACGTTTGTGCGTTGCCACTACCGGGGCTCCAGCTATAACTATAGCTGCCTGTGCCCCCGGCGGGATTAGCCGTTATTGAACCGTTATTACCGCCAAAGCAACTTATGTTAGTTAGGTTAGGTGCATTAAGCGTTAATGCTGCTGGTTGAGTTAAAGTAAAGGTGGCCGTTTGGGTACAACTGCTGGCGTCAGTTACGGTTATATTGTAAGTGCCGGCAGGTACGCCGCTTAAATCTTCCGTAGTGTAGGCGTTGTTATTCCAGTTGTAGGTTGGTGCACCTTGTGCGTTGGTTACCGTAATATCTATTGCCCCGTTGCTTCCTGCATTACAACTAATATTGGTTGTGGTGCCCGTAATGCCTATTTGGGCAGGTTGGGTAATTATAATAGTATCTATTGCTGTACAAAGGCTGTCATCAGTTACTGATGCATAATATGTATTTGCTATAAGCGAATTAGCTGTTGGCGTATTGCCTGCGCCGTTGCTCCACGCATATACATAAGGTGTTGCGCCCCCGGTTGGGTTAACCGTTGCACTGCCGTTATTGCCGCCAAAGCAACTAACGTTAGTAATGGTTGGTGCATTAAAGCTTAAGCCGTTTGCGGGCTGAGTAAGCGTTTTGGTAAAGGTAAGGCTGCAGTTGTTGTTATCATAAACACTAACGGTGTATGTGCCCGCTGTAAGGTTTGTGGCGTTAGGTTGGTTTAAGCCTGCATTTTGACTCCAGCTATAATGGTAAGGGCTTGTGCCGCCCGTTGGCGAAACGGTTATAAAACCATCGTTGCCGTTAAAGCAGCGTATATCTTTAAACACTGTTGGGTTTAAAGCAAGTGCGGTAGGTTCAGTAATGCTGAACGTGCCGCTTGCGCTGCAGCTTAGCGCATCGGAAAGTGTTACGCTGTAGTTACCTGCTGTTAAGTTTGAAACTGTTTGCGTGGAAGGTAAACCTCCGCTCCAGGCATAGCTATATGCACCTGTACCGCCGGCGGGCGTAATAGTTATGCTACCGTTATTGTCGCCGTTACAACTTACATTGGTGGGGGTGCCCGTAAAGCTTACAGCAGTAGGTTGCGTAATTACAATGGTATCCTTGCCAATGCAGCCCAGTGCATCAGTAACGGTTACATAATAGGTGCCTGCAATAAGGTTAACTGCTGAATCTACATTACCTGTAGCAGCATTAGCGCTCCATGCAAAAGTGTATGGGGCATTACCTACTGCAGTCTCTTTAATTTTACCGGTATTACCGCCATTGCAGTTTACATTGGTTGCCGTGTGCGATACGGTCATATTCACCAGTGTAACATTTACCGTATCTGTAACGGTGCAAAGGCCGCCCGTCATAGCCACCACATAGGTTGTATTGGCAGTAGGGTTAACGTTTATGGCCTGGGTGTTGCCTACTACAGTTCCGGCAGGCATTTTAGTCCATGTATAAGCAAAGCTGTTGCCCGGCTGTGGTGAACCTGTTGGCGTTGCATTTAAAGCAACTGCTGTATTAGCGCAGAACGTTTTATCAGGCCCGGCATTTACTTTAACGCTGGTATCAATACTTACCGTTACAATATCGCTACCCGAGCAGGTGCCGTTACTTACGTTAACGGTAAAGTTTTGCGTGCTCCAAACGTTGGCAGTAGGGTTCTTAATAGAAGCATTACTAACGGCGTTAGGCCCTGTGCTTGGTGTCCAGCTAATGGTAAAACTGTTATAGTTAGGGCGGCACATACGCATACGCATTTTAGGGCGTTGGTTAGTGCTTGTGGCAACCGGGCTGGTTGAGCATTGGTCGGTATTGCCCTTTGCATAAATAGCGGAGTTGTTTACCGTAGTGTAAACCATCATGTTATTAAAAGACCCGCTGGTGCTTGGATTATAAAAGCAAATTTCAACTACAATATTTGAAACGCCATCCCAATCATAAGTTGAATCGAGGTTATGGTTGTTCCATCCAGTTATTGGTTGGTACACCGGTATTGTATATACCTGTTTCAGGTTTGGTTCCCAATTGGAAATGGTGGTCATGGCCGGAGAAACGCAGCCCATTTTAATGGTAAAGTTTTGCAGGCCTGCATTGCTGTTAAAGGTTCCTACTTCCCATGCCAGGGCTTTTATTGTTCCGCCGCCTGCACCGTAAATTGCATTTATTTCAGCAGCGGTATATAATATTTGCCACCGCTGGCTTTTAACCTGGTTACCATATAAGGTTGCATTAGCTGTAGGGCTACCTGTTTGCACGGTATAGCCTGTTCCTAACGAATCTATTTGATCAGTACCGCCGCAGCCGTAACGATTAATACCGCAGTTGATTGGTGTAGCTGTAAAATCAAGCTGTACGGGTTGGCCCGGGCATACGCTTGTTGGCGTTACCGTTGCTACAACCGGTGGGCCGGTGCCGCTTACGGTTACAATAACACTATCGCGTTGGGTGCAGCCACCTGCATCAGTAACTGATAAGGTATAGGTTGTGGTTAATAAAGGATTGGCCTGAGGCGTTAGGGTGTTAGCACCGGTTAAAGTACCGGATGGTGACCATGAGTACGTATAGCTACCGGCCGGGTTAACCGTACCGGTTAATTGGGCGGTTTGGTTAGCGCAAATAGTGGTATTGGTTCCGGCATCAACAGTAAAGTTGGCGGTTGCAACAGTAACTGTTGAACTGGCCGATACCGTACAACCAACGGTTGAAGTATATGTTACCGTATAGGTAGTTGTACTACCCGGCGAAACGCTTGCTGTTGAGTTAGTGCCCAAACCATTTGACCAAAGATAGGTACCGCCTGAAGGAACCGCAGTTGCCGTTAAGGTAGCAGGCGCACCGGCACAAACTGTGGCTGAGTTAACGCTTAGGGTTGGGTTAGGTGTAATTTGAATAGATTGGGAACTAACATCGGTACAACCGGTGGCTGATGTAACAGTAAGTGAAATTAGATAGGTGCCGGGGGTGTTGTAGGTATGCGTTCCGGGGTTTTGTACGTTGGAAGTTGTTCCGTCACCAAAATTCCAGGACCATGAGGTAGCCCCTATGCTGTTATTTACAATAGTGGTAGTGCCGCTGTTGCCGCAAAAGGTTCCCGGTGATGCAGTGAAGGAGGAGGTTGGCGCCATTTGAAAGGTGCTTCCCGCCCAACTGAAATTCCAGCCTGAGTTGTTTACGTCAAAATTGTCAATAAGTATGGCGTAGGTTTGCCCTGCTACCACGTTTATCGGTTGCGACATTTCTCCTGTTGCTCCGCCGGCAGCTGTTGTTCCGCAGGCACCTGTGCCCGTAGGCGACATGCCAATAGTGCTACCACTTGAAAAATTGTAATTGTAATTGCAGCAAAGTGTAACAGGCGCAGCGCAACCGCTGGTAATGTTGTATACTGCCCAGTCTAACTCAGTACTTGGGTTGGTAGGAGTAGCGCTCCATTGTAAACTACCGCTGGTACCGGGTGTAAAAGCATACCATACTGAAGCGCCTGCAGTACCTGTAAAACAGTTTGGCGTAAAACCGCCGGATAAGGTGGTTGAACCTAATGTGAAGTTTGAAAGGTCGCACACGTTAGTAGCAGTGGCACAGGATGTACCGGGTGCCGGGGGAGGAGTTGAAGAGGTAATACAGATTTGAAAGTTTCCGTTAGCACCAAAGGCGCTTACTTCTAACCAAACCTGTGTACCGGTTGGTAGCGATTGGGTAACATAAGCAGAATCGGTAGGAGTGCTGCCGATATCGCAATAGCTGGAGTTGCCGGTTAGTGCACCGCAGTTGCCGGTAAAGGCTGCCACCGCAACGGTTTGCGCTGCAGGCGAACCTGTAGGCCTTACGGTTATAGTATTGATGTTGCCATTGGTTATAAATGTATACCAAACATCGTTGGTCCAGTTGGCCTGGCCGCAAATAGGTGCGCCCCAGGCGGTTGAGGTGGCCCCGATGTTATTTCCGGTAATACAAACACTGCCGGATGCAGGTAGTACGATGGGGGTGGCATTGATGCAGTCGTCATTTAAAGGTTGGGCCTTTAGGATGAACAGGGAACATACAATAAAGCACAGAGTAAAAAGCAGCTTGTTCATGCAAAAATTTAGAGCGACTAAAATAAATTTATGTATCCACTTTTCCGTAGAAAACTTTCAACTGATTAAAGACCTTTGATAAGGCAAATGTGTTGCATGTAACTACCTCAATTTTAGCACTGTTTACCTCATCCGTTTGTGGATAAAGCAGCGCTTGTACAGCTCCGTTTCGCAGCGCATACCTGCACCTGAATGATATTTCAATTTCCCTAAACTGTGGGCATGATGTTTAACGCTTAACCTAAGCATATTAAGAGGCCGGACTCTGCTCATTTTACTTTTTAGATAAATAATTTAGGTTTGCCCCCACTCTAAACCAAAAAACTAGACTCATGGGAGAAAAAATTACTGTCAGCCGCGGAAAATTGAAAGTGCCTGATAATCCGGTAATTCCTTTTATTGAAGGAGACGGAACAGGTCCTGATATCTGGCGGGCATCGGTGCGCGTTATTGATGCAGCGGTGGAAAAAGCCTACAAAGGCAAAAAGAAGATTGAATGGAAAGAAGTTTTAGCCGGTGAGAAGAGCTTTAATAAAACAGGCAACTGGCTTCCTGATGAAACGCTTGATGCTTTCCGCGAATACCTTGTTGGTATTAAAGGCCCGTTAACTACACCTGTAGGTGGCGGTATCCGTTCACTGAATGTTGCATTACGTCAAATATTAGACCTGTATGTATGCCTTCGCCCGGTGCGTTACTATGCCGGTACCCCTTCGCCTGTAAAAAGGCCGGAGGCTGTTGATATGGTAATCTTCCGCGAAAACACCGAAGATATTTATGCCGGTATTGAATTTAAAGGCGGTAGTGATGATGCCCTGGAAATACTAAAGTTTTTAAAGCGCAAGTTTGAAAAAGACTTTAGCAAAATCCGTTTTGGCGATAAAAAGAAAGGCAAGGAATATTTAAAGATTGCCAAGTTAAAAGAAGAAGATCCTGAAACATGCGTAGGCTTAGGTATAAAGCCTGTTTCACGCATTGGTTCGCAGCGTTTAATCCGTTCGGCTATTGAATATGCTATCCGCCATAAGCGTAAATCACTTACGTTGGTGCACAAGGGTAACATTATGAAGTTTACTGAAGGCGCTTTCCGCGATTGGGGTTACCAGTTAGCTGAAAAGGAATTTGCTGCAGAAACTTATACCTGGAACCAGTGGGAAGTTACCAAAAAAGCAAAAGGCGAAGGTGCCGCCAATGAAGAAATGAAGGCTGCACAAGCGGCAGGTAAGGTAATTGTAAAAGACTCTATTGCTGATATTACTTTACAGCAAGTGCTAACCCGCCCCGATGATTTTGATGTTATTGCCACGCTTAACCTTAATGGCGATTACCTGAGCGATGCATTAGCAGCGCAGGTAGGCGGTATTGGTATTGCACCGGGTGCCAACATTAATTATGTAACAGGCCACGCTATTTTTGAAGCTACACACGGTACTGCCCCTAAATATGCTAACCTTGATAAGGTAAACCCCGGCTCTGTTGTGCTTTCAGGTGCAATGATGTTGGAATACCTTGGTTGGGACAGCGCAGCAAAACTGATACACAGCGGTTTGGAAAACGCTATTGCTAACAAGCGTGTTACCTACGACTTTGCCCGCTTAATGGAAGGAGCTACTGAAATTAAGTGCAGCGAGTTTGCTGATGAAATAATCAAGAGCTTCTAATAAAGCTTTTAAATTTAAGTGGAAACCCGGTTCATTTATGGACCGGGTTTTTGCTTTTTATGCGGTTTTAACGCCGTTTTTGCCGTTTAGTATGCGCAAAAAGTTATACATGTAACATCATAAAACCTGATGCGTTACGATAATTAAGTAGAAGCTATGGTAAAAAATCAACCTCCTGATTATTTAAGTGAATTTTTAATCATATTTTTGTAAGGAGGCGTTATGAGCGGATTGTTTCAGGTATTTATGGCTGATGATGATAAGGATGATCGTTTTTTAATGCGCATGGCATTTAAAGAAATCGGAATACCGGACTCTCTTCTGCTGTTTGAAGACGGAGTATTTTTGCTTGAGCATTTAGATGCGGCGCAAAATAACGGCACCCAATTCCCTTCACTTATTTTGCTTGATTTGAACATGCCCCGTTTAAACGGCCTGGAGGTATTGGAAAAAATAAAGTCAAAAGCAGATTGGCGCAAAATTCCGGTGGTTATATTTTCTACTTCTGATAGAGATGTGGATGTGCAACGTGCCTATGAACTTGGCGCTAACAGTTATATTACAAAGCCCGCTGACTTTGACCGGCTTACTGAGTTAGTAAAGTGTCTGCATAATTATTGGGGCAATACCGTTACCCCGCCCCTGCTTTAAAATGCAAATCCCCCCGGTTTGCACCGAAGGGGACTTTGCTATATATAAGAAGAGAGAGAAGTTTAACGCATGGCCAGGTAGTCGTTCAAATTATCTACACTGCTGCTAAAGGTAAAGCCGTTGTTAACCAGGTAGTAGTTGTTTTGGTCCAGGGTTTTAGGGTAAGCCAGTTTGGCTACTTCCAACCTGTAACTTTCAAAAGTGAACAGGTTCATTAACTCCAACACTTGTTGTGAACTAAAGTAGTTGTAACCTAAGGCCTGCTTAAAGATGCTCAGCTTGGTGCTTTCAAAAGTGCCATTGCAAATAGTTTGCTTTAGTTGGCTAAAAGCGGCACCATTCATTGGCAGCGGACCTGCAGGAACAAAAGGCTGGCAATGGTTTTGATTGCCTGTGGCACATTCTACTACTTCGGCACCGCCGGGTTGGTAAGTAGGGCCCTGGCATATAGCAGGTTTGCCTACTGCTGAAAGCGACACAATACGGTCAAACATTATCTTTTGCATATCGCTGTAAACAGTAATAAAAGATTCGGTGTTGGGAGTTAGGGTAATGTAGCCACGGTAAGCATTGTCCATAGTTTCGTAGCCCCATGAATTGTCAATACGGTAAACCTGCATAAAGTGCTGTCCTTCGCAAAGGTTGCCCAGTTTGGCAATGGTGCCTACACCACCGGCTTCGCGGCCATCAATAATTACGCGGAAAGGGGCGCCGTCCATTAAACGAACATTTAAAATGTTACCTGCCGCAGCATAGGTAAATTGAAGTGAAAGCAGCAATACCGCAAGGGCCATTATTTTTTTAATTGCTGAAGCGGAAGTAGATATAGCTTTCATAATTTGGGTCCTCCTTAATTTTTTGGTTATTCAATGTTTAGTGGTATGATTCTAAAAATGCCTCAGGGTTTATTGGTGCCTTTAAACCAATACCCTAAACAGGGCTGAAATGCAGTGCCGGTAAGGGTTTTAGCCGATTGCTAAAAAGTGTAAATACGGTATTTAGTGGCCGGCCAATAGCGGTATGGCCTAAATATTTTACCTTCGGCAGCCCAAAATGATTTCAAAAGCCACCATACAGCGCATTAATGATGAAGCCCGTGTTGAAGACGTGGTGGGCGAGTTTGTAAACCTGAAAAAGAGAGGAGCGAATCTTTTAGGCCTTTGCCCTTTCCACAACGAAAAAACGCCCTCGTTTAATGTTAACCCTGCGCGTAATATTTACAAATGCTTTGGGTGTGGCAAGGCGGGCGGCCCAATCAACTTTTTAATAGACTACCAACAGTTAAGCTACCCCGATGCCCTAAAGTATTTGGCCAAGAAATACAATATTGAAATTGAGGAAGACCAGATAAGCGAAGAAGATAAGCGCGAAGAACTGGAGAAGCATAACCTTACCGAAAGCATACTTATTGCCAACTCCTACGCGCAGAAGTTCTTTACCGATTATATGCTGAATAATGAAAACGGCAGAATTGGTTTAGCCTACTTTAAGGAGAGGGGGTTTAATAAGCAAACCATAGAAAAGTTTCAGTTGGGCTTTGCACCTGATGGCGGCGATGGCTTAACTAAAGAAGCCTTAAAAGCGGGTTACCAGCTTGATATTTTAAAGAAGGCCGGTTTAACCTCTCCTAAAGAAAATTCGCAATACGATTTCTTCCGCAACCGGGTAATGTTTCCCATCCACAGCCTTACCGGTAAGGTTTTAGGTTTTGGAGGGCGCATAATGGTAAAAGATGAAAAGGCGCCTAAGTATGTAAATACGCCGGAGAGCGAAGTTTACCAAAAGAGCAAAATACTTTACGGCGCTTACTTTGCCAAAAACGAAATACGCAAGAAGGACGAATGTTTGCTTGTTGAAGGATACACTGATGTAATTTCCTTATCGCAGGCAGGTATTGAAAATGCGGTGGCTTCATCGGGCACTGCGCTTACCATTGAGCAAATACGCCTTATTAAGCGCATGACCCCCAACATTACCATGTTATACGATGGTGATGCAGCAGGAATTAAAGCAGCGCTAAGGGGAACGGATTTGATTTTAGAAGAAGGCATGAATGTGCGCATTGTGGTGCTGCCTGATGCGGAAGACCCTGATAGTTATGTGCGCAAAGTAGGAGCTGAGGCCCTGCAAAAGTTTGTACGCGAAAACCGTAAGGACCTTATACTGTTTAAAACCATGCTGTTTGCGGCCGAAGCCAAGAACGACCCAATAAAAAAGGCCGAGCTTATCCGCGATATAATTGAAAGCATTGGTAAAATACCCGACCCTATTCACCGCTCGGTTTATGTAAAGGAGTGTTCGCAGTTGTTTGAAATGAGCGAGCAACTTTTAATTACGGAGGTAAACAAGTTACGCCGTAAAAAGACGCAGGATAAAACTGCACCCCCGGTTGAAGAAGTAAGCCGCGAGGAAAATGATATAAGCAATGCCGCGCATAAAGAGCAGTTGCAACAACAACCTGCCGGCACATTGGCTGTACTGGAAAGAGATGTAACGCGCCTGTTGCTTGATTTTGGAAGCTGGAAGGTAGCTATGGATGACGGAGATGTAACTGTTACCGCCTATATATTAGATGAACTGGAAGGTGTGGAGTTTGAAACCCCGCAGTATAAGCGCGTAATAGACTATATACGTGTTGAATTAGCCCAGGGGAATGTGCATGACGATAAGTTTTACATTAACCACGAGGACGAAGAAATTGCAAAAGTGGCTATGCAGTTATTAACTACGCCCTATTCAACCAGTGAGAATTGGTGGAACCGCTACAAAATTGTAGTGCCTGAGAAGAAGGATAGATTCATTAGAGATATTATTAGCACTACAACAAGATTAAAGCAATTCATAAGTTTACGTGAATTGAATAAGTTAGACCACCTCCTAAAGGAAGCTAAGGATTTTGAAGAGGTTCAACGACTTTTAAAATTAAGGGCGGCCCTAAGTAAACAGACGAAAGAGTTTTATGAAACTCTGGGAAGTGTTGTCTATCGCCCTAACACCAATAAATGAACAACTGTTATAACTTATAATGCTACCCAGGTTACAACGTGGTCTTCAAAAAACTCGTAGTGTAAGGACAGTCCTTTTACATTCATATCACTGGCTTTAATTGCTGCGCTAAGTGTGCCTTTTAATTGCAGTTCAAAGGGCTCAATTAATAGCTGCGATTTAAATTCCAGTTGACGACGCCCGTGCAACTTGTAAAGCGCTTCTTTAGCGCTCCAATACAAAATCAGCTTTTCAATTTTCTCATCCGCTTTAATAGCGGCCAGTTCTTCAGGATATAAAAACTTATGCGCTATACGCTCTACTTTGGGGGTTATCATTTCAAGGTCCATGCCCACTTGCTGTTTATCGCTAAGTAGTACCCCTGCAAAAAGAGCTGTATGGGTTATAGATACTTTTTGTGCAGAGTCCTTTAAGTAAGGTTTACCGTAAGCGTCTTTCAGCACTTCGCATGGGTGACCGGTAAGTTCGTTTACCAAATGCCGGGTTGCCAGCCATTGCAGTTGCTTTTTTTCGTGGGTAATTTCAGGGGCTGTTAAAGCCGGACTAAAAAACTCAGCATCCTCGCTTATACGCCAAATGGCGAGGCGATAGTTTTCTGTGTTATGAGCATAATAAAGCGGCACAGAGCGAAACTAACTATTTGCAGCTTAGGTGGCAGGACTATTGGCTTATTTCACTAAGGAACCAAGTGTGACAGTACGGATAACCTTTCTCTGCGCTTTCTTCTTTTATTATTACAGGCAGCCCGGTTTTTTCTTCTATTATATAAGTAACTCTTGTTTTAAAGTAGGCGAAGTTGGCCTCTTCACCTTTATAAACTTTACCTCTGTATGTTTTGGTGCCTTCGCACTCCACCTTAATGCATTTAATTGACTGTTTATCTAAAGTGAATGTTTGCTTTCCTGTAACAAGGGCGTTATGCTGCTGCCTGCAATTGCGTTTTAACTCAAAAGCGCAAAGCAGGTTAAAGGCGTCCGGTGTTTTTACTTTGCTGTTTAAGCTAACAAAAGGCAAGTCTCCCGATTCAGAACCATCCTTATAAAGCTCGGAATACCAAATTCCCTCATTGTTTTTTTCTATTCTCAATCTACCTGTTTCCTTAAAGGTAACCTTCACCCGCAGCAAGTCTTTTACATAGTATTCTTCCGCGCTCTCAACTACTGAGAAGATAAGCGTATCATCTTTTATCGTAATTCTAACGGAGCGCATGGTGTCCTCTGTCGCTTCGCAGTTGGTTTGCTTGTAGTAATAACTGGTTAAGGCCACAGGGGCTATTGTATCTGCTTTCTTAACGGCAAAAACTACCTCGCCACTGTCAGCTTGTGAAAAAGCGCGTAGTGTTAGCAGTAAAGCAATAAGCATTGCCGGGTACAACTTCATTACAATAAATATATAAGGCTAAGTGCTTAATAAAGTAACAAACTTACCCCTCAAGATTTAAGGTAAACGTAAAGGTGCGTGAATACATGCGCTCAATAGTACGCGAATAAATGAGACTTGGCGTAGGGGAGTGGATATTTATAAAGCCGTGGCTCATTTTAAACTCAGGCGATAAAATGAAGTAAGGAAAGTAAATCATAAAGCCTAAACCGTATTCAGCGGCGGCATCGTGACGGTTTAGTTTAATAATATCATCGGCCTTACGGGCTTTTACGTTACTGGCAAGGTCAAAATCATAACGCAGGCCGGCAATTACATAAACGCGAAAGTCCTTAATTGGGTCGCTTTTAAAGCGCAGTTGTAAAGGAAAGTCAAGATAAATAGAAGAAATAGTCTTCTTCGTCATATTATGGTTAAGGTCCTCGTAGGTGATGCCCTTATCAGAAAAAGAAAGCGTTGGTATAAAACGCAAATCGAAATAACGGTGAAACTGGTAATTGGTAATTATACCCAGATTAAAACCGGGCCCAAAAGAAGGTTTAAAGTAACGTATGGAATCGTTCTGCAACTGAACGGGGGAATGAATTACTTTAAAGTCACCAACGTTAACGCCCATGGCTATACCAAAGTAAACGGCTTTGCGGCCAAGCTCATGCACGTTAAATTGTGCCTGTGCTTGCAGCAGCAGTAAACCTAAAACCAGTATGGCGAATAATCTCTTCATTCTTTAATCTACTATCCTTGTCAGTCTGAGCCTGTCGAAGACTGCAAAGAATAGCACTATAATAAACACCCTTCGACAAGCTCAGGGTGACATTTCTTTTATTTTTCCATGGTGTAAAATGCACAGGCGCCAAATGTTAAGGGCTGCCATTTTACATTCCGAAAGCCAATATTCTCCAAAATCTTCACGAAGTCCAAACCTTCGGGGAAAGCTTTTACACTTTCAGGCAGGTAGGTGTATGCTCTAACATCCTTTGAGAACAAACGCCCTACCATAGGCACCACATGGTTGAAGTATAAACCGTAAAGCGCCCTTATTATTGCGTTTGGCGGTTGTGAAGCTTCTAAAATAGCCACTTTACCCCCGCTACGGGTTACACGGTACATTTCCGCCAAGCCTTGTTTCAGGTTTTCGAAGTTGCGAACGCCAAAACCTACGGTAATGGCATCAAAGCTGTTATCCTCAAAAGGCATCTTCTCGCTATCGCCTTTTATAAATTCTACGGTTTGCTGTACGCCCATTTGGCGCGCCTTCTCGCGGCCATATTTCATCATTCCTTCCGAAAGATCGTAACCAATTACTTTCTCTGGCTTTAAGGTTAAAGCTTCAAATGCAAAGTCGCCGGTGCCGCTGGCTACATCCAATATTTTTTTAGGTTGAATATCGGCCAGGTATTTAACGGCCTTTTTACGCCAGCTAATGTCAATGCCAAGGCTAAGCAAGTGGTTCAAAAAGTCGTAACGGTGGGCAATGTTGTCAAACATCTCCTCCACCTGCTCCTTTTTGCTGCGGGCATCATTATAAGGTGTAACCGTTTTTGCCATTGCGGGCGCAAATGAAGTGAATTATTTAATGCGGAGTTAAGAAGTTCTTAAACCAGCTTACTCTTTTACAAACAGGTAGCTGGTGGGTATAAAGTGGTAGTTCTTCATTCGGCCGCGGAAAGTATCGGGCCTGCTTAGGTATACAAAGTCAGAATAGTTGGCATTTACCCAGCTTACAATACTATCAGCCCATACCTGGTTGCCATCTTTATTGGGGTGTATGCCATCCTTCAACCTGCCCAATTTAAGATTGCCGCTGTAATAAAAGTTCTGCTTGTTAAGGGTGCTGTCTATTAAGAAGTTAATGCCGGTATCTTCTTTCCAGTTTGGCGGGCCAATCCAAGCAAAACGGTAAGGGGCAAGGGCTTCTTTTAGTTTTACAATGTAAGGTTCGCGCAGGTGTATATAGGGCATAAGCAACTCATTGGTGCCGTTGCTGAAAACTACAAAGTCGGGTTTATTTAGGTCCAATATGGTTTTGAGGGTATCGTGACGGCACCAGGCTTTAGAATTGCCGCCATACCAAACCAGGGTGTTAGTTTCAAAACCGGCGTGTTCAAAATAGTCGGTCAACCGGCTGCAAAGGCCTTCCAGCATACTATCGCCAATTAAAAGCACCTTACGTTTTTTGCCTACCTGCCGCAAAATTTTGCTTTGAACAGTAAACAACGAATCAACTATTGAAGCAGAACCCGGGCCTATCTTTCTTTCAGGTAAAGCAGCTTTAGCAGGAGGGGAGAAGGAGTAAAAAAGAGAGGTTGCGGCCAGGCCGCCTATGGCTAATACCGCTATCAGCCAGCGGAAGTGTTTCATTTGTTTTTTAGTGTTTTGCTCATTAGCCAGGGTAATAAATTACAATCCTTAAAAGCGTAATCCCATGCGTTATGCCCCACTCCCTCATACATTATACTTATAATGTTGCCTTCCTTTCGGGCGTACATATTTACAAATTCCTTAACGCTTTTCGGGCGCACTAATTTATCATCAGTACCATGAAAAAACCAAATGTTTTCGTTAGCTAATTTTTTAAACCGAAAATCGACTCCACCACAAACGCAAACTATGCCCGCAAAGGTTTTAGGGTAATGGCCGGCAAGGTTAATTACCCCAAGGCCGCCCATGCTCATGCCCACCAGGTAAATGCGGTTTCGGTCTACCCCATATTGCTGCACCAAACTGTCTATGGCTCTCATAACATCTGCACTCTGCAGGTTAATGCTGTCAGGAAAGTGATAGATGGTGTCTTTCCAGTCCACATCTACCCATTTAGTGTTTTCAGGGCACTCGGGGGCTAAAATCAAAACTGAATCGGCCAGGGCGGTATTGCCACAAGCGGCAAACAACTTTTGGAAGTGCTTAAGTTGTATATAGTTGCCTGTGCCACGCTCGCCGGCGCCGTGCAGGTAAACTAATAAGGCCGGGTGTTCCGTTGGTTTTTGCGGCAGGCTTAGTTGAAATTTTAGTGAATTACCGCTAAAGCATACAGGGTGAAAGGTGTTTAGCGTATCCTGCGCGTGAAGCATGGCGCCCATTAACAGTGCGGTAAGAAGAAGCAGGAGATTTTTCAAAGCAGAATAACTTTCACAATAACGAAATACCGGTATAAATGATTGCGCTAATCTGCAATAATGGCGCTTAAAAGCGCTGTTAATTAAGCTAAAGGTTTTCAACAGTTGCGCGGCTGTTCACACAATCTCATATTCCTTTTCATCTTTGCCCCTATGTTGGTTAAAACGGCGGAGTATACCGGTAGTTATGTAAAGGAGGAAAAATGCCCCAAGGCTTTACTGCCTGAGTTTGCCTTTATAGGCCGCAGTAATGTGGGCAAAAGCTCATTAATAAATTACTTAACGGGCCGCAAAAAGCTGGTAAAGGTTTCGGTAACGCCGGGCAAAACCCAAACCATAAATTACTTCTTAATCAATAACCAGTTTAACCTTGTTGACCTGCCGGGTTACGGTTATGCCAGAATAAGCCAGGAGCAACGCAAGAAGTGGACGGCCATGATTGAGGACTATTTGTTTAAACGCAAGCAACTGCAATTTGTGGCCGTGCTTATTGACAGCCGCATACCGCCCCAGGGAATTGACCTTGACTTTATTGATTTTTTAGGCGAGAAGCAGATTCCGTTTTTTATTGTGTTTACCAAGGCCGATAAACATACGCGGGAGGTTTCGGCTAATGTGCAGACCTTTAAAAATACGTTGCTGCAGCATTGGGAGAGCCTGCCCCCTTGTTTTGTAACCTCCTCAGAAAAGAAAACCGGCGCCGGACCTATTTGGCAGTTAATTGAAACCTGCGTAAAGGAATATAAGCCTAAAGATTAAACGTTATGAAGGCTGCAACGGTTAATGAATTAAAGGAGGAGTTAAAACACCTGCCTGCAGGCAAACTGGTGGAGTTGTGCAGCCGCCTTGCTCGGTTTAAAAAAGAGAATAAGGAATTGTTGACTTACCTGCTTTTTGAAGCGCATGATGAAGAAGCATATGTACTAAGTGTAAAAGCTGAAATTGAAGAAGGGTTTGCGCAAATACCTATTGGCAACAGCCTTTACCTGCAAAAGAAAAGCCTGCGTAAAATACTAAGGGCGGTGAATAAATACATTCGTTATTCGGGTATACGTACCACCGAAGCTGAATTGCTGTTGTATTTCTGTGAGCAGTTATGCAACAGTTCTATTGCCTGGAGAAATAGTCCTGTTTTGGTTAATATGTATAACACGCAACGTAAAAAAGTAAACAGCGCAATTGCATCCTTTCATGAGGATTTGCAATATGATTTTGAACGCCGCATAAAGGAATTAACAAAAACAGTTTAAGGGCAGGTTTGAGGATGTTTCTTCTATCATATATTTGGCGCGCTTAACTATGAATAACGCGCAGATACTTAAACTACTTGCAGCTAACCGCGAAATGATACAGCGGAACATGCAATCAGCAAAGGAGGACCTTGAACACCTTGCCGAGGATTGCAACAAGTTTACAGATGCTACTGTGTTGATTTACCTTGAACTGAATCGGGCATTGATAGATATGTCCTTTAACAGCAAATATGTTGCGGCCGCGGAAAGGTCTTTAGCCGCAATAGAAAAGTATGCTGCAGCAGAGAGAATTGCCTTTGCCTGGCATTACTGGCTTATAGGTCATTGTTATGCATCCCTAGGCAGGCACAAACTAAGCACCCAGTACCTTGACAGAGCTGCGGAGGTAATTAATAGTGAGGATAAGGACTATTCGTGGCTAATGGTGGGTATACTTATAGCAAGGGTTATGAATAATGAAATGCAGGATGAACTGCAGGAATCATCGCTGGAGTATGCCGCTGAAGCCCTTAAGCTGGTGGAACGCATTAAGGACCCCTTACGCAAGGCAGGCTGCGATACCGCTATGGGTAATGTGTTGCATAACCGTGGCCGTTATGAAGAAGCGCTGACTTATTTTATGAAGAGCCTGCGGGTTTATGAGCAGCATTATAACCTGAGCGACATGGCCGGGGCTTATAGTAATGTTGGCACCAGTTATATAGGCATGGGCGATTTAAAAAAGGCTGAAGAATATCTTTTAAAATCAGTGGAGTTGAGGAACCAATTCGGCTCTCCGGACCAGTTGAGTATATCTTACCATAACCTGGCCATAGTTTACAAGCAGTTAAATGACCTGTTGCGCTGCAAAGAAATGCTGCTGCGCTGTTGCGATATACTGGAACGCAACGGCAGCACTGTGTTCCTTAATGCAACCCGCAAAATGCTGGCGGATGTAGAGAAGGAAATGACTGGCTAGATTGATAAAGCGCCATTATTCACCTCCTCAATCGGTTCACTTGCCGCAACCGTACCCCTATTTTGAACCTTCCTGCGTTACATAGGCAAACAGCACTATGGCACACCCTGCACCTAACCACCTAAAATTAAACTATGTTAAGGTCGCTGCTGTTTGCCCTATTATTTCTTTTTACCGCTTCGTTGGCTAATGCTCAGTTTTTTACAGGTTTACGCAGTAGCCCCTATGGCGGTATTACCAATGTGAATTTTAACCCCGCTATTGCCGATAGCCGCTACCTGGTAGATATTAATATTATAGGTATTGGCGCTAACGTAAATAACAATTACGTGGGGTTAGACAGAAGGGTTATTTACCATCCGTCTTTGTTTAATAGCCCTGATTTTCAGAGCCAATATTTGAAAGAAAGAGTAAACGGCTTACACAAAAATGCCTATGCCGGTTTGCAGGTACAAGGGCCGCTTAGCTTTATGTTTTCATTTGGGCCTAAAAAAAGCCCCAACCTTAATGCCATTGGCTTTAGTTACCATGCCAACTTTATAAGCAATGTGGACCATGTAGATGAAACATTGGCGCGGACTGCCTATTATGGTTTAGGCCAAACCGCTAACGCCATAACCAACTATTTAGGGCGCGATTTGAACAACGTAAACCTTAGCGTTAAAAGCGCGGCATGGATGGATTATGGCCTTACCTACAGCCGCGTCATAATTGATAAGCGTGAAATTATGCTGAAGGTGGGCGGCACCTTGAAACTACTGCAACCCATGCAGGGGGCTTACGGCTATACCCAAAATTTAAATTACCACTGGACGGAGTATGTGCAATTAAGTATCAATAACGCACGGGTTAACTACGCCTATAGCGAGGGACTTGTAACAAGTAATGGAAACCAAAGTCCAACGGCTGCCAATTATGTGCGCAATGCTTTTTCATTTAAGAATGGCCCGCCAACGGTTGGTGTAGATATGGGTGCAATTTTTGAGTGGAGGCCCGAAAAGTCAAGCACGGAAATGGATTGTAATTGCTACGACCCTAACCGTTCTAAAAAGTATAAGGTAGCTGCCGGTTTTTCTATTATGGATTTTGGCGCTTTACGTTTTAAGCGCGGGCAATACAGCCGCGATTTTACTGCCGATATACAAAACTGGAATGTGGGCGGGGCGCAATTTCCTGATGGATTGCAAAGTTTAGATGACACCATTAAAACGCGTTTTAACTTAGCACCGTTTAAAAAGAATTTTACGGTTTGGTTGCCTACCCGGTTTAATATGTTTGTTGATTACAATGTGTGGAAAGACTTTGGTGTAGCTTTTACAGCCGTAATAAGCCAGGATATGAGCCCCAAACACAACATGTTGCACCAGGTAAGCACTTTCAGTATTACCCCTAAATGGGATAGTAAATGGTTTGGCGCCTATGTGCCTTTAAGTGTAGATGTTTTTGGTAATGTAAGCCTTGGGGCAACGCTTAGGGCAGGCCCGCTTATTATAGGCACTCAGGATTTGTTAGGATTGTTTGCCAAGAAGCACATTTACAATGCAGATATACATGCTGCTTTAAAAATAAGCATACCCAATAAAAAGATTTGCCCTAAAAACAGAGGCTGGAAGTTTAACGGGCAGGCTGCCACGCCGCTTAAAGCCGAAAGGAAAAGACTATAGTGCCGGAAACTATCGGATAACAAACGCAATACCAGTTATGCTATACCCTGTTTTTGTTTGGTCTCTTTTTTAAGGTTCATCCACGTTTGTAATAATGGTATAACCTCATTGCAGAAAACTTCGTTGCTTTTATCTGCCTCGTTAATTAAGGCGGGCAGGTTTTCCTGTAATAGTTGTTTGCGTTCGCTTTCATTTGCCCCTGTATATTTTTTCAGGAACAGCATTGTTTTCTTTTCCTCGTTTTGCTTAAGGTTGTTCTTCTCCAGCCAGCGTTGTAATTGCTGAAGCAGGCTATCTATAAGTAAGTCATTTTTCAACTGAAGATGAACCAATAGGTTTATAAAGGAGGAAGTGTACGTAGCGCTGGTATAAGCTTCATCCTTTTCATTCATTACCTGGTTTACACAATCCAGTGTGCGGTCGTAATCGCGCAAGGCAAAAAAGTTCTGCGCAAAAACAACTTTAACTGTGGCAAGATAATAGGTGTTCACCTTGTAATTTTTAGGGGTGAGCGTACCAATAATACTGTCATAAAACGCGGCTAATTCCTTACCCATTTTAAAGGCGGAATAAAGCAGCATTTGCGCGCAAATAATATCCAATTCCATTAAGGCTATGGGTAAATTACTGGCGCGGTGCTTACGCAGGAAGCTGCGGTGCATTTCCATTTGCGCAAAACAGGCATCTCTGAAATCAATAGCAGGTTGTTTGGGTTCGTCCCAAATATCCTGCGCAAGCAATTGCAATACCTGCGATGAATGCACAAAACGCACCGGGTAAAGTTCTTTCATGTGGGGGTTAGCATCCCATAGTTCCAGCAATTTTTGCGTCCACTTGTAAAAATCAGTTTGATTGCGCCTGTTTCGCGCAATTTGCACGCGTATGCTATAAAACTGGTCCTTAGCTAAAAACGTTTGCGGATATTCTTCTTTCGCAAAAAGATCCATCGCGTCCATCTTGTCAATCTGTTGCGTAAAAGCAGGGCTGCTTAAGCCATTACTGCGTATAACCTGCACATAAGTGGCCAACTCAGCATAATACTCATAAAGGTTCTGCATCTTTTTTAGCAGAACTAAGCCGGCCGCATTGTTTTGTTCAAGCACGCCCGGCTTGCTTTGCATAAACTTACTTTCAATGGCATTAATTTCCATTTGCAGCAGCGGCAGGTCATATAACTCCGCCTTAGTTCTTGCTTTTAAAAGAACATCATAAGCAATACTGCCCAGGTTACGTTCAAACAAAACTTCTGCTTTTCTTATCAGAAACTTTATTTCAGCCACTATGCCTGTTTGGTAATTGAACTCAGTTACAATATCAGCCAGCCGTTCGCGTAGTTTCAGTTTATTGCTGCTTAAGTTTTTCAGCAGCGCGGGATCTTTCAGTTTTTTCTTCAACGTCTCCTCATCAAACACATCCATCTTATCAATAATGTCATAAATGCGGAGCATGACCCCATCCTCCTTGTTTCCAGCCAAAGAGTTAACCAGCCGGAAGTGCCTTTTTTCTGCAGGACTTAAGCTTTTTATTAAATCGAAAAGAGGGTCAGTTGTAGCCATGCCTGAATATAGAAATTTAGTTTGGGTAGGCCACCGGAACTGCACAGTCCCCATCTTTAATTAAATGATTATCATATTGTTGGATTATTAGAGTGCGCGCATTTTACGGCTTAGGTGCGCCATTTAAACCATAAAATGAGTGGATTTGGGCTGAGATGCTCTTTAACCTTGTGCTATCCAAAACCTGAAAAATGAAAGTTAGCGTAATCACCCTTCTTGTGTGCTTATTAAGCCTTGGGCTTAGCGCGCAGGACAATGTAGGCATTGGCACTCCCAATCCCGATCCCTCATCCATTCTTGATTTAACCTCTGCAAACAAAGGCTTTTTGGCTCCGCGCCTTACCAGCGCACAACGCCTTGCTATTGCAGCGCCGGCCCAGGGCTTATTAGTTTTTGATGTTACTGTGGGCTGCTATTACTTTTTTAATGCGGGCTGGGTTTCGCTTTGCCAGTTTAGTGGACCTACGGGCGCTACCGGCCCTATTGGCATAACAGGCCTTACGGGGGCCACGGGTCCGCAGGGCACTACGGGGCCAACCGGCGCAACCGGTGTAGGCATTACAGGCCCCACAGGTGATACAGGGCCGCAAGGTGTACAAGGCATAACAGGGCCT
Source organism: Chitinophagales bacterium (assembly GCA_046329515.1). Lineage (GTDB taxonomy): Bacteria > Bacteroidota > Bacteroidia > Chitinophagales > LD1 > Bog-950. Next base: position 1,207,112 of record JAXLUM010000001.1, read on the forward strand.
ACGGGAGTACAGGGTGTAGCGGCCCTATCGGTGCCACAGGAGACACCGGGCCGCAAGGACCCACAGGCGCGCAAGGTATAACCGGCGATACCGGACCAACCGGCGCAACAGGTCCGCAAGGGGATACCGGACCACAGGGTGTTACGGGTGTCACGGGCCCTAATGCTATATGTGCAGCGGCTATTATTGATTTTATTCCAAAGTTTACCAGCAGCACCACTATATGTAATTCTATAATGTATGATGATGGCGCACGTATTGGGATAAGTACTACCAGCCCGTACGCCAACAGTAAGCTTGATGTGCAGGGCGGAAATATTTTGGTGAGCAACCATGGTAATGCCAACCTGCATGATGTGGCCAACCAATATACTGCCCGCATAGGTATGCAAAGCGGTTTGCCCACCGGCGATGGTTTTGGCGGTATTGAGTTAACCACCGAACCGTTCAGCTGCGGCAATGGAAGCCTGATTAAATTTTACACATGGGGATGCGGCACAGCAGTGGAACGCGAAGTGATGCGCATTAATGAATATGGTAATGTGGGAATAGGGAATACTGCTCCATCACCTACGCGCAGATTGCATGTAACGGGTAATGCGCGCTTTGAAGAACCGCTTTCTAATATTTATGTAAATGATGATAACCTCTCGCTGGTTTTTGCCGGTGTGGTTGATAAATTTCCTTATATAGAATGGCGCAATAATGCCAATGTTAGGGGCGCTTATTTAGGCTGGGGCCAAACAACCGGGCTGTTAGCGCACCTCGACTTCATGTTTGAGAACGGAAACAATCTGGCCATACAGGGCGGTAATGTTTCCATTGGGGGCATACCACCGGCCTACACCTTTCCGCTGAACATTTATATGTCCGCCGGCGGCAACAAAGGTATAAGCATTGATAACCTTTCGGGTACCGGGGAGAGTGATGTTGCTTTCCAAATACCTTCTACCGGCCCTGCAACATCAGGCGGTGCATGGGAGTGTGGTGTAAGCAATGATGGCGGTGCAACGGGTTTGTTTAACTACAATATGTTTTATCACAAACTACCGGGCTTGGTAACGCCAACCGGTAATTATGTGTTGACCCATGTGCGCGTACCAAACGGCAACCCAAACGGTTCGGTGTTAACAGGCATTATGACCAGCGCACCCGGCCTTACTTTTGAAGTAGCCGGTACAGCAGGCAAACCCGGCGGTGGCTTATGGGCCAATGTTAGCGATGCACGCTTAAAGAAAAATATTAATCCATATACTGATGGGCTGGAAGTATTGAAAAAGGTGGAGCCTGTTACCTACCAGTACAACGGCAAAAAAGGAATTAGTGATACTACCAGTATTTATGTAGGTGTAATAGCTCAACAAATACAAAAAGTAGCGCCCTACATGGTAACTACCACCAATTATTACGGAGCGGAAGGAGGGGAGTATCTTACCTACGATGGCTCTGCCCTTATATACATGCTGGTAAATGCCGTAAAAGAAGAAGATAAAACTATTACTGATTTGAAAACGCAATTGCAGGAAACGCAAACACGCCTTGCTGCCATTGAAAAACTACTGCAACAACACTAAGGGTTTTGGATAAATGCTTAGTTAGTGCACAGGCGCCCTGTTAACAGGGCGCCTTTTTTTGTTATTACTATCCCTTACCCCTTGTAATGTTTACCTGGGTTTAAAGTGTGGTAATGAAAGTAGGTTATCGGGCACTTTTGAGTCCTTTCTGTCTCTGAAATATACCGTACCACTACGCATGGTAACCATTTCTAATGGTTGTTCATCACTTCTGTTCACTAGTACCCAAATGTTCTTTTTCTCTATTTCGGCTATTTCTTCAGGGGTAAGTTCCAGATGGGGATTAAAAGTTTGAGACAAAATAATATCGATATACTCTGTTAATTTATCAACTAACTGGCGGTCAATTTTTTCGCGTAAAACCTTTTTATACATCAACTCTATCTGTTTTTCATCTGTTGAATCGCACCCCCCTGCTGCCAGCCTGTTTATTGCTTCCTCTGTAAGTTCATCTTCATGCCCTGATTCTATAACCAATTTAAGTTGCCTGAAAATAATGGAATAGTAACTATTCAGTTCCTGGCTTGATACTAAAAGTAACTTGTCTATCTGCCCTCCATCCATAGCCACTTTATAAGCAACATACGGAATAGCAGTAACGATTTTTTTCTTTTGTAGGCGGCCTTCTATTTGTGCTACTGATACATCAACAAAATAAGTTGACATACCGGTAGGTTGATAAATGTTTAAATAAGGTTCGCGATTGGCCGTTGCTGTTTCCACCTCAAAAGAATCAAGACTTTCCACACCCGGCAAAATGTATTGTAAAGCGGTAATTTTGTTATCTGCATCTTTTGTAACTGAGCGCGCCTCGGCATCGGTAGCCGGTTGAAAATCGACTCCAAGCCGTATTTCCTTACCCAGCATAAATATGCCCTGCGATTTAATTTCCATTTGCACTACTGAAGCTACCAACTGATGCAGGGTATTGTAAAGAGGATCCCAGCGCTTAGAAGAAATAGTTAGGTGGTGAGGTATGGTTTCCAGAACGTTGGTGTCGCGCACGGTTTCATCTGCTTTACCGTCAACATATAGTTCGTTAAATGCTATCAGGCCCCCGGTTTCCAGTGCCAATAAACTGGCATTTACTACTAAATAAACCCAGGCTGCCGGGCCAAATATGAAGGTTATTCCCGTAGCCAGCAGCATAGAAAGAAGCATGGTTAAGGATATGATCAAGCCTGAAACATCTGCGTCCACTTCCCAGCTTACTATTCCATCATTTATAACAGGTTTAAGAGTAACTATAACATCAATGTCGGGATCGAAAAAACCGTCCACTTCTTTTTCCGTACTTACAAGTATTTTGAGTTTGTTGGTTTCATAAGTGCCGGCACTGCTTGTAATTATTTCAGGGCCTATGGACATGTCCCTTAGAATAAATCCTTTAAATAGGTCGGGATACTTGAATTTGGGCGGGCATACCGATGTTTGTATCCCCTTCCTGAATTTAAGATCGGGTCCAAGCCGTTCGTAAATGGCACCCGGAAGAGCGAAGGCAATGTTATGTTGCAGAGGTAAAAAGTTCTGTACATCGTCTATGTTTCCGCGGTCAGGCAGAAAACTGTTCTCTTCGGGCCCGTTCTGTAGTTTCAAATTGAGGTAAATGCCTATTGCTGCAGGAGTTTCTACGGTGCCCTCAAAAACTTTCATTTCAATTCTATGCACCGATTTGTCCTTACCTACAATTCCAAGGTCTATATGCTGGCTGATATTCGCGCGCAGTTGGTCTAAAATAAATTGCCTGTCGTACTCCTCCGATCCCAGGCCACGTATGAAGTCCTCAAGAACATCAGATTCGAAGTCTGTAATTTCTACATTTAATAATACGTTTTGCTGAAAACCATTTGCTTCCGTACTACTCAAAAATATATCTGCAAACAAATCCACTTCCATTGGTTCAAATGGCGAACCATCAAGCAGCATACATACACTGGCCTTTAACCGCACGCTTGCCACTTCGCCACCTGAAAGTATTTCAACCGAAAACGCATTTTCTACTGATGGGTGCCCCATGTTTACACCAAACGGGTTTGGGTTAAAAGCAGGGTTAACTTCATACAGCCTTTTGGTGGCCAGGTCAGGTGGTGGAATGATAAACGCACTGAGTTCAACCTCGGTAGGCTGTCCTTCATTAAATACTTTTAATGGTACGAAATGCGGAATGGTTTCACTTTCGTAAAGGGAGAGCAATATGCATTTCAGGTATTCCTCACTCAATAATAGCTCAATATCGAAACCTGAGGTTACAAGGTCTTTGTTAATCATAGCTGTCAGTTTAATGAAAATTTAAATTAAATAAAATTTCATATGCAAGCTTAAAATAATGAAACAGCAAGCTTTTAGGCAGGATAATGAATTATGTATGTTGCTTTGAAACGGAAGCGTTAGTGTATTTAAGTGCGCAAATACAGGAATAACTAACCCGCAGCTACCAAAAGCAGCGTTGCAGATGCTTAGTGCGGCTAAAGATTTTGAATAAATGCTTAGTTAGCAGGGCGCCTTTTTGTTATTGTTTGGCCAATGCAATAATGTCCTTTACCTCTAACACCTTTTTGGGGTAGCCTTTGGTAACGGCATTAATCATGGCCTGGCCTACCTGGTGCAGCGTGCAGGCTATGGAAGGAAAGAAGCGAACTAATACAGGCGCTAACCAGCCTACATATTTATAAGCAGGCAGGGCATTCTTCTGCCCATCTATAATACTCATAAAGCCGGGGCGGAAAGCATACACCTGTTTAAAGGGCAGCTTCATTAAATCGTTTTCGGTCTTCCCCTTAACGCGGGCCCACATGCTGCTTCCTTTTTCGGTGCTATCTGTTCCACTACCTGAGACATAAGTGAAGGTCATGTTGGGGTTTAAGCGCGCCAAAGTTTTGGCAAAGCCAAGTGTAAGGTCGTAGGTAACTTTGGTGTAATCTGCCTCGCTCATGCCTACGCTGCTAACGCCGGCGCAGAAAAAGCAGGCGTTGTAGCCACTTAGCTGTGATTCCAAATCGGCAGGCATATGCTCAAGGTCCTTGGTTATAACCTCAATAAGCTTAGGGTGGCTAAAGCCCGAAGGGCGGCGATTTATAATAAGCACCTGTTCTACTTCTGCGCTTTGCAGGCAATGTAACATTACACCTTCACCCACCATACCTGTGGCTCCTGTTATTATAGCTTTTACTTTCATCAGTTAAGGTTGTTGGGTTAAGACGACGGACCTAATAGAAAATTGTAGCAGGTTCTAATACATTTATTAATTTTCAATATGGTTGATACAAACGGAGTTATATTCTTTTTCATAAAACAGATTACTACCAATCAGCATTGGCATGTTTATGACCTGGAAGGAGTTTCTGAAGATTTAACCTACGGATTCAGTCTTTTTATTAAAAAGGATATGGAGATTGATGATGAAGTGGTTAAGGATAATGCTATTGGATTTTTAAGAACAGGTAGCTTAAGCGATACCTGGTTGCAGGTGCTGTGTGCAAAATACGATTTGCCCATAGTGGAGGCACCTATGAAGGAGCAATTAGTTGTAGAGGTGAGCTATTTAACCCAAGGGAATACCAAAACCGCTACCGGCGATATTTTTCTTAATGCCAAAGTAGGCCCTGATTACTTAAACCTTGCTGATTTGATAATTGAAGTGTTCCCTGCCAAAAGTATGGTGGCTATGTATATCCCTAACCCCGTGGATGCGCAAAAAGTGGTGGATTGTTTTTTGAATTAAGATGCCCTTTAAAATTTTCGTCGCTTCAACTAAAGGAGAACTTTTGATTGGGGTAGTCTATAAGTATTTGTTTGCCGTCAAATAATTGGTTACCTAAAATTCCATCACAATCCATTATATCCATAAAAGGATGTTTTTCCTGAACACCGAACTCTGCATCAAAGGTTAAATGGCTATTAAATAGCAATGGCATTTTTTGCTCATAGGCATCATAGTAATATACCGCACCAAAAGCTCCATTGGCATATTCACGGCTTACGGCTTTAAAGTTATGGTTTGTTAGTTTGGCAAAACCGCGCTCAAATAAAAGTAAGGGCCCACCCATGCCAGTATCATAAAGCAGTTTAAGTTTTGCCCCTTCTACTTCGGCATATAGAAAAAGAAAATTGTTTTCGAAAGAATAGGTGCAGGTAAAGGGCAGCCTTACTTCTTCATTTTGCAATAAATAAAAATCAGATATAGCGTAGTTAATATGCAACTCGTAATCTTTCAAAAAATCAGTACCTATTATACCGCAGCAAATAGGGTTTTCATGGGCTTCGCTCAAGCGGGCGTCATGGTCTAATCGGAAGAGCTTACTAAATCCAATTGCATTATTGTCCAATTGTTTAATAAACAATTCCGTTGTGGCATCGGTAGTGCCGGGTAAAAATTCAGGATACAAAAAGCGAACAGAATAGGGAAATAGCATACTGCCGTTGGAGCCGGTATCCAGGTAAAGGTGCAAGGTGTATTCATTGTTGCCGTTAGCTAAAACGGCTTTAAAAACAGGAAGAGGAATGTTGTAAGTAACTCCTTTATATTCTGTGGAAACTCCTGTGAATTTTATCGGCTGCTGCATTGTTCAGTGTTCTTTAATTGTATGGGCTGGTCCTCCGTCCAATGTTTGGGGTCCTGTTATTTCAAATGTAAACAATCGCAGTTGTTTTAACAGATTGCTTAAAGAGCACCCAAAGTGTTATATTGGGTTGATAAAAAACAACACTATGAAACACACACTATTAATTCTAATTGCATTTCTTTTTTCCGTCTCAGTTAGGGGGCAGATTTTTTTAGAGAATACGTATTATGGTGATAATGATCATTTCTTTCTTATCAAATTACAATACAGTGGTTATAAATATTGTTCATCAATAACTGGCAGCGCTATTACGCTTTATAATCTGGATCATTCACTTTACAAGCAAATCCCGTTTCCCAACATGCCCGCCAATGCCAGCAGTTTAGATGTTGGATTTATTACAGAAACATTGTTTGATACTGATAGTTCTGATATTGAATACTTATTGACTTTTGTGGTAGGGGGGGCTGGGGGCACCTGGCAGACACGTATTTGCGATGAGAATGGCAATATTCTTTTTTCGAAAGATACGGCAACCTTGCAGCTGAATGATTATAGCTTTTTTCCGCCACATGCTATGAGTCCATCTATACATGGAATTTATAATACAGACCAAGGTGCAAAAATGATTCTTATTCCCGATCCTATGCTTGATAATGATAGTATCTATGTCTATAATCTTCCCGGCTTATTGGAATGTAATGTTTGTGATGGGCAACGTTCTACAAACACAGGCATGGTAAATGGGGCAAATTCTAACACCGCTTTCAAAGTTTATCCAAACCCTACAAACAGTTTCACCTTTATTGACTATCAGCTACCACCTGATGTGGACAAAGCCAACCTCCTTATTTTTGATGCTATGGGCCTTGAGGTAAGCCGTCGCGAGGTGAACAAAAGTTCTACCCGCATAACGGTTCCAACTAACGCATTTGCTCAGGGCTCTTATTTTTATGCCTTAGACATACCGGGTAAAGGATTAAGCGCTAAAAAGGTACTGATAATTCATTAATTAGGGTGCTGATTTTCAATAAGTTTGGTGTCATAAGCCGGCGGTTTCCACAGGCAATAAATAAACTTTGGATCAAAAACTAAAAACCAGAAACTTTTTTATTACATTTGCCGCTCCAAAAATTTTGAATAATGAAGAAGGATCTGCATCCAACCAATTACAGAACGGTAGTTTTTAAAGATATATCGCAGGATAAATCATGGTTAGGTAAAAGCACAGCTAACACCAAGGATACCATTAAGTGGGAAGACGGTAACGAATACCCTTTAATTAAGCTTGAAATCAGTAACGAAAGCCACCCTTTCTTTACCGGTAAAACCAAACTGGTTGATACGGCAGGCCGTATTGATAAATTTAAGAAGAGATACCAGAAGTAATTTTCTGTTTGAACGTATACCAAACGCCTCTGAGTTTCTCGGGGGCGTTTCTATTTGGCGCATATGGGGGTAAATATCCTTTGCGCCTTTGTGGCAATATTCTTAATTCGCGAACGCAAAATTAAAATAACATGATAAACATAACACTGCCCGATGGTTCAGTAAGGCAATACGAAGCCGGTGTAACTGCCTATGATGTAGCAGCCAGCATAAGCCAGGGCCTTGCCAAAGCAGTTATAAGTGCCGAAGTAAACGGAGAGGTGGTAGACCTTAGTCGCCCTATTAATAAAGATAGCAGCCTTAAGCTGTTGAAGTTTGATGACGAGAATGGCAAGAAAACCTTTTGGCATTCATCAGCGCACCTTATGGCCGAGGCGCTGGAGTTTTACTACCCGGGTGTTAAGTTTTGGGTTGGTCCGCCGGTAGATAATGGCTTTTACTACGATGTAGATTTAGGTGATAACAAGCTGAACGCTGAAGACCTTGATAAGGTGGAAAAGAAAATGAAGGAGCTGGCTGCGCAGGACAACAAGTATACCCGCAGCGAAATGCCTAAGGCCGAAGCGGTAAAATACTTTTCGGAAAAAGGCGATGAATACAAACTTGACCTTCTGCAGAACCTGAATGACGGTGAGATTACCTTCTACACCCAGGGTAAATTCACTGACCTCTGCCGCGGCCCGCATATACCCAGCACCGGTTTTATAAAAGCTATTAAGCTAACCAATATAGCAGGCGCTTATTGGAAGGGTGATGAAAAGAACAAGCAGCTCACCCGCATATACGGTATTACCTACCCCAAGCAACAACAATTGGATGAGTATGTAAATATGCTGGAAGAAGCGAAGAAGCGCGACCACCGTTTACTGGGTAAGGAGTTGGAGATATTCACCTTTGATGATGAGGTGGGCCCCGGCTTGCCGTTATGGTTACCTAAAGGCGCTGCGCTTATTGAAAAACTGGAGGCCCTTGCCAAGAAGAACGAGCATGAACAGGGTTATGTGCGCGTTAAGAGCCCACACATTGCTAAGGATGCTTTATACATCCGCAGCGGTCACTTGCCGTACTATGCTGAAAGCATGTTCCCACCAATGGAAATGGAAGGTAGCAAGTATTATTTAAAGGCCATGAACTGCCCGCACCATCACAAAATATTTGGCGCTACACCAAAAAGCTACCGCGATATGCCACAGCGTTTTGCGGAGTATGGCACTTGCTACCGTTATGAGCAGAGTGGTGAATTATTTGGCTTAATGCGCGTGCGCAGCTTGCAAATGAATGATGCACATATCTATTGCACTACCGAGCAGTTTGAAGAGGAGTTTATGAAGGTGAACGACCTGTATGTGAAGTACTTTAAAATATTCGGTATTGATAAATACCAGATGCGCTTTAGCACCCATGCACCGGAGAAGTTGGGTCAGAAGTACATTAACAACCCTGAAATGTGGAAGCAGACGGAGGACATGGTGCGCAAGGTATTGGTTAAGTCGGGCCTGCCGTTTATTGAAGTGGCTGATGAAGCTGCTTTCTACGGACCAAAGATTGATATACAGATTTGGAGCGCTATTGGCCGCGAGTTTACCATCGCAACCAACCAGGTTGACTTTGCACAGGCTGAACGTTTCGACCTTTCATTTACGAATGATAAGAATGAAAAGGAACGCCCTATTATCATCCACCGCGCACCGCTTTCTACGCATGAGCGTTTCATTGGCTTCCTGTTAGAACACTACGCCGGTAAGTTCCCGTTGTGGTTGGCTCCTGAACAGGTAGCTATACTTCCTATATCAGAAAAGTTCAACGAGTATGGTAAGGAAGTGAAAGAGGCTTTACGCCTTGCGGGTGTTGAAGCTACTTTAGATGAACGCCCTGAAAAAATAGGCCGCAAAATACGCGATACAGAATTGCGCAAAGTGCCTTACATGCTGGTTGTAGGTGAGAAGGAGATGAACGATAGAGCCGTTGCCATACGCCGCCAGGGCCAGGGAGACCAGGGCACTAAACCGTTAACTGACTTTCTTGCCCAAATACAGCAGGAGATAGCGGAATACAAATAACAATCTCTGTCACCCTGATCCCGATGCTTCGGGATGTCGAAGGGTCGACGGAGGGGGTTAATGGAGGGACTTAAAGACTTAAAAGGGTTGACACAAGTTGACACTTTTAAAATGTCAACTTTGTATCGAAACAAGCATAAAATACTCACTTTCAACAGTTTATGTAAAAATCATCTTTAAAAGGTTGGCACAGCGTGTCAACCTTTTTCTTTTAGCTCTTCTTGTATTCAAGTCGCCTTTAGGGATATGTATCCCTCAGAACACTTAATGGGTTCGAAACTCATTGATTGTACGGGTGGCCATGAGGTTGAATTGTATTGGAAGATTACACTAGTTTATATACATACAATTATTAACAAAAAAAATTGACAACATTGTTTTAATTTTGTTGTATATTTGTGTTAGTAAAATCCGACAGACAATGCAGCATAGTTTACAAGAAATTTATGATAGTTATGCCCCCAACAGCACCCTTGAGTATATTGTTCAAGCTTTTAAGGATAAGGGGGTTGATTGTAAATCAATAATACTTGAGGCCCACGGCCTGACGTTAAACGAAGCAAAAGCAAAGCTTAACTATTATCAGAACCGAAATTGGATTGCAAACACGATGAATGGCAACATTATCGGAAAAATGAGGGACGCTTACCCTGAACTTATGAGAATTGATGGTCATGGCAGACCATATATGGAGTTACAGAATGATATTCATATTTATTTCAAAAAAATGGACGCTAATTTTAGGGTGAACAACATCCCGACTAAGCACGTAGAAGATTTGTGGTCGCAACTCAAGGGAAGTGGAGAAGCTAAAATTCATGTTTTATTTGTTGGGTTCATTTTAGAAAAGGAGGATTGGAGCGCAATTAGAGGAGTATATGCCGCATACCCCAGCGATTATTTTAAAAGAAAGGTAGATTGGAAAATTGACTTGCAGCACTTCGTAAAAGAGCATACTTTGATAAAAGTAGAGGAGCAAGTAGAAGACTTAGAGGTAAAACCAAAGAGAAAAGACGAAAACAAGAAAATAGGATAATATGCAAATAAACCCTAAAATGATAAAAACGGCAAGACATGCAAGAGGGCTTACGTTGGCTGACTTGGCTGGTAAAACCGGTATCGATAAAGGGATGTTGTCAAAAATAGAAACCGGATTAGCAAGAATAAATACAGACCATATAAAGGCTATATCATCGAATTTGAATTATCCCCTCAACTTTTTTTATGTATGTTCTACAGAGGGAAGGTATAGTGATTTCTTTTACAGAAAGCGAGTAAAAATGCCTGTTAAAGAGAAGGAGAAGATAGATGCTCAGATAGATGTTTTGAGAATAATGTATGAACGCCTGTTAAACCTTGCCGATATACCAGAGCCAAAGATTATGAATATGGCTCCTTCTGGTGCGTTGACGCCTGAACGTATTGCTGAAATTGCACGTGACTTTTACAAAATAGGCAAAGGCCCAATTCAGAATTTGATAAATATTATAGAAAAACATGGTATAGCAGTTTTGTACTTGGACACCGATTCCGAGCAATTCGATGGGGTTACAGCTTATTCTGATAACGGCTACCCCATGATTGTATTGAATAAGAACAAGCCTAACGATAGAAAGCGCTTTACGCTGGCACATGAACTTGGACATATGATTATGCATTTCCCATACAGGTTCAATCCCAATTTTTATGACAAGATGGAAAACGAAAAGGATGATGTTTTTGAAAGAGAGGCCGACCGATTTGCCTCGGAATTTTTACTACCCGCTTCGGATGTTTTTCAGAGCCTTCAGCACATTACCTATGGGCGTTTAGGACTTCTAAAGGAATATTGGAATGTTTCTAAAAGCGCATTGATTAGAAGGGCAAAAACCCTGAACTGTATAAATGCGACCAGATATTCATCTTTAATGATTGAGCTGAGCAGAAACGGGGAACGAAAAAATGAAACAGGTGAAGTAAACTTAGATACCCCTCAATTGTTTAGAAAACTTATTGAAGCAGGTATGCTGGATTTGACTGAGTATGATTTAGCCGAATACACCTGCGTTGCTCATGATGACTTGAAACAACAAAACATATTGTATTCAAGTGGAAAGTTAAAGATAGTAGTGTAACCGAAGCCCCGAAAGGGGCTTTTTTATTTAACCTCAACTACCCCTGTACCGTGACATTTAGGGCATCTGCCAGAACTAAAATGGCAATGTGTGCACTTTTCTTTATACCCCCCCCCGTAAATATTAGTATCTATCCAACCTAAAACACCGCCGCTTCTTGGCACTATAACGTACCCATTTCCTTTACAATTTGTGCATTTACCATTAGAGTTATCGCATGTGGGGCAAGGATATTCAGCCATAGGAAAGCTATTTAGTGGAATAGCAATTTACAAATGATACTTTGAATAACATAATTTCATCTAAGTGTTCCGAGGGAATACATACCCCTTTAGGAAAATTTAGAGGGTCCCATAACAAAACCCCGCCTTTTCCGTAAAACAGGAGATATGAAGCAGCTATACGCAGACTATTCCTTCTTTATTAAAATTATAGCCGGGGCTATAGTTTATATGCTATTCTTTACCTCTATGGCTGATGGTCAATCAGTTACGGGCAAATGGAAAGCCGAATCGGTAACCCATGTTTTAGTGCCGCAGGGGCAGGACCCTGCTAAAGCTGAGCTGGTTAAGCAAATGCTGGCCGATTTAACCATTACTGTAGGGGCTGATAAGTCTTTTACCAGCCATACTACCCAACCTATGTTCCTGAATATTTCAGGCGCAAACTGGGTTTGGGACCCCGGTAAGGCCATACTGGCTGTGGTGGATAACGTTATACCCGGCGGCGACCCTGCCACGCTAATGACCTGGCAGATAACCGAAATTTCGGGCAATAAGGCCATGTTTACATTTAAGGACGGAACGGAAGATGTGCTTACCGTTCAAATGGCTAAAGAAGACGTTCAGTAATATCTACTGATTTTCAGTAAATTATATTCAAATCGGCCTGCACTTACGCGGGCTGATTTGTTGTATATAGCTTGCGGCTTGTCTTCTCAAATAAATCATAGGACAACTGTTGGTTATTCTTGGGCAACATGTTAATAAAGCCTTGGTTTTTTAATTCATTTCGTTATATTTGCGCTCCCAAATTTTAGAATTCATGTACGCAATAGTAGAAATAGCAGGTCAACAATTTAAGGCCGAGGCAGGAAAGAAGATTTATGTTCACCGTTTAGAAGGTAACGAAGGCGACGCCGTTTCTTTTGACCGTGTGTTATTAACCGATGATAACGGCGCTGTTAAAGTTGGAACCCCAACTGTAGCAGGCGTTAAGGTTAGCGCTAAAATTGTAGCCCACATGAAGGACGACAAAGTGACCATCTTCAAAAAGAAAAGAAGAAAGACTTATGAGAAGACACAAGGTCACAGACAGTCGTTAACTCAAATTTCAATTGAATCAATCGGATAATTGAATTATCTGCGTAATCTTAATAATCCAAAGAATCGTAAAAATCCCAGTCCATGGCACACAAGAAAGGCGAAGGTAAAGTAAAGAACGGACGCGACAGTCATAGCAAACGCTTAGGTATAAAAATATTCGGTGGCGATAGCGCTATCCCTGGTAACATCATCGTTCGCCAGCGTGGTACTAACTTCCACCCCGGCAAAGGTGTTGATATTGGTAAAGACCATACCATCTTCGCAGTGGTTGATGGTGTTGTGAAGTTCACCAAAGGAAAGAACGACCGCAAATTCGTTCACGTAGTTCCTGTTGCTCAAGCATAATTTGAACAAGCTGAATTTATAGTTAAAGCCCCTGTATTTGCAGGGGCTTTTTCATTTATATATTGCTTGGCCGCACTTTTTAACGCGTTAACCGCATTTAGCAATTTTCATTTTTTAAAAAATGAAAACGCCTGCAATATTAACAGGGCCTTGCACGTATATTTGACTACTGATGCAGAAGAGAAGAACCCCCTTTAAAAAGAGCACAGCCATGTTCATGCTCTTTTTAGCGAGCATGTTTTATGTTGCACAATCGGTGCCATCGGGTACCGATATTGTTGAGCCGGTTAAATCAGTAGGCCGTTTTGCAGCCCTGTATGAACGCCTGCAGTTAAAGCAATTAGGGCTTGACTATAAAGCCTATGACCTGGCCATTAGCGGCTTTCAAAAGCTGAAGGAGAAAGGCGAAATAAAGCGGGACATCATTTCTATTTGCGACTTTACGCAATCCTCGGTTAACAAGCGCCTTTACATTATTGATTTAAGCACCGGCCAATTGCTGTTTAATACCCTGGTAGCACACGGTAAAAACACCGGTGAGGAGTTTGCCCGTTTTTTTTCCAATATCCCTTCAAGTAACCAAAGCAGCCTTGGTTTTTACCGCACGGCTGAAACCTACATAGGTGCGCATGGCTTAAGCCTTCGTTTGCAAGGGGAGGAGCCCGGCTTTAATAACAATGCTGAAGGCCGCGGTATAGTGGTGCACGGCGCCGATTATGTGAGTGATAACTTTGCCTCGCAATGCGGTTGCAGCCGCTTAGGCCGCAGCTTTGGCTGCCCTGCAGTACCTATGGAGCAGCACGAGGAAATAATAAACGCCATTAAAGGCGGTAGTTGCCTGTTTGTTTACTATCCTGATAATAACTATCTATTGGGCAGTAAACTGCTTAATTAAGCTTCATTACTCCAATTTACGGTTTTAGCCGTCCCTTTTTTCGGGTATTTTGCTCGCTTAAATACCTGCGTGTTTTGTTATTATATATATACTACATATTTTGCGATTCAAATATGTGATATATGAAAAGGCTGTTCTCTACTTCGCTTTTGTTATTGGTTTTATCGTTTGGTTTAATCAGGGCTCAGGATACTATTTTAACCAAGGCTCAGGATACTATTAAGCGAACAGAATTTTTTGAATCGGGCAATTTAATGTTGATACCTAGCGATGAATTTCCCGCCATCCGTGCACGGTATTTTAGTTTTTTAGCTGCAGGTCAGGATATCAGCGCTCCGGGAGTAACAAACATCGCAGCCGATATAGCTGATGCAAAATTTACACTTACAGGCGGCAATATACTAAGCGGGGATAAATCTCCTTCCGATTATATAAAAGGTAAAAATATATTATTGAATTATAGTTTATCAGCTGATAAAGAAGGTTCGGTAGCCAGTCTGTTCAGCGATTATAAATCTGGCGGCAATTTTGATGGGGAAGTTAAACTTCATTTTTTATTGCCCTGTTTGGTAAAATTTAAGTTTGAATCTAGTGAATTGTCTAAAGTTCATACAGCTATACGCAGCATAGAAAGGGAGGGCGAGCGAACTAAAATACGTATAGACACAGAATACCTTAAAGGCTCAGATTTTATCGAGTATGAAAATTTAAAAGCATTAAAGGCAAACTATAATGGCTGGGAAACTGAGTTTTTGAAGGCCATAAAAGATTCGATAGGTGACTCAGTTAAAGTGGTCTATCGTCCTAAGCTTAAAACCATACTATTAGAGGTTATTGATTCAAACTCCACATTTAGTACGGCGGCACCAAAATTATTCAATTCTAACAACTTCGCTTTGAAAAGGTTTGACTTTAACCAATATCGGAGTTCTAAAAAGTTTGTAATCAATTTGGATTCCGTAAAGCAATTATATCGGAAGAAAATTAGGGATTTGGATCCATTACTTAAATACAATGTAAAATACGATACTATTCAGTTGCTAATAGATAAAATAGATAAGCAGAAAAAAGAGATTTATAAAGGAGCTGACTGGACAAATGTAAGAATGGGATGGGTTACTATCCGTAACAAATTGGGCGGCCAATTGGCTTACACCTACCGTCCCGATGATTTTACCGCTTATTACGATTCTTTGGCTGATAATAACCCATTAAATGATACCGTTAAGGCCGGCACAGTTAAAAAGAATCGTGTATTAACCTATAGCGGCGCCATCGAGTTTAATTATTATGCGCAATGGGCTAAAAAAGTCACTTTTTATTGGAACGCAGGCCTGGGTGGGGAATATGGAAATAATTTGGCTGCACTGGATGATGTGCGCGATTTTTCAGAAAGCAATAGCTTTAAGGATGCCCCTCAAACTTATGGCCGAAGCACTAGCGCAAGTAAAAAATACAGCGCCCACGTTGATAATACGGGTAAAGGTGTAATTAGTTCATGGAATTTGCTTTTCTATTCCAACCTGTATATGATGTTTACTCAAAGCCAGGCTATAGGTGTGCACCTGTTTACTGATTATCATAACAACTTTAAAAGCGGTGCTGATCAAATAAATAAATGGGGTTTAGGTTTGGGAATGGTAGCCAACGTTCCTAATAAGGATAAATCCAAGAGCCTTGTTGGTTTTGAGGCTTATATCAAATTTAATGATGTTAATGGAAAAGGCTTTAAATACAACCCTAATGTGGAAGGGCAAAGTGAAATCGGCGTAAGCTTTAACGTCCCTATCCTTACTATGCAGAAAAATTAATGTAACTCGTTTCAACACTTTTGTCTTCTGGCGCGCGGTGGTATTATGAAAAAGCTGTCATCCCGTTTCTGGGTATTCGGATGTCGAAGAATGAAACCACCCAGAACGACTTTCATTCGCGCACTAACTTTTGTCCCCCTGCAAGGGGGACGAGGGCGAGCTTGACTCGCCCGGAGGGGGTAGTTATCTCCGTTCCCCAAACAACAAACTTCCTATACGTATAAGCGTAGCCCCATGCTGTACCGCAATCTTGTAATCCTGGCTCATGCCCATGCTTAATTCCTTAAACGAATCCTTACCGGTAAAGTAAGTAACCTTTACTTCATCAAATAGAGCCTTCAGCCCGGCAAACTCAGCGCTTACCTTGGCTTCATCATCTGTATTAGTGGCCATGCCCATTAATCCGCATATGCGCACATTGCGCATTTCGGTAAACTCTGTTGAGGCTAAAAAGTCAAGCAGTTCCTGTTTATCAAAACCAAACTTGGTGTCTTCATCTGCAATAAATAGCTGCAAAAGGCAGTCAACCACCCGGCCGCATTTTACGGCTTGCTTGTTTATTTCTGCCAGCAACCTGGGGCTATCTACCGAATGAATGAGGCTAACAAAGGGTACTATCTGTTTCACTTTATTGCTTTGCAGGTGGCCTATCATGTGCCATTCAATATCCTTGGGTAGCGCATCATGCTTAGGCAGTAACTCCTGCACTTTATTCTCGCCAAACAGCCGTTGCCCTGCATTGTATAAAAACAAAATATCGGCATGGGGTTTCGTTTTCGATACCGCCACAAGGCGGGCCCTGGTTCCGCTCAGTTCCTCAATTATATGCTGGTAATTACTTAAATCCATAGCCTCAAAATTACTGAATACTTAATAGCCCTTTATCAAAAACATGTCCTCTAACAATCCAAAATTTCAATTAGGTTTGAACGTCAGATAGTGAAGAAGCTAATACCCATATTGCTCCTGTTTTTAGCAGCCTGCAAACCCGAAATGCCGGAAGTGCCAAAGGATATTATTCCTCCTGATAAAATGACTAAGATACTGGAGGATGTGCACGTGGCTGATGCGGTGGCCGAAACCAAAGCACAGTCAGGCGGTAATGAATTTGAATTGACCCGCCAGTATTATGCGCTCATCTACAAAAAGTATAACATTACTGAGCAGGACTTCCGCAAAAGCTACAGCTATTACGAAGCCAACCCTGCCTGGATGAATAAAATGTATGATACCATACTTAACGACCTTAGTAAAAGGGAAGAAGAAGTAGGTAAATCACCTAAATAAACGAACATGAATAAAGTAGTTGCAAATGCTGATGAAGCGGTAAAGGATATACCGGACAACGTTACCCTTATGCTGGGTGGCTTTGGTTTGTGCGGCATACCGGAGAACTGCATTTCGGCGCTTATCCGCAAAGGGGTAAAAGGCTTAACCTGCATTTCAAACAACGCAGGGGTTGATGACTTTGGCATAGGCTTAATGCTTAAAACCCGTCAGGTTAAAAAAATGATTTCTTCTTACGTGGGCGAAAATGCTGAGTTTGAACGCCAGCTTTTGTCAGGCGAGTTAGAAGTAGAACTGATACCGCAGGGCACTTTAGCTGAACGTTGCCGCGCCGGCGGAGCAGGTATTCCTGCCTTTTTTACACCTACCGGTTATGGTACCGAGGTAGCAGATGGTAAGGAAGTGCGCGAGTTTGACGGCAAAATGTACATACTGGAAAAATGGCTGCGTGCTGATTTCGCTATAGTAAAAGCGTGGAAGGGCGATACCCTGGGCAACCTGGTTTATAAAGGCACTGCGCGCAACTTTAACCCAATGATGGCCACTGCAGGTAAAATTGTAATTGCTGAAGTGGAAGAGTTAGTACAACCCGGTGAGCTGGACCCTAACAACATTCACACGCCCGGTATTTACGTGCACCGCATATTTAAAGGCAGCAACTACGAAAAGCGAATAGAGCAACGAACTGTAAGTAAGTAATTGAAGATTTTATAATACATTTTAAAATCTGTGTAATCAATAATTCATCAGTGTAATCACAGAAAAAGAAACTTAAGAATTATGCCACTTGATAAATTTCAAATAGCAAAACGAATAGCACGCGAACTGCGCGACGGCTTTTATGTAAACCTTGGTATTGGTATACCAACTTTGGTAGCCAACTATATACCCGAAGGCATGAACGTAATACTGCAAAGCGAAAATGGTTTGCTGGGCATGGGCCCTTTTCCAACGGAAGAGCAGGTGGACCCCGATTTGATTAATGCAGGTAAGCAAACGGTAACCATGCTTAAAGGCGCTTCGCTGTTTTCTTCGTCTGATAGCTTTGCTATGATACGCGGCGGCCATGTGGACCTTACCGTACTTGGCGCTATGGAAGTAGCAGAGAACGGCGATATAGCCAACTGGAAAATACCCGGCAAAATGGTAAAGGGCATGGGGGGAGCTATGGACCTTGTAGCAGCAACCGACAATATTATTGTTGCTATGATGCAGACTAACCCTAAAGGCGAATCGAAATTGTTACCTGCTTGTACGTTGCCCCTAACAGGCAAAGGCTGCATTAAACGTGTATTAACTGATTTGGGCCTATACGAAATTAAAGATGGTGCTTTCCACTTACAGGAAATTGCCCCCGGTGTAACGGTTGATGAAATAAAAGCTAAAACACTGGGCAAATTAGTTATCAGCGCTAACCTTAAAGAAATAGAAGTTTAAGGTGTACTATGCAGAATAACAAACCCTCCTTATGGTTTGCGCTATTTGCCTGGGGGGCAATCATTCTGCGATGGGGTTATCATTACGGCACCGGCGACCAAGTTGAACTTTTGCCTTACACCCTTTTTCTTCACGACCATAGTTTATACGCTAAAGACTTTTTCATTCAGGGTTTGAATGCCTCTATACCCAATGAGCGCACGGTAATGGCAAGCTTGTTATTGCCCTTTCTTAGTCACCTTGAGTTTTTTTGCTTTTTGTTTTACGCCCTCTCTACCGTAGCCCTTGTAATGGGTTTAGAGAAACTGGCGCGCCGCTTTGTAGAGAATAAATACGTTGCCTGGCTGGCAGTCCTTATCACCCTGGTGCCCCTTAATGATTATACATTGGGCAATGTAGACTTAACGCCCGATACACTGCAGGCAGGCACAGTGGCAGTAGCTATTATAGTGTGGGCCATAAATCTCTTCTTAGATAAAAAACTGGTATGGAGCGCTGTGCTTATGAGCATTGCCACCTTCATTCAGTTGCTGGATGGCCTCGATGTAATGATGGTGCTTTGCGCCATTTTATTTATTGAATTGCTTAGGAAGGGAATAGGGTGGAAGCAGTTTTTGACTTTTACCGGTTTATATGCGCTTACGGCGGGCATTTATTTGTGCTTTATACTTCTGCAAAAAACAGCAAGTGGTAATGAAGCCGCATCCCACACCTTAACCGCCGATGCTTTCTTTCAAACGCTGTTTGTATTTCGCCATCCGCACCATTTTATCTTTCAAACCTTTCCATGGTTTAAAACGCTGGTATTTTTCTCTCTTTCGCTTATTGGCCTATTATTTTTTATGGCCCGCTCGGCAAAGCTTTTTCAATTTATGCTCATAGGCCTGTTGGGCATAATTGCATATGCTGTAATTGTAGACTGCTTTCACCTGGTAGCAATAGGCAACTTTCAATTTTATAAAGTAACCCAGTGGATGAAATTCTTCGGCGTATTGGGTGCATTAGAAGCACTACGGCTTGCCGTGTTCTCAGGTACGCGTCGCTTAGGTGAAATCCGTTTTGAAAAAACGTTGTTAGCCATAGGTACGATAGCCTGCTTTGCCTGCATTTTATTTTGTAGACAATATTTACCATATAAAGTTCCGTACCAACTCTTTGCTTTAAAAGAAGAGGACGATATGATTGCCATTTGCGAAAAAATTAAGGATGTTACCCCGCAGGATGCCCTCTTTATTCAACCATTTGATAATACCGAGCTGAAATTTTATGGGCAGCGCTCAAGCTTTGTAGAATTTAAAGCCAACGTACGGCACAAACGTTTTGTTGGGGAATGGTTATACCGCATTGGCCTGATTTATAATGTTGGTTTGAACAGTGATGTAAAGGGCTTTGCATTACAACAACTTGCTGATAAAACTTTCTATAGTTTAGGCGCAGCGAAGTTGGAGGAGTTAAAAGGACTAGGGGTTACGCATTTGCTAACCCGTAAAGAGGCAAAGCCCCCAATTGGAGAATTAATTTTAGCGAACGATACGTATGCAGTATATAAACTATAACGGCCATATTTTTAACGAGCAGGAGCCTCTGTTTCCTGCAGGCAACCGCTCGTTCCGTTATGGCGATGCTTTTTTTGAAAGCATGGTAATGTTCAATAAAAAAATTCCCTTGCTGGAGTTTCACTGGAGCCGCATAATGTTTACAGCCGAGGTTATGTCAGCCACTTTGCCCGACCGTATGGACGCGGGCTACCTCGAAAATCAGGTTTGGGACCTCGCTTCAGTAAACGAAGGTGTTAGCAACGCCCGCATAAGGGTGCAGTTTTTTCGTAAAGGCGGAGGATTGTATCTACCTGAAGAAAACGGGCTGGGCTTTGTTATATCCATGGATAAAATACCCAACAGCCGTTTCGAAACAGGAGAGGGCTTAAAAATAGGTATGCGCGAGGATATCTATAAAACGGTTTCCATGATAAGCGACCTCAAATCTTCTAACGCGCTTACTTATGTTATTGCCGCCCAGTTTGCGCAGGCTGAGGGTTGGGACGAATGTATTTTTTTGAGTGATGACGAACACATCTGCGAGGCTATCCATTCCAATGTGTTTTTAGTGAAGGACGATAAGTTGATAACCCCTACGTTGGATAGCGGTTGTGTAAATGGGGTTATGCGCAGCTTCATTATGGCCTTAATGGAGGGCCAAATAGAAGAGCGCGATGTAAAAGCCGCCGAACTACTGGAGGCCGATGAAATTTTACTGGTTAATGCCGTACGCGGGGTGCAATGGGTAAAGCAATATGCTGATAGGGTTTACAGCAATAAAAAAGCCGTGGAAATCACGGCTCTATTAAATAAATCTTTGTTGGAAACGGCTTAGTTTTTACCAAGCTCTTTTGCCTTAGCTTCAATAGCCGGCTTTACTTCCAGGTATTTCTTGTAACGGTCTTCGCCTAAAATGTTTTTCAGGTTCGACTCAATATGCGTAGTCTGGCGCTGCACAATCAAAGTAGCCGTTTCAGGATTTTTGCTTTCAGGCTTGGTGAAAAGCTCCTGCTGGCTGCGCGCACTGGCTGTTATCAATTCTTTAACTTTAGGGAATTCGGCATCAGTTAGTTTTAACTCTATATTCATAGCCTTTAAAACCAAGTCAGCCTCGGCTGCACCGCCGCTAAGCTTATATAAGTTGTAAGCCTGTTGACCAAATGACATAGCTGCAAAGGCCATGATTAAAAAAGCTGAAGCGAAGATTTTTTTCATGTTCATGATTTTTGAGGTTACGAAGTTAAAAAAAATATGATTTCCTGTAATGTTCAACGAACCCCGCTTATTAAAGTTTGTTTATAAGATATGAAAGTGGCCGGGCCGGTTGCATTTTTTTGGTTTAGAAGGGATTTGCGGCTGGATGATAATGCAGGCCTTTATTACGCTTTACGGGCAAAACTGCCGGTTATTCCCCTATTTATCTTCGATACTTCAATTTTAGATGAATTGACCGATAAAGCGGATAAAAGGGTGCAATTCATTCATAACGAGGTTTTACGGCTTAATGAGGAGCTTAAGGCGGTCGGCTCGGCCCTTTTATTTAAACAGGGTAAACCCCTTGATGTATGGAAACAGCTGGTTGCCGAGTTTGATGTAAAGTCCGTTTACACCAATAACGACCACGAACCCTATGCCCGCCGCCGCGATAAATTTGTAGAGGAACTGCTTTCTAACCATGGCGCTTCTTTTAGTAGCTATAAGGACATTGTGATTTTTGAGAAGGATGAGGTAATGAAGGATGACGGCACCCCCTATACCGTTTTTACCCCCTACAGCAAAAAGTGGCGCGCAAAGCTTAAGCCCTTTTACTACAAAAGCTACCCTACTCAAAAGTATTTCAATAACCTCTATAAAGGCGTAAACGCAAAGGTCCCTTCATTGGAAAGCCTTGGATTTAAGAGCGTGGATGCCGAATACCCCGAGCGTAAGGTTAAAAACGATATAGTTAAGCATTACAGCGAAACGCGCGATTACCCGGCTATAAACGGCACTACCCGCCTTGGCCTGCACCTGCGTTTTGGCACCTTAAGCATACGCAAGTTGTTGGCTTATGCGCTTGAACGGAATCAGACTTATGTTAATGAGCTTATCTGGCGCGATTTCTACCACCAAATTCTGTGGCATTTTCCTGATGTAGAAAAACAGGCCTTTAAAAAACAATACGATTTAATTAGCTGGCACAACAACGAAGCGGAATTTAAAAAGTGGTGCACCGGTCAAACCGGCTATCCACTGGTGGATGCAGGTATGCGCGAGTTAAATGAAACCGGCTATATGCACAACCGCGTGCGTATGGTAGTGGCCAGCTTTTTAACCAAGCACCTGCTTATTGATTGGCGCTGGGGCGAGGCTTACTTTGCTGAAAAACTACTGGATTTTGACCTTGCCGCTAATAATGGTGGTTGGCAGTGGGCAGCGGGTTGTGGTACGGATGCTGCGCCCTACTTCCGCATTTTTAACCCCACTGCACAGCAACAGCGTTTTGACCCCGAAATGCAGTACATCAAAAAGTGGGTGCCTGAATATGGAACCCCTGATTACCCTCAACCAATGGTGGAGCACGAACTGGCCCGTAAGCGCTGCTTACAGGTGTACCAGGCTGCCTTAAAAGCAGAGGGGTGAAAATCAGGTAGTTTTACGTTCCTCCTTTAACCTCTTGCTTAAAGTAACAAAATCGTTAAAGCTTAAGCCGTAGTGTTTCTCCAGCATCTGGTAGTATCTTTCCCTCAATGCGCCTGTGGCTTCCGCAATAAATTTTCTGCCTGAATGTACTACACCGTCCGTTAGTGTTATTATAGCCGGTTCCACTTCTATTGTCGATTCAAAGTGAGGGTCAATATCCAGGTATTGCACCGCAAACAGGAAGAGATAGTATTCTGCGAGATTGTTTCCCCTTGCTTGTTCAAATATCTCTAGCCAGTCAGCATATTTTAAATGATTCCAAAACTTAAAAGTGGCCAGCAATACATTTTGCGAATAGCTGCTGGACTCTGAAAGAAAGGTGTAGGTAATAAAGGACTTTATGTTTATGGCGCTAAGGCGAGGGCCAAATGGTTCAACGGTTTGGTTGGTAGGATGAATGCCGCAACTTTGATAAATCTCTGCAGCCAGTTCTTCTATTTCCGTATCAGCCATGGCTCCAAACTATTGGCCTTTCATTTCCAAAAAAGATTGCAAAATCAGGTTGGCCGCAATCACGTCCACATTGCCCTTCTTTTGTCTTTCCTTCTTGTTAACACCGCTCATCAATAGCGTTTGTGAGGCTATTTTAGATGTAAAACGCTCATCAACCTTGTGCACCTCCTTACCGGGGTAAAGGCTTTTTAGCTTTTTAATAAAACCCTCAATGTGTGGCACCACATCATTTTGGGGGCCGCCGTGGTTAAAAGGGTAACCCACCACAAAGGCTTCTACCTCTTCTTTGGCGCAATAGGCTTTTATAAAATCATACACTGTATGGGTGGGTATGGTATCAAGGCTGTTGGCAATCATTTGCAATGGGTCGCTTACGGCTATACCAATGCGCTTCAGGCCAAAATCAAATGCCATTATTCTTGCCATGCTATTTGTCTCTTGGTACTATCACCGTTTTTAAAATAAGCACTGTAGCCGGCGGGTCAACATTAGCAGTAACCGTAACTTCCTTTTCTACCTGGCCCTTTTTGCCTTCGCTGTCAAACTCAACATTTATATCACCGCCTTCGCCCGGGGCAATAGCAGTTTTAGGCCAGTTAGGCACGGTACAGCCGCAGGTAGTAGTAGCGCTCGAAATTATCAGCGGCTTTTTACCCGTATTGGTAAAGTGAAATACGGTGCGCACTTTATCTCCCTCGTTTATTCTTCCGAAGTTGTGCTCTAAACGGTCAAACTTTATTGCGGTTAACTCGGGCGGGTTTTTGGTTTCAGGAAAATCCCTTGCCATTGGGTCCACATTAGGTTTGTTGAACGGAGATTCATCTGCCTCCGCACCCGGCTTTATAGGTGTTATGTTTACTTCATTGGTTGTTTTTTCCTTAAGGGCGTTCAACTCCTTCTGCAATTTAACCTGGTTCCAGGCTAAAAAGCCTATTATTATCAATAAGGCCCCTATAAGGGCGTAACTTACTTTCGTATTCACTTCCTCAAAACTTTGCAGCTAATATAGGCAGATGGCCTGTTATCAAAAGCTAAATAAATATTCATTTGTCATATTAGTTTAAATTTAATTACTTTGAATGAGTATTTTCTTTCTCATCTTTCGTATATTCATTTATCAGTTAGTTCAACTGTTGTGCAATGGAAATTGGTGTAACCCACACACCCGATTTTAAAGTGCTGTTTGAAGAGGCGCCGGGTTTATTTCTTGTTCTGGACCCCGAACTGCGTATTATAGCGGTAAGTAATGCCTATTTGCAGGCCACTTTAACCCAACGTAATGTTATTGTTGGTAAACTACTTTTCGACGTTTTCCCTGATAATCCTGACGATCCTAAAGCAACCGGGGAAAGAAACTTAAACCTTTCGCTGCAACGTGTGCTCAAAACCGGCAAGCCCGATGCCATGGCCGTACAAAAATACGATATACCTGTACCGGGTAAGTCAGATTTTGAAGAACGGTATTGGAGCCCCATTAATTCGCCGGTATTAGATGAACAGGGGAAAGTGAAATACATCATTCACCGTGCTGAAGATGTAACTGAATTTGTTCGGTTAAAAAAGGAAGAGAGTATAACCCAAACCCGCCAGAAGGAAAAAATAGATGCGCTCAATCTTCAGATAGAAAATGAAGTCTATCAACGGGCACAACAAATTCAGGACGCCAACCAGAATATAAGAGAGTTTAATGAAAAGCTGGAAGATAAGAATGCTGAATTGACCATGGTAAACAGCGAACTGGACGCCTTTTGTTATTCCATTTCGCATGATTTGCGCGCACCTATAAGAGCTATTAATGGTTGTACCCGTATTATTATTGATGAGTACGGTAAAGATTTGCCAGCAGATGGACAGTCAATGCTGCATGCGGTTATTGATAATGCCAACCGCATGGGCACCTTAATTGATGACCTTTTAGCTTTTTCTCGTCTGGCGCGCAGAGATGTAAAACAGTTGCCGATTAACATGGAAGAACTAGCCCGTGTAGTGGTAACAGAAGTTAAAGCCAACTTTCCGCAATATAAGGCCACCTACCAGCTAAAACCGATGCCACCTTCCAAAGGCGACCCTACTATGATAAGGGAAGTGCTTATCAATCTTATTTCCAATGCAGCAAAATACTCTTCAATGAAAAGTGATGCGCAGGTGGAAATAGGCAGTTGTGTTATAGACAACGACACCGCTTACTACATAAAGGATAATGGGGTAGGGTTTGATATGAAGTATTACAACAAGCTTTTTGGTGTGTTTAACCGCTTGCATACTATGAGCCAGTTTGAAGGCACCGGTGTAGGCCTGGCCATAGTAAAAAGAGTTGTAATGAAGCATGGGGGGAAGGTATGGGCAGAAAGCAAAGTTGGCGAAGGCGCAACTTTCTATTTTACGTTAAGCAGAAATTCATAATATAAATAACAGGTATGGAAGACTTGATTGAAATTATTTTGGTGGAGGATAATCCGTACGATGCCATGCTTACCGTACGCGCGCTTAAAAGCAAAAACTTTGTAAACAACGTTGTGCATTTAAACGATGGGGTAGAAGCGCTTGACTTTATTTTTGGAACAGGGCAATATGCCGGGCGCAATGTAACCAACAGGCCCCGTGTTATTTTCTTAGACCTTAAAATGCCGCGGATTAATGGCATGGAGGTGTTGGAAAAAATAAAGTCTAATCCTGATACGAAAACAATACCGGTTGTTATTCTTACCTCTTCTGCTGAAGACCCCGATATTAAACGTTGCTCAGAGCTTGGCGCAAACAGTTATATAGTTAAGCCGGTTGAGTTTGAGAATTTTTCAAAAGTAGTAGCCGACCTTGGCTTTTATTGGGTGGCCCTTAACAAAGCCTGATTAGCTGTTCACTGCATTTCCTGTTTTCTCCAGTTGCCACTCTACTAATTGTTGCCCATAGGTTAAGCCATTCAGTTTACTGCGGCACCAAACTGCCAGGTTAAAATCGTGGAAGTAGGTGATTTCCTCGCTTAACTCTGTTTTGTACATATCCTCAATGCTCTGTTGCATCTTTTTTAGTTGTTCGCGTTGTCCGCTGGCATCAACTGCAGTTGGTAGCTTGCCTAACATGGAAATACAGGCCCTTAGGTATGGCGAATTAATATTGCTCTTCTTCATAAAGTACTGCGCATTTTGCAGTGCGCTGTCCATAAGGCTAAGGTTGCCCTGCTCATAATGTATAAGCGCCCGTATTACGCGGCAATAGGCCTGCACGTTTATAAATGTGGTGTTTTTATGTTCTGTTGTTTTAATAAACCATTCTTCTGCTTTCTCAATTTCGTTTGCTGCAAAAAATAATACAGCAAGGTAGTAGGCAGACATGGTGTTGTTATTACCCAGCATTTCAGGGCTACCCGATAAATAGCTTTTTTCAACCTCAAATATTTCTTTACCCGGCACTGTGGTTAGTGTACTTACCAGCGATACCATAAGCAGGTTTTTACCGTAAATTTTTACGCGGTAATTCTCCAACGCCACATCTTTAAACCGTGTTTTGCCAATTACGTTCAGGTAATGCTCGGCTTCCTTTATTTCGCCCGCATTAAGGGCCGTCATTATTATGTTGCTAAGGTTGGCTAGGTAACTATAAGTAGCTCTTAAGTCAAGGTCCATGTTTTTGTAAACCTCATGTGTAAGCTTTAGGTAGTTAAGCGACTCCTTATCGTTTCCTATAATGGCATAATAAATATGCAGCAGGGCGTAAGTTTGTATTTTGCCCCGTTTACCAAATTGCTCAACATCCTTTAACACAGGGTTCTCTGCAATCCGGTGCGCTTTTTCAACCAGGTCTTTGCTTACCACCTCCTGTTTGCCGCGCTCATCATCCAGCAGTTTCATTTCAAACAGCCACATACCTATCTGCATATCGCGCGCCATAACGGCTAATAGCTCCTGTATCTCAAGTTTTACCCTTTTTGCATCTTCCATAGTAAAGCGACCAAGGTTGCGTACTATCTGACTTTCTTCCAGGTATTTTAATTGTAATAATAATTCATGATTCTCTATGGCGGTAGCTCTTTTTATGGAATCAGCTATCATATCAAGCGCCTGCTCTGTCAGCCCGCGGTCAATCAGGTTATTAATATCCTGTATTTGTTCACGTAATAAATAAGAGGGCGTTTTACCCGAAGCATAACTGCGCAATGCACGAATGATTTGCCCGTACAAATAGGCTTTCTGTGCGCTCAGGTTAAATTTTTTGTCGCTTTTGGCAAAAGCCTTTTTAACTTTCTCCTCATCATATTCTTCCTGCTTATCCAGCACATCAAAAAGCTTCAAATAGTCGTTGCCTGAGCTCTTTTCGCCGTATCGGCTGCTGAACTTTTTGAAATACCCTTTTTCGCTTTTGTCTAACGTCTTTATCAGCTCAAATAATCCATCTGCCATACTGCCTTCGACTTTTATCGGGAAAATCTATTATTTTATTGAAAATCAATTAGTTGAAAACTAATCACACTATAGTTTACCTTATCAACTTATCAATTAAAGCTAAAAATTCTTTTTAAACTTCTGATGGCTCTTGGCATATTTGGTTTAAGAAAATCGAGATATGAAAAAAACAGGGTTTTTCCTTCTCCTTTTGGCTCTTGGCCTAAGTGCAATTGCCCAAACGCAGGTAACCGTTACGGCCATGGTCATTCCGCCGTATTCACCGTATATCTCCACCTATGTGGATCAACCCAATAAGCTGTTATTAACGCTTATCAATAACACGGGTTCCGATTTAAATGTAAAACTTTGGGTGCGTATTGCCGGCGATAACGGCGTAAGCGCTACCACTGCCCCGGGTTTTACCCCCCAGCAGCCGCTTGTTTTACACCCCGGTGTTAACCAGGTTGACTTTAGCAGCGACCAAACCCGCACCTACTTTGATGCTAACCACGTAACGCTGCAGGGCATTACCAAAATGCAAATCATACAAAACCAGGCAATGCCTGAAGGTAACTACCAAATTTGTGTGCAGGCTATGGATTACACTACCGGCAGTCCGCTTTCAATTGAAGGCACCGGCTGCACCTCGGTTTTCCCTGTAAACTATATTGACCCACCGGTACCTTTATCACCTGCCTGCGGCAGCGATGCTCCTTTGGCTTTCCCTCAAAATGTAATTTTTACCTGGAGCCCCCCGGCCACTGCTAACGGCAACATTCAATATGAGTTTACTTTAAAGGAAGTGCCTTCAAGCATGCCCAACCCGGTTGATGTAATTAAGAATAATGCTTTCCCTGTTTTGTATAACACTACCCTTAGCTCAGTAAATACGCTGGTATATACCAATGCTAATCCGCAGTTAGAAATTGGTAAGCATTATGTGTGGCGCGTGCGTGTTACGGACCCCGGCAATCAATCGCAATTTAAAAACCAGGGCTTTAGTGCGCCCTGCGATTTTGTTTATGGCGGCACACCTGTGCCAACGGTTAAAACTACCAACAGCGGTACTAGTTATCAGGGTAACGAACTTCCTAAACTGCCTGCTTCAGCTGCCATAGCATTACAAAGTATAAAGGGCAAATTACAATGGTGCTATCGTAAAACCGAGGAAACTAACCCTGCTTCAGAGGTGTTTACCACGGGTGCTGTGTTTGATGATTTGGGTGCGGGTGTTACGCTTGCTAACATTAGCGCCGGTACCGAAAGCAATTTAAATAACCTGTTTGGCGGCGGTGGTGGTAGCGGCAGTGGTTCAGGTGGCGGTACATTTAACTACAGCAGTTCAGAAATTAATGCGGGCAATGCCGGAGGTAATTTCAACGGCAACGGTTATTTCTTTCAGGGCCAAACCTACAACACCCCGGCGCTTAACGGCGCTTTGGGGCAGGCCAATACCAATACGCCTTTTTACATTACACAGGATAAGATTAATAACCTTGCCGGCAACACAAAATACCCTTTAAAAAGTACCAAGGTTAAAATTACAATGACCGTTAAGCCCGAAGTTGCCAAACTTGGTAATGGCGGTTTTGTGCCAGATTGGATGGGTAACGGTAACGGAGGTGGCTTAGGCTCAAATGCGCAATCGCAAACTTTAGGTACGGCAACAACAAACAGCCAGGGAGAATTTACAATTACTATCCCTAAAGATATTATACCTGATTTTTATGATTTGAAACTGGAAATTGCTGATGATAATTTCATTTTCCCGGCGGTACAGGTGCCCATCACAAAATCAGAAGATGGAGTATACACCATAGGCACATTAACAGGCCTTGCAAAAACCTTCCGTTTACAAATTCAACACATAGCTTACGTATACGATGCCACAAAAGGATATTATGTAGAAGGAGAGAAGCTTAGTGGTGTAAAAACTATTTTAAAGCACGACCCCGATGATTGGTCGTTTGCGGCACACCCAAACTTAGTACATGAATGTAACCGCGATAAAATGGGCATTGCTGAAAGTATAAGCAACCCAACTATTGCTGATACTAAAGAAACAAACCTTTTCCCGCGCTTGTTTGCCAATCGGTATACAGGGGGCTATATATTGCTTGAAAGCAGCCGGGAAGGGTTTTTAACCAATAAGCTTGGTTTAAACATCAGCGAGCAAAACCATCCTGAGTTATTCACCAACTATTTGGATAAAGCGGAAGCTCCTACCTACTACTTTAAATGCAAACTGTCGGGCGCTGAACCTGAAGTAAAAGGTACGGTACTGGCTAAAGGACCTAACAGCCCGATGAAAGGCGTTATTGTGCGCATTAAACGAGGTAGCCTTAACTACTATACTACTACAAATGATAAAGGGGAGTTTGATATTAAGGGTATTGAATCAAGCACCAAACCTTACAAGTTAACGGTTGAATCAGGAAGCCTTACGTTGTATACTGAGGAGCTAACACTTGCAGCCCAAGCGCAAATAATGGAACGCACCCTATATGTGCAGGGTGTATTAATACCTGTTACAGGTACTGTGGTAGATGAAGATAACCACCCTTTGAAGGATGCATTAGCTACCTGGGAAACGGGCGGAGAACCTTCATACACTGACCCGCAGGGAAGTTTCCTGCTTTCAAATGTTGAAGGCAAGCATACGCTTATTATTAAGAAAGCCGGCTTCCGCGATTTGGAAGTGGAAGTTGACGTAAAGAAACCGGGCTCTACTATATCAATTGATAACGGCTCTTTAACTGACCTTACGCTTGATTTAAGCAACACTAACACCCAGCAAATAGTTAACTCGCTTTTTGGTGGCGGCGGAAATGGAAGCGGTAGCGGAAGCTCAGGCAGCAACAGCGGGGGGAATAACTTCAGCGGTTCATTGGGGGGCATTGGCAATTGGAGCGGTGGTAACATTTCTAATTCTGTACCCGGCAATTTAGGTGCGGGCAATTACCAGGTTACATCTGAGTTAACTGACCTTACCGGCGGCGCCGGTGCATTAAATGAAGTGGGTGCAGCCGTAAACCTTGGTAAATTTGTAATGAAACGTTTCCACCTGGTAGTTAAGGTTAGAAATGCTACCAAAGATTTATTACCGAATTGTACCATTGAATTTAACGGTGCCCCTGTAGGCACAACCAATGCGTATGGTTGGGTAGTGCTTGAAAATGTTTCGGCCAATACCAGTAACGGTTTGGTAGTTTACGGCCCTTCAGGCTCCGACTACCTTCCTAAAGCCAACAATATTGTTATTGATGCCTCCATGGATACTACCTATATGGAAGTTTACCTGCAAAAAGGTATTGCGGTAAGCGGCAAAGTAAGTTTGCAGAATGGCACTGCGGTTAAAGATGCCTTAATTTATATTGACGGTTCCGAATACATTAAAACAAAATCGGACAACAGCGGCAACTACAAATTTGCTGCACCGGCTGGCCCTAACCAGTTTGTAGCCGTTAAAAGCGGTTTGGTAGGCGATAAGCAAAGCCAAACACTAACAGCGGGCACACCTGTAACAATAAATTTTACCCTTAAAGATGCCGGCTTTGATGCCAGCAAACTTCTTGGCTTCGATATTCAGCTTACTGAAAGTACCCCATTGCCCAACAATGAATTTGAAATTTCGGGCCAGTTTGTAAATATTCCGTCTAACAGCATTTTTAAATCTTCACCCGGCATGGTATTGCCTTTCACCAAGCAAAAGGTTAAAAAATCAGGCGCCGGCATTATCCCATCAGGCAGCGAAATTGTTACTGATGTAAGCAGTGTTGATTTGGCTTTATGGTCTTACCTGAAGTTGAACCTGAACAACTCTGCCGGCTTAAAGGTTAAGCCTTTAAATGGCGATAACAATAAAGGTAAAATTGATGGTAACATGCGCCTGAAACTGGCAGCTTCCTTCCCGTCTATCAGCGGTTTCTCGTTCCCAACCAATGACCTTTCTTTAAAAAGCGGCAACCTAACCAGTTTAACTGCCTTTACCAGCGATGGAAGCAATCCGCTGAACGAAACCACACTTAAGCTTAATTCCACAACCAATACGTGGACGGTTTACGATTTCTCGCTTACGGTAGATTACAACAATACATTCATTAATAAAGATGGTATAACCATTGCCGGTAGTATTTCGCCAAAAGGGTTTAAATACCTAAGCGACCTTACCATGAAGATTAATGAAATGCAGATTTCTAACACCGGCGACATTAAGAAGTTGAAACTGGAAGTTAACCCAATGCCTAAAGTTAGCCTGGGTGCCTGGGGCCTTAATCTTTCTAACCTTGATATCGCCTCTACCGGTTTAGTAATAGGCGGTGAGTTAAAAGGCAGCGTTGCGGGTTATGACCTCGCCCTTCCTTTTAAAGATTTGTCGGTTACCAAATCAGGTTTAAATGGCGGCAGCTTTGGTTTCCCTACGGGTGGTATTAACCTTTTGGATGTAGTAAAGATTAAACCGGGCCAATCCTCTTCACTTACTTTCGGTATGTTGCCTAATGGCTCAGGCTTTAAGTTAGGGGGCAATGTTGAATTCAGTTTTGAAAAGTATTTTAATAAGAACGTAAAGATTGACGACTTCGGCCTTTCTTCTGATGGCAACATTTCTGCTTCTATAAAACTGAACCAGACATATAAATTATTCAGCATAGTTAATTTAAGTATAAATAACCTGGGTATTAATACGGCCAGCAAGCAGTTTGATTTAGGGGGTAAAATTGCCTTCGACCTGCCAAGCTTTGGCGCGGGGGTAGGAACCACCATGCACTACAAGAAGTCCGGTGTAACCTTCGATCAGTTCCACATCAACCTTTCTATGGGCGGCATTGGCGGCTTTAGTTCAGATGTTGACTTTGCCGATGGCGGCTTTAGCGGTACCGGTGACTTAAGCATTGCAAGTTCCGGCATGAAATTCAGTGGCGGTTTCCATTACAACAACACCGGCTTTGGTGCAAACTTTAATATGGGCCCTACGGTTAAAGTTCCTATTAGCGTAGTTACACTCGATAAAATAGGTGGTGGTTTCGATTACAATAAACCGCAATCTAAATTTAAGGTATGGGGCGAATGCCGCGTTTCAACAACAGGTGATGTTGGCGGTTTAATTACACTTGACCCTACAACTTTCTCAATTGAAGTAAGCGGTGGCGGCCCTGTATTAAGCGCATCTGCTACAGCCAAATTAGTGGGTATGAGCCTCGCCAACGCCTCCTTTGTAATGGATATTCCGCAGCGGAAGGCATCGCTTAATGTTGATGCGGCAGCGGGCACAAGCATAATGCCCGGCATTAGTGCTACCGGCAGTTACCACATAGGCGCTGAACTGGGCTTTGGTAGCAGCCCTTACTTCTATTTCGGCCAAATGATGAACATGAAAGTGGTACACATTTGCAATAGCAGCGGCGGCATGTTTATGGGCGTTAACTACCTGGTAAATTCAACCACGGCTGCACAATACAAAATACCTACGGGCATGTTCAGTGGTATAAGTGCTTTTGCTACTGCAAGCATTGGTAGCGATGAAGCCCACGCCGCCGGCATTGATGTAGGTATTGGTTGGGCAAAAGTATGGTGCGGCTATAGCAGCGATGTTAGTTTTTATGCCAACGCAAATGGTATGAATGCCGGCTTCCACCTGGGTGGTACCTGGGGGGCAGGTGCTAAAGCCTGTGTTCGTTGGGCAGGTTGTATTGGCCTTGATGCAAGCGCCTCAGGCAATATTGATGGTAAATTGAATTCAGGTGGTATTGAAAGCGTTACAGGCAAACTATCTGCCCACGCAGGTGCAAGCCTTGGTTGTTGCGATGGTTGTGGCAACGGTTTGTGTTGGGCCCTGGTTGCCCCATGTGGCGCCCAGGTGTGTGTTGACCGTTCGGTTACTGTTACCTATAGTAAATCAAGCGGTTTTGATATTGACTTCTAAACGATAGAAAAGATATGAAAAATAATATTATTATATTTTTAATCGCGTTGCTTGCTCCTTTTGCAACACAAGCACAATCAGTGCAGGTGTTAGAAGGCAAGGGCGGTTTTTGGTTCTTCTACTCACAGGATATGCTTGGCCCTGCTAACCCCAAGGACATCAGTAAAGCCGTTATCTCCCGCTCCGAAAACGGGGGCGATTTTAAGGAAATAGGCACAGCCTCGGCTATGTTGGATATACAGCAGATGAAGCAATCCTTTGGCGCCGATTTTCCCGGCCACGTTGCTTATATCCTTCACTTAAAGGATGAAAATTCTGTAGTAGACTACATGAAGAAGAACGTATCGCTTAAAACTTATGGCTTATTGATGCTAGATATGGATTTTTATCGTGCCACAGGTGCTGTTTATTTCGATAGCTACAAGGCTAATGCAGGAACACGTTTAAAATACCGCGTTAAATTTTTAAAAGCTGATGGTAGCGCTATTAGTGAAACAGCAGAAGCGGAAGTGGTTAGCGGCAAAACGCCTCAGTTTAATAAACCGCATTACTACTCTCGTTATGAGTCGGACTCTATGATAAGCGTAAAGTGGATTTCAACCGGCCCTAAAACGGAAACTGCATTTTACGGCAATGTGTATCGCAGCAATGCTAAAGGCGGCTTCGATTTTGCCGGTAGCGTATTGCCCGCTGTTAAAAAAGATACTGTTTTATATACATGGGAGGAACCTGTAACGCCGGGCACTGAATATAAATACTTCGTTAAGCCCGCTTCGCTGGTAATGTTAGAAGGTAATCCTTCTGATACTGCTGTAATCATATCTTCAAGTTTCAGCAAAACACTACCGCTTCAAAACTTTAAAGCAACGGATACCACCGGCGGTATTTTATTTACATGGAAACCGCTTGAGGCAAATCCGCTTTATGTAGGCATTTGTATTCAGCGCAAACCTATTTCCGATGCCAACTTTTTGAACATTGATACTATTCCATTAACCGCGGCCAGCTATATGGATTCGCGCCTTATTCCGAATATTCTCTATCAATACCAATTCTCTCTTGTAAATATCCGTTTCAATACTTTAGTGCCCTCAACTGCTGCTGCGCTTATACACCGTTCAGGTAAGGTAAATCCCTTCATTCCGTTTGCTACTAAAGCTACTGCGGCTAAAACAGGCATTGAGGTACGTTGGAATCGTGTTAGACATTATGACGTAAACGGCTATTACGTTTACCGCAGCACAAACGGAGAAGAGTTCCGCCAGTATTCTGAATTACTTAAAGATACGGTATATGTAGATACTGCTGCTACCAATGGCCGCATGTTATACAGCTATAAAATTGCTTCTATTGATTTTAATGATGTGCAAAGCGAACTTTCAAACGATGTGCAGGCTCGGCCTACAAACACTATTCTGCCTACAGCCGTTAACGGGCTTACTACGTTTACCGAAGCCGGCAAAACAACACTGGCCTGGAACGACATGAAGCGCGTTGATAATTTTGTAGTGGGTTACAATGTTTACCGTAAAAAAGGAGAGCAGGCATTTACCAAATACTTTACCTCTGCCGAATTAGTGCAGAACGGCTTTGTAAAGCTGAACAGCACTCCACTTATCAACTCGGCATATGCTGATGTAACCTCAGGCAGCGGTAGTTTTACCTATGCAGTTACCAGCGTTGATATGAATGGCGCTGAAAGCACGGTTGCTCAACTGGAACAACGCACAGCAGAAACGAAAATGGTTGCCCCACCTTCTTTTTTCAGTCTGGTAAAAACTGACAAAGGCGTTGAAGTACGTTGGAGCGATGAACTGCAGAAGGAAGTAACCGACTACAGTATTTACCGCCGCATGCGTAATGAAGAAACACCGAAGTTGATTGGCACCGTTAAGGCATCGCAACAGGTTTACCTTGATGCCACTGCCGCTGCGGGAACATTTTACTTCTATTCAGTAAAGGCAAAAGCTGCCAACGGTAAGGAAAGCGAAGCCACTAATGAAAAAGGAATAAGCCGCTAAGCATGATAGTGAAATTGCGCCTGCGCCCGTCTCTTTTTATAAAGCCGGTATTAGCTGCTATTGTACTCTTATTGGCAGTAAGCGGACTTGATGCCCAAAATCTGGAAGAGATTCCAAAGGAAAAGCCGTTTGAAATTCACGGCACGGCTTCAGCCTCGGTGGGTTACTATAAGTCCAGCACTTATAACAGCACACGCCGACCTTACTCGTACAGCATAAATGCAGCGCCGGTAATTTCTTTGTATGGTATTCAAATTCCGTTGAACTTTACCTTTAATGAAGGTTCTACCAAAATCAAAAATCCTTTTGTTCAGTTTGGCATAAACCCTTACTGGCGCTGGATTAAGTTGTACGGCGGTTGGACCAACATGACCTGGAGCCCTACAACACTTAGCGGTAAAACTTTCTTAGGTGCAGGTATTGAAATTAATCCTTCCCTGTTTCGCTTTGGCGCTATGTATGGTCGCTTTAACCCTGCCGTAAAGGAGGATACATTGAAAGGGCTAAACACCCCTCAATACAAACGCCGTGGCTTCGCGTTTAAAATAGGAGTAGGGAATCAGAAAAACTATTTCGATTTCATTTTCCTGAAAGCAAAAGATGTAACTAACTCGATTCCTGTGGTTAGCGATGCACTTAATTTTCCTCCGCAGGAAAATGCTGTTTTCGGCATTATGAGTTATCAATCCTTCTGGAAACAAAAAATAACCTGGCAGTTAGATGGTAGTGTTAGTGGTATTACACGTAACACTAACTCGCAGCTATTGGATATAGGAACCGGCCTGGGTACTAAGTTTCTGAAACTGGTTATTCCGCCGCGCCTTTCTACCAGCTATGCGTGGACGGCTCACACCAACTTTACCTACAAAGATCCTAAAATGATGTTGGGCTTTGATTACAACCGCGTGCAGCCGGAGTATATAAGTATGGGTGTAGATTATATTTTGAACGACCAGGAGAGAGTGGCGCTTACGCAATCGTTTGTATTGGATAGCGGTAAAGTGAACCTGCAATTGAGCGAAGGCTTTCAGCGCGATGACTTAAACAAACGCAAAGCTGTAAAAACGAACCGAGCTAATTTTAGCGCGAACATAAACTGGTCCGCCAATCAAAAGTTTGGTATAACATTCAGCTATAACAACTTCACCATGTTTCAACAGAAGGGGCTACGAGAACTGAATGATACCACCAAGCTGTTCATGATTCAGAATAACCTGGTTATAACACCACATTATCTCATCATTTCAAAAACCGCAATACATAACATTTTTCTTGCCCTTATGTATCAGCGTATGGATGACCTGAACAACTTTACAGGCATATATACCCGTAACAATACCATTAATGCCAACCTTGGCTATTCTGTTTCGGCTACTAAACTTGGGCTATCGGTTAGTCCGGGCTTTAGTATTCTGTATTCGCAAACCAGCCTTGTAAAATTGCTAAATCTTACGCCTACCGTAGCGGTTAGCAAAACATGGTGGAAGGGTAAAATAAGTACCGGCTTTAACCTGGCCTTTACGGCCAGCCGCAATAACGGCCTGTGGAATTCCAAAACACTGAATAACACCATAACCGTTGGCTACCGTGTAAATAATCACCACGGCCTGCGTTTGAGCAATTCAATTACAAAGTCGTTTAACCTGTTTGGCGGCAGCAGCGAATACAAAGGCGACCTTACCTACACCTTTACTTTTTAGTTTAAGGCATAATGTTTAGCTTGCTTTGCCTTTGTAAGGCAGGTAAATAATTGATGCATGAAAATTGCCATTGTAGTTGCAGTAGCTGAAAACGGGGCCATTGGCCGCGGCGGCGATTTGTTATGGAAGCTGCCTGCTGATATGCAGCACTTTAAACGTATTACTATAGGCCACCATGTAGTAATGGGCCGCAAAACCTACGAAAGTATCCCTCCTAAATTCCGCCCATTACCTGAGCGCATAAACATAATTGTTACGCGTCAAAAACATTTTAAAGCAGAGGGTTGCCAGGTGGTTTCTACCATT
Organism: Chitinophagales bacterium; assembly: GCA_046329515.1. Lineage (GTDB taxonomy): Bacteria > Bacteroidota > Bacteroidia > Chitinophagales > LD1 > Bog-950. The sequence continues at coordinate 1,244,916 of JAXLUM010000001.1, forward strand.
GAAGAGGCTATTCAATTTGCAGAGGACAGTGGCGAAGAAGAACTGATGATTATTGGCGGTGGTGAAATTTATAAGCAGGTGTTTGACCGCACCAATAGAATATACCTCACTACCGTTAAACACCGTTTTGAAGATGCAGATACTTTCTTTCCTGAAATAAAAAATGAGGAGTGGAAGGAGCTAAGCGCAGAAGAACATGCTGCAGATGATAAGCACGCATACGCTTACGAATTTAAAGAGCTAAAGCGCCGTTAAGTTACCCAATAAGGAAAGTGCCGAAGTCTATTACCTCGCCTTCGTTAAAGTCCAGTTTGCCCATTTTATCAAAGTCCACATTGTCCCAAACCTTGGTTTGAAAGTGAACGGTGTTGCCGTCAAAAAGAAGAAGGTATAAATCGGGCAGGCTTTCCCAAGGGGAATCGCCGGAACTTATTTCATGCGGATAAAAAGTGATATGCGCTTCGCCATTTTCATTTAACTCGCTTTTGCCCAGGTAATCATCTTCAAACACATCCCGGTCGTAAAGGCGAACAATAAATTGCTTGCCGTGCAAAGGTGTATCAATGCCTTTTTTTATAAAGCGTGCTTTAACGGTCAGTTTTATTTCCGGGTTCCAGTTATTAAGGGCGTCAATTATGGCCTGTTTCATATTGCTCAGCTTATAGTGCGAATAAGAGGAATTTTTACTAAAGCGTATAATCGGTAGTGGCATGAGCAATGTCATTAAGGGGATTAACTCTTATCAATCGCCATGCAACACGCTTACATCAACTTTGAGTAGCAAAATTCTGCGTTATGAGCGATAGGACTAAAAACCGTTACACTCCACAAGCATCAGTGGTGTATGGTATGGGCTTTATTGGTGCTTGTATCTATTTTATTATGCACGCCACAAGCTTTTGGATGGGCGCACTGGGTATTTTAAAAGCATTAGTGTGGCCTGCTTTAATTGTGTTTAAGGCATTAGAGTTTTTCAAGCTTTAATAAAAAAGGAAGCCCAAAGGCTTCCTTTTATCTGCGTTAATCAGTTTTATCAGCGCTTTCAGCGTTCTATCTATTAATACGCCCTTGCAAATATCACGCGCTCCTTGCTGGGCTGGCCGCTGAAAATGCATTTGCCATCTTCCTGCGGGTTGTTTAATGGTATACAACGTATGGTGGCCTTTGTTTCTTCTTTAATCTTTTCTTCAGTTTCAGGTGTGCCATCCCAATGGGCGCTTATAAAGCCGGGTTGCTCAATCATTTGTTTAAACTCATCCCAGCTATTGGCCTGGCGCATGTTACTATCACGGAAGGTCTTCGCCTTATTGAAGATGTTATCCTGTATATCGCTCAATAACTTTTCAATATACGAGCCTATACCTTCAAACTGCTGGCTGCTTTTTTCCTTGGTATCGCGGCGCGCCACTTCTACCGTGCCGTTCTCCATATCGCGCATACCCATAGCTAAGCGCACAGGCACACCCTTCATTTCATACTCGGCAAACTTAAAGCCGGGGCGCTTGGTTTCATCATCATCAAACTTTACTGAAATGCCCTTTGCCTTCAGTTCTGTTATAAGCGGCTCAACCTTTGAATAAATCTTATTCATTTCCTCAGCGCTCTTGTAAATTGGCACAATTACCACCTGTAAAGGCGCTAACATTGGAGGCAGCACTAAGCCATCATCGTCGCTATGCGCCATAATAAGTGCACCAATTAAACGGGTACTTACCCCCCAACTGGTGGCCCATACAAACTCCTGCTTGCCTTCCTTGTTCAAAAACTGCACATCAAAAGCCTTGGCAAAGTTTTGACCCAAAAAGTGAGAGGTGCCTGCCTGTAATGCCTGGCCATCCTGCATCATGGCTTCAATGCAGTAGGTATCTACCGCACCGGCAAAACGCTCATTGGCAGTTTTGCGGCCCTTAATAACCGGCATAGCCATCCATTTCTCGGCAAACTCTGCATATACGTCCAGCATCTTTTCGGTTTCCTCAACCGCCTCCTGTGGGGTGCTGTGCGCCGTATGGCCTTCCTGCCATAAAAACTCAGCCGTGCGTAGGAACAGGCGCGTGCGCATTTCCCAACGCACCACGTTTGCCCATTGGTTAATCAGCAAAGGCAGGTCGCGGTAGCTCTGTATCCAGTTCTTATAACTGTTCCATATAATAGTTTCAGAAGTAGGACGCACAATAAGTTCCTCCTCCAATTTAGCCTCCGGGTCAACAATAACGCCTTTACCATTAGGGTCGTTTTTTAAACGGTAGTGGGTTACTACGGCACATTCCTTGGCAAAACCCTCAACGTGGGCGGCCTCCTTACTTAAAAAGCTTTTGGGTATAAACAGCGGGAAATACGCATTTACGTGCCCCGTATCTTTGAACATTTTATCCAATGCATCACGCATTTTCTCCCATATAGCAAAGCCATAGGGCTTAATTACCATACAACCGCGAACGCTGCTATAGTCGGCAAGGCCGCCTTTTATAACAAGGTCGTTATACCATTGTGAATAATCGTTAACTCTTGAAGTGATTTCTTTAGCCATAACAAAAACTGGTACGATGTTTACACTGATGTTAAAAAACGGGGCTAAAATATCAAAATCAGCCTTGCTTAAACTTTGAAGTAATAAATTTGTCATAATTAAAATCCCCATTCGCCATGAAACGCCTCTTCGCATTTCTGATTTTAACGGCAACAATCGGTTTTAAAGGCTATAGCCAGGACGACCAATACTACGACCCTAACAAGGATCCTGCCTATCAGCACAGCAATACCAATACCCAGCAACAGCAGCAGCAATACGATAACAGCAGCCAGCAGAATACCACGGGTAACAGCAACTATACCAATAGTGGCAGCTCGGATAAAACCGATGGCTACGGCAACCCGGCCGACCGTTACGATTCAAAAGATGAAAACGGCAACACCTATGTTACCAACAACTATTATTACGATGAGGATGATTATGGCGATTACTACTACACAACACGTTTAAGAAGATATTATACACCTAACTGGGGGGTAAACTACTATAGCTATTGGTTTACACCCTCTTATTATTTTGGCTGGAGTTCATGGAACACCGGCTTTTATGCTTCTTACAGCCCTTGGTATTACGATAGCTGGTGGCGCTGGAACCGTCCGCGTACAGTAGTAGTGTACGACCCTTGGTACGACCCCTACTGGAGTTACAACTGGGGCTGGAACAGCTGTTATTATAATACATGGTATTACCCTACTTACTACAATTACAGCTGTTACAACTACGGTTGGGGCGGTTATGGCCACCACTGTGGCGGTTACTATGGTAACGGCGGCTACTGGAACGGCTACAACAATGGCTATAATAACGGTTACTGGAACGGCTATAATGATGGTTATAACAATGGCTATTATAACAGCCCTTATACTTATAACGGTGGCAACTACTATGGCGGACCTTTCTTTAAAAACCAGGCACCTAGCAATAACAGCAACAATAGCGGCTTAACCAGCTTAAGTGGCACAGTAAAACCTTTAGATATCCCTCGTGAGGGAATTACCAAGCCATTTACGCCTAACACCAACCCAAGTGCAGCTACCACTACTGACCCACATGGTACAGTTGGCCCCGGCTCAGTAAATAACAATAATGTTAATCAGCCAAATACAACCGGCCGTCCTGATATTTCAAATCCTACCGGTATAAACAAAACCAACCCTGCTGATAAATACAGCAACAAGTTTGAAAACGGGAATGTACAGAACGGCAATGTGCAGGCTAACCCCGGCAATCCTGGCGTTGGCGCTACAAACAGTGGTGTAAATAAAGGCAACCAGAATAACGGATATGATAAACCTGCCCAACAACAACCGCAGTGGGGTAGTGGTTGGAATAACAACCCATCAGCAGGAAATCCAAGTCGTGGCAATACACAACCGCAACAATGGACTGCCCCTCAACAGCAGCAGCCTCGCCAATGGAGTAACGGAAACCAAAGTGATAACAACGCCACACCACCAAGCCGTGGCAATACGCAACCTCAACAATGGACAGCTCCACAACAAAACGAGCAACCTCGCCAATGGGGTAATGGTAATAACTACAGCAACCAAAACAATTACAGCACACCGCCAAGCCGCGGTAATTCCCAACCACAACAGTGGAGCGCACCACAACAACCTCAACAAAACGAGCAGCCTCGTCAATGGGGTGGCGGTAACCAGAATAACAGCACACCTCCAAGCCGTGGTAACAGTCAGCCGCAGCAATGGAGCGCGCCGCAGCAAAGCCAACCACGCCAGTTTGAACAGCCTAGGCCGCAGTTTAACCAACCAAGCCAGCCAAGTCAACCACGTGGCAACAGCGGAAACTTTAATAGCCAACCGCATTCATTCAACAGCCCTTCACCTTCGCCGCAAAACTTTAACAGAGGTGGTGGCAGTTCTAGCCCAAGTCCTTCAATGGGTAGAAGTACACCAAGCATGGGCGGTGGTGGCTCAAAAGGCGGTTTTGGAAGACATTAATAAAACAGATTCACTAAAGCAGGAAACGGAACTCTTAGCAGGGTTCCGTTTTTTGTTTGCAACCTTTTAACAACTGAGTAAGTCTACTTCTAGCTTAAAGATATTTCAACCTGGGGAAATGGTGCCGGTCTTCGTAAGAAGCCGGCATTTCATTTTATACGAGATTAACCTCGGGCTGTATATCCACCCCGAATTTCTCTTTTACCGATTGCTGAATGTTCAATGCCAATTGGTAAACTTCATTACCACTGGCACCACCGTAATTTACCAGTACCAGGGCTTGCTTAGCGTGCGAGCCGGTATGGCCTACCTGCTTGCCTTTCCAGCCGCATTGCTCAATTAGCCAGCCTGCAGCCAGTTTTATTGTGCCATCCTTTTGCGGGTAACTTGGTATTAAAGGATTAACAGCAACCATAGTTTCAAACTGTTCTTTGCTTATAACCGGGTTTTTAAAAAAGCTACCGGCATTACCCAACACTTTCGGGTCAGGCAGCTTGCTGCTGCGTATTTTAATTACCGCCGTGCTCACATCTTTAATGCTTGGGTCTATCACCTGCATGTCGGCCAGCGTTTGCTTTACATCACCATAATCCATTTTAAGGCGGTAAAGTGCCTTGGGGTCATTCAGGTCCGTTAAGCAAAAGGTAACGCTGCTTATTAAAAAGCGGTTTTTGTATTGGTTCTTGAACACACTTTCACGGTAGCCAAATGCACAATCCTGTAAACCGAAATGCACAATCTCTCCGCTTTGCATGTCCACTGCTTCCAGCGAATCAAATACATCCTTTATCTCTACACCATAAGCGCCTATATTCTGCATGGGTGCTGCACCAACCTGCCCGGGTATAAGGGAGAGGTTTTCAATGCCGGCAAAGTTGTGTTCAATGGTCCAAAGCACAAATTGATGCCAGTTAACGCCTGCATAGGCCTTTACCCATACATGGCGGTTTTCCTGCTTTATAATTTCAATTCCACCAATGTTGTTTTTAATAACAAGGCCATCAAAGTTTTTGGTGAACAGAATATTACTGCCTCCGCCAAGCACCAGTTTGTTTTCGTTTTGATAAGCCTTATCGCGCATCAACTGCTGAAGGTCTACCACTGAAGTTATTTCAGTAAATAGCTTGGCACTAACATCAATACCAAAGGTGTTGTAGGGTTTTAGCGATATGTTTTCTTGAATAGTCACGCCTGCAAGTTTAACGCAATCTGTTTAAAGCGGCTTTCGCTTTTTGGTCAATACCGTTTTTGTATTCGTGGTTTTCATAAGTCATACTTAAACGGTAATACTCTTTGGCCTTATCAATTTGGCCTAAGCCTTCCAATATTACACCGGACTCATACGCTGCATTAGCCGCAAAATAACGGGGTAGCTTACTGCCCTTATTAATGGTTTGCTTATAACAGATTAGGGCGTCCTCATCCTTGTTCATTTGCTGGTTTACGCGCCCCAGCCGGTAGAAGTATTCGGTTTTTTCCTCATCCGTAGCAAAGTCTGCTTCTTTAAAGGCGCGCATTATGTAATAAGCACGGGTATAGTAACCCCCATCAAACAACAAGCGCGCTTTCAGTAAGTTAATATTGGGCAGTTTATTGCTTTCCGCTTCCTTTTGCGCCTGCTTATCGGCATCTACCATGCTTGAACCCAAGGCATCAGCCTTGGCCATCATTTGTAAATAGCCAATGGTATCATTCTTCAACAAGGCATTCCATCCCAGTTTTTGATAAGTAGATTTTATGTGATTTTCCCCTTTATACTCAGCCAAAAACTTTTTGAATGAACTTTCCGCATTTGTATCCAGCGAATTCAGTTTGGCTAAGCCGTAGAGGTAATGTAGAAAGTTAAAGGAGGAAAGTTCTTTATTGTTAAGCTTCTCCAGCAACTTTAGCGCCTCATCATTATGCGAACCATAAACGCCAATATGCACGCAACTATAAATGCTCATCAAATCCTGGTTGGCCATAAAGTTGTTATCCTTTAAAACCTGCCAGGCTTTTTCTTTATCACTCTTTAGGTGAAACAACAGGAAGGCATAATAAATAGCCGTTTCCTCCTTAAATATGTAATCGTTCTTCTTGCCGTATTCTACCAGGTTATTCAATTTTTGCAGGCCGCCATTTACGCTGCCATCCATGCCCAGCATGTTTACCGCCCACTGGTATTTATCCGGTATGCTTCCCAGCAGCGCTTCAACAACGCCAAATGTTTTGTCGTTAGGTTTAAAATCGGGGTATTTGCTCTTGTTATCCTCTAACAGTTTATAAGCGCTACGAATACTGAAGACAGCATTCACATATTCGCCAAAGCGCAAATTCATAGCCGCCCAGTGCAACTGCACCTCTGCCTGGCAAAACAAATACCAGGGCGAGTTTTTATCGGCCTTGCGCAGCTTCTCCAGTCGAATATCGCGGTTAGGGGCGCGCTTATCGTATTCTTCCTTGGTATCAATGGCATACATGGCTACAAAGTCCACGTAGTCCTCAAGGTAAAAGGCAATAGCGTTGTTTTTCTCGCTGTTCAGCCGTTGCTGGGCTTCGGTAAGCTTAAGGGCAAGTATATCAGCATAGGCTTTGCGGCAGTTTTCATTAAAGTCAAAGCCTTGTGCACTTGTAGCAAGGGGCAATAAAAAAAGCAGGTAACAATATAGTTTGCGCAACACAGCTGAAATATAATACATCCGCTTTAGGCAAACTAAAAACCCTCCATCAGGAGGGTTTTTAGTTTGTATACTAGTTTTCTTTGTTTTCCCAGTCAACCAATATGCGGCCACAGTGTTCGCAGGTAATTAAACGCTTACGCTGGCGGATTTCCATTTGGCGTTGTGGTGGTATTTTTGCGTAGCAACCGCCGCAGGCATCGCGTAATACGGCAACTACTGCAAGGCCGTTTTTGTAAGCACTGCGAATGCGCTCATACGCCTTCAGCAAACGCTCTTCAACTTTCTTGCTTTGTTTTTCTGATTCTTTCTGAAGTTCTTTTTCTTCCTTCTCAGTCTCTTCAATAATCTTGTCAAGCTCTTTCTTCTTCGCCTTCAGGTTCTTTTCACGCTCGCCAATTACTTTTTCTGTTTCTTCTAAAACAGCTTTCTTGGCATCAATCTTCGCGGTAGCGTCGTTTATCTTCTTCTCGCTTAACTGTATTTCCAGCTTTTGCAGTTCAATTTCTTTGCTAAGGGCATCGTATTCACGGTTGTTCTTAACGTTGTTCTGCTGCTTTTCGTAACGGGTAATTAATTCCTTCGCTAACGACTTGGCGTTTTTGCGGTTTTTAATTTCCTCTTCCAGCTCAACCAATTCATCCTGGCTGTTCTTAAGGCGGGTGTTCAGGCCTACAATTTCGTCTTCCAGGTCCTTTACTTCAATAGGCAATTCGCCTTTCAAAATTTGTATTCTGTCGATTTTTGAGTCAATTTGTTGAAGGTCCCACAGTTGCTTCAACTTCTCATCCACCGATAATTCTTTGGTTGCTGCCATTTTATAGGTATTTAATCGGGTTTGTGTTAACTTTAGAAATTAGGGCGGCAATAATAGGGAATTTTTGCCGAATTTCCTTGGCCAGTAAATCGCGGGTAAATTGCTCGCTTTCGTAATGCCCCACATCCGCTACAACTATCTTATTATCAGCGTCAAAGAAGTCGTGGTATTTAAAGTCGGCGCTAACAAAAACATCGGCTCCGGCAGCAATAGCGTTATTTAACAAAAACCGTCCTGCTCCACCACAAACGGCCACCTTTTCTACCGGCTTGCCACGGAAGGGGGTATAGCGTACCGCACCCGAACCAAAGGCTTTTTTTACCATTTTCAGGAACGCCATTTCATCCATCGGTTTTTTAAGGTTGCCTATTACCCCACTGCCCACTTTGTTGTAAGCATTATCAAGGCTAACAATATCATAAGCCACTTCCTCGTAGGGGTGGGCCTTTATAAGGGCACTTATTATCCGCCGTTCAATGTTTGCAGGGAAAATGGTTTCAAACTTCACTTCCTCCACTTTTTCCAGTGCTCCTTTCTTTCCATAAGCAGGGTTGCTGGCTTCATTGCCCCTAAAGGTGCCTGTGCCGTTTTGGTTAAAGCTGGTTTCGCTGTAGTTGCCTATGTAACCGGCGCCTGCATCAAAAACAGCCTTTGCTACACGTTCATGATGTTCAATAGGTATAAAGGTGTAAAGCTTCTTCAGTAGTTTTTTCTTCGGGTCCAGTATGCTGCAATTCTGCAAACCTATTTTTTCTGCAATCATAGCATTAACGCCATGCAGCACATTATCGTAGTTGGTATGTATGGCGTAAATGGCCAGGTTGTTCTTTATAGCTTTAATTACAACACGCTCAACATAGTTTTTGCCATTCAGCTTCTTAAGCCCGCCAAAAATTATGGGGTGATGGGCCACTATAAGATTGCATTTCTCACGTATGGCCTCATCCAACACTTCTTCGGTTACATCAAGGGTAATAAGTATCTTTTTTACGGTTGTATTTTTATCGCCCACAATCAGGCCGCAGTTATCATAGCTTTCCTGGTAATCCAGTGGCGCCAATGTTTCAAGGTGGTCGGTGATGTCTTGAATCTTCATACATTTAATTTCAGAAACTAAAATAGAATAGCATCTCAAAAATACTCTTATATCCCTTTGCACTTATATACGGTTTAATAACCGCCTTCCGTAATTTTTTGTACGACCGGAAGATTTTTAAATCTGTCCGCTTCGATTTTCCAATTATCGGCGTAGGTAATCTCTCTGCCGGTGGCACGGGCAAAAGCCCGCATATTGAATACCTTTTAGCACTTACACAATACATTCTTAAAACCGCAACACTAAGCCGCGGCTATGGGCGCCGCTCTCATGGGTTTGTAATTGCCGACTATAACACCACGGCTTTGCAGGTTGGTGATGAACCCGCCATGTTCAAGCAAAAGTTCCCAGAGGCTGTGGTAGCTGTAGGAGAGGACCGTGTTTTGGCTGTTCCTAAACTGCTTGATGCCCACCCTGACGTGGATGTGCTGTTTCTGGATGATGCCTTTCAGCACCGGCCAATACGCGCAGGGCTTTCTATTCTGCTTACTGAGTATCACAATCTTTTTACCCGCGATAATCTTTTGCCTGTGGGCTGGTTGCGCGAAGCCAAACACAATTACCATCGTGCCGATATTATTATTGTAAGCAAGTGTCCAACGGATTTAACCGAAGCGCAACGCTCAGCTATCATAAGCGAGATAAAGCCTTTCAGTTACCAAAAGGTGTACTTCAGTACGCTTCAATACGGGCAGATTTATGCCTTTAGCGACCATAACTACAAGTTATATTTGGATAAAGACATGGACGTATTGCTGGTTAGCGGCATTGCCAAATTCGGTGAGTTGAAGCAATACCTGGAAAGCAAAGCGCGTAAGGTGTACTTGCGCGATTACAACGACCATCACCGTTTTGACTCCTTTGATTTGGAAAATATACGCGATACCTTCCGCAATTTGGGCGATGTGCGCAAGGTGATTATTACCACCGAAAAAGATGCTACACGCCTTGCAGAACACAGAAATTGGTTTTCAGAAAATAAAATTGAAATATTTGTCCAGCCGGTGCAGGTGCAGTTTCTGGGCGAAGATGGCGCTAAATTCAACAGCGATATCTTCCGGTATATTGAAGTAACCCGCCGTAATCTTTATCAAACAAGCGAACATGAAAAACCTTCTACAGAGGATTGAAGAAACAGGAGAATTCCTAAAGTCAAAACTCACGCAACAATATCCTTATGGTGTAATACTGGGTTCAGGCCTTGGTAACCTTACCTCGCAAATTGAGGTGCATTATCAAATTTCATACAGCCTTATCCCTAATTTCCCTACTTCCACAGTTGAGGGCCACAAAGGCAGTTTGATTTTTGGCCAGTTAGGGGGCAAAAACATTGTAGCAATGGCCGGCCGCTTTCATTATTATGAAGGGTACAGCATGGAAGAAGTTACCTTCCCTATACGTGTAATGAAATACATTGGCGTAGAGACCTTGCTTATTTCAAATGCATCAGGCGGCATGAACCCTGAATTTGAAGTGGGCGACTTAATGATTATTACCGACCATATTTACCTGCAACCGGAGCACCCTTTGCGTGGCAAGAATATCGAAGCCCTGGGGCCGCGTTTCCCTAATATGAATAATGCCTACGATCATGAACTGGCGAAAAAAGGCCTGCAAATTGCCCTTGATAATGAAATAACCTGCCATACCGGCGTTTATGTAGGCGTGCAGGGACCAACCTTTGAAACACCGGCTGAATACAAAGCCTTCCATATTTTGGGCGGCGATGCAGTAGGTATGAGCACTACGCCTGAAGTGGTAGTAGCGCGCCATTCAGGGTTAAAGGTGTTTGCCATTTCGGTAATAAGCGATATGGGCTTTCCGCCGGAAAAGGCAGATAAGGTTACGCACCAGTTTGTTTTGGAAAAAGCTGCAGAAGCAGAACCCAAAATGACTAAAATTATAATTGAACTGCTGCGGGATATATGACCCAACTAAGCCCTGTAAGAGCTTTACTTATTATTTCAATTCTGTTTTGCACGGTAACTGCTTTTGCGCAGACTGATACCGTGCAGCATCATGGCTTTTTCTGGAATACCGGAAAGCCATCTACCCAAAATGATACATGGTATTTAGGTGCTGAACCTGATAAGCACTATATAATTGACAGCAGCATTATTGATTTAGAACAATACAATATTATACAGCGAGAAGGACCTGATTATACCAACGCCGGCAACTTCGGCAGCGCTGCCTACCCTTTAGTGTATGAAGTAAACCGCCGCCTTAATTTCAACGTAGGGTATAACCAATTCGACCTTTACCGCTATTCAAAAGACTCAGCAAAATACTACCAGGTTATTCGCCCTTATACTGAATTGAGCATGATAATAGGCTTGAAGAACGAGCAGATGTTCCAGGGCAAATTTGCTAACCAGCACAAAGGCATTATTAGTTATGGTGTAGATTTTCGCCGCATATTCTCCAAAGGCGCTTATACTAACCAACGCACAAATGACAACGGTTTTAATCTTTATGGCATTTTTAATTCACGCGATAAGCATTGGAGTGTTCAGGCCGATTTAATTTTCAACTCCTTTAAGGTGCAGGAAAATGGAGGCGTTACTACAAGCGTTTTCGATTCCGCTTTTTTTACTAAAAGCCTTGTGCCGGTTAACCTTACTAAAGCTGAAAACAATTACCGCCAAATTGATTTCTACCTCACTACTTCTTATCATTTAGGAAAGAAATATCTGGAAAGAAAGGATACGAGCCTTGTGCCTGCTTTAATGCCTTTGTTCAATTTCGGCCACCAGTTTAATGTAGAAAAAAACTGGCGTAAATACCGTGACTACAATCCGCTTTTTGATTACTACAACCAGTTTATATACACGCAGGATTCTTTAGCTAATGATGTTAACGACCTGCGCTTAGGTAACTCGCTGTTTACCGAATATCATTTGCGCAAGCTTACTTCTGATACTACTTACAAAGAGCAGAACCTGATTATAAAAGCTGAAGCAGGTTTTGATTATATATGGTTGGAGCAAAACAAGCTTAAATACAACACCTATAATTTTTATGTGGACGGTGTGGTGAGGAACAATGCCGCATCCGGCTCGCATATACTTTATCGCGGCGCTGTTAAGTATTTCCCTTTTGGGTATAACCAGAACGATTTACTGGTGGACGGTTACGCCGGTTACGATTTTGGTAAGTTTGGTGTTATTACCGGCAATGCCACCTTCCAGTTAAAAGAAGCGCCTTACATTTTCCAGCGTTATCGCTCTCACCCGGTAGATTGGGATTATAACCTGCCTAAAATGCGCACCCTCATAATTGGCGGTAGATATTTGCTGCCCATTGCTGGCATAACGGCTGATTTCAATTATTTCCAGGTGGGTAACATGCCGGTTTACCCGGGCGTGGTTAACACCAACACACAAAACTTTTTTGTATTACATGCAGGCAACCGCAATTCCTTCTTCGGCCTGCATTTAGATAATGATATATGGTATACCCAAACCGCCAACAATGGCTTAGTGCGCCAAACGTACCCTATGCTTTACACGCGCCACAGTATTTACTATGAACGTCGCGTATTTAAAAACGCTATGTGGCTGTCTTTCGGTTTCGATTTGCGCTTCCGTTATAAAAACACAGCGCCTTACTACGACCCTCTATTAGGCACTTTCTACCCTGTAAACTATGGCGTAAACAAAACCTATCCGGTGTTGGATTTCTTTGTTAATGTAAAGATTAAAACGGTGCGCGTGTTTGTGAAACTGGATAACATCAGCTCCTTCTTCGGGCCTAAAGGGTATTATGCTTCTTATCTTTATCCGGCACCTGATTTCAGCTTCCGTGTTGGCATCAAGTGGCGCTTCTTTGAATAGACTTAGTCCTTCTGAAATCAGTTAAATTGCCCCAAGGACTACTTAAACAATCCCTGTATCGGCCTACCAATGTTGCCGCTCGGTTCCTGTATATGCAACATGCCAGCTATTGTAGGGGCTATGTCTGTCATATGTATTTCGCTGTGGTCTTCACCATGTTTCACTTTCCAGCCCATCCACACTAAAGGAATGTGCGTATCATAAGGGTAAACAGTACCGTGCGTGGTGCCTTTGGTAAAATCTTCAAACCAGCCGGGTTGATGCAGTATAAACATATCGCCTGAGCGGCCCATAAATACGCCGTTGCTTATTGCCTGGCGCATATTGGCATCTACGTTTTCATTAGCAAGGTTATGTAGGTCTAACACTTTAGAAATACCCTGAAACTGCAATAAGAAATCTTTCACTATCGTTTTGAAAACATCGGCATTCACATTTTTCTCCTCCATCAGTTTATGGTCAAAGTATAACTGCATGTTGTCATAAGCAACAATCCATTCACCGGCACCAAAGCGTTGCTGCAGTTTTGCATTTAATTGTTTTACTGCAGTGTCTGCATCAAAAACGCCTGCCGGTATTTTATGTTCCTGCAAAAAACCTGCTGAATGTGCAGCACCATGGTCTGCCGTTAAAAACAGCACGTAGTTGCCTTTGCCCACATTGTTATCTAAAAAAGTAAAGAAGTCTGAAAGGTCTTTATCCAAACGTAAGTAGCAATCTTCTGCTTCGCGGCTATTAGGACCAAAGCGGTGCCCAATGTAATCAGGCGATGAAAGACTAACCGCCAGAAAATCTGTAATGGCGTCGCTACCCATTTGTTCGTTCAGCACAGCGCCTTCAGCCATTTTTAAGGTTACGGTACTGCCAAATGGTGTTGCGGCCAATGCCTTAAAGGAAGGTTTTATCTCACTCACCTTATGCGCAAACACCGGCTTTTGCTCGTTTTCAAAGTTTCCTTCCCAGGGCTCATCGTCTTCCGTGCTTTGCAGGTATTGGTCGGCGTTTAGTAGTGTGCTCCAGTTATCGGCCATAAACTTCTCCGGCCATTTGCTGGCGTTAAACTGTTGCACCCATACCGGCAGTTCATTCATGTAATAAGAAGAGGTAATCCAGTTGCCCGAAGAGGGGTCGTAGAAATAAGCCGCGTTTGCAGCGTGCCCCGCAGGTAAAATAGAGCTGCGGTCCTTTAAGGCAATGCCAATAGTTTTTGCGCGGAAGTTGGTTGCTAAACGCAATTCATCAGTAATAGTGGTTGGCAATAATCTGTTTGGCGACATTCGGCCTGCATTGCTGGCACTGCCTACCGTCTTCATCATGGTATCCTCAGTGCAGTAAACGGTTCGGTTTTCATTGTATTGAAACCAGCTATTGCCGGTAATGCCGTGCACTGATGGCACACTGCCTGTATACACACAGGTATGCCCGCAAGCGGTGAATGATGGCGAGTAATTGATATGGGTGTTCTCGCAACTGTAACCTTCGTTCAACAGGCGCTTAAATCCACCATTGCCATATTTATCACTGTAGCGGTATAAAAAGTCCCACCGCATTTGGTCAACCACAATACCCACTACCAATTTAGGCCTGTCGGGTAGGGCAGGGGTTTGCTTGGTTTGGCTGAAGAGCGAAACGCAGTGAAGCAGAGATACAAGAACAAGGCAAGTCCGCAGCGAAATTTTCATAGCAACCGATTTAAGGCAAATGTAAAAGAATTAGCCTCCGTGCCTGTTAAATCATAGTGAATGCAGTGTTGTATTTGTATTTTTGCGCGCCATGAAAAAATATGTCCCCCTTGTTGTTTTTGTAAGCCTGTGTTCATTACAATTTCTGCATGCTCAAATAAACCATCAGCAGCGTATTACGCTTGATCCTACCATGAAACCCTTTTACCATGGGGTAGAGAGCGGTGACCCTATGAGCGACCGTATGATGATTTGGACCCGCGTTACACCAGATACCGGTATGGTGGGTGATATTGATGTGTATTGGCAAATAGCTACGGATACCAACTTTGCCAATGTAGTAAACTATGGCAAGTTGGTGGCCACTGAGGATAACCACTATTGCGTTAAGGCCGATGTATGCGGCTTGCAGCCTTCTACCTATTACTATTATATGTTTCAAAGCGGTGGCCGTAATTCCATTATAGGCCGCACTAAAACTGCCCCCGGTTCTAACGCTGATATTGACAGCGTGCGCTTTGCCGTAGTAAGCTGCGCCAGCTGGGAGCACGGTTATTTTAATGCTTACGAAAGCGTTACCAAGAAGGACAATGTAGATGCCGTAGTTCACCTGGGCGATTATATTTACGAGTACGCCAGTGGCGACTTTTCAAGCAATGTCTCCGGAAGAACCTACGACCCGCCGACAGAAGCCATCACTGAAGTGGGTTATGAACTTCGCTACTCGCAATATAAACTCGATAAACAATTACAACGCATTCACCAACTGTTTCCTTTTATAACCGTATGGGATGACCACGAAACCGCCAACGATGCATGGAAGGGCGGAGCGCAAAACCACGACCCTGCTACCGAAGGTTCGTACGCTGTTCGCAAGCATAACTCAACTTCCACCTATTTTAAGTGGATGCCTTTGCGCAAGCCTGACCCGGCTGATACTATCCGTATTTTCCGCAAACTGCGCTACGGTAAATTGCTTGACCTTATAATGTTAGATACCCGCCTTTATGACCGCGATGAGCAGGATATTAATGCAACTGATGACAGCAGCCACCACCTGATGGGCCCTGTAGAACGTGCATGGTTTATGGCGCAGTTAAGTGATACCTCTACGCGTTGGAAAATTGTAGGCAATCAGGTAATGTTTGCCCCTCTGCAGGTTTTTGGTCAGCCTGTTAATGCCGACCAGTGGGATGGTTATAACTACGAACGCACCCAAATTGAGAATCACATTTTAAACAATAACATTAAGGATGTGGTAATACTAACAGGAGATATACATACCAGCTGGTGTAATGATGTGCCGGGGCCTAATTACAACTCCAACACAGGCGCTGGCTCAGTTTGTGTAGAATTTGTAGGTAGCAGTGTTACTTCGCTTAACTCTCCCCTGCCTGTAGGTATTAATATTATACAGGCGCTTAACCCGCACATGAAGTATATAAATCTTAACGAGAAGGGATACTACATGTTAAACGTAAACCGCCAAAAAACGCAGGCTGATTACACTTTCATGAATTCGGTTACGCAGTTAGGAACAAGTGACTTATTAGGTCCTTCTTACTACGTAAATGACAACGAGCGCTTTTTACGTTCGGGCACAGCTATAAGCAATGCGCCTAAAAATGCTGCCGCGGCACCTCCGGTAAATGCCAAGCAAAACATTGGTATGTATAAAATTACAGACCATATGGTAAGCACACCTGAGAATACACAACTTACCGTAAATATTATTCCCAGCCTGAATATGTGCCCGCAGGTGATAATGACCGTTGCCGACCCCGCTAACCACGGTGCTTCGGTTTCTTTAAACGGCCAGGATGTTACCTACGTGCCGGCTAATAATTATAACGGAACAGATACCATTGCCTATGCTATTTGCACGGTAGACACCGTTCCTGTTTGCGATACGGTATACCTGTATATTAATGTTATTGCCGTGCAGGATGTAGATGCTTATACCGTAAATGTAGTTGCCGATAGCAGTTATAGTAACTGTGTAAGCTTTGATGATTTAACCGGCCCTATGATATCGTTTACGCATACCAATGCACAGCATGGTTTGCTAACGGTTACAGATACCTGCTTTACTTATGTGCCTGACTCTACCTACTGCGGTATTGATACAGTATTTTTTAAAGGCTGTGATGCGGGCTACTGCGATACGGTTATCTATTACTTCCGTATTAATCATCCTGTGTTTGCCGGTGTGGTGGAGTTTCAAATGAACAAGAACACCAACCTTGAAACCTGTGACCTGTATGATGATTTAACGTTGCCTTTAATGAGTAAGGCAGTTTTAAAAATGCCTTCTAACGGAACATTGCAAATAGAAGGCGATACCTGCGTGCGTTATTACCCTTACTTTAATTACACCGGTAATGATACTATACGTATGCAGGGCTGCGATTTTTGCGGCTTTAACCACTGCGATACGCTAACACTGATATACCACGTTGAAGAGCCTAACGGCATTGAAGCAGAACAACTGATTGTTTTCGGAATGTTCCCGAACCCGATAAATGATAAACTGATTGTGCAGTATTACATGTACGAGGCAGGCAGCATTGAGTTTAATATTTATGACGAGGCGGGCCGAATGATAAGTACAGAAAAGGTGCATTCCGGTGCCGGTTTGCAATACGCCCAACTTAATACGCTTGCCTTGCCTGCAGGTAACTACATTGCAGAAGTGCGCACTGATAAAGGAAGTTTCCGCCGTAAAGTGGTTAAAGAATAAACAGAACAGCTTAGCTTTGTAGAAATACTCAGCTATGTATACTCAATACTTGCAAAGCGCCCTGCGCCAGTTTGCCTATTATAAATCAGTTGCTGAACGCACTTTTGCGCAAATACCCGATGATGCCCTGTTTTGGCAATACAACCAGGATAGTAACAGCATTGCCACTATCGTAAAACACATGAGCGGTAATATGCTCAGCCGCTGGACGGATTTTCTAACGACGGATGGCGAAAAAGAATGGCGTAACCGCGATGCCGAATTTGAAAACGACGTTACCACAAAAGAGGAATTACTGAAAGAATGGGAGAGGGGCTGGAAGTGCATTTTCGATGCCTTAAATAATTTGAAAGAAGAGGATTTTACCAAAACGGTTTATATCCGAAGCGAGCCACATACTGTAATTGATGCCATCAACCGCCAGTTAGCTCACTATCCTTACCACGTAGGCCAAATAGTATTTATCGGTAAAATGGCGGCAGGCGGCCACTGGCAATCACTAACTATACCCAAAGGCAAATCGCAGCAGTTTAATGCAGAGAAGTTTGAGAAGAAGGTATAGTTTAAATAGTTAGCCATTCATCGGATGACTTGAAGTCATCCGATGAGTTATAGCCATTGTCATGTCGACCCGCCGAAGGCGCGGGAGACATCTTGACTATAGTTTGGTGATAAGAGGTCGTTAAGATCCCTCACTTCGTTCGGGATGACAATACAATGCCCGGGCTAGTTTAAGAAAACCGCTTGTCAGTCTGAGCTCGTCGAAGACTAGACAAGCAAGACTCAATGCAATTTTACCCTTCGACAGGCTCAGGGTGACAGGAGGGAAGGGCCAGGCAAATAATTTACCTCAAATCCACCACCTTAACGCCGGGGTATTTCTTGGCATCAAAGGTAAAGCTGTCAGCCGTGGTGGCTGTATTAGGTGTTTGCTTGGTTAGCTTATAAACGTAGCGTGTGCCGTTCTTGTCAAATATCTTTGACTCTATTATCTGCAGGCTGCTTTCGTCAATAGTTACCTGTATTTTAAAGTAGGTTGTCTTTTTATTGCTGGGCACCATTTCAATAATGGTCAACGTTTTACCTCCGGTAGTTTTGCGTTCTTCTATCTGGTAGCTAAAACCATCCTTATAAAACGTAAATATTTTTGAAGGGGAGAATACATCATCGTTATCTTCAAAGTAATTTACCTGCACTTCCTTATCATCAGGTATGTAGGTCCAAATATTCTTGCCGTCGCAAATAACCTGCTGGTCTTTTATGTTTATTTTAAACTTCGCGCCTTCCAGTGTTACATCACCTTTCAGGGTATCAGTCAGCTTTTTTTCATCATCAGTAGGCTTAACTTTGGGGTTAATTACCAATAATTTAAAGCCGGCTGATATGTTCTTATAGCTTTTATACTTATCGCTAACACGCTGCAGCAGGTGGGTAGCTGCGGTATCATTAAGGGTATTAGCCTGTGCAAAGGCACTGATTACGAACAAAATACAGGCTGCTACACCAAAAAAACGTTTCATTACTTATAGGGTTTGCTCACGCAGTTTTTGCAAATACTGTTCCAATTCTGCTTCGGTTTTAAATTTCACCTCGCGGGCCTTGGTGCCTAAATTATCACCTACAATGCCTGCTTCCTGCAGTTGGTCCATTAATCTTCCGGCGCGATTATAACCTAATTTTAACCGTCTTTGTATAAGGCTGGTGCTGCCCATCTGATTCTGCACTATTACGCGGGCGGCATCTTCAAACAAATCATCTCTTTCGCCATCAATAAAAAAGTCGTCTCCGCCTTCGCCCTTAGCATTCGGGTCAATGTATTCAGGAAGTTCCATTGCAGTAGGGTAGCCTTGTTGTTTGGCAATAAAGTCGCGTACTTGTTCTACCTCAGGCGTATCCACAAAACCGCACTGTAAGCGGATGGTGTCGCTGCCCACACTTAATAGCATATCACCACGACCGATCAATTGTTCTGAACCGCCCTGGTCTAATATGGTGCGGCTGTCAATTTTACTGGTGGTTTTAAACGCTATACGTGCCGGGAAGTTAGCCTTAATAGTACCCGTAATAATATTTACTGACGGGCGCTGAGTGGCCAATATCAGGTGAATACCAATGGCGCGGGCTAACTGCGCTAAGCGCGCTACCGGCATTTCCACTTCTTTACCTGCCGTCATTATCAGGTCGGCAAACTCATCTATTACCAATACTATATAGGGCAGAAACTTATGGCCGTTCTGCGGGTTAAGTTGACGGTTTAAAAACTTATGGTTGTATTCCTTAATGTTACGGGTGCCCGCTTTTTTCAGCAGGTCGTAACGCTGGTCCATCTCCACGCAAAGGCTATTAAGCGTAGTTACCACCTTTTTGGTATCGGTAATAATGCTGTCCTCTTCGCCGGGTAGTTTGGCAAGGAAATGTTTCTCCAGCGCTTCATACAGGCTTAATTCCACCTTTTTAGGGTCAACCAATATAAACTTCAGTTGCGATGGGTGCTTTTTATACAACAGCGATACCAGAATAGAGTTAATACCAACGGACTTACCCTGGCCCGTAGCACCCGCCATTAACAGGTGAGGCATTTTGGCGAGGTCGGCTACATATATCTCGTTGCTTATGGATTTACCCAATACAATTGGCAAGTCGGCAGTAGTGTTTTGGAACTTCTCCGATGCCAGCAACGAGCGCATGCTCACTACTTCCTTATGCGTGTTAGGCACTTCAATACCGATGGTGCCTTTACCCGGCATTGGCGCAATAATACGTATGCCCAATGCAGCAAGACTTAAGGCAATATCATCCTCCAGGTTTTTGATTTTGCTGATACGCACTCCCGGCGCAGGTACAATTTCATACAGTGTAACTGTAGGACCTATGGTTGCCTTTATCTTGCTAATCTCAATTTGGTAATTATTCAGCGTACTGATGATTTGGTTCTTGTTGCGCTCCAATTCTTCCGCATCAATCTTCACCTTATCGCTGCCATGTTCTTCCAATAATTCCAATGAGGGGAACTGGTAGTTCGAAAGGTCCAGTGTAGGGTCGTACTCTGTATCAAGGCCGCCGGTGTTTTCTTCTGCCACGGCTTCCTCAACGGTTTCGTTCAGCTCCAGTTCTAACTCTTCGGTATCTTCTTTGGCCGGTTTAGCTGTCTTTAGTGGTTTGCCGGTGTCAAGGTCAATAACCTGCATTTCCATTTCCTGCGGTTGTTCGGCTACCTCCATTTCAAACGGAGGGTTGTTTACTACTTCTTCGGCAATGTTATCCTTGGCAAAAATATTTTCGCTGGCATCCTTGTAGGCAGGGGCAACCGTAGTGGCCGCCACAACGGCAGGGGCACCATCGGCTACCGCTTCCTCTTTCTTCTTGAACAAGCTACCGGCATTTAATATAAAATCGAAATTGATGTTGTAAACCGCCACAAAGAATATCAGTGCCGTGCCCACAAGCGCAGCACCAATACCAACGGGGCTTATCAGGTTGGTTAAATAACCATCAGTGCCGGTAAGGTAATTACCAAAACCGCCACCCCAACTTAATACGCTGCTTGGGTAAATCAGCCAATTCAACATGGCCAATAGGGATGAAAACCACACTAACCCCAACATGCTGTAAATGCTGATTTTTAATGCAGGAAACACTTTCTTCTGCACTAAAAAATTGAACCCTATGGCAAAGGTCATTACACAAAACAGGTAGCTGCTAAGGCCAAACAAATCATGTATAAACAAATTGCCTAACCATGCGCCTAAACGGCCTAATGCATTAGATGCCTTAACACCATTATCAGCCAAAGAGCCAACGCCATTGGTAAGCACTTCGCTTTGGTCCTCAGTAAGCGTAAAGAAGTAAGAGGTGAAGGCAACGGCCAACACAAACGAGAACAGGATGAGCAGTAAGCCGCTCAACTTAAGCGCGCGACCATCACTGAAAAAGCCCGGTACTTCTTCCTCCTTTTCTTTCTCCTTCGCCTTCTTAACGGGCTTCTTTTCCGCCGCTTTTTTCACGGTTTTATCAGCCGTTTCTTCCGCCAGCAATACTTCGTCTTTCTCCTTTTTCTTTTTGGGAGTAACAGTTGTTTCTTCCATATCGGTAAAATCTGCCTCCAAATTCGGTAATGCCATGCGGGTAACGTTCATTCCTTAACGCATTATTATACACAAATAGTGTGGGGGTGTAGTCTATAGTTTATAGTGTGCAGGCAGAAATCAGAAATTCCCGTTTTAGGGCCGTATTTTGCGGTTTTTGCCTTTAATTCTGCATTCTAAATTCTAAATTCCACATTGAAATGAATTTACTGAACCCCTATTGGGCCCGTAAACGTGTTGCTGAACTGGATGCGGAAAAGGACTATCGCGAAATTGCGCACCTTAGTTTTGAAGTGCGTTATGCCACACCCATTTTTACGCATGCCCTTTTTTCGGTGGCCTTCGCGCGGCAGGCGGCTGTGCCTTCAATAGCTAAAGTGCTGTACCGTGGCGGAAAGGGTGGCATTATCACTAACCCTTACAAGCGTAATAACGATACACTTTTATTTTTTGGCGAATTCTTTAAGCATGGCGATACAGGCCCCGGTTTGGAGGCAGTTCAACTGCTGAATTTCATTCATAGTCATTTCCCTATTACCAACGAGCAGAACCTGTATACCATTGCCACCTTGATGTGTGAGCCCATTCGTATGAGTTACTTCCTTACGGGCAAAAGTATGTTTACACCAAAAGAGGAGCGGGCAGCTTTTCTTTTTTGGCGGCGAATGGGAGAGTTGATGGGCATTACCAATATGCCGGAAGATGAAAAGAAAATGTATGAATGGTATATCCGTTTTGAGCAGGAAAACTTTGCTTACAGTATGGAAGGAGAAGCGGTGGTGAAATCATTAGCCGATGAGTTTGCTGCGCGCTGGTATCCGTCCTTTATGAAGAAAATGGGTGTGCAGGTGTATCACAGTTTGTTTGATGACTTGTTGCGCAATGCGCTCAATGTAAAAAAGGCTCCGTTTCTACCCCGCGAAAGCGTGAGGGCCTTCCTTTGGTTTCAGTTAGTGGTGTTAGCTAAAATATTACCTGACCCCGATGACCGTAGTATTATTGATTACTACAAAGGTGATTACAAAGACTATCACATCAGCAAAGTGGGGCCTTTTACCGGTAGGCATTCCGGTACAGAAAAGCCTAATGCGCACTGATTTTTTTGCCCGCTATGCCGCCATAAGGCCATAATTTGCCGGTTTCGTAAATGCAATACAGGTCATCGTGGTTAATTAAGGTAATGTCGCTATATGCGCACGGACCTTTCTGTATCAGTATTTCTTTTTTCCAGCTTTTGCCGCTATCAAAACTAAAGCGAAGGGTTAAGTCTTTTCTTACTTTTGAATTAGCCGGGTTGGTAAAGCATAATACATTTCTTTTTTGTGGGTGACTTAGCAACGCCCCCTGGCAAACAGGCTCAATCAACGTTGAATCAAAAGCCGGCGTGCTCCAGCTTAAGCCCCCATCCTTACTTATGCTTGTTTTACGGCAGGGTAATTGCCTATCTGTATTACGCATGTTCAACAGCAAATTCCCTTCGGGTAATTCGGCAACTGTACATTCATCCGTGCCTTCAGTATTTACCGAACCGCCTAAATGCCAACTCGTGCCCATATCATCCGAATAAATTATGTGTGAAATATGCCTGCTTGAATTTTTTAATGTGTGATTGCAGGGTACAACTATTCTTCCCTTGTTAACTCCCTGCGAAATCTGAATGCCATGAACAGGCCCTGTGGCATACCAATTCCAATCGCTTGGTTTAACTGATGCAGTTACGTCCATAGGGTTGCTCCAATGTTTCCCTTCATCACTGCTTTTGAAAACAATTACACTTCGGTTGTTAATGGTGGCTGTAAGTAGTATAACACCTGTAGCGCTTTCAACCACAGGACTAGGGTTGCCGCAGGTATTCTTTCCATCGCTGTAAATCAATTGTAAGGCGCCCCACGTTTTTCCTGAGTCAGCAGAGGTTTTCATTACCAGATCAATATTGCCATGGTCGCGCAAACTTTGCCTTCCCTCGCAAAATGCTAACAGCAAACCGCTTTTGGTTTGCACCAGTGCCGGTATACGATACATGCGGTAACCTTCCTTTCCGTTTTTAAAAATGTAGTTGCGCGGCTGTGATTTTAACGCCAGCGTAAATGCAGTAAAAAATAGAATGAGGTGGAATGCTCTGGTCAATTTAAGCTGTGTTTGAATTTTAATCCGCATTCAACATTCCGCAATCTAAACTCTTTTTACTCTCCCGGATGATAAATGCGCTCAGCATGTTTGTAAGCCCAATCTTTGCTAAGGCTTTCTTCCTTAGTTTGCTCGTTAACATACATATGCATTTGGTCCGTATAATGCTTACTGCCCGGTGTATTGCTGCTGCCAAAACAGGCTATGCTGCGCAATTGCGGTAAGCTGCCATCCTTTTTAAACTTAGCCAGCAGTATATAGCTTTCGCCTGCTGTAATGCGGCGTTTGCCTTGCTGGTAATTGTCGCCGTATTTAGCGTTCCACATATCAGGCCCGCCGCGTGTTGGCAGGTCAACATCTCCGCGCTGATGGCGTTGGTAGTCGCCTAGTGGCACATTCAGTTTTCCAAAGTCGCGCAGCATTTCAGACTTAGCAATGCGAACCCCCAATACAAAGAAGTTGATTTTTGCATCGCGGTCTTTCTCAAACACTTTTTCAAGGCTATCATTAATGCTGAAGTAGCAACTGTAAATCCATTTGTAAACAAGGGTGGCATTAGTATCGGTTATATCACCACTGCGCTCAACGCCCCATGCCTTCATTACTTTAATGGCATCAGCTATATCGGGGTATTTTGCTTCATCTAAATGGAAGGCTTCTTCCAGGTCGAAGTTCTTGAAAGGCGCTGTTACCGTTTTAGGGTAATGCGTGTCATACTTAATTTTCAAAAAGTCGTCCCAACTTACTTTCGTTTTGCCTTCCATCATTTCATAAAAGCGCAAACTGCGGTTGGTTTCATTACGCGCAAAGCAAACATTGCCCTGGCAGGGTAGGGGCTTGGGGTTTTCATTTTTCGCCGTCATAGTGTACGATGTATTGTTTACATCAAACACATAGCCGCATTTAGGGTTTAAAACATGCGGTAACGAATCATGCGGCAGGAATTTAGTCCACAAGGTTTTCTTCGTGTTACCCGGCACAGTGCTTTGCCAATTGTAACCTTCGGCGCGTATAGGCATGGCGCCATTGCTTACGCAGTAAATAGTATCAAAGCGGTCGGCATAAGTTACGTATTGGTTAATTATACCCTGCATGTTCAATACATTGCGGAACTCAGTATAATTCTTCGCCTTGTTCATTTTATACCACTGCTCTACACTCATCAGCGTCATGTTACTGGCTAAACGTATAGCAAAATATCCTTGTTTGTTTTTGTAAGTGGCACCGTACATACTCCACCACTTTTTCTTGCCAATGGTTAAAACAAACTTGTGCTTATCGCGGTTCTTAGCCAGGTTAACGGCAAGCTTGGCCTTACTAACTTCTAAAGGATAGCTTTCACCATCTACCAGGTAATGGTTTTTCTTTTTAGGGTCCGGTTGCAGTTGATAAATGTCAATAGCATCAAAGTAGTTAGTGGTATGCGCCCAACCCAGGTTTTCATTTACCCCGTGGAAGATGGACACAGCGCCATGGAAAGTAGCGCCTATAATGTTCAGTCCTTCTTCGCTACATAAGTGCGCTTCATACCAACTCATTGGTCCTTCTAATGGTTGGTGCGCATTTACATCAAGGTAAACGTTACCATCTGCCGTAATGTTGGAGTTCATGGCTAAAGCATTTGAACCCCGCGCATCTTTATTGTATTCAATGGTTGGCACCTTTTCGCCCACCACGCTTTTAATAGCGCCATCTACGCCGGTCATAAGCGCCATACTTAACATATAGCCCGCAATAAAATCAGAGGGGCGTATGGGCATCAACTTCTTTGATATTATTTTTTCAGGATGCTTCTTCAAATAATCATTCCCTGCAGCAGCGCCTGCTTCCAATAACTTTTTTGTTTCAGGCGATAGGTCTGTTTCATAATGCTTTTCAATAAAGTCGGGCACGCCTAACAGTTGAACAGCATAATCAATTTTAGCGCCTTCAATGCCCATCATTAAACCCAGACGGCCACGGGCTAATAGTAAACCCCACTGCACGGTTTTAAAATCATCTTCGCAGGCGGCGTAAACCAAACCATAAGCACAATCGGCATCTGTTTTACCAAATATGTGAGGCACACCAAAACTATCGCGCACAATTTCTACGTGATAATTAGGGTTAACCTGCGCTTTGGAGGAAAAGAAAAATGCCGTAAAGGCGGCAAGCAGAAAAACGAATTTTTTCATCGTAGGATTGGGGTTAGGTGCCCGGCGAAAGAAATCAAATTTTACAGAACGCGGAAGTGTATTTCCCGGCGAAAAATCTGCTAAGGTTTTGGGCCGTAAAATAAAAAAGCGCAGCCTTTTACGGGACCGCGCTTTTCAAAAAAACCGGTTGCGTTTAACCAGCCTTAACTTCAAGGGCTCCGCCCGTATTTTCAGGGGCGTACATCACCCGTATGTTTACTATGTATTTACGGCCTTTAACCAGTGGCAGCGTTATTTTTGCGTTTTTTTCAAGTCCGCTGTCATCATCGCCTGCCATGTAGTGGTTTTCGTTTTTGTCCTTTTCAAAAATTACCATTACGGTGTCCAGTTCTCCCTTGGTTTCAAAAACAAATTTGCCTGTGTTTGGCGCGGTAAAAATAAAGTCGCTTTGCCCGCCCGATTTAGCCTTTATCTCAGCTATCTTATCTGCTTTCAACGCAGTCATTTTAGTGGATTTAATAGCAGGGTAAAGGCTTTTAACCCCTTTAACATCGTGCTTCGATAATGTTCCCGGAGGGTATATACCTGAATTACGATATTGAACGGGCTTTAATACCAGGCCGGGGTCAAACTGGTATTCCATAATTGACTTGGGGTCCCAGGTAGAGCCGTTTAATGTATTGGCCGGTAACTTGTCCAAAACATTAGAATCCGTTTCTGCCTTGCTCCATTTGTTGGGCGGGGCAGCAAAATAGGAATACACCACCGGTACATCCCACTCAATGCCCGAAAAGGGACTTTGGTGCTCATGCTCAAAACCTATGGTATGGCCAATTTCATGCAGGGCGGTGGTCATACCATAAGCATCCTCGGTAAGGCTCCATCCAAAATTCATGGTAGATTTAGGTTTCTTAATTCCTAAAATATCGCGTCCAACATACGACCATGAGCCATCATCTTTAAAAGCGATGCGCACCATGGCTTCATCAATATTTTTAACTTCTACAAAGGATAAACCAATACCCAGCTTTTGCCAGGTTTGAAATGCACTGCGTACAACCTTGCGCTGAGATTCCGGGCCTTCTAAAAAGAAATATTTAATAAGCGTTCCGTTTACCCACTTTTTCTGGTTGGCCAATATAAAACTGGCCCTGTGGGCATCAACTGAAGGTGCAAATTTGCGCGGTTTAATTTTGGGTTGACTGCAATGCGGTCTTTTAATCTTATCAGCCATAACAGTGGTTTTAATGTGAGTGGGATGTATGGGTTAGTGTATAATACCTGTAAATTACCATCATATAAGCGGAACCATCAATACCTAAATTCAGGTATAATGGCGATAGGATAATAAACAGAAACGCAGCCCTTGGTGCGGGCTGCGTTTTGCAAACGGGCTTTACGTAAACCCCGTAGAAATGGTTAGCAACTATTAGCTTATTGCTTTATAATTTTTGTGGTGTAAGCTTTTTCATCGGCGGTTGCCTTAATAAAGTAGATACCTGCAGGTAAACTATTGGTGTTTAATTTTACTGTTTTAACAGGGCCATAGTTTTCTTCCACCAATGTTTCCCCCAACTGGTTAATCAGCTGCACTTTTACCGGGCCATTCACTTTTTCTAATTGTAGTTGCACAAAGTCCGTTACAGGGTTAGGGTAAATCGATGCTTTCAATTCTTTCGGTTCATTTATCGCCATCGAAATATCGTTGTTTACAGAATCTACACTACCTACCCAAATAGTATTGCAGGGAGAGTGCAGGTAGTTAAATGCACGGATGAGGTAGCCGGTGGTTTGCAGTGAAGACTGATCTAAACGGAATTTGTAAATACCGGTTATGCCGTTTATGCGCGCAGGCGCTACAGCCCATTTGCCGTTTTTAGTAACTACCAGTGAAGCCCCAACTGTATCAGCATTACTTAAATTGGTAATTTGTGTGCGGTTGGTGCCGTTAGGGTGTATTTTATAAATGTTGTGCATTTTGTTGTTGCCTGCATCATACGATGTCATAAAGTAAATCCATTGTCCATCAGGGCTCCAGTAAGGATACATATCACCTGCACTTGTGTTGGGAATTAAATTGGTGTTGCCCTGGCCGGCAAACGGCATCAGGTATAAGCCGTGGTCCTTATTATGAAATACAATTTGAGAGTCAACCGTGCTAAGGCGCGGATAAACATCATTAAAATCGCCTGCCCCTGAACCTATATTCGTGCTGCCGCCGTTAGGCTGGTCAGCATCCATGCGGTAAAAGTTGCCTTGCCAGTCAAACTGAAAGTAGTAGTCTTCAGGAGAGAAATCATAGTTATACATATCATAGCCGCCGTTTGTGTAATACAGGTACGGAGAGCCTGCTCCATCTTTAAAATAAACATCGTTTTGGGTAATAGTGGCGTTGCTGCCGTAAAGGAAGGCTACCCTGTTGCCCTGGTGGTTAACCCTTGGCCAGTAACCGTTGGTGATAAAGTCAAAACCACTGCCATCGGGGTTGGTATAGCAAACTGAATCCTCCGCGTGGCTGGTAGAGGGCAGGCTGAATACTATTTTGTTTGCCCATTGCGCATTAGCAGCAATAAAGCCGGTTAAAAACAAAAGGGTAATTACTTTTTTCATGTTGTTTGTTTTTTGCTTTTACAAATGGTGAGGTTTACTTTTTCTCACGTTGCAAAAGTGCTGTGGCTGCAGGGGTAGGGCAATCCTATAAAAAGAGGATATTATGCATTGGGTTGAAAATCCTACTTAAATAGGATAGATAGGGCTTTACGCTATATTTAAAATTGCAGATAGAAATATGAAAACTTTTTCGTCGCTCAAATGCATTCTGTTCGCTTGTTGTTGTATGCTGTGCTGTGGAATTAGCTATGCGCAGGATATGAGCCTGGACAGCCTGAAACAGGTGCTGCTAAAAGCGCCGGATGATACCAATAAAACACATTTGCTGTATGAAATTGGTTTAACCCTTGCTAACGATAACCTTGATTCAGCAATAGTTTATTATGAACAGGCATATAAGTTAAGTAAGGATTTAAATTTTACCTGGGGCGAGATTAAATACTATGGTTTTATAACAGAGGCACTAAATCATAAAGGAAATTTTGATGAGGCCTTACGGCTGAACAAAGAGGGCCTGGCCAAATGTTTTAGCAAGAATTGCCCGGCGCTTTTACCTAACCAGTATCTTAACATAGCCAATGAATTTATTTACCTGCAGCAGTATGATTCTTCCATTGCATATTATAATGAAGCCCGAAAGATTTACGAACAAACGAATGACACCAGCGGCCTTGTTTTTGTTTACGGTAATATAGCCGAGGTATATTTATCACAGAATCGTAAAAAAGAGGCTGTAGAATACGCCACTATCTCTGTTAAGCTGTTAGCCGGCCAGCCCAAAGACCGTACCTACCGTAACCTGCTTTTTAATTTGGGAAAGGATGAATGTTATGTTCGCGATTATACAACCGCTCTAAAACATCTTGCCGAGGCCGAAGAACTGGCTACCGTAGCGCAGGACGATTATTTGCTCGCCTTAATTTCAAATGAATATTTCAACTATTACCTGAACACCGGTAAATACGCTGAAATGCCCGCCAGTGCCAATCGCTTTTTTAAGTTGGTGGAACCTATGCAAAGCGATATGCTGACGGCTACAGGCTGGCAGCTAAGGGCAATTGCTGCATTTTATACCAAAAATTTTTCGGAGGCTGAGGACTGCATTAATAAATCGCTGGCGCTTTTTTTGAAAACCGGTGAAAAAGGGACACTGAAAGAAGTGTACCTTTTAAAATCAAGTATTGCGTTGGTAAGAAACCAGGATATTGCCGCATACCAGGCTAATATGGCTTTGGCAGATTCTTTTTTGCAGGCCGGCCTTGATGAAACCATTCTGAAAAACACACAGGACCTTGAGAAGCGATATGAAACGGAAAAGAAAGAGCAGCAGCTTAAAATTCAGGCTGCCGAGTTAAGCCGTAAAAACCTTCAGAACGGAGTGTTGGCCGCAGCAGTAGCGGTGTTGATTCTGCTGGGTGTTTTATTAGGATATGCTTTCTACAACCGTCAACAATTAAATAAGCGCCAAAAGGAAATTCAACAACAGCGCATAGCACAGTTAGAGCAGGAAAAACAATTGGCCGCAATACAGGCGGTTTTAAAAGGGCAGGACGAAGAGCGCACAAGGCTGGCCAAAGACCTGCACGATGGCCTTGGTGGTATGTTAAGCGGTATAAAATTCTCATTCGGAACTATGAAAGATAATATGGTAATGACTGCCGAAAGCCACCAGGCTTTTGAGCGCAGCATGGATATGCTGGACACATCTATTAAAGAACTGCGACGCGTGGCGCACAATATGATGCCTGAAAGCCTGTTGAAGTTTGGCCTTGATGCAGCACTGAATGATTTATGCCTGCAACTGAACAGCACAGGTGCAGTAAAAGCTACCTACCAAAGTATGGGGCTTAAATCAATATCAGTTAACCGCGATATTGCCCTTAATGTTTACCGCATTGTGCAGGAACTGCTTAATAACATTATGAAACATGCAGCAGCCACCGAGGTATTGGTGCAAACCACTTATGGCGACAACGCATTTTCTATAACGGTGGAGGATAACGGCAAAGGCTTTGACACCAACGCACAAACAAAAGGCGTTGGTTGGGAAAGTATACGAAACAGGGTGGCATACCTTAAAGGTTCGGTAGATGTGCAATCATTAGCCGGCAAAGGCACTTCAGTATTTATTGAGTTTAAAGTTTAAGTATGATCAGGCTTTTTGTTGTTGATGACCATTACATGGTAATTGAAGGCATCCGTTCGCTTTTGCAAGCTGAACAGGATGTGCAATGGATGGGTAATGCAGGTAATGCTGATAGTTGCCTGGCTTTTTTACAGCAGCAACAGCCTGATATTATATTAATGGATATAAACATGCCGGGCATGAGCGGCATAGAATTATGCAAAGAGGTAAAGACAAAATATCCCGCTGTGAACATAATAGCACTAAGCACCTTTAACCAAAGCAGCTATGTAAACAAAATGCTGGAGAACGGCGCTGACGGTTACCTGTTGAAGAATGCCAGCCGCGATGAAATTATGGAAGCCCTTAACACCGTTACAAAAGGAGGGAAGTACTTAAGCTTTGAAACAGCGAAGCTGTTAAGAACCAATGCCGAATCGGATATGCCTGTTTTAACGCGCAGGGAGAAAGAAGTGCTTGAGTTAATTGCCGAAGGATTAACCAACCAGCAGATAGCAGATAAACTTTTTGTGAGCCCAACAACTGTAGTAACCCACCGCACGCACCTGCTTGAAAAATTAAATGCAAAAAACACCGCTGCCCTTGTAAAAATTGCCGCGCTTAAAGGCTTAATTACGGAGCAGTAATCATTTAGTGGCTATCCTTTTTCTATAGAAGCGCACTGCGTCGGCTATTATAAAAATGCCCAACAAGGTTGCGAGGAATAGTATAGTTATCAGGGGTAGTTTTTCAAAATCCGAACTTCTATTATATATTAAAAACGTAATAAGTCCCACGCATACCATAATAAAAACGCCTAGTGTAAGGTAAGTAAGTAACAAAGCTTTTACGCCTCTTGTATGCAATAGATTGAAATCATTCAGCTTGAAAGCAATGGCGAAGAAGCACAAGATGCTGAAAGCAAAAGGGAAGGCGAGCGTTTTATCGAAGGAATAGAAAAAATCAAGCAGTAAATAATCCAACCTATAAAACCCATGTTCCAACAGGGTTTTTGCTGTAATTCTTACTTCATCGACTAAAAAAAACAAACACAAAATGGCAAGGGCACCTAAGAAACTTATAAAAAGCAATTGGGCTACCTTCTTCATTCTTGCCAAGTTGAGAAATTCGGTCTGTCTTATAGGGCTAAACTATTTGGTACATTCCTCTTTACTAACCACATCAACACCCGCACATTCCGCCTGGCATGCGTTGCCATAAGTTTTACCGTCGCAACCGCAAACGGGGTCATATTGCATAGTACACATACAATCAGGCTTTGGGTGGGCTTCACACCGTTGTTGGTTGCAGGTTGCGCTGCCGAAGAACAACGCAATTATTATAAGGCCGGGAATGGTAAATATGTTTTTCATTGCTTTGTTTTAAGTATAACGCTTCAAAGAAAAAATGCGTACCTATTTCCGGAATTTAACTCAAGGAAAAAATGCGCACAATAGGCGGTTCATTTTTAGTTTTTATTGCACTGGTTAAATTTCTTTACAAGCGCCTCAATATCCTTGGACTGATAAGCGCCGTTTTCAATTAGAGATATAACTTCAGGACAATCCGCAAAGGCCTGTTTGCTGGCTTCCCTAAATTTTTTCTCTACGCCAAGGTTCCATAAACCGGAAAATACTTTAGTGAGTGTGCCTTTGTAAAGAGTGTAATACAAGGATACTTCTGTAGTGCCGGGTGTTGGGTTTGCGCTGCGCGCATCAGCCGCAACGTTTACATTATACATATCGCGCTTCAGCAAAATGCATGTGCTATCCACTACTACTTTTGCAAGGTAGCTTTCACTTTCATCCGCTATTACCATATACCGTGAAAGTGTTGAATACACATACATTTCTTTAAAATCCCTCGGGTGTATTTTTTCCTCCTGCCCATCACCATACCCAATGGTTAAAGATGGGTCATACAACAAAATGCCGGCAGAAACGCGGTTAAAATCAGGGAAGTCAGGTTTTACGTATACAAAAATGGTGTCCTTTGGTTGCTTAACAATGTAGCAGAAATACCACTTTTTATGTTCAACCTTGTTCTTTTCCAGCTTTTGTGCGCTGGGGGCTTTTTGCGCAAACAATGCGCAAAAAGTAAGCATTAAGCTTATTGCTAAAATGTGTTTCATAGTGTTGTAAAAGTAAGCAACCTATGCAATCATTTATACTGCTACCGCACTTTTCTCAGCCACTGATTTCAATATCTTCTCTACGTAGTTGGTGTTCTTCATAGCGCTTGCGCAAATAACGGCGCTCATTAAACCGCCACCTACGCCGCAGCTAACAATATCCTGCCCGGCAAGGAACAGGTTTTTAATTGGTGTGCGCGGTTTCAGGTAACGGTTTTCAAAACGCGCAGGGTCGTGGTCTAAACCATACATTTCACCTTTTTGATAAGCCGCAAAGTGTTGAACGGTGAGCGGGGTGCTTAACTCGTGGTAATCTACCTTGCCTTTAGTTTGTGGTATGTAACGGTATAAATAGGCGAGGAGCTTCTCTGTAATCTCTTCCTTCTTCTTATCATAATCTTCGCCACGGTGTTTCCAGCGGGTTTCTTTCCACTGTTCGAACTTATCGTACTGGGCAAGGCAAATAACTTCAACTGTGCTGCGTCCGGAGAAACGATTTTGAAAGTCAGGGTCCTTCGCGCCGGGGAATGAAATATATACGCCCGGTATATCCTCGCTCTTGCCTTCCAGGTAACTCTTCAGGTTAGCATCATGGTCATAACTCTCCGGAAAAATCCAGAAGTTAGACTTCGGTAAATTCAATTCTTCAGCCGTATGTTCAAAGCCTACATACAGACAATAGTAAGAGATAGACGGGTTTAAACCTTTAGTTCTTTTCTGTAAACCAATTGATTCCTGTGTTTGCTTATTCAGTAAGTGATGGTAAGTATTATCAATACCGGCAGTGCTTATTACGGCTTTAGCCCGTATTTCTTTTCCATCCTCCATTTTTACACCAACCGCTTTGTTGCCTTCTAGCAGCACTTCGCTAACAGCAGCGCGCACTAATATCTCGCCGCCTGCCTTGGTAATAGTTGGCGCAATTTTATCGAAGAAAACGCCTGAGCCGCCAACAGGGTAGTAGCCGCCATTCATATAGTGGCGGGTAATTACGGCATGCATAGCAAAGCTGCCTTGTGATGGGGGCAAACCATAATCACCGAATTGCGCGCTTAAAATTGCTTTCAGTTTTTCATCGGTAAACAGTTCATCCATTACATCCTTTACAGTGCGGCTGGCATATTTTAAATATTTGCTACGCATAAAACCGCCCAGCAAAGCGCCTGCAAAATCGGGTAGTGCTTTTTCAGCATAATAACCACGGGCATCCTTACTTAACTCATCCGTTAGGCGCACATACTTTTCTATTCCTTCTTTTTCTTTTGGAAAAAGATTGCTGAAGTATTCAATGAAATTCTTCTTGCCTTTACGGAACTCAAAACTTTCATTGCCAAAATAAATACGGTCGTATACTTCGCCCATGTCCGCCCATTCAATGGGTGTTTCGCAAACGTAGTCGTAAACACTTTTAAGCAAGGTGCGGTTACCCACTTCGCCTACGTAGTGCACACCCACGTCCCACTCATACTTATTGCGCTTGAAAGTATGTGTAAAGCCGCCGGGGGTATAGTGTTGCTCTAACACTAAAACCTTTTGGCCATCCTTGCTCAATATGGCGCCTAAAGCAAGCCCGCTTATGCCTGAGCCTATAATGATAGAATCAAACTGTTTATCGTGCTTGTAATGCTTATATGAATTGAAAAGGGGAGTTGTACTCATGGCTTAGTTTTAAATAATCAATTACCAATGTTCAATAATCAAAATATTGTATGTCACCTTGAGCTTGTCGAAAGGTGGGTTCAGTCTTCGACAGGCTCAGACTGACAACGCTGCTTTTATCTCGCTTTTAAAAGTTGTTTCTCGTGTTTTACTTCATCCATTTCAATCTTGCTGATAATCTCATGCATAATTTCCGTGGTGCCAGCACCAACCGTCATTAAACGGAAATCGCGGAATGAACGCGCCAGGCCATAATCTTCCATATAGCCCCAACCGCCATGTATTTGCAGGGCTTCGTTTATAACGCTAAAGGCTGATTCGCAAACGTAAGCCTTGGCAATAGAAACTATTTTATAGGCTGCCGGACCATACTCAATAAACTCCGCAACGGCGCGGTAGCTTAATGAACGGCAGGCTTCCACTTCAATAGCCATCTTGGCAATTTTATGGCGCAACACCTGGAACTTCGCAATTGGCCTTCCAAAGGCTTCACGCTCGTGCATATATTTCTTTGCCTTGTTCAATGCATTTTGTGCTGATGCCGTTCCGCTAATAGAAGCAATTAAGCGCTCCTCCTGAAAATTACTCATAATATAATAAAAACCCATATTTAGCTGGCCCAGTAAAGCGCTTTTGGGCACAATGCAATTTTCAAAATACAGTTGGCCTGTATCGCTGGTGTGCATACCCAGTTTATCATGCACCTGGTTAGCCGTAAAGCCTTTTGTTGTAGTGTCAAAAATCAGTAAACTAAGATTGTGTCCATCGCCGGTGCGCACGGCCAGCACTATAAAATCGGCCATGGTGCCATTGGTAATAAACATTTTGCTGCCATTTACCACAAAGTGGTCGCCTTTGTCTTCTGCCACAGTTTGTATACCGCCCACATCGCTGCCTGCACCGGGTTCTGTAATGCCAAGGGCCGCAATTTTTTCACCCTTTAAAGCAGGCGCCAAATATTTTTGTTTTTGTTCTTCAGTGCCCAGGGCGGCAAGCACCGGCAAGGGCAAATAGGTATGCGCATAAAGACTCATAGCCAAGCCGCCCACGTTAGCAGCGCTTAGTTCTTCGCATATCACTACCGCGCTCCACATATCCATGCCACTGCCGCCATATTCTTCAGGAAAACTTACGCCGAAGAAGCCCTGCGCACCCATTTTGCGAAACACTTCGCGTTCGCAGGTTTTATTTTTCTCCCACTCTTTAACGTAAGGTTTAATCTCGATTTCTACAAACTGGCGGAAACTTTGGCGGAGCAATTCATGCTCCGGCGTAAAGGGATTCATATTGAACATTGGCTACACTGCTTTTACTGCAGCCAATGTAAAATTTTTACGTTGACCGGGGGTAGGTTCTATACTTACTGCCTACCACCACCACCGCCAAGGCGCTCGTTGCCTTTTGCATCGCGTTCAGTTACTTTCTTTTGCCCGAAACGGTAGCTAAGGTTTATAAAAACAGTGCGGTTAAGCATTTGCCAGCTACCTGCCGTTTCCAAATTGGTATTACTAACCGTCCAGCGCCACTTCATGGTGTTCAATACGTTCTGTGCGCTTATTGATACGGTAAAGTGGTCCTTAAAAAATGACTTTTTCAGGCTCATATTCAGCATACCCGCCGGCTTGCTTATGCCCTGTGGCTGCACGCCTCCGCTGTTAAACCAGCCATTAATTTCAAACACCATATTCTTCCAGAATTTGAAGTTGGTGGATAGCCACAGGTTATAACTATGCCCGCTTATAGGGTGCAGGTTAACGCCTGCTTTGTAACTGTAATTGCTGTAGGTATAGTTGTGGTTCATTTGTAACTGCCACCACTTGGTTACCTGCAAGCGCGTATAAAAACTTGCACTTATGCGTTTTTGGTCGCTGCCGTTAATTACACCACCCCGTGTAATTCGATTGCTGTCAACGCGGCTGCTTTCAATAAAGTCGTTGGTTTGTATGCCCCCTTCAACTTCAAAGTTAAACATGTGCTTCTTCACCATCAGGTCGTAGTCTAAACTAAGGTTGTGGCTAAAGCTGGGTTGTATAGTTGGGTTTCCCTGCCATGTGCTGTATTGGTCAATGTAGGTAACGGCATTATTAATATCGTGAAATTGCGGGCGGTTAACCCTTCGGCTGTAACTAAGGCTAAGGCTGTTGCCTTCCTTTATGTTTCCGCTAAGCGTAGCACTGGGGAAAAAACTTACATACTGGCGGTTAACGCTGTTGTTGTTGCTTTTTATAAGCGTTTGTTCAGCACGCAGGCCGGCGCTCCAGCTCAGTATTTCTTTATAACCGCCGCTGTATATCAGGTAAAAAGCCGCTATGTTCTCAACGTAGTTAAAGTTATTGCTTAGCAATGTATCCTTTATTTCTGTACCGTTGCCCGGACGGCGGAAAGCATCAAATACATTTTTGTTGAGCGTGGTTTCATTCTTAACCCCTGTTTCAATTTTATGGCCCTGCCATTTTAACGGATGGGTATAATCAAACTGAAAAATAACGTTGTGAATGTTGCTGGTGGTTGCCGTGCGCCTGCTAAGGCTGCCTGCTTCGTCATAAACTCCGGTTGAGTCAATAGCCATAGAGGTAAGTGGCGCACCACTATTACCTGCAACATAGGTATGCGTAAGGTTAACGCTCAATTCCTGTCCGTTGGTATCTATCTTGCTTTGAAAGGCAAAATCATTGGTAACCGTGTAACGGTGGCTGCGATCGTCGTTGTCAGAAAGATAAGTAGATACCGGATTGTTGAGGTAATCGGCACTGTGCGATGTGGCAAGCGTTTTCCAACGGCCAAAGTTATAGCTGCCGCTGGCGGTATAGGTAAATGTGTTCTTATCATTTATAAACCAATCGAAGCCCGCTTTAAGGCTGTGGTTCATATTGCGGCTAAGCCCCCGGCTATCTAACGAATAATGAGTTGCTGTATCACGAACCGTTATAAGCCTGGTTTCAATGTAGCGATTACCGTTTTCGTTATCGTTAAAGGAATAGCTGCCAAAAATGTTGAACTTACCTTTGCGGTAGTTAAAAGCCGCATTGCCGTTATACCGGTTAAAGAAGCCGTAGCCAACTGAAAGGGTTGCATTCAATCCATCAGCCTTGCCTTTTTTTAGTTTTATATTAATAATGCCCGCATTGCCTTCGGCATCGTAGCGGGCGCTGGGGTTTGTAATTAACTCAATGCTTTCAATAGAGTTTGCGGGTATGCTCTTTAAAAAAGCACCAAGGTCTGCCTCAGCCAATGCATTCGGCCTGCCATCTACCAAAATTTTTACGCCCTTTTTATTGATAATACTTACGCGCCCGTTTTGGTCAACACTTACGCCCGGCATATTGCGCAATACATCCTCAGCAGTGCCGGTTTGGTTGCTGGGGCTTTGCGCCACATTAAACACCGTTTTTTCGCTATTGCGCACTATAATGTTCTTTTCCTCGGTTACAACTGCCTCGCCAAGTGTTTTGGCATCGGCAGCAAACGGTAAGGCTCCTAATTCTTTGTTGGCATTTAACTCTATGGTTATTTCCCTTTGCTTATAGCCTAAAAGGGCTATGGTAAGGGTGTAGTTGCCTGCATTGGTGGTAAGGGCAAACTTGCCGTCAACATCTGTAGCACCGGCAATAACAATTTTGCCTTCGGCATTTTTAAGGCTAACCACAGCAAACTCAACAGCTTTGGAGGTGGCAGAATCTTTAACCTGTCCGCTGGCAGTAAATTGCTGGGCACTGGCAAAAACGGGCAGTAGAGATAAAAAAAGAAATACGGGTAATAGTAAACGCATGGGCATGGGCGGTCAAATGTAGAATAAGAGGGAGTAGTAAAAGCAGCGAAATGAAAAAAGTAACACATTTTAAACGTTAAATTTTCTCCCTTTATTGTTTGACAAACAATTAGTTCGCACAAATAGCTTTTATTTCTATTTTAGTAGTGAGGCACCTGTAGAGATGAATGGACGACAGTATAATCCAACCGATTATCCCTTACCCTATATAATACCTGACATTAAGCAATGGCCTATTTACCGGCTTAGTGAAGACAAGGAGAGTTTTGTTAATGAGGTAAAGGAACGAACCCGCCAAAAGTTAAAAGAACGCTTTACTACCGACAAATCGTTACGCGATGAGTTGGCGAAAGTGCTTTACCAGGAGCGTATACGCTTAAC
The DNA here is from genome assembly GCA_046329515.1 of Chitinophagales bacterium. Taxonomy (GTDB): domain Bacteria; phylum Bacteroidota; class Bacteroidia; order Chitinophagales; family LD1; genus Bog-950. The sequence continues at coordinate 1,283,260 of JAXLUM010000001.1, forward strand.
AGAAAAAGCATGGAAGGCGGACCCTAAGGACGAACGCCAGTTCTGGAGCGGGGTTAAAAGCAAATACCTTAAGCTGGACCAATCGGGAGAGCACAAATCAGAAATTACTGAGGACCTTATATTGGATGATATACTGGACCGCTATGTAAACGAAATAGTTGGCCAGTTTGATTTGGGCGCCTTTAACTTTGCTAAAGCCATTCTGCCGCAGTTTTTTGGCCGTGTGCTAAGCGCTGCACCCGGTAAGTGGTTTAAAACACTGGCCGGCAACGTTAAAACCCTTCATGAAAAAATACCAATTACCGGAGATATAGAGAAGATACGCCACCTTTCTACCAAAGGAACGGTGGTGGTAGTGCCTACGCACTTCAGTAATATGGACTCCATTATGGTGGGCTGGTTGTTGAATGAGTTGGGGTTGCCTGCCTTTACTTACGGGGCAGGTTTAAACCTGTTTAGCATAGGTTTGCTTTCCTATTTTATGAATAGGTTGGGAGCTTATAAGGTAGACCGCCGAAAAAAGAATACTGTTTACCTTGAAACGCTAAAGGCTTATTCCACTGTAGCTTTGCAGCGTGGTGCGCATAGTATTTTCTTTCCCGGCGGTACACGTTCGCGTTCGGGTAATATTGAGAAGCGTTTAAAGCTGGGCCTGTTGGGCACTGCTGTTGAAGCGCAAAAGCTGAACTACAAAAACTACCCGGTTGAATTGGCCCCGCGTATTTATGTGGTGCCTTGTATCATAAATTATCACTTTGTTTTAGAGGCCAGCGGCTTAATAAACGACTACCTTAAAGAAACAGGCAAGGAGAAATTTTTGAAAGAGAACGACGAGTATTCCACCTCATTCAAGCTTGTGCGTTTTATGCTTAAGTTTCTGTCGGCTTCTTCATCACTCTCCGTTTCCTTTGGTGAGGTAATGGATGTGCTGGGTAATAAAGTAGATGCAGAAGGTAATAGTTACAACCACCTTGGGCAAAAGATTGACGTTAAGAAATACTTTATAACCAATGGCGAACTGCGCGATGACGAACAACGTGATGCCGAGTATACGCGCATTTTAGGCGAACGTATTGTAGACAACTATCACCGTTATAATGTGGTGCTCACCAGTCACCTGGTTTGCTTTACGGTATTTGAATTGATTTTGAAAAAGTATAAAGGGGTGGACCTGTTTACGGTGCTGCGCACACCGGTAGAAGATATTTCTATTCCTTATGCGGAAGTGGTGGATACCATAGTGCGACTAAAAGAGAAATTGAAAGAGATGTATGATAACGGTGAGGTGTTAATGTCGCCTGAGCTAAGATGGAATCCCGATAAAATTATTGAGCACGGTATGAGCAACATTAATATGTATCATACTGCTTCGCCATTAACTCATACGGCAGATGTAATTGGTTCAGAGGATTTGAAGTTGCTGTATTATTACCATAACCGTTTGCAGGGATACGGACTGGAGAAACTCATTTAAAGTAAGAAGTTAAAATTTAGAAGTTAGAAGTAGCGCGAATGGCAGAGGCTGGAAATAAGGACTTGAAGGACAGAACGAAGAAGTTTTCTTTGTTAGTCATTAAGTTTATTACATCACTACCCTATAGCGAAACCAAAAACGTTTTAGGTAAACAATTACTTCGCTCGGCTACTTCTGTAGCTGCAAATTATCGTTCTGCTTGCAGAGGGCGTTCACGTGCTGAGTTCGTGGCAAAACTTGGTATTGTTCTTGAAGAGGCCGATGAATCAGTATTGTGGCTGGAGCTATTTATTGAATCAGGTATAGCTAATACCGAAACCGCTCAAAAACTTCTTAAGGAGGCTAATGAACTAACTGCGATTTTTACTTCCTCCATTAAAACTTCAAAAGGAATAAACAAATCAACTGTTACGCAATGAACTATAGAATTTCCAACTTCTTACTTCTTACTTCTAACTTCTTACTTCTTAAATCTTACTTTTTATGAAGACTGTTGGTGTAATAGGAGCAGGAAGCTTTGGCGCAGCAATAACAAACTTGCTGGCGGAAAACCAACGCGTGTTGTTGTATGAGCGCAGTGCAGATTATGCAAACCAGTTGCGTAATCAGCGCAAAACAAGGAACGGATTTGAGCTTCATGAAAATGTTGTTATAGCAGAATCCTTAGAACAGCTTGCTGCAGAGTGCTACCTTCTTTTCCCGGCAGTGCCTTCACAGTTTTTTAAAAGCATGATTATTGATTTTTCGGGTCACCTGCGGCCTGACCACATAATGATACATGCTACTAAAGGTTTGCACTGTGAGTTTGACATTGATAAAGCAGATGCCAAAAACATTAAGCTGAAGGATATTAAAACCATGAGCGAATTAATTCTTCAGGAAACAGGAATTGTTCGTGTGGGATGTTTGGCAGGGCCCAACCTGGCGTTGGAAATTATGGAGAAACAACCTGCAGCGACTGTTATTGCAAGCAGGTTTGATGAGGTGATAAGAGAGGGTATAACTGCTCTGCGTAGCGATAGATTGCAGGTTTATGGCAATAAGGATATGCTGGGCATAGAACTTACGGGCGTATTAAAGAATTATGTTGCAATCGCCTCGGGGGCCTTAAGCGGTTTAGGGTACGGCGAAAATGCCAAAGCCTTGCTTATAACCCGCGGTATGGGCGAAATGATACATATTGGTAAGGCCCTTGGTGCAGATAAGCGTGCCTTTCTAGGTATGGCCGGCATAGGCGATTTAATTGCTACCTGTTCTTCTCCGAAGTCGAGAAATTACACCGTTGGTTACCGCATAGCAAAAGGAGAGAAGCTGGATGCCATATTGACAAGCCTTGGCGAAGTAGCCGAAGGGGTTAGAACCCTTAAAATAGGAAAGCTTATTGTAGACCATGTAGGCGTGCACGCACCCCTACTTCAAATTATATATAAGGTAATGTTTGAAGGTATGGAAATGGCGCAGGCCGTTAAACTGCTGATGCGGCACCCCGTAAGTGCCGATGCTGAATACCTGGATTTATAAACTATTTAGTAAACCGGCAATACAGGTTTGTTCTGTAGTATGCCTTCAATTTTCTCCATTACATCAGCTGTAAGCTTTGGGAGGTTATCGTAGCATTTCAGGTTTTCTTCCAGTTGCTGAACTTTAGAAGCGCCCAGTATTACGGTAGAAACGTTTGGATTTTTTAAGCACCAGCAAAGCGCTAAGTGTGTTAACGGAATACCCAGGTCTTTAGCCAGTGCGGCCAACTGCTTCACCTTTTCTACTTTATTCATGTCACCCAATGCACGCTCCTTTAACCATGTCATTAGCTCCATACGGTTTTTGTCGTCAGCGGTGCCGTCAAAGTATTTGCCCGTTAATAAACCTGATGCTAATGGGCTCCAAATAGTAGTGCCCATCCCGAAATTAGAGAACAGTGCCGGGTAGTCTTTCTCCATCATGTCGCGGTGCAGCATGTTGTATTGGTTTTGTTCTGCCACAGGCCCTATCAGGTGATGCTTGGCAGCCACCATATGCGCTTCGGTAATTTGCTGGGCAGTCCATTCGCTGGTTCCCCAATACAAAATTTTGCCTTGTGTAATCAGGTTATGGAAGGTCCAAACCGTTTCTTCAATGGGGGTATTTACATCGGGGCGGTGCGCGAAATACAAATCCAGGTAATCTACCTGTAAACGTTTTAAGGCAGCATGGCAGCCTTCTACAATATGCTTGCGCATTAAGCCCTTCTGGTTTGGCTTAGGGTCTTTCACACGGCCCCAGTACACCTTACTGCTCACCATCCAGGTATCGCGGTCCCAGTTTAGTTTCTTCAGTATTTTTCCCATTACTTCTTCGCTTTTACCGTGTGCATACACTTCGGCATTGTCAAAAAAGTTAACGCCGGCTTCATAAGCCTTTATCATAAGCTGCTCGGCAACGTCATCGCCAATCTGGTAGCCAAAGGTTACCCAACTACCCAATGAAAGTGCGCTTACCTGCAGACCCGATTTTCCCAGTCTTCTGTATTCCATATTGTATTGCTATTACTACTGCTAAAGTGTAACTCATAACTCAACAATCCAAACTCATCACTAACATTATATTTGCGCCGCAATGCAGGTAATTACCCCTCAAATTTTGGAACAGGCGCTTAGTTTTGATGCCTACCTACAACTAACCAAGGATATTGTAGAGGAAAAGATAGCCCGTGAAGGCAGATATGTGCCGGATAATACCTTCCGCTATACCCGATCCAATTTAGAGCGCATGCAGAAAGTGCTGGATCAAATGACCTTATCGCAAAAGCTATACAACCTGCTTAGCGATTTGGAAGAAGAGTGGGTGTGGGTGGTATTAACAGAGCCCTGGTGTGGTGATGCCAGTTGGGGAGTGCCGGCCTTATACATTATCTCAACGGCAACTGATAAGGTGGATTTTAGAATTCTGCTGCGCGATTCAAATCCGGAGGTTATGAAAGCCTACCAAACCGAGGGCAGTGATTCTATACCCAAGTTAGTATGTTTGCGCAAAAGCGATTTTAAAGAATTGGGAAGCTGGGGGCCGCGCCCAAAGCAATTACAGCAAATAGTAATGGAAGGCCTTAATCAACCCGATTTTAACTACCGCGATAGTGTGCGAAGCATACACGCCTGGTACGAAGAAGATATGGCCAAAAGCATACAGGAAGAATTAGTTGATTTAATAAAAGATTGGAGTAAAGTTTAGAAAACGGTAAATACTTTAGTGATATGAGTAAAATAGCAAAGACAAGCGAGATACGTTTTAAAATAGGTTTAGATGAGCGCAATATGCCGGTGGATATTAAATGGCAGGCCAGCGACTCGAAAAACCAGGAACTGCGCGATTGCAAAAGCATAATGGTTAGCATTTGGGATGCCGTGCAAAAAGAAACCCTGCGCATTGACCTTTGGACCAACGAGATGACCATTGATGAAATGCACTCGCAGTACTTTCAGAGTTTGCTGACTATGACGGAGAGTTATGTTAAAGCCACTCGCAACCCTTTAGCCATTGAAGAGATGAAAAAGTTTGCCCAGGAACTGGCACGTAAAACGGCGGATTGGGAGCAGGGAAACAGTAAGTAGGAAACAAACCTGCTGTTCAACTTTGTCTAAGTTTTAAACTTTGGAAAAGTTATAAGCTGTGGAATGGCGGGATTCGTTAAAAGTAACATCGGCCATTACCAAAAAATGCGCCATAATTCAGCGGCGTAATATTATCTTCAATCTACATAATATTTGAAGCGGCGTATTCGTTCATCATAGCATGAGAAGAAACGCCCAACCACAACCCAGGCGCATGATCAAGGTAGGAATAACAGGAGGCATAGGCAGCGGTAAAACCACGGTTTGCCGCATGTTTGAAGCCTTAGGTATACCTGTTTACAATGCCGATGAACGCGCTAAATACCTCATGCAACATGAGCACTACCTTATTGACGGCATTAAGAAGAATTTTGGCGAAGAGGTTTATGAGGGGGGAAAGCTGAACCGGCAGTTGTTGGCCTCCAAAGTGTTTAACAACCCGGCAAAGCTGCAGTTGTTGAATAGCCTGGTGCATCCTGCTGTGTTTAGAGATACCGAGCGTTGGGCGGCTGAGCAGGATCCTAAGCTGCCTTATGTAATTAAAGAGGCGGCGCTGCTTATTGAAGCCGGTAGTTATAAAACCCTGGATAAGCTTATTGTGGTTACCGCCCCCCTAAACACACGTTTGAAAAGGGTAAGTGAACGCGATAACATAGGTACCGATGAAATTATGGCGCGAGTTAATAACCAAATGCCTGAAGAAGAGAAGGTAAAGCTGGCCAACTTTGTTATTGTAAACGACGGAGATTTAGGGGCGCTGGAAAAGCAGGTACAGCTTATTCATGAACAATTAATACAACTGGCACAAGAGGCATCGAAAAAATAATCTACGCTCAATCGTAATTCTGTGGTTATTGCGCTCATATTTGCACTATGAGCAAGGCACTTCGTATAGGCATTTTAGGGGGCGGCCAGTTGGGCCGTATGTTGTTGCAAAACGCAGCTAACTATCATGTAGATACTTATGTGCTGGAAAGCGGCAATAACCCGCCGGCTTCCTCGCTTTGCCATTACTTTGTAGAAGGGGATATCAAAGACTATGACACCGTTTACCGCTTTGGTAAAATGGTGGATGTATTGACCATTGAAATTGAAAATGTAAACCTGGAGGCCCTTTTCAAATTGGAGGAAGAAGGCCTGAAAGTAATTCCTAAACCTTCTGCCCTAAAAATTATTAAGGATAAAGGCCTGCAAAAGCAATTTTACAGGCAGCATAACATTCCCACTTCCGAATTTTACCTGCTAACACACAAGTATGAGCTGAACAGCCATCTTAATTTTTTGCCGGCCGCGCAGAAACTGCGTATGGGCGGATACGATGGCAAGGGCGTGGAAATACTACAGGATGATACGGATTTTGGGAAAGCCTTTGATGCCCCAAGCGTGTTGGAAAAGCTGGTGGATATTGAAAAAGAGATTTCGGTTATAGTGGCGAAAAACGAAAAGGGAGAAACCGCGGTATTCCCTGCCGTGGAAATGGTGTTTAACCCTAAATATAACCTGGTAGATTACCTGGTATCGCCTGCAGATATTACTAAAGAGCAGGAGCGGAAAGCGCAGCAAATTGCCATGCAGGTAATGGAAGCGCTGGAAAGCCCCGGCATTTTTGCCGTGGAAATGTTCTTAGATAAAAAGGGGAACATACTGGTAAACGAAACGGCACCCCGTGCGCACAACAGCGGCCACCAAAGTATAGAAGGCAACTACTGCAGCCAATACGAAATGCAAATGCGCGTGCTGCAAAACCTGCCGCTGGGTAATACAGAGCCTATTCAACCATCCCTAATGCTAAACCTGATAGGAGAGGGCGGGCACAGTGGCCCGGTTAAATATGCCGGCCTTAATGAGGTACTGCAAATGAAAGGAGTATATGTGCATCTTTATGGTAAACACGAAACCAAGCCCGGCCGCAAAATGGGTCATGTAACAGTGTTGGGTAACACCAAGGCTGAGTTGCTGGAGAAAGCAGATTACATTAAGCAGGTTTTAAAAGTTATCAGCAGCTGATTTATGCTAATTGGTAGCAACCGCATCTTTCAGAAAACATCTGTTATGATATATAAAAGAGCCCTTGCTTTTTTATTCGTTACCTTAAGCATCCTCAACTTACAAGCCAACAGCGCCATGCCCGGCTTTTGGAATAATGGCAATGGCAGCGAGTTCTATCCACTCTATTTGGCCGATACGCCTTACATCGGCAAAATCCAAATGCAAAGCGAGGAGATTCTCATTCACCTGTATCCCGGTTTTGGAGTGGTTAAGGGCACTTATCACATGCTGAATCCCACAGACAAGCCAATCAGCATACACACCGGTTACCCCATAAACGGGCATGTAAGCAACCCTGAGGTTTTTGCGGTGCACCTTAGCGATGTTTATGGTCTGCGCGTTTTAGTAAATGATTCAGCAGTCGCCATAGAAAAGGCGAAAGGCGATAATGCTACTATTTCCACTGATGTTTTTGGTTACAGCTATAACTGGTACGTATGGCAAATGACTTACGCGCCTAAGTCAGTTACTACCATAACTGTTTACTTTTTGGTGAATACGCAGGATGCCCAGTTAGCGCATGGCTACGACCGCAAACACGGCAATGCCTTTACGTACATTTTAGAAAGCGGACGCGCATGGAAAGACTCTATTGATGAGGGAGAGATAAAAGTGTTTCTAAAAGGCGGCTTAAAAACTTCTGATTTGTTTGGCGTTTTGCCTAAGGGGCAGTTTAGCGGTAATGATACGTTCCTGTATCACACTTTTACAAAATTGGAGCCCACCGATAGTGACAATGTAGTGTTATGGTTTAAACAATTGGCGCCTGCCATAAATTTTGATTCAATACGTGCGGATAGCGCCTACTACTTTAAGGCAATGGATGTGGCCTACCTGCAGCCAACTGGGCTTACCCAAATTAAAGCTGCCGACTTTGAAACCGGCAGCACGGGCTCTTTTATGGTTGGGCTGGCCTTGTTTACTGTAATTTTCGGACCGTTTATTCTATTAGCTATCATCCTGATAGCATTAGTGTGGTGGTGGTTAAGACGGCGCAAGCGCAAAAGGCTGGAGGCTCAAAATCAAATGCAGAATCCTAAATAATTAGTAATTCGCTTAATTTCGGGCGCAAATTCCTACTATGAGCAAGGTACAGGTTGGTATTATAATGGGCAGCGAAAGCGATTTGAAAATAATGAAAGATGCTGCCGAAGTATTGGGCCAACTGGGTGTTGAGTTTGAACTGACCGTTGTAAGCGCCCACCGTACGCCTCAACGCATGATGGAGTATGCTACCGGCGCTGCCGAGCGCGGATTAAAAGTAATTATAGCCGGGGCGGGTGGTGCAGCCCATTTGCCGGGCATGGTAGCTTCCGTAACCACCTTACCTGTAATCGGGGTGCCAATCAAATCATCTAATAGTATTGACGGTTGGGATTCTGTTCTCTCCATCCTTCAAATGCCGTCGGGTGTGCCTGTTGCCACCGTAGCGTTGAATGGCGCTAAAAACGCAGGCATCCTTGCCGCCCAAATTATAGGCTCACACGATAAAGCGGTTGCTTCAAAAATAGCTGACTTTAAAACTGACCTTAAAAGCAAGGTTGAAACCTCCATCCGCGAAATTAAGATTGCAGGCTACCGCAATGAGTTTGATGGGGAGTAGGTAAACGCTTCGTCTTACTATCTTGTCATCCCGAACGTAGTGAGGGATCTTAACTGGTTGTTGCTGCTGAATAAAAACCAAGATGTCTCGCTCTGCTCGACATGACAAGGTGAGGCACTAAACGTGTTCAGTCTTCGACTCCTGATAACTATTGGGACAGACTGACAGGTAAGCCATCTCACAACAACCCCACTAAATCACTCACGCCCGGTGTGCGGTTTACCGTAAAGGCTTCAGCATATTTTACACCAATGGGCACACCAAAGTGTATAGCACGCGCTTCTACAAACTTTAAAAACTCAGGGGAGGAGATAAACGTTTTAGGTTCTTTGCTGTTAGGGTCGTAAAACTGCGATTTAAAAGCGTGTATGGCTTTCAGTTTCCTATCGTAATAATCTGTAATGTCTACCACCAGTTGCGGTTCGGCATGCAAGGCCTGTATATAATGGTAAAGTGCTTTAGGGCGGTGGGCCTCCTGCTTTTTACCGCCAAGCTTTGTGTCAATCTTTCGTAAGCCTGCTAAAAAGCAAGCTTCACGGCTTAGCTCTGCACTGCGGCCATGGTCGGGGTGGCGGTCGTATTTAGCATTGCTTATAACTATGGTAGGCTTGTATTTACGTATAACCTTAATAAGCGCCAGTTGGTGCTCTTCATCATTCTTAAAAAAGCCATCGCGGAAGCCGAGATTCTCCCTTGCATGTAGGCCCATTATTTTGGTGCTGGCCGCCACTTCCTTCATGCGGTCGGCTACAGTGCCGCGTGTGCCCATTTCGCCTTTGGTAAGGTCCACAATACCTACCTTATAGCCCATGTCAATGTGCTTCATCAGGGTGCCGCTGCAACCTAATTCCACGTCATCCGGGTGTACGGCAATTGCCAAAATATCCAGCTTCATACGCTAAACCCCAAACTGTTTTAAGTGATGGTTAAAATGCTTAACCAATAAATCGCTCCATTGTTTTTTGTTCAGCTGACCGAACATAGGGTGCGGTTTTAGTTTGCTTTCCTCGCGTTCATTAAATACATCAATCATCTTTTCTGCAAAAGCGGCTTCGGTATAAAAATCGCGCGGCTTGGTGCCTTCATATTGTTGGTTCAACTCTTTAGCTGTGGGCGAGTCTTTCGGGAAACCCGGCAACACATACACAGCCACAGGAAAGGCAATCTTATTCCAAAAGAAATTGGATTTATCTACGGCTTCTTTCATGCCCATTGAAATGCGAAAGGCATCATTCATATGCGCCAGCATTTGGACAACATTCATTTTGCCCCACTTCGCTTTGGTATCAGGCGTTAGCCTTTCAATGCGGGAGATAATGTTCTGCTTATGCGCTTCGCTAATCACAACGGGAAGTTATAATGATAAATTAGAAATGCTAAATGAAAAATGGCAACTGCAAAATAGCATCAAGAAGCAGAAGCTATCAGGCCCAAGCGGTAGCTTTTAGCTCAACGTTTTTTTTTACACCGCCGTTCTTGTAAGTAAGAGCAGCCTTCACAAAACCAACAAACACAGGGTGAGGGTTATCCACCGTTGACTTCAGTTCAGGGTGATACTGCACACCGATAAAGAATGGGTGCGAAGGTATTTCTACTACTTCCACCAACTGGTTGTCGGGGTTGCGGCCACTGGCTATCATACCTGCTTTTTCAAAATCTTCCAGGTATTTATTGTTGAACTCATAACGGTGGCGATGACGCTCAGTTATATGTTCACTACCGTATAAAGAGAAGGCTAAGGAACCGGGTTTAAGGTCGCACTTGTAAGCGCCTAAACGCATAGTGCCGCCTTTGTTTTTAATTTTCTTCTGCTCCGCCATCATGTCAATAACAGGTGCAGTAGTGTCCGGGTTCATTTCGGTGCTATGCGCATCTTTTAAGCCCAGTACATTACGCGCAAACTCAATTACTGAACATTGCATGCCTAAGCATATACCAAAGAATGGTATGCCGTTCTCGCGCACATATTTTATGGCTGTGATTTTCCCTTCAATGCCACGGTTGCCAAAGCCCGGTGCAACCAATACACCATGCAGGTGACCTAGTTTTTGCTCCACATTGGTTTCATCAATGTGCTCGCTGTGTATGCTTTCAACAACTACTTTAAGGCTGTTGGAAGCTCCACCATGTATAAATGCTTCGTGAATGGATTTGTAGGCATCCTGCAACTCAATGTATTTGCCCACTAAACCAATACGCACCTCATCCTGTGGGTTGCGTAACTTGTTCAGGAAATCATTCCACTTGCTTAGGTTAATGCGTTTATCTGAAGGCAGTTGCAGTTTTTTAAGAACGGTAGTATCTAAATGCTCCTTCTGCATTTCAATAGGCACCGCATAAATGCTGTCTACATCTAATGCCTGAATAACAGAGTCCTTTTCCACGTTGCAAAACAGCGCCAGTTTGCGGCGAAGTTCATCGGTAATTGGGGTTTCCGTTCTGCAAACAAGAATGTTGGGTATAATACCCAAAGCCTGCAATTCCTTAACGCTGTGCTGCGTTGGCTTGGTTTTAATTTCCTTGGCCGACTTTAAATAGGGAAGAAGTGTTAAGTGGCAGATAAGCGTATCATGCTCTTCCAGTTCCCAACGTATTTGGCGCACGGTTTCAATGTAAGGCTGGGCCTCAATGTCACCAACAGTACCGCCAATTTCAGTAATAACAATATCGTACTCGCCGGTTTTGCCTAATAGCAACATGCGGCGTTTAATTTCATCAGTAATGTGCGGTATTACCTGCACCGTTTTTCCTAAGTAGGCGCCTTCGCGTTCCTTTTGAATAACGTGTTGGTAAACGCGACCTGTGGTTACGTTATTCGCCTGGCTTGTTGGTATATTCAAAAAGCGCTCATAGTGGCCAAGGTCCAAATCGGTTTCAGCGCCGTCCTCCGTTACATAGCACTCACCGTGTTCATACGGGTTTAATGTGCCCGGGTCAACATTGATATAGGGGTCAAATTTCTGGATGGTAACTCTGTATCCGCGGCTTTGTAACAATTTAGCCAGCGATGCTGCGAAGATTCCTTTTCCTAATGATGAAGTAACGCCACCTGTAACAAAAATATATTTAGCCATTGCAAAAGGGTTTCACAAATTTACGGGATTTGGGCCTTGTTTGAAAGTTACTTTTACCAATAAACATTAACAGGCTGTTAGTAACAGCTTTAATCAATGTTAAATTCAATTGCGTAGTTGAAAGCCCTCAGGTTAGCAGAAATGGCAAAGTTTTAATTCCTTTGAGTAGCGTGAAAAAGAATTCACTTTCCTTACTTATGTTCCTGCTAATCAGCCTGGCCGGGCTGCAGCGTTTGCAGGCGCAAAGCTACGTATGGGCTAAGGGAGAGGGCGGTATAGGTAATGATGCTGCAAATTCTATTGCTGTGGATGATTTCGGCAATACCTATATAACCGGAAACCTGGCCGGTATGGCTGAATTTACAGGCACTACTATACAAGGTGCGGGCTTATACGATGTTATTTTGGTAAAGTATAACCTGTTTGGTAACCTGATGTGGGCCAAAAGTTTTGGGGGAATTGGTAACGACCAGGGGAACGCACTAAAATATAAGAATGGCTACCTGTATATGGCCGGCGCCTATGAGGACACTGCCACCTTTTTGCCTAATGGCAGCATAATAAGCAAAGGCGAGGCCGATGCCTTTGTGGCTAAGTTTGATTTGGATGGCAACCTGGTATGGCTAAATCATGGTGGGGGCGCTAATTTTGATTATGCGGCGGGTGTAGATGCAGATGATGACGGCAATGTATATGTATGCGGCACTTACGAAACCAGCGCCGCTTTTGATACAACCATATTAAGCACTACCAACCTTTTTTCGGAATCGTTTATTGCGGCTTACGACGCAAACGGCAGTTTGTTATGGGCCAAAACTACAAAGGGCAGCACAACTAATCTTATTACGGGGCTTTCTTACGCAAATAACAGCCTTTATATAACCGGATTTTTTGGCGGCAGTTTTAAAATGGATAATAGCACGCTTAATTCTGCCACGCCCAGTTACGATATATTGCTGGGCAGGCTTGATTTAAATGGTGACGTAATTTGGCTGAAACGCGCAGGCAGCACCTACGAAGATGCGGCGAACACTATAGCGGCTAATGAAAACGGCACGGTGGCCATTGCCGGTTATTTTGCAGGCACTGCCGCTTTTGATGGTAATACAGTTACCTACTTAGATTACAATGATGTGTTTACGGCGCAGTATGATTCTGCAGGAAACAACCTTTGGGTGCGCGCCGGTAAGGGGGGACAACTGGATGTGGCATTCGGCTTGACAAGTGATGAAGATGGCAATATCTTTACTACGGGCATGTTTGAAAACTCAATTGATTTTGACGGAAATATATTGAACGGGAACGGACGCGATGTTTTTTTGAACAGTTATGACTCTTACGGTAACCTGCGATGGATAAGCAGTGCAGGCGGCATTCAAACTGAGTGCGGCTTGGGAATTGCTCTGAAACCAAACAGCAATGTTGCTCTTTGTGGCTATTATCTGCACACCTGCTCCTTTGGCAACATAACCATTGATTATGCCAACAACAACGATTTATTTATTGCAGAATATGACCCGCCATCGGTTAGCGCAGTGAAAGAACCTGTATCGGATGTTAATTTCGCTGTTTTTCCTACAGTTTGCAGCAACTGCTCTCAACTGCATGTTAAAAGCTCCCTTACCTTACCCTATAGGTTACAACTGTATGATGTAAGCGGGCGTCTTGTTACAGAGCAAACTTCAGTAGGCGAAACGGCTGTAAATGTGGCTGGTTTTTTACCGGGAGTTTATTTACTTTGTATGACTGACACCGGCGGAAGACACACCGCCAGGTTTATTATAGAATGAGGCCGTAAGGCTTCGGGCATAACACCCCCCAGGTGACCATTTATGATGAAAAGAATTTTTACGCTTCTATTGGCGTGCACGTTCACGCTTTCTTTATTAAAAGCACAGGTTCCCCAGGCTGTAAATTACCAGGCTATTGCGCGCGATGCGGGCGGAGCTGTACTGGCTAACAAAAATATTTCTGTAAGACTAAGTATTAACACCGGCCTTAACCCCGGTTTTACTGAATACCAGGAAGTGCAGACAGCCGTTACTAACCAGTTCGGCTTGTTTACTATTAAAATTGGGCAAGGGAGTGTAACCCAAGGTTCGTTTACGGGTATTACCTGGGCAAGCGGCAATAAGTATATGTTGGTGGAGTATGACCCTAACGGGGGCACTAACTATATTAACATGGGCTCAACCCAACTAGTAAGTGTACCTTATGCATTGTTTGCTGGTACTGCAGCCAATAGTGCAGGTACCGGGGCAACGGGGCCAACAGGCCCGGCAGGCGCACAAGGTTCACCGGGAAATGATGGTGTTGGCATAACAAGTATTACTGATAACGGGAATGGCACCAGCACCATTTTTTTAAGTGATGGCAGCTTCTATACTATAATAACGCAAGGCGTTACCGGAGCCACAGGCCCAACAGGTGCCGGAGGGGGTGCAACCGGCCCAACAGGTGCGCAAGGTGCTACGGGAGCCCCGGGTGCTACAGGCGCGCAGGGAGCGACCGGTGCTGATGGTGCTACAGGCCCGCAGGGTTTGCCCGGTGTGAATGGTGTTAATGGAGCAACCGGACCCACAGGCGTTGGTATTGTTAATATACAGGATAATGGTAACGGCACTTCAACCATTTTTACATCAGACGGGCAGACTTTTACAATTATTACGCAAGGACCAACCGGCGCAACCGGTGCTGATGGCGCCACAGGAGCAACGGGTGCAAATGGGCTTGATGGTGCCACGGGGCCGCAAGGTGCTACAGGTGCTGTCGGTACAACAGGTGCTAATGGTTTAGATGGAGCTACAGGTGCAACCGGCGTACAAGGCGCTACCGGTGATACAGGCCCCCAAGGTGTAGGAATAATAAACATTACAGATAATGGTAATGGAACTTCTACCATTTTTACTTCAGATGGCAACAGCTATACAATAATAACGCAGGGCCCAACAGGTCCAACCGGCGCTAATGGTTTTGATGGTGCAACGGGTGCCACAGGCTCGCAGGGGGCTACCGGTGACACAGGTGCTCAAGGCCCACAGGGCATTCAAGGTCTTACCGGCGCAACAGGTCCGCAAGGTATAACAGGTGCAACGGGTGATACAGGAGCACAAGGACCACAGGGTCTTCAAGGCAATACGGGCGCCCAAGGTATACAAGGTGTAACTGGTGATACAGGCGCACAAGGTCCGCAGGGCGTTCAAGGTATAACGGGTGCCACTGGCCCGCAAGGCATACAAGGTGCAACTGGTGATACAGGTGCTCAAGGCCCACAAGGTATTCAGGGTAACACAGGCGCAACGGGTCCTCAGGGTAACACGGGCGCAACTGGCCCACAAGGAATACAGGGTGTAACAGGCGCAACCGGTGATACAGGAGCACAAGGACCACAGGGCATTCAAGGCAACACTGGCCCGCAAGGAATACAAGGTGTGACTGGAGCCACTGGTGATACAGGTGCTCAAGGTCCACAGGGTATTCAAGGCAATACGGGAGCTACGGGTCCACAAGGGATACAAGGTATTACAGGTGCAACTGGTGATACAGGTGCTCAAGGTCCGCAGGGTATTCAAGGTAACACTGGCGCAACAGGACCACAGGGAATACAAGGTAATACAGGAGCTACGGGTCCACAAGGTATACAAGGCGCAACTGGTGATACGGGTGCTCAAGGTCCGCAGGGTATTCAAGGCAATACAGGAGCTACGGGTCCACAAGGGATACAAGGTGTGACAGGCGCAACTGGTGATACTGGCGCTCAAGGCCTACAGGGTATTCAAGGTGTAACCGGCGCTACTGGTGATACAGGTGCTCAAGGTCCACAGGGTATTCAAGGTGTAACCGGCGCTACGGGTGCCACAGGCCCCCAAGGTATTCAAGGCAACACTGGTGTAACAGGCCCGCAAGGAATACAAGGTATAACAGGCGCAACGGGCAATACTGGAGCAACGGGTAGCACAGGCGCCACCGGCAGTACAGGCTCTGTGGGCGCAACCGGCGCCACAGGTTCTACAGGAGCTACAGGCAACACTGGCGCTACCGGCAATACTGGCTCTACTGGTGCCACAGGAAATACTGGCTCTACCGGAGCTACTGGAAGTACAGGCGCAACGGGTAGCACAGGCGCAACCGGATCAATCGGAAGTACTGGTGCAACTGGTAACACAGGCGCAACAGGACCACAAGGAATACAGGGTGTAACTGGCACAACCGGTGCCACAGGCCCGCAAGGCATACAAGGTGTAACCGGAGCAACTGGACCACAAGGCATTCAAGGTATTACCGGTGCCACTGGCAACACGGGCTCTACGGGTGTTACAGGGAATACAGGCGCAACAGGTAATACTGGTGCCACTGGAACTACAGGCAGTACGGGTTCTACCGGAACCACAGGCGCCACAGGTGCTACTGGTAATACGGGCGCAACCGGCGCTACAGGAAATACAGGTTCTACCGGAGCCACTGGAAGCACTGGTGCCACAGGCAATACTGGAGCAACGGGTAGCACGGGCGCAACCGGCAGTACAGGATCTACGGGCGCAACGGGTGCTACAGGTAATACTGGTGCCACTGGAGCTACAGGCAATACGGGTTCTACCGGAGCTACGGGCGCAACAGGTGCTCAGGGCATTACCGGTGCAACAGGAAGCACGGGCGCAACAGGGGCTACTGGTAAAACGGGCCCAACTTATTCTAATAGCACAATAAGTAACGATAATGCACCTGTTTTGGGTTCTTGTTCTGCTGCAGGCACATACAGCTTTACGGCGGGTGCTATCCCCGATGTTGCTACTTATACAACTACGGTTTCAACTTCGGGTTTAGCGGGCACTGTATGTAAAATTGTTCTGCAATTAGATATAACACATACCTGGGATTCGGATTTGGATATTACGCTGGTTAGTCCTGCCGGTACCAGCATTGATGTAAGTAGCGATAACGGAAGTTCAAACGATAATTATACCAGCACCGTTTTTGATGATACCGGCACGCCAATAATTTCCGGCACTGCTCCGTTTACAGGCACCTTTAGCCCTGAAACGCCTTTCAGTACCCTTAATGGACAAACCCCTAACGGAACATGGACGCTTAATGTAACTGATGATTTGGGTGGAGATGTTGGAACGCTGAACTCAGCCAAGCTTACAATATATACTGATGGTACGCCCATTACTTACAATTATGTTGGCGAAACAGCAGTGCCTGTAACGGCAGGCGATACGGTTATGGTTTGGGCTACCTACTCTGCACAAATGGCAGATGGCAACGGAACTAAAATACGTTTGACCCGCGATAATGTAACAGGTAGCGGTTCTTCAGGCACAGCCCTTGGCTATTGCGGTACCGATGCCGGTATTGGAAAGTACGGAAGCTGCACTATAATGGAGCGCGATAAAGGATTAGCTGCTGGAACGTACTACTACAAGTTATGGATTTTAGGTACCGGCGCAAATGCAGGCACGGTCAACTATTCCATTATGACGATGAAACATTAAGCCCTTATTTTAGGGCCGCAATGGTTCAATACAAAACAAAAGGCACCACTTTACCCACTGTAGGCGCACTTATAGCTGTTATGTTTGGCTTGGGTACTGCAGGAATGTACCTGGCAATTTTATGCGGAGCAGGAGCTATTGTAAGCATGCTGGCATTAATGGGACCCATGGTGCTGGCGGCTCTGTTTTTTGGTGGAGAAGGTTTCTATTGGATAGATGAAAACGGAATAGGTAAAACTATTACCTCCAGTATTAATTACAAAAAGCTGAACAGTAGCACACAAGAGTATTTTACCTGGAAAGAGGTAGTCAGTTTTAAGCATGGGCAGGATTTAAATCGCTCGCTAAACCAGTATGAATACTTAGAGATTAAGCTGCCGGGTTCGCGCATATGGCAGATTACGGACGAGGCAAACAAAGCGGACTTCGTCCGTTTCCGCGCTGAGTTTTTAAGCAGAATTCAAACCTATAACGCAGTTGATAAAAGCGCAGAAGTAATGCAGAAGAGTGAAGCGCCACACATGGCTGCTGAGGCTTCAACTACCAAGGAAGTTACAAGCCCCAGAGGGCCCATAACACATAACATTAAACAGGAAATAAGTTTTTACGAGCGGCCGGTGGCGCACCTGATTTTTTGGATAATTTTTGGCGGTGTAGTTTATGTGGCCTACTTTCTTTGGCAACATCCGGGCTATATAAAAGCCACTTATGTTTTTCGCTTTGCCTTTATAATTGTTCCCGGGCTTCTTTACTTCTTTTACCGCTTGTATGGTAAAAAGAAGTAAGCTTACCTTATAAGCGTTACTGAGCCTTTAAACAATTTATCAGTGTAGTTATCAATGTAAACCACTTTTACCAGGTAAACAAAAACCGATGGGTTAAGCATTTTGCCTTTGTAATTACCATCCCATTTAAAGTTCATGTCGTTGCTTTGGTAAACCTCTTCGCCGCTGCGGTCAAATATCTGCACTTCAAATTGCTTCCATGCTTCCTTGTTGCCAAACACTTCAAAGAAATCGTTATTACCATCTCCGTTTGGTGTAAAGGCATTAGGTACAAATACTATGTATGAAGGAATAACATCAATGTGCAGGGTATCATTCGCAATGCAACCATTAACATCCGTAGCTACTACGTTGTAGGTTATACTTTCATAAGGATTAGCAACAGGGTCTGCAGAATCAGTACAGCTTAGTCCATAAGAAGGCGTCCAAGCCAATGTGCCAAAGGTGCTGCCTGTTGGTGTAACCGTAATATTCACTTGTTGCCCTAAATTAATGGTAGAACTATGCGGTGCTGCCTGAATGCTGAAAATATCATCGTTACCAATGTGGAATGATGTATCGGCCTGGCAACCGTGGCCGTCAATAACGGTTAGGGTATAGCTGCCGGTATCCAGTGCGCTTAGGTCTTCGGTGTTTGCTCCGTTGCTCCATGTAAACTGCAATGGTTGGAAAGAAGAGTTGGCAGTAATATTAATGGCTCCATTCTTTAACGGAAAGCACAACACATTAACCGCAGTGCCGCTTATAGTAACACCCGGTAAAGAGTTTACATTGCTGTTATCACTAACAGTGCAATTGTGTGCGTCAGTTACTGTAACAATGTAATTGCCATTTGGTAATCCTGTGTTTTGCGGGTCGGTAACATTGTTATTCCATTGATAAGAGTATGGAGGAATACCGCCGCTGGCTGTAGCATCTACTTCTCCATCTGAAAAGCCGGGGCAGCTTTCATCTGTTGCCTGTAATGAAACTGCAAGGGCAGTAGGCTCTGTTATTTGCATATTAGCTAATACAAAGGTGCAGTTGTTGGCATCGGTTACGGTCATTGAATAATTGCCCGCAGTTAAACCTGTTGCATTTGGAGAGTTAACCGAGGGCACCACACTCCATTGGTAGCTGTAAATGGTAGTGCCGCCGTTACAGCTTATGTTTATGCCACCATCGTTACCGCCATTACAGTTTACATTGGTAATAGCTGACGAAGCAGCTAAAGGTGCTGCAGGTTGGTTAATTACTACGGTTGATGTTTGCGAACAACTATTAGCGTCAGTAACCGTAACCGTGTAACCGGCAGCTGTTAATGCACTAATAGCTGCTGTGTTTTGAACAGGTGAGGTGCTCCATGCATAATTGTAATTGGTGGTTCCTCCGTTAGCAGTAACGCTTGCTGTACCCGTAGCATCACCATAGCATAGTATATCAGTTTTAGAAGTGCTTATAGTTAAAGCAGATGCAGGCTCGCTTATTACATCACTGGCTGTAGCGCTGCAGCCCTGAATATCGGTAACTGTAACATTATACGTTCCGGCAATTAAAGATGATGCAGTTGCGGTGGTTTGAACAGGGGTGCAGTTCCAGCTATAAGAATAAGAACCATAGCTACCGTTGGCATTAGCCGTTACACTTCCTGTAGCATCGCCAAAGCAAAGCACATCAACGTGCGATGTGGTTACCGTTAATGCACTTGGTGCGGCAGCCACACTAACTGAAGCCGAGGCGGTGCAACCGCTGGCATCAGTGGCAGTAACGGTGTAATTACCTGCTGCAAGGTTAGTAGCTGTTTGGGTGTTTTGCGCCGGTGTAGTGTTCCATGCATAAGTAATTGTACCAGTGCCACCACTGCCATTTGCCTGCGCTGAAGCGCTTGGTTGGCCAAAGCAGAGTGGTTGTGACAGCGTGATGTTTACACTTACAGGGCTTGCGGGTTGAGTTATAGTGTAAGTAGCCGTAACTGTACAGTTGTTAGCATCAGTAACGGTAACGGTGTAACCAGCCGCAGTTAAATTAGTAGCCGTAGCTGTATTTTGAACCGGAGCAGTGTTCCAGCTATAATTGTAACCTGAGGTTCCTCCTGCTGCGGTTACGGTTGCACTACCTGTGTTCGCACCAAAACAAACAACATCCACCTGCGATTGCGTAGTAGAAAGTGCTTGTGCCGGCTGACTTACCACATCCGATGCGGTAGCACTGCATCCCTGTGCATCAGTAACCGTTACGTTATAGGTGCCTGCTGCAAGGTTTGATGCTGTAGCAGTGCTTTGAGCAGGAGTAGAGTTCCATGAATAGGTATAACCGCCCCAACTGCCTGCCGGGGTAGCTGTAACGCTGCCTGTTGAGTTACCAAAGCACAAAACATCAACATGAGAAACGGCAACGGTAAGTTGCGTTGGTGGCGTATTAATAGTTATTGATGCGGTGGCAGTACATCCGTTTACATCAGTAGCTGTAACTGTGTACGTTCCACCGCTAAGGTTAGTTGCTGTTTGTGTGTTTTGGGCGGGGGTGGTATTCCAAGCATAAGTAAAGGCACCGGTGCCGCCATTACCCGTGGCAGTAGCTGTTGCTGCTGGCTGACCGAAACAGGTAGGTTCAGTTTTGGTAATACTTACGGTAACAGCCGTTGGTTGGCTAAGCGTTGCGTTTGCGCTTGCTGTACAGTTGTTGGCATCAGTTACTGTTACATTATAAGTGCCTGCAACAATGGCGGATGCTGTAGCTGTATTTTGTACCGGAATGGTGTTCCATTGATAACTATATCCTGTAGTACCGCCTGAGGCATTGGCTGTAGCGCTTCCGCTGTTGCCGCCAAAACAAAGTTCATCAACTTTAGTGGTAGTAACTGCCAGTGCTTGAGCTGGCTGACTAACTGCATCAGTAGCTGTAGCGGTGCAGTTTTGTGCATCGGTAACCGTTACATTGTAGTTGCCGGCTGCCAGGTTAGTTGCTGTGGCGGTGCTTTGCGCCGGTGTTGTATTCCAGTTGTAGGTGTAACCGCCCCAACTGCCGGCAGGGGTGGCTGTAACACTACCTGTAGAGTTGCCGAAGCATAATACATCTACGTGCGACATTGCTATCGTTAACTGCGTAGGTGGCGTGTTGATGGTAATAGAAGCAGTTGCTGTGCAACCATTGGCATCGCTTGCAGTAACAGTATAAGTGCCTGCGCCAAGGTTAGTAGCCGTTTGTGTGTTTTGTGCCGGAGTGGTATTCCATGCATAGGTAAATGCACCTGTACCACCACTGCCTGTTGCCGTTGCCGTAGCAGCGGGTTGACCGAAGCAGGTAGGCTCTGTTTTTGTTATGCTAACTGATGTAGCTGTTGGTTGGGTAATGGTAACGCTTGCACTGGCGCTGCAACTGTTGGCATCGGTTACAGTAACGGTATAGCTACCGTTTGCAAGGTTATTAGCTGTTTGTGTGTTTTGTAGCGGAATGCTGTTCCAACTATAACTGTAATTGGTTGTCCCCCCTGTTGGCGTTACTGTGGCTGTAGCGGTTGTAGCACCAAAACAGGGTTCATCTGTTTTACTTGTCGCTAACGATAAAGCCTGCGCAGGTTGCGATACGGTAACACTGGCTGAAACAGTGCAACTATTGGCATCGGTAACAGTAACGGTATAGTTACCTGCAGGCCTGTTAGTAACAGTGGCGGTTGTTTGAACCGGTGTTGTATTCCAGCTATAGGAATAATTTGTAGTGCCGCCTGAAGGAGTGGCTGTTACTGAACCGGTAGAGGCGCCAAAACAAAGTACATCTGTTTTAGATGCAGCAACCGTAAGCGCCGCAGCCGGTTGGGATATAGTGCCCGAAGCTGAAACAGTGCAACTATTAGCATCAGTTACGGTAACGGTAAAGGTACCTGCGGGCAAGTTATTGGCTGTAGCCGTATTTTGAACGGGTGCGGTATTCCAGGCATAGGTAAATCCTCCACCACCACCACTAGCATTAGCTGTAACGGACCCCGTGCTTTGCCCAAAGCAAAGTACAGGCGAAGGTGTAACACTGACCGTTGGTGGTGTTGGCGCTGCATTTAATGTAAACGGGGAGGAAGCCGTGCAGCTATTAGCATCGGTTACGGTAACTACATAGCTGCCGCCCGCTAAACCGGTAGCAGTTGCTCCTGATTGTGCCGGGCTTGTATTCCATGCATAAGTATAACCGGCAGTGCCATTGGTAACCGTTGTAGCAATTGAACCTAACGCCGAGCAGGTGGGCTGCGTTAGCGTAGCGCCAATATTCATTGCCGTAGGTTGGGTAACGTTTATACTTGCGCTTGCGGTACAACTATGGGCGTCAGTTGCAGTAATGCTATAGGTGCCTGCAAACAAATTTGGATTGGCCTGTGTAACCGGGCCGTTGCTCCATGCAAAAGTTATTGGTGGTGTGCCGCCTGCATAACTCATATATGCTGAGCCGGTGCTAAAGCCGTTGCAGGTAACATTGGTTACTGTTGGGGTAAGGGTTAATGCGGTAGGCGAAGTAATGCTAACAGTAGCTGTAGCTGTGCAGGTATTTACATCGGTTACGGTTACTGTATAAGAACCCGCGGCCACATTATCTAAAACAGAATCAGTTTGTGCAGGGGTTGAATTCCATGCGTAAGTGAAAGGACCGTTTTGACCCACTGCATGTACTACCGCTAAGCCGTTGTTTTGCCCGGCACATTGCACGTTGCTGCTTACAATAGTGTTTGCGCCAACGTTATTAGAAGTTATAGGGCTAATGTTATCAAGCAAAATATAAGGTGTGCTTGAACAACCCAGGCCATATATCTGAAACATGATATAGGTGAAGTTTTGCGTAGGGGTAAAGCTTACAGTGTAGTTTTGCCACACATCAAAGGGTGTAATGTTACCTGAACTCCATAGCAAAGTGTTTTGATCGCAGTAGTTAAATCCACCCCAAACATGCAGTTCGGCACAACCAGGAACAATACCTCCGCCGGTAGAAGAGGAGTTCGCTAAATCAATAGTAAAGGTATAAGGTATGCCTGCTATCATAGGGCCGCTTAATGGTTCACTGGCACCCTCTTCCCAAACAAAGCCATCGGCTACATAATCAATTGAATCATAAACAAGGCCCAGGTAACTGCTGCCATTGGTAGGGGCCATACTTATACCGAAATTGCCGGGTTGTGTATCGGGTGTTTGTGGACCGTAAGGGCCGGTAAGCATACAAATATTCCACGGGCCCGGGGTAACACCGGCACCGGTAGGGCCTTCAAAGGATGGGTTTTGAATAGTTAGCGTTGGCGCTACAGGACACTGCGGAAAAGCCGCAAGTGAGCTTAGCAGCAATAGAACAACGGAGAGAATCCGTGGGTACAGTTCTTTCATGTCAGGGGTTGAGTGTGCTGTATAAATATAGAAGTTATAATGAAAATGAAGGTTGTATGCCGATAAAAAAAGATTTGTGGATAAAAAGCAATAAGACCACGCCTTACGGAATGGTCTTATAATTCAAATCTTACTATTTATCAGTGTTTATTCTTCGCTGGTACTCTTGAACCCTTTCATTATACCGCGCACGCTTTCGCGGGTAAAGGTTACTATTTCGTCCTTGTCGGGGCTATCCGGTATTTCAGCCTCAATAATTTTAAGGGCAGTGGTAGTGTTGTAACCGCGTATGTAAAGTATACGGTAGATGTCCAAAATCTGGTTGATTTGTTGGGTGCTGTAACCGCGGCGGCGCAGGCCAACCGAGTTTACACCGGCATAGGTAGTAGGGTGCCTTGCCGCACGCACAAAAGGCGGTATATCCTTATTCACCAAACAACCGCCGCTTACTATAACGTGCCTGCCGATTTTAGAAAATTGCTGAAAGTTGGTAGAACCGCCAAGTATAGTAAAGTCGCCTACTTCAACATGGCCGGCAAGGTTGGCGTTATTTGCCAGTACACAGTTTTTGCCAATAATGCAATCGTGCGCCACGTGCACATAGGCCATTAGCAGCGAGTTATCGCCAATAACGGTTTTCATACTGGCTTCAGTGCCCTTGTTTACTGTTACAAACTCGCGTATAGTAACATTATCACCAATTACCACTGATGATTTTTCGCCTTTGTACTTAAGGTCCTGCGGAATAGCCGATATAACAGCACCGGGGAATATCTTACAGTTTTTGCCAATGCGTGCGCCCTCCATAATGGCCACATGCGAACCTATCCAGGTGCCTTCACCAATTACCACATCTTTTGAAATAGAAACAAAGGGTTCAATCACCACGTTATCGGCAATCTCGGCACTGGGGTGTATGTAGCTAAAGGGTTGATTCATTTGTTAGGGGTAGTTGCTCAGTATAATATATGGGGTGCTGTTGGAGTAAATTATTTGCCGTCCTTACGTTGTATTTTGGCCATAAGTTCAGCTTCGCTAACAAGGCGATTGCCCACATAGGCGCTGCCTTTCATTTCAATAATACCGCGGCGCATAGGGGCTGTCATTTCTAATTTAAACAGCACAGTATCTCCGGGCACCACATGGTAACGGAACTTTACTTTATCAATCTTTAAAAAGTAGGTGTCGTAATTTTGAGGGTCGGGCAATTTGTGCAATACCAAAATACCGCCTGTTTGGGCCATAGCTTCTAACTGCAACACACCGGGCATTACCGGGTTGCCGGGGAAATGACCACGGAAAAACTCCTCGTTAAAGGTAACTGCTTTAAGGCCTACAACCTCGTTTTCGGTAAGGTGAACAATCTTATCTATTAATAAGAAAGGGTAGCGGTGAGGAAGAATTTTTTCAATACCTACAGCATCGTAAACAGCAGGTTTACTGACGTCATATGTAGGTGCAGGGTCCTTCATCTTCTCCTGCTTAATATGCGCCTTTAAAATTTTAGCAAACTCAATGTTATGCTTATGACCGGGCTTAGTGGCAATAATATTGGCGTTTATAGGGGTGCCCATAAGGCCAAGGTCGCCTATTACATCCAGTAGTTTGTGGCGGGCCGGTTCGTTGTGGTGATGAAGCTTAATGTTGTTCAATATACCTTCTTCTACAACTGTAATATCGGGCTTATTGAACAGTGTTGCCAAGCGCAGGCGTTCTTCTTCGGTTATTGGCTTATCTACTACTACGATAGCGTTATTTAAATCGCCGCCTTTAATAAGGCCTGCATCAAACAACATTTCCAACTCGTGCAAAAAGCAGAAGGTGCGTGAAGGGGCAATTTCGTTTTTAAAATCAGTAACCCGGTCAAGGCTGGCGTGTTGCTGGCCTAATACTTCACTCTTGTAATCAATTAGGGCGGTAACCTTGTAGCGGTTACTTGGCATAGCTAAATATTCAACGCCGCTTTCCTTATCAAAGTAGTGTATGTTTTGGCGAAGCTCAAATACCTCGCGGTCTTCGTTCTGTTCTGCAATTCCTGCTGCTTCCAATGCATCAACATAAGGGCGGGCGCTTCCGTCAATAATAGGTATCTCTATACCATCTACCTGCACCAGGCAGTTATCTATTTGCAAACCAACCAGGGCGCTCATTAAGTGCTCAACGGTGGCTATTGCTGCATTGTTTTTCTCTAATGTAGTACCGCGTTGTACGGTGGTTACCAAATCGCAATCAGCCGGTATAAGGGGCTGTCCGGGTAAATCAACGCGTTGAAATTTGATGCCGTGGTTAGGCGGGGCGGGGAGAAATTTAACCGTTACATTCTGGCCTGTATGAAGCCCAACTCCGGTTAAGGATGTCTCCTTCTTTATTGTCTGCTGAAAGGAATGATTCATTTACAAATCCTTAAAAGTGGGCAAATGTAAGTTTTTAGGGAATTATGCAGGTATTTTCTTGTATTCACTTCCAACTTGTTTATCAAAGTTTTAAAGATTGCTATTCTTACTTTTTCTCCTCAAGCTTACGCTCCAGTTCTTTTACTTTCCGTAACAGGTCAGGCAACTGTTTCATAGCGGCCAGTATGCGGTAGTGTTCGCGGGCGTCAATAGCAGGTACACCGCTAACGCCTTTACCCTTCTCAGGTATATCACTTATTACTGCAGCTTTGGCCTGTACCTTAACGCCCTCGGCAATGGTAAGGTGGCCTGTAATACCGGCTTGTCCGCCCACCATCATGTTTTTACCCAACTTACTTGAGCCTGAAATTCCCGCCAAAGCAGCTATAACGGTATTGTCGCCAATTTCAACGTTGTGCGCTACCTGTATAAGGTTATCCAGCTTTACGCCATTACCTATAATAGTAGAACCTATTACTGCCCTGTCAATACAGGTATTAGCGCCTATTTCTACATCGTTACCAATAACCACATTGCCGGTTTGCGGTATCTTTTTGTAGGCGCCATCGGGTTGCGGGGCAAAGCCAAAACCATCGGCGCCAATTACAGCGCCGGAATGTATGATGCAATTGTTGCCTACCTTACAGTTGTGATAAACTGAAACATTAGCATATAGAACAGTGTTATCGCCAATCTCGGCATTGTCGCCAATAAAGCAATTAGGGTATATGCTTACGTTTTTACCTATTCGTACGTTTTCACCAACATAACTAAACGCACCCAGGTAAAAGTTATGGCCATGGGTAACGCCCTTACCTAATTTGCTATTGGCATCAACTCCGCTAGCCTTAGCTGTATTCATAACAGAAGCGTATAGCTCCATTAATTTTTGAAAGGCGGCATAAGGTTCGGCTACGCGTAAAGCAGCGGAAATGTTGTTGGGATTGTATTCCAGCTTTTCATCGCACAACAGAATGCCGGCAGTTGCGGTTTGTGCGTAATGGAAGTATTTGGGATTAGCCAGAAAACAAAAAGAATCCTTATCAGCTTCCTCAATTTTGGCAAGCTTTTTCACTTTGGTATCAGGGTTCCCTTCTAATTTGGCGTTAAGTAGTACCGCCAGCTCTTTCGCGCTAATCTCCATTCTGGTGCTTAAAATCCGTTCTTAAACGTGGGTAAAAAATAATATTGTACAAATGTTGTGAAATTTTTAAGCCTGCCAATAATTTGAACAAACGGCTTTCGTTGCTTAAGGTTTAACCGCCAGTTTAGCCAGGGCCATCATAAAGCGGGCACTCAGGTTTCCGCGCCGGCCATACTTACTGCCGTTTCTGAAACTATCAAAGTAAAGCTTGGCATACATGGCAGCAAACAGGGCGCATTTGGTGTGGCCGTACTTCCTGCCGGCATTTACCACCCGAATGTGTTTTGCACCATGCTTTTTAAAACTAAGCTGTGCCTCTTTTGCGTTTTGCGGCATTACCTGTTCATCGGCGCTGCAATAGCACATCATTATCGGCATTTCGGGCTTCCAGTCAATAAGGCTGTTTTCTACCAGTGCCTTGCGCATTATAAAGTTTGGATCGTGCAGGTATAATTGTATAAATGTGTCTTTAAGCATAAGGTAAGGCGTATCGGGCAACAGGCCCTTTAAGGCGCCGTAATCTTTTTGGCCATTAAACAGCTTAGGTATAATAGTATCGTAAGGGCTGCAGTAAGCCTGGTTGATATCCGGCATAATATGGTAAACCTCGTTTAGGCCTAGCAGCATATAGGGCAGGTACCAGCTTTGCGAATACTTCCGGAACATCACTTTTTCCTGCGCACCTGTAAGGTCGTAAGGTCCGCTAAGCGGTGCAGAAGCGGTTACTTTAAAATCCTTACTGTATTTTTCCTGAATAAGTTTGGTGGCCGCCATGCAGGCATGACCGCCCTGAGAATAGCCCGTTAAAAACAATTGACCGCTTAATTTAACGCCTAGCGTATCGTTCAATTCGCGTATGGCATAAAGCATATCTACGGTAGCCTGCCCCTCGGTTTGGGCATTTAAGTAAAGGTGAAATTTATCGCCACTACCAAGGCCCACATAATCAGGATAGAGAACCGCATAGCCATCCATAGCCATGCCGGTACACAAAAATTCCTGTCCGCCCAATTTGTTACCGCGGCCTGTTTGTAAACGTGTTCCATGGTGTAAAACGGCTTCGGCTAAGGGCATCGGTCTATCGTGCGGAATAAAATATAAGCCGGTGGCCATTATACACGCGCCATCGTACCAGCAGGTTTTATAACGTATTTCGTAAATGTCTACGTCAGTAGTAGCGTGTACCATGCTTTTGGGCACCTTCTTATCTTTTAAGGTTTTGGCAAACTCATCGCGGGCTACTGTTTTCCAAAGCGAGTAGGAGATAAGTTTATTGCCGCCGGCATCAAGTGCGTTTGCCTGAATAAACAGGGTAATAAACAAAAGGGGTAGTATAAATTTCATTGCGGCGAAGATAATTTTATGCCAACCACAACGACTTTAATCCGGGAATATTTCAGAAGATTTAATGCTTGCCGGATAAGGTAATCACCAACGGAAATTTCGCATTCGTTTTACCAAACAACGGTAGGCATAAATAAGTGGGCAACTGCTTATACCGGCGCGGTATTTTTCTATTTTTAATTCAGCCAAAACTCAGCCATGAAATTTAAAGTTTACTTCCTCTTAATTACTGTTTTCTGTTTGGTTTCAATTGCCTCTAAAGCGAATGACACAGCTTATGTTCAGCGGCAACAGGCGTACATAACGCAGGGCCTTGCCAACTTTAACACCAATGCCATTGTGCTGCAGGCTTATGCCGGTGTGCCGGTTAATCAGCCAACGCTTGATACTATGTTTGTTCACTTTGCGAACCATGAAGTAAACGACTTCGGCATTGTGCAACTGATACGCACTATGTATTTAGGAGGCGGGCAATACGATTCTATGATATTGCACGCACTGGATACCATACCGTTTTGGTTAACCAAAGGTGAACGCTTTAATAATTACTGGAGCGAGAACCATATGATAATGTGGATGAGCAGCGATTGGCTGTTGCATGAGCGCTTTGGCCGCCATATTGATGCTAACCTGCATAACCGCCTGGTGCATTACTTGAATTTGAAGGTGCAATACGGTTTTTATGAATTCAATTCAGCCGTGTATGGCCCTTATTGCCTTAGTGGCTTAATTAACCTTGCTGACTTTGCGCAGGATGCTCAAATAAAAAACCTTGCTACGCAGGCTTCGCAAAAGTTGTTGGCACGTATGCTTATGCTAACTAACGACCAGGGGGTATATTTCCCATCAGCCGGTAGAAATTACTTTAGTAAATACGAAAGTGCCTGGAACCAGAACCATAGTAATCTCATATGGCTGTTAACCGGGCTTGGCCCTGTACCCGGAGATGCATCACATGCCGGAGCGTTTTTAGCCACCAGTAGTTTGCCGGTTGATGCAGTTATTAATTCGCGCACTGCTTACCTGGATACTATAGTATATATCGGGCATCCTATTGATTCAATGAACAGCCTGCATGCCGGCCAGTCAGAGGTTGATAAAACCATTTTTCAGTGGAGTGCCGGCGGTTATCTGCATCCGCAACTGGCATTGGAAACCTACACGCTGTTAACTGATTCTGATTTATGGAACCACGTTGACTTTTCTCCTATTGCTCAATTCTCCTTTGTTCAACCCTGGAACATTCAATCGTTGGCAGAATCGGCAAGCGCTATTTCAAAAAGCTCGGTTATTTGTGAAGAGAACATATACATGTTTAAGCATAATGGCGTAACGCTTTCATCGGCCCAGGATTTCTGGAAAGGGAAAGTAGGTTACCAGCAGCAGCCTTGCGCGGCCAACGTAGGTCGTACGGCTGTGCTTACTGCTTCGGGTAAAGTAAAAACCGATTGGAATGACCGTTCGGATAACAATTTGAACAACGACTTGCCTTATGTAAAGCAGAAAAAGAACGTAGCCCTGCTTATGTACAGGCCCGAAGCAAAACTACCTGTACTTAGTTATGGCGATCCTGAAGTTTCTCTTTTTTGGCGGAATGGCGATTACAACGAAATTGCTGAAGATAGTATGTGGCTGTTGGGACGGGTAGATGAAAACTACGTAGCTGTGCGCCGTTATTGTATTGATACCATGAATGGCCTGTGGATGTGCCCTGTAGCCGAAGGGCAAAGCTGGGTAATAATGGTTGGCGACAGCAGTATGTATGGCAGCTTCACTAATTTTAAAAGCGTAGTTCACCAATCGCAGTTTGAGGACCAATGGTATTATGACTCAGCCGCGCAGCAGTATTTTTACTATGCTAAGGTGGTGGTTGATACAACTACCATTGAATACGCATGGGGTGTAGATAGTGTGGTAAATACCGGCATCAGCAATTTAACTGCTGGAAGCTTTGGGCTTTATCCTAACCCTGCAACCGGAATGGTTACCCTTAACTTAAGCAGCATTGAAACTGCTGATATGACCATTACAGTAAATGACCTTAGCGGACGGCTAATATATAGTGCCGGTAGAACACTGCCTGTAAAAGCGGCTTACATTAATACGGAAGATTGGGCCGGTGGTGTATACATTGTTACTGTTGAAACAAGTAAAGGGCGATACTGCCAGCGGTTGATTAAACAGGAGTAAACCCTACGCGCTTAATTCTACATCACCGGTTTCATCTGCTACAGTCTGTGTTTTAGCTTGTGGTTGTTGCTTACCTGTTTTGCACAGGCGGTCCCATATTGATGATACCTCACCGAAGTTAACGTTTACATCGCTGTGGTGTATGTTGTGCCAGGCAGAACTGTTTAACCCAATACGCGGCAGTATGGCTTCTAACCAGCTAAAGGTTACACCACAATGCAGGTAAAGGTTTAGCAGAACAAAGGTTGCGATTGCGGTAAAATACAAAGGCGCGAAATGCTTGGCAGGCGGCCAGCATAAGAGCAGTAAAGGCCAAAAGGTCATTAAGGTTTCCATAGGGCCTACGGCAAAACCCGCAAAAGGGGTAGGGTCGCGAAAGGAATGGTGGTGCTTATGAAAGGAGAAAAGAAGTTTGCTGTGCAGTATGCGGTGTTTCCAATAGGTCATAGCATCAACTGCTATAATACCGCCGTACATTTGCAGTATAACCATCCACCAGGTAAGGCCCATATCTTTTAACGTCCACACCAAACCGGTAGGTAAACCCATACGATAAAGACCCGCCGGCCATGCCGCCATGCACGACACTACAAACATGGCGCGGGCTGAGCCAAATGCCTCGCGCGCAATAGGAGGTGCTGTTCTTCTTACGCCTTGTATACGCAGGCCGTATTGTTCAGAAAAGCGGTAGGCAATAAAGCAGGCAGTAAACAGCGGAACGGTTATTACAAGAAAAATGCGCCAAAAACTGTCGTAAAACAGGCGAACATCAGGATGCAGAAGCCCCGATAAAAAGGCAGCAGCTACAATAAACCAATCAATTGCAGATGCTACGGTATCAGCTTTAAGCCGTTTTTTCTTTGTCATTCTTAATCAGTTGAGTGGGAATACTGAGTTTTCAAAAATATGAAATTTGCGGCCCGGTTAAAAACGGAGGAGGATGCTATTTAACAATAAGCCCTTGTGTCTATCAGCAAGTTGCAACAATCGCAATTCAATCATTCTCAAATTCTCACATTGTGCTATCTTCGCGCCCCGATGGAAAATATCCGCAACTTCTGCATTATAGCACACATTGATCACGGTAAAAGTACGCTGGCCGACAGGTTGATTGAAACAACCAAAACCATTAGCGAGCGAAACATGATGGATACCGTGTTGGACAACATGGATTTGGAGCGCGAGCGCGGCATAACCATTAAGAGCCATGCCATACAAATGGATTTTACCCGCGATGGTAAAAAGTATGTGCTTAACCTTATTGATACTCCCGGACACGTTGACTTTAGTTATGAGGTTAGCCGTTCACTGGCGGCCTGCGAAGGCGCCCTTTTGCTGGTGGATGCGGCCCAGGGTATTCAGGCACAAACTATCAGTAATCTTTACCTTGCTATTGACCAGGGCCTTACCATTATACCTGTAGTAAACAAAATTGATATGGATGGCGCTAACCCTGAGTTGGTAGCTGACCAAATGGTAAACCTGGTAGGCTGCAAACGTGAGGAGATAATTTTTGCCAGCGGCCGTAGCGGTATTGGTATTGATAAAATATTTGATGCCATTATTGACAGATTACCTGCTCCTAAAGGAGACCCTGATGCTCCGCTACGTGCCCTTATTTTCGATAGCATGTTTAACCCCTTCCGCGGGGTAATTGCGTACTACCGGATATTAGATGGCAGCCTGAAGAAGAATGACAAAGTGAAATTTGTAAATACAGGCGCCAGCTATTTGGCTGATGAAGTAGGTATTTTACGTATGGACCTTGAACCACGCCCCGAAGTAAAAACAGGGGATGTAGGTTATATAATTACCGGCATTAAGAATGCGAAAGAAATTAAAGTAGGTGATACCATAACACTGGCTGCAAACCCTTGTAAAGAAGCTGTACAGGGTTTTGAAGATGTGAAGCCGATGGTATTTGCGGGTATTTACCCAATGGATAATGACGATTACGAAGACCTGCGCGATAGTTTGGAGAAGTTGCAGTTGAACGATGCTTCGCTTGTTTTTGAACCTGAAACATCCATAGCCTTGGGCTTTGGTTTCCGTTGCGGCTTCTTAGGTTTATTGCACCTTGAAATTGTGCAGGAACGTTTGGAGCGCGAGTATGACATGACCATTATTACCACGGTTCCGCAGGTTAGTTATGAAGCGTATTTAACCAATGGAGAACAGATAACCATTCACAACCCGGAGAATATGCCGGAGGTATCGCGCATTGACCATATAGATGAGCCGTATATTAAAGCGCAGGTAATTACCAAGCCGGAATACATTGGCTCAATAATGACGCTGTGCATGGAAAAGCGTGGTATTCTGATTAACCAGAATTACCTGACGGAAGACCGCGTTGAGCTGATGTTTGAAATGCCGTTGGCTGAAATTGTGTTTGACTTTTACGACCGCCTGAAGTCAATAAGCCGTGGTTATGCTTCATTTGATTACCACCCTGTTGATTACCGCCCCGGAGATTTAGTGAAGCTGGATATACTATTAAATAGCGAAGTAGTGGATGCATTCAGCGCTATGATTCACCGCAGCAAGGCCGAAGACTTTGGCCGCAAAATGTGCGAGAAGCTGAAGGAGCTTATACCGCGCCAGCAGTTTATGATACCCATACAGGCTGCTATTGGCGCTAAAATTATTGCCCGCGAAAATATCTCTGCTATCCGTAAGGATGTTACCGCTAAATGTTACGGTGGCGATATAAGCCGTAAACGTAAGCTGTTAGAAAAGCAGAAGAAGGGTAAAAAGAAAATGCGCCAGTTTGGTAAAGTAGAAGTACCGCAGCAGGCGTTTATAGCGGTGTTAAAGCTTAACGATTAAAAAATAAGGCCCCCGATTTCTCAGGGGCCTTTCTATTAATAACTAACCAATTACTAAAACAAAGTTTTTATCTATTAGCTGGCTTGCTTGGCCTTGCAGGCTTTTGCAGCAGCATATTCAGTGCGTATGTCGTCGGCAGTATAATCAGTGCTTTGGTCGGGCGAAACATCATAAGGCATGCCATCGCTAATTATTAAGGTTTTGCCATCAAGGTCAAGCATGTGAACAAAGCTCAGTTTCCCGTCAGTCGTTTTCTTTAAAAAGCCGTTTTCTGTTTCATCTTCCAGTTTATCGAAGCCGGGGTTCAGTTCCTTATCGGTAGCCATTCCTTTAATAAGGGCCATATTATCGGCCACGGTGCCATCCATAAACTTGTACGACATTTTAAAGAATTTGCCGCCGTAAACGTTTTGGCTGCCGTCTACTTCATACTTAATAATTTTTGAATCCTTAGGTGCCTTTGCAACAACGTTAATGCCGGCGCTGCTCATGTCTAAATCTACAAGGTCGGCTTCCTTAAAGTGGGTTTCGCTTGCAGCAGGAGCGCTGGTTTCACTTGTGCCTTCTGCTTTTTCATCGGTTTTTGAACCGCCGCCACAACTACTTAAAAATAGAACTGCCGGAGCAGCTAATACAAGGAATAATTTTTTCATATCAATCAGGATTGGGTTATTGAATGGGTTAAAAGTATTATACCCGCCAACCCTGCGAAATATTAAAGTGAGATTTTTGCCAGTGCGAAGGCGTTATGAATTTATTTCAAAGTTTATGCTACAGCGCGGGCTATACTATGCGCAATACCCTTTGGAGTGGAATTCGGTTTTTAAAAACGCTGTTTTTTTCATGCAATAGGCTATGCGCCGAAAATCCTCTAAATTCGGCCTCGTGTTACGATACCGTGCCGACATACGAACCCTGATAAACGTAGCTATATACTTTACGGTAGCTATTATTCCCTGGCTGCGCTGGCAGCAAATGGGTACTGCTGAAATTGTATTTTGGGTAGTAATTAACTGCCTTATGAGTTTTATATGCGCTGTTATTGTGCATAACACCATCCACGTTCCCATTTTCAAAAGGCGGTGGATGAATAAAGTGTTTCAGATTGTATTAGGCTTTTGCTACGGGCACTCTACCAGCGCCTATGTGCCGGGCCATAACTTCAGCCACCATAAACATACACAAACACCTAAAGATGCTATACGTACCAGTAAGGCGCGTTTCCGCATTAATTTCTTCAATCAGCTGTTCTTTTTCTTTTTAATGAGCGGCGATATTTTGAAAGGGGAGTTGCGCTTTGCTGCAAAAATGCGTAAGGAAAGGCCGGAGTGGTTCAGACAGTATTTATTGGAAATGGCTTTAGTAATAGGCAGTAAAGTAGTATTGATAATAATAAACTGGAAGTGCGCTATACTGTTTGTACTTATACCGCACCAATATGCTGCATGGGGTATTGTAGGTACAAACTATTTTCAGCATGATGGTTGCGATGAAGAGCACCCGTACAACCACAGCCGCAACTTTAGCAGTCCTTTTTTAAACTGGTTGTTGTTTAATAATGGTTTTCATGGCGCACACCATATGAAACCTAACCTACACTGGAGTTTACTACCGCAGTACCATGCTGAGAAACTGCGGCCCTTTATTCATCCTTCACTGGATAGAGTTTCTTTAGTGGCTTATTTAATAGAAGCACATATTTACCCTGCCAAACGGGTTGACTACCTTGGCAAGCCCTTACAGCTTGGCCCACCAACTGCAGAACAGGATTGGGTGGAAGCCACTGATGTAAAAGAGCACGAAAGCGATATGGCCGCTTAAGTTGCTATTGCTTTTTAAGCAGTTGGTAGCAAACGCCTACGGTATCGGTATTCAGTAGCAAATAGTAAGTAAGGTTAAGCTGGCTATAATCGGGCCGCAGGCTGCCATAGCCTGCTATGCTTTTAACTGAAAAAGACTGCAATGGGATGGCAATATGATTACCACTGGTGTTAAGCGTAACGGTTGTAGCACTATCGCTAAAATTTTGAATAGAAACGTCAGTTAACCCAACAGCTGTAGCTATGCTGTTGAAGCTGGATTGCACCACAGAATCACCATAACAGGTTTGTACTGCATGGTAATTGCCTGCATAGCTTTGATTAGTGGCTAAGGGCATTACCGTAATTTTTACAGAATCAACCGAAGTTCTATTTTCTACACTTACGGTTAATACTATCGTATAAGTACCCGGAAGGTTATAGCTGTGTTCAACAGTTAATGAATCGGAGAAGGTGCCATCGCCAAAGTTGTATTGAAAGTTGGCTTGGGCAGATGACAGCTTACCGCAATACGTAAAGTGTATAAGCTCATTCACTGTAATCGTGTCACTTTGCCAAGCGGTTGTGGTGTGCAGGCAGGCATCAGGCGCAATAAGGCTTTCCTTTTTGCAGGCTGAAAAGGAAATGAAGAGCAGCAGAAGGAGGTAAGCAGTTGATTTCATAAAGCGCATTGCTTTTCGGGCTGCATATTAACTTTATTTCAGCACCTTATTGCCATCATTTAACTGCTGTTACGGCTATAAAATGGTTTATTTGCGCTATGCGGACTCTATTGATAATTTGTTGCATACTGAGCCTTGGACTATACTCAGTGGCACAGGGAACAGATGGCCTTAAGCTTAACCAGATTCAGATTATTGGCAGCCACAACAGTTACAAGAAACTGCCGGACGAACGGGTAATGAAGTTTTTACTTAAGCAAAGCAAACACCTTGGTAAGGAACTGGACCCGCGTGGTATTGATTACGGGCATTTACCTTTCGATTCGCAATTTGCAGGGTATAATATTCGCGGCCTTGAGATTGATATTTACAATGACCCTAAAGGGGGCTTGTATTATAAGCGCCGCATAAATGCTTTTGTGCATGGCGTTCATCAAAAATCTGGCGTAGAGGAGTTAAAGAAGCCCGGCTTTAAAGTTTTACATATAAAGGACGTGGACTACCAAACCAACTATTACACCTTTAAGGAATCGTTGGTGGCTGTTAAACAATGGAGCGACGCCCACCCCAAACACTTGCCTATTTTTATAAACCTGGAACCTAAAACCAAAGGCCCCGGAGATTACAGTAAGATACTACGGGTGTTGGGATTTAAGCGCGTAGCGCCTTTTGATGCCGCTGCCTGCGATTCCATTGACTCAGAAATTAAGGCTGTATTTGGTAATGATTTGAATGGCGTGCTTACGCCCGATAAGGTAAGAGGTAGTTACGCCAGCCTAAATGATATGGTGGTGCACAATGGATGGCCCGCCCTGGATGCTTGCCGCGGGCAGGTGGTATTTATTATGATTGGCGACGCCAAGAAGGAATACCTGCAAGACCATGAAAACCTACAGAACCGTGCAGTGTTTACCTATAGCCATCCCGGAAAAGCAGATTGTGCATTTGTAATGATAGATGATGCTTTATTGGATAGCGCACGTATAACCGAAACGGTGAAGCAGGGCTATATAGTGCGTACCCGCAGCGATGAAGAAACCCGCCAATGCCGCAGCAATAACTGCAATATGCGCAATGCCGCTTTTAACAGCGGGGCGCAAATAACCTCTACTGACTATTACAAGCCTGATGCCCGTTTCAGCGACTTTACGGTGCAGTGGGAGCAGCGCCATGTGGCACGTATAAACCCCGTAACATGCCCCGATAGAGGAGGACAGTGGGTGGACGAATAGATTGAATTATCTTTTATGTAAGTTTTTGGTAGGATACAAGCCATAGTGTTTATAACACACTACAACTGTAAAAACTATGTAGCTTATTTAACCGTATATAAAATGGAAGAGCCGCAATTGTGCGGTAATTTTATTTACGCCAAAACAATCAAATGAAACAAGTTTCCCTGCTTGCTTTATTTACTATCCTTTTTGCCCCTGCATTCAGTTGGGGCCTTACCATTAAAACCAGTTCAATAATTGAGCAGCCTTCAGTTGAAGTGCTGGGTGATTACAAAGGCTT
Organism: Chitinophagales bacterium; assembly: GCA_046329515.1. Lineage (GTDB taxonomy): Bacteria > Bacteroidota > Bacteroidia > Chitinophagales > LD1 > Bog-950. The sequence goes on from JAXLUM010000001.1 coordinate 1,320,560, forward strand.
TTGGTACGTAATAGGCTTTGATAAGCCCGGCAACATGAACAAGCCGCCGGAGTATAAAATTATGAAGTATACGCCGGGCTTCCCCAGCGCTAAAACATCAATTACCTTTAACTCGTTTGGTGAAAAAACGGTTTACCTGCGCGCTGCATTTATCGGTGGCAAAATCTCTCTGTTTTACGGCAAGTGCGAAAAAAGAGAAGATGTAAAGTTTATGCTGGATGGCCGTGAGGGGCACAGCCCCATGTCGCAGATTTACCGGCAGGATTTTGACCCTGGAACCTTAGAAGGTGTAGGCGGCCCGCAATTAATTTATGATGAGTTGGATGAACATTTTTCAGCCGCAGGTATGGATATTGCCTACAGCCAGGACCGTAGCAAAGCCGCTATTTTGATTAAGTGTTATTACCGCCAGCAGTTTTATAAAGTAATTCTGTTTGATGATAAGGCGGGGCAGGTGTATTCCAAAATTTTCAACTTTAAAGACACAAAGGAATTTTTGCAGTTTCAGGGAATAAGCGTGCACAACAATGGCGAATCGGTTGTAGTAGCTAAGGTGCGCACAGATGTGGTTACCCTTAACAGCAGTTCAAAAGATAAGAAGGTGGCAAAGTTTTACGTGTTCGGTATTGATAATGCCGGCAATACTCCAAAGGCGGAAACGATAGAGTCGCCGGCAAGCGGCCATTATTTAAAAGACCCTACGCTGTCCACACTTTCAACTAACGAAACCGTGGTGGCCTTTCCTTATACCGATAATGAAAAGAGCAATGCTATAAGCGGTATACTCTTGAAGAAATTCAATGGTAGTTTAAGCGGTGGTGGCTCACGCGATGTTTGTGCCGACCCGGCCATGTTGGCGCAGGCGGCAGATTTTGGAGTAGGGAAGAAGGATAAGGGATTTCCTTTTCTGGCTATACAACAAATATTACCGTTGGAAGGCGGAGGTTTTATGGTATTGGCCGAACATCAAAAAGATAGTAAGAAAGACCCTAAGGATACTGTAGCTGTTTGCGAACGTCATTACCTGATAGCTTATCGTTTTGATGGCGGTATGGCACTAAAGGGCTCAAACTTTATAGCTAAAAAGCAGCTTAGTTCTACTGTGGGCTATTCTTTTTCCGCACGGGCCTATGCGGTGAAGGGCGATGTTTACCTGTTCTACAATGATAATTGGGAAGCAGATGAAGAACATGGCACTAACCTTATGTGTACGCGTTTACCGGCAGATGGCAGTGCGGCAAGTACGCAAAAGGTAGTTCATACTTCCGATGATTTTTTCACCAGTATGGAACAGGTGTTTCCGCGGGCTGATGGTAAGGTAATGTTTACTGAAGAAAAACTGGTGGACTTTGAAGATGTAAGCCGGCAGGTAAAACTGCTTGAGGTTAGCCTAAAATAACAACAGCCCGGACCCCCATCCGGACTGTTGTTTGTAACTATAGCACAAGAAAAATTTAATTGTCAGAATGGTATAATTCTACCCAATCTGAACCATCCCAAATAAGAGTAGCAGTATCATTAGTGGTCATATCGAAAGTGGCGCTTAGCTTTAGATTGTTGGCTGTATTATCGTTCATTCTAACGCCATTTGCTGCACCGTTGCCAATTACCTGCAGCACCAATATTTGCCCGGCCTTTTGTCCATCGCCAAGGGTAATGGAATTGGAGGAAGGTATTTGATTGCAAATCAATTTAAGATAGCTACGGTCGCCAATTGGTACTACCCCTGAAGCGCTAAGATTGGTGTCCGGAGTTAATGTTACTGCGCCATCAACTTCAAGGGTGCTTCCCGGTGTTTTGGTGCTAAGGCCGGTATATCCGCCCTTTGTTACCGTTAGTGCATTATACCTTGAACTGCTTGCGGAAGTGCCATTGCCAACCACAAAAATCGGGTCAGTATCCACCCATGTGTTTGACGAAGGAGAACCTGTAGTATCGTTCCAGCGGCCAACAGTAGTACATAAGTAGCTGTTAGAAATTGTTGGCCCTAAGGCAATACCGCCTGCCGCAGAACTACGCGCGGCACCAATTGCAATTGAACTATCGCCGGTGGCAATACCGTTGCGCAAGGCCATAGATTTTGCGCCACTTGCTGTAGTTGATTTAATTGCTACTGCATCGCTACCTGTAGCTGTACCGTAAATGGCAATCGATGAAGCGCCTGTGGCATAGGCCCGGTAACCAAGCGCCATAGCTAAAGAAGAAGTAGTACGGCTTGAACCGCCAAATACATATCCGCCATCTGCTGAGTTTGATGAGCCGATTGTATAACCTCCACCGGCGTAGATAGTATCCGCTGCGCCAACTGCGGTTCCTGTACCGCTTATAATGTTACCTGTTCCTAAGCTAATACCTATACCGCCGCTGTTAATCTTGTTGTTGCGGCCTATGGCGTACGAATAATCATTGCTAACCACATTAGATTCACCAATACTAAAAGAAGATGCGTTGTTAGTGGTGCTGTTTCCGCCTATAATCATACTGCCTGCGCCATTGGCATGAGATCCATAACCGATTACTACGGCCGCATTGGCGGCAGTGCTTGAAGCATAACCTATAATAGTGGAGTTAACGATGCTTGCAGAAATGGTATTACCATGACCTATTACTACTGAGTTATCGGATTGCAAACCGATGTTGTTGGAGTACCCGTGTACAAATGAATAACTTCCATCATTTATGTTATTATAGCCCGAAGTAAAAGAATAGTCAAGATTGGAACTGTTTTGACGGCCAAAAGCAATGCTGTACCCTCCATTTACGGTTAATGTATCGCCAAATGCAAATGACGAGCGACCGTAGGCCTGCACCCAATTGCCACCGCCAAAGGAATACATGCCGCAATTGTAATGGTCCCAATAGCCCGTTGGTGTATAACCAAAACGGAAGGCCCTGCGGCCCGGCACCCACATCATACGTGCGCCGGCACCTGACGGGGCTACACCGGTTAAACTATCGCCTGTAGCAATTAGGGTTCCGCCACTATCTACGCGTAGCGCTTCAACGTTTTGTCTTTTTACAATTACATCACGTGCATCAGTAGTGCCAATAAAGTTAGCGGTTTCACTTGTCCCTGCATTGCCTGTAAGCGCCCAGCCGCCACCTCCACCGCCCGAAATTGTTTGCGGTTCCCATTGGCTCAATGTGTTGTTCCATGCCAATGCCTGACCGTTTATGGGTGTAGTACTTGCTACGTTTCTGTTCTGAATTTTTACTACGGTGTTGGCACCTGGTGCGCCGGTTACATCACCTGCTAATGTGCTTACGGTGCCTGTAGCACCTGTGGCACCCGTAGGGCCGGCCACCCCGGCATTACCTTGTGCGCCTGTTGGCCCCGTAGGTCCTGTTGCACCTGCACCTGTAGCCCCGGTAGCACCCGTATTACCTGTAACTCCTTTTTGGCCTGTTGCACCGGTTGGCCCTGTTGGTCCCGTTGCACCTCCTCCGGCTCCTGTAGCACCCGTTGCACCTGTAGGACCTGCATTCCCTTGTAAGCCCTGCGCACCTGTAGGGCCGGTGGGCCCCGTTACGCCCTGTGCACCTGTAGTACCGTTACTTCCTGTATTGCCTTGCGGCCCTGTAACACCGGTGTTACCCGAAGGCCCCTGAACCCCTTGTGCCCCTGTAGGGCCTGTTGGTCCGGTAATACCTTGCGCACCGGCAACGCCCTGGTTACCCTGCGGGCCTTGTATACCTTGTATGCCCTGGGGGCCAGTTGGCCCTGCAATACCTTGCGAACCCTGTGCGCCTTGTGCACCTGTTGGCCCGGTTGCACCTTGTATGCCCTGTGCACCGGTGACACCATTAGCACCGGTAGGGCCTGTGGGGCCTGTTGCTCCGCCGCCACTACCTGTAGCGCCGGTAGGGCCAGTGGGGCCTGTAGCGCCTGTGGCACCACCACCTGAGCCTTGCGGGCCGGTGGGGCCGGTTGCCCCAAACCCTGTTGCGCCTGTTGGCCCCGTTGGGCCGGTGTTTCCATTGGCACCTGTAGTACCCGTAGGGCCGGCAATACCTTGTTGGCCCTGTATACCCTGGTTGCCCTGTGCGCCTTGTGGACCTTGTATGCCTTGCGCCCCTGTGGCACCGGTTATACCTTGTATGCCCTGTAAGCCGGTGGGGCCGGTTGCACCTGTGGCACCGGTATTTCCTTTAGCGCCGCTTGCACCCGTAGCACCGGTTGGCCCTGTTGGGCCGGTTGCCCCGCCGCCTGAACCTTGAGCGCCAGTTGGCCCGGTAGCGCCTACAGCACCCTGAGGCCCGGTGGCACCGGTTGCTCCCCCCGTACCTGCCGGACCCGTGGGGCCTGTAGCACCCGTTATACCGGGTGATGAAGAGTTTTCAGCATATAATGCATAAGGCACACTTAGTAATTGCGCATTGCCCATGGAAACAAAGTTGGTTCCCCCGGCGGCATCCATTTCCACCTCTAAATATTTGGCACCACCGCCCCAGTTAATAGAGGCAAAAGTGCCCTGCGTAATTGTGCCGGAGCCTACGCCATGTGTAAACAACCCAAACTGATTGGTGGTTAAAGCTTTGGTTTCCTGGTAAACAATAGTGCCCGAAGCTGAACCATCGTGTATGGTAAAGCGCAGGTTAATGTTTTGGTTTTGTAATAGCGCATTGCTGTTATTGCGTGCAACAGCCTGGTAATTGAACTGCTGTGGCGCTTGCGCAAAAGTTGTTCCCGTCAAAATCAGAAGGAGCAACAGGAAAAGGGTAGTTCTGATTTGCATGTTATTTGTTTTTGTTCTTATAAGTGGTTGTCGTTTTGTGTATCCGTAGCTTTTCTTCGGTTATGCTGGTTAGGCCGTTTAAGGGGTCAACCAGAAAAATTTCATCGGGAGCTATGCCGTAACCCAGGGATATATTGCTGGTCCTTTTTACAGGTCCTTTTTTTCTTCCCGGTTTTTTCATGTAGCAAAAGTGCATGGCTGCCAAGGCGGCGGGAAACCATTTTTTTTGATTTTCTGCAATTTCAAAATCGGCTGTAGCAATGAAACTGTTTGTAGTAGCGAATGCCATTTAATAAGCTGTTGTGGAATTGAAATGGGGCTTAGTATCTTGCGGCTATGGCAAAACCTGTGGTTAAAGCAGATCCGCTTTTCATGCTGATAAAAAGTATGACCAAGGCGGAGAAGCGCTTTTTTAAAATATACTTTAATGCTTTTGCCGAAGGGCATGAGTCAGTAAACATGAAGTTGTATGACCTGCTTGAAGGCATGGATACCTACGACGAGAAGTTGCTGCTGAAGAAACTGAATGATAAAACCATTCAAAAGAACCTGGCCTCCTACAAAAGCAAGTTGGTGGATGTTATTTTGCGGTGCCTGCAGGCAATGGGTGAGGCATCGAGTATAGAATTTGCTAACCTGCAAAAACTGCTTTCGTTAAAACTGCTTTACACCCGCAAGGTGTACGAACTGTGTAAAAAGGAATTGAGGCAGCTAAAGCAAACGGCCATTGAATTTGAAGACTACCTTTTGCTGTTGGATATAGTCAATTTTCAACGGACCATGATTTTTGATTTACGCTACGACGATAGGGATGGCGTAACCCTGGAAAAACTACTGGAGGAAGAAAATGAGTATAGAATGAAGATGGCGAACTACAACCGCTATTATCATTTCTATTCGTTACAGAAGCTGCTGCTGGTTAAAAAGGGCTGGAACAGTAAAGAAAGCCTTATTGATAAAGAGTTGGTACGTATTACCGGAGATGAACTTTTTAAATCGCCTGATATGGCTTTGTCCGTAAAGGCGAAGTATCTCTATTACATTATTCTGCAGAATCATTACAACCTCTTGTTTGATTCGCGCAACTCCTTTGCTATAAACAAGCAGTTTCTTCAATTCGCTAAGGAGCATGCCACTTTTTTTACCACTAACCGCGTAAAGTGGATGACGGTAATCTATTATTATCTCCTATCAGCTTCGGATGTAAACGAGTTTGATGATTACAAAAGAGAATTGAAACGGCTGGAGAGTGTAGAGGTGAAGGGGCCATTCCCCGGTATGGCGCAAGCGGTTTATTATAACATTACCGGCATTACCTTTGAAATAGTACAAGGAACCCTTGCCGGTATGCAACGCCTGGCCAATAAAAGCGTAGCAGACCTTGAGACGTTTAAACAAATTGTAAGGCCCGATGTGCGAAGCCAGATACTGCTGCTTTGTGCCATTGGCCTTATGAAGTACGGAAAAAATGATGAGGCATTTCCCTTTTTAAGCCTGCTTACCAACGAATCGGAGAAAGAGATACGACCCGAAATTTTAGCTATAGCCAAGTGCATGCAAATCTATTTTCACCTGGAACGACAGGATTATGAGTTGATAGACAACCTGGCACGGTCGGCGCTTCGTTACAATAAAGCCTCTGATATGTGGGATGCTGTATTGGCCGATGCTATTTCGCTGGCCCGTATTTGGGCTAAAAGCGCTGACAATAAAGGCGCTGATGAAATTATAGCCCACATTCGCGAAATAGCTCCAAAGCAAACGGGAACATTTAAACTGTTCGCCCACTTTTTGATTGCTTACATTAACCGAAGAACAGGTAACATCAAAGTGTAAAATAAAACCCCGCCGTTTAGTGGCGGGGTTTATCTTCCTTTCATTAAGGAAGTTGTGACGGGAGGAATCAGCACAAAAAATATCTTTTAAATAATGGTTATCGTATACGTACCAGTTTAGTTTTTAATTCATCCATTCCATCGCAATAGCCTTTTTTATAAGCTTTGTTGCAACGCATTTCAAATTCATCTAACTCTAACGCCATTGGGCTTGGAAACGGCTGGTCATAAAATCCAATGTTATAATCCTGTTTTCCTTTCTCATAGTAATACACTTCTGCCTCATCTGTAGCCATACAAATTTCATTTTCACATTATAAAATAGTCGGGAAAAGTTCTTCAGGTTCCTTTGCTCCCAGCAACACTCAGGATTGTGTTGCGCTGTTCATGCTTAATTTAACGGCAAAGGCTGAAAAAAGGTTATAGGGTTTATAAATCATTTTTACCAATTGCGTGTTGTAGCTGTTTTACCACATAGGCAGTTGATAAATAGAACCGATAATGAAATGAAACCGGTAAAACTTGATCTAAAGCGGGTATAATCATTTCTATGCTTCTATATATCTATGTGGTTTAGTCATACGGCCTAAGGTTGATAAAGCCTTCCTATATTCGCGCAAAACAAAGAAACATGGGTAAGGTGGCCAGTATTGAAAAACAAGGAGAAATAGCCGTTGTTTGGTTAGACCAACAGGATGATAAGATAAATAAGGTATCGCGCGAGTTTGCCGATGAAATTGACTTGCTGTTTCAGGATTTGGAAAATGATAACAGTATTAAGGCTGCTGTTATTATCTCAAAAAAGAAAGACTGGATTGCCGGTGCGGATATTGAGATGTTTCAACAGGTAAAAAAGAAAGGCGACTTTATTGACTTTACGCGTAAAGGCCATCAATCGTTAAATAGGCTTGCGGCTTCGCGTAAACCCGTAATTGCAGCAATACATGGCGCCTGCCTTGGTGCGGGAACTGAAATTGCCCTTGCCTGCCATGGCCGTATTGTAAGCGATGACCGCAGTACCCACTTTGCTTTACCTGAAGTTATGCTTGGCTTGTTACCGGGTGGTGGAGGAACGCAACGCTTACCGCGTTTAATAGGCATTCAAAAAGCACTGGACATGCTGCTGACCGGCAAAAAGATTTATGCAGGCAAAGCAAAAAGTATTGGCTTGGCGGATAAGGTGACTACGAAGGAAAGCCTGTTAAACGGCGCAATAGCTTTTGCCAAACAGCTTATAGATAAACCACTACAAAGAGAAGATAAGAGAACCTTTGTTGAGAAGGTTTTGGAGAGTAATTCTTTTACCCGTGGCATTGTATATAAAAAGGCGAAGGAAATGGTGCTGAAACAAACCATGGGCAATTACCCTGCGCCTTTGCGAATACTGGAGTGTGTAGAGATTGGAATGGAGCAGGGCATGGAAAAGGGCCTTGATGCAGAAGCCGTGAAGTTTGAAGAATTGATACTGACGAACGAAAGCCGACAGTTGATTAATATCTTCTTTAACATGACGGAGAAGAAGAAGAACCCATACGAAGGTAAAGCGCAGATAAAGGAAACAAAGGTGCTGGGTATGGTTGGCGCAGGTTTTATGGGCGCCGGTATTGCTGAGGTGAGCGCCCTTGACGACATAAGGGTTATATTAAAAGATATAAAAGAAGAAACCCTTGCCAGTGCTAAGCAAACCATTTGGCAAGACCTTTATAAAAAGGTGAAGCGCAAGAGCATGACGCAGCCTGAGGCTGAAGAGATAATGAACAAAGTGGAAGGCAGGTTAGATTACCAGGGTTTTGATAAGGTAGATGTGATTATTGAAGCGGTGTTTGAAGAGATAAAACTGAAGCAACGTGTAGTTGCAGAATGTGAAGCGGCTACTAAGCCCGATACCATATTTGCATCTAATACTTCCGCCTTACCTATTTCGCATGTTGCTGAAAAGGCAAGCAGACCGGAAAATATTATAGGCATGCATTACTTCAGTCCCGTGCCTAAAATGCCTTTGCTGGAAATTGTTAAAACACCTAAAACGGCTGATTGGGTTACTGCCAGTTGTTTTGAGATAGGAATACGCCAGGGTAAAACGGTGATTGTAGTGAATGATGGCCCCGGCTTTTATACTACACGTATTTTAGCGCCGTACATGAATGAATGCTTTCTGTTAATAGAAGAAGGTTGTGAAGCGGGCTTAATAGACAGGGCCATGAAGAAGTGGGGCTTCCCGGTTGGGCCCGTTACACTGCAGGATGAAGTGGGTATTGATGTTGGCGCGCATATTATGACGGGTGAGTTTGCTGAAATGGCAAAGAAGCGCGAAGGCGCCCGAAGCAATGATGCTATACTTAAAATGTTTAAGGATGGCTACTACGGTAAAAAGAACAAGAAAGGCTTTTACAAGTACGATGAAAAAGGAAAGAAGCAAGGCATAAACGAGGAGTTGTATAAGTACTTCGGCAGCCCGGCCCGCAAAGAGTTTGCTACCGAAACCATACAACACCGCATGGGCATGATGATGCTAAATGAGGCGCTTTATTGTTTACAGGAAGGTATCTTAGAAAGCCCTACTGATGGAGATGTGGGAGCAATTTTCGGTTTAGGTTTTCCTCCGTTTACCGGCGGACCTTTCCGGTATATTGACTACCACGGTGCACCTAAGGTGTTGGCCATAATGGAAGACCTTGCTGCTAAATACGGTGCGCGCTTTAAGCCTGCGCAAATTTTGCGCGATGTTGCTGCAAAAGGAGAGAAGTTCTATCCATAATAAAAAGAAAGAGGGCCAATAAGGCCCTCTTTCTTTTTAGCACTATCTATTCGCTAACCCAGGCGGCTTCGTAAGCCCCCAGCGCCATGTTAGCCGGGTTTCGCCAGCCGCTGCCAACAGAGTTTATTGTAAGTATCAGTTCTACGCCATTTGGATATTTCTGCACCAAGGTTTGCAGGCCGCTATCCCCTGCATCAATGGTCTTGTCTCCATCATTATCCCAATACAAGGCTCCATCTTTACCATAAATTTTTCCCTGGGTTGATGTGGGGGAGTCAATATTATCCCAGCCCATCATGTTATCATCCATCCTTGTTTTTTGCGTGCCGTTTAAAATAGCATCGCTGTGCGCAAGAAATGCCATTACTGCAGCCATTTGCCAGGTAGTAAGGTTAAAACCGCCACCACCACATAGTTCCGTCCAATCTCCGTTTTCTTTAGGCACAAGGCTGTTTGCGGGCAGTTCATTAAAGGCCTGGCAGTTGGTATTGTTGGGATTTAAATTGCAGGTGGCATTATAAACTCCTGCAGGCGTAAACACCAGTTCCTGCATAACGGCAATGTATTTAAGGGACATCCATGTTTCAAAATTGGATGTAATAGTGCCCTGCACTTGGAGATTTTCCTGTGAGTTAAAGGTGTTTTTGTCGTACAATTTGGGAATCATGGCGCGGAAGAGCGCAAAATTTGCATTAGCGTAACGGTAGCCCTTAGTTGGGTCATCTAAGGGTTGGGCTGCTGTGGCCTTTAATGAATCCCAACTGGTATTGCTTTCCTGTATGCCTGACCGATGCCGTAGCAACTCTTTAAAGGTAAGCTTAGCTATAGCACTGTTTTTGTTCCAATAGGAAGGCAGCCAGGGGCCAATGGTATCCTCAATGGTAAGGTTGTTTTGGTCTAACAACTTAATAGCGCACATGGCGGTAAAGGCCTTTGTAACGCTTGCTATATTTATGGTGGAATGAATGCTCATTGGTGTGCTGTTGCTGCCACCGGCGGGGCTTGTAGCACGGGCAATACCACCGGAAGCAGAGTCAGCAAATTGCCCATCCTTGTTAATTACAAACGCATACCCTATAGCTACACCGTTTAGCTGACTATCGAGGTTCTGCTTAAAAAGTTCAACCTTAAAAACTTTAGCGTTAGACTTAATTGTTTTGTCTTTTTTGCAGGATGAGATACCGGCTATAAACAGGCCAAGTAGCACTACAGGAAAAATTAATTTTTTCATGAACTGGGTTTTAATTGGCATAAAGGTGCCCAACAACCCTTTTTCCCGCAATCAAAAATAGACCGCGAATTTAAACTTCGTTGCTTGCTTTAGCCTTATAAGTAATTGACAGTTAATTGTTTTTAGCAAGCTGGCTTTGCTCTGCTTTTGACTGTTGAATCAACAGTTCCTGTAATGATATCCCTTCAATTTTTGCATTCAACCAATTAAAGATGTTGAAGGTTTGAAGGAAATTACGTTCCAACGGATCGTTTTCCATTAATGCGGTTAGCTCAGTTCGTAACTCCATGCAAACTTTTTGCCGCTGCTGTTTATCGCTGCTGTGGTTTAACTGCAAAAAGTGCCTGAAGAATATCTTTTCGGTTTCAAAATACTTATCTCTTGTTTGCAGGTAGCGCTTGCTGCTGCGTATGGCGTTCTCAAGCATAACAGCATTGTTTAACTCAAAATGCAGCATAAGGTAAATAATGCGCGTGGCAGCCTGCATATCACGCCTTAAGTCTACATCCTTTTCATCCAGAATTTCATTAGCCATATCAATAGCTTCACTGAATTTATTCTGAACCATGTATAAGATTAAACTGTTAAAGCGAAGTAACATTAACCTCACACGGTTAATACGGCCTTCAAATTTTTTAATGCCTTTACGTGTTTCTTCAAGAAGGCTGCTTGCCTCTTCAAAGCGGTTTTCGGCAAAAAGTATCAGCGTTTTGTAGGTGCTGAATGTTTCAAAAACAATAGCCTCTACCGCTTCGTTTTTTTCAATAATGCTGTTATCAAACTTCGTAAGGTATTCCCGTATAAGGTCAATTCGTTCTAGCTTGGCGCAGTTATTAAAGTAGTTGTTTACTGCGCTTATGTATTTTACCGGTTCTACTTTTTTCATATGCGGGTTTTTGTCCCACATATCCAGTATCTGTTTCATGTAGCTGAATGACTCTTTATCATTATTGCTAATGAAGTTGTAAATCATTTGTATGGTAAGCTGTAATTGTTCATTGTAAAATGAATTTTTACTGTGCTGTTTTAAAACAGGGCTTTGCATCAGCATTTCAAACTCCTGCTTTTGTTCCTGGGTGCGAATGGTGCGTTCATGCCTCCAGAAATACATCAAGCGGTAATAAATGGAAAAGAGGTCCAGGTAAAAACTGTATTGCGCTATTAAGGCCCTTGTCTCTTCTACGTTTTTCCCTATTTGCTGGTCCCAATCTTTAGCGGCTATTTCCAGGTGTAGGGCACGTTCACGCGCTTTTATCTCCAGCAGCTTTAAGGGTTGATCGTATTGCAAAGCCATTTCCGTTGCGCTTTGCAGTTCGTCAAGGCTTTGGCCGTATAGTGCATGGGTGAATAACACTTCTGCATTTTCTAACCGGTTGTTTAATTGAGCGTTCAGCATATCCTGATTGTGATAAGCCCTTTGCGACTTTAATATCTGCTCAAATAAATAGTTTTTAGTTACAGAAAGTTGTTTTACAAATGCCTCTTTACGGAATTTACGCATTATTGCGGCTTCATCATATTCCTGCTGTTTATCAATAGCATCAAACAACAGCATGTAGTTAGTGGCTTTACTGCCGCTTGAAAAGAACTTTTTGAAATAGCCTTTCTCGTTCTTGTTTAATCCTTTTATAAGGCGGAAAAGGGCGTCTGTTTTCTGCATACTGTAATTAACACAACTTACCCCTATTTTCGCCATAAATTTCCATAAGTGCAAATAATTACCACGGCCGATGGCTCGCACACACTTTATTCTGAACAATTCAATGAAATATACCATAGCCGCCATGGGGCTATACAGGAGTCAAAGCATGTTTTTATTGAAGCGGGGTTGAATGCCGTTTTGCGTTCCGGCGAGGTATTCAGCAATGAAAATCCTGTCTATATTTTTGAAACAGGCTTTGGTACGGGTTTGAATGCGCTGTTAACCATGCTGGAGGCAGAGAAGCAGAACTTTAAGGTAAACTATACTTCCATTGAGCTTTATCCTATACCTATTGAAACTATTAAAGAATTGAACTATACGGATATACTAGGCTACCAGTATTGTTACGGCCCTTACCATAGTTTGCATTTGGTTCGTTGGAATGAAGTGCACCCTGTAACCCCTCATTTCAGTTTTAAGAAAATTCAGGATAGTTTATTGCAGTATCAACTGCCTTCTGAAACATACCACCTGATTTACTTTGATGCCTTTGCACCGGAACATCAGCCGGAGATGTGGACTGCTGAAGTTTTTACAAAAGTGTATAAAGCGCTGAAGCCGGGAGGATTGTTAGTAACCTACTGCTCGAAAAGTGTTGTGCAAAAGGCGATGAAGGAGGCTGGTTTTAGTATTGAAAAACTTCCCGGGCCACCGGGTAAACGCGAAATGATACGGGCGCATAAACGTTAACACTGCGCAAATAGGCTGCGTTCATAAATTTTAGCTTGCCGCCGCAATAATTTTCTCTTTTTTGAGGAGGATTGAAACCTTATGCTTCGCATTTACAAAGCTTCAGCCGGTAGCGGCAAAACATATACCCTGGTAAAGGAGTTTTTGCGCATAGCGCTTAAACGGCCTGATAGCTTCAAGCATATACTGGCCATTACCTTTACCAACAAGGCTGCTAATGAAATGAAGGAGCGCATTGTTTCAATGCTTGGTAATATTAAAAGCAGAAATGAGAAAGCGAAAGAACTGATTGAGGAGTTGGGTGCCGAAACGGGACTAAGCGAGGCGGAGGTAGTTGAAAATGCAGATGGATTACTGAAAGCCATATTACACAACTATGGCGATTTGAACGTAAGCACTATAGATAGTTTTGTACACCGTATAGTGCGAAGCTTTGCGCATGACCTGCACCTTTCCATGAATTTTAGCATTGAAATGGACCGCGATAAACTGCTGAATGATGTAGTGGAGTTATTGATGGACCGTTTGCATGATGAAGATGACCAGGTAACCAATGCAGTGGTTGAATTTGCCGAATCGAACATAGAAGAAGGCAAAAGTTGGAACGTAGAACACCAGCTAATAGCCTTAGCAAAGGAGCTGTTTAATGAAGATGCCATACCTCATTTGGAAGAGCTAAGCCACTTTGATTTAAATGAGATAAAGAAAGTCAGAAGCAGTCTGCACGCTTTTGTAAAGGCGTTTGAAGGCAAGTTGTGCGAGGAAGGTAAGAAGGCCTACGACTTAATATTGGCTCAGGGCCTTAATGCTAAAAGCTTTTTTCACTCAGAGCGGGGCATATTTGGCTTCTTCAGAAAGTATGCAGAGGGCGTGTTTCCTACGGACATGCTGGGGAACAGTTATGTGCTGAAAACGATAAACGAAGGTAAGTGGGGTGGCGGTAAAATATCAAGCGATGAATTGAGCAGGATTGATTCCATAACGCCGCAATTAGTTCAACATTACCAAAATATTGTAACGTACTGTGAGAGGCAAAGCGCTGATTACCATTTGGCACAACTGTTATTGAATCGTTTTTATGCTTTTATTCTTTTAGCGGATATACAAAAGCTGTTGGAGGAATACAAAAAGGAAAACAACATATTACACATCAGCGAATTTCAACAGAAGATACATGCCATAGTGCGCGAGCAGGATGCGCCAATAATATATGAGCGCATTGGCGAGTGGTTTAATAATATATTGATAGACGAACACCAGGATACATCGGTATTGCAATGGCAGAACTTAGTACCGTTAATAGAAAACAGCCAGTTTAAAACGGAAGAGAGTTTAGTTGTAGGCGATGGCAAGCAGGCCATATACCGTTTCAGAAATGGCAAAGTGGAACAGTTTGCCGTGTTGCCTAAAATTTATGGAAGCGAAAGTGATGAACGCCTTAAAGAGCGGGAGATAGCGATAAATAACTATGGCACTGAGAGCCTGACGCTTAAATACAACTTCAGAAGCCGCAAGCACATTGTGGAATTTAATAACAGCTTATATAATGTGCTGGGTGAGTTAAACGAATTAGCAGATAAAAGTATTTATGAAGGGCAGCAGCAACTTCAGGGCCGGAAAGAGGATGGTGGTTTGGTTAGCCTGTCCTTTTTGCCGGATGTTGGCACCCCTGATTTATTGGATGAAGAGCGCTGTAAGCGGGTAGAGGAGCTTATTACGGATGCAAGAAACAGAGGATATGGACTGAATGATATTGCTATACTGACGCGCAATAATAAAAATGGAAGTCTTTTGGCATCGTGGTTAATTGGTAAAGGCGTGCCGGTAATTTCATCGGAAAGCTTATTGATTGACCGTTCCCCTAAAGTAAAGTTGTTACTGGCGGTGCTGAATTACTTTGACCAGAGAGAGAATCATATTGCCCGCGCTGAAATAGTTTATTACGTCAACCTGTTATCGGGAAAAACGCCTTTGCGGTTTGAGCAGTTTGATTTTAAAGCCGCAGAGGAACAGTTTGAATTGCAGCTTTCGCAATTAATCGATAAAGATTTCAGAAGTTATAATTTTTTAAGCTACCATCTTAATGAGCTTATTTATGAGTTGATGCACTTTTTCGGCTTAAGCGATGCCGACCCTTTCCTGCAATATTTTATGGATGAAGTAATGGCCTTTAGCGCAAATAACCGCAGTAACATCCGCGAGTTTTTGGGTTGGTGGGAAGAGGTGAAGTATAACAAAAGCATTATTTACCCCGAAACGCTTGATGCCGTTCGTTTAATGACCATTCACAAAAGTAAGGGGCTTCAATTCCCCGTGGTTATTATGGCAGATGCTGATTGGCCCAAGCGCAATAGCAGCAAAAACTTTTGGGTGCGTTTTGATAAACCCTGGTTGCCCGGTTTGCACCTGGGCATACTTTCTGTAACGAAAGACGTAGAGGAAACTGAATTTGCCTACCTGTATGAACAGGAAACGGCCAGTTCTTTTTTAGATATGCTTAACCTGGTATATGTAGCTACTACGCGCGCTGAGGATATGCTGTACATTCTTTCCACTGAAATGAAGAATGAGCCGAAGGAAAATAATTCAGTAACTGCTTTATGGATAACTTATTTAAAGGCCTTAGGTGTTTGGGAAGGTTTTAGGGAATACACTTTTGGAGATGCGGAAACGAAGAAAGAAGTAAAAGCTGCGAAAAAAGGAATAGAGGTTTATACCACTGGCTACTTACCGCCAAAGGCTAAGCAGGCGCTTAAAATTGCCATTAGGAAAAAGGAGGAGAAGGTATGAGCGCGAAGTTTTTGAGCAAGGTAGCCCAACATGTTAGCAGTAAAGGAACAGCGGGCGGTGTATTGGTGTTGTTTCCCACCCGGAGGGCATGCACTTATTTCCGCGATGAATTAAAGCGGAATAATGCGGAAGGCATCGATAGCGTAATGATAAAGACGCTGGAAGATTGGTTGATTGGCAACAGTAAGTTACAACTTATAGAGCCGCTTGAGCAATTGCTTACGCTTTACGATTTATATAAGGAGAAAGGAGGAGAAGAGACTGCTGAAGAATTTTTCGGCATGGGCGAGGTAATGCTCTCAGACTTTAATGAAGTGGATTTGCAATTGGCGAACGCGAAATCTTTTTTCAATTACCTTGAGCAGTTACAGAGCATGAAGGTATATGTGCCGGGTGAAGATGAATTGTCGGAATACTCTGTACGCTATCAAAAGTTCTGGCAGACTTTCAAAGAACTGTATACGGCCCTACGGGAGAAACTTAAGGCAAATAATAAGGCCTATTTAGGAATGGTTTATCGCGCAGTGGCTGAGAATTTGAGTTTACTGAGCAAGCTGCCGAAGAACATTTATATAGCCGGGTTCTCAAACCTTACTAAAAGCGAAGAGAAAATTATCAACCATCTGGTCCTAGAAGGGGCTGAAGTATTATGGGACTACGATAGTTATTATGCGGATGATACTTTTCAGGAAGCGGGAGTTGCTTTCAGAAAATATGAAAGAACGCATAGAGTAAATAAAGAGGAGTGGTTGAGCCATGCATTAAATACTGCACCAAAGCAGGTTAATATTATTGGTGTTGCTAAGAATGTAGGCCAAACAAAAGTTGCGGCAGATATTTTGGTTAACAGGTTGAAGCTGACACCCGAGGAAGAAAAAGATACCGCAATAATTGTATTGGATAACAAGTTGCTGAATCCGCTGATTAATGCTGTTTCGCCTTATGTCAGCGCCATGAACGTTTCCATGGGGTTGCCATTAAACAATACACCTTTTGCGGAACTGCTGAAGATTGTTTTCAGCTTACAGGAAAACGCGGAACGTTTTAGTAAGAACGATAACCTGCGTTTTTATCACCGCGATGTGTTTGATATGCTGCAACATGCTTACACTGAATTTCTGTTGCCCGATAAAAAGCCGGTTGCTGATTTTATAAGCCGCATGAAGCGTTTCAACCGCATGGTAATAAGCCGCAAAGAATTGGTTCAGGCCTTTGGTGAAGAGTTAAGCGGGCTTTTGTTTTGGAATACTAATGTGGTTGATGAGTATTTGGCAAATGTTAATGCGCTGATTGAAAAGTTTAAATCTGTATTTACCGCGAAGGAAGAACCCGAAGCGGCTGAATTTGCTGAAGACCTGGAGTGGCTTTCCTATTTTAAAGAAATAGGAGATAAAATTGGCGCAGCAGTAAAAGGAGGCGAGCAAATAACAGTGCAGGCCATGCGGAAGTTGCTTATAGAGCACATCCGCTGGCAGGTGGTACCCTTTGAAGGGGAGCCGGTGAGGGGCCTGCAGCTAATGGGTATATTGGAGAGCAGGGCTATTGATTTTAAGAATGTGATTATCCTTTCCATGAACGAGGGCATCTTCCCGGCATCCAAAACGCAGCCCACCTATATTCCTTATGAAATGCGTAAGGAGTTTTTGAGCACGCACCTTGAGCGCGATGCCACAGCGGCTTACCTGTTTTACCGCTTAATGCAAAGGGCCGAAAATGTATACCTGCTATATAATACCGAGCCAGATGAATTAGGAGGTGGAGAAAAGAGCCGGTTTATATTGCAACTGCAGCATGAATGGAAGGAGAAGAACGCAGCCGTGGATATAAAAGAGTATGTATATTCTGTTGACCCGCCTGTGGCACTTGCTGATGATTTGATTGGAATTGAGAAAACGCCTGAGTTGTTACAACCCATGGTGAATAACCTGGCTGATTATGGTATTTCTCCTTCAGCAATTAATACGTACATCAACTGCTCGCTACAATATTATTTTAAGTACGTAGCAAAATTGCGGGAGCAGGATGATATTGAGGAAAGCATGGAAGCTTCTACATTGGGTTCAGCCGTGCACCATGTGCTGGAAAATATTTATGCAGATGTAAAAGGCAAAGCACTGGATATTGCTTTTGTTGAGGAAGCTGCGCGAAACAAAAAGCGCATTGATGATTTACTGCGAGAGTTTTTTAAAGGCCGTTTTGATGATGAAAGTTTGCGCAAAGGAAAGAATTATCTTTTATACCGGGTATGCGGCAAATTGATTGATGAGTTTTTTAAGCAGGAGAAAAGAACACTTGCACTACTGGAAGATAGTGGAATGAACATGCTTATTGATATGCTGGAGAATGAGATGGCGCATACCGTAGAAGTAAATGGCGTTCATTTAAAGATTAAAGGTAAGGTAGATAGAGTAGAAAGGGTGGGAGAGGTAATACATGTGGCGGATTATAAAACAGGTTCGGCAATAGGCAGTAAAATTGAAACGGAAGATATGCTGGGCCTTGCTGATGACCCCAAGTTTGCCAAGGCCATGCAATTGCTGTGCTATGCCTGGCTGTATTGGAAAGGTAATAGCACAGATAGTACCTCTCTGCAAATTCGTTCAGGGATTTATTGGCTTAGAGATTCGGCCAAAGGATTTGATACCTTAAAAATTGGAAGCAGCGATGCTTTAGGCCCGGAAGTAATACTGCAATTTGAAGAAACCTTAAAGAAAGTATTAGGCGATTTGGTTAATCCGCAACTGCCGTTTACTAAAACTATACATGTAGAGCGCTGCGTTAACTGCGAGTTTGTGCGCATTTGCCGCCGTAACTAAAAACTGCTGAGGAGCTTTTGAAGTAATTCGGGTTTTATAACATGCCCGCCTTCAAATTCAACTACATTAAGGTTCAATTCCTTCCAATGTTCAATGGCTTTATGCATCATTTCAACAGGGAAGTATTCATCCTTATTGCCATATATTAAGTGGTTTTTACTGTGCTTTAAACCGGAGTTAGCCGCAAGTGGAATTAGTTCAGGCCCCACTTCGCCGGCGTATACTACCAGATGGTCTACGTGCTTTTGTGTAGCATTCATCCAGCGGGTGATGGTGCTGGCACCCTGCGAAAAACCAAGCGCAATTACTTTAGCATCAGCATGCTTTTCAAACTCAAACAAGTCATAAACATCATCAAGGTAATTAATGTAGTCTTTTATCTCATTCAGGCGGTCGGCCTTGGTCATCCAGGTAGCGCCTACATCGCCACCGGCACCTTTAAGGTAAAAGCGGTTTAGTGCTTCAGGGGCAATAAAAAAGTGTTGTTCGTTAGCAAGGCTTTCAAAATTCTTCAAAAAGCTTTCTGCCGATTGTCCGAAACCATGTACTACCAGCCAGATGTAACGGGTTTTATCGCTGATATTCCCCAGGGTATAAAAGCGCGCTGTTTTGTTTACTATAATGTGGTTCTCTTTCATGCGGTATGTTGCAATTGTTTAATGCGCAACATAATTCGCAGTGCGCGGTTGGCTAATAATAAAATTAAAGGCAGTACCGCAAGGTTATAAGGTTGGGGATTCCACTTCCAGCCAATTAACAGCAGAAGGAGAAGAACGAACGTTGCCCCGAAATAATAAATCAACCAGTCTTTTTTCTGCTTTTTAAGTAAAAAGAAAGAAAGTACGAGATGCGTTGGTAACAGCCAAAGCATATTCAGGTTTTCCGGAACGGAGTAGTGGGAGGTAAACAACCACATGCATAAAAAGAAGGTACCCATAAAGCCGGCAAAAAAGAAGGCGATAAAATCAAACCACCAAAAGTGGGTGTTCTTCAAGCGTTCAATAAAGGTAAGGGTTATGCCGATTAATAAAATAAAGAAGGTGACGGTTATCGGAGCAATATGTTCATCGCGCGAGTTATCGGGCGGTATATTAACAATAACATTGCGGCCCGTTACAAGCGGTTTACCATCCACGGTTGTATGGTCAAACATCAGCGCCAGTTTATCGGGCAGGTAGGTTTGCGCCATGGCGCCTGCTTTTATTTCGCAGGGCATACCTAAAATTAAATCGAACCCGAAATCAAGCCAATGATCCTTTTGTACATAAGGCTTAAGTGTTTGCCGCATGGTTTGGTTGGCATTAAAGGCAGAGGAATCAACCTTAATTCTGTTGCCCAAAGTTTTAAAGAAAACATCGCGCGGACGCGTGGCGCAGTTGTCCCAAAAGAAATCATAGTAATACTCGCGATTTTCAGGTGCGGCATTTACGGCGAGAAAATGAAAAATGGCTTGTTTGTCTGCTTCATTAAGCAACAATTGCTGCTCCTCAACACGGCGTTTCTCATAAATGTATTGCTCCCGAAACATGGGGAAATCATCTACGGAAAGCATGTAGCGCATTTTACCGCGAAGGAAATTGGCCACAAAGCCGGGTTGCTCAAAGTCGAAAGTACCGTAGTTAAACACTACATCGAAACCCTGTTTGTAGTCGGTTACTCTTATACCTGTATGCCCGAAATAAGAATAAATTTCATTGCCGGGCCAAACCGTTAATAAGGTAATGTTGCTTGAATCGGATAATTGTTGTGCAAACAGTTGTGATGAGAAAAGCAGTAAAAATGAAATAACTGTTTTTCGTAATGCGGGGTAAAAGCCCATTAGCGAGGTTTATTAGTTGAGCATTGGATTTTCGGGATAGCCGGCCATAGTGTTGTAAACGCCACCCATTTCCTTCATCACCATTTTCCAAAGTTTAGAATAATCGGAATGGAAAATGTGTTTAGGCGTTGCCTGCGCAATAATCCAGGAGTTATCTTTCAATTCGGTTTCCAACTGCGCGGACGACCATCCTGAATAGCCGAGATAAAAATTCACTTCGTAAGGCGCTACCTGCCCTTCAGCTATCAATGATTTTAACTGATCAAAGTTGCCGCCCCAGTATAGTTTTTCCGATAGCTTGATACTGCCTTCTATTTTATCCCCAAGGGAATGGATGAACTGCAGTGTATCTGTACCAACAGGTCCGCCTAAAAATAATTTACCGTTAAATTGAGGGAAATCCTCTACTACTTCCTGCAGGCGAAGGTCAATAGGCTTATTTACAATTATGCCTACTGTGCCGTTTGGTTCGGTGTGTTCGCATACCAACACCACTGTTCGGCGAAAGTTTTCGTCGAACATAAAGGGCTCAGAAAGAAGAAGAGAGCCGGGTTTTATATCCTTCTCTTTTTCAAAGTCGTAATTCCAGAGTGTGTTTTCGCTATCCATCACCTGCTTTATTCAATGCTATAATACGTAAAATAGGAAACCTGCAAAGGCTGTACCATTTTGTTTTTATAAACGCTTGTTTATAGTTACGTAGGCTGCTACAAGGCGGTTTAACTTTAATTTCCGACATTTGGCATCCCAAACTCAGTGTATCATGAAAAAAACTCTATTCTTATTGCTAATGCTGGCAATTAGTGTAACAGGCGCTTTTGCAACTGTTACATCTGTAACTAATTCCGGCTTTACCTTTTCGCCTGCCAATATTACTATAACGCAGGGCGATTCAGTTAGCTTTACCTTGCAGGCATCGCACAATGCGGTTGAAGTTAGCCAGACTACTTATAATGCTAACGGCACTACACCGCTTGGCGGCGGGTTTTCAGTAGGTTTTGGCGCTAACCAGCAATTGGTTACAGGTTTATCGGTAGGGGTGCACTATTATGTTTGTTCTAACCATGCCTCTTCGGGCATGAAAGGTACCATTACAGTAACTGCTGCCACACCACCGGTGGTTATACCAAACGTTTGGATAAATGAGATTCATTATGATAATGCAGGCACTGATTCACTGGAGGGCTACGAAATTGCCGGACCCGCAGGCACAAATCTTGCTTGTTTTGAAGTGCTGTTATATAACGGCGCTAACGGACAGTTGTATAATACAGATACCTTAAGCGGAACAATACCTAACTTAAGCTGTAACTACGGAATGGTATGGACAGGTTTAGGCCAGGATGAAGTTCAGAACGGCGCGCCGGATGGTATTGCGTTAGTATATGCCCCGCAGGCTACAGGCTGTGGCGTTAATAATGCTGATACTGTGTTGCAATTTCTTTCGTATGAAGGCAGCTTTACAGCAACCAACGGCCGTGCTAACGGCTTAACTTCTACAGATATAAATG
Source organism: Chitinophagales bacterium (assembly GCA_046329515.1). Taxonomy (GTDB): domain Bacteria; phylum Bacteroidota; class Bacteroidia; order Chitinophagales; family LD1; genus Bog-950. Next base: position 1,342,448 of record JAXLUM010000001.1, read on the forward strand.
TTGCGGAAAACTCTTCAACCTTATTCGGTAACTCTTTACAATTAGGTGGTGTAGGTACAACCTATGCGCAATTTACCTGGCAAAGTGCACAGGCTAATACGTACAATGCTGGAAATACCAACCAATTTTTTTGTGGTGCGCCATCAGCTTCTTACCGCTTTGTGCCAACATCTGCAACCGTTAGCGAAAGTGCAGGCACAATAGTGGCGGGTTATGTGAAAGCAAGCAATGTGTTCACCGTTTCGCAAACTATAAGTATTGTACTTAAAGGCGGAACCGGAAATGCACAGGACGTAAACAACTATACCACACAAACCTTAACGTTTGCCCCTTTTGGTGTAGACTCCTTACCGTTTAACCTTACCATTACGGATGATGCTTTAACTGAAGGCACAGAGAATATTGTATTTGCCTTGCGCAATGCCAGCAATGGCGGTAGTGCAGGAACTGACAGCTTGTTTACGCTTACTATTAACGATAATGATTTTGCGGTTCCAAGTGTGCAATTTGCCGCTACCACATCTTCAGTAAATGAAGGAACAGCTACCATTAACCTGGCTGTAAATATTGCCAACCCTAATTCCAATGCTACCTCGGTAGATGTTATGATAATGGGATCTACTGCTACTAACGGAGTTGATTTTACCTACGCCCCAACCACTATAACCTTCCCGGCTAACTCATCGGCAACGCAAAACTTAACGGTTACTATTAACAATGATGCCATTGTTGAAGGCAATGAAATGGTGCAGTTTATGCTTACCAATGTAACCAATGGCGGCACCATTGGCACTAATGATATGAATACGCTTACTATAATTGATAATGATGCCCTGCAGGCATACATTTATCCTCCTACTTTAAGCCAGTTCGAAAATATAGGAACCATAAATATTGTGGTGCACTTAACTACTCAAAGTGCAAACCCAACCAGCGTTACTGTAAAGAAAGTTGCTGCCGGAAGTACGGCAACCGCAGGTGTTGATTTTCTGTTTAACGATACCACCATTACATGGCCTGCTAACAACGCCAGCGACATATTTGTGCCGGTTGCAGTTGTTAATGATAACGTATATGAGTTTGACGAGGTGGCTAATTTTAAATTGGAAAACCCTACCAATGGCGCTACCTTAAGTGATTCCACTTTCGCTTTGACCATACTTAATAATGATGCATTGCCATCAGGCGATTGCTCAGACCTGTTCTTTAGTGAATATGTTGAGGGTTCATCTAACAATAAAGCGCTGGAAATTTATAACCCTACGAATAACGCCGTTAACCTAAGCGATTACAGAGTATTTAAGTCATTAAACGGCGGAACCACTACTGCGGTGTTTCAATTAAGCGGTACGCTGGCATCAAAAGATGTTTATGTAATGGCAGGTAACCAGAGTGATTCTATTTTAAAACTGAAAGCAGACACACTTACCGGCTTTTTGAACTTTAATGGTAATGATGCCCTTGCGCTTTTACATCTTAACGATACTATTGATGTAATAGGCCAACCGGGAGTTGACCCGGGCACTAACGGCTGGGCTGTTGACACGGGAACAACAACTAACTATACGCTTATACGCGATTACTACAATTACGAAGGCGATAATAACTGGACCAATGCCTCAGCAAGCTGGGATGCACACCACATTGACTTGTTTGATTCACTTGGTTTCCATAACACAGCCCCTTGCGGAACACCGGCGCCTGTTATTAAAGCCACTGTTCGTTTTATTGATGTTACTGATACTATTATAGAAGCAAACACTGTTGTAAGCGCTATTATTGAAGTAAATAACCCTACCGGCAGTAACGTTACCTTCTTTGTAGATAGAGACCAGCCGAATTGTACTGCCGCATACCCGGTTGACTTTACCTTTGCCAGTGTGCCTGAAAATATAGGCCCGGGTATTACGCGCGACACTGTTTATTTAACTGTATTTGATGATGTTTTAGTAGAAGGCGATGAAGTGGCTGCACTTACTTTCCTTCAGTTAAGCGCTAATGTTCAAAAAGGTGTTGACTCCATCTATCGCCTTACTATACGCGATACCGACCAGGTACAGGTTTCTTTTCTTGGTGCAGGCTTTAGCTATGTTGAAGATGCGGGAACTGTGCCTGTTAAGATTGTAATTAATAATGCCCACGGCGCCATAAGCGCTCAGGTTTCATTGGCAGCCGGCAGCGCCACACAAGGTGCTGATTTTACCTGGACTGATACCACCTTTAACATTGCAGCAGGCGGTATTGATACGCTTAATGCATGGGTAACTATTATTGATGACAACGTTGATGAAATAAACGAACAAATAAACTTTAACCTTACCAACGTTACAGGTGCACCTATTGTAGTAATTAATGCTTATACCTTAACCATAATTGATAATGATGGAAATGGTATTAGCGAAGCAGGCTTTGATAATGCCGTTAAAATTTACCCTAACCCAGCCTTAAATACTTTGTATGTAAATACGGAAACCGAATTGGCTGATGTGCATGTGACTGATGTATTAGGCAATACCGTAATTAGTGCCGGAACGTTAGCAGAAGGCAAAAATACTATAGATGTAAGCGGCCTTAGCGCCGGAATGTACTTTGTTACTGTTAAGAGCGATAACAAACTACTGAGTAAGCGTTTTATTAAGAGCGAATAAGCCTGTTGAAATGAAATTGCAAAGCCCTGCCCTATAGGCGGGGCTTTTTTGATTCTATGGTTTGATGTTGTAGGAATTAATTGAACGGTGGACTTTTTTATATCTTTCCGTTTCTAAAACCCTGACATGAAAAAACTTTCCTTTATTCTGTTTAGCTTTTTGAGCTATTGCCTATCTGCACAGCTTCCGCAAATAAATTTGGTTCAAGTAGGGCAGGGGTTTACCCGCCCGGTAGATGTAAAGCATTGCGGCGATGACAGATTGTTTGTAGTGGAGAAGGTAGGCCGCATACAAATAATGAGTAAGAGCGGTGTAGTAAACAGCACTCCTTTTTTAGATATTACCAGCCGGGTATTAAGCAGCGGTAATGAGCAGGGGCTTTTAAGTTTGGCCTTTAGCCCCAACTTTAAGCAGGATGGTTATTTCTATGTAAACTATATTAATGGTACCGGTGCCGGTTCAACACGTATTTCGCGCTTTAGTGTTATGGCTACTGATAGCAACCAGGCTGATCCAAACAGCGAGGTTATACTGTTGACCTTTACACAGCCTTATACTAACCATAATGGCGCTTCACTGCAGTTTGGTAAAGATGGTTATCTCTACGATTCGCAGGGTGATGGTGGAAGCCAGAATGACCCTAATGGAAACGGACAGAATACCAATGTTTACCTGGCAAAAATCCTTCGCTTTGATGTGCAGAACCAGGCTACTTATGCTATTCCGGCAGATAACCCGTTTGCGGGACAGGCTAATAGCAAAGAAGAGATTTGGGCTTATGGTGTACGTAACCCTTGGCGCACCAGTTTTGACCGCATAACAGGCGACCTGTGGATTGGCGATGTTGGGCAAAATAATTATGAGGAAATAGATTTTCAGGCTTATGGTGATACGGGCGGCCATAATTACGGCTGGCGTTGTCGCGAGGGTTTTCATGCTAACCCGAGTGTAAGTTGCACCGTTACCGGAGCAACCGATCCTGTTTTTGAGTACACTCACTCACCGCATTGTTCAGTTACCGGGGGCTACATTTACAGAGGTGTGCAGTACGGCAAGTTATGGGGCCGGTATTTATTTACGGATTATTGCAGTGGCCAGTTCTGGAGTATAAAGAGAACAGGATCTAACACTTTTGACCCTGATACACTTCAGGATTTATTGAATAACCAATACACCAGCTTTGGAGAAGATAATCATGGTGAACTGTATGTTACTGCCGAAAACGGCCGCGTTTACCGAATGACAGAAACTACTGATTGCACACCGGTGGCATTTATCTCGATGGACGATTCGGTTACGATGTGCGCAGGCGAGAAGCTTATTGCTTTGAAAGGCGATACCATGGCGTATGAATGGTATAACAGCAACGGGCCTATAGTTGGTATTAACGGTAATGAATACGAAGTGCCTTCAAGCGGCTGGTATAAAGTTAGGGCTATACAATTGCAAAACGGTTGCAGCGCTTTTAGCGATTCTATTTTTGTAACCGTGAATCAACCTACAGCGCTTGTTCCTTGTAATTGCAATACTGGGCACTGTATTAATGGCGGTAACGTTAGTCTGGCAAATTTGTTTTCACCAACAGGAGGAACCTATACAGGTATAGGAGTAACCAATGGTATCTTAGACCCAACCACAGCAGGTGTAGGAGCTGATACAATTTCCTATGCTTACACTAACCAGTATGGCTGTAATTCTTTAGAAGAGGTAGTTGTACAGCTTAATGATACAACAGCATTAATGGTTATGAATCCGCATCCGGTATTTGTTAGGTTTTGCATGGATTCATTAAGCCTCGACAGTGCTGTAATGCCTTTAGGTGGTATCTACTCAGGTCCTAACGTTAACAACAATAAGTTTAACTCCGCTGTTGACGGAGACTTTGACGTAGTATATACTTATACTAATAGTGATGGTTGTGTTTCTATTGATACCATTACTGTTCAAGCTACTTTTTGCGAGGCTGTTAATGATTTGGCTTCAGCACTTCGGTTATCTATTAGCCCTAACCCTAACAAAGGAATGTTTGCTGTTAGTTTTGTAACAGAAAAGAAAGGAGATGCTCAACTGCATTTATATGATGCACTGGGCAGGGTTTGCTGGAGTAAAAAAGTGAACCTGAATACTTCGCCATTAACTATTGATGTAGACGTGCGCAACCTGCCAAAAGGCATGTATAGCTTAGTTGCTACAATGGATGGAAAGAATATGAGTAACAAGGTAATTGTAGAATAGAGATGAAGAGGAGTATTCTTTTGCTGCTGTGCTTTATTACGCTGGGCAGTTATGCGCAGGATTTATTTAGTCTTGAGTTGGTGCCAAGTAGCTTAACTGCCCCACCCGCAGTGCATAGTGGCGCGTTTGGCGAGTATAACGGCAAATGGTTTTTTATAGGTGGCCGAAAGAATGGTTTGCATGGTTTTCAGCCACCCTTTGCTTTTCCTACAAGTGGCAGAAATGATTCTGTATTTATTGTAGACCCCTTATTAAATCAGCGGTGGAGTGCTGATGTATTTGCGCTGCCCGATAATATACGTGAGGCAGTTACCAGCAGCAACATGGAGTTTTATCTGCAGGATAGCACCCTGTATATGGTAGGGGGGTACGGTTGGAAAGATTCAATTCAAAACTTTATAACCTGGCCAACCTTAACAGCGGTAAATATTAAGGCGTTAAGTAATGCAGTTATCAACGGTAATTCTATTGCCGGTTGTTTCAGGCAAATGGTGGATACCAACCTGGCGATTTGCGGGGCGCATTTGCAGAAGTTGGATTCTACTTATTACCTGGTATTTGGCCATCGCTTTGATGGCTATTATGACCGCAGTGATACTTCAGGATTTAATGTGCAGATATACAGCAATGAGATAAGGAAGTTTCAGATTGCAGATGACGGCGTTAACTTATCCTTATACAATTACAATGCAATACGCGACACAAATAATTTCAGAAGGAGAGACTATAATCTTATACCATTCCGCAACCCGTGGAAGGGTGAAGGCTTACTGGCGTATTCCGGTGTATTCAGAAAAGGGATTAACCTGCCTTACTTCAATTTAATTGAGATTTACCCCGACACATTTATTGTGCGCAATGATTTCAGCCAAACGCTTAGCCAATATCACAGCGCGTTTTGCCCTTTGTATGATTCCATTAATGAAATTAACCACGATGTTTTCTTCGGCGGTATGAGCATGTATTATGTGGACTCTTTAGGCGCAACAATTGCGGATTCAATGGTACCTTTTGTGCGTACTATTAGTGATGTGGCCCGCGATGTTGATGAAAACTACCACGAGTTAAACGCAGGAATAAAAATGCCGGCATTATTGGGTACCAATGCGTATTTCTTTATGGATGCCAATGTGCCCTTATACAGGAATTTTGTGCACGTAAACAAATTGGGTAATCATACCCGTATAGGTTATATATGCGGTGGTATTGAAAGCCCTGACCTTAACATAAATGCCACTGACCCTACATTAAGTTTTGCCAGCAGCCGCGTATTTGAGGTTTACACCAACAAAACCACAGGCTTTGGCAAAGAGGTAACTGATGATGTGTTGGATTTTTACTGTTACCCTAACCCTGCAGCAAAAGAAACCGAGGTGTGTTTTGAATTGAAGAAGACAGCTCAGGTTAAAGTTTCGGTAATGGACCTACAGGGCAGGCTGGTTACAGAAGTTTGCAACAGGGAGTTTACTACGGGCAAACAAAAACTCCTTTTGAATATGAGTAACTATCCAAAAGGAGTTTATAATGTTGTTGTAACGGTTAATAACCGTTTAAAGTCTATTCGGTTGGTGCATCAGTAGCATCGCCTGTTTCAGCAGAACGGCCTATAGAAATGCCATTTGATTTTTGATGCGCTTCGTGGTTTTCAGCAGCTTCTTCTTTAGGAGCTTCTTCTTTAGGAGCTTCCGTTTCACCATCCTCTTTTGTTTGTTCAGCTTTGTTGGCTTTGCTGCTTTGCTTTTGCAGCTTCTCCAATGTAGCGCGTATATCTTTCAACTTTTCTTCCTTGCTGGCAATTGCTTCGTTCAGCATGTTTTGCTTTACCTTAATTAACTGCAACTCCAGCGATTTGATGTTGCTGCTGTTGGTTTTCTTCTCAAGGTATTCAAGGTCTTTTTTATCGCGGTTCAAGGATGATTCCATTTTTTGAACAACCTCGGTTAAGCCTTTTATGCGGCTTGCCGTTTTATCGCTAAAGAAGTGGTTGCGCTGGTCGTTTACATGTTGGAACACATTGTCGAATGCTTTACGAATAGCGTTCTCGTCGCCTTTAGTGTAACGGTTTTTGCGGTTGGACTGCTGCAACGCTTTTAATTCTTCAATAAGCGCTTTAAAGTTTGCATTTGCGTCAGCACGCTTACCAATTTCATCAAGCTTGGCTAATAGTTCATCGCGTTGCTTAGCTGATGCAGATTCAAATTCGGCACTTTCTGTTTTACGGAAAGTTTTTAGTTTTTCGAATATAGAATTTACATCATCCTTTATTTTGTCAAGGCCTTCCTGGCTTATATCGCGGCCTTTGCGGTGTTCTAATACTCTTTCCCAAAACGATTTTGCTTCATCAAAAAGCTGGCGGTCGTACTGCGTTAATTCAGTAGCTCGCTTTTTCAGTTCTTCTAACTCATGCAGGTAGCTTTCCCACAGTTTTGCTGTAAGCAACTGGTAAGCCCATTCGTTTTGCTTGCTACGTATTTTACCGGTTTCTTCTGAGCGAAGGTCGTCAGGTAAAATAGTTTCCGCATTCAGGTTAGGGTTAATGGTAGTAGTTTCTTCAGGGAAGGTAAACTCTCCGCCCTCTACCCATTCTTTGTCCAGTTTGGCAATATCTTCAGCAGATAAAGCCTTTTTAGGTGTAACGTAAAGGTTAACTTTAAATTCATCCTCTTTTAGTTCGTAGGCAAGGATTACCTGTTTGTCATCCGTGGTAGTACCAACAGCAGTAAAACGTGATAGCATTTCGTTGTAGTTTAAACGTGTGTCGTGTTTTGTAGGGTGCCAAATATAATGATTCGGATAATAAAAGAAAGGCTGAAAGTTAAGCGGGATAAGGGTTGTAAAAGCTTAACTGATTTTGATGCGGTATACTTCTTTGGTGTTAGCTGTAATTTTGAAGCGTTCGTCTATACGGTGGCCAACTACCCAAACAATTTTGCCATCGCTTTCAAGTACACGAATGTTTTCTTTTTCGTGTAGCGGTACCTTTTCATCAACAAAAAACTTTTTCAGCTTTTTCTTTTTCATCTTCATACCAAAAGGGTAGAAGTAGTCACCTTGTTTCCAATGGCGAAGAATAAGCGGGTAGTGCAGTTTTGATTTATCGAGCAGGGCAATGTCTTTTGATGAAGTGATTTTTATATCGCTTGCAGCTTGTACGGATAGTTGCAATTTGCTGCCATTGATAATCAGCTCCGAATCTGTTTCCTCAATAAGGTTTATTGTAGCATCGGTATTGGCGGCATGAGTTAAAATGAAAAAGCGGCGGTCTTTAATAATGCGCGCTTTGGCGCTAACAAATTGTTTACCTGCTTCCGAGTCAACACTTTGTAAAATATCGGTTACCTGGCTTGCGGTAAAGTCAAACGTTTTCAGAAATTCAAACAGCGCGCTTTCGGCGTGTTTTATCTTTTTCAGTTTGGCGATAGGTATATAGAAGTCGCCCCTGCGTGGCAGAAATAATTGCTTCTCCTGCTTTTTGATTTCGCGCTCATACATTTCTTCCAACTCGCCGAATAACTGAATTTTATTGCCCAGCGTATGTTCAAGGCCCGGGTTGATTTCTTTTAGCGCAGGAATTACGTTGTGCCGGATTTTATTGCGGCTGTATTTGTCTTCCTCGTTAGAGCTATCCTGGCGGTAAGTCAGTTTGTGTTCCGTCAAAAACTCTTCAACTTCCTGACGTGTAGCAAAAAGCATGGGCCGTATAATATTGCCCTGCCGTAAGGGTATGCCTCTTAAACCACGAATGCCGGTACCTTTAACCAGGTTGTATAGCACTGTTTCAAGGTTATCATTTAAATGGTGCGCGGTAGCCACCAGGTTAAACTTCATTTCTTTACGTAAAGCTTCAAACCATTCGTACCGCAACTCCCGCGCGGCAAGCTGAATGGAGATTTTACGATTTTGTGCGTAGACCTCGGTATCGAAGCTTTTGGTTAATACTTCTACCTTAAGTACTGCCCCTAAATCTTTTACAAATTGTTCATCGCCATCGCTTTCATTACCGCGTAGTTTAAAGTTGCAGTGGGCAATGGCGAAAGGATAGCCTGCCTGCGCGAATAAATGGCACATTACTATCGAGTCCATACCACCACTAACGGCCAACAGCGTCTGCTTTTTGGCGGAGGCAAGTCTTTGCTTTTTATTAAACTGAATGAACTTATTTAGAAACAGGTTTTGCATTGCTGTAACAAAGGTGACAAAGTTTACAGAAGTTACAGCATAGCAATAGCTGCTTTAAGCTCCTGCAGCGTTTTCTGATTATTCTGCTGGCGGGCTATCTCAATCCCCTTTTCATAGGCTTTAAGGGCCTTTTCGGTTTCCTCGTTTTCCTCATATAACTTACCCAATTGGTAATAGGTGGGCAGGTAATCGGCAAAATGTTCGGTCAAAAGCAGGTAACTTTTCAACGCCTCCTGCCGGTTGCCAAGGGCTATATACTCTTGTGCAATAGCGTATTTCAGAAAGGCGTCATCGGGTTTTTGAACCTCCATTTCCTTTAATTTCTGCAGCCTTAGGGTCTCCATTTTGCGGGGTTTTTCCACATCTAAATGTATGAGCTAAATTATCTTTTGATAATTAGCCGTACTACATATATTCGCAGCGCAATTTTAAAAAGTATAACAATGAAGATTCTTGTTCCTATAGCGAAAGTGCCTGATACCACTTCAAAAATCGCTTTTGTTGACAATAATACCCGCTTTAGTCCTGAGGGTGTTACATTTATTATGAACCCTACTGACGAATGGTATGCCCTGGTGCGTGCCTGCGAACTGAAGGAAAAGCAAGGCGGAGAAGTTGTAGTGATACACGTAGGCGGTGCAGATGCCGAGCAAATCATCCGCAAGGCATTGGCTATTGGCGCTGATAAGGCGGTGCGTATTGATGCAGATGCTACAGACGCTTACTTTGTAGCCTCACAAATTGCTAACCACGCCAAGAGCGAGAATTACGATTTGATAATTACAGGTAAAGAAACCATTGACTTTAACTCTTTCCAGGTGGGTGGTATGATAGCCGAACTGTTAGACCTGCCTTGTGTTGCATTGGTGCAGAAACTGGATGTAGAAGGCGGTGTTGCTACTATGAAGCGCGAAATAGAAGGCGGAACTGAAACCGTAGAGGTAAAGTTGCCTTTGGTAGTTTGTGCCCAGAAGGAACTTGCCGAAGCCCGCATACCTAATATGAAGGGTATTATGGGTGCGCGCACCAAGCCTTTGGCTGTGGTTGCCCCTGTTGCTACCGATAAGTTGACCACTATTGCCTCATTTGCATTACCTGAAAAGGCTAAGCAGGTTAAGATGGTTGATAAGGACAACGTAGCAGAACTGGTTCGTTTGTTACACGAAGAAGCCAAGGTTATCTAATTCAAGTTTTTAAAGAAAAATCTCAAATCAAGAATATGTCAGTATTAACTTTTGTAGAAGTTGCCGATGGCAAAATAAAGAAGGCTTCAGTTGAAGCTGCTTACTACGGCTCAAAAACTGCCGAGGCTTTAGGCACTGATTCAGTAGCCGTTGTGTTAGGCACAGCCACTGCTGATGAGTTAGCTACTTTAGGCCAGGTAGGTGTAAAAAAGGTAATGCACGCTAACGATGCGCGTTTCAATACATTCGATTCAAAAGCATATGCACAGGCTGTAGCCGAAGCAGTTAACGCTACAGGCGCTAACTATGTGGTGCTTTCATTTAATCATAACGGTAAAGTGCTTGCCCCACGCCTTTCAGTGCGTTTAAAGGCAGGTTATGTTCCCGGTGCTGTAGCATTGCCAACAGTAGATGGCAATACTGCCACTGTAGTGAAGAACGTATTTTCAGGTAAGGCCACTGCCCACTATGCAGTAGCTACTGAAAAGAAAGTAATTGCTGTTAACCCTAACTCATTATCACCTGTACGTGGTACCGGCACTGCTGCGGTTGAGGCTTTTGCCCCGGCCACTGCTGATTTTGCCGTAACCGTAAAAGGTGTAGATAAGATTGTAGGTGAAATACCTTTAACTGAAGCTGAGCTGGTAGTATCAGGCGGCCGTGGTTTAAAAGGCCCTGAAAACTGGTGGATGGTTGAGAACCTGGCTAAGGAACTTGGCGCGGCAACTGCCTGCTCTCGTGCGGTAGCTGATGTGGACTGGCGTCCTCACCACGAGCACGTAGGTCAAACCGGTTTAACTATACGCCCTAACTTATACATTGCTGTAGGTATATCAGGCGCAATACAACACCTTGCGGGCGTAAACGGTTCAAAGGTTATTGTTGTAATAAACATTGATCCGGAAGCACCTTTCTTTAAAGCAGCTGACTACGGTATTGTAGGCGATGCATTTGAAGTTATGCCTAAGTTGATTGATGAATACAAGAAGTTTAAAGCAGCGCACTAATTAGTGTGGCATAAATATTTTGCAAAACCGCTTGACGAAGGCGGTTTTGCTTTTAAAAGACCTTTCCTTACGTAAAACAGGAAGGAAAGCAGTGAAATTCAGTTGGTTTTAATTTTCAGAGAATCCTATTACTTTTCGCAAAGGTTCTGTTATCTTGAGTGAGCAAATGAAAAAAATTGAGCTGGAAATAATCGCTTTATCACACAGTGTAACGCAGTCGCATTCGTTTGCTGTTGTGCTTGGCGAAATAGGCGGTACGCGCCGCCTGCCTATAGTTATAGGCGGTTTTGAAGCTCAGGCCATTGCTGTAGCGTTGGATAATATGAAGCCCAGCCGTCCGCTTACGCACGATTTGATGAAAACCCTGTGCGATACCTTTGAAATTAACCTGGAGTATATCTACATCTCTAAGCTTTTAGATGGCGTGTTTTACGCCAACCTGGTTTGTAAAAGGGGAGAGGAGTATTTTGAAATTGACAGCCGCACTTCAGATGCTTTGGCTTTAGCTGTGCGTTTTGATTGCCCTATTTACGTAGAGGAGAGTATATTGGCGGAAGCAGGAGTTGAAGCCGACCCTAACGAAGAGAGCGGTGCCGTAAGTGCACAGGAAGAAAAGGAAATAGCTGAACTTACTACACCGGCCGGCCCTGCTGATTACCCTAAAATGAGTTTGACGGAATTGCAAACGGCCTTACAGCAGGCAATTGATAACGAAGATTACGAAGGCGCAGCGCGTATACGCGATGAACTGAATAAGCGGAAGAAAGGCAGTTAGTCCAATCCCTTCCTTTTTAAGCATTAGCTCTTATTGTTATTTTTATATTCTTCTATGCTATACGATAGGGACTATAGAATATTAAGTGAAAAGGAAAAAAACTTATGGGATCAGGCTGAATTGTTGTTTGAGAAAGCAAAAGACAGCGATGGAAGTTATAATCTACATGATGCCGCTCAATATCATTTAAATCTTCCTGTAGCAGCTTATCATTACCAACAGCTATTCCCTAATAATTTCCTGAACCCAAGTTTTTTAAGAGATACTGATACGGTAAAAGTGGGTATTGATAAATTTAAATCAGTATTAAATGATGCGACAAGTGAACGAGAAATTTTAAATCATATAAGAACAGAAAGGTCTTATTATATAATAGGGGCTATTCTTAACCTATATCCTTTCGGTCATCATAGGGCGTTTCTTTTCAAGGAATTTGAGTTGCCGCCGAATCATGTTGTGGACTATTTATTGATTGGTAAGAATTCAGATGGATATCATTTTGTGTTTGTTGAAATGGAAAGTCCCGTTGGACAAATAACTCTATCGGATGGTGCATTGGGGACGGCCTTTAGGAAAGGACTAAATCAAATAAGTGATTGGGAATCTTGGTTGGAATCCAACTTTTCTCATCTAAAATTGATGTTTGAAAAGTTTTTAGGCGCAACATCAATCTTACCGAATGAGTTTTTTGAGTTCGATAAAAGCAGAATTCATTTTGTGGTTGTAGCCGGGAAAAGAAAAGATTTTAAAGAGAAAACTTATAGTATCAGAAGAAAATACTTAAAGTCAATGGGTGTCAATATTTTGCATTATGATAATCTTGTTGATTTAGCTTATAAATTGGCAGCTAATCGACTCTATTAACTTCCAGTTACAAATCTGCCAGCAAAGTAACCCCTACTATAAGAACCACCGAAAGCGCTATACCAATAAGGCCTACCACTACAACACGCCAGCTGTTATAAGTTTCTCCACCGGCAGCCATAAACTCATCAATTTTATCATCCTGCATGGTTTGCGCCATACGCGATAAGCCAAAGGTATAGGCAATAACGTATACTATCGGCGGAATGGCATCAAGAGCCGGAATGAACATAGATACGATTATGAACGCCAGCATCAGAAAAGCAAGCAGGTAAGGTTTCCATATGTGCTGCGGCAAACCGAGTGTTTTAAAATTTGCAGCAATGAGATAGCCGCCTGTAATTGGCCCGGCAAAAAGTGTTGCCAGGTAAACCTGTGTTAAGGAATATACCTTTCCTGTAGCTGTGGGTTGGTCAAGAATTTGGTTTTCCATTGACGAAATATCTGCAGCAATATATGCGTTTTTATGTTTTCGCCTGTCCGTTGAATTGAATATAGCCGCCGGGCCATTTGTGTAATTTTATGATTTGCTTGTATATAGGCGATTTATATTCATTGTGAAATTATGAGCCTGAAAACTGTTGCTGTTATTTTCTGTTTTGTAACTGCCCTTATCAGCAGCAGTTGCGGCAACACACCTGCCTTAAAGAACAGGGTAGCCAACTCGGACAGCACGCGAAAGGCTTTGCTGGATAGCTTCAGCAAGGTGGAGGTAAAGGAGGTTGATTCCTTAGTAGTATTTAAAAGTGAGCGCCTGCTTTATGTATTTAACCAAGGTAAACTGCTTAAGATTTACAGGGTATGTTTAGGCTCAAGCCCGGTAGGGGATAAGCAATGCCAGGGCGATGGCAAAACGCCTGAAGGCCTTTACTTCATTAACGATCGCAACCCCAACAGTTCCTATCATAAGAATTTGGGCATATCGTATCCGAATGACGCAGACCGACAGGAAGCGCGGGCTATGGGAAAATCGCCGGGAGGGGATATTAAATTGCATGGCTTACCCAATAGTTATAACGGTGGGCCCGTAACCTATGATTGGACCGATGGCTGCATTTCGGTTAGCAATGAAGAAATAGATGAACTATATGCTGCGGTTAAAACCGGTTCGCCCATTTTAATTAAGCCATAAAGGGCTGCTTTACTATAACCTAAAACTGAGGTAACATCCTTTTAAGGTTGGTTAATGGTTTTTGCTATGTTTGGGGCCTAACTTCAACCTGAATGGAGAGATTTACCGGCCTGTTTGGCTTTGCCCTTATACTTGGTATTGCGTTCCTGCTTTCAAACAATCGTAAGGCCATAAACTACCGCCTTGTAATAAGCGGTCTGTTACTGCAAATTTGTTTAGCCGTATTTATACTTAAAGTGCCTGTAGGTCAAAAACTGTTTGGCTGGCTTGGCGCTAAAATTACCTCATTGCTTGGTATGGCCGATAAAGGCGGCGAATTTGTATTCGGTGGCCTGGTACATCCTGAGTTACTAAAGCCTGTGCTGGGCAATTTCAGTTTCCTGTTTATGTTTAAAATAATGCCTACCATAATTTTTGTGGCGGTGCTGGTAAACATAGCTTACCACATAGGCCTAATGCAAATTGTGGTATCGGCGCTTGCAAGGTTGGTGCATTTTTTAATGCGGGTATCAGGCGCTGAAGCGCTTAGCAATGTGGCCTCTACTTTTGTGGGCCAGGTTGAAGCGCAGATAATGATTAAGCCTTACATAAGCAGTATGACCATGAGCGAACTGCTGGCCAGTATGAGCGGTAGTATGGCCTGCATTGCAGGCGGCGTTATGGCGGTGTATATCTCTTTTGGCATTAAGGCATCCTATCTTTTAGCGGCCAGTATTATGGCGGCGCCGGCGGCATTGGTAATTTCAAAAATAGTTTGGCCTGAAACGGAAGAGAGCGCTACCAAAGGTGTGGTTAAGCTTGAAATTAAAAAGACCCATGCTAACCTGCTTGATGCCATATCACATGGTGCCAGTGATGGCTTGAAAGTATCCTTAAACGTAATAGCCATGCTTATAGGCTTTATTGCCTTAATAGCATTGGTAAACTGGGTGCTGCATTGGCTGGGCTTACGCCTAAGCGGTTTGGGTATGCATCTTGACTTTATCGGCATTAACCTGGCCGACCTTTCGCTTAACTCTATTTTCGGGGCAGTGTTCTCCATTTTTGCATGGGCCATGGGTGTGCCTTCAGGCGAAACGCATACGGTGGGTTCATTATTAGGAACCAAAATGGTAATTAACGAGTTTGTTGCCTATGATGGTCTTTCGAAAATGATTGGCGATGGAAAGATTTCGGAAAAGGCTGCCCTTATTGCCAGCTTTGCCTGCTGTGGTTTTGCTAACTTTAGTTCAATAGCCATTCAGGTTGGCGGCATTGGTGAGTTGGCCCCTGATAGAAGAAAGGATTTAGCCAAGCTTGGTTTTAAAGCCTTAATTTGCGGTACACTGGCTTCTTATCTTTCAGCAACAATTGCCGGTATGCTGTTTGGTATTGAATTCTTTTAATGGTTTATTAAACCTATAAGGGTGCGGCCTCAACCGCGCTGCAAAAACATATATAATGAAAAAGCTACTGTTAAGTTGTTTAACGCTTACCTCGGTTTGCGTTATGGCCCAAACTACACTGCCTACTAAAAAGGTAACCATTTTTAAAAACAGCACGGCCATGATTGTAAAGGAGGGGAATGCGCCTACCACTGCAGGACTGGTTAAGTTGCCTATACCGCAGCACACCATGTTTGGTTCGTACTTTATTGGCAGCGGAAAGGATAACAGTATAAAGAGTGTGATTTTTAGAAATGATACCATTAAGAAGCCTGCTAAAAGCCAAAGCGTGTGGCAGTACCTGGCAGGTAATGCAGGTAAGCCGGTAACTATTTATTATTCGCCTACTGAAGGTATTGATAAGAGCGTCACGGGTAAGGTGGTAGATTATGATTTATACACCGGTATGCTGCGCTTTACTACAGATGCAGGAAAGACCTTTGTAATGCACGTAGATAAAATTTACCAGGCTGATTTTAAGGAAGACCCTACGCCAATGTACATGGCGGATAGTATAAAGCGCGTAATGCTGTTGCGCCCCGATAAAGCAGCGGACAACATTGCCCTGCAGGAAATTTACATGACAGGCGAGTTAAACTGGATACCATCGTACTACCTGCGCTTAAAGGATGATAAAGCAGCAAGATTAGAGATGAAGGCTACCGTTGAAAATTATACCGAAGATATACGCGATGCAGAGGTGGAACTGGTGGTAGGCTCACCGCAAATGAGTTACAGCAATAAGCCTGACCCTATGACCTATGATTATATTACTGTAGCAGGGTATGACAATAACGACAGAAGCGGCTTGAGTAAGGTTTATATGCAAAGCAATGCTATGACCACCTTTGCTGCTAACGAAAGCCTTGATGGAGCCGATTATTTTGAAAACAGTTACAGCACTGAAGGGGAGAAAAACGATGACCAGTATATTTATAAGCTGGGTAAAGTGAGCATACCTAATCAAAGCAAGGGCAGCTTCCCGATTTTTGCGGGTAATGTTGAATACAAGGACAAGTATGAAGGCACTATTTATGACTTTACCAATTTTGACAGCAACCGTTTTGTGCCCGATGAGGAGAAGACCTTTGATGTGTTTCACTCCTTAGAAGTAAAGAATACATCGAATGTGCCGTTAACCACTGCTGCAGTAATGGTGGTTAATGAAAAAGAGCAGTTTGTAGCACAGGACCAGCTAAAGTATACACCGGTAGGCGCTAATACTACCATCCGCCTTTCGAAGGCTATTGACATTGTGATGAAAAACAATGAGGAGGAAAAGACGCGCATTGATAATGCCAAACGCATAGGCAAAACAACGTACAGCCGTATTTCAATAAAAGGCACGGTTACCATTCAGAATTTTCAGCAGAAGGAAGTTACTGTGGCTGTAAGTAAAATGGTGGATGGTGTTGTAACTGCCCAAAGCGATGAAGGCAAGGCTACCAAGAAAACATATTCCACCTCCATTAACCCTTATACTGAGTTAAAGTGGGATGTGAAGCTAGGCGCTAATGAAAAGAAAACGCTTACCTACGAGTACGAGGTATTGTTTGTGCCTTAGTGCTTTTTATCTCTGTTTAAAAGCCATTGTTTTTGCTCCTCGGTATCCGGCACTTTTACCCCCCGGGCTTTAGTTATTAATTCTAATGCCTGTAGTGGGGTAAGCCCCATAGAAATTAAAACAGAACCTGCTATTAATGTAGACCTGCCAATACCACCGTGACAGTGAATGGCTACCGACTTGCCTTTTTCTAAGAGCGTTTTTAGTTGGTCTACCAACGCATTAAGGGCTTCTTCCGGCTGAGGTAACTGAAAGTCGGCAATTGGGAAATGGATGTAGGTAATGCCTAAGGCTTTAAGCAGCGCTTCCTCCTCTTGCAATAGCAGCTTTTCAATCTCCTTCTCTTCAAGCAGGCATACAACCGCATCAGCACCGGCTGTTTTTACTGATTCTATTTCTTCTTTAAGCATAGCACCACCATATGGCCGGGGCATGGTGCCAAGGCGCGCTTTGTTCGGTAAAGAATCAATCCAATAAACAGTTGCCATTGCCAGGCAAGAATAACGAAATGCTGGAAAGCTTATATTTCTGCCAAAATTTAAAGATGCAGTACAGGCGCATGCCCATTGAAATAGAATCGCCCGAAGAGATGGGCTATGGTAATATAAGCTTTAACCTGGCGGAGAGTTCAGTGCGCGATATTGCGTTGAGCGAGGTGGATGTGGACCTTAGCAAGCTGGTTTTGTTTTATGGTGAACATAAGGGCATTGGCAAGCTGCGGGAAGTGATAAAAGAGAATAGCCGGGTTTTAACAGCGGATGATGTGCTGGTGACAAGCGGTGCGGCCCCTGCACTTTTTATAGTGGCCACCACTTTACTTGGCCCGCAGGACCATTTGGTGGTTATACGGCCAAACTACGGCACCAATCTTGAAACGCCCCGTGCCATGGCCTGCCCTATGAGCATTGTTGACCTTAAATTTGAGGACCGTTTTGAAATTGATGTGCAGGCGGTACGCACGGCTATGCAGCCAAACACGCGGCTTATAAGCATAACCAATCCGCACAACCCAACCGGCAGGTTGTACAGCCCGCAAACCATGCAGGCATTAATTGCATTGGCAGAAGAAAAGAATTGTCGCCTGCTGGTAGACGAAACTTACCGCGATTTGAACTTTCAAACAGAATTGCAGCCTTATGTAGCTGAGTTATCGGATAAAGTAATTTCGGTATCGTCGGTATCAAAGGCCTATGGGGCGCCGGGCATACGTATAGGCTGGCTTATTTGCCGCGATAAAACGCTGATGCACGATTTTTTGGCTGCCAAGGAGCAGATATGCCTGTGTAATTCGGTAGTGGATGAGGAAATTGCCTACGGACTTATAGCGCATAAAACGAAATGGATGCTGAAGCACCACGCCCACATACGCATTAACTTCAGTTACCTGAAGCAGTGGTTTGCCGGCCAAAACTTTTTGGAGTGGGTGGAACCTGAAGCCGGGGTGGTTTGCTTCCCAAGGTTTAAAGAAGGGATATGGGTAGACGAAAGCTTTTATGAGCGGCTGTTTACAAAGTACGGAACTATAGTAGGGCCCGGGCATTGGTTTGAGCAGGGAAGGAGCTATATGCGCATAGGTTTTGGCTACCCTTTGGAGCAGGAATTGAAAACCGGCTTGGAGAACCTGCAAAGGTGTGCAGGTCAATAACATATAGACATAAAACCCTGTTAAGTATTGGGCAGGGGCTAAATGAATGTATTTGTTGAGCTTAGGTTTTGAAAAACAAGGGAAAAGGCTATATTTGCGCTCCCGTTTTAAAAGCGGGGTATTAATTCATCCAAACCTTAAATTAATTTTAAGACATGGCAGTAAAAATAAGACTTCAACGTCATGGTAGAGGCAAACGTCCTTTTTACCATATTGTAGCAACTGACAGCCGCGCAGCACGCGATGGCCGTTACATTGAAAGAATTGGCGACTACAACCCACTAACCAAGCCTGCAACTATCCATATTGACGTGGATAAGGCAGTTGACTGGTTGGAAAAGGGCGCCGGCATTACTAACACCGTAAAAGCAATACTTAAGTATAAGGGCGTGCTTTACAAAAAGCACCTGTTACGCGGTGTGCGCAAAGGCGCATTTACCGCTGAACAAGCTGAAACAAAATACCAGCAGTGGTTAGACGAGCACAAAAACAAAGTGCTTGACCACCAGAAGAAGAACCACAAAGACAAGGCAGAGCGCACTGCAAAACTGTTAGAACAGGAGCAGAAAAAAGCGGCTGACCGCGATGCTAAACGTGCTGCTGCTTTAGCTGCATCTCAGGCTGAAGAATCTGCTAACGCAACTGAAACTGCAGCAGAAGGTGGCGCTGAAAACGCTGCTGAAACACCAGCTGAAAGCTAAATAAAACATACATGGTTCAGACCTATACACCGGTCGGTAAACTACTAAAGCCCCACAAACTTGCTGGGGCTTTTCGTTTTATGTTAAGCCGTAATTTGAAAAGCAATAAGAAGTTCCCCAAGCATTTTATGCTGTTACAGAAAGGCAGCTATCTGCCCTATTTTGTGCAAAGCGTAGAGTTTACCGGCTTTAATGAAGGCTTGCTTAAACTGGAGGAGATAAACACCCCTGAGCAAGCCCGGGTTTGGACAGGGCACGAGTTATACCTCTCCGAAAAGGACATTAAAACCTTTTTTGAAAAGGATGCAGAAGGCTTTGATTTTCTAATAGGTTATGTGGCTGTAACTGAAGAAGGAGTTGAAATTGGTGCCATTGCGGAAATAATGGAGACTCCTGCCCAGGTGTTGGCAACAGTAAAGCATAACAGCCGCGAAGTAATGATACCGCTGGTGGACGATTTTATAGTAGAACTGAACAAGCGAAAGAAGCAAATAGTGCTAAGCCTGCCTGAAGGACTTTTGGAATTATAGAGGGGATGATAAGACTGTATGTGTCCCTTTTAGTCTTTAAATCATGAACTTTCATTCCTTTATTCGGTTATATTTAATGCATGCTTTTTTCAATACCCGGAAGCATAACAGCAGAACATGCCGTAGCCGCCTTAGCGGGTATTGTAATAACTTTGTTTGGGGCACTGATATACAGCATAATTAAAGGCAAGCGCCTAAGTCAAAATCTGCAGAGCGTTGATACCGAATCGAAGTACATCTTCGACCGGATTTCTGACGGGCTTATTGTTTTAGACAGCAACTTTAGGTATGTATATGCCAACAAGAAGATTAAGGAGATTACGGGGCGCGACCCTGAATCGCTTATCGGGAAGAATGTGTGGCATGAGTTTCCTGGGGCTATAGGCTCGCAAACCTACCGGGCCTTTAACCAGGCCTTTACTGAGCAGAGATACGTTTACAACCTTGATTATTTTGAACCCTTAAACCTTTGGCAGGAAAACCACATTTATCCCTCGCCCGAAGGGTTGACCATTTTTATACGCGATGTAAGCGGGCAGAAAAGGGCGGAGGTGGAACTGGTGCATAGCGAGCAGAAGTACCGCAGCATGTTTGAGCTTAATCCGCTGCCCATGTGGGTGCTTGATTCTGACTCGCTTCAATTTTTAGCAGTTAACAAGGCCGCAGTGAACCACTATGGCTACAGCCGGGAAGAATTTTTGAGTATGAATGCCCTGCAAATTAGACCGGAGGAGGAATATGAAAGATTTAAAGAGTTAAGCCGGCCGGCAGATGATGCACCACGCACTACAGGCATTTGGAAGCATTTAAAAAAAGACGGCACAGTAATTTTTTCAGAGGTAAGCGTGTGCCACATACAGTTTGAGGACCGCAAAGCGCGGCTGGTTTTGGCTAACGATGTAACTGAACGCGTGGAAGCCGAACAGCGGATATTAGAGTTGAATGCCTCGCTGGAAGAAAAAGTGAAAGACCGTACGGCTGAGTTAACCCTGCTAAACTCTGAACTGGAGACTTTTAGTTATACCGTTACTCATGACCTTAAGGCACCGCTGCGCGCTTTAAGCGGTTTTTCGAAAATAGTGTTGCAGGACTATGGGCAAAAACTGGATGATGATGGCAGCCGTCTTTTAAAAGAGATGGTGAAAATTGCAGGGCAGATGGATACACTTATCCAGGAGATTTTGCAGTTTTCAAAACTTGGTCAATCGGAACTTGATAAGCAGGATGTAAATATGGATGACCTTGTGCATTCGGTAGTAGCAGAGGTTAAGGCCGGTAACCCGCATTGCAAGGCGGAATTCCGTTTAAACAATTTGGCTACCGCTTCGGGTGACGGTGGCATGCTGCGTATGGTATGGCAAAACCTTATATCCAATGCGTTTAAGTATTCTGCCAATAAAGAAAAACCGGTTGTTGAAGTGGGAACGCTTAACGGGCCCGAAGGACGCATTTACTATGTAAAGGATAACGGCGCGGGCTTTGATATGCAGTATGCCACTAAGTTATTCAGCGTGTTTCACCGGCTGCATACTACCAGTGAGTTTGAGGGCAGCGGTGTTGGCCTGGCAACCGTGCACCGCATAATAGCCAAACATGGCGGCACCATTTGGGCCGAGGCAAAGGTTAATGAGGGGGCTACTTTTTATTTTACCTTGCCTAAGTAGTAGAAGTAAAATTAACTTCTGAAATTAAGGAATAACTTACTTTTATATTAAAATTCCCTGATATGAAAACTGTTAATATTGTAATTGCACTGCTGTGCCTGTTTACAGCTTCCTACTCCCAAGTACCGCAACGTATGAACTACCAGGCTGTAGCACGCAATAATGCAGGGGGTATAGTGCCGAACCAATCCGTTGGATTGCGCTTTACTATCAGGGATAACGGGGTAAGCGGACCTATACTATACCAGGAAACCCAGAAGGATACCACCAATAGCTTTGGAATTTTTACAGTGGTAATTGGCGGCGGCAACATTGTTCAGGGCAGTTTTGCAGCTATTAATTGGGGGCAGGGAGATAAGTTTCTGCAGGTAGAAATAGATATGGCCGGTGGAACTTCTTACACCAACATGGGTACCACACAATTACTTAGCGTGCCTTATGCCTTATATGCTGAGACTGCGGGGAATGGAGCGGGCCCAACAGGGCCTACCGGTGCCACAGGCCCAACGGGTTTACAGGGTAATGCAGGAGTTACAGGCGCCCAAGGAAATACGGGCGCAAGCGGTGCAAATGGCGTTACCGGTCCTACGGGACCTAACGGTTTACAGGGAAATACGGGAGCAACCGGTCAAACAGGAGTAACCGGCCCTACCGGGGCAACAGGCGCAGGTGGCGGAGCTACGGGTCCTACAGGACCAACGGGCCCAACAGGTATTGGGGGTGGAGCAACCGGCCCCACAGGCGCGACCGGAGCCACTGGCTTACAGGGTTTGCAAGGCAACGCAGGCACTACAGGCCCTACGGGAGCCACCGGTACAAGTGGTGCTAAAGGTGCTACAGGTTCTACCGGTGTTACAGGACCTACAGGACCGAGTGGTGCAAATGGCATTACCGGTCCTCCGGGACCAAGCGGTTTACAGGGAAATACAGGAGCAACCGGTCAAGCAGGAGTAACAGGCCCAACCGGGGTAATGGGTTCTACCGGTGTTACAGGACCTACCGGACCAAGTGGTGCAAATGGCATTACCGGCCCAACCGGCGCCACAGGATCAACTGGCTTACAAGGCATACAAGGAAATACAGGTGCTACAGGATCTAGCGGTAGTAATGGTGCTACCGGAGCCACAGGACCAAGCGGTTTACAGGGAACACAGGGAAATACTGGCGCAACTGGTCAAGCAGGAGTAACCGGCCCTACCGGGGCAACAGGCGCAGGTGGTGGAGCTACGGGCCCCACAGGCGCTACCGGAGCCACTGGCTTACAAGGTTTGCAAGGTAACCCAGGCACAACAGGCCCTACGGGAGCCACTGGTACAAGTGGTGCTAAGGGGGCTACAGGTTCTACCGGTATTACAGGACCTACTGGGCCAAGTGGTGCAAATGGCATTACCGGCAGTACAGGAGCAACAGGCTTGCAAGGTTTAACAGGGGTTACCGGGCCTACCGGTGCAAGCGGAGCGAATGGAGTAACAGGGCCTACCGGTTTACAGGGCATACAAGGGAATACAGGTGCGACAGGGCCTAGCGGTAGTAATGGTGCTACCGGAGCGACTGGCCCCACAGGTTTACAAGGTATACAAGGAACTGCAGGTATAACAGGCGCAACGGGTACAAGTGGAAGTAAAGGGGCTACAGGTTCCACGGGGCCTACAGGACCTACAGGGCCAAGTGGTGCGAACGGCATTACGGGTTCTACAGGAGCAACTGGCTTGCAAGGTTTAACCGGGCCTACCGGCGCAAGTGGAGCGAATGGAGTAACAGGACCTACCGGTCCCTTAGTTAGCGCTACTATAGGGCAAACCTTACGTTATAACGGAACCGCCTGGGTAGCTAACAGTACTATTTATAATGATGGCACCAACGTTGGCATAGGTATGACACCTACCGGTAGCTACCGGCTTGAGGTAAACGGCAAGTTGAAAACATCAGGGGTAAATGAATTATCTGATATACGGTTAAAAAGTAATGTTACAACGTTGGATAGCGCCATGGAGAAATTAATGCAGATGAGAGGCACGCAGTATTATTGGAAAACGGATGACTACCCGCAATATCAGTTTGATAATAAAAAGCAAATTGGTTTAATAGCACAGGAAGTTGAAAGAGTTCTTCCTGAAGTGGTTCAAACTGATGAGAACGGATTAAAGGCTGTTGAGTATTCAAAAGTGATAGCCTTGCTGATTGAAGCAATAAAAGAACAGGAAGGCAAAATAGAGCAGCAGCAGAAGATGATTGATTACCTTTTGAAACGGGACAAATAATGAAAGTTATTATTGCATTATTCTGTTTTGCCCTTTTAAGCCTGCCGGGCCAAAGCCAGGAGTTAGCTCATTTTGAAGGTGGCAAAGCTATGCCTTATAAGCAAAGCAGCCCCTGCATTTCGGCAGCAGAATACAAAATGGTTGATAGCGTAATAAGACATAACCTGAAGTTACTTAAGTATAAGAAAAAGCACAAGAGTTTGCAGTCGGGGGTAATGTTTGATTTCCCCATGCTGTATAGTGGTAGTGATTGCCGCTACTATAATGTAAGCAACTACGTAGACCAAAACACGGCCAGCGGTTCAATACAGGATTATAACTGCGGTAGTATTACATATGATGGTCACCTTGGTACTGATTTATCTATTTGGCCTTTCGATTTCTGGAAGATGGATAGCGGGCAGGTAAACATTGTAGCTGCTGCAAACGGAACAATAATAGCTAAGGACGATGGCCACTATGACCGTAATTGTGCTATGGGGAATGCACCTGCTAATTATGTAATTCTTTTACACAGCGATGGGTCAACTTCGTGGTATTGGCACATGAAAAGCGGTTCGGTAACTACCTTACCATTGGGTAGCACGGTTACGGTGGGCACTTACCTTGGCAAGGTAGGCAGTTCAGGCAGTTCAACCGGGCCGCATTTGCACTTCGAAGTTCATACAGGGAACAATTCTAACACTCCGGTAATTGACCCTTTTTATAAAACCGGAGGTTGTAATTTGCTGAATAATTCAAGTTGGTGGAATAGTCAGATTGCCTATAACGAGGGCCAGTTGGCTGCTGTTTCCACGCATCTTCATCCCATACAATTTCAGGCTTGCCCAACTACTACGCCTCCGGCGAAAAATACCTGCTTTCGCACCGTTTCCGATACTGTTTTTATTTACCTGTTTGGTTACAACTCAAACAATAACGGGCCTACGTTAACTATAAAGCGGCCCAATGGCACCGTATATTATACTACCGGTACGGGTAGTACTACTTATAATGGCTTTTACTATTACTGGTATTTTATCTTTCCCAACGGCTCGCCTACCGGGGTATGGACGGTAACCGGAACTTTCAACTCTCAATCCTGTTCAACAGAGTTCTACTTGGGCAATCCCGCAGCAACTATTAATGCTACCATATGTGCTGATTCATCTTACTTCTTTAATGGCGCAAACTTAAATAGTACAGGAATCTACCTGGACACGCTGACCAACGCATATGGTTGTGATAGTGTTGTTACGCTTAACCTTACCGTTAATGCACTAACCTTTCCAATAGTAGATGGGGGCGCTGGCACCTGGAACTGGCAGGGCGGACAAAACACCAATTGGTTTAACCGTTGTAACTGGGATAAAGGCACATTACCCAACTTGTTATCCGATGTTGTTATTCCGGGTTCTACAACCCGTAACCCTACCATTGCCGGCGCAGCAGCTAACTGCAGAACATTAACTGTAAACACTACTAATGGAGGCAAGGTAACCATTGATACTTCAGCGGGCGGGGTGTTGAATATTGATCAGTAAGTTGATTACTTGCCTATCTTCGCGCCCTGATGCGTATTGATATAATTACTGTTTTACCGGAGTTGTTGGAGAGCCCTTTTCAGCATAGCATGATGAAGCGGGCAAAGGACCGTGGTTTGCTTGAAGTGCATTTGATACACCTGCGCGACTTTGCCATTAATAAGCACGGTCAGGTAGACGATTACCAATATGGCGGCGGGGCAGGAATGGTAATGATGTGCGAACCTATAGCCAACTGCATTGATAAGCTGAAAGCAGAACGGAAGTATGATGAGGTAGTGTATATGACCCCTGATGGTGAAACGCTGAACCAGAAAATTGCCAACCACTTTTCGTTAAAGCAAAACATCATCATTATTTGCGGTCATTACAAAGGCATTGATGAGCGTTTGCGTCAGTTGTATGTTACCCGTGAGATTTCGATAGGAGACTATGTATTAAGCGGTGGGGAACTGGCGGCAGCTGTGTTTGTGGATGCAATCGGACGTCTACTACCTGGGGTATTAAACGATGAAACCTCGGCGCTTACTGATTCCTTTCAGGATGGCTTGCTATCGCCACCAGTTTATACCCGGCCGGAAGATTTTAGAGGGGAAAAAGTGCCGGATGTGCTGCTTTCGGGCCATGAGAAAAACATACAGGAGTGGAGGCATGAAAAGGCCTTGGAAAGGACCAAAGAACGCCGGCCTGATTTGTTAGGGGAAGACAATTAAAATTTTGATAGGGCGTTTGCTTGCGGCAAACAATTCCCTATGAAAGTAATAAGCATTATTGTGATGATGTTGGTGTTTAGCTGCGTAGCGCGCGGTCAGGATAGTTTGACTACGGCCAAACTCAAAGAGTACAAAAAGCTTTATGAACAAGGCTTAATTGACAGCGCTGATTACAGGCACTTAAAGCAAAGTTTGCTTTATAAGGACCTGACAGCCGATAGCCGCGCTTCAGCAGAGGCATTGAAGTTGCGCTACAAAAGGCAGTTTATTGCCGGCGGTGTATTTATGGCCGCAGGTATGGGAGGGGTGATAGGAGGAATAGTTTATTCGAATAGAGCCTATAAAGCGCAGTTTTATCAGCGCAATAAGACTTTACTGTTTACCTCCGGAGCCTTGGTAACGGTTGTTGGTGCAGTATTAATAGGCGTTGGTTTAGATAGCCGGGTTAAATACCGGATTCAAAACAAAGCTGAGTTAGGTGTGCTGTCCTCGGGGCAGGTAGGAGTGGCGTTAAAAATAGGCAGAGGATGAGGATTATTGGGCTTATATCCCTATTATGCGTTTAACTTGCTGATTTACAAACTATAACCGTAAACGGGCTACTGTTTGTAAAGAAATAGAAAGTACTATTTTATTTCCGCTTTTTTTCTATTTTTGCCTGCCTTTTAAAAAATCAACTAGAAAAGAAGATTATGAATCCGAAGATTAAACTGGTAGAAGAAACCTTTGGCCACAAAAGCAAGCACCCTTCATTTAACCCGGGTGACAATATAACTGTATCTTACAAAATTACCGAAGGTAACAAAGAGCGTATCCAGGAATTCCGTGGAGACGTTATCCAGGTTCGCGGTGCAGGAACAGCCAAAATGTTTACAGTTCGTAAAATATCAAACGGTGTAGGTGTTGAGCGTGTATTCCCTCTTAGCTCACCATTTGTTGACGAGATAGTAGTAAACAAAGTAGGTCGCGTTCGCCGCGCTAAACTGTTCTACCAGCGTAACCGTAAAGGTAAAGCAAGCCGTATTCAGGAAAAGCGTCAGGCTGAAACTGAAACTGCTTCAGCTCAATAAAAAGCAAGCAAAACATATTGAAATGCCGGTCTTACCAAAGTCCGGCATTTTTGTTTTTAGCCTTGTTAAATACATAATTATTAGGGCTTTAGGTGTTTTTTACATTACTATGACAATCCGTTTCGGCATATTTAACGTCTATGTATATAGATGTGAATAATTTTACGTTTTATAAGCGGCCGGGCTTTATAAATTGCAAAGTGGTATAAATCTTGAATCTACGTGAATAATGGCCTACAAGAACTATAAATTTAAATCATTAAGGGTTTTCTCCAGTGATGAGTGGTTGGCTAACCGCAAGCGGGAATACCGTACGGTTTTCGACAGAAGTGAAACAACCTATATATCAGCCGAATTAGCTTTTTACAATAAGCTGTTTGATGAGCAGGATTGGGAAGTAACTATTACGCTAAAGGCTTTTTCGCATGCTGAAGGCAAGAAAAAAGAGCTGAGCAGCCAGGACGAAAAGCGCAAAATACGCCTTGACGAAAACACGGTTTACGTAAACAAGGGCTGGGGTATGGCTACACCCGGTGCTTTTTGGTCGAAGGGTGAATACAGTTGGGAAGCATACGTGGATGGTGAATTGATTGGCACCAAACGTTTTTATATTGAAGATGTTGGCCGCGTTTCAGGCGAGGTGAATCCTTTCTTCGATATTGAATCAGTGCGCTTTTACACCGGCGATTACAATGCCGTTAACGAGGAGAACAAAACTTACTTTAAAAAGATAAATGCAAACCAAACGCAATATTTGTATGTGGAGTTTAAATTCCGCAACAAAATAGAAGCGGAGTGGAATTGCGAAGTTGTATTCAACTGGTATAATGCCTCGGGCATGTTGAAAGCCCGTATTGAGCGTTTCCGCAAAATTGAAGCAGCTAAAGTAGGAGAGACCTTTACCTTTAATGAGGGTTGGGGTAATGATATACCCGGAACATGGAAAGATTCTTCGTACCGCCTTGAGGTGGTATTTATGGATACCGTTGTGGCGGTTGCCTACCTTGATACAGGGGAAGAAGATGTGGAAGGCGATGTTGAATTGAATGCTATTAGCGCCCAGGTAGCTACTACTACCGTGGCAACACCTATAAGACCTGATGAATCGTTAGAAGCCCAGGTAGCGCAATTAGATGAGTTGATTGGTTTAGAAGAACTGAAGAAGGAAATTAAAAACCACATCAGCTACCTGAATTTTTTAAAACTGCGCCAGGAGAAAGGTTTTAAAGATAGCGACCGTATTGCCTTGCACAGTGTGTTTATGGGTAACCCCGGCACAGGTAAAACTACGGTGGTAAAGATGCTTGGTCAAATTTACAAGGCCATGGGCTTGTTAAGCAAGGGCCATGTAAAAGAGGTTGACCGGAGCCAGTTGATAGGTGAATACATTGGCCAAACTGCACCTAAGGTGAAGAAGGCTATTGAAGAAGCTAAAGGCGGTATACTGTTTATTGACGAAGCTTACTCCTTAGCGCGCGAAGCTGATGATAGTAAGGATTTTGGTAAAGAAGCTATTGAAGTTATTATAAAGGAAATGAGCGATGGCAGTAAAGACCTTGCTGTAATGGTGGCCGGTTATCCTCATGAAATGAATGTGTTCCTGGATTCTAACCCGGGCCTTAAATCGCGCTTTAATAACTACTTCCACTTTGATGATTACCTGCCAGAAGAACTGCAGGAAATTGCTTTACTGGCTGCGAAGTACCGTAACGTTAAGCTTACTGCGGATGCTGAACATTATTTGTTTGACCAGTTAACAGAAGCTTACCGCAACCGCGACAGAACATTCGGTAACGCCCGTTTTGCTTACTCAGTAATTGATGAAGCAAAAATGAACTTAGGCTTACGCTTAATGAACCGGCCCGATTTGCGCGATTTGAATGATGAAGCGCTTTCTACCATAGAACTTGAAGATATTGAACAGGTATTTGCCAATAAAGGTAAGCGCCGTGCCAAGATAAAGGTGAATGAGAAAATGTTGCGCGATGCCATGAATGAGTTGAATGAACTTATAGGCATTACCAATATTAAGAACGAGGTAAATGAATTGGTGAAGCTGGTTCGTTTCTATGAAGAGATTGGTCGCGATGTAACTAATAAGTTCTCTCTGCATACGGTGTTTTTGGGTAACCCGGGTACCGGTAAAACTACTGTGGCGCGTATTATAGGTAAAATATACAAGGCGCTTGGTTTGCTTGAGCGAGGCCATATGGTTGAAGCTGACCGCCAGGGATTGGTGGCAGGCTTTATAGGTCAGACTGCGCTTAAAACAGACGAGCGTATTAAGGAAGCTAAAGGCGGCGTATTGTTTATTGATGAGGCTTATGCCTTAGGTGAAACAAGCATTGGCAGCGACTACGGTAAAGAAGCTATAGAAACCTTACTGAAGCGCATGGAAGATATGCGTGGTGAGTTTGCCGTAATTGTTGCCGGTTATACCGAGCCAATGAACCGCTTTTTGGAAAGTAACCCGGGCTTACGCTCGCGCTTTGACCGCACCTTTACCTTCCAGGATTATACTGCGGAAGAACTTTACCAGATAGCTATTAGCCTATTGAAGAAAGAAGGTGTTAGCCCTGATAAAGAGGCCGACGACTACATGAAGCAATACATACAAAGTATATACGATTACCGCGATAAGTATTTTGGTAATGGCCGCGAGATACGCAAGTTTATACTGGAAGCCGTGCAGAATCAAAACCTGCGCCTGGCCTCAATAAGTAAAGAGCACCGCACTAAGGAAATGCTTGAAACCTTAACGCTGGAGGACCTGAAGGAATTTAAGATTCAGGAGGGTAAACGAAGCAGCTTAGGCTTTAAATATTAAAAACAGAAAGGTGAGTTTGGGCTCACCTTTTTTGTTTCTGTATTTCAGCTATACATCTTGCTATTTTTAACTGCCGGTAAACCGCAAAAAGTGCACTTTTGCGCTATGCGTCACAAGAACAATGTAACCTTAGGCCAGGCACTGGAAATGATGGTAAAGGAGCTTAAACTAAAAAGTAAGCTTGATGAAACCCGTATACAGGATGGCTGGGAGCGCATTATGGGTAAGCCCATTGCCAAATACACCTCCTCAATAGCTTTAAGAGGGACTAAGCTTTATATAAAAGTGGAAAATGCCCCCCTGAAGCAGGAATTAACCTATGGCTGCGAAAAAATTCGCGATTTATTTAACCAGGAACTGGGTTCTGCCGTAATACAGGAAGTAGTTATTTTTTGATGTTTATACGGAACCTGCTTACCTGAAAAAGTGTTCATTTTACTGTGCTACAATGTACACTGCTTTGTGGAATAGTGGCGGAGGGCCATCCTGTGTAAATAGATACATTCGTTGCCGATGAAAGTATTGCGCTATGTTGTAACCCTGCTGTTAAGTCTTATGGCTATAGGGCTTTTTGCCCAGGGTAATGATACTGTTCCCTACAAAATAGGGCATTATGATATTAAGAAGCAGGAGAAGGTATCGGTAGTTGCAGCCAAGCTTGGTGTTGACCCGCAGATAATAGTGCGCCTTAATAAACTGCGCAATGTGCAGCAGGACCTTGTGCCCGGCCAACGGGTTAAAATACCTGTTTACCCTAAAGGATATAAGTATACCCCTGAAACAGTAGTGGTGCATAAGGCACCGGAATTAGACAGCGCAGCCATTAAGCTGTTATACGGCGAAGAAGCCAAGAAAACCGAGCCGGTAGTGTTGCCACCTTTAACCCCCGATGAAGCAAAGGGCAGGTTAGAGATGGTTGATGTAATGCTGGAGATGAACGAGGCTATGCTGCAGGGAGTTAAAGCAAGTATAGATACCCTAAACCTACCCGAAAGCGATAAACCCGTAGATGAGAAGAACATACAGGCATTGTTGCTAAAAATGAAACGAAGCCGCGACAAGGTATTATTAATGCCTTACCTTGAACATATACATGATAGCCTTGGGCAGGAAATGGTACTGTTGAAGAATGAAAAAACCATTCTGCAAAAAATACTGCAGCCTTCTGCTGCTGTAGGCCCTACTGATACAGTGTTAGCCATAATTGATACGGCTGCTATGCAAGCCAATGTTGAACCGGTGGTTAATGAGACGGAACAAAAAGACACAGCGGATTTATTGGCGCTGAAAGAAGATGATGTGGTAAAGGATGATAACCGCCGCATTGAAGTTAAGCGTAACGAACAGAAGAAGAAGAAGTTTAAGGAGTACTACCCGCTGGATACGGTTATAATTTACGACATGGGCCCAACGGTAAGTGCGCGTAACTATAACAAGAACCCCGATATACAGGAAAAACGAAAGGGCCTTTGGGATACAGCACGTGCTGTTGACCCTGTAATTGATTCAGCTACACTTAAACGCCTGCAAACGCCTATACAAATGCCTGTGGACAGTAACACAGCAATGAAGATTAAAATACCTAACACACTGGACTCAGTAGTTATTAAACCTATTAAGGTGCAGAAACAGGTAGAAGCAAAGGATACGGCCAAGGCACCACCCATTGTGGCAGTAGCGCCTACGGATACCATGCATAGTAAAGCAATTGATACATTAACTGTAGCACATGTAGATACGAATGCAGCACCTGTTATAGACACTGTTAAGCATACTGAGGCTAAAGTTGAACATGTAAAGGTAGATACTGTAAGCGCAACAACGGCAAAAGTGGATACGGTTGCCAAAGCCTCGGTGGTTAAGAAGTCGGCCCCCAGCGTAGCTGATATGGCCATGGCCTCGGCTGATTCAGTTAAGCGCATTAAGGCTGAGTTTTTCTACAAGCGTGCGCAGCGCGCCATGGGTGAAAAGAATTTCAGAAATGCTGAACAATACCTAAAGAAAGCTGTTGAGTTATATCCAAGGCATTTTGATGCGTGGTTTGCTATGGCAGAAATGGATGATTTATTCGGTTCGCAGGGGACAGCTTTAAAAGAGTATAGAGTTTGCGAGAGCATAGATTCTACCCAGCCTAAATTGTATTATAACATTGGTAACATTTACCAGAAAATGAAGCGTAAAACGGATGCCTACAAGGCCTTTGACAGAGCTATTACGCTGAATCCGGAGTTTGTTTTAGCCCTAATGGCACGCGCCTCAATACTAAGCGACTGGAAAAATTACGATGCGGCTATATATGATTATGACAGGGTGATACAAAATAACCGTACTTACCATTTTGCCTATAAGGCCCGCGGACAGGTTAAGTTGCTGAACCGCGATTTTAACTCGGCAGCTGATGACTTTACCCGTTACCTGATATTTGAAGAAACGGACCCTTCAGCCTATTACTACCGGGGTCTGGCTAAAATTGGTATGAACGATTTACTGGAAGGTTGCCTTGACCTTTCAAAAGCAGCCGATATGGGCTATGTAGCCGCGCAAAAGGCTATTAAGAAAACCTGTGAATAGTTTTTAATAAATGCCCTTTCTGCAATATGCATGGGGGTATTTCGTCAATTACAATACTAGTGCGGTATGAGCAGTGTATATGATTTTAGCGCCCGTGATTTAGGCGGCAAAGAAGTAAAACTGGCAAATTATAAAGGCAAGGTGTTGCTTATTGTAAATATTGCCTCGCAATGCGGTTTAACGCCGCAATTGGATGGGTTACAGAAGCTGTATGAAACCTACAGGGAACGCGGGTTTGAAATACTGGCTTTCCCCAGCAATGATTTTATGCAGGAGCCTAAGGAAGGGGAGCGGATAAGTGAATTTTGTAAGGTTAATTATGGTGTTACGTTTAAGGTATTTGCCAAAGGGCCGGTAAAGGGAGCGGAAGCCCCTGATTTATACCGGTTTTTGGCAGAAGAAACAGGCAATTTTTTGCGAAAAGGCTACCCTATGTGGAACTTCCATAAGTATTTGATTAACAAGAAAGGAGAGGTGGTAAACTGGTATAACCCATGGAAGAAGCCGGAAAGCGACAAAATTGCCGCTGATATTGAAAAATGTCTGGCGGGATAGGCTGTGGAAAATAACAAAATGGCAAGGCACGCAAATTGCTAAAGAGCATTACCTTTGCGTTTCTTACTTAGAAGGATTCTAAATTTTAAAACATAAACAGTATGGCAGTTCAAATTACAGACAGCAATTTCAAAACCGAGGTGCTGGATAGCAACAAGGTAGTTCTTATAGATTTTTGGGCAGAATGGTGTGGACCTTGTAAGGCCATAGGCCCTATGATTGAAGAAATTTCAAAAGAATACGAAGGTAAGGCGGTTGTAGGTAAGGTTGACGTTGACAACAACCCTGAAACTGCTATGAAGTACGGCATTCGTAACATACCTACGTTGTTGTTTATTAAAAACGGACAGGTGGTAGATAAGCAAGTGGGTGCTGTGCCTAAGGCAAATCTGGTTGCTTTATTGAACAAGCACCTTTCGTAATTGATAATCGAAATCTTATTCTTGTAGGGGCAATTAGTTAATTGCCCCTACGTTTTTTTAGGGATATTAGATAAAATAATTTGTCACCTTGAGCTTGTCGAAAGGTGCAGTCTTCGACAGGCTCAGACTGACAAGGTCTTCGTGCCGATGGGAGAGAAAAGGATTTTAAATGGCAAACGAATTAGAGCAACAACATTTTCCGGAAATAGAGAACCTGGAGTTATTGGCCAGGCAGGTGGTGGAAGGCTTTATTATCGGCTTACACAAGTCGCCCTTTCATGGTTTTTCGGTTGAGTTTGCTGAACACCGTTTATACAACCCCGGTGAAAGCATGCGTCACCTTGATTGGAAGGTATATGCGCGCACCGGCAAAATGTTTGTAAAGCGTTTTGAAGAGGAAACCAACCTGCGTTGCCAGATAGTTATTGATGCTTCTTCTTCCATGTATTTTCCGAAAGATGCGGACGCTAAAACCAATAAACTACGCTTCTCTATTCTTTCTGCTGCTGCATTGGTTAACCTATTAAAACGCCAGCGCGATGCTGCCGGCCTAAGCATATTTACCGATAAGGTTTTAATAAACACCGGCGCTAAAAGCAGTACCAAGCATTTACAAATGCTGTATGCGCATTTAGAGGGATTAATGAAGCAATCTCCGTTGAACGTGAAAACAGATGCCGCCGCCAGCCTGCATGAAATTGCCGATACAGTGCATAAGCGCAGCATGATTATCATCTTCAGCGATATGTTTGACAACATTGATAGCCGTAGCGCTGATAATTTGTTTGCGGCCTTACAACACCTTAAATACAATAAGCATGAGGTAATCCTGTTTCACGTAGTGGATAAGAGCAAGGAATTGGATTTTGAATTTGAGAACCGCCCTTACCAGTTTATAGATATGGAAACAGGGGAGAAGGTGAAACTGCACAGCAACCAGGTAAAAGATTTTTATGTGCAGCAAATGAAAAAGTTTGAGCACGATTTAAAGCTGCGTTGCGGCCAATACCAAATTGATTTTGTGGAAGCGGATATAAATAATGATTTCCGGCAGGTATTGCTTCCGTTTCTTACAAAGCGAACGAAGATGTTATAAAACAGAAAGGCCCCTTACGGGGCCTTTTCTTTTCGTTGTGTATTACTTTAAAGGTTTAGCAAACCTGCATCGGTAGTATGGTTAGCGGTTACTATAATGCCGGGAATTACTAAATCATTAGTAGTAGAAATAATAGGGTCAACCACCAGACTGTAGGTTCCAACGGGTACACCCTGTAAAAGGAATTGACCGCCTAAACCTGCAGTGGTGCCAATTGTATCAGAATCTGAAACGATATAAATATTGGCAAATATGGCGGGGCTTATAACACCCGAAATAGCGCCTGTTGCTGAGGTGGAAGATACCACTATGGCATGTATAACAGGTTTTAAATGATAATCGCCATTGCCGGTTTGGTGTATAGAAGCACCGGCATTAAAGTCTAACAGTACCTGTGTGGTTTGGCCTGTTTGCACTTCGTGATGCACATTTATTTTCAAACCACTTTCGGAACCGCTGGGTATGGTTAAGGGGTAGCTTTGTCCATCTACCACCACACTGTTACTGCTACCCAGTATTAAACATATTTGCGAAATGTCGCCGGAAGGAATATCAGATGTAGCAAGTACGGTATCTGTTCCGTTTGTAAGTTCAAGCAGGTTGTAAATGCCGGTGTGTACATTGTTCATGGTAACCCAACCGTGCACATCGCTATGTACTTCGGCGCCAATTACATCAATATATACAGCATCGTAAGCGCCGGGGGCGTCGGTCATTCGTAGTTCCACTTTGCCCTGGTTTGTTGTATTGTTATTATCTTTTTTGCAACTATGTAGCATAGCCATTGTAAACAGCGCCATTATAGTTCCACTCATTATCAGCAGCAGTTTTCCCGTTTTCATAATCACGTGTTTTGTTTATAAAAACTGCTATAAAAAGACTGTGCCACGGTGTTTCATGAACAGCTTAGAAAACCTAAATGCTGCAGGCTATCAATTGGTTAGGGGGAGATTTCCGGGTTGTTTCACAAAATAAGGTCAGGGCGAAGGAGAGGCGGAGGCACGGAATCTCAGTTAAACGAGATATTGAATCAATCCCGACTATTCGGGACAGTATGACGAAAGCGGGCGAAGCCAGGCCAGCGGTTGTTAAACCCGTACACTAGTGCAGCGGTTTACTACCTGCCCCTGTTGAGGCAGACTATAAATAAAAACGGCCCCGTTTTGCGGAGCCGTTTCTTTATTCGTTATGTGTGATTACTCTTTGGCTTTGTTCTTTCTGCCTGCAATGTCAACCATTATTGGCGATGCAATGAAGATTGATGAGTACGTACCTACCAATAAACCGATGATTAATGCAAATGAGAAACCACGGATTGGCGTGCCACCGAACAGGAACAATATTAAGGATACCAGGAACACGGTAACTACCGTCATAATGGTTCTGCTTAATGTTGAATTGATTGAATCGTTGGTGTTTTGCGTAAGTGTGCGTGTTGGGTGCAGGTTAACGTATTCACGAATCCTGTCAAACACCACCACGGTATCGTTTACTGAGTAACCAATCAGCGTTAATACCGCCGCAACAATGTTCTGGTCAATTTCTAACGAGAACGGCATAACGTGACGGAACAATGAGAAGATACCCAGGATAAGAACAGGATCGTGGATAAGGGCCACAACAGCGCCTGCAGCATATTCTAACTTACGGAAACGAACGAAGATGTAAAGGAATATACCACCTACACCGAATAAGATAGCCCATAAGGCACTCTTACGAATATCATCGGCAATAGAGGCTTCAATTTTAACTGAGCTCTTTACATTCTTTGTTCTGAAGGTTTCCAGTGAAGGCTGCTGGGTGTAAACACCTTTTAAGCCTTCGTAAACTTTAGCCTCAACGGTGCTATCAATTTCCGGACCTTGCTTATCAATAAGGTAAGGCGTTGTTATTGAAACCTGGTTGTTGCTACCGTAGGTTTTTACCTGAGGAGCGCTGCCCAGAGGGCCTTCCAGCACTTTAGATATCTGTTCAACAGTAACATCTTTATCGAACTGCACTACGTAGCTGCGGCCACCTTTGAAATCAACACCGAAGTCGAATCCATAGAAAACCATTGATGCAAAAGATACTACAAAAAGGATTGACGAAACGGTGTAAGAGATTTTGCGCTTACCAATGAAATCGAAGTTGATGTGCTTAAACAGGTTCATAGTAAAGCTATTGCCGAAGGTGATGTTCCAGTTACGGGCAAAAGCAAAATCAAACATCAGGCGCGATACCAATACTGCGGTAAACATTGAAGTTAACAGACCGATGAAGAGGGTAAAGCCGAAGCCGTAGATAGGACCAAGACCAAACACCATCAACACTATAGCAGCAACCATGGTAGTTAAGTTACCGTCCACAATGGCGCTGTAAGAGTGCTGGTAACCTTCATCAACAGCAAGGCGCAGGCCTTTGCCGCGCAGCACTTCTTCGCGCACGCGCTCGTTAATAATTACGTTGGCATCCACCGCCATGGCTAGCGTTAAGATGATACCCGCCATTGCAGGAAGGGTAAATGCAGCGCCGAAAGAAATTAGCGCACAAACCAGTATAAACAGGTTTAACAGCATGGCTATGTTGGCAATAATGCCTGAGCTGCTGTAGTAAGCAACCATGAACAGGAACACCAGCAATAAGCCAATGCCTAATGATAACAGACCTGCCTTAATAGAAGCTTTACCTAATGAAGGACCAACAACCTGCTCTTCAATGATTACGGTTTTAGCTTCCAACTTACCGCTCTTAAGAATGTTAGCTAAGTCAGTAGCATCTTCAATACCATCCATACCGGTAATTTGGGTGTTGCCACCGGCAATTTTACCCTGAACAGTTGGTGCAGTTAATACGCGGTTATCTAACACAATAGCTACAGAGCCTTTGTATTTTTTACCCTGGAAGGTTTTTTCAACGGCAGCGCCGGTCATTTTCTCCCACTTATCAGCACCAAAAGAATTCATGCGCAGGTTAACTGAGAATGTACCTGACATAGCATCGTGGTCCTGGTAAGCATCAGTAATTACTTTACCGGTTAGTGGCGCTTCAGGGCTTGCTGTGTTTATTTTAATAGCATATAAGTCGTAGAAACGGTCGTCTCTGCGGTCAGCCTTCATGCTCCACAGTAAGCGGCAATCGCGTGGGAATTGGGCCTTAACGGCAGGTTGTGCTAAAATGCGGTTAACGGCAGCAGTATCCTTACCTAAAGCTACACCCACCATTGGGCCTTGTTGTAATACGCCCTGGTTATCGGCATTAATTTGTAATACCTGAATAAGCGGGCTAACCTGGCTCTTTTCAGTAGTATCAGGTGTAGCGGCAGTAGCAGCAGAATCAACAGCAGGGGTTACGGCAGCGCCGGTAGAATCAACTGTGGCAGTTGAGTCAACAACCGCAGCAACAGGTTCTTCTTTTTTGCTGTTTAACAGCTTAGCGGCTTCAATAGCGCCACGTAAGCTTGGCTCTAATTCGCGCAGGTCGTAGGTGTCCCAAAATTCTAACTGTGCAGTAGATTCTAATAGTTTACGAACACGGGTAGGGTCTTCAACGCCCGGTAATTCCAATATAATACGGCCGGTGTTTTTCTGTAATGAGATGTTAGGAGATGCAACACCGAATTGGTCAATACGTGTTTTTAATACTTTGAAGGTTTGCTCAATAGCAGCATCAAAATCACCACGCAGGGCCTTTACAACTTCAGCGTTGGTTGAGTTGAAGGTTAATTTACCCTGGTAGTTTTCCTGGTTGGCGAATATCATTGCCAGTTTACCGTTAGGCGCTAACTTCTCATATTCCTGTTGGAAGATGGTAAGGAAGTCAGACTGGTTATTAGACTGAGCAGCTTTAGCGTTAGCCAATGCTTTTTTGAATGTAGCATCCTGTGCACCTGAACCAGCTAAACGACGCAATACGTCATCTTCAGCAATTTCAAGTGTAAGGCTCATACCGCCTTTTAAGTCCAAACCAAGTTTAAGCGCATTGTCGCGGCAAAAACGGTAGTTCAAAAAGTCCATACCTGCAATTGGCTTGCTTGATACAGAATCTAAATAATAGCGGCGCCATCCTGTTTTGAGTTGCTCAAAAGAGTCTTCGGCGGCTATTTTGGCTTCAGCAGAAAGTGAAGGGTCAACATTCACCTGAACGCGTTGTGTAGCGAAGGTGTCAGCTTTTCTCTCAACATTGCGTGCCAAGAAGGTAAATGACAATTGAATAAGGCAAACAATAACCAAAATGATAGTGAAAGCCCGGATAATTCCTTTGAGGTTCTGCATCTGAAAACGTATTTATTCAAAAATTTGGAAGCGCAAATATAGAAGAATGGGGTAAAAATGAAAGGTTTGGCTATATTATAGTATTTGAGGGCATTTCTGTGATTATGAGGCAATAAGAAATGAAGACTTTTACCTATCAGGCTTTTGGGCCTATTTGCACTGTTTTAGTTGGGTTTTTACCCATTCGGAGTTTATCCGGCGGTCGCTTTTAAGCAGGTCGCGGCTTATGTAGTTAATAACATTGGCCATTTGCACCTCATCCAACTCAATACCATACATATTTTGCTCGTAGGGAGTGCCATTAACCGTTATTTGCCGTGTTATACCGTTCTGTAGCCAGCAGGGTATAGAATCGAAGTTTTGCAGGGCAAAATCGGCCTCCATAAGTGGGGGGACCAATACTTTTATGCCTTCTCCATCCTTACCGTGGCACATGGCGCATTTGCTTTCGTAAACGCTTTTGCCCGGGTGCTGTATGCTGCCGTGGGTTATAATATTGGCTACAAACACAGCTATAATCAATACAATGAAAAAGGGTGCCAGAAACTTAATAATATTCATGCTGCGCGGGGGGGCAGCGGGGGTATCATTTTTCATGCAGCAACTCCTCCAATTCCACCATTAATTTATCTACGCTCTTTTCATCGGTGCCGTCATAATAACCCCGTAAGCGCTTCTGCTTATCAATAAGAATAAAGTTACCGCTGTGCACATGGCCGCCGGGGGCATCGGGGTCTTCGCCGGCACTTACCAGCATTTTCTCCGCCAGGGAGTAAATGGAATCCTTTTGGCCGGTTAACAAATGCCATTTGGCTGTTTCAATATCCAGCTTTTGGGCATAGGTATGCAGCTTTTGCACTGTATCGCGGGTAGGGTCAATAGAAAAGGAGAGGAATACCACATCAGGATTGCCCTTAAACTTTTCGCTAAGGCGAAGCATTTGCTGCATCATTTTGGGGCAAATGCTGGGGCAACTGGTAAAAAAGTAGTCGGCCACAAATACTTTATCCTTAGCTACCGATTCTGTAATGGTATTGCTGTCCTGATCTACAAACGAAAAAGCCGGGATGGTATAATCCAGGCTATCCGTAACGGTTTTACCGTCAATATTTTTGGTTACTGCTGTTTTGGGACCGTAAACCGGTAGTTTATCAGTGTTATTGCAGGCTGCAAGTAAAACCAGCAGCGGACTTATGTAGAGGATTTTTCTAAGCATCGGTAAGCTTCGTTAGGCACGAAGCGCGATGCTAAAGTATTTCTCTTTAAGCATATTGGCAACATCATAACTCAACGGCTTATCTAAAAAGCCCACTATTTCGGGGTAGTTTTTAGCCTTTTCAATGTCGCGTTCAAAATCAGAAGTAGTTATAAAGTAAATGTTGATTTGCGCTTTTACATATTCAGGAAATTGGCGGTAGGCCTCTAAAAAGTCCCAACCATCCATGCGGGGCATATTTATATCCAACAATATTACTGCCGGAAACTCATCGCCATTCAAAAGAATGTTGTGCAGGTCGGCTAAGGCATCTTCACCGCCATAAAAACTGCGGATGTTTTCAATTTCAGCTTCCTTAAGCATAATACGGCACAAAACGTTGTTGGCCTTATCATCATCTATTACGTAAACCAGTGGCTGATCCATAATATTAAGTTTATTGTTTATTACAAACTTTAATTGTTGCTATGCGAGGGGTTACGCCCACTATGTTTTTATGTTCCGTTTGAGAGCTGAAAACTGCCGTTTGTTAACCTTTTACAATTGGGGAATTGTGGCAACTCAAGGGAATGTTGTGGGATATTAAGCGATAGTAGAGATGGCTAATGCACGGGGTATGGGGCCACTGCAAGAAGGTGGCTTGTTTAGCCCGCTTAAAATAACCTACATTTGCTTTCCATGAGCGAGAATGTTGTTAAACAGAGCAGAGTTGCCAAGCCGGAATGGCTGAAGATAAAGCTGCCCAGCGGCAAAGAGTTTAGCGAGGTAAAACAAAATGTAGAAGAACACCGCCTGCATACCATTTGCGAAAGCGGTAAATGCCCTAACCAAACCGAATGTTGGGGAGCAGGAACTGCCACTTTAATGATATTGGGCAATGTGTGTACGCGTAGCTGTATGTTTTGTAACGTAGCTACCGGCAACCCTGAGAGCGTTGATATAACCGAGCCTTTACGTGTGGCAGAATCAGTTAAGCTGATGGGGCTAAAACATGTGGTTATTACTTCGGTAGACCGCGATGACTTAACCGATGGGGGCAGTAAGATATGGGCGGCCACTATCCG
The DNA here is from genome assembly GCA_046329515.1 of Chitinophagales bacterium. Taxonomy (GTDB): domain Bacteria; phylum Bacteroidota; class Bacteroidia; order Chitinophagales; family LD1; genus Bog-950. Next base: position 1,383,571 of record JAXLUM010000001.1, read on the forward strand.
CAATATTCGTCGCCTTAACCCCGGTGTTACTATGGAAACCCTGATACCCGACTTTAAAGGAGATTGGGAAAACCTGCAACGCGTTATTGATGTAAAACCGGAAGTTGTATCGCACAACCTTGAAACCGTTAAGCGTTTAACGCGCGAAGTGCGCATACAGGCTAAATATGAGCGCAGTCTGGAGGTTTTGTTACGTCTTAAAGAAGGGGGCATTGCCCGTACAAAAAGCGGCCTGATGTTGGGCCTTGGTGAAACTGAGGAAGAGATTATTGAAGCAATGGACGATTTGCGCAACGCAAAGGTGGATATACTTACACTGGGCCAGTACCTGCAACCAACACGCAACCATTTACCTGTTGCCGCCTATGTTACTCCTGAGGATTTTAACCGTTATAAGGAGATTGGCCTTGCCAAAGGCTTTATGTATGTGGAGAGTGGGCCGATGGTACGCAGCAGTTACCATGCGGAGAAGCATGTGGTTTAAGATTAGTTTGTAGTTGACGGTTCACGGTTAACAGTTTATAGTTCGCGGTTAACAGTTTACAGTTTGCAATAATGGTTAGCAGTTGGCGGTTAACAGTTCACGGTGGGCAATACAATCAAGATGGTGTTAATGTAAATTTTGACCTAGCTCCGGCTCACGCTTTGGCTTAACGCCGTGGTGTAGTGCGAAGAGGTTTTTAACTATTGTTGGTGAACTTTTACGTCAAACACTTTTTCAAAATCTTTAATGAACTGCTGCTTGTAGGCGTCAAAATCCTGAAGGCGGCCTAATTCTTTTTGCAGGGAGGTTACGCCTTTATCCTGCAGGCCGCATGGCACAATTTTATTGAAGTAGGAGAGGTCGGTATTTACATTCATGGCTAGCCCGTGCATGGTAATATGGCGTGAAGCACGTACGCCAATGGCGCAAATTTTACGGTCGTTACCGTTGTTGCGCAACCATATACCGGCTGCATCCTTAATGCGCTCCGCATGCAGCTTATAGGGTAAAAGGGAATGGATAATGGTTTCTTCCAGCAATTCAATATAGCGGGCTAAGCCTATACCTAGGCTGTCCACATCTACTATAGGGTAAGCTACTAACTGGCCGGGGCCATGAAAGGTAACATCGCCACCGCGGTTTATTTTATAGAACTCCGCGTTCATCTCTTCATCACTTACCAATATATTTTCGCGCTTACCGCTTTTACCCAATGTAAAAACGGGGTAGTGTTGGCAAAGAATTAATGTATTGGCTGTGGTTGCGTTATTCTCCTTAGCCTGCAAATTGGCATTAAACAATTGCTCCTGCAATTGCAATACTTCGCCATAGGGTTTAAGGCCTGCATCAATCAGCTTAATGCTTTGCATGGCTTATTTTTTGCCTTTTTGCTTTTCGCGCTTACGTTCGTCCTTGTAGTCTTTAGCAGTAACCAGGCGATAATAGGCTTTCTCCAATTCGCGGTTTTGTGTTTTAACCGAGGCATTATAAGCATCTAAATAAACGCCGGTAATAAAAGGGAAAGGTCGCTGTAATTGATTTAATTGCTTATCAAGAAAAACCAGTGCACTTGTACTCGCTGGCATTGTGTTGCTCTCGACCGGAATAGTGTCCAGGATTTTGTCATGTTTACGGTCGTCATATGGTCTATAATGCTGAGGCCTAGGGAAATCCGAAAATGCTTCAGCACTACCATATTCAGAAAAGATGTAATTGGTGTAATTAAAGTGAATGCTGGTATCGTAACTGAGGTTGCTGTTTAGGAATATGCTGTGATTGCCGTTTTGAAGTTCTTTAGTGTCGTGTGCATAAATGAAGTACACCGGGCAAAACGTAAAATAGGTTTTGTAGGCATAATACATCTTCTCATTCTGTTTCCGGCGCTCTGCCGTAATTCTGTCTGCTACATCATCGCGGCCGGCTTTACGGTAGGCTGCTACACTTTTATCGTTTGTTTTTAAACGCACTACCACAGCTCCTGATTTTAATGCGCGCAACGTGGCGCTGGCCCTTTCCCGTTCAGGCACAGTATCAGGGTCAAGATTGGTAATTACATAGTTCTCCTGCGAAAAATCGTGCGGCTTATTTTTTTGCGCCTGAATTATCTGTAAACAGCATATTACTATGCCCAAACTCAAAACCAGCTTCTTTATCATTTAAAATCTCCTGCAATTTCTTTTGGCACAAACTTACGCACCTTGCCTTTGCCCCTTATTATCTCCCTTACTATGGTAGAGGAAATAGAAGAAAGCTCGGGCCTTGAAAGAATCAATATTGTTTCCAGTTGCGGCAACATATCGTGATTTAAGTGCGCAATTGTTTTTTCGTATTCAAAATCGGCTGCTGAACGTATGCCGCGCAGCAGGTAGTTTGCTCCCTTCTGTTCGCAAAAGTTTACCGTTAGTCCTTCGTAGCTTTCCACCTTTACTTTCTTTTCGCCGGCAAACACTTTTTTAATCCATTCTATTCTTTTCTCAAGCGGGTAAAGGCTTTGCTTTTGCGAGTTTGAGCCAATAGCCACAATTATCTGGTCGAACAGAGGTAGTGCCCTGCGGACGATGTCGGCATGCCCGATAGTTAAAGGATCGAACGAGCCGGGGAAAACTGCTATCTTCTTCATGCGGTAAACTTAAGCCGAAAGGTAGCAATAATTACAAACTGCAATTAAAATGCCATGTCAGCTTTAGGTCATATTTACGACTCAAAGGGGTCATAATGAATGCCTTTGCGCTCCATACGGCGGGCGCGTATCAATTCCTGCCGTATATACCAGGCCCTTTTATAGAATGGGAAGTGGTTTAGTTCTTCCTCCGTAAAATCTGGCGGAATGGCATCGTGCGGTACGTGGCGTTCTTCTTTAGGCTTTAGCATTTGCAGGGCTAATTGTTCGAAACGTGTTTGCATAGCAGCAAGGCTCCATTCGCCAAATACATTATGTCCGCCTTCGTAAATCTGTGCCTGGTATTCTTCGTACGTAGTTATATAGCCGCTGTAGCCGTTAGCATATGGGCATAGTATAACCCGTTTAACGCCCCGTGCTGACAATACCTGCTGTAAAGAATTGCGCAACCGTTGGCCTGCAATGGTGGTAATTTCGAAAGGGAAGGCCGCCAAGGCTACATCGCCAAGGATGGTTAGTTGTAAAGGAAGGATTTTAGGCGTCCAAGGCTTTTTAGCGTCCCCTACTTTTTTGTGAAAGTATTTGAAGGTAGAAATAGCAGGGTCGGCCCAGCCCGGTATTGGTATGCGGTTAAGGTGTTTGGTGCCCAATACCCTGCGGCTGTTTGATTCAATCAATATGTCTTTTGGACCCTGTGTGCGGTACTTGCGCTCTATAATCTTTCTGTATTCCTCACTGCCGAAACGGGCTTTTAGTTTCTCCCAAAATTTTATGAAACGTGCCAGATAGCGCACTACTCGGCCGGGTACTTTGTGCATGCCGGGGCCATCAATCATGGTTCCTTCAAAAAAGGACATACCCAATGCAGCAGGACCTGTTTGTGCATTGGTATTGCCATTGGCAAATTTGGGGTCCGCCGTTACATCGCTAAAGTTTACAAACAGTAACTCGTAATCAATTCCGCCTTCAATAGATTTAAAGCTGTGGTCGTCAGTAATTTCTTTGGCCTTTTCAAATTGCAGCTTACCGTTGTATTTGGCGCTCTCAATATCGTTAGGGAATTTGCCTTCCCATTGGCCACGCTGGAAAGGGTAAACGGGGTTATGAACAAAGCGAGGCGTAACATCACCCGCAGTGCCTTGTGCAAAGGAGGCCAAATAGTTTTTGTGCCCCATGTTTTTAAAATGCTCTTCAAGGTAAGTGGCTGCATAGCCCTTGTTATCGTAACAAACCTTGTGGTTGGTGTTAGGCAGGCTGGTGGTGTGCACGCCAAACCAGTTTATTGAGCCCAACTCTTCCCCATCCACCGAAGTGATTTTGAGTAAGGTCATTTCGCGGTCAAGCAACAAATGGCGTTCGTTAAACTTGCCCTTAACTTTTACTTCAGGGTTGCGGTTGTAGGCATCTAATGAGCGTTGAAAGCCCACTTCTTTATCAGGTGCAAACACGCCGGTGTTCCAGCTAAGGCGGGCAGGTTTTACATTAGCCTCTGCCTTTACAATGGCCTCAACAATGCCATCAACAATTTTTTTGTAAACCTCCATTACAAAGCCGGGCACACTAAGGTTATACAAACCGTAATAGGAGAAACCACCGGGCCCGCTATGCGTGTGCTGGGCAGTAAGCATAAGGTTGTCCTCATCATAGGCAAACTCAGGGTGTTTGCGCTCCAGGGTTTTCAGCACACCTTTTTTAATAGCTATGGTAATGAAGCAAATTTCGCAGTTAACGAAACAGAACTTACGGCCTGTGTTTTTATCAATAAACACATAAGCCCGGGCGGATAGGGGCGTTTCTACGCTCTCCATAGTGTTGTAGTAAATGCCGTAGCCTAACATGCCAACCCCCTTAACAAAAGCGGTTATATCTCCCTTACCGGTACCTACTTCAAACATTAGCTAATAGTTCTGTTTTTTGGTTAAAAAGCGCGCAATAATACTTTGATTCAATGATTGTAAACGATTTACCACAAAAAAAATTGAATAAAAGGACCGCTTTTTAAAAAGAAGAATTGCTCATAAATAAAAAGTCCCCCGCTTTTGGGCGGAGGACTCTTAGTAAACTAAAACCGTTGTTTATTGGTGATGGATGGTAAGCGGTTTAACTGCTGTATCATTTGCACTTTGTATTCGAACCATGTAAAGGCCGTTAGCAACGCCGCTAAGGTTAAGTTCTACGTTAGTAGTACCAGCCTTGTAGTTAGTAGCAGGAACGATTGTTTCGCCAATAACGTTGTAAACTGAAATTGACATCTCAGGTGTACCGTTGTTGCCGAAGGTTAACTGCACCTTGCCATTGCTTGGGTTAGGGAACATGCTGATAGTAGAAGCAAAAGAAGCTTCCTGAATGCCTACTGCGGTAATAGTTACGCTATCGCAGGTAGTTGATGAACCGAACTGTGTAGTTACGGTTAAGCATACATAGTAGCTACCGTTTTGAGTATAAGTATGAGTTGGGTTTTGAGCAACAGAGCCTGTGCCATCACCAAAGTTCCAAGAGTATTGAGCAGGTATGCCGTTAACGTTTTGAGAAGCGTCAACAAACTTAGCTACATAAGAGTATTGAGGGAAGCTGTAAGTGAAGTTAGCTACCGGAGGAGCACCTACGATAACTAAACGGGTAGCAGTATCGCTGTTACCGGCAGCATCAGTAGCAATGTAAAGCACATAGTAAGCGCCGGCTACACCAGTGTTAGGTGAGTTAACGATAACCGGAACGATTACGCCATCAGTGCAATCGAACGCAGTAGCGCTGTCTTCAGTATACGTACCACCAACTAAAAGCGTAACAGTATCCTGACCGTTTAAGGTAACAGTAGGAGGAGTTTGGTCAAGCGGAGCGTTGAAGTCAGAAGCAGGGATATCAAGGTTGTTGATATACCAGAAAGCTGCAGGCTGCTCAGATGAACCAGGTACAGTTGGGTTGTTGTAATCAATTTGTGTAAGTACTAATGGAATGTTGTAGGTGTTGCCATTTAAAAGTGCAGTTGTACCTACAGTTGGGAATGTTGCACCACCAAAGATACCACCGGCAGCATTGGCAGTTTCGCCACCCCACAGGGTATCGCCTTCAGTAACGTTGTAAAGCGGAGTGATTTTTTTGCTAACAACATCGATACCGCGACAGAACATGTTAGGAATGTTGTTGTCAGAAGATTGAACGATGTTGATGTCAGATTCGTTCCAGAAGAAGAAAATCTTGTGGCCGTCTTCGCTACGAGAAGTTAAAGGACGGTTGTCTTCAGTTTGTGGAGTAGCATCGCTGGTCATATCACCGCGAAGAGTCCAGATGTCAGCTAAGTGAACACCGGTCCAGTTACAACCAACCTGTGCAGTAGCGTCATAAGTAATATCCCATACATCGTAACCTGAAGCCAGGATAGAGTATTGTGTACCGTTACCTACTGTAGTTAACAGGTGTGGGTTACCGTTTACGTCAACTATCATATCCGCTTCAAAAGAAGCAGTAGTCAGTTTATCTAAAGGATCGCCGTTGATAAGGGTTGATTCCAACTCATCATAAACACCCTGAATTTGGTCTAAATCAACGTGGATAGCAGATGACCATGTTTGACCAAAGTCAGTAGTTTTCCAGAAGATAGGATCGTATACAGAGTCAGCATCAGCAGTAATATCACCAAGAACTGATATCCAACCGTATTGGCCGGTAGGGTCGAAGCCGATATTAAAGCTGGTAGCAGCTGAGAAAGTAGAACCGCCGTTATCAAAAGTAGCGAAGGTCTGGTTGATTTTGGTCTCAGTCCAAACAACATCAGTACCGTTCCATACACCTTTTTCAACTACAATACCGTCGATGATTGCATCAGCGCCAGTAGCAAAAGAAGTGTTGTTGCTTTCATGTACTCTCCAGAAAACACCAGGTTCGCCTTTAACCATTGAACCGCCGATAGCTACGTTGCCACCGTTTACTACGTCAATGTGAACGTTATAGGTGTTAAGGTCGCCGCTTAATTTACCACGGCCACGCATTGAACCTTGCCAGCTTCCGCTGCTGCCATCGTGCCATGTGCCGCTGTAAACCAGGTAAGCACTGTCAGCCGCAGTTGTACCTACAGGAGTGTAGATTACGCCTTCAGGGAAACGACCGTTAACCGATACGTTATCAATTGAAGGGTCCTGTGTGATAGGGCCGATGTTAGAAGTCCAGCTGTTACCGCGGTTTTTAGAAATATCGTAACGGTATTGCGCTACGTTAGTTCCGGGAGCCGCAGTAGGGTCGTTACGGTGAACGAAAACTACTGTATTTAAAGAATCGTTAACATCAATCTGGTTACAGTTATTGTTAACTATAGTAAGCAGGTTACCCGCCGAACCGATGCGCTGTGAGTTTAACACAGAGCCGGCGCGTGAGCCTCCTGATTTATAATTAGTGTGAGCAGCAGGAGCTTGCTGGTGATGTGATGTGTTCTGCATCACTACCGGCTTATCCTGAAGCTGCAGGCTCAGTTTGCTATCGCGCAGAGCCGTTTGGGCTACTGACAGCAAGCTAAACCCTGCTAAAGGTAACAACAGTAAAAGCTTTCTCATTTTTGTAAGTGGTTTTAGTTACTGAATAGGGGGTCAAAAGTAATCGGAAAAAATGAAAGGACAACCCACAGCTTGTGGATTATTTGTCACAGGAGCGTAATTTTTCAGGAGCGGCTAAGGAATCAACCCGTGCCTGAAGGCGCTTTAGGGGTTCGGGGCTATCCCAACCTTTATCGGTTACTTTTTTGGGTTCGTTAGCGTTGTAGTAATACGTTAAAACACAGCCCGGTAAATCAACGGGAGCCTTTTTGCCCCGGGGGTATTCGGCATCCATTTCCATAAAGCCCTCCATATGGAATACGGCCTTAAGCGCCTTTATATCGGCTTTGCTAACCTTTGTGTACCAGCAACCTGTTTTAGGGGTAAAGCGCTTGCCATTGTAAAGCAACAAGCCGCTTTCATACACTTTTATTTCATAAATGGGACAGCCGCCAAAACAAGGGGTGCGCTCCATGGTAAGCAATAGTTTGCCGTTGTTTTCGGGATTTTTAGTGTCGGGCTTACCGGTTTTACAGCCTGTAAATACCAATAACACTGCTAAACAAAAGGCCCCAATACCCTTCATGCGTTACTTTTTGCGGTTTTGTTGTTGTGCTTTTGCAGCCTCGCGCTGCATATCTTCCAGCTTTTTCTGCCAGCCGCTTGCCTGTTTCGGATTCTTCTTGTTCTCCTCTATTTGCGCGCGCAGTTTGGCGTCATCAATAAAGAAACGCTGAATAATCCATTGGTGGGCTACGCCTAACAGGTTTTGTAACAGGTAGTAGTAAGTAAGCGCGGCAGGGAAGTTGTTGAATACAAACATTAACATAACCGGCATTATGTAAGGCAGGTATTTCATACCCGGTTGCTGGTTAGCCATGCTGTTCATTTGGTTGTTCATTACCGCTTGAAGTATAGAGGTAATGGTCATTAACACCGTGAATATACTTAAGTGGTTTTGGCCCAAAATGGTGGTGCCGAACCTAATTATATCATCATAACTTGATAAATCGTGCGCCCAAAGGAAGCTTTGCTGACGGAGCTCAATAGATGCAGGGAAAAAGTAATACATAGCCATAAGAATAGGCATCTGTAACAGCAATGGTAAACAACCGCCAAACGGACTAACCCCAGCGCGTTGATAGAGCTTCATCTGCTCCTGGCCGATTTTGGTTTGGTCGTCGCCGTATTTTTCTTTTAAGGCTTCAATTTCAGGCGCCAGAATTTTCATTTTGGCGGCGCTTTCAATGCTCTTTGAAGTAAGCGGGTGCAGAATAACCTTTAGCATTAAGGTCATCAACAGAATGATGATACCATAGTTAAGGTTCATGTTTTGGAACCAGCTGAACACCCAGATAATAAAGCGGGTGATGTACTTTATCCAACGGAAGAACCATGGGTTTGGGCCCAGTTTAACAATGTCTTCAAGGTCCTTATTTAAAGAAGCTAAGGTGTTGTAGTGGTTAGGGCCAATGTAGAACTGGAAGTTATACGAAACGCTGTTGCCGCCCTGGTAAGGTAAGGTAAACAGTGCATTGTATTTTTTAACGTAGCCGGTTTCTTTTTTGCCAAAGTTGCTTTGCAGCTTACCTTTATGAAATAAGCCTTTGCTGAACAAGGTGCTGTTAAAGAACTGCTGCTTGTAAGATATCCACTCCACAGGCGAATCGAAGGTTACTTCATCGGTTTCGTTGTCTTCACTTAAATGGGCTACGTCGTTTTCGTTGTAGCGGTAGTAAAGAGCAGAGTAACGTCTTTCAAGGTCGAGAGTGCGTTCTAAAGTGCTAAGGGTGTTTTTCCATTGGCCGGTTATAACGTTATTGTTAGAGGGGATAACATCGCCCAACCCAACCATATTAATATCGAAGTTGAACAGGTACGAATTACCGGTAAGGGTGTATTTCTGTTCAAAATACTTGCCCTGGCCGGCATTAAGGCGCAATGCAAACGACTTTTTATCCGTTCCGCTTACGTTAAAGGTTTCGCCGGCAGGTTCAAAGTAAAGTTCATCGGTGTTTACTATGCGGTTATCGCCAACCGGTATTTGGAAGGAGAGTTGGTTGGTTTGGTTAGTAAACAGAATAAGGGGCTTCTTATCCCAGGTTTTGTAGTTCTTAAGCTCAATACTCTTAATCTGGCCACCCTTATTAGTAAGGGTTATTTTCTGCACCTCGTTTTCAATAACAAAGGTTTTTTCCTCAGCGGTAGTAGCACCGGCAAATGCGCCATACATATCTACACGCGCTATGCTATCGGTATTAACTACAGCTACGGTTGACGTATCGCCAACGGGCCTTTCGTTATTTTGTGTATTACCGTTTACAACGGCAACATCGTTTTTATGGGCAAGGCTATCAGCCTTTTGCTGAAGGGCCTGTTCTGCTTTGCGTTTCTTCTGGTCTTCCTCGTATTTCTTGGTTTGGTAAAATACGAATCCAATCATTAGGATTACAATAAGTACCCAGCCTACGATAGTGTTAATATTCTTATTCATGATTTGTTAGCGGCGGGCAAAAGTAAAAAGATTAATGACTTAACAGCCCGAATGGGTAGATTGACGAAAAGGAGTGGCTTATATTTGATGGAAATAGCTTTAAAGCCATATTAAGCCTGATTGTCAGAAAACGCATACGAAACCAGGGCATTGACCCAAAATCTCACAGAATGTGAAAAATAACAGGATGCAATAGCAGCTTAGAAAACTACCGCCACACTTTGTTTAATCCCCCAGTTTTACAAACCGCTTGCTTAAAGCAGTGCCGTCTTTGCTAAGTTGCAGAATGTAAGTGCCAGCCGCCAAGCCGCTTAAATCAAATTCCATTTGTTTCTGCTTCAAATCTCCGCTACGTATTAGCTGACCAATGGCACTGATAATTTTCCAATGGTATGTTTCAACTATCTCAGCGTCTATAAATAGTTGAAGTTTATCGGTGGCCGGATTGGGCATTAGTTGCACGTTTAGTTGATTGGCGGCAGAAGATAAACCAAGGATGGTTACCTGTATGCACTGCGAAGTATCTGCGCAATCTCCGCCGGTTACGGCAAGCTTATATTCACCACTAAAGGTTGGTTTAAATGAAGAAGAATTGCTTGCCACTGCACCGTTGCTGCAATTAATCCATTGGTAAGTGGTGGCTGTGCTACTATTGGCATAAAGCGTATCGTTGCTTAATGTAAATGAAGCATCTGCAGTTAGCTGTATAACGTTTAAGGTAAGTATAGAATCGCAACCATTGGTGGCCATAAGTGTATGTGTGTATGCACCTGCGCTACTAATAGTTGTTCCAAAGAAGTTGAGTGTTTCTGTATTGCAAATGCTGCTGCTGATAGAAGATGCAAATGTAGATTTCTGGCTAAGTGTTAAGCTAATAAGCGAATCGCAGCCACCTTGCGCGGTAAGCATGTGCGTGTAGGTACCTGCATCGTGTAATATTGTGCCGAAGAAGTTAAGGGTGTCATTATCACAGATGCTGGTAGCTATTGAGGTGTTAGTTGAATCGCTTACAGAAAGTTGCAAACTAATCAACGAGTCGCAACCGTTAGCAGCCGTTAATAAATGAATGTAGTTGCCTGGCGTGTTTAAGCCGGTGCCATAGAAATTGTAGTTGTGGTTACTGCAGACGCTGGCATATATTGATGAATTAAAAGTGGGGCGCTCGCTTAGCGTAAGGGTAATTATGGAATCGCAACCGGATTGTGTACTTAGCATATGTGTGTAGGTGCCTGCCCCCGGTAAGGCAGTACCAAAAAAGTTGAAGGTGTCATTATCGCAAATACTGGCGGCTATAGAATTGTGCAAGGTAATGCAAACGTTGTTTTCTGTAGTATTGGTAATTACCGGAGTGTTCAGATCAAAATATATATATGCTGTATTATTTATTTGTGTGCCGGGCAGTAAGCCATTCTTCAACTTAATTTTGTATTGTATAAAACCATGACTGGCCGGCTCGTTGCTAAAACTATCAGGCAGATTGATATTAGGGAAGCTAAAAATAACCACATTACCTACCAGTTGCGTAAGGTTGTCGTGACTGTAATTTAGCAGCTGAAATGTAGAAACGTCAAGGTCTGCATCCATCGTATCAATTATTTGCACGTGTATAGCTGGCGCATTGCCTGTGTTTTGGAAGCGAACGGTATATGTTAACCAGCTTGCGGTATCCACCGCATCTTCGGGATACACGCTTTTATTGTTAGGATCTAATGAGTTGACTATTGGTTGGCAATAGGTTAGCGTGTTATTAGAAGTGTTGTAATCGCCGGAGGTAGATGTTGTGGCAGATACCGTAAAGCACGCGTTGCTGCCTATTTGTGCTAAAGTGTCAATAGCAACAATTACTTGCCACTCCGTATTAAAATTTACATTGCCGTAATCGGATATATTCCATGTTATAACATTTCCGTTAACGCTGTTGGGCGTTGGCGTGCCTAAGGCAGGGGCTACATAGCTTATAGGCCCGTTTAAGGTTAGCTGTATTTGTCCGCTTACATTGCCGGCGCAATGCGCGCCATATATACTTGATATATCTCCTGCTTTAAAATGCAGCAACGTAGTATGCGCCGGACGAAAGATACCTGCGGAATAAACAGAGTGAACACCAACATCGAAGCCGGGTTTGCAATGAAGAGCAAAGTCATAATCAAAATCCATACTATCTGCCGCGCTTATTACTGAAGTACGTGTACCGTTGGCGGGGCAAAAGTTAGTAAAGGGCATGCCGGTGGTATCGGTTTTTACTTCGTAAGTGCCAAAGTGGTCGGTATCAAAACTATAAGCGCCATCCTTAGTAAACGTTTGTTGTTGTAGAATTCCGTTTTCATATAATTGCATTTTTACCAGCGTGCTTGGCGGCCCATTATTGGTGTAGGTGCAGCTATCGCCAAAGTAAGTTAACCCTTCAATGTTCCAGCGTGCATCGCATCCGTTGGCATTGAATACGTTACAAACCGGTAACGAGTTGAGCGGGGGGATTACTGTAGTAATTACGGCATAGTTGGGTAAACAGGTTAAACCGGTGGATTGAAAATAAAAATAGGTACACGACGGCAGGTAAGATAAACAAGTAAGATTAGGCAAATTGGTAATATCCAGAACATTCATATGTTGTATGGACGTTGGTATTTGTAGTTGGCCGGCAAACGGTCCATTAACCAAACTGAGATACTGGAGGGTTGAAGGAAGTGGTGGTAATGCTGCCAAGAGGGTATTAATAGCAGTAAGCTCTGTCAAATTTGGCGGCAAAGCAGGTAATTGGCTTATAGATGTATAATCAATATCTATATTTAGTAAAGAGTTGGGAAGGGCAGGGAGATTTCCCAATGTGGAATTATGATGCACAGAAAGAAATTCCAATGTTTGTGGAAGTGCAGGAAGGCTTTGTAGTTGACAGTATTCTATTTTAAGTTCCTTTAAAATTGCAGGCAAGGCCGGTAAAGTTGTAAAAGCAGCACTGTTTCTAACAGTTAAATATTCAACCCCAGCTGGTAAAACAGGAAGGGTTGAAAGAGATGTGTTATTTGCCTCAAAATATGCTAGAGATGCAGGTAAAGATGATATTGAAGTTAAACTACTGCTATTGCCAATGTAGATAGAATAAATTGACGAAGGTAGGAAGGTGGGGAAAGCGCTCACATTGGCTACAGATAAATATTGCAGATTGGAGGTTAATGCAGGGAAGGTTTCCTGACCGATAAGGGTAAAGTCAAGCCCAATAAGATTTTGAGGATAAGGTTCCAAAATGTTTACGCCACCGGTGACAGAAAGATTGGACAAACCTGCGGGTAGTGGGGCGGCCGATTGAATATTGTTATTTGTAACAGTTAAGTTAATAAGACTTTGGGGTAATGGTGGCAAATACGAAACTGGATTTCCTTCAATAGTTAGATTTTGAAGGTCCACAAAATACTCTATGCCGCTAAGATTGCTTACTCCTGCATTTTGTATTGTTAGGGTCTGTTTATTCAAAGCATTAAGACAAGCAGTATCTAATTGGTTACCACTCATACAGGAGGCTACGTCGGTAGTTTGCAGAAAGCTTACAAAATTAGCATCTGGTATAGTTACATACTGCGCTTTCGTATTCGTTCCGTAAATAAGCAGTATAGCAAGTGCATAGTGTTTAAGTGTTTTCATCAGTATAAAGTATAGTTAAAGGTAGGAAAATACCTGTTTGTCCCAGCATGTTCTTATCCCATGGCAAATCCTCCTAATTTATCATACTTAAACTGTGTGTTTAATCGCTTCTTGGAATTGCTTCATATGTGTCGATGTTTGTGCCAGGCAATGACCGCGCGAGAATATCCGATGGAAGGAAATGTGCTGATTGGATTAATTGTCACTTTTCTTTAGAAGAAAAGTAACCAAAAGAATCGTGCTAAACGAAGGCTCCGCCCGTTTAGCACGGGCTTACGCGCAAATGCAGTACAGCCTTTGAGATATTTGATACTGCCACCTGCTTTTAGGAAACACACCCCAAACAAATTTTTCCTTCGTCAAATTTGTTTTGCCCTCTCAAAGAGGGGAGGTGTTCGCTTTGCGAACGTGTGAAAGGTAAAGTAACTCTCTGCCGTTTAGCACGGGTTTACGCGCAAATGCAGTACAGCCTTCGAGATATTTAATTCCGCCACCTGCTTTCAGGAAACACACCCCAAACAAATTTTTCCTTTGTCAAATTTGTTTTGCCCCTCTCAAAGAGGGGAGGTGTTCGCTTTGCGAACATGGGGAGAGGTCATAACCCTGCAAACTCCTTGATTTGTTTTAGAACATGTTCGAGGTCTTCTTCTAAAGCTTCGTTTTTAATTCGAAGAGTTTTTAACTTAAGCTGTTTCAAAATCATATCTCTGTTGGAGTCGTATTCTTTTTGAAAGTCATGGATTTCCCCGTCCAACTCAATTATTATTCGTTTTTCAGCACAATAGAAATCGGCTATAAAATAGTTCCTTCTGCCTTGTATGTTTTGGTAAGCAATAGCATGTTGTCTTCGAAACTTTAATCCCGAAAATTGTTTGCTGCGTAAATGGGACCATAAAATAGCCTCGGATTTTGTTTCGTTCCGGCGCAATTCTCTACAAATATCTGTTATTGATTTCACACTGTTAAGCTAAGAAATAGTGCTGATTCAACCTCACCCCTGCCTCGCAGTGCTCGGCTTTCCCCTCTCCATATTATGGAGAGGGGAGATGTTCGCTTTTGCGAACATGGGGAGAGGTTATTATTTGTTTAAAGCGAAGTGGTTATTAAAATTTCAATTACTTCTTGATTAAAATAATCTGCCGATGCAGCCTCACCCCTGCCTCGCTGTGCTCGGCTTTCCCCTCTCCATATTATGGAGAGGGGAGATGTTCGCTTTGCGAACATTGGTAAGGGGAATGGACAAAAACAAAAAAGCCCCGACGATGCGGAGCTTTTTTAAAAGTTTATTTCGGTTTAATTATTCGAAGTGGATATCGCCTTTAGCGCAGTTGGTGAATGTGTTAGACGAAGTAATGTCGCTGTTGTATTCGCTGTTAGCGCTTTGAATGTAGATGCCTGTTGCAGCGCTGTTCATTATGCTGCTGTGGCGGATGATGATGTTGCTTGAGCCACCATTATCGTTTACTACGCTAACCATACCTTCCCAACCCTGGTTGGTCATACCGCCACCGCTAATGGTGCAGTATTCAATGTGGTTGTTGTTAGAGTTAGAAGAGCGGAATTTAATGCTGTTCCATACACCGGTGCCATTATAGATAGCAGAGATAGTGATAGGTTGTGATTGAGTGCCTATTGCGTTGAAAGAGCCTGTGCCTTCAATACCGTCAATTACTACTTCAGCATCGTTATCCATGTAAACACGAGAACCTGCGTTGATGGTGAAGCTGTTTGCAGCAGTAATAACACCACTAACCAGGAATGACTCGCTTAAATTCTTTAACGTAATTGGCTTGGTAACAGTGTTTGAGGCTGTAACGCGGATGAATTCTTTACCGTTGTTTGAAAACTGGTTGCTGTTCTCCATGTTTACGGCGTCAGCAATGTTCATGCTGATAGGGAAAGCAGCGTTTGTAAATATGTTGTTGGCAACAAAGTTCTTTACGGTTGAACCTTCGCTTATTGCAACACCATCCTTATAGCTGGCTGTAATTTCGCAGTTGCTAATTTCAACTGTTGCAGTGTTAGTGCCTGAACCAACAATAACGTTAGCTGCACCAAAGCTGTTTGTGCCGCCACCGTGTTCAATTTTGCAATATGAAAGTACGTTGTGGTTATTGTTGCTTAAAATGGTAATACCTTTCCATGCACCGCGCTTACCGCTTTGTGATGTAAAGTATACTTCGTTTGAAACAGCACCTATAGCCGTTATTGAACCTTCTTCATTAACCTGTAAGCCGGCACCGTCAGCAAACATGATAGTAACGCCCGGCTTAATGGTTAAGTTGGCGCTTACTTCAACATTCTTGTTTATAATATAGTCTACACCGTTAACGCGGTCTTCCATTACCATATCATTGCTGATAGTAGAATAGTCGATTATTTGCGCTTTGTCGGCATCCTTACGTTCAACCGGCAGGTTGGTAAGGTCATCCTGCTTTTTGCTGCAAGAGTTAAGCAACATTAAACCTGAAGCTAAAAAGGCCAGCGTGTAGAGTTTATTTGATTTCATATACCGTGCTTTTTGAATTACACATAGCTATACGCGCTTTGTATGCGAAAGGTTACGGATTGTTATAAAAAGAGCAGAATTATTGACCAAACTCAACTTAAGGTGGAAGGCAATGTGTTAACCTTTGGAAGGGAAGTGCTGGTGTGTGCCTTTAAGTATAATTATTTGATAATTAATTAGTTGTTGTAATTTTTGGACCGATTTAGACAAAGGTTTACACTTTTAAAGTGTAAACTTGTGTTAACCCTTTATTTGTTAAAGAGCAAGTTTAGGGAGTACCAGGCGCAGCATTTTGAATGCTGTTAAAGGTGAGGTATTACCTCAAAAATACGTTAAGCGGTTAAGGGGTTAAGTGCAATCGAATATCTTCGCCGCTGTGAGTCAAAGGCTGATTAATATAATTATTGCAGGTATAAGCATAGCCCTTTTGGGTCTTGTGTTTATTCAAATTAAATGGATTAACCAAAGCTACCGGGTAAGGGAGGAAAAGTTTGACCAAAGCGTTTACCTGGCACTGGCTAACGTAGCCCGCGGTATTGAACGCACTGAGGCTTCAGGCTATTTTGAATCGTTAGGCCTTAACGATTTTGGCCGCAGTATTAATACTATGTATGATACGGTGCAGGCCATTAAAACCTATACTCCCAACTTTACTTTGGTGGACTCTATAGGCCAGCATGCCATGAAGTTTGGCGTTAGTGATAGCAGCGGCGTATTTGTATCGAAGTTTTTCGGCAGTATAACCTATGTAAAGGAGAAGGCGGAGAAAATGCACCTGCAAAATGGAGATAAGGACCTTGCCAGCCCTATGACACCCGACCGCGAGCGCCATTTAATAGAAATGCAGTTTAGCAAGTATAACCGCCTGTTTCAGGATCTTGCTATGGAGTTTATGCTGGATGATAAGTGCCTTAGCGAGCGTATTAAGACGATAGACCTTGAAAAGCTGGTGAGTGATGAGTTGAAGAAGGAAGGTATAACTGTGCCTTATGAGTATATAGTATTTGACAAATGGTCGCCCAATGCCATACAAGGCAATATGAAGGTAACTAAGGAAGAAGCACAGGCTACTAACTTCTACTCCATACCGCTTTTTCCTAATGACTTGTATGAGAATAGCGGCTTCCTGATTCTCAACTTTCCGCAGAAGAAGAATTTCATCTTCCAAAGTATGTGGATTATGCTTACCGCCACGGTGGCGTTCATCCTTATAATACTGGCAAGCTTTGGCGGGTCGTTCTATATTATATACCGCCAGAAGAAGCTTGACCTGTTAAAGACGGACTTTATTAATAATATGACGCACGAGTTTAAAACGCCTGTGGCTACTATATCGTTAGCCAGCCAGATGCTTAAGAACGAGCGGATATTAGCAGATAAAGAGAAGATACTGCGCTATAGTAATGTTATAGATGAGGAAAATAAGCGCCTGAGCGGCCACATAGAAAATGTTCTGCAAATAGCGCGTATGGACAGGGGAGAATTTAAACTGAAACTGGAAAGCATTAATGTTAACCAGATGCTGGATGATATTTGCGATTCGCTGGAGTTAAGGATACAAAATGAGAATGGAAAGCTGGAGCGCGACCTTGCCGCAGAACAGCCAACTATAAAGGGAGATGTGTTTCACCTTACCAATGCCTTTTATAACGTGTTTGATAATGCTATTAAATACCGCAAGGAAGAAAGCCTGCTTATAAAAGTAGCTACGCGCAGCACCAACCGCGGAGTTGTTATTACTATAGAGGACAACGGCATTGGTATTTCGCGCGAAAACCAGAAGAAGATATTTGAAAAGTTCTACCGTGTACCCACCGGTAACATCCATAATGTTAAAGGATTTGGCCTTGGGCTAAGCTACGTTAAGGTAATACTTGATACCCATGGCGGCGATATTAAAGTGAGCAGCGAACAGGGTTCGGGCAGCCGCTTTGAAATATTTGTTCCTTTTTCTGCCTGATGACCATATACCTATTTTACGATTTTAACGTTGTAATTAACAGAATTGAATGCCTGATGCAGTTGATTGTTAATAAACTATAAGATTTTAACAATTGGCTAAACGCGCTTTAGTTTTGATAGTTAAACAGTAGAACGTAAAATCCTAAATCACTATGTCAACTAAGAAAAGAATATTGCTGGTAGAAGATGATACCAATTTGGGCAACCTCCTGCAGGATTCCCTTGAAATAAAGAACTATGAAGTGGTGCTGAAGCGTAATGGCGAAGATGCTTTTAACGACTTTAAGGTTAATAAATACGATATGTGCATCCTTGATGTGATGATGCCCAAAAAAGACGGCTTTACACTGGCTAAAGACATCCGCCGTATGAACGCTAACATTCCTATCATTTTCCTTACAGCTAAGGCAATGAAAGAAGATACCATTGAAGGCCTAAAGCTGGGCGCTGATGATTACATTACCAAGCCATTCAGCATGGAAGAGCTTACACTGCGTATGGAAAACATATTTAAGCGTTTGCCCAAAGCTGAAGTAAGCACGCAAAACCAGTTTCACCTTGGTAATTTTGAGTTCGATAATACCCTACGTGTATTAAAGTTTGATGGTAAAGAAACCAAGCTTACTACCAAGGAATCAGAACTGTTAAAGATGTTGGCGGTTTATAAGGACCGTATTTTGGAACGTGAAGTAGCACTTAATGCCGTATGGGGAACGGACTCTTATTTTGCTGGCCGCAGTATGGACGTATATATAGCTAAACTGCGTAAATACCTTAAAGAAGACCCGAATGTGGAGATACAAAACATACACGGCACCGGCTTTAAGCTGATTGTTAAGAAGTAATACATACAATTTAGATAGCGGCCCCCGGCAACCCCGGGGGCTTTTGTTTTACATGAAGGGCTGCTCGACTTCCATTAGGGTCTTATCAACATACGTTAACCGGTTGATGATTTTACTCAAACAATGGCTTTTGGTGTTTGCTTTTGATGTAATTTAGCGCCCGCAATGAAGAAGTTACATATAGTGCTGATAATAGTGATTGCCCTGGGAGTTGGTGTAATAATTGCGCAAACCGGTGATTATACCACCTATGCTAATTTTAAAGAGGCAACACAAAAGGAAGGTAAGGCCGTAAACGTAGTGGGCTATTTGGTTAAGGATAAGGAAATGATTTACGACCCGAAAACCAATCCTGATTATTTCTGTTTTTACATGACCGATAAGGAAGGTGTTGAACAGAAAGTGGAATACAAAGGAGCCAAGCCCCAGGATTTTGAACGCAGTGAACAATTGGTAGTAAAAGGAAAAGTAGATGGTGGAGTATTTAAGGCTTCTGAAATTTCTATGAAGTGCCCGTCGAAATATGTGAATGATAATATTGTATTGAAAGAAAAAACGGATGTAACCGTTAAATCGAAAATTTAATAGCGGGTAACCGCTTTAGGACTCATAACCCCTGATGTTTGATTTTTTAGCGCATCGCTTTGGTGCAAATGGTTTTATAGGCGAAACACTTTGGATAGGCCACCTCGGTCATTTTTTTATCGTATTCTGTTTTGCTGCATCACTACTCGCATTTCTTTCCTACTTCGGTGCGGAACTGAGCCGGAATGAAGCACGCAAAGCTTCCTGGCAAAAACTGGCCCGTATAGCCTATATAAGCCAGGCTTCGGCAATTTTCGGCGTATTTGTATTACTGTTTATTATGATACTTAATCACCACTTTGAGTATCATTATGCATGGCGCCATTCCTCAACTGATTTACCGCTTAAATACATCATCTCAAGTTTTTGGGAAGGCCAGGAGGGAAGCTTTCTGTTATGGATGTTTTGGTTGGCAGTTATGGGCATTGTCGGTATGCGCTTACTTCAAAATTATGAGCGGCCTGTTTTAGGTATTGTAAGCCTTACGCAGGCGTTTTTGGCCAGCATGGTAATGGGCGTTTATATTTTTGGTTTTAAGTTGGGCAGCAGCCCTTTCATTTTGTTACGTAACCAAATGGACCTTCAGCAAATGGCTCCTGTTGTATTTGCTGATGAAAACAACCTGCATAATTACCTTTCATTTATAAAGGATGGCAACGGCTTAAATGTATTGTTGCAGAACTACTGGATGACCATTCACCCTCCGGTATTATTCCTGGGCTTTGCATCCACCACTTTCCCATTTGCATTTGCTTTAGGCAGCCTTTTGCGCCGCGATTGGGATGGCTGGGTAAAAGCCGCTATGCCGTGGGCTTTGTTCTCCGTAGCTGTTTTAGGCACCGGTATTTTAATGGGTGGTGCATGGGCTTACGAAAGCTTAAGCTTTGGCGGCTTTTGGGCGTGGGACCCCGTAGAGAACATGAGTTTTGTGCCCTGGTTAATGGTAGTGGCAGGCTTGCACACTTTGCTTGTTTATAAGTACACAAGGCACAGCGCAATCAGTACTTACGTATTTTTCATTTTAGGTTTTGTGCTGGTTCTGTATTCTACTTATTTAACCCGTAGCGGCCGCTTGGGTGATACTTCGGTGCACTCTTTTACTGATGATGGCCTGGAACCTCAATTGTTGGCCTACCTTTTCTTCTTTATTGTTGGTTCATTCACCTTGCTGATTATTCGTTTGGTTAAAGGCGAAATACCTTCTCAAAAGAAAGATGAAGAACTAATGAGTCGCGAGTTCTGGATGTTCATTGGCTCGTTGGTGTTATTGTTGTCTGCCATTCAAATGACGTTTACTACGTCCATTCCTGTATGGAACCTCATCTTCCACGAAAAGCTGGCGTTGTTTAAAGATAAAATTGCTCCGCCTGAAGATGCCGTTCAACATTATAATTCCATTCAAATATGGTTGGGCATTATTGCCGCCATACTTACGGGTTTAGTACAGTTTTTAGCGTATAAAGTAGGTAAGCCGGGTAAGGGTGTTCGTTGGGCGCTGTATACTTTTGCTGCTTCCTTTGCCCTTTCTATCGTTATTGCCTTAGCAGCCGGTATTAACTTTACGCAGCAGTATACTATTGATTTAACGGTCCTGTCGCCTTCACTTTACTTTAAGTTTAATTTTATAGCGGCCTACTATGTATTTCTGTTAGCCGGTATATATGCTGTTTTAGGTAACCTGGCGTACCTGGTATTTGTTATTAAAGGAAATATTAAACTATCCGGCGGCAGTATCGCACACTTTGGGTTTGGTATTTTTCTGTTGGGGGCTTTAATATCACAAGGCAAAAAGGAAATTATAAGCACCGGCGCACCTATACAGGGCTTGGATGCTAAAGAACGTGCGGAGAATATCCTGTTAATGAAGGACAGCAGCGACCACATGGGTAATTATACTGTTACCTATACCGGCAGTCGCCAGGAAAAAAAGAGCTCTTACTTTAGCGTTCTGTATAAGCGCATTGATAATGGCAATGTGAAAGAAGAGTTTGTGCTTTCGCCTGAAGCATCAGTAATGAAGGGAGGTGCCTTAAACGCTAACCCTGATACAAAGCACTATTTAACGCGCGATGTTTTTACGCACATCACCTCTATACCTGATAACACTAATCTGAAAGATTCCATTGGTTTTGCTGAGTTGGAAATGCCTGCCAAACCAAACATTCCTTTGCAGGATTCTTTCCGCTTCCGCCAGAATATTGTGCATGTAGATTCTATTGTGGGCGACCCGCAATTGCCGCCGGGTTATGACCTTACTGATAAACTGGCCGTAGGCGTTAATGTAAGCGTAACTGCACCCGATGGTATTACTTACCGCGCGCAACCCGTTTTGGTTATTGACCGCGTGCAGGGCACCTTAAACACTGTGCCTGCAACAATGGATGAGTTAGGCTATACCTTCGAAATTCAGCGCATTGACCCATCCAACAAAAAGCTAACTATAAGCGCGCACTACAAGGAAAAAGCGCTGGATTATATAGTGCTAAAAGCTATTATTTTCCCTTACATCAATCTGGTATGGTTGGGCGGCATAATTACATTTATTGGGGCCTTAATGAGCATGTGGCGCCGCGCTAAGGAGAACAAATTAACTACTTCATAAGCCGCGCATGATACTGCCTTCAGAAAAAAGCCTGTTTAGCAACGGAACACATTTACCACATGCTATTTACAACGGGCTTATACCTGATGTAAGCACTGCCCATTGGGATAAGGATGGATTTCTGCTTACTAACCGCAGAACCAGCCGCAAAGCCTGGATATTTTTTGGTGTATACAGCCCTGAGTTAATTTGCGGTATAGCTATAGCCGATGCTGGCCTGGTAGCAAACGCCTTTTGTTATTACTATTCGTTTAGGGATAACAAGTTCCGGCAGCACAACGCCCTGGTGCCATTCGGTTTTCCGTCTGCTTTTGACCCAAACCTTGATAGCAACTGGAAACTTGGCGACTATACCATAACCACCGCTAATGGTAAAATAAGCTTGCAGTATAATGGCGATTTCAATTTGAAGATTGAAGCAGAGAACAACACTAACGGCGCAAGCATTGTTGCCCCCTCAGTTAACCGGCCGTTTAACTTTACCTATAAAAATGTTTGTTTACCGGCGGAGGTTGCCATTACTGATGGTGGCAGCAACTATGCCGTTAAGGGTAACTATGGTGCAGTTGATTTTACAAAGGGCTATCCGCCGCGCGAAACCTATTGGAACTGGTTAGCCTTTATTGGCCAAACAGAAAGTGGCAAGCCCCTTGGCCTTAACCTGGTAAAGCACTTTAATGGCGATATGGAGAACATCCTGTGGATAGATGGCAGCAAGATTGTGCTCTCGAAAGCTGATTTTACTATGCAGCAACCTTTGGATAAGCAACCATGGGCTATTGCCACGCACGATGGTATTTTAAACTGCACTTTAACTCCTGCAGGTGCCCGTAGTGAGAACGTAAACCTCTTTTTGATGAAGAGTATTTTTACGCAGGCTTACGGAAGTATTGCCGGCTCCATTACCCTTAATGGCAGTAGCGAAAAATTCTCAGCCTTCGGTGTGGCCGAAGACCACCTTGCCCGCTGGTAAGGCTCCTTCATGTTTTAAGAAAAAAATTAGCGGTTTATCGTCAAATAGCGAAAATTCGCGGAGCAATTCTTTATTTTCACGGGTATTAACCTCAGCTCAGCAATGAAAAAGAATTTTTTAATCCTTCTATTAAGCGTTTACAGCTTAATACTTTCAGCAAGTACATTCAGCCCGCCATCATCTTACGTAGTTGACTACAAATTAAAATATTCTTATACGCAAGATTCTATGGACCACGTATGGAAACAGCGCAACATACCGCAGCTTATTGCTCCGGTGCGTAACGGGGTAGATATGTATGAGGTAACGTATAAAGGTCTTTGGCTGGATAGCACTTTTATAATAGCAAAAGGTGTAATGTATGTTCCTAAGGTGCAGAAGCCCTCAGCCGAAATGGTATATTGCCATGGCACCCGTATTTCTATTGCACAGGATTATGGCATACAGGACCTTGAACAGTTTGTGTGTATGATGCACGCTGTTGATGGTTATGTTGCTATGTTTCCGTTTTATTATGGCTTAGGAGGAGGAGAGAAGGAGCACGTTTACCAGGATGCATGGACAGAGGCGATGGCTACTATATACATGATTAAAGCCTGCCGTGAAATTTACCCGAAGATTAATGTAAGTACCACCGGGCAGTTATTTGTAACGGGCTATTCTCAGGGTGGTCATGCGGCAATGGCAACACACAAAATGTTGGAAAGCGGTGCTTTTCCTGAAGTTAAATTGACTGCTTCATCACCAATGAGTGGCGCATATGATATGACCGGCGAACAGGCTAAAACCATGTTCGGGCATTATGACCGTCCGCATTATTTACCGTATCTCATTCTTTCTTATCAGTATGCTTATAACCTTTGGCCGGGTGATGTGTACAGCGTGTTTAAACCACAATATAGCCAGCAGCTAAAACAGGTATTCGCACAACCACGCCAATTCGATTATGGTTTTGTGGATTCCATTCTGCCTAAAATACCTGCCGATATGGTACAGGACACATTACTGGAAAGGTTTCGCACCGATACCAATTTTGCATTTACCAAAAAGCTGAAGGAAAATTGCCTGGCCATGTGGGTGCCTAAGAAACCCATGCAGTTATGCGCCTGTTATGGCGATAATGAAGTAATGTATCAGAATACTGAAGTGGCTTATGAGCACATGGCGGCCTGTGGGGGCAACGTTCACAAGCGGGTATTCGGCAAACACCTTAGCCATAATCCCTGTGCACCTTTTGCTATCATCTATTCCAAAATGTTTTTTAATCATATACGCGATGGTAAAAAGCATCCTGAACGTATGGGGGCCAAAGGCTTCCTACTGAAAATTGCTATCAGTATAGCCGACCGCCAGGCCAAGAAAGCTAAAAAGAAAACAGGTAAGGTAGAAGATGACCCCCTCGTAAGCCGTAAACGCAAGCATCAAAACAGTTAGGCTAATCAGAATCATAAAGATTAGCTTTTCTTTAGCATTATACCTTCTATCTTTGATGGCAAGGTAAAATGACTGAGCAAGAATATTTTGAAAAAATTGCTAGGGAAGCTGACCCTTTGATACGTGCAGATTTGCGGGTGAACTTTGCCAATGAGTTTCCAGATGCTGCAGAGGAAACCATCCTGGAAGTTAACACCAGTGCTCTTGAAGATCTTTTAATAAAGCCCGACAAACTTTTAGAAGCAAAAGCCTCAGTAAATATTGCTAATTGCTATATGACCCTGGGTTATGTAATCCGCGCCTTTGAATATGACCAAAGAGCTTACATAATTGGCGAGGAGTTGGGTTTAGATAAGTTGAAGGCAATTACGCTTAATAACCTTGGCAACAATTACAGCGACATGGACAAGTATGAAGAAGCCTTGTCCCATTTTAAAAAAGCGCTTGAGATTAATCTTAGGAGTGATTTCGGAGAAAATTTTCTAGCGGCTAACTATTCCAACATAGGGTCTGTTTATTCGCACACCGGCCAGTTTCAAAGCGCTTTGGAACACTTTGAAAAAGCAGTGCCTTTTAATAAGAAGAACAAAAACTACGATTGGCTTGGCGCAAATTACATTGGTATAGCCAGGTGTTTAGCTGAATTAGGCAGGGTAAAGGATGGAATAACAATTTTAACTGATGCCATTATTCAGGATGAGTTTCAACGTATACCTAATCGGCTTGCATCAATGTACGAGGAAATTGCGGCCTGCGAAGTGAAGCAACGAAATTTTGAGAAGGCTGTGGAGCATAATCTCAAATCGTTGGAAGTTAATGGGGGGCGGTATCATGATGATCAGATTCTTGCTTTAAGCAGGCTGGCTAATTGCTATTATGAATTAGGGCAGTATCAAAAAGCTTTTGATGTGCTGAAAGAGGCAAAGGATTTAGAACGCAAACGATTTTTAGAGGATAACACCAAACAAATAGAAAATCTTAAAGCGGTGTTTGACGCGGAACAAAGAAGGAAGGAGGCCGAGTTGTTACGTGTTAAAGCTGAGGAGTTGGAAACCAAGAACAGAATAATTGAAGAGGAAAAGCAGCGCAGCGACAAACTGTTGTTGAATATTTTGCCTGGAGAGGTTGCGGAAGAGCTAAAGTTAAAAGGCACTGCCGATGCCCGATTGTTTAATAATGTTACGGTAATGTTTACCGACTTTAAATCGTTTACCAATATTAGTGAACGATTAAGCCCGCAACGTTTGGTGGATGAGTTGCATACCTGCTTTAAAGCCTTTGATGAAATTACCACCCGTCATAATATTGAAAAAATTAAAACTGTTGGTGATGCCTACCTTGCCGTAGCTGGCCTGCCCGTTCCTGATGATGAACATGCAATAAACATGGTTCGTGCGGCGCTTGAGATACGCAACTTTATGCTGGCGCGAAGAGAGGAAATGAAAGACCAAACATTTGAAGTGCGTATTGGAATACATACCGGCAGTGTAGTAGCAGGTATAGTAGGCGTTAAAAAGTTTGCGTACGATATTTGGGGTGATACCGTTAATACCGCCGCCCGCATGGAACAAAGCGGGGTAGAAGGAGAGGTGAATGTTAGCGAAGCTACCTTTAAATTAATCGGTAACCGATTCCCTTGTAGCTATCGCGGAGAAATTGAAGTGAAAAACAAAGGGGTAATGAAAATGTACTTGGTGGAAGGGGCCTCTACAACTTCCCTTTCTGCAAATAATTAATGCCTTGCTCACCTAATGCTTTTACTACAGGCAGCAATTTGCCAAAACGTTCATCTTTAGTGTGGCCCGCTTTCCAGCGTGCATATATCTGTTGAACAATTACCGCATTTTTAAATAAGCCAAAAATGTAATAGAAGAGAAGGTTCGAAATATCGCGGCCACTTTTTTGCGCATAGCGTTCAGCCGCTTGTAAGCGGTTTAAATTGCCCGGCAACCACGTAAGGTTAAAGAACTTTATTTCATTGCTGTCTTGCGGCTCGCTCCAATAAGCTAAGGAGGCCCCAAGGTCCATTAACGGGTCGCCAACGGTGCTCATTTCCCAATCCAACACACCTATTATATCGCTCAGGTTATTCTCATTAAGCACTACATTGTCATACTTATAATCATTATGCAGAAATGTGGCCGCCTGGCTTTGTGGCATATTCTTCGGCATCCATTCTGCTATAGCATCTATGTGTTCAATCTTATCGGTTTCGGCCGCGAAATAACGCTTTATCCATCCTTCTACCTGCCGTTGCACATAACCATCGGGTTTTCCTAATTGTATTATATCGGTAGTAGTAATATCCAAAGCGTGTAAGTCAACAAGGTTGTCAATTAACGCCTCTGATGATTTTCTTAATTGTTCAGGCGTAAGCCCCATTTTTGGCGCATTCGCGGCCCGTAGAATAACTCCCTTTAGTCGCTCCATAATATAAAATGGTGCGCCAATAACACTTTCATCTTCACAAAAAGCAATTGGCTGCGGTATCTTGTTGTAATGACCTTTTAAAAGGGATAACACTTTAAACTCGCGGCCCATATCGTGTGCCGATTTTATGTTGGCCCCAAAAGGCGGACGGCGCAGTACGTATTCTTTGTCAGCCGTACGCAGGCAATAGGTTAGGTTCGAGAACCCACCGGGAAATTGAGTCACTTCCAAAACACCTCCAATACCGGTATTATTCTTTAACCATGTATTTAGTTGCTCAAGATTCAATTCCTCGCCTTGCCTTACACTAAATGAACCGTCTGCTTTTATGTTGCTCATATTATCTGTTCGCTGCTTTTTTCTTTTTTACATCAAGGCCGTAGTTTTTCAAAATACTTAAGGCCAGGTTTTGTTTATGCACTTCATCGGCGCCATCCCAAATGCGCGCTCCGCGCTCATGCCGCCAAATAGCGTTTAGTATTACATCGTCCGAAACGCCCAATGCCCCGTGTACTTGTATAGCGCGGTCCACCACGGCAAGCATAATATTGGCCACATAAAATTTGATGGCCGAAACCTGGTCGCGCACGGCAGCTGCACCAAATTTGTCAATGTTGTAAGCAGTGCGCAGCACCAGTAAACGCGCTGCATCAATCTCTGCACGGCTTTCTGAAATAAACCCCTGTATAAATTGTTTTTCGCCAAGCTTAACGCCTTCTTCAATTTCGCGTTCAGCGGCCCGTTGGCACATCATGTCAAAAGCGCGTTCGCTTATGCCAATCCACCGAATGCAATGATGTATGCGCCCGGGCCCCAGGCGTTCCTGCGCCAGTTTAAACCCCATTCCTTCTTCGCCAATTAAATAGCTTACCGGCACCCGGCAATCAGTAAAGGTACATTCTGCATGGCTGGCCCATCCATCGCCATCATGCCCAAATACCGGCACATTACGCTCAATTTTAAAACCTTTAGTACCGGCAGGCACTATAATCATACTTGCCCTTTGGTGCACAGCGGCTTCAGGGTTAGTAACTGCCATTACCACGCAAAAAGCTGCGCCATCAGCGCCGCTGGTAAACCATTTGTGCCCGTTAATTACGTAGTCATTGCCCTCTTTTACAGCGGTAGTGGCCAGGCGGGTAGGGTTGCTGCCGGCAAACTCGGGCTCCGTCATACCAAAACAACTTCTGGTTTTGCCCTCCAATAAAGGGTGCAAAAACTTCTTCTTTATTTCTTCCGAAGCAAAACGGCTGAGTAGCTCCATATTCCCAATGTCCGGAGCCTGACAGTTAAAGGCATAATGCCCAAACAGGGGGGCATAGGCTAAAACCTCGCTTAGCTGACCAAACTCGCATAAGGTAAGGCCTAGGCCGCCTTCGTCTTTCGGTAAATGCAGGCCCCAAAGCCCGAGAGCCTTTATTTTTTCGCGTTTAGCCTCCAGTTCAAGGGCCAGTTCGCTGAATTTTTTGCGGTTAAACTCCTTTTCAAGCGGAATAAGTTCCGTTTGCACAAAATCTTTCAGTTTTGGCAATAGGTCCCTTATTCGGTCGGTTACAAATAATTCTTCCATATTTTCTTTAAGGAGGGCAATATAAAAAGGTGGGCTTGAATGATTTTTGCGATTTTTTTTCGGAGGGGTTTTGTAAAATCAATTTTCAAATTACATTTGCCGTCCCTTTCGGGAAACACTACAAAAGGGAGCTTAGCTCAGCTGGTTCAGAGCATCTGCCTTACAAGCAGAGGGTCGGGGGTTCGAACCCCTCAGCTCCCACACTAAAAGCCTCGCAATTGCGGGGCTTTTGTATTTAGGTTCTTTATCAATTTTCCAGTTTAAGAAACTGCAATCCCCAAATTTTCCTTCGTCTTTTCTAAATGATGTGTGGCATGGTCAGTCATTAAATACATCATTTCGCGTATGCTCATATTGCCCAATAGGGGATGAGGTATTGCAAGATTGTCTATTTCCTCTTCAGTGAAATTAGCTAACAGGGCTACAATGCTGTTTACATCGCCCACTGTTTTCTGAAGCAGCTCCTCTTTTTGAGATATGCTTACTTCCGCAGGCACAAAACGCTCAGGTGCCTTGCCACCTGTAGCTAAAGCAGCGGTGTATTTTTCCCGCACCTCAGCCTGGCTCCACCGGGCGCGTTCAATTTTGCCAAACTTACTTTCAATTATGGCTTTGTTGGCAAACAAAAATGCTAATGGCTGGTTGCATTTGTAAATGTGCTCCAGTTGTTGTCCCGGTGTCCATTTGTTATTGGCGCTTAAGGCAAACTGTTCATCGTTTAGCGTTTTTATAAAAGCAACAAATGAATAGTGATTGTTTTTAAATTGTTCTAATAACTGCTGCGTAGTCATACTAATAGTTTACAGCACAATCTAAAGTGGCTTTATCTACCCTTGTTCAGTTAGGCAATAAGCTTCTTATGGCGCGCTACATAAATAAGTGTTTCCAATATCTGTATAATTCTTACCTTGTAATTTACATTACAAAAACATGTAAAATACATCATGTATGCTTAAAAAACTTTACCCTCTTTTTATTGCATTGTTGTTTGCCGGCACAGTTACCGGGCAAGCTCCGCAAAAACTAAACTACCAGGCTGTAGCTCGTAATGCGGCAGGTAATATAATCGGCAATCAGGCAATAGGTTTGCGGTTCACAATCCGCACGGGTTCAAACGCGGGCCCCGTTGTTTACCAGGAAACCACCAATACAACTACCAGCCCTCTTGGCATTTTTACTATAGTAATAGGAGGGGGTAATGTGCAGCAGGGGGCTTTTAACACAATAAACTGGGGTAATGGCGATAAATTTTTGGAAGTAGAAATGGACGCCGCAGGCGGTACTAATTATATAAGTATGGGCAACACACAACTATTAAGTGTGCCTTATGCTTTATATGCTGAAACTTCAGGCAGCAGCTTACCGGGGCCAACAGGCGCAACAGGCCCCACCGGCCCTAAAGGCGCCACTGGCGATACAGGCCCACAAGGCATACAGGGTGCAGCAGGTGCCACGGGCGCTACCGGTGCCCAGGGTTTACAAGGCGTAACCGGCGCAACAGGTTCAGGCGGAGGAGCTACGGGCCCTACAGGCCCAACCGGTCCGCAAGGCCCTGGAGGTGGCTCAACGGGTGCAACCGGTGCACAGGGGGTTACCGGCCCAACCGGGCCTACTGGTCCACAAGGCACACAAGGTGTTGCAGGTGCAACAGGTGGTACGGGCCCACAGGGTATACCGGGTAATGCTGGCCCAACAGGTCCGCAAGGTGTTCAGGGTGTAACAGGCCCAACAGGTACAGGTGGCGGAGCTACCGGTCCTACAGGCCCTACCGGCCCAACGGGTGCGGGCGGAGGAGCAACTGGAGCTACAGGCCCTACTGGCGCCACAGGTAGCCAGGGTGTTGCAGGCCCAACAGGTGCTACCGGCCCATCAGGCGCACAGGGTCCACAAGGCCCACAAGGGGCTACAGGTGCGCAGGGTATACAAGGCCCTACCGGCCCAACCGGCGCACAAGGTATACAGGGTGTAACAGGTGCCGCTGGTGCTACCGGAGCAAAAGGAGCCACCGGTTCAACGGGTGTTACCGGCCCAACCGGCTCGCAGGGAACACAAGGCGTTCAGGGTGTAACGGGAGCAACTGGTCCGCAGGGAGCACAAGGTCCTACCGGCCCAACGGGTTCTCAAGGAACTCAGGGCATTCAGGGTGTAACCGGCTCAACAGGTTCGCAGGGTATACAAGGCCCAACAGGCCCAACGGGTTCACAAGGCATACAGGGTGTTCAGGGTGTAGCAGGTGCTACAGGTTCGCAGGGTATACAAGGTCCAACTGGCCCTACAGGTTCACAAGGTATACAGGGTGTTCAGGGTGTGGCTGGTGCTACTGGTTCGCAAGGTATACAGGGGCCTACAGGCCCAACAGGCTCACAGGGCTCACAAGGTATTCAGGGTATACAAGGGGTAACCGGCCCCACAGGTTTGCAGGGCGTTACGGGATTAACAGGCGCTACCGGTGCAACTACTATTACATTTAACGTAAGCGCTTCAGGCTCGTCTGATTACCTTATCGGTGCTACAAGCGATTACATAAGCGCCAACAATGCTGACCCAACTTTAACGCTGGTGCGCGGGGTTACTTACGTGTTTAATTGTGCCGGCGCTGCAGGTCATCCATTCCGTATTACATCTAATTCAGCCTGGCTTTCGGCACAGTTCAATACAGGGGTTACTAATAACGATGCCAACGGTACTTCTTTAACCTTTAAGGTGCCAATGGATGCACCTAACTCACTATACTACATGTGTACCTTGCATTCTGGTATGTTAGGCACGCTTAAAATTGTTTCGCCTGAAAGTTTGCCTACCGGCTCACAAGGCCAAACACTTTATTACAATGCGGGTAACACTCTAACGGCTACAAGTAATTTATATAACTCAGGGGCCTTTATAGGTATTAACCAAACCGCCCCTAATACTGATTTACACATTGGCGGCGCTACTGCTGCCAACAAGCGCATTCAGTTTACACACAGCGGTACCGGCACTACTTTGTTAGATGGCGCTATGATTGGTATTAGCGGCTCTACACCTGATGCTTTCTTTCTGCAAAACGAAGCACAGCCTTTATGGTTTGGTACTTCAGCCAACGAGCGCATGCGTATTGATGCCCAGGGAAGAGTAGCGATAGGCACTATTACGCCTTTTGCCTTCTCTAACTTCACCGTATCCGATGCCTTAGGTAATGGCGTTGCTATGTATGGTGAAAGTAACAATGCCGGCAATGCCTCTATTTACATCAATGCACTAAATGCCACGGCAAATTCAGGTATAGGTTTTGAAAGGGCTACAGTATTGCGCGGCTACCTCGGTTGCAATGCCAGCAACGACATATTTTTAAATGTGGGAAGCTTCAGTAACGTTATTTATGCCTCAGGTACAAATGGCAATGTTGGTATTGGTACAGCTAACCCAAGTGCTTCTGCTAAACTTGATGTAGCAGGCGCCTTTAAATTGGGAACCAACGGTACTGTTGCTAACGCTCTAATACTAACTTCAGCTACAGTTGATGTGCCCTCAACCGCATCGGGCGCAACCAGCACTGTAACAGTAGGTGTAAGTAGTGCGCAAACCGGTGGAGCTGTGCACGTTTCTCCTGATTTAGCCCTGGCGAACGGTATGGTCATTGCATCAGTACGTGTTTCAGCCGCTAATACAGTGGAAATTAAGTTTACTAACGTATCAGCCAGCACTATCGATCCTCCATCTACTACCTACCGCATAGGTATTATTCAATAAACGCTTAGCCCGGACATTTGTCCGGGCTTTTTTTTACTCCCTGGGCTATTCGGTTTTTATGATTCGGGTCAATTTTAACGTTCGGAATTTATGAACACTGCTTTATGCGCTTCAAAATCTGCATACATTCGCCACATCAAATAACTATCCATGAAAAATGTAATTTTTACCCTTTGCCTAAGCATTGTAGCCTTAACCACTTTCGCAGCTGATATTAAAGTAGATAAAACCGGCGCTATTTCAGGTTCGGTAACTACGATTTCTGCCGCCATTACTGCCGCCGCCGATGGCGACCGCATTGTAATCTTCAGCGGTGGAGTTATCTATAATGAGAACTTAACTATCAATAAGTCGCTTACCCTGCTTTCAGCTACGGAGGGCGAATATTGGTTCCTTACCGGCCAGGTAAAATACGTTGGCGCTAACAGCCGCGAAATTACAGTTATGGGTATGCACCAATTTGGTAGCGACTCAGCCGTGGGCACAGTAGGTGTAGGCAGCCGCTGCATAGTTAATATAGTAGATTGTGAGATTAACGGCTATGTTATATTCAATCAGGACGGTTACGACGTTAACATTCTTTACAATACTATTTATGCCGCCGCTGAAATACGCTATGGTAAAGTTATAGCTAACCAACTGGGCGTACAGGTTAACGATAACCCTATGCTGGGTGAAATCCGCGTAACAGGAGAGAACGTTGCTTACGGTCAGGGCGATACTTGTTTTATAATCGCCAACAGAACTATTAAAACCGATAACTACTCTATTAATGCGTCTTTAAATTTCGATAACCCTAATCTGCGCTATTTTGTAGCAAACAACAGTTTCAAAAACGGAACCTTCAATTCTACCGGTTATACAACAACACGTACTGCGGTAAATATAAATAGCTGCTATATGGTAGATTCCGCCAGCGCATTTATCAATAACTACTTATCGGCAATAGAAACCAGTGTGGGTTGCACAGGTACAAGCACATATGCAGCGGCACAGTTAAAAGGTATAAGAGTGGATAATTGCGTAAATAATATTCTCAGAAACAGGTATGGTTCAAGTTACGGCTGTGGCATGTTAGGTATGCGCGGCGATTATAACTATTACGATTCCTATCGCCTTTTTCCGTTAAATGGTATTATAGATAACAACTACTGGAGCAGCGGATACCAGGTGTCTATAATCTATGATCAAAACACAGGTAAAGTTACCAGCGGTAATGGTGGTATAGACGCCGGAAAACCGGGTGTTAACTTTATGGATATCGACCTTACCCGCTCTGATATGGGCCCCTACGGCGGCCCTTACTCGCAGGACCAGTATTGGGATACTAACAACCCGCAAGGTGGCCGCGCGCGCGTATTTCTGTTGAATATGCCTGCCAGCATTTACAGTTTAACCACACCTGTTACTATTAAGGCTAACGCAACACACACCAAGTAATTTCTTAAGTAAGCTAATAACCATTGCATGCTTAAGAATAAGCTACATATAGTTTTGTGCGCTTTGGCTTTACTGCTGGGCTGCTGTTTAAATACAGCGCAAGCTCAGTATGTTAAGGCAGGAGAGTACTTTTGGGATACTGACCCCGGCTATGGCAGCGGCTACACTTTTGTAGCGCAGGATGGCAACTTTAATGAAGCATTAGAGAACGCCATTCGCAACAACGCTGTTAAACCGGTTGTTGGTTATCACCTGCTCAACATCCGCATAAAGGATAATAACGATAAATGGGGGCCGCTGTTTAAAAAGGTTGTTTTGGTAGACGACTCTGCCCAAATAGCCAATAACATGCGCATTACCGCAGCTGAGTTTTTCTGGGATACTGACCCCGGTTATGGTAGCGCAACGGCCCTACTTGCTTTTGATGGCAACTTCAACGAAGCCTTAGAAGCAGCATTTAAAAACAACATTGCTCTGCCTGATACAGGCTTACACCTGCTTAACATACGTGTTAAAGACAACCGCAATAAATGGGGCCCGCTGTTTAAGAAACCTGTGTTTGTTGGCGATATGCTAAACAACCCACGCTTACTAAGTGTGCGTGCCGCCGAATATTTTTGGGATACCGACCCGGGATATGGAAGCGCAACTGCACTGCTTGCATTTGATGGCAACTTCAATGAGGCCTTAGAACAAGCATTAACTACAAATGCTACTTTGCCTGCTGCAGGCTTACACTTATTCAACATTCGTGTAAAAGGAGAGAACAACAACTGGGGGCCGCTATACAAGAAACCGGTATTGGTTAGTGATGTATTAACCACTATGCGCGCGCTTACCGTAAAAGCCGCCGAGTATTTTTGGGATACTGATCCGGGATATGGCAGCGCTACTGCACTGCTGGCATTTGATGGCAATTTTAATGAAGCCTTAGAGCAGGCATTTACGAACAACCTTGCAATGCCTTCTACAGGTATACATCTTTTTAATGTTCGTGTTAAAGCAGAAAACAATAAATGGGGTCCGCTTTACAAAAAGCCGGTTAATGTTTCTAACCTGCTTAACAGCCCACGTGCGCTTACCGTTAAAGCAGGTGAGTTCTTTTGGGATACTGACCCCGGTTATGGTTTAGCTACTCCTGTATTGGCCTTTGATGGCAACTTTAATGAGGCTTTAGAAGTTGTAAGTAAAACGGTAAACTCATTTACTGAAGGCTTGCACTTATTTAATATCCGCGTAAAAGATGAACGCAACAACTGGGGGCCGCTGTTTAAAAAGGCAGTGCAGGTTGATGCACAACCACGCCAATTCATTATTACGCAGGGCGAATACTTTTGGGATACTGACCCCGGCTATGGCGCAGGCTATCAATTAGTAGCTTTTGATGGCAACTATAATGAAGCCATGGAGGTTGGTGTAGACTTTAACGCTACAACTATTGTAGATGGGATTCACCTGTTCAATACCCGCTTTAAAGATGAGAAGGGTAGGTGGGGACCGTTATTCAAAAAGGTTTGCCAGATAAATGGTAACTATAAATCGCTTGATGTTAAGATAGATCATAACGACACCACCATCTGTAGTAATGATTCAATACTTCTGATAGCATCAGGTGCAGGCTCATTTGTTTGGTCGCCGTCTACCGGTCTTAACCATACAACCGGCAATGCTGTAATTGCCAAGCCAACAATAACAACAACCTATCGCGTTATTGGCCAGGGTAACCCCGGCGTTTACGATACCGCCTATATCACTATTACCGTATTACCGGGCGCCAGTGTTAACCTGGGTGCCGACCAAAGTGTTTGTGCACCACAAACGGTTACACTTAATGCCGGCACGGCCAGCACCTACAGTTGGTCAACCGGGGCTACCAGCCAAACTATTGTAGTATCAACTACAGGTAATTACAGCGTTACGGTGAGTAATGTTAGCGGTTGTACCTCTCGCGATACAGTGCACATAACAGTAGATACCGTGCCGGTAGTAAGTATTGCTCCTTCAACCGCTTCTATATGTAACGGACAAAGCATTGTATTAACGGCAAGTGGAGGAGTTACCTACGCATGGAGCAATAGTTCAGTTGGTTCTGCAATAAGTGTATCACCAACCTCAACTACAACCTATACCGTAACGGCAACCGGTAGTGGTGTGTGTAGCGCTACTGCGTCAAGAACAGTTACCGTAAATAATTTGCCAACGGCTTCAGTATCGCCTGCAACACAAACTATTTGTAACGGACAAAGTGCAACGCTCACCGCAAGCGGAGGAACTTCCTACGTTTGGAGCACAACAGCAACTACTGCTGCCATAACTGTATCGCCTACGGCTAATACTACTTATACAGTTACCGTAACTAATGCCGCTAACTGTAGCGCAACCGCAAGTGGTACGGTAAACGTTAATTCAGTGCCAAGTGCGCAGGTAACGCCATCCACGCAAACAATTTGTAACGGCCAAAGTGCAACGCTTACCGCAAGCGGTGGAACTTCCTACGTTTGGAGCACAACGGCAACCACTGCTGCCATAACCGTATCGCCAACGGCAAATACTACTTATACAGTTACAGTAACAAATGCAGCTAACTGCACTGCTACTGCCTCAGGTGTAGTTAATGTTAATGCTGTTCCTACGGCACAGGTTACACCGGCAACACAAAGTATTTGTAACGGGCAAAGCGCCACGCTTACAGCAAGCGGTGGCACCTCTTATGTATGGAGCACAACAGCAACTACTGCTGCCATAACAGTATCACCTACAACTAATACTACCTATACCGTTACGGTAACTAATGCCAGTAACTGTAGCGCTACGGCTTCGGGTGTGGTTAATGTAAATGCATTACCTACCGCCCAGGTAACCCCATCATCGCAAAGTATTTGTAACGGGCAAAACGCCACACTTACAGCAAGTGGCGGCACAAACTATGTTTGGAATACCAGTGCATCTACTGCGGCAATTACGGTTAATCCAACTTCAACAACCACTTATACCGTTACGGTAACGAATGCCAGCAACTGTA
This sequence comes from Chitinophagales bacterium, assembly GCA_046329515.1. GTDB lineage: Bacteria > Bacteroidota > Bacteroidia > Chitinophagales > LD1 > Bog-950. The sequence continues at coordinate 1,419,937 of JAXLUM010000001.1, forward strand.
CAGCTACAGCTTCAGGGGCGGTAACCGTTAATTCTTTGCCAACGGCACAGGTTACGCCATCAACACAAACTATCTGTAACGGACAAAGCGCAACACTTACCGCATCAGGTGGTGCATCTTATGTGTGGAGCACAACTGCCACTACAGCAGCTATTACCGTTTCGCCTACGGTTAATACTACCTATACCGTAACTGTTACCAGCGCCGCCAACTGTAGCGCCACGGCATCAGGTTCTGTAAGCGTAAATGCGGTGCCAACTGCGCAGGTCACACCTTCCACACAAACCATTTGTAACGGACAAAGCGCTACACTTACTGCAAGTGGAGGCGCATCTTATGTATGGAATACAACAGCTACTACTGCAGCAATTACTGTATCGCCTACAGCTAATACCACTTATACAGTTACAGTAACTAATGCTGCAAACTGTTCAGCAACGGCAAGTGGTGTAGTTAATGTAAATGCGCTGCCTGCTGCACAGGTTTCACCGGCAAGTCAAACGGTTTGTGCAGGCACACAGGTAACGCTTACTGCTTCAGGTGGAACTTCGTATGTATGGAGTACTACCGCAACTACGGCCGCTATTTCAGTTACGCCTTCAACTACTACTACCTACACGGTAACAGTTACTAATGCAAACAACTGTTCTGCAACAACCAGTGGCGTTGTTAACGTTAATGCCTTACCTAACGCACAGGTTAACCCGGCTACAGTTGCTTTATGCACCGGTCAGTCAACAACCTTAACAGCCAGTGGAGGTACACAATATGTTTGGAACACAACAGCAACCACAGCGGCTATTACTGTTAGTCCAACATCAAATACTGTTTACACTGTAACGGTAACCAATGCAGCTAACTGTTCTGCTACTGCACAAAGTAGTGTAACGGTTAATACCAGCCTGGTACCGGTTATTACCCCTGCTAATCCAGCGGTTTGTTTGGGCAGCAGTGTAACGCTTACAGCCTCAGCAGGTTCTTCTTATAATTGGAGTAATAGTGCTACCACGCAGAGCATTACCGTATCACCAACTACTGCTACTACATATACAGTTACCGTTACTAACGGTTCTGGCTGTAGTGGTACGGCAAGTACAACAGTGGCTGTTAACAGCAACCCAACCGCTCAGGTAACCCCTGCCACGCAAAGCATTTGCAACGGACAAAGCGCCACGCTAACCGCTTCAGGTGGTACTTCTTATTCGTGGAGTAATTCAGCTACTACAGCGGCTATTACTGTAAGCCCTACGGTAAATACAACCTATACTGTTACTGTATCTAATGCCAATAACTGTTCAGCAACAGCAAGCGGGCAGGTTACCGTTAATCAGAATCCGACTGCAGCTATAACTCCAACTACGGCCACCATTTGTAGCGGTGCAAGTGTTACACTTACTGCCAGCGGTGGAACAGGCTACACATGGAGCACCAGTGCAACAACAGCAGCCATTACAGTTTCGCCAACAACAACTACTACGTATACCGTTACTGTAACTAATGCATCTAATTGCTCGGCTACGGCCAGTAGATTGGTTACGGTAAATTCTTTACCTACTGCTGCTGTTAACCCATCATCAACCTCCATATGCAGCGGTAATAGCGCAACGCTTACCGCAAGCGGAGGAAATACCTATGCGTGGAGCAATGGTTTAGGTAGCAATGCTACGGTAAGTGTATCACCAATCAATACAACAACGTACACCGTTACCATAACTGACGGCAACAACTGTAGCGCTACTGCAAGCAGCGCTGTAACCGTTAATCAAAATCCTACAGCGTCAATTAACCCTGCTACCGTTGCTATTTGCGCCGGTAACAGTGCAACATTAACTGCAAGTGGAGGAACACAATACAACTGGAGCAACAGTTTAGGAACTAATGCCCAGGTAACGGTTTCACCGGCTAACAGCACTACCTATAGCGTAACTGTAACCGATGCCAACAACTGTAGCGCTACTGCAAGCAGATTGGTAACGGTTAACAGCAATCCAACTGCGGCTATTTCACCTGCTACTGTTAATATATGTAATGGCGCAAGCGCCACACTCACCGCAAGCGGTGGAACAGGCTACACGTGGAGCACTTCGGCAACCACTGCGGCTATAACAGTTAGCCCGTCTTCAACAACTACCTACACAGTTACGGTTACAAATGCCGCTAACTGTTCGGCCACTGCCAGCAGATTAGTAAGTGTTAATCCTTTGCCTACTGCATCCATCAGCCCTGCTACTGTTTCTATTTGTAACGGTACCAGCGCTACACTTACAGCAAGCGGTGGTTCAACGTATAACTGGAGCAACAGCCTTGGCAGCAATGCACAGGTAACTGTTTCACCAACGGCTACTACTACTTACACAGTAACTGTTACTGATGCTAATAGTTGCAGCGCAACCGCCAACAGGCAAGTAACAGTTAAGCAGCCTACTGCTTCAACGCTGAATAACAGCATTTGCACAGGCAGCACTTTCTTCTTCAATGGTCAGTTCTTATCACAAGCCGGAACTTACCGCGATACACTGGTGAATGCCGTAGGTTGCGATAGTATAATTACGTTGAACCTTTCGGTAAACAGTTTCGCCTCAAGTTCATTTAATGTTTCAATATGCTTAGGGCAGAGCTACGTTTACAACGGACAAACGCTAACGCAAAGTGGCGCATACAACGATACACTTACTGCCCAAAGCGGTTGCGATAGTATTGTAACGCTGAATCTAACCGTTAATAACCTTACAAGCTCGTCATTTAACCATAGCATTTGCCAGGGGGCCAGCTACCTCTTTAACGGGCAGCAGTTAACCGCAGCCGGAAACTATAACGATACATTGGTGAACAGCAAAGGCTGCGATAGTATAATTACGTTGCACTTAATCGTATTAAGTCCATCGGCTTCTGCTATTGCGCAAAGCATTTGCCAGGGTAGCAGCTTTACCTTTAACGGGCAGAGTTTAACCCAAAGCGGCACTTACCGCGATACGCTGGTAAATGCAGTAGGCTGCGACAGTATTATAACGCTTAACTTAACCGTGCTTAGTCCTACAACAGTTGCCATAAGCCAAAGTATTTGTGCGGGCAGCAGTTACCTGTTTAACGGGCAAAACCTGACACAAAGCGGCACCTACCACGATACACTAGTTGCAGCTAACGGTTGCGATAGCATTGTAACGCTTACCTTGTCTGTGCTTAATCCTTCAGCTTCTACCATTAACCAAAGTATCTGTTCAGGCAGCAGCTATTCATTTGGCGGTCAGAATTTGACACAAGCGGGAACATACCATGATACGTTGACCAATGCAGCGGGCTGCGATAGTGTTATTACGCTTAACCTAACTGTAAACAATGTGCTTAATACAGCGGTAGCAGATACTATCTGCGCAGGCGATGTATTGCAATTCGGCGGATTGAGTCTTACTTCAGCAGGTGTTTATCGTGATACCCTTGCAGCACAAAGCGGTTGCGATAGTATTATAACCTTAACGCTGGTAGTTAACCCTGTTCCGGTGCCAACTATTAATCGCGTTGCTGATACGTTAAGCACACAAACTTTTGTTAGCTACCAATGGTTGTTGAATAATGTACCGATTAACGGCGCTACTAACCAAAGCCTGGTAATGACACAAAACGGAAACTATAGTGTTGTTGTAACCAACACCAATGGCTGTAGCGATACATCCACTATAGTTAACGCACAAGGCGTGGATATTACGGAGGTAATAGATGCCTGGGGTGTTAAGTTATATCCTAACCCTAACACTGGTAATTTTGTAATTGAGTTTGCCGGCGATGGCGAACGCTTTATTCAAATTACCAATGCTGCAGGCCAATTAATTTACGAAACGCTTACTTCAGTTAAGCAGAACAACATAAATATGCCACAGGTAGCTGCAGGTATGTATTTCGTTCGTGTAAATCAGGCCGGCAGTTCACGCACTCTTAAGGTAACGGTGCTTCAATAGTCTTTTCATTTGTGCCCATACAAAAGGAGAATCCCCCGCCTCGGCGAGGGATTTCTCTTTTTATAAAGAAAGCACAAGAACGTTGTTTAGAGTATTTAGGTAAGCCGGGCTTTTTGATATAGCATTAGTTTTTCAACTTAATTTTTAATTTACATAGTAGTTAATCAGCTATTAGTAGTAATACTTCAGATTGAAAAAGTGAAAAGTCATCTTGTATACATATCGCTTTCTTTATTGATTTTCGGTTGCGGAAATGTCATTAAGCAGAACGGGAATAAAAGATGGTGTGATACAATCTTTTATAAAAACGGAATTGTTAAGTCGATAACTGAGATAAAAGGCGATTTAAGAGATGGTTGGCGATATGAATATGATTCAACTGGAGTTTTAATGAGAAAAGGGCACTATGATCTTGGTGCAGTTAATGGCGATGTTATTGATTATTTCAAAAATGGCGGGATAAGTATTAAAGGTAAATGGGTCAATAACAAATTGTTTGGAAGCGTTGAAAAGTTTTATTCGAATGGGATTTTGAGACAATATAGCTGTTACGATTTTCAAGAGAAATGTAAATATCGGGAGGATTACGATACACTTGGAAATTTACTTAGTCGGGAAGGTTCTTTAATGTGTCAGTTACTCAGCGAAAATTCATTTGATTCAATGATTGTGGGCGCCCCTCAAACTTTTAATGTGTGTGTTGCCACACCCCCTCATTCAGTATGTAAATATTGTGTTGTTTTATTTGGTCCTGACGGCCAAATCATGGAATATGATGAGGTCCCTATTACAAATAATGTAATTAAAAAAAGCCGGCTATTCTTGCATGCCGGTAATTATCGCCAGTTAGCTTTCGCTACAGTATATGATTCTGCTTATAACTATATAAGAAGCGACACGTTAACCACAGTTTTCAATATCAAAAAATAACATCCGCTTACGATTAAATTGGGTAATGTAAAAAAATACCCCGCTCAATTGAGCAGGGTATTGTATGCTTTTAAGTCCTTCCCTTTAGGGAAGGATTTAGGAAGGGTTATTTGCTATATACTGCTACAGGCACAGTGTGCAACCAGCCAAATACATCTTCAGCCTTGCCTGATTTAATTGAAACCAAACGCTTCTTCAGTTTGTTGCTCATCTCGCGGCCTTCAACCGGTGGCAATTCGTAGTTCTCACCCTTGTAGTGGAATTCGCCGATGTGCGAAAGCACAGCAGCTGTTCCGGCGCCAAACATATCTTCCAACTTACCTTCGTGGTAAGCGTTAACAACCTCGTCTATTGATATATCACGCTCCTGCACTACGTAGTTTTCGTTTTCGGCAAGGCGTAAAATACTATCGCGGGTAACGCCATCAAGTATAGTGCCCTGGTCTAAGGCAGGTGTAATCAGCACCCCATCTATTACAACAAATACGTTCATGGTGCCAATTTCCTGCAGGTAACGGTGGTGTATACCATCTAACCATAAAATCTGGTCGTAACCCATCTTTTGTACTTCGCGGGTAGGCATCATTACGGCTCCGTAATTACCGGCGCACTTTGCGTAACCTACACCACCGGGGAAAGCGCGCACATACTTATCATGTATAAACACGCGCACCGGTTTGCTGTAGTAAGCGCCAACAGGGCTGGTAAATATTATAAAGGTGAAATGCTCAGCCGGCTTAATGCCAACAAACTTCTCAGCCGCAAACATGTAAGGGCGTATGTATAAAGAAGAGTTAGGGGTGTTAGGAATCCAATCCTTATCAATGCTTAACAGCTTGTCAATAGCGCCCATAAACAGTTCTTCAGGCACTTCAGGCATAGCCATACGGTCTGCCGAAATGTTGAAGCGGTTTAAATTCTTTAAAGGGCGGAAAATTATCGGGTTGCCGTCAGCATCAAGTTCGGCTTTCATGCCTTCAAAAATGGCCTGGCCATAGTGTAGTGCCGATAAAGCAGGGTGAATACTGAAATCCTGGAAAGGAATAATGCGGCAATTCTGCCACTGTCCGTCACTATAATCTGCAACAAACATATGGTCGGAGAAATACTTACCGAAAGGAAGATTGTTAAAGTCAATATCCTTAATGTGTGACGCAGTGGTGCGCTCTACCGTAATTTTATAACCCATGCTTAAGAATTTGTGTGTCAGTGGATGCGAACAAAAATAGAATAATTTTCCGGCCGCGCTTTCGGCTGTAAGTTTATTTTTGAACATTGATAAGCGCTACATATTAACGCATGATTAAGCTCGAAAAACCACATATTTTATTCGAAAAATCAAAGATTTATCGAAATAGCCCCACATCCACCGGCAATACTGTTAACGGCAAAAAAACAGTATTGGTATTAGTTGAAGGTGGCGCAGAAGCCATTGCAGCGGCTGATAAGGAGCAGTTGTTGAAAATTCTTGCGGCCTGTAAACTGAAAGAGGATCATGTACTAATACAAGGCACTTACGATGCCGCATTGCGTAAAGCATCTGCAGTAAACAACGTCATCATTTTTGGCGAAGTGCCTTTTTCTGCCAACATGCAATTACCTAAAATGAAAATGGTGAAGATTGACGGGCTTGCTGTTATTAAAGCAGAAGCGCTTTCTAAAATATCTAAAAGCGATGCAGGCAAAAAGGCGCTGTGGATGGAACTGAAAAAGATGTTCGGCCTATGAAGTTGATTTTTGCCACAGGTAATAAACATAAGCTAAAAGAAGTGCGCAGCATGGCGCCGGCCGGTTTTGAAATTGTAGGTCTTGAGGATATAGGCTTTACCGGCGAATTGGAAGAAACCCGCGATACTATTGAAGGCAATAGTCTGCAAAAAGCGGAGCAGCTTTCAATCCTTTATAACTGTGCCTGCTTTGCTGAAGATACCGGCCTTGAAATAGATGCCTTAAATGGCGAGCCGGGCGTTTATTCTGCTCGGTATGCAGGCCCTAATGCCACTTTTACTGATAATGTTAACCTGGTTTTAACACGCATGCAGGGCAAAACCAACCGCAATGCCCGCTTTAAAACCGTAATAACATACTATTCCGGGGGTAAATACGTTCAATTCGAAGGTGTTACAAAGGGAATAATTCTTGAAGCGCCACGCGGCGATGAAGGTTTTGGATATGACCCTGTTTTCATTCCTGAGGGTTCTGAAAAGACCTATGCTGAGATGACGCTGGAGGAAAAGAACCTTTACAGCCACCGCAAAAAAAGTTTTGTGCAGTTTGCCAACCATTTGCATAGCATTGGCGTCTGATTAATAGTTGGCGATATTTATTATCTTTAACTAACCCTTAAAGGCCAAACATGAGTTCTATTGTTTTTCAAGGCTTTACCGAGCAACAGATAATTGCGGGCTGTGCCAATAACGAGCGCAAGTTTCAGCAGTTGTTGTATAATATGTTCTCGGCAAAGATGTTTGCCGTATGCCTGCGCTATGCCAACGAGTATAATACTGCGCAGGATTTATTGCAGGAAGGCTTTGTAAAAGTATTCCGCAATATTGAGAAGTTTCGTGGTGAAGGCTCTTTTGAAGGATGGGTGCGCCGCATTTTCGTAAACACCGCAATAGAACACTACCGCAAGCAGGTTAACCTGTATGCTTTGCATGATAGTGAGGCTAAAATGTATGAGTATTATGAGGACAATGCCCTGGAAACATTAAAACAACAGGACATTGTAAAAATGATACAGCAGCTAAGCGATGGTTATAGAACAGTTTTCAACTTGTATGTGGTAGAAGGCTATTCGCATAAAGAAATAGGAGATATGCTTGGTATTTCAGAAGGTACAAGTAAGTCCCAATTAGCAAGGGCGCGTTATTTGCTGCAGAAAATGATACTGGAACACGAGCAGGGAGTGAAACAAAGCCACAACGGCTAAAACTATTAACTGAAAAGAACGTATAGAGATAAATATTTACACGGTATGGAAGATAAGAGAATGAAAGATTTTGACAGGCACATTGAGCGTTCTATGAACGAGTATGCAGTGGCTCCGCCTTTCGGAATGTGGAACCGTATTCAGAATGAACTGGATGGTACTGCCGAACCGGTTGCTGCACCAACAAATACTGCACCACTGGTACCACGCGGCGTGTTGATGGGCTTTATATCAGGCGCAGCGTTAATAAGCGTTTTGGTTGGTGGCTTTTTGTTTTACAATAAACAAACACCTGCCTTAAACGAAAATACAAGTGCTTTACAGGCAAATGCAGTGCAACTTACCCAGCAATCGCAGCCAGTTGTTTCACAATTAACACCTGCCATTAAGGAAGAAAAGAGTGAAGTTGTTGTAGCAAGCGCACCTGTTAAAAAGCAGTTAAGCATTTCTTCTCCTGCAATTAAAGAGGAGTCTAATGCCGTGGTTAATGGTGGAAATCAAAATCAGTTGATTGCTAATTCTGAAAGTACTATTGCTGCCGAACAAACAACCGAAACCAAATCAGAAGAAGCATATTATTTCCCTCCTGTAGACATTAACACCGGCGATGCGAAAGATGAACATGTTGTTGATGCCTTATACAGAGGCTATAACACGGCTGAACCTAATGCGGACCCTAAAACCACGGAGGTTAAAAAATCAAAATCTTCATCTTCTAATGTGAAGTTTAAGAAAAAGAAGAAATCGAGAGGTGGATTTAGCTACGGTCGCCTTAACAGGTTGAAACCTTCTAAATAAGAACTTTTTAAACGGGATGCTGCAAAGCCTCCCGTTTTTTATTTTTGTACCTTCATGCGGATTTCAGCCTTTTTGTTTTTTTGTTTTTCTGTATTGTTTTCATCGGCCTACCAGGTTAAAGGTGTTGTAACTGACGCTAAGGGTGTGCGCCTTCCTTATACCAATATTTACATTAAAGGCACCTCCAACGGCACTTCAGCTAATAGCGAAGGGGAATATACGCTTGATGTTAGTAGTGGTCGCTACGAAATAGTATTTCAACACCTGGGCTACCAACAGCGTATTGAAGTGGTTAACGTGGCTAACAGCAGCCTTACGCTTAATGTTAGCATGCAACAAACCGAATACGAAATACGCGAAGTGGTAGTTAACCCTAATGAGGACCCTGCCAATGCTGTAATTAAAAAAGCTATTGAGCGACGTAAATACTTTTTAAATGCTGTTACAAGCTACTCCTGTGATGCTTATGTAAAAGGTATGCAAAGGCTTACCTCGGTGCCTGCCTGGGCTGAAAAGCGGCTTAAAGGTTATGGAATTGTGTTGAACAAAAACGGTACGGCTATAATGTATTTAAGCGAGTCAAAATCGAAACTGTATTATAAAAAGCCGAACAAATTTCATGAGGTAGTCTATTCTTCAAAAGTTTCGGGCAAGTCACAGGGCTTTACTTACAACTCTGCGCAGGACTTTTACTTTAATTTCTACGAACGCAACATTAGTATTCCGGTAATTGCCACGCGGCCGTTTATCTCGCCTTTATCAGAAAGTGCTTTTCAATATTACAAGTTCCATATGTTGGGGGCTTATAAGGAAGGCGATAAACTGATAAACAAGATTCAGGTAATACCAAAGCGCAAATCTGACCCCAGTTTCAATGGTGTAATAAGTATTGTAGAAGATAGCTGGAACATCCATTCGTTAGAACTTTACCTTACTACGGATAACGGTATTGAGTATGTTGACTCCCTTAGAATAACGCAATACTTTGTACCGGTTAAAGATGATTTATGGTTGCCCACACAACAACGCTATGATGCACGCGGCGGTTTTTTGGGGTTGAAAGGCGATGGTTACTACCTTGGGATATTTAAGAACTATCAGTTAAACAACCAATACGGGCAGGCGCTAAAAGTTGATAGCACTAAAACCGCAAACAGTAAACCCACCAAACAGGAGCAGAAAGAAGAGAAGAAGTTTGAAAGGAAACTATTTACAGCCGAGGTTATAAGGATTGAAGAAATAGCCAATAAGCGCGATAGTATGTATTGGGATAGTATACGCCCTATTCCTTTAACGCAAATTGAAATGGAGGATTACCAGGAGAAGGATAGCATACAGGAAATAAAGCAAAGTAAGGCTTATCTGGATTCAACCGATAGAAAGCTAAATACGCCGGGGCCTTTATCCTTACTTACGGGTTATACCGTAAACAAGCAATACAGAAAAATAACCATTCAGTTTTCGCCGCTGTTAACCATATTCAACTTCAACACGGTTGAGGGCCCTAACTTCAATTTCTTTTTCCGCATTAATAAAATGTGGGAGAAGGATAAAATGCGTCTTTCCTTTCAGCCAAATATCCGCTATGGGTTTACCAATAAGGAGTTAAATGGTTATGGCACATTGTCCTTTAGAATAAGCCAGAAACGCGATGAAAACTTAACCCTTAGCGGTGGACGGCGCGTTAGCCAATTTAATGAGGACCAGCCACAACCTAACTGGGGTAATACGTGGCAAAGTCTGTTCTTTAAGCACAATTACCTTAAATTGTATGAAGAGTATTTTGCCAAGCTTAATTACAGCCGCGAAATTTATAATGGCATATATGGCTTTATCGGTTTAAACTATGATAAGCGTTTCCCTCTGGAAAATACAAATCACTATTCTTTTTTTCCGCAGGTTAAGAACTCTTATACGCCCAATGGCATGGATTTACCCGTATCTAACCCCGAGGCAGATAATATACGACAGCATACCGCCTTCAGAATAGATTTGAAGTTCAATTTTGTTTTCGGGCAGCAATACATTACCCGGCCTGATTTTAAAATCAGAACAGATTCAAAATATCCTGAGTTATCCGTAGTGTATAAAAAGGCTATTCCCATTAAAGGTTTTAGCGAATTAGATTACGACTTTATTGAAGGGCAGGTACGTGGTAGCATACCAATGAAACAGGCCGGAACGCTGCATTACCGTTTTGGCGGTGGTGGTTTCCCGCGCGTGCAGCATATTGATTATTCCGACTATAAGCACTTTTATGGTAACTTCCTTACCCAGGGCGAAACGGACCAGATAGGATTCTTTACGCTTAAATACTACCGCCACAGTACCTATAACTACTTTGCTGAAGCGCATTTAGAGCACAATTTCGGTGGCTTATTGTTTAACCGTATACCCGGTTGGCGCAAATTGAAGTTACAGGAAGTACTTGGCTTCCACTTTCTATATACGCCCGTACGTAAGCAGTATTACCAGGTTGATGTTGGTATAGCCAACATATTTAAAATTGTCCGCGTTGATTTTGTAACCGGCATTGAAGCTGACGGTGACTACTATTTTGGCGGCCGTATTGCCACCAATCTGTTTTTGGGTAAATAAAACAGGCTACTTGGCAAGCGGAGTCATCCCCGCTATTTCTGTAATACCTTCAAGCAACCGGTCTAAATCGCGCAAAGAAGTATATACATGTGGCGTTATACGTACGCCATGCACATTCTCTACGTTCACTGTAGTGCAGTGTATTTTCTTTAATTCAAACAGTTTACTGTCAATATCTGCGGGTTTCCAGCCTTCTATAGTAAACGTAGCAATGGCGCAACTATATTCCGGTTTTAAACTGGTGTACAATTTAACCTTAGGTATTTTGATTGCCTTTTCGCACCAGTAATTTTTAAGATAACGTAAACGCTCTTCCTTCCTTTTGCTGCCAATAAGGTAATGGAAGTCCAGGGCGTTGCCTATAGCCATTTCCGCAGCAAAAGAACGTGTGCCTAAGCTTTCAAATTTGCGTATATCTGCGCCATCGGGCTCCACTGCTGATAGCAAAGCCCATACGTTTTTAATCTTCTCTTTTTTGATATACATAAAGCCGGTGCCGAATGGCGCGCAAAGCCATTTATGTAAGGATGTGGCATAGTAGTCGCAATTCAAATCACTTATCTTATGGTCTACATGCACAAAGGAGTGCGATGCATCAACCAGCACCTCACACCCTTTACTGTGGGCAAGGTCGGCGATTTTGCGCGCGGGCTGTACCTGGCCTGTCCAGTTAATCATATGTGTAATATGAACTATCTTGGTTTTAGGCGTAATGGCTTCCTCATACTTTTTCAGAAAAACTTCATCGCTTTCAACAGGCAAATCAAGGTCTATCCAAACCAGTTTAATGCCGTCGCGCTTTTCTCGCTGCTTCCAGGCATTTACCATGTTTGGGTAATCGTACTTCGTTAGTACTACTTCATCGCCGGCCTTAAGGTTCAAACCAAAAATGATAGTGTTTAATCCCTCTGTGGTGTTTCGGTTTATAGCTAACTCATCCGGCGAGCAACCGGCCAACTCTGCCAATTTAGCCCGTAAAGGTTCGCGTCCTTGATCCAATATGCGCCACATAAAGTAGGAGGGGGCTTCATTGCAGTATTGATAAAAGCGGATATGCGCATCCTGTACCGGTTTCGGTTGGGGGCTAACACCTCCGTTATTAAGGTTTAGTACGTTAGGCGAAACAGTGAATTGCTCCTTTATAAAATTCCAGAAATCTTCATCCTGCGCGGCTACTGCAGGTTCCAGTAAGCTTACCCTTTTTAAATGCTGTTCAAATTCTGCGGCTGCAGCGGGTTTCATAAAATCAAATAGCGAAAGCCCTGCTGTGGCTAATGCGGAATGTTTCAGAAAGGTTCTTCTGTTGAACATAGGCAGGTTTTAAGTGGTTATTATTTCCAGAACTTCATCAATTACCTTTTCAACGGCCCGCTTAGGGTCACTGCTGAATTCGTGCGTAACACGGTTGGCCAGTATAACATTTAAAGAGGCACAGCGGTGACCTAATATTTTACCCAGGCCATATATAGCTGCTGTTTCCATCTCCAAATTAGTAATGCGAAAATGCTTATGGCGGAAGTTGTTCATTACCTCAATGAAGTTCGGGAACTCGCCTTTGGCACGCAGGGTTCTGCCTTGTGGGCCATAAAAGCCGCTTGCTGTTAAGGTAGTGCCGCGTTTATAGCGCTTTTCAAATTTTTCCAACAGCCTTTCATCACCTGAGGCAATGTAAGGCTTTACGCCATTGAAGTGTTTTTTGATATGCGCATTAAAGGCTTCAAGATAAACGGTTTCCTGTATGCTGTTCTGGTGCTCGTAAAAGTTTAGTAGCCCATCCAATCCTATTCCCGTTTCCGAAACTATTACTGACTCAATGGGTATTTCTTCGTTAACAGCACCTGATGTTCCTAAACGTATAATTTCAAGTGAGCGTTTTTCGCTGCGCACCTCGCGCGTTTTCAAATCAATATTTACCAGTGCGTCTAATTCATTCAGGGTTATATCAATATTGTCAGTGCTTATTCCGGTTGAAACTACGCTTAAGCGCTTATTGTTTAAATGACCTGTATGCGTAATAAACTCGCGGTATTGCACGCGCTCCTGCACATTATCAAAGTGCCTGCTTATTTGCTCTACTCTTGAAGGGTCCCCAACTAAAATGATGGTATCAGCTATCTGCTCAGGATGCAGGTGTAAATGATAAATGCTGCCATCGGGGTGTAAAACTAATTCTGATTCTGCTATTTGCTCCATACACGTTTATTCTGCTTTAATCCACTTAAATCCTTTTGTTGCTTTAGGTGTTACTACCCGGATAATATATATCCCTGTCGGCAGGTTTTTGTTCTCATAGCGCAATATAGATTCATTGCTTTTTCCTTGGTCAACTAAGCTGCCGTTTACACTCATAACAGCGAAACTGAAGCCTTGCTCAACAGCGTTTATAATGGTGAAGGAAGAACCATTTTGCATAAACCGCACAGGATTTTCCTCAGGTTCATTTATAGAAGAGAAGCCGCATGGGTTATTGGCAAAAAAGGGCACAAGCCCGCGGTTCATCAGTTTTTCATAAACTAGGCAATGATAAACGCCGCCGGTTAAATTAGAATCAGCATCCAGCAACAAATATGCAGCATCATCCATTTTCATGTTGGTGGCATAATTGTAATGCGCTTCATAAATCAGGCTATCTGTTGCAGGCTTGCCAATGGCATCGTGTATTTCCATTAATACCGCTGACCATATCTCAGCATTGTTATACATATTGCTGTTAATGTTGGTAGGGTAAACCTTGCTGCTGTTTACAACGCGGCCGTTCCAGTATTGGTTATGCCCGTCCCAATTAAATATCCATTCCCCTTTGTAGCTGTCATATATTTTGGAATACGCTGCAGCTATGTAATCGCCAAAGCCTTCATCAAGCGAGGTGCGTTCAATACCTATATTGCTGTTAGGCGAAGCATTGTAGGACAGAAAATGGCCATACTCATGTGTTACTACATCGGCATCTTCGGCATCATCAATTCCACCTATACCATAAAATATACGTGGAGGAGAGAAGGCCGGTGCAAAGTAGGAGTTGTCGTTATCGCCACCATGCGGGTCAGCCCATATTTCGTGATTGGCTAAGTCAAAGCCCAATGAATCGGCATGGTCACGCACTTTGTTTAAATGATAAAATACGTTTACATCTTCAAAACCACTTTGCGAACGATTAAACAAAAACGAAGGCGTTGTACTTGTAGCCGGTACAACTTGAGGGGAATCAAGATCAATAATGCGCACAAATGGATTTCGCAACTCAAACACGCCGGCGTTGAAGCCTGCTTTAAAACTTACAGTGCGTAATTGGGTGGTAGTAAATACGGTGCTTTTATCATTACTGTCAAGGTCAATGTTATTGTATTGTTGATGGGCAGTAGTCAGTGGGTCAGGCAAAAAAACATTTCCCGTCACCATTGAATCAGCATAGCTGTTTAGCGAACGCTCGTAAAACTTTTCGCCCTTTACATAAAGCGCTTCCTTGCTGAAATTTTCTATTCGCTTTTCAGCTAAAAAAGCTTCCCCTGTTTCTTTATCCACTGCAATAACGGTGCTGGTTGAAGGGATGTTTGAGGAAATCTGCCAGTCACTAACATCAAACGAATTATCAAGAACAGAACGGATGATGTTATTGCGGTCAATATTTACTTTAATCTCAGCCTGGTAAACTTCAATGCCGTTATAGGTTTGGGTAAAGCTGTAGTGCAAACCTCCGGGGCTGTTGTTTACATAATTGAAGTGTAAGCCGCATTTGTCATTCTTTAAGGGAGGAAGATAGTTTTTTAGGAAAACAATTACACCTGAAGGTGTGTTTTCTGAAGCTAATTTCTGCTTTGGGAAACTCAACGAGCAATGCTGCTTATAATCTACTGAAACAACTACATCGTTATTTTTTTGCGCAAAGGCAGTAGCGCCTATCAGCACCAATAAAGGCAATATCCATTTCATCAATATCTAAAATAGCTATTTGCCGGATAGTAAAATAACGCTGATGGAAGCCGCAGCAAAAAGCAGTCCGGCAAGGTTGGTTTTCGATATTTTTTCCCGAAACAGCAGCACACCAACTATAGTGGCAAAAGCCACAGTGCCAAGGTTAATAACAGGGAATAATACAGAACTGCCCCAGTTAACAGAAGCAAGGGCTTTAAGCATAAAGAAGTAGGAGAAGTAATTAATAACACCAAGTATAGTTCCTCCAATTATACTTTTTAGCGGAAGGCTGGTTTGCTTGCGGATAAGGCCAATTATAAATCCCACAACCCCTGCAATTGCAGCAGCTAAAAACAGGAAGAAGGAAAATTCTTCCATACCTTCTTTACTAACATATTGCTTGTTGGCCAACTGCGTAAGTGCATCGGCTGCGCCACTGCCTAAAAATACAAGTAGTGGTAGCAGTACGGAAAGTTTTGAATGCTCATGATGCTCTGTTTCTTCCTTAATGGAGGAAAGAATTACGGCTACAAAGGCCAGTATTATTCCTAACAGTTTAAACCAGTTAAACGGTTCACCATAAAGGGTAAAGGCCAAAAGCACCGGCAATACAAGCCCCAGCTTCATAGCAACCGAGGCCGTTGAAACCCCGAAACGCACAGTGGTAATACTTACCATATTAAAAATGGTAATGAACAGGGCGCCTAAACCCATAGCCAACGGAATCCAGTTATGTGAGAATAGCGAGCCATTCGTAACACCGCTTTTATCCGGTAAAAAGATAAATGCGCTGATAGTGGCCGCCAAGTAGTTAACTACAATAGCAGGAAATAGGGGCACCTGGTATTTATCAAACACCTTAAAGATAAGCACCAGGCTGGCGGAAGTTATTATGGTAAGTAAAAGAAAAATCATAATCAGTTATTCTGCACTATAGTAAGGCGGTCATTTTCAATTTCCGTTTCAGAAAGAAGCTTGCCATTTATTGCATTCACTTTTTTGCCTGAACCCAATTTAGCTGTTGTTTTAAAAATACGGGCTTCATCCCATAGGTTAGCAGTAATAAAGCTGTTCAGCAAGGCTGCACCGCCTTCAATTAGTACCGAGGAAATATTTCGAGCGTATAAAGCCGAAAGTAGCTGTTGCTCTACGTTTTCGCTAAAGTCAATCTTTACTCTTTCAATATTGGCTGTAAGGGAATCTTCCAATTGGTTGAATACAATGGTTTGTGCCGCCTGATTAAATACTTTTAAAGCAGGGTTAAGGCTTAGGGTTCTATCTACTACTAAACGTACAGGGTTTTGCCCTTCCCATAAGCGCACGGTAAGTTCAGGGTCATCAATACGGGCAGTATTACTGCCCACCAGTACTGCCTGTTCTTCGCTGCGCCACTTATGAACTAACTTCTTCGATTGCTCATTTGTTAGCCACACTTGCTTTTCTTCTACCGGAGCAATAAACCCATCAGCGCTTTCAGCCCATTTTAAAATTATATAGGGCCGCTTTTTTGTAAAGAAGGTTACGAACCTGCGGTTAACGAAGTCGCATTCTTTCTTCAGAACGTCCTCTTTAATCTTTATACCGGCAGCCTTTAGTTTAGCTACTCCTTTACCCGCTACCAAAGGGTTAGGGTCGGCACTGCCAATTACAACCTGTGGTATTTTATGTTTTACAATTAAATCGGCACAAGGCGGTGTTTTGCCAAAATGCGAGCAAGGCTCAAGGCTTACATACATTGTACTGCTTTGCAGTAAACTTTTATCCTCTACAGAATTGATGGCATTAACCTCTGCATGGGCTTCGCCATATTTTTTATGATAGCCTTCTCCAATTATCCGCCCGTTATGAACAATAACACAACCAACCATAGGGTTAGGTGCTACACTGCCTAAGCCTTGTATAGCAAGTTCTAAACAGCGTTGCATGTAGTGCTCATCAATACCCATATGGTATTAAAACTTCTGGTTAATGGCTTTTTGCACCCAATCTTTTTTAGCGAACTGCTTAGCCTTATACATTAACCAAGCCATAGGGAAAAAGCGCTTGAAATGGAAAACCGCCTTTGCCTGGTAGGGGTGCAATATGTAAAACTGGTTTTTACCGGCCTGCGTTAAAATGTAATCGGCAATTTCATCAGGCCCGTACTTGGCGCGGTCGATAATGGTTTGGCCAATGGTAGTGGCTTGTTTATCGCCACGGTTGTATTGCATTACATTGCTGCGAAAGAAGGTAGGGCATACTACACTGGTCTGAACGTTAAACGACCATACTTCTCCATGTATTGATTCCATTAAAGAGATAACAGCGGCCTTGGTAACATTATACATACTCATGTTAGGCATATTGGCTATACCCGCAGCGCTGGCTATGGAAATTATATGGCCGCTCTTTTGCTTTTTCATAACCGGCACTGCAAAGTGCGAGCCGTAAACAGCCGCCATTTGGTTAATGCCCGTAATCCATTCCCAGTTTTCAAGTCCATACTCCCCAAACAGGCCGCCATCGCCAACGCCTGCATTATTTATCAATAGGTCAATACCGCCTGCTGCTTCAATAAATTGCACAAAGGCTGCACGGTAGTCCTCGCGTTTCGATACATCAAATTTATAAGTGAGCGCCTTACCGCCGGCTGCTTCAATTAACTTCTTTGACTCCGCTAGCGCCTCATCTTTAATATCAGTAATGCCGATAGTCCATCCATCTCCTGCAAGTTTTAGGGCCAGTGCGCGACCTAAGCCTCCGCCACCACCTGTTATAAATGCTCGTTTGTTAGAATGTTTTACCGATAATTTGTAAGCCATATTATAAGATTGATTTTGCGAATATCTTTAAAAAGTTGCCGAACTCCTCGCTCAGTATTTTCCAGTTCATCTTGCTCAGTTGCACATCAGGCCGCAGTTGAACCGGCACCGTTTGTATAACCCGTTTTTGTTTGGCAGCAAGAAAGATGAATTCCAAATCGAAAAGGTAACGGTCAATAGTGGTGCTAAGAAATATCTGTTTCCCTTTTTGGTTAAACCCTTTCAAGCCGCATTGGGTATCATCAGTAGGTATGCGCAGAAACTTTTTAATAAACCAACGGAGCAATTTTGATATGCGCGTGCGTTCGCCTGATAAGTGCTTATAATAGCTTTCATCGCGAACACCCACTGCAACATCATTGCCTTTTAGCAGCGCCTGGTAAACATCATAAAAGCTTTGTTCAGTATAGGGGAAGTCAATATCGGTGTACATAATCAATTCACCATTGCACTTTTTTACGCCTTCGCGCAATGCAAAGCCTTTGCCCTGGTTTGGGTTATAGGAGCCTAGTTGAATTTCAGGATAATCTGCATAAAACTGGCGAAGCAACTGTTGATTAAAGCCGTTCGTGCTGCCATCGTTTACAATCAGCATCTCCATGGGTACTGCCAATAGGTCTTTAATATCCAGGTAGTATTGCAAAACCTGTTTATGCCAGCCGCTGGGCGCATTATAACAGGGTAGAATAATAGAAAGTTTGGGTGCCGCACTCACAAGGACAAGTATAGGTATAAAAAGTAAATGCCCCTGCAGTAAACTGTGGGGCATTGTTGGTTTTTCGTAATTAGTTTTTCACGATTAGTTCAGGCTTCGGAAGTCTACCGGCACTACGCGCGAAACACCTTGTTCAGCCATGGTAACACCGTAAATAGCATCCACCTCAACCATCGTCATCTTGTTGTGTGTAACAATAATGAACTGAGAGTCCTTGCTGAACTCCTGTATAATCTTGGTAAACTTCTGCACGTTGGTATCATCCAGGGGCGCATCCACCTCATCAAAAATACAGAACGGAGCCGGCTTAAGCAGGTATAAAGAGAATAGGAGAGCAGTTGCTGTTAGTGTCTTCTCACCACCGCTAAGCTGGTCAATAACCGTTGGGCGCTTGCCTTTAGGGCGAGCTATAATCTCAATTTTGCTTTCCAGCGGGTCATCGGGATTTTCCAGGAATAAGTCGCACTGGTCATCGGCGCTAAACAGTGTTTGGAATACACGAATGAAGTTTTCACGCACCTTTGTAAAGGCTTCCATAAACTGGCTCTTGGCGCTGTCTTCAATTTCTTTAATGGTAGTTAACAGGCTTTCTTTTGCGTCTTCAAGGTCTTTGCGTTGCGCTATAATAAAGTCGTAACGCTTTTTCATCTCCTCAAATGCTTCAAGGGCCATGGGGTTAATTTCCCCAAAGTTTTCAAGGCGTTTCTTAACCTTCTCCACTTCGGTTTGCACTTCTTCCAATGGTTGCACCATTTCAAACTCTTCGTTCAGTATCACGTTAATATCCATGTTGAACTCAACGTGCAGGCGTTCTTTCATTGAAGTAAGCGACAGGCGCAATTCATTGAACTTGTCGTTAATGTTTTGCAACAGGTTAGCTACGGTATCGCGGCTGCGGCTTAATTCACGCACCTTACCATCAAGGTCATTAATCAGCCCACGGCTATCGTAGTAATTCTTTTCAGCATCAGCCACTTCGTTCTGGTAGCTTTCCTTATCGGCATAGCTGCCCAATAATTCCGATTCCAGTTCTTTCAGCTTCTTTTGGTTTTCCTCTACCTGTATCTGGCTTTCCAGTATAACATCGTTATTACGGGTAAGCTGAGAGGTTAGGGTTTCAATCTGGCTCTTTTTAAAGCCTAACTCCTGATTAATAGAGTTAACGCGGTTTTGCTGTTGGTGGAACTCAATATTCTTTTGGTTATAGCGGCTGGAGGCTTCACTCAGCTTGTTGGTCATTTCAACAAACTCCTTGTCTGTTTTCTCTAACTCACTCTTAGCGCTGCTCTGTGTTTCACGTATTGAATTCAGTTGCGATGTTAACTCATCTACCTCTGTGTTTAGCAACTCAAGGCGCTGGGTTATATCCTTACTCTTGGCATCAGCCCCTTCAAGGAATTTTACCAGGCTTTGTATGCTGGCCTGCGAAGCGGAAAGCTTAGAACTAAGCTGGTTAACCATTTGGCGTTGCGCTTCAATTTCGCGGGTAACCGTGCTGCCTTTTAACTGATTTATTTTAACCTGTGCATTGGCAACCTGTTGGTGCAGTTTGTAGCTGCTCACTTCGAGTGCCTTAATTTCTTCCTGAAGTTTTTCAAGGTTTTTCGCACGGCCTATCTTTTTTCCTTCAAACAAACCTACCGCACCACCGCTTAATGAAAAATCCTTGCGGATGTATTTACCGCTTTGCGATAACACAACAATTTTATCCTGCTTATTATCTAACTGCGATATGTCAAATTGGGCACGGTCATCAATTAAATAAACGCGGTCTAAAAGGTAAGCGCCTAACTTTTTGTAGCGGCTATCCAGTTCAACCAGTTCATTAACGGCTTTAGCGCCCTCAATTTGTATGGCAGCTTTAGGCTCATACTTTTCAAACTCATCCAGTATAAAGAAGTTTGCGCGGCCCATGCTGGCATCGTTCAGTAGGTTTACCGCCATTACTGCCTCATGCAGGTTCTGCACCACGTAGTAGTTAAGGTAAGGCTCCAGGTAGTTTTCAATAGCTACGCGGTATTCCTCGGCACAGTAAATAATATCAGATAACAGCGGCGCTTCCTGGCTCCACTTAGCGTTCTTCTTCAAAAACTTAATTGACTCCGGAAAGCCTTCCAAGTTATCTACTAAACTCTTGGTAAGGTCGTATTCGTTTTTCTTGGCGTCTAACGAACGCGTTTCGGCAGTTAACTCCTGTCTGGTTTTCTCAATGGAAGTTTCCAATTCAGAAATCTCTTTCTTCTTGTCTTCCTCTTCCTTAATCAGGTTTTGAAGTTTTAACTCCGCTGCTTCCTTATCTGTTTTTACCTGCTCAAAATCGGCTTGCAGTTGTTCTAACTCTGTACGCTTCTTCTTAACGTCGTCTTCGCTTTGGTTTAAGTCGCGCTGTAAGCTTTCATTGCTGCTGCGGTTAACGGCCAGTTTCTTTTCCAGTTCAAATATCTGGCGCTCTTTTTCGGTATAGCTTTTTTGTTCGTTGGTTAAGGTATCCTTCAAGGTACCGTGCGATGCACGAATCTTGTTTAATTCCTCTTCCAGTACTGCTAATTCCTGCTTGCGGTTTTCCAGTATAGCTTCCTCGCTTTCCTTATCCATGGAAAGCTTGTCAATGGAAATTTTAAGCTTTTCTACCTGGTCGTTAGCCTCAATTATTTGCTTTTCGGCAGTGTCCTTCTTGTCCAGCGCATATTTAATCTGCTGGGTTAACAGGTTGCGCTCGTTTTCCTTTTCGCCAACGCCGGCAACAAGGGTGTTTAACTTCTTCTGCACTTCAAACAGGGCACGCTCCTTATCCACGTTGCCCAGCTTTTCTTTTTCAAGCAAAGCCTCGGCCTGCGCCATTGAAGTTTCTAATTCCAGTTTTTTATCCTCTTCCTGCAGTTTCTGGGTTTCCAGGCTTTTGTAGGTTTCCTTATAGGTTTGCAGGTTGTATTTGGCTAAAAGCAGGCTCAGTTCTTTGTATTCGCCTTTTAGCTCATAGTAGCGCTTGGTTTTCTTGGCCTGGGTTTCAAGGGTTTTCAGGTTGCCTTCAATTTCAAACAAAAGGTCCTTTACACGCTCCAGGTCGGCATCAGTTCCTTTCAACTTGTCAATGGTTTCCTTCTTGCGCTTTTTGTATTTGGCAACCCCGGCAGCCTGTTCAAACAACTTACGGCGGCTGTTATCGCGGTCGTTCAAAATTTCATCCATCATGCCCAGCTCAATAATGGCATAGCTATCGGCGCTTACGCCGGTATCCAAAAACAGGGAGGTAATATCTTTCAAACGGCAAACCACGCCATTCAGCAGGTATTCACTTTCTCCATCGCGGAAAAGACGGCGGGTAATGGTAATGGTTTTATAGTCGCTGCTTAATACGTTCTTGGTATTCTCAAAAGTAAGGCTAACCTCGGCCATGCCCGATGGCTTGCGGCTTTTGGTGCCGTTAAAGATGAGGTTCTCCATCTTTTCCAAACGTAACTGGCTGGTTTTCTGCTCGCCAAGTACCCAGCGGATGCTATCTACCACATTGCTCTTACCACATCCGTTAGGGCCTACAACCCCCGTTATCCGGTTGTTGAAGTGTATGGTGGTTTTTTCGGCAAAACTCTTAAAGCCTTTTATTTCAAGTGTTGTTAATTGCATAGTATACGTCCACTATTTGTCAGTGCGAAAAAGGGCAACGAAAATATAAAAACAGCATACCCCTAAAACCCTAAACAACCAACACGTATCCACAGCTTTTCCACATTTTTTATGGGCCTATAAAACGCTTTTTTCCTAATAAAAGTCATTTGAAAATGACGTAATTACAGCCCAAACTTGTACCGAATGAAGATAGCTTTTCACGGTGCTGCCCGAAGGGTAACCGGCAGCAAACATTTAGTTGAATTACAGGACGGTACAAACATTTTGCTGGATTGCGGCCTCTTTCAGGGTAACCCAAAGGAAATAGATAGCCTGAACCGGCATTTTGGCTTTTCGCCCGTTGGCGTTAACTATATTTTGCTGTCGCATGCCCACATTGACCATTGTGGGCTTATTCCCAAACTTTATGCTGAGGGCTTCAGGGGCACTATTTATTGCACCCCGGCCACCTTTGACCTTACCAAAATCCTTTTGCTTGATTCTGCCAAAATCCACGAATCGGATGTAGCTTACCATAACAAAAAGCGGTTGAAAAGGGGAGAAGACCTGATTGAACCGCTTTATAAAACCGAAGATGTGTATGACTGCCTTGAACTTTTCAAGACCGTTCCATACCACAACTGGGTTAAACTTGGCAAAAGCGCTGAGTTTTGCTTTAGCGATGCGGGCCACATAATAGGTAGTGCTTCTATTACCCTTAAGGTTACTGAAAACAAGGAAACCAAAGTGATAACCTTTAGCGGAGATGTAGGCCGCTACAATGATGAAATTTTAAAACAACCAGAAGACTTCCCGCAATCGGATTACATAATTCTGGAGTCAACCTATGGCGATAGCCTGCATGAAGAAGCTTCGGCCATTGATATGCGCCTGCTGGAAGTTATACTACACACCTGCGTTGAAAAAGGAGGGAATTTGATAATACCCGCCTTTAGTGTGGGCCGCACGCAGGAACTGGTTTATGCACTTAACAGGCTTGATATAAGCAAACGCCTGCCTAATGTTGATGTATATATTGATAGCCCATTATCGTCAGAAGCAACTGAAGTGGTGCGTAAACATGAAGAGTGCTTTAATGAAAAAATTAAAGACTACATGAAGCGCGACCCTGAGCCTTTTGACTTTGCGCGCCTGCACTACATTACCGATGTAATGGAAAGTAAGGCCCTGAATAAAAAGCAGGAGCCCTGCGTTATTATTTCTGCCTCGGGTATGGCTGATGCAGGCAGAATTAAGCATCACATAAAACATAATATATCATCAAACCGTAATACTATTTTACTGGTAGGCTATTGCGAGCCTAATTCCTTAGGCGGTAAATTAATGAACGGCGCAAAGGAGGTTACAATTTTTGGTGAGCCCTTTTCAGTTAATGCAGAAGTTCGTACTTTGCGCTCACTAAGTGCACATGGCGATATGCACGACCTGCTTCATTTTTTAGGAGGAAAGAATAAAGAGAATATTAAAAAGTTGTTTTTGGTGCATGGCGAGTACGACGTGCAGCAGAATTTTAGAACCAAACTAAATATGCAGGGCTATTATCATGTGGAGATTCCTGAAATGCACCAGCAATACCAGTTGTAAAAATGGATAAGTATAAAAAACTGCCTTTCTCAGCTCTGCCTTTTATCGGGTATGCTCTTATAGCTGCAATTGCCATTGTTGAGTTTTACAGTCCCACGGGTGTTTACCTTCAGGTGGCTTACGTAGTGGCTATTTTACTTACGTTTTACGCTGAAGATAAGTTAAGCACTATAGTAGCGGCAGTGGCTTCGGCCCTGGCTATTATGTTTTCGGTTTTTTATTCGCACGCCAATGAAGATTTTAATGTAGTTACCACCAATCTCTCTATTTCGCTGGCTGGGGTTACGGTTACGATGTTCTTTGTATTGTATGTAAAAAATTTAAGAGGCAAGTCAGAAGAGAATACAAAGCAAATAACCTCTCTTTTTTCTCATGCTACGGAAGGAATCATTTTAACCAACCGTGTTGGTGAAATAGTGTTGGTTAATCCGCACGCTGAAACTCTTTTTGGATATACGAAAGAAGAATTGATTGGCAAGCGCATTGAAATACTAATACCCGAAAACCTAAAACGTTCGCACGAACGCCAGCGCGAAGGCTTTCATCACAAACCCGTTAACCGTACTATGGGCGGCGGGCGCGATTTGTTTGCCCGCCGAAAGGATGGAAGTGTATTCCCTGTAGAAATAAGTCTCAGTCATTATCGCTCCGGTAAGGATGCCTTTGTGGTAGCTTTTATAATTGATATAACCGTACGCAAAAAGGGAGAGGAGTTACTGGAACAGAAGCGCACGGAACTGGAAAATGTTAGCAAGGAGATTAGACAACTGAATGTAAACCTCGAACAAAAAGTAAGCGATAGAACAATGATGTTGCGCGAAACATTGGCGCAATTAGAGAAATCGAAAGATGAACTGGCTACTGCTTTGGAAAAGGAAAAGGAACTGGGGGATTTGAAATCGCGCTTCGTATCAACCGTTTCTCATGAGTTCCGCACTCCTCTAAGCACTATACTATCATCGGCTTCTCTGTTAGGCAAGTATATTCAAACTGATGAGCAGCCTAAACGGGAACGCCATATTGCCCGCATAAAAGATTCGGTGCAGCATATGAGCGCCATGCTCGAAGATTTGCTATCTCTTGGCCGCTTAGAAGAAGGCCTGGTTGAAGTGAAGAAAGATACATTCGATTTCGCTCATTTCTTTGAGGACTTTGTGGCCGAAATGAAAGAGATTAATCAAAAGGGGCAGCGCATTGAATACACCCACACAGGACCGGTTGAAGTGTTTGGCGACCGCCGGCTGATTAAAATCATATTACTTAATCTGGTATCTAATGCCGTAAAGTTTTCTGATGAAGGGGGAACCATATGGGTAAACTCTGAAAACAAAAACGGCACTCTTACGCTTTCAGTTAAGGATAGCGGCATAGGTATTTCAGAGGAAGATGTGCAGCATTTGTTTGAACGTTTCTTCCGTGCACGCAATGCTATAAATATTCAAGGCACCGGACTTGGTTTACATATCATATATAAATACCTTGAATTAATGGGCGGAAATATAAATGTGCATAGTAAATTGGGAGAAGGAAGTATATTTACGGCCGCAATTCCGTCAGTGTAAACATGTTGGGCCCCTATGAAGAAAATTTTACTTATTGAAGATAATAAAGCAGTAAGGGAAAATATAGCCGAAATTCTTGAGTTGGCTAAGTATGAAGTTCTCTCTGCTGAAAATGGAAAAGTTGGGGTAGATGTAGCACTTAAAGAATCGCCCGATTTAATCATATGCGATATAATGATGCCCGAACTGGATGGTTATGGCGTTTTGCATATGCTTAGTAAAAATCCTAAAACATCTGCTATCCCCTTTATCTTCCTTACCGCTAAGGCCGATCGTTCCGATTTCAGAAAAGGAATGGAAATGGGCGCTGATGATTTTATTACCAAGCCTTTTGATGATATAGAGTTGCTTAATGCCGTTGAAACACGCCTTAAGAAAACGGAAATGTTGCGCACCGAGTTTTCAGCCAACATTGAAGGCATAAATGCATTTTTGAACGAAGCCCGCGAAAGCAGCAAGTTAGACTTAACCAAAGGCGAACGCGAAGTACAGCAATACAAGCGTAAACAAAGCATTTATACGCAGGGCCACCGCCCAACCTGCCTGTTTTTCGTAAGCAAGGGTAAAATCAAAACCTTCCGTATTAATGATGACGGTAAGGAATTGATTACCGCTATTTATAAGGATGGTGATTTTATGGGTTACACCGCTTTGTTGGAAGAATCAATTTACCAGGATAATGCTGAGGCATTGGAAGATGCTGAAGTAATGATTATACCTAAAAGCGATTTTCTTGCGCTGGTAAACAGTGATGGTCATGTTGCACGCAAGTTCATTAAAATACTTTCAGCCAACCTGGTTGAAAAGGAAGAGCAACTGCTTAACCTGGCTTATAACTCACTGCGCAAGCGTGTAGCCAACGGCTTATTGCATGTTTACGAAAAGTTTAAAAGCACGCCGGGCGATAAGCCTAAATTGGAAATGAGCCGCGAGGACCTGGCACAGGTTGTAGGTACAGCCACTGAATCGCTCATTCGTACATTAAGCGATTTTAAATCAGAAAAACTTATCGAAATTAAAGAAGGGAAGATCTCCATTCTTGATGAAGCGCGCCTGAAGAACTTGCTTAACTAGCACCGCGTGCATTTCTTACGACCACTTATCTCTATCCGTAAGGTCAAGATCATTCGCCTCATCAAAAGGCGATTTGTGTTCGCTTATCTCTTTGCCTTCGCGGTTTTGGCGCTCTAAGGTCCAACCGTTTGTTAGTGTGGTTTCAATCCAAAGGTTGCCCGATTTGCGGAATACCTGAACAGATAAACTGAATTTATCCCAAAACTCCTGCTCCAGTGTTGAAACCGTTTCTGTAGTTGAAATGGATATTTCACCTTCCCCGTGCGTTTTACGGCACGATTTTACCGTGCGGCTATTGCTAAACATGCGCGATTTGGGAGAGCCCGAGCCGTTGGTGTGCGGTGTCTCAAAGAACTCAATCTTCAGGTAAGGGAATTCTTTATTGAATTCCTTCTGAAGCTCCCCAAGGGTTTTATTGTCTTTTACAACAATTTTCATAATTCAGTTCTTTAAAAAACTACTTTTTATGGCAGCACGAATGTTTCGTGCAATCGGTTTTACTTAATTGCGGACTCAAGTAGGGTATTCCCAAATTCATACCACGCATAATCAACACACAGGCCATAAGGCCAACAAAAACGGGCACTACCTTTCTTATTTTATTACGAACGCCTAAACTTATGCTGTTAGAAGCCAGGTTAACCAGCGCCATTGCCGGCAAGGTTCCTGCTCCAAACATCATCATAAACGCTGCTCCTTTAGGGGCTGAACCTGTAGCTATTGCACCGGCCACTCCCAAATAAACAAGGCCACAGGGCAATAAACCATTCAACATGCCAACAGTAAATAGCGCCAGGTATCCTTTTTCGCGAATAAAATGTCCAAGCGAAGATTTTATTTTCATAACTAAGCCCGACATGATTTTAGTCAGGCCAAAATTTGCCGCATACTTTTGGGGGAAAAGCAGTAATACCAACAAAATAACGCCTAATGCAATAGATAAACCCTGTTGAAAGCCGGCTAAAATGAATCCTTTACCAAGCAGGCCAAATATTAAACCGAATACTCCGTAGGTAACTATACGACCCAGGTTGTAAGCTAATGTGCCCAGCACCTTTGCCGTTTGGCTACCTTGGTTAAGCGGTAAAGCCATAGCAATAGGTCCGCACATTCCCACACAGTGGAAACTGCCTAAAAAGCCTAATGATATGGCTGCCCAAAGGAATTCCATTAGTTAATGTTTATCTCTTTTTCATTATAATAAGCTACTCCGTCTGCACTCCATTCTACCTGCATTTTATACAAGCCGGTTTCAAACTTGTCAGATTGTATAAGGCAGTTGCCTGAAGCATCAGGGGT
Organism: Chitinophagales bacterium; assembly: GCA_046329515.1. Lineage (GTDB taxonomy): Bacteria > Bacteroidota > Bacteroidia > Chitinophagales > LD1 > Bog-950. The sequence continues at coordinate 1,447,722 of JAXLUM010000001.1, forward strand.
GCAGCTAACGGTAAAATCAGCTGAACTGTTGCTGGGCCTGTAAAACAAAATGTCGGCCTTTATTTTTTTGCCATTCATTTTCTGTGGAAACTGAACGTTCACCTTGCGCGCATCTACTGTGCAGGTTAAAGGTTCGCCCAGGGCATTGGCATTGTTCATTTTATTCAGTTGGTCCTGGTATTTCAGTTCTTTAGCGTAGTAGTCGGGGGTTACTAAGTCTACTGTTTGCTTATTGGTCAGCATTACCATAAAAAGCATAAAGCCAACAAAAACAGTATAAACTAATGCTATGCCCCAACCCCAATTAAACTTCTTTATCATATAATCTTAATTTGCTGGTCCTAAAAAAATTGTTTTTACCTGATCTATCTTTCTGTCCCCCTGGTATATGCCTATCTCTATTTTGTTTTTGCGCTGGTGTATTTTGGTCTTATCAACCAGTATAAAAAACACTCCATCGCCTATTGATTCTTTTCCAACTACTAGCGATTTGCCTACCATGCTTATTTCGCCGCCTATGTCGCTGCTCTCAATTTTAAGCGTTACCGGTAACTCTTTTCGCGTTTTGTTAATCAGTTTAATGTTGTAAAGATTACTTACCTGCTCACCCCTGTCCTGGTACATCATACCCTGCGCCCGCATAACGTTTGTTTGAATATCCTTACGGGTAAGCAATAAAGTTGCCAGTACAGCTACCAGAATTACCAAAACAGTTGAATAAGCTGCTGAACGGAAGGTGATTTTTACCTTTTCCTTTTTGGCAATGTTATTCTCGCTGGCATAACGTATTAAACCTGTTGGCTTATGCAGGTGCGTCATTATATCATCACATGCATCAATACAGGCGGTACAGTTAACGCATTCTAATTGTGTGCCGTTACGTATATCAATACCGGTAGGGCAAACGCGCACACAGGCTGAACAGTCTACGCAATCACCATGTTGCGTAACATCATCCTTCTTCACTTTGCCGCGAGGCTCACCGCGCATATAGTCATAAGCTACTACTATTGAGTTAGGGTCTAACATAACTCCCTGCAATCTGCCGTAAGGGCAAACAATAAGGCAGGCCTGCTCACGAAACCACCAGTAAACGAAAAAGAATACGCTGGTAAAAATTACAAGCGGAATAAATACTCCTAAATGCTGGCTTATTCCTTCTTTAACGTAAAGCAACACATTGTCCATACCTATTAAATAGGCCAGAAAATAGTTGGCGATAATAAAAGATATATCAAAGAACACTATAAACTTTAAAACGCGCTTCATTATCTTCTCCGTGTTCCACGGCATGGCGCTTAGCTGGCGTTGCTTTTCAGCATCGCCGTCAATCCAGTATTCCACCTTGCGGAAAACCATTTCCATGAAAATGGTTTGCGGGCAAACCCACCCACAGAAGATGCGGCCAAACACCACGGTAAAAAGAACGATGAAGACAATGAATGTTAGAAAACCTATTACAAAAAGGAAGAAATCCTGCGGCCAGAATATGGTACCGAACAAAATGAACTTCCTGTCGAGAATGTTAAAGAGAAAAAGAGGTTCGTCTTGATATTTAATCCAGGGTAAAGCAAAGAACACTACTAAGTAAACCAGGCTTACTATGGTGCGTGCATTGTATAATTTACCGTGTGGCTTTTTCGCAAAAATCCAGTTGCGCGAGCCTTCCTCGGTAATTGTATTAATCGAATTCCTAAACTCATCACTACGAACACTCATAACTCTTCACTTATACATTATTGTTCACAAAACTATTTCGCTGCGGTGCTGGCTGAATCACTGCTTACAGCAGCGGTTGAGTCAGTAGCAGATGTTGTAGCTGCGCCACCTTCTACATACAGGGTGCCTTCCGCAGCTTTTGCATTTGCAGGATTGGTGCCGTGTATTGTTTTAATGTAGCTTACAACGTTCTTAATTTCTTCGGGCTTTAAATCAGCTTCCCACGATTTCATGCCTTTTGCAGGCCAGCCGTATTTTACTGATTTAAATACTTCGCTCATTGAGCCGCCATGTATCCAGTAGTCATCAGTAAGGTTTGGTCCCACAATACCTTCGCCGTTTTCGCCGTGGCATGGTTTACAGTTTGTGATAAATATGGTTTTGCCTTCGGCAATACCGGCAGCATCAGCCATGGTTACACTGTTTTCATCAACCTTGGCAGGGTGCGCCTTAATGTATGCAGCTACTTCAGCCTTACCTTTTTCCATTTCAGCCACAAACTCATCATGGCTTGATGGGCCGCCGCCTATATGGTAATAAGCCAAATAGGCTATTGCCCACACAATAGATATGTAGAAGCTGTATTTCCACCATGGTGGCAGGTTGTTATCCAGTTCTTTAATACCATCGTAGTTGTGGTCCAACAAAATGTCCTTTTCTTTCTCTAAGGATACGGATGCATTGAAGTTATCCATGAAAGTTGGGCCTGCCGGTTCAGCGGTTGCGCCTGCCTCAGCAGGTTGAAGTTCGCTAAGCATGCGGCGGATACGTAATAAAAGCACAACAACAGATGTAAGCAGGGCAAGCATTACTACACCTGCCATAATCAGGTTCCAATCCATAAAGCCTGAACTTTCTGCAGGGGCTGTGGCTGCGGGTGCAGCATCTTGTGCAAAGGCAACTGAGCTTACCAGTAACAAAGCAATAACAGCGGCTACTTTATTTTTAGCAGCTACCACTTTTGCTACATTAACAAGCACATTGCCCAACAACATTACGGCAATAAGCAGCACGGCCATTACACCTATAATTAACCACCACATAAGGCTAACGCTATCGTTAGCTGCTGCAGCAACCGGGGCTGCAGCGGGTGTTGCCTGGGCCATAGCGGCCAAACCACCCAGTAGAGGAACAACTGTCAAAATTGTTCTTTTAAATCTTATATTATTTAATAGCATCATGGTCTATCAGATTTATAGTTTTAGTTAATCTTTTCACTCTCGTCAAACGGCAACTCGGTTAACTCTTTTATATAGCCTTTATCTGCACGCAGGGCAAACCACACCATGCCAATAAATACTACTAGAAAAAGTATCATAGCTATTTTAGGGTAAACCTCAGCGCCGTTAAGTGTTTCGGCATATTTTTTTATAAACGAAAACATAGTTGCCTTTTTAATGGGTTATTTTAATTCAGAAGTTTGTCCTTCAGCTGGTTGGCTGTAAACATCTTTGCCAAGACGCTGCAGGTAAGCAATCAACGCTATTATCTCCTTCTTCTCTGAAGTCTGAATCTTATCTTCTTTCAGACTGGCCTGAATTTGCAGTGCTTGTTTTTCCAGGTCCTCGTTGGCTATTTTGTCGTAGCCGGCAGGATATGGAACACCAAGTGTTTGCATTGCACGGATTTTAGCTTCTGTAGTGCTTATATCCAGGTCGCGGTCCAACAGGTGTGGGTAAGGAGGCATAATAGAACCCGGGCTCATTTGACGAGGGTCTTCCATGTGGTTATAGTGCCATGAGTCGCGCTTTTTAGCGTTGCCTACACCTTCACGGGCCAAATCCGGTCCTGTTCTTTTTGAACCCCACTGGAATGGGTGGTCATAAACAAATTCGCCGGCTTTTGAGTATTCACCATAGCGCGCTACTTCTGAGCGGAACGGACGAACCATTTGGCTGTGACATACATAACAACCTTCTCTTACATAAATATCGCGGCCTTGTAACTCAAGCGGTGTGTAAGGCTTAACACTTGAAATGGTTGGTATGTTTGATTTAATTAAGAAGGTTGGTATAAATTCAATGATACCACCTATTGCTACCATAACAAAAGCTACAATCAGCATTTGCACAGGTCTTCTTTCAATCCAGCGGTGCCAGTGTTCGCCACTGTGTGAGTGGTATTCACCACTAAGTGCAGGTGCCTCAGCTTCTTCTTCAGCAAGGAATGAACCCTGTGCTGCAGTTTTAACCAGGTTGTAAACACCAACGCAGGCAGCTATTAAATACAAAGCTCCACCAAAGGCGCGCATGTAATACATCGGCATTACGTTAGTAAGTGTATCAAGGAAGTTAGGGTATAACAGGTTGCCTTCAGGTGTAAATTGTTTAAGCATTAAGGCCTGGGTAAAGCCGGCTATATACATTGGTATAGCATAGAAAAGAATACCCAGTGTGCCTAACCAGAAGTGAATGTTAGCCAGTTTACGGCTGTAAAGTTCGGTGCGGAACATTTTCGGGATTATCCAGAACAGGATACCAAAAGTTAAGAAACCGTTCCATCCAAGGGCGCCAACGTGCACGTGTGCAATGGTCCAGTCAGTAAAGTGTGATATGGCGTTAACTGACTTAACTGAAAGCATGGGGCCTTCAAAAGTTGACATACCGTACGCAGTAACTGCTACCACATAGAATTTTAAAACAACGTCATCGCGCACTTTATCCCATGCGCCACGCAGTGTCAATAAACCGTTAATCATACCACCCCAGCTTGGCATAATCAGCATTACGCTGAATACTGTTCCTAATGATTGGGCCCAGTCTGGTAAGGCAGTGTATAATAAGTGGTGAGGGCCTGCCCATATATATAAGAATATAAGCGCCCAGAAGTGGATGATAGAAAGACGGTAAGAGTAAACAGGACGACCGGCCGCTTTAGGCAGGAAGTAATACATAAGGCCCAGGTAAGGGGTGGTAAGGAAGAATGCCACAGCGTTGTGACCGTACCACCACTGTACCAAGGCATCCTGTACCCCGGCGTAGAGTGAATAGCTTTTGAAAAGTGATATTGGTAATTCAAATGAGTTTACAATGTGCAGCATGGCAACGGTAATCCACGTGGCTATAAAGAACCATATGGCCACATAAAGGTGTCTTTCGCGGCGGGTTAAAATGGTTCCGAACATGTTTATGCCGAATACTACCCAAACCAAAGTAATAAGTATGTCAATAGGCCATTCTAACTCGGCATACTCTTTACCTGTTGTAATACCCATAACCAGTGTTAGGGCGGCACAAACAATTATAAACTGCCACATCCAAAAGTGGATATTGCTGAGTACTTTGCTCCACATTGGTGTTTTACACAAACGTGGTAAGGCGTAATAAATACCCATGAAAATACCGTTACCCACAAACGCAAAAATCACCGCGTTGGTGTGCAATGGGCGAAGTCGGCCAAAGGCCAGGTATTCCATAAGGTTTAATTGGGGAAAAATGAGCTGCAGTGCGATAATTAACCCAACCAGCATGCCTACCAATCCCCAAATGAAGGAGGCGAAGCCGAAGTTTCTCACAATTCGGTTATCGTACTTAAATTTCTCTACTTCCATACTCTACTTTTTAGTTTTAGCGGGTGAAGACTTTAAATCATTTTCGAATAATATCCGCACTGAGGGGGTATAGTCATCATCAAACTGGCCACTCTTTACACTTTGCAGAAAGGCAATAAGAAACCCCGCTGCTAGTAAAAGACTGGCTCCGATTAGTATAAACAACACACTCATTACTTATATTTTCAACGTCAAAAGTAGAGGGGCGTTAGTATGAAGACTATGACCTTTATAGGTATGTAGTACTGATTAATATCAGTTGAACCCTCTGCGCCTGGCGGCTAATGATGAGGATAATGTGGTAAAGCTTATTATAGTTACTGAACTAAGCGGCATAATAATGGCTGCTACTATGGGGCTCATGGTGCCCTGCACGGCAAGATAAATGCCCACCAGGTTATAAAGCAACGAAATGCCGAAGCTGGCTATAATGATTTTCACCCCGTCTTTGGCATAGTTCATCATGTTATCCATGCGCTCAAATTCCGAAGCCTCAATAATGCCATCGCAGGCAGGGGAGAAGTTATTTACATTATCAGAAATGGCAATGCCCACATTTGCCTGCTTCAGTGCCCCTGCATCGTTAAGGCCATCGCCCACCATCATAACCTGTTCGTGGTTTTGTTCCACCAGCTCTTTCACAAAAAGAAGCTTATCTGCCGGCTGTTGATGAAATATCAGGTTGTTTGCAGGTATATATTGCCCCAGAAAGTTCTTTTCTGCATCATTATCGCCGCTTACTACATAAAGTTTAAAACGGTTTTTAAGGGCGTTCATCAAATCGCCAAAACCTTTGCGGTATTCATTCTTTATAAGGAAAAAGCCCTTGATGTTGCCATTAATGCCAATGTATATTTTAGAAGCATGACGAAAGTCAGATATAGGAGAGGCGCTGGTATTATTATCGCCGTGCAGGTATTTTTTAGAGCCAATACGAACACAGTTTTCATCTACCCAGCCCTCAATGCCTTTTCCTTCTATTTCTTTAAAATCGGTGGTTTCAATAAGTTTCACATCCTTTAGCAGGTCGTACACTTTGCGGCTAAGCGGGTGCGAGGAATGGTAAGTAAGTGATTTAACCAATTGTAACTCGTAGCTGCTTAAGGCCTCCCCATGAAAATCAATACTGGCTGTTTTGGTATTGGTAAGGGTACCTGTTTTATCAAAAACTATGGAGTTGATGCGCGCCATTTTTTCAATAACCAGGGCGTTCTTCAGGTATATTTTATTTCTGCTTAAACGGCGTAAAACGTTGCCTAAAGTAAATGGAGAGGAGAGAGCAAGCGCACAAGGGCAGGTAATAATAAGTACCGAGGTAAAAGCATTTAATGCTTTATGTAAATCTTTGTTCCACCAAAACAACATTGCCCCGGCAGCTATAGCTATAACAATTGGTGTAAACCATTTGCTTACACGGGTTGCCATTGATGTTATTTGCCGGTCTTCATTTTCTTTACTAAAGGCAGCATCATTCCATAGCTGGGTTAAGTAACTGTGCGAAACCTCTTTGGTTACTTCCACCTCAATAGCTGCACCAATATGTTTACCGCCGGCATAAATAACATCACCGCTTGTTTTACTTAAAGGGGTTGCTTCGCCGGTAACAAAGCTATAATCAATGTTGCCTTTGCCTTTAATTAAAATTGAATCGGCCGGCACCAATTCCTGGTTGCGCAATAAAAGCCTGTCGCCAACCCTTACTTTAGTAAGCGGTATGGATGTTTCCACGCCATTATTAACTGTAGTTACCGCAATTGGGAAATAAGATTTGTAATCGCGCTCGAATGAAAGGGCATCGTAGGTTTTATTTTGAAACAAGCGGCCTATAAGCATTAATAGTATAAGGCTGGCAAGCGTATCAAAATAGCCTCCACCGCTTTGGCTGAAAATTTCGTAGGTGCTGCGCACAAACATGGCTATTATACCCAAAACAATGGGTATGTCCATATTCAGCGTTTTTTGTTTTAATGCATTCCATGCCGAAGAAAAAAACTCAGATGCGCAATAGAACATTACGGGTAATGCCAATGCAAAATTCAGGTAGCCGAAAAATTTTCGGAAAGGCGATTCCGTTAATGCGTTTATACCCAGGTATTCAGGAAAGCTAAGCAGCATTATGTTGCCGAAAGCAAAAAAGGCTATGCCTATTTTAAGATAATAGCGGCGTATATGGTTTTTCTTCTCCTTTCGTTCTAAGTCGTTAAGGTTAATGTTTGGTTCATACCCTAATGAGGCCAGCACTTCAACTACCTGCCGTAAACTAAGCACTGAGTTATCAAAAGTAATGTGCACTTCACGCTTCATGAAGTTTACATTGCTGCGGCTTATACCTTCTTTAAGCCTGTACAGGTTTTCCAACAGGTATATGCACGAGCTGCAATGTATTTGCGGCATATAAAAAGTAACGGTGCTTACTTTACCATCGTTAAACTGAATAAGTTTGGCCTTTACCTGTTCATCATCAAGGTATGCAAAGCGGGTTTTGTAAACTTCCTGATTTAAGGATTTACCCGGTGCATTGTTAAGGTCGTAGTAATTACACAGGTTATTTTCACTTAATACTTCGTACACTGTTTTGCAACCCTGGCAACAAAAGTTCTTGTCGTCAAAGTGTATTTCTTCCTTGCAGTCCTCACCGCAGTGGTAGCAATGTTGTACTTGTGGGGCGGCCTTTGTCAATGTAATCGCTGTATTTTTTTACAAATAACGGCTTGTGTATGACAAAGGGTTCATGATAAAAGTCAGCATTTTGGCTGATTTCGCTCAAAGCGTAAAAACCTTAATACATGTGTGGCGTATAGCCAAGAAATGTGAATTTGACCTTATGCATACCCAGCTTACCCACGCCAACCAACAAGTAAATCTTGCTTCAAAGCAACGCCTTATTTCAGGGCGCACAATTAAAACGCTTTGGCAAATGTTTGTAAACACAGGTATTGATGATACTGTGCTTGCTGATGAAGTTCGTTACGTTCATTTTACAAACATAATAGCCCTGCTTACCATGGTTGCGGCTGCCAGCTTTATTCCTTTTTCGGTTTACCACGCCCAGGGTATGCTTGCGTTAAAACAGGTAATGGACGTTGCCTGCATAGGTATTGTAGTGTGGCTTAACTATAAGCGCCACTATTTGTTGGCCCGTTACGCGTACATATTCTTAGTGAATATAGTTTTACTGGTAAACGCTTTGGTTTTAGGGCATGCCACCGGTATACACGAGTTCTTTTACATCAGTTACATGGTTCCATTCCTCTTATTCAGGGTAAAAGATTATATGAAAATAATCCTTGGCCTGGTTATCGTTTTATCCTTTTTCGACATTTATTACAACCTGTATCCTGCCTTTGCTGCCTACAATCTACCTGCTGATTTGCAGCATTCGTTGGCGGTAGGTAATGCCGCAGTACGGTTTGGTTTATTCGGCATTGCTATATATCTGTTGGCGTATTACAACTATACGGTTGAGGTTGAATTGGAAAAGACTAACAGGGAGCTAACCGAGCATAGCATGGAACTGGAACAGAGCAATGCCGACCTTGAGCAGTTTGCTTACATCATTTCGCACGACCTTAAAACACCGGTACGAAACATAAGCAGCTTTCTGGATTTGCTGGCCCAGCGCTATGCAGATAAAATAGACCAAAGCGGAATGGATTACATCAACTTTAGCCGCAGCGGGGCTGTGCGTCTTTCAAAACAAATTGATAGCCTGTTGGTGTATTCAAGAATAGGTAAAAACCTGCCGCCGGTTAGCCAGGTAAATGTTGCCGATGTGGTCAAAGGTCTGCAGTTAGAAATGCAGGATAGAATTAAGACTACAAACGCTGTAATCAGCATTAGCAAGCCATTGCCTACGGTAAACTATGTGCATGCAGGTTTGCTTATGCAATTGTTCAGGCAGTTACTGGATAACGCCCTTAAGTTTAATAAGGCCGAAATACCGAGCATAAAAATTGATTGGTGTGAAGACGATAGCAAGTATAGCTTCTCGGTTGAGGATAATGGTATTGGTATCGATAATCAATACAGCGCTAAGCTTTTCAATATCTTCAGGCGGTTACATGCTGAAGGTGAATATGAAGGTTCAGGAACAGGGTTAGCTATTTGTAAAAAGATACTGAACATTTATAAAGGAACCATTTGGTACGATGGGACACCCGGCAAAGGAACAACCTTCTATTTTACTATACCGAAAACTGATCCGTTCATTCAACCTGCACAGTTGCTTACAAAGGCTGCATAAAAAAAAGGGCCGCCGTGAAAACGGCGGCCTACTCTGCGCGCTAATTGGACTATTAGGACTCAGCGATTATATGGTAAGACGCGCAGAGTTGAAGTCTTAGGACTGTTTATTTGTTTCAAAACCAAACATGGTATAGAGGGGGCACCAAAATGCTACGGCAGTTGCAAAAAATACTATGCCGGGTAACACCCACAACCATTGTCCGGTTAAAATGGCTACTGTTAAAGAAATAATGAACAACAAAGTTCTGAATACACCGTCAAAAGCGCCAACGTTTGGTTTCATGCTTCTTGTTTTAGCGTTAATAATTATAGCGCAAAGAACAAGCTGAGAACGTCGGCAGGTTATGACCTGCATCACGGGCAAATTTGATTGATATCATAACTTAAACAAAAAACGCAGCCCCATTTAGTAGGGGCTGCGTCTTATTATGAAGTGTTTCCGTGTTAAAAAACTTTGCTTAAAAAGCGGTTGAATTCAAAGCGGGTATCAGCCACCGAAGAGGTGAAACTCTTTACACGGCCTTGCAGGGTATCAGCTATTTCTGCTGATTTTTCGTTGATATGCTCGGGTTTTTGCTTGGCTAACTCCTGTAGTTCATGATTTTTTATTCCTATGTCATGTTTTAATATATCTAACTGCTCACGCAATATCACGAACTTATTTTGAAAGTGCTCCACCTGTGCTGCAACATCCTTGTCTGTACTCAGGCCTGCGGCTTCACCCAGGCGCTTGGTTAGCACAGAAATTTCTTCTTTGTAAAACTCCATTTCGCGTAGCCAATCTGTTACCTGGTGATGTAAAGTGTTAATTGATGTCTTCATTCTTACTTACTTTTTTATGCCGTATTAAACAGCGGTTATTGAATTTATTTATTGATGGGTTATAAATACAGGAACACTTAATTCTTTTATTATTCTGTTTGAAACACTTTGGTGCAACATACGGGAGATAGCATTGCGCCCATAAGCCCCCATTACCACTACAGCGTTATTAGAATTTTTCTTGAGATAGCTTATCAATTCATCACCGCTATCGCCGTTTAAAACCACGTATTCGGCATCCTTAAAATGCGCGTGCACCAAATCTTTAAGGTTTATACCTTCCTTAAGGTGGTTGCCTGATTTTTCGTTTACACTTAAAACGGTAGTTTTTAGTTCCTCCATTTCGGGGAAAAGGTAGGCAAACTGTTTTATAGCATATACGCTTGAAGCGCCGCCATCGTAGCACAGAAAAACTTTATCGAAATAGTGATAGTGATGCGGCACAATCAATACGGGGCAATGAGAGTCAATAAGAAGGTCCTTTAAAAAGGGGCTGGGGCTACCATCGCCCATAGTAAAGAACCCTGTGTTTTCATCTATGATTATTATATCTGCAAAAATGCTTTCTTTCAGTAATTCCTGTAAAGGCACTCCTTTATCCAGGTGCACTTTGTGGTGTATTCCTTTTTCATCGCAGGCGCGGTGGAACAGTTTAATGTTCAAATCAATTTTATCTTTCTCTTCTTTTTGCGATGCTTCAATAGTGCTGAAATCTATAAAGGGTTGATCCCACGCATAAGCGTAGGTATAGTTTAAATAGCGCATATCCTGTATAAATACCCCCACCAATAATGAATTAGTGGCTTTGGCTATTTCCATGGCGTATTTCGATGCGCCTTCAGAATACTTTGTGCCGTCAAAGGCTGCTAATATCTTTTTCATGTCGCTGAGTTTGATGAGATAAGTTACACAGATATAACGGTGTACACAGAAAAATCATCTACTACAGCCCAAAGGTAGATTGGCTATGACGCTTCAGTCATGATTAAGGTCAAATTGCGTTGTGATGTTGGTCAGTTTGGCTGCTAACTCTTTTTATCCCAAACATATACGTTGCGCTGCGCAGTAGGGTATAATACTATGTTGGTAATGTTAACGTGTGGCGGTGTGGTTACAACATAGTAAATAGTATTGGCTATATCTTCTGCCGTAAGGGGCTTATAGCCCTGGTAAACTTTGCCGGCCTTCTCTTTATCCCCATGAAAACGGACTACGGAAAACTCCGTTTCAGCCGCTCCGGGGTCAATTGAACAACAGCGTATGTTCGTTCCAACAAGGTCAAGGTTTATGCCTTCGTTAAGGGCTTTAACAGCAAATTTTGTAGCGTTGTACACATTGCCTTCCGGGTATACTAAATGGCCCGCAGTGGAGCCTATATTGATTATGTGCCCTTCATTCCGCTCTACCATCATAGGTAATACTGAACGGGTTATGTATAACAAACCTTTGATGTTTGTATCAATCATTTTTTCCCAATCGCTTATAAGCCCTTCGTACAATTTGTTTTTGCCTGAGGCTAAACCGGCATTATTTACCAATATGTCAGGAACAATTTCGCGGCTGTTAAGGTCGTTAGCCATTTCAACGCACTGGTTAAGTTTGGTAACATCAAAACAATAGGAGAGAACCTGCACTCCGTATTTCTCCTCCAGTATGTGTTGAAAGGGTTCCAGCCGGTCATTCCGGCGACCGGTAATAATTACGTTACAGCCGTTTTTTGCAAATAAGTCCGCAGTGGCCTTACCAAAGCCAGAAGTAGCCCCGGTAATTAAAGCCCATTTTCCCCTTATTGAATTCATTAAGCTAAGGTAGCGTTTTTACAACTTAACGGGGTAGCGCTAAGGGCGTAGTATGTTTACTTCAGGCTTCATTTGCATAAAGTTTTCCAAAAGGCGGGCGTATAAAAACGTTTTGCCATCCATGCTTTCCAATACTACCGCAGGGGTTACTGTTTTACCAATAAGCAAACCGCGTTTAACTCTTAATACGCTGTTTAACTCCGTAAGCAAACGGCACAGGTAATCAAAACCGCTTATTTCCATTTTGCCCTTCATAAACTTCAGGTTCTTTTTAACCAGGTTGGCAGCCATTTCATACTCGCCGCTTTGGGCTATATAAATGTTATGTACGTAACGGAAAACCCCGTCGCCAAAGGGCGTAAAATCTTCTTTAGGCATTTGCATTACCTTTTGTACGTAATGGTTTGCATCTTTTAAATCATTGGTAAGTAATGCCAGTATAAGGTATAAGCGTAAAATGTCGAAATGGAAGTTGCGTGCGTTTTCATTTTCAAGAAAAGGCCGCAGGTACTTATTCATTACCTCCTGGCTTTTGGTATAACGGCCTGCCAGCATAAGTGCATAGCAGTAATTATACGTATGGTACATGCGCGATAATATCCAGCCGGGGAAATGCAGAAGTGTTTCCTCATAGGTGGCAATGGCCTCATCATAACGGTTAAGGTCAATAAGCAAAAGCGCCTTCATTAAAAGAATGAACGCTTTTCGGCGGTTCTCAAGACGGTTGTAAATTTTATGGGCCGCTTCCTCTGCTTTTAATAAGTAACTCAATGATTTTTCAGCATCGGTATTTTCGTGGCAGGCACTGTAGGCAATGTAAATGTGCATTTCTGCCATATGCCATTTCTTGCCTTTTACGTCGTTCAGCCATTTGTCCAGTTTTTTCAGTGCGGCTTTCCTGTTGGTTTCGCTGCTTTGCCGCAAGCTGTGGTACCGGGTAATTACCTCTTCTGTTTTAGCCAGCATGCTGTATTTTTCTTCGCAAACAGCACCAAGCAATTCAACATAGGAAAGGGAATATTTGCGCAGTTCCTCTTCTTTAAACTCGTTATAATTTAAGCGCGAAAGGGTTTCTGAAGCTATACGGTAAAACTCCAGCAACTCCTTTTTTGTATTGTTCTTCTTAATTCGTTTTTCGGCCAGTTTTAGTTCGTGGAGCGTTAGTGGCGTTAACTGCTTATCTAAACAGAAATCAAGTTTCTTCTCCAACTGTTCAGTGGCAAATAATTCCAGCGTTTTATCAAGTAAAACGGAAGTTATTTTATCGAAATGCGATTGACTTAGCCCGAGTTTTTCGGGTATGTGGCCTTCATTAAAGTTTACTGTTTTAAACGCCGCTGCATAAGCATTACGCACGGCAGCTTCCTTGCCGCTAAGCTCGATGTGAGCAAAACGCTTCAACTCATCGCCGTTTAGCGACTTTACCAAATCCAATAAATATCCCATGCTTTGCTAAGCACGAATATAATTTATAGCCGAATTGCTGGTAATTTGTAGTTGTGGAAATCAGGCCTGGGGCACGCCTGGCTTAAGGTGTTTGCTAATAGTAAAGTAGAAGGTTGTTCCCTGTCCGGGTTCGCTTTCAAACCATATACGGCCCCCGTGCAGTTGAGTAATTTTTTTGCAAATGGCCAGGCCTACACCTGTGCCCGGGTATTCATTATCCGTATGCAGGCGCTGAAAGATATGGAAAATGCGTTCCTTAAAGTCATTGCGTATACCAATACCGTTATCACTAATGCCAAATTCCCATTCATCTTCCAATTCCTTAGCGGTAAGCCTAATCTCCGGCCTTGTGCCTTGGGGTATAAACTTAAGGGCGTTATCCAAAAGGTTTTGGTAAAGCTGCACCAACTGCGATGATTCGCCGGTTATTACCGGCATTTCATCAATTATAAGGTTGGCATTTGAGTTTTGTATGGTGGCGTCAAGGTTGTTTGATACTACTTCAATTACATTACGGATGTTTACTGTCGCCAGCGGTTTTGGTGCTGATGAAAGGCGTGAATAACTTAATAAATCCTGTATGAGGCTCTGCATGCGCTTAGCCCCGTTAACTGAGAATGTAATGAACTCACTGGCTTCTGTATCCAGTTTGTCTTTATAGCGCATCTCCAGCAGTTGCATGTAACTGGCTATAGTGCGCAGCGGGCCCTGCAAATCATGCGATGCCACATAAGCAAAACGTTCCAATTCTTCGTTGCTGCGTTCTAATTCACCGGCACGTTTTTCCAGTTCCTTTTGCACTGCTTTAAGGTCGGTAATATCAAATACCAGCACCATGCCGTAAATAATATTGCCTTCATCATCGCGTATAGGTATATGGTGTATGCGTATGTGTTTATCAAAGTGTATACGCTCAAAATCGCTATTATCTCCCGCTAAAATTTCGCGGTATATTTTTTCAACGCGCTCAACTTCCGATTCGCGTATGGCTTCGTAAATCGTTTTTCCTTCAATTTCCGATTTGGGCTTGCTTATAACCCCAACCAACGGACCTTCAGCTACAATAAAGCGCAGGTCACGGTCGAAAATAAACATAGCGGCTTTAGGCAGGTGCCGCGCAATTTCGCGGTACAGTTGCTCGCTCTTTCTTAGTTCCTCTTTGGTTTGTTTAATGGCAGTTACATCGGTGGCTACGCCCAATACGTTTACCTGCTCACCGGTTAAGGATTCAATCGGTTTTTTAATGGTAGAAAGCCAGGTTATTTTTCCATTAACCGGGTTTACATACTGCTTTTCGGGGAAATGAACTTCCTTACCGCCTTTTAGCACCTCTTCATCCTGCCACATAAAGTAGTCTAACTCTTCTTTATTGAAGTTGTGTTCGGTGTCAAAGTGTCCCTCCATCTCCTGCGTGGTCATGTTGTAAAACTTTGCAGCAGATTCGTTGGCCAATAAAAATTTACCATCCTTATCTTTAACGAAAATGAGGCTTGGCGAAGCATCAATAATCATGCGCAGAAAGTCCTTCTGCTTCTGTAACTCGCCGTATATTTTTTCTTTTTCCTTGGCCTCGCGCTGCAATTGTTCATTGGCTGCTTCTAACTCGCGGGTGCGCTCCTTTACTTTTTCTTCCAGTTCGTGGTTCAGCTTTTCCATTAAAAGCTGGTTCTGGCGTCTATCGCTTATATCGCGCACGTGTATAAGCAGTGCGGGCTTATCTTTAAATACAATTAAAGCAGCGCTTACTTCAATGGGCGTTACAACCCCATCCCGTGCTATACACTCGGTTTCAAACTTCCGTATTTCGCCGCTCATAATTTTCGGCTGGCGCTCCTTTATAATGGCATGGCTTTCTACCGGCGAAATATCATATATAGTTTTACCTACCAATTCTTCGCGGCTTATGCCATGCAGTTGGCAGGTGGCTTCATTAACATCCAATATAACCCCATCCGCGCTTTCTACATAAATAGCATCAGGCGAATTCAGGAAAATATCCTTGAAACGTTTATCGCTGTTTATCAATGAAACCTCGGCTAATTTCTTGGCGCGTATTTCCTCATTTAGTTTGAAGTTGGCTTCGGTAAGCTGCCGGGTGCGGGTTAAAACTTTTTCTTCAAGGTCTTCTTTAGCGTATATTAATTCCTCTTCAAGCGCTTTTTGCCTTGTAACATCAATGTGAATAGCAATGGAGGCTACAAAATGGCCTTGGGCATCAAAAACAGGCTTACCATTTACACGAATCCAAACGGGGTCGCCGTTTTTCTTCTTCATCTTAATATCGTAGCTGTCGCTAAGGCCCTTCTTGCGCAGTTCAAGCTTGGTTTTTGAAATGCGTGTTTGTTCTTCATCCCAGAAGTAACTAAAAATAAAAGTGTTGTGAATTTCGCTGGCAGTATAGCCAAGGTTTCGGCAAAACTGGTCGTTGGCATATAAAATGCGCCCCTCAGAGTTAACGCAAAATATGCCCTCATTAATCCATTCAACAATATTGCGGAAATGGATGGCAGCCGAAAGGCCACTGCTATCGCTTATGCTTATGTAATCACTGAACGGCTGTCCCGCCATATTGTTTAAAGGTAATGAAAGTAAGATTTAAATCTCCGGTTCACTTAGAATTATGAACATCTCATTCTCCAAATGGGATGTTATACGTTAAAAAACATGATTTGTTGGTAAAAACGGATGTATTCTTCAGTCCAGGTCAGTCCTTTTAACATCCTCAAACTGAAGTATGAAATCCTTGCCGAATACCTGCGATGGGGTTTTTGCACCGGTAGCAGGCAAACCGTTCAGCAATTGCTTTACTATTTCAACTGCAGTAAGGTAGGTAAGGGTGTAGCCTTCAGGCAGTTCCAGCAATGCACTTTTTGATATGCCTAAAGGGTTTCTTATTTCACCGTATATGCTTCCGGAAGCAGATTGACGCATTTCCTCATTAGGGCCTGCCGGGCGCTTTTTAATACGGTTTATTACAAATTTCTTTACCAACCTCAGGCTTAGTATAGGAGCTAAATAACCGCTCCAACGCATGCCATCAATTACCCGTTGAGGTAATACATTATATACGGTAATGTTAGGCACCTTAGTTGAGCGCCAGGCTGATGAAACATCTCCCCACGAAATAGCAACTCCTTTTTTTTGCGAGCCTTTAACTTCAATAACCCGCGTTAAGGTACCATTAGGCACCGTATCCAGTTTGCCTTTGCGCCTTATAGTAGTGTCCTCGCCCATGTTTTCGGCAATAGTAATTGCCGTGCCATGCGATAACTTGCCGCCTTTCTGCATAAGGGCCAAATCCAGCGTATCGCCGGTGGGCAGTTTTTCTTTTAAGTAAGCAGCTAAACAATCGGAAGGAACAACATCGAAACCGACACCCGGCATTAAAAGAATGCCTGCATCTTTAGCTTCCTGGTCCTTACGGTAAATGCGCTCAAAAACCTGGTATTCGCCTGTAATATCTAAGTAATGTGTTTTTGCTGCCAGGCAGGCTTTTACCATTTTGGCGCAGGTGTATATAAAAGGCCCGGCACAATGTAAAACCAGTTTAAAGGGTTCCAGTTCTTTAACCAGTTGTTCTTCGCTGTCTAATGAAAATACACGAAAAGCTAGGCCAAGTTCCTTCGCTAACTCCTCTGTTCGCCGCGCATCGCGCCCGGCAATAACGGGTTTAAGGCCAAGTTTTACGGCGTGCTCACAAATCAATCTTCCGGTATAGCCATAGCAACCGTAAATAAGCCATCCTTCCTTCACTGTACTGTGGGTTCAGTTTAAAAATCAACTCAATTTAGGGTTTTCTTAATTTGATTTGCAAATAATCAGCACTAAAAATCTTTTAAGTTTACGTTAGCGTTTATGAATGTGTATTTGATTCCCGGCCTTGGCGCCGACAAGCGAATGTATATCAATCAATTAAAGCTTTTTCCTGAAGCTGTGGTATTGGAGCATTTACATGTTATAACGGATAATAACCTGGCTGATTATGCCCAACGTTTTCTGCCTTTAATTGATACATCAAAACCCTTCGTGCTTATAGGCACCTCCCTTGGCGGAATGATTGCCCAGGAACTGAGCAGAAGCATAAAACCCGAAAAGCTTATTTTAATTTCTACTATAAAGGGCAGGCATGAAATGCCCTTCTTTATCCGCAGCATGAAACAACTGCGTTTGCACAGGCTTTTAACAGGTGAAAATTTCCTGCGGTTTAATTCTGTAATGGCTAAACGATTGGATAGCCGAGGCGATTCGCCTGCCGCTGAATTGATAATGCAAATGTCTAAAGATGCGCACCCCCGTTTTGTAGAGTGGGCCATAAATGCGGTAATACATTGGCAGGGGCCGCAACAACATTACCCGCAAACCATACACATACACGGCACTAACGATAAATTGTTCCCTCATTCTAAAATTAAAAACGCATGGTTGGTGCAGGGCGGTTCGCATGTAATGAATATGACCATGAGTGAAGAAGTTAACCGGCTTATTTTAAAAGCAATTCGTTCGTAATATGAAATTGACTTTCCCTCCTGATTTTATTTTTGGCACTTCTACAGCGGCTTACCAAATTGAAACGGCGGTGGACCATGATTGGTTAGGCCATAAGTCAAAAGATGGTTATGTTTTTGAACGCACAAGTGACCATGAACTGCGCCTGAAGGAGGATGCCGCTATAATAGCGTATTGTGGAGGTATGTACCGCATGAGCCTGCAGTGGAGTAAACTACAGCGCCAACCTTTTGCTGATTTTGATACTGTTATAGTAAAGGAATACGTTGATTTTTTAGAAGACCTTAAAGCACGCGGCGTTAAAATTATGATGGTGTTGCACCATTTTACGAATCCTACATGGTTTGCAGCTAAAGGTGGCTGGGAGAGGAGCGAAAATATACCCATGTGGGTTGATTTTTGTAAGAAAGTAGAAGCGAACTTTGGTGATTATGTTGCGTACTGGAACACCTTTAATGAACCTAATGTATACGCCAGCAACGGTTGGGTTTTAGGGGAGTTCCCTCCGTATAAAAAGAATCTGCCAAAAGCATTTACCGTTATAGCTAACTTAGGTAAAGCGCACGATATTGTTTATGACTACCTAAAAGCAAGGCGCCCAAACCAACCAATAGGTATAAGCCATAATTGCGTGGCCTTTACTGCCGAAAACTGGTTAGGTGTGTTACCGGCCAAAATCAGCGATTGGTGGTTTATGGATTATACGCTTTCCAAATTTCATAATAAGCTTGATTTTTTTGGCTTGAGTTATTATGCGCGTATCTCACACGATCCGCTACCCATTACCTATTTAGATACACCTGAAAAATTTATAAAATACAATAAACCGCATGATGGTATGTGGGAGTATTACCCTGTAGGCCTGAAAGAAAGCATGAAGCGGTATTGGCAAAAGTATAAACTGCCTTTATTTATTACCGAAAGCGGTATTTGCACTAATGACGATACTGTGCGTGTGGCTGCTATGAAAGATTATGTGAAGCTGGTGCACGAATGTGTGGTTGAGGGTATACCGGTTTTAGGTTACTTATGGTGGAGCACCTTCGATAACTTTGAATGGAACCTTGGCCCTACTTTTCGGTTTGGGTTATACGAAACCGATTTAACCACTAAGGACAGAATCAAACGCCCCGGCGCTGATGTCTTTCATCGCTTGGCCTACGAAAAAGAAATTGAGATTTAATGCCCTTGTTTTTTCTGCTGTAACTGCCGTGTAAATTCTTCGCAATCTTTATTGCCTGGGTCCGCAATGGCGTAAATAGCCAAAATCTTCTCTGCGTCGTCCAGCCTGTTCTGCGCCAATAAATTTTTACTTATTGAATAGCAGGCAAGAGACACGTAACCTAATAAGCGATCAGCCTTTGCATTGCTTTTAGCGCTTGCTTTTAAGGCCGCAATTTTCTGACTCCACCACTCAGGGCTTTGGCTGCCCAAGGCATTAACCAGGTTGTTCTTCTCTTCATCCTCGCTTTTAAGGGCTGTAATTTCGGCGGCGCTTATGTGTTTCAACTTAACCGCAGGTATTTTGTCAAACTCCTGAAAAGCATTGGCAAATACTGATGCATCAGGCCACTCATGCTTGCCATTCCACTCTATTAAGTAATGCTTGTACGGGCTTCCTTCAAGCAGTTGGTGTAATTGTAATACATTGGAGTAATTCATATCCCGCGTGCCGGCAAAGCCAAGGAAAGTCAGCGGGTGCTTTAATCCTTCCAGGTTGGCGCTTTGCCCGCAATAAATTACATGGGTAACATCAGCACTGCTTATGGCTGCTTTTATGGCAGCAATGGCGCCGCCGCTAAACCCTGCAAAGCAGATGTGGCCTTTCTTTATTTTATAGGTTCCTTGTAAATCGGCAAGTAAATGCGAAGCTATACCGTTAACGGTTGGTATATCCATGCCGTTTTTTGAGCTATTGGAGCCGGCCAGTATAAAGCCGTATTTATCAGCAAGGACTTTATACTTTTCAAGGGGCACATTGCCATCACCATGTGGGTCAAAAAATACCATTAGCGCATACTGTAGAGTGTCTTTGTATCCGGTGGGTAAGTACAGGGCATAGCTTTCCGTTGGAAAATTCTTCACGGTAACGCTCGCTATTAGTTTCCCTGCTTCAGCCTTTGGTTGAACGGCCTGTTCAGCAGGGGCTTGGCTTTCTACATTAGTACTAACAGCATTAACGGCAGGAGTAGTAGGAGAGGAACAGGATAAAAGAATGAAAGGAAGAAGGGTGAAAAGCATATACTTCATGCCTCAACATTAGCGGAAAATTTTAAGAATGCCGCTGCTCATAAAGGCATTCTCATGGTCAGCATCGTAGGCGCGTACCTTGTAGCTGCCGGGGTCGTAAAAAATCACATCCACCCAGGCATAATTCCAGCCGCGGTTAATAGGCTGGTTTATATCCTTTAAATAAATTTCAGTGCCATCGGGCTGTATGCTGTACAACTTGTAAATAATGTTGGCCGTATTAAGGCTATCGGTAGTTTCCACCAGAAAAGAAATGGTGCCTCCGTCCGCACTTACATTAAACTCATTAGAAGGGCTTTGGCAGCTGCCGCCGTTCTTAACTTCAACGCAAAACTTTAAACTGGTTTGCCCATAGCAAAGCGCTGAAAACGAGATGAAAATAAAGAGGTATACAGCTCTTAAAGCATTCATTAGGGTTTAAAGATACTTTTTACCGCATCAGTTGTCAAATACCCGAATAAAAGTATTGGCTGTTTACGCATAAATGGCTATTTATGCCTCCTAGTTTAAAGAATTGTAATGGCTACGAAAAAGAAACCTGCACTAAAAAAATCAAGCATTTTAACAGAAGAAGATAAGGCGTTTTTTGCCAACTATATTAATAATCCTTCACCTACCGGTTTTGAAGCCGAAGGCCAAAAATTATGGCTGGCTTACCTTAAACCGGCAATCGATAAATACGAGGTTGATAATTACGGAACTGTATTTGGCGTTATTAACCCCGGCGCCCCTTTTAAGGTAGCCATTGAGGCGCATGCCGACGAAATTTCGTGGTACGTATCATACATTAACGAAAGCGGTTTAATATACGTTAAGCGCAATGGCGGAAGTGACCACCAGATTGCCCCTTCAAAGCGCGTTTGGATTCATACCCGCGATGGCAAAAAAATACCGGCCGTTTTCGGTTGGCCTGCTATACACACCCGCAAGGATGGAAAAGAGCAAACCCCACAGGTAACCAATATATTTTTGGATTGCGGCTGCAGTACTAAAAAGGAAGTAGAAGCACTAGGTATTCGTGTAGGCTGTGTGATAACTTACCAGGATGAGTTTTTTACCTTAAACAACCGCTACTTTGGTGGCCGCGCTTTAGATAACCGTGCAGTGGCTTTATAATTGCCAAGGTTGCGCGTATGCTAGAAAACAAGAAGAAACTTCCGTTTGCCTTGTATATTGTAAACTCAGTTCAGGAAGAAGTTGGCCTCCGAGGCGCTGAAATGGTGGCCCATACCATACACCCTGATTGCGCAATTATTACCGACGTTTGCCATGATACTACCACACCAATGATTGATAAACTGGTGGAAGGTGATTACATGGCAGGCCGTGGCCCCGTTTTAACGGTTGGTCCTGCGGTGCACAACAAGTTGCTGGACTTCATTATTCAAACTGCGGATAACAAGAAAATACCTTACCAGATTGATGCGGCTTCGCGCTCAACAGGTACTGATACCGACGCTTTTGCTTACTCACGCGGTGGCGTGCCATCGGCGCTTATTTCATTGCCTTTGCGCTATATGCACACTACGGTTGAAATGGTAGCTATTGATGACGTGGAGAATGTAATACGCCTGATTTACGAAAGCCTGTTGAACCTTACCCCTAAGTTCAACTTTAAGTATCTATAGTAAATTACTTAGCTAAGTTCCGGTAGCGGTGTTCCTTTCTCGTAAACGTGAAAATGCATGCCGTAAGGGTCGGTAAACATTATACTGCCGGGTGAATGCTCCTCGCGGATAGTGCACCCCTTTTCTTCTAATAGTTTGCGGGCCTCTTTAATATCATCCACCTCATATTCAAAAAAGCTGGTGTAGGGCTGGTGAGAGGCATCGGCTATAAAGTAAAAGTTATCGCCTTTCTTAAACTTAGATTCTACGGGCGTATACTTAATCAATTCCCATCCTAACACGTCACGATAAAAAGAAATTGCGCTTTCGTAATCTTTTACGTTTATAGCTATGTAGGGGCTTGGCCTGAATTCCATAGAAGGTGTTTATACTAAATACGGCAAAAGCCGCCATTTATGATGAAGCATAGGCATTTAAATATGCGTAAGGGCGTTGGCTTTACCGGTTTACAATAAATGGTTTGTAGCCCGACCCCTTATCAGCTATTATTTGCAGATAGTAATTGCCCGCCGGTAGGTTTTGTAAGTTGATTTGTTCCGATTCTTTGCTCACAACTCCTTTTGCTGTTAGTTCTCCTAAGCCATTAAAAATTATGTAAGCTTTTGCATCGCGGGGTAAATTGCTCACCGTAATAAAATCAGAAGCGGGATTAGGGCTTATGGTAAAAGTTGATACGGCATTTTCCTGTATGCCACTTACAATGTAATCGCAGCTTGGCGCAATTTGAAAATCGTGAAAGCCGATAATTGTATCCTGGTAACAGCGCAGCCCGGTATAGTAATCCATATCCACGTAGATTCCATAACAGAGATACCATACATCAGGTGTTGGCTGGTAGCGGTTTCCAATACCTTCGACTATATTGCCATACCAGTCTCCCGATACATACTGCACTTTCCGGCTATTGCCATTTATAATAATAGTGGACGTGGAATCAACATGAACCAGTACCGCACACGTGTCCTTGGTTATTGTCCAACTTTCTCCGGCATTTTTAGTAAAGTCATATAAAACAGTAAACTTGTTTATATGCGCATTCCACCAATATACTTTATTGCTATCCTCGTAGGTTATCAGGTTATTGCTTTGCTCAATAAACGGAGGGTTGTTACTGTGTATTTGCTTACACATGTGACCATTAATAACCGTATCTCCCGAATAATACCAGATACAATAATCCTGTTTAGGGCTGAATGCATAACCAATACCGTAGGTCCAACTGGTGCCGGCAGGGCACCAGGTTTGCGCCTTTGCATAATACAGCAACATGCACAAGGCAATGGTGAAGACGTGTTTCATAGTAGCCCTAAAATAAACAAACCCCGGTAGATTATCCGGGGTTTGTGATTAATGATAATAAGTTATTATAAGCCAAACTCAGGCAATACCTGGCTTACCCATTTCTGAATACGCTCTTCGGTAAGTTCGTCCTGGTTGTCAACGTCAAGCGCAAGGCCCAAAAAATAATCGCCGCGCTGGGCTTTGCTGTAATCGTGCTCATAACCTGCCACCGGCCACAGACCATACAATTTCCCATTGTTCTTTTCAACAATTTCGGCAAATAGCTGTAAGGCATCTATAAAATAAGAGGCATATCCGTATTGATCGCCAAGGCCGAAAAAGGCCACTTTTTTGGTCCCAAAGTTTATCTTTTCCATTTCAGGGATGAAAGATTCCCAGTCGCCCTGCAGTTCGCCATCATACCAGGTAGGCATACCAAGGATAAGTGTATCGTACTTATCCATGTCTTCTGCTTTCTTCTTGTAAATCTCTAAAACATCAACTGTGCCTTCGCCCAGTTTAGCGTCAATTACTTCTTTTATTCTTTTTGAAATCCGCTCGGTGTTGCCTGTATCGGTTCCGTAGAACAAGCCGATTTTTGCCATAGTTATTTTGTCTTTTCCGTTGTCACTCTAATCTTCTTCTTGTGTTTGCCGGGCTTATCCAGCTCAGGAGTTTTGTTTTCGTCCTTGCTTACTTTTTTAAGCGCGTCAAATTTAGAAGGAGTAGTGATAACTTCTAAAGCCTTGGCGTAAACATCATTGGTTAAAGCGTTCATTACGCGGTATAGCATGCCGGTATCAAACAGGTTACGGCCAATGGTTGCTTTTAAACGCGCTTTTATCAGCTTATCGCTTTTGGCAAAATCGCGCTCAAAGTTTGAGGTTGAATCGTTTTTAACCGCACCAAAGAATTGCCAGAACGATTTAGGATTCATGCCGTCCTTAAGCTTCAACACGCTGTCCTTAACGGCTGCGGCAAAGTATTCGCCAAGCAATGTGGTGTCAGCATCAAAGTTGTTGAAGAAGGCATCAGCGCTTGGGTACTTCTTGTTTAACTCAGCACGGTTATGGTCAACATACTCCAGGCAGAATTTGTTCTCCACCCCACGACGCACCAACTGGTTAAGCAGGTTGCTGTTTTGGCTGGTGTCAATAGGCACAAAAAAGTCGGGCTTAACGCCACCGCCGCCATAAACAATACGGCCATTGGTTGTATGGTAACGTAAGCTATCGTTGTATTTAAAGGTATCTACACCAAAAAGCTCACCACTTTCCAAACGCTCTTTATAATCTTCACGGTATTCTTTGTTGCCTTGTCCGTATGGCTTTTGAATACAGCGGCCACTTGGGGTATAGTAGTGCGCTGTGGTAAGCTTTAGTTGAGAGCCGTCAGTAAGGGTAAATGGCTTTTGCACCAGGCCCTTACCGAATGTGCGGCGGCCAACAAGTAAGCCACGGTCGTTATCCTGTATACAGCCTGAGAAAATCTCCGCTGCAGAGGCCGAGCCTTCATCACACATTACCACCACTTTGCCTTCCTGGTAAATACCTTTGCCATCAGAGAAATAGGGCTGGTAAGGGGCATGCAACCCCTGGGTGTAAACTATCATTTCTTTCTCACCCAAAAACTGGTTGCAAAGGTCAACAGCAGTATATAAGTAACCGCCAACGTTGCCCTGCATATCAAATATCAGGTCCTTCATGCCTTGCTCCTTAAGCTTGGCCAATGCAGTATAAAATTCAGCCATGGTAGTGGCTGAAAAACGCTCAAGGCGTATATAGCCCACACCGGGTGCTGCCATGTAAGAAGCAGTAATACTGTAAATAGGAATTTTATCGCGGGTAATATTGAAATGCACAGGCTCCTTTTCAGTGCCGCGCATAACCTCTAAATGCACCTTGGTGCCTTTAGGGCCGCGCAGGCGCTTAATTACACCCTCGTTGTCAATTTTAATACCGGCAACAATGGTGTCGTTTACCTTAATAATCTTGTCTCCGGCCATTAGACCCACTTTTTCCGATGGGCCACCCGGTATTACTTCCAGCGCAATAATGGTATCGCGCAAAATCTGGAAGGTTATACCTATACCTTCAAAATTGCCTACCAAGCCTTCCTCACTGCGCTTAACGTCCTTAGCGGCTACATAGCTGCTGTGTGGGTCGAGGTCTTCTAAAACCTTGGCGATAGCATCCTCTACCAGTTTCTCTTCATTGGCGGTATCAGTGTAGTAATTGCGGATGAGGTTCAGAACTTCGCCAAACTTATCGCTCTGTTCGTATTTCTTTTTCTCGGTGGTTTGTTGCGCCACGGCTGTTAAGGAAAACAGGCATGCCGCCACAAACAAAAACAGGTTTCTTTTCATCTTCTGGTTATATGGTTTGAAAGAATGATGGAATTTGCCGGGTTTTACATACGCAATTAGATTCGCAAATTCGGGCATACTCCTTCAAAGCAAGGACGAAAATAGCAAAATACAGTTGGCGTGTTTGGGCTTGTTAACGCATTGTAACAACTGCCATTATATAAGGTTAAATTCGGTCCTGAGTATAAAATACGGCCGTAACGCAGTGTGGGTTACAGTGCCTTGTATTTTAGTTTGGTGTTGAAAGATGAGCGGATTTCGCCTTTATTTGGCAAAAAATAAGAATAGCGTACGTAATGGAATATCGTTTTAATGAAATAGAGGAGAAGTGGAAAAAGGTTTGGGCGGAAAAGGGCTTATATAAAGTAACTGAAGACCCTGCCAAACCAAAGTATTATGTGTTGGATATGTTTCCGTACCCAAGCGGTGCGGGCCTACACGTGGGGCACCCGCTGGGTTATGTAGCCAGTGATATTTATGCCCGTTACAAGCGCCTTAAAGGTTTTAATGTGTTGCACCCAATGGGTTACGATGCCTTTGGCTTACCCGCTGAGCAATACGCCATTGAAACCGGCACACACCCGGCTGTAACTACTGAAAAAGCGATTAAGCGCTACCGCGAACAGTTAGATAAAATAGGATTCAGCTTTGATTGGAGCCGCCAGGTAAAAACCTGCGAGCCGGCCTATTATAAGTGGACCCAATGGATTTTCCTGAAGCTGTTCAATAGCTGGTATAACCGTGAGGCTGATAAGGCGGAAGCTATTGAAACCTTAATTGGCAGCTTTGAAAAAGAGGGTTGTGCTGCGGGTTCAGCTTTTGAAAGAGTAGGAGGTAAAACGTTTACAGCAAGTGAATGGAAAGCCTTTAGCGAAACCGATAAGCAGCAGGTGTTAATGAATTACCGCCTGGCGTATTTAAGCTATGCAGAGGTAAATTGGTGTGAAGCACTAGGAACGGTATTAGCCAACGACGAAGTAAAAGACGGTAAAAGCGAACGCGGCGGCTACCCTGTAGAGCGCCGCAAAATGCGCCAGTGGTTTTTGCGCATTACTGAATACAGCGACCGCTTGTTAGATGCATTGGAAAAGCTGGATTGGCCCGAAGCCATGAAGGAAATGCAACGCAACTGGATAGGCAGAAGCGAAGGGGCCAGTGTGTTTTTTAAGTTGCCAGCGCAGAACGATTCACTTGAAGTATTTACCACCCGCCCCGATACCATTTTTGGTGCAACCTTTATGGTAATTGCCCCCGAGCATGAATTGGTGGAGCAATTAACTACTGCCGACCAAAAGCATGAGATAGAAAAATACATTGCCTACGTAAAAAGCCGCAGCGATGTAGAGCGCCAGCAGGAGAAGAAGGTAACCGGAGCATTTACAGGTAGCTATGCCATTAATCCTTTTACCAATCAACCGGTGCCTGTTTGGATTGCTGAATACGTTTTAGCCGGTTATGGCACAGGCGCTATTATGGCCGTGCCTGCTGATGACGAGCGTGACCGCAAGTTTGCTGAAAAGTTTGGCTTACCTGTGGTGGAGATTATTGATAAGAGCATGTACCCCGGCGCCACTATTGAAGATAAGCTGGGCAAAATGATTAACAGCGGCTTTTTAAATGGTATGGAAGTGAAAGATGCCATTAAAGCCATTATTGATGAAATTGAAAAGAAGGGTATTGGCAAGCGCAAGGTAAACTACAAGCAGCGCGATGCCGGTTATAGCCGCCAGCGTTATTGGGGCGAGCCCTTCCCTATAAAATACAAAATACAGGGTGAGCCTGATTCGCATTTTGCAGGAGGAGAGAATGACGATATACCACTACCATTAAGCGAAAGTGAGTTACCATTGGTATTGCCTGAAGTTAGCAGCTACAAACCCGGTGGCGATGGACGCTCGCCTTTAGCTAACAATGCTAACTGGGTAAAGACCGGTTACGAAACCGATACTATGCCCGGTTATGCAGGTAGCAGTTGGTATTTTCTGCGCTATATGGACGCCGCTAACGACAAGGAGTTTGCTTCTAAAGACAAGATAGACTACTGGAAGAATGTAGACATTTACTTTGGTGGAGCCGAGCATGCCGTTGGCCATTTGTTGTATAGCCGCATGTGGCATAAGTTCCTTTTCGACTTAGGTTATGTGCCAACCGAAGAACCTTTTCAAAAGTTGGTTAACCAGGGGATGATACAGGGAGTGAGTGCGTTTGCTTATAGATTGCCACTGCAAAAGATATTTATATCCTATGATTTGATGATGTCAATCCCAGAAGGAGATTCATCTTTTTCGCAGAAAAGTTGGGTAGAAAGAGCTACAGAACAAGGCATCCTTATTGAAAATATGGGAGGCGCAATTCCTCTTCCTCAAGAAGTTAAGGTATCAATTGATCTTGTAAATGGGAAAGATCAATTAGATATTGAGGAGTTTAAAAAATGGCGTTCAGAGTATGCTGAGTATCATTTTATAAATGGTGACAGTGGGTTTACCGTAGGAAGAGCTGTCGAAAAAATGTCTAAGTCCAAATACAACGTGGTTAATCCCGACGATGTAATTGAGAAGCACGGCGCTGATTGTTTTCGCATGTTTGAAATGTTCTTAGGCCCAATTGAACAAAGCAAGCCGTGGGATGATAAAGGCATTAGCGGCGTAAGCAACTTCCTGCGCAAATTCTGGCGCTTGTTTTACGATGACAGCAAGCTGAAAGTAACGGACGAGCCAGCCACTGAGGCAGAATTAAAAGCCCTGCACAAGCATATTAAAAAGGTAACAGAGGATATTGAGAAGTTAAGCTACAATACCTGTGTAAGCTCCTTTATGATTGCTACCAACGAATTGAATGCATTGAACTGCAGCAAGCGCGCAGTGTTGGAACCACTATTAATTACACTGGCACCTTTTGCTCCGTTTATTACAGAGGAACTGTGGGCTGCGTTAGGTAACAAGGAAAGCATACATACGGCAAGCTTCCCGGCATTTGAACAAAAATACCTGGTAGAAAGCAGTCATAACTATGGCGTAAGCATAAACGGTAAAGTGCGTGCGGAAATAACCTTGCCTTTAGATATTAGCGAGGATGATGCAAAAGCACAAGTGCTGGCATTAGAAAACGTAATGAAGTGGACGAACGGCAACCCACCAAAGAAGTTCATTTTTGTGCGCGGGCGCATTATTAACGTGGTGGTGTAACCCTTCCCAACCCTTCCCTAAAGGGAAGGGCTTATTTGTATTAACTGTTGAATTGGTCGTCCATTAAGAAATGCTTAGTATAGCAGAATTCAATAACGAAAACTTAGTTAAGTCTCCCCTTTAGGGGAGATTTAGAGGGTTATGAAATACTTTCAGGATAAAACCAACCGGCTTTACATAGGCATGAGCGCCTTCTTCATAGCTAATGCTATGGTGGCGGAGTTTATGGGGGTTAAAATCTTTTCAGTTGACCAAACCTTAGGTATTCATATTCCAACCTTTACCCTTTTCGGTATGCCGTTTACCGGCATCAGCCAAACCTGCGGCGTATTGCTTTGGCCGGTGGTTTTTGTAATGACCGACATTATTAATGAATACTTCGGGGTAAAAGGCGTGCGCTTTATTTCGTGGATAGCTGCCTTTATGATAGGGTACGCTTATATAATGCTATCCGGCGCTATGGCCACCCAACCTGCTGACTGGTGGTTAAGCAGTTCCAACTACGGTAACGAGCTGGACTTCAATAAGGCTTATATGGCCGTTTTTGGCCAGGGCACTAACATTATCATAGGCTCCCTTTTGGCCTTTATAGTGGGCCAGTTTATTGATGTATACATCTTTCATTGGGTAAAGCAAAAAACAGGGGAGAAGTTCATTTGGCTACGCAGCACAGGTTCAACCCTGGTTTCTCAATTGGTTGATAGCTTTATTGTATTGTTTGTGGCCTTCTACTTGCTTAAGGCTAACGGTAAAGGGCAGTGGCCCTTGCAAATGGTTTTTGCCGTAGGGGTAGTAAACTACATATATAAGTGCACGGCTGCCGTGCTTTTAACCCCGGTAATCTACCTCGTGCATAAAGGTATTGATGCCTGGCTTGGCCCTGAATTGGCTCAGCGCCTTAAAAAGCAAGCCCAGGGCGAAGGGGTGCAGACGGCTTAAGCAGCGCCGAAGTTTTCCTTGAATTTCTAATCTTATTGTTTTGTAAGTGCCTGAAAATCAATAAAAGGAGGCATTTACAATTCCTGCATTGTTCTAAGTTTTTTCAGTTAACTGTAACCTTTTCTGAACATCTCACGTAAGGATAAATGTCTTTAATCGCAATTGGAACCTGCGAAGCGGGACAAAGGACTGAGATAGGAAGGAATTTAACGAACAAGCTAAACTTAGGTTCATGAGAGTCCTTACATCTACACTGTTATTGTTGGCATTATCTACATCCCTGTTTGCCACCCAGGACAAAAAGACTATCAAAATACGTTTACAGGCCGCCGGGGGCAACCTTGACGAAACCACTATTTATTTTGACCTCGGTATTAACGGCAACTACGTTTACCAGGAGGACGCTCAAAAAGTGTTCAGCACTGTTGCAGGAGTTCCGAACTTCTACTCAGTAACTGCTGATAACATTCCTTGCTCAATTAACGGTTATAGCCCACTATCAGCAACTGAAGTGGTGAATTTAGGCTTTGATGTGGATGCTGACGGTTTATACACCCTATCGGCCCCACAGATTAATAGCTTTGACCCAACAACCATATTGCGTTTAGAAGACCGCGCCCGTGGCACCTGGACTGACTTAAGAAGCGGCCCTTACACCACCCAGCTTTTAGATGCTGAGCCTGCAGTAGGCCGTTTTTACTTACACGTATCTTACCCTACTTCGTTTAACTCAACTAATGCCGGCTGCACTAACAACGACGGTTCAGTTACAGTTAACGTAGATAACTCAATTACCTGGACAAGCTGCACCTTATATGATGCTTTCAATAACCAGGTTGGCACTTACTCAAACGTAAATGCACCTGTAACGTTCAACGGTTTATCAGAAGGCGACTACTACACAGTATTGGCTTACGATAACTACACCACCACTAATAACTTCCATGTAAATGGTAATTACGTAGTAGCCAACATCGGGGCCTCTGCACAAATGGTATATGTAGGCCAGGAAATTGACTTCTCTGCCATAGCAACCAACAGCAACCAATACGAATGGGATTTTGGTGACGGCACTTTGATTGTTGGTGTTGCCAACCCACACCTTAGCTACTTTGAGCCCGGCACTTATGATGTAGTGCTTACCGCTTCAAACACACTGGGCTGCCAAGATATCGCTTCAATAACAGTAGTAGTAGATAAAGTATCAGGCGTAGAAGACAACAAAGTTGAAACCGCTAAAGTTACTGCCTACGGTAAAGAAATAACT
This sequence comes from Chitinophagales bacterium, assembly GCA_046329515.1. Classification (GTDB taxonomy): domain Bacteria; phylum Bacteroidota; class Bacteroidia; order Chitinophagales; family LD1; genus Bog-950. Next base: position 1,478,724 of record JAXLUM010000001.1, read on the forward strand.
GTAAGCCTTAACGATGAACTTACTTCAGGCTCAACTGTAAATATTTATAATCTGCTTGGCCAGTCGGTTTACAACCAACCACTTGAAGCTAAAACAGTAAAAGTAATGTTCGATGAGCAACCAATGGGTTACTACCTGGTTTCAGTTAAGAACAATGACAAAGTAACTACCAAAAGAGTTTACATAGGTCAATAATCAAGATACTAGCTTTCATCATTAGAACTAAAGCCTCGCCTGGGAAAGGGGGGCTTTGTTCTTTTATAATAGTTGTAAATATTACTGAGCGTCGGTGCAGAAGTAATCCTGCTTTTGGTAGAAGCTTGCCGCCTCATCTGCCGAGTTCTTGGTATCGCACACGCTACGGTCGTCGGTCAGTTTATTCTTATTGTAAAGCGAATCGGGAAAGGTTAAATAAATGGAATCTACCGAATGAAAACTGGTAGTGGCGTTTGCGCAAAACTTATACACCAAATTAGGATTGTTTTTGGCCACTACATATGCACAGTGCTGCTGGCAGGTAAAGCAGCGTTTACAGGCCCCTAAACCCAGCGCAAAAACACTTAAAATCAGTACAGTCGCTTTGTTCATATCTTCTGAAACGCAAGGTGTATAAAATATTTTTGCTTCATGCAAATAAAATAATTTTCTTTGCCACAGTTAAAGGTGGTGCTGTTGAGTTAAGTCAACACGCCTTAATAGGGAATCGGGTGTAAGTCCCGAACAGTTCCCGCTGCTGTAAGCTCTTTATAGCTTTTTGCCATTCTAAGCCACTGTTTGCAATGCAAACGGGAAGGCGGCAAAAACGGAGTAAGTCAGAAGACCTGCCTTTAGCTACAATAGTTCAAAGCTTTCGGGAATAAAAGCTGATGTAAGAAGCACTGCTGCTCTCTTGTTCATCTTTCCTTTTCCGGGCTGAATTTTTAAATCATATGCGTTTCAGCGGCGCTTAAAACTTTTATCGCATGAAAAAATTCACCCTTTTCTTACTTGCCCTTGCGGTTAGTGGTTCATTGTTTTCGCAAACCGTGGCCGATTTCGAAAACCTTACGCTAGCGCCCAATTCGTATTACAACGGTTCTGATTTAGCCGGCGGCTTTAGCAGCGGTAATGCCTACTTTGTTAATGATTACGACACCTCCTTTATGGCCTGGAGTGGTTTTGCCTATTCCAACATTACGGATGATACTACCGCAGGTTGGGGAAACCAATACAGCGCAATTACCGGTGGTGGTTATAACGGCTCAGCCAATTATGCTGTAGGCGATGAATACGGTAATGCAAAAGTGCGTTTTACAGGTGCACAGGCAGGCCAAACATTAAGCGGAATGTTTGTAACCAATGGCACTTACCCGTACTTCAGCATGAAGGATGGTGATGCTTTTGCGAAAAAGTTTGGCGGCCCTACAGGCACCGACCCTGATTGGTTTATGTTGCGTGTTTTAGGATGGTACAACGGGGCATTAAAACAACAGGCGGTAGATTTTTACCTCGCCGACTTCCGCTCTCCTGATAGCACACAGGATTATATAGTGCGCGATTGGCGCTGGTTAGACTTAACGGCATTGGGCAATGTAGATAGTATACAGTTTATCCTGTCTTCGTCTGATACATCAGGCTTTGGCATGAACACACCGGCGTATTTTTGTATTGACCAGTTAAGCAACAACGTGGCCCCTGTTGCAGGCGATGATGGGATTCTAATTACCTACTTGCAGGATACGTTGATTAATGTTTTGGGTAATGACTTTGATACTACGTTAAGCCCGCTAACGGTTACTGTTGTAAAACAGCCTTTAGTGCCCGGCGCTACTGCCGTGGTTCAGCCTTCAGGCGATATTTTATATACACCCGCCCCCGGCATTCTATCTATAGATACCTTTTATTACAAAGTTTGCGATGCTGCTGATTACTGCGATACAGCGCGTGTAATAGTTTATATAGAGGGCATAAATGGTATTACCGAAACAACGGCTTCCTCAATTAGTGTTTATCCTAATCCATTTAAGGATGCATTGGAAATACGCTCTGCATTGCCAATGGATGTAATACAGGTTTTTGATTTAAACGGCCGCCTGGTTGAAGAGAGAAGAAGCGGTGAACAATTTGCTAAGCTTAATCTGAGCAGTTTACCTACAGGTATATATGCTGTAAAAGTTAGCACCGTAACTGGTGTAAGCGTTCATAAGGTTAATAAGCAGTAAAGTGAGAAGCTTTATTCTATTGCTATTACTCTTATCAGGGGGGCTTGCGTCTGCGCAATTTGCACCGGCTGCGGGCTTGCCCGGCAGCACGGCGGTATGGAAAGAAGATGCCCGAATTTTGGCATGGGCCACCTCCTGCACGCTTGTAAGGGGCTATCAGAATATTGCAGACACAAGCCTTGGTTACGCTTCTGTTGGTAATGAAGAAGCAGCAATAGGTGGGGTTGGAAACGGAGTAGTCAGCTTAGGTGATGGTGGTAGCGCTACGCTCACCTTCGCACAGCCTGTTTATAATGGAGATGGTTTTGATTTTGCTGTTTTTGAAAACGGCTTCCCCACAGATGATTCATTGGCCTTTTTAGAATTTGCTTTTGTAGAGGTTAGTTCAGATGGGGTGAATTTCTTTCGTTTCCCTGCAACTTCTTTAATGCAGGATACCGCTCAATTGCCCATGGTGGGTATTAACTGTGCTTTGTATAACAACCTAGCCGGTAAATATACCAATGGCTATGGCACTCCGTTTGATTTGGAAGAACTGAAAAATGAAGCCGGCCTTGATGTTAATAGTATTACCCATATAAGGCTGGTTGATGTAGTCGGTTCTATTGACCCGGCATTTGCCACGCATGATGCAGCAGCGCATATAATAAATGACCCTTTCCCTACCCCTTATCCGTCCTCAGGGTTTGATTTAGATGCTGTAGGGGTAATGCATGCAGTTGGTATAAGCGGTGTAAATAATAATGCCGTTGAGTTGGCTAAGGCTTACCCTAATCCGAGTGCGAATGGCGTTTGGATGGTGGATTGCAGTGGCTTAACTAATGCCCGGGCTACAATCAGCGATGTAAGCGGTAAAGTTGTGTTTAGCTCTGTTGTCAACGCTGCCGCATTTCAAATTGATATGCAGGAAGCGCAGTCGGGCATTTACTTTTTACAACTGACAAGCGGAACGATTACTAAGAGCGCTAAACTTATTAAACTGTGAGGCTGCTGTTTACATATCTTTTAGTGCTTACGGGCATTATAGTGCGTGCAAATACAGTTGCAGACTCTATTGCTTTGCCCGAGGTAATCAAGGTAGACCGGATTCAAAAAGAAGGAAAAACATCGCTTACTGACCTGCAATACAAAAGCGGCAAGCGTTTAAGCGAAGCGCTAAGCGAATTCTCTTCAGTGTATATCAAAAACTATGGCAACGGGCAGTTAGCTTCTTTAGCAATTAGAGGAACCTCTGCATCGCAAACGGAAATACAATGGAATGGCATACGGCTGAATAACCCTTCTCTAGGTCAAACGGACTTATCGCTTTTTCTTGTTGGCGTTTTTAACCGCGTTAACCTTATTGCGGGCGGTTACCGTGGCACTATTGGTGGCACCCTGCAAATGAGTAGCGAAGCTGTACCGGATACAGGTGTTTCACTCGACCTGCTTTTACGTGTAGGTAGTTTTGGAAAACTGGAAGGCAATGGCCAATTAAAATATTCTAACGGCCGCTTTAGTGGCAGTAGCTGCTTTACTTATGGGTCTTCGAAAAACGATTTTACTTATCGCAACACATTTTTAGAAGGCCACCCGATTGTAAAAGAAACTAACGGCGCTGTCAAACAATATTCTTTTCTGCAGGATTTCAATGCCGCTATTAATCATAAAAACAACATAGGTGTCTCCCTATGGCTTACTGGTGCTCAAAGGCAATTGCCACCCATAATGAGCAAGCCCGAAAGCAAAGAGAAGCAGGATGATAACTCCATCCGCCTTATGGCTTACTGGCGCGGTAATTATAAACGTTTGCGGCTTTCGCAAACCTCCGCTTTTCTGCAGGACGAAATCCATTACGTAAGTCCCGAAGCGCATATTGACAGCAAATCACAAATGCAGGCTTACCGCAATGTTTTCAATGCGCAATACACTACCGCTTTTAATCTTGCTTTACAAGGTGAGGTGACCTATGATCATGAACGCGCGCGAGTGGCCAATTATGGAGGCATTAAGTCAAGAAATATTGCTGGCCTGCGCTTGTATGCTGATTACTATTGGAAAAACCTCGTAAAGTTTCATGCAGGCTTCAGGCAGGATGTATTGGGTAAAAGGCTTTCCCCTTTTGCACCTGAAATTGCTATAAACGTTCAAAAGCAATTAAAGCAACATGTAGTTAGTGCAGGAGTTAACGCCTCACGTAATTTCCGTTTCCCAACGCTTAACGATTTATACTGGATAACAGGCGGTAACCCCGAATTGCGTACAGAGAAATCATGGAACGGCGAGGTGAGCATGAAATACGCTTACAAATCATTTGTAAGTCTTTCGGTTAATGCTTATGCCATTTATGTGCGCGATTGGATTCAGTGGGTTAGCGCAGGAACCGAGTGGCACCCGGAAAACTTTAAGCGCGTTTTCAGCCGGGGGGTAGAGGTTTCTTTAGATGCCGCAACACCTGCATCAGGTAAAGTAACTTTTAGATTACACACGGCTTATTCTTTTACAAAGGCAACTAATCTTGATAACCAGGGCCGGTACGACCAAACACAAGGTAAGCAGCTTATTTACGTGCCCCTACATAATGTTTCAATGGCTGCTGAATTACAGTATCGCCGGTTTTATTTAAGGTTATATAATACCTATACCGGCTCTGTATTTATTACTACCGATAACTCGCAACGGTTAAAAGGATATTGCTTAGTAAGTGCCGAAATAGGAAAGGATATAAAGTTCGGCAGCAATGAAATTGGCTTGTCATTCCGTGTAAACAATATATTGAACACCGCCTACCAAAATGTAGCGCAAAGGCCGATGCCGGGGCGCAGTTTTGAAGGGGCATTGCGTTTTAACCTAACCCGGAAGTAAGATGAAAAACGAATTGCTTTGGTTAGTTGCTTTTCTGCCGTTTTTACAGGCGTGCAAACCGGATAAGGCTCCCGTACCTGATTCCCAGGCTTCTGTTTATATTATAAATGAAGGCAATTTTAATTTCGGTACGGCTGAAATTTCTGCTTACGATCCTGATAAAAAGACAATAACCAACAGCCTTTTTTCTGCAGCTAACGGGTATTCATTAGGTGATGTAGCGCAATCTATGTGCGTTAAAGATTCACTTGCTTTTATTGTAGTAAACAATTCTGCCAAAATAGAAGTGGTACGTTTAAGCGATTTCAAAAAACTGCGTACCATTAGCATTTCCGGTTCTTCGCCCCGCTATTTTTTACCTGTTGATGAAAGCCTGGCTTATGTAACCGATTTGTATGCAGGTAAGGTATATGTGGTAAACTACCAAAGCGGAGCAGTGGTTAAGGAAATAACGGAAGCCAATCCGTGGACGGAGCATTTAGTTAAGTTGGGGGACTATGTGTTTGTTGAGGAAAGAAATTATACGACTAATAATGCTACTATTTGTAGCTTAATTAAGCTTGATGCCGCTACAAACACATATTTACAGCGCTTCACGCTTAACGGGGCCAACTTAAATGGTCTGGTTACTGATAAACAGCAACACTTTTGGGTTGCTATTGAACAGGATAGTGCGCACAATAAACCTTCTGCCCTGGTGTGTCTTAACCAGAATTTAAGCGAGGTAAAGCGCATTGAATTTGCTATGGGGCATCACCCGTCGAACTTATGTATAAATGGCGCAGGGGATGAGCTTTATTTTTTTGATAATGGTGTTTACCGCGTTTCTATTGATGATGTCGCCGCCCCTGCAACAGCTTTTGTAAATAGGGAAGGGCGTAACTTTTACGCCTTAGCGGTTAACCCGGTTAATGAAGAGGTCTATGTAAGCGATGCACTGGATTATGTGCAGTCCTCAATAATATTCCGGTATGATAGCAATGGCCAATTGCTGGATAATTTTCATGCGGGGGTAATATCCGGTAACTTCTGTTTTAAGCCATGAAAGGTACAGTTTACATAGCTGTCGTATTGTTGTTGTTAGTTAGTTGCAACACTAAGCAACCAAAGGCTGAACAGCCACATTGCGTGCCCGAGGCGACCTTGCCTGTTAAGTATGCCAAAGGATTTAGAATAACGTACTACAATGGTTTCAAGCTTATTACTGTAAACGACCTTAAGGATAGCACTGTAGTGCTTGCCCGTTATGTAATGTTGCCTAAAGGCAAGCCTGCTCCGGTAGACTTTAAAGATGCTGTGTTATTGGATACCACAACCCGCCGCATCGTTTGTATTTCAACCAACCATATTGCAGAGATGGCTTCCTTAGGTATTGAGGATAGTATAGCCGGGGTGGCCAATCCGGAACTGGTAAACAGTGAAAGCGTTTTGGCAGGTATTAGAGCCGGCACTATTACCGATGTTGGAAGTAATGAATTGAACTACGAAAAGATAATGGCGCTTCAGCCCTCGTTTGTGTTTACTTATGGTATTTATGACGGTGGCGATAAACTGCAGGCTAAATTGGCTAACATGCATATTACGGCTGTGCTAAATATGGACTACCGCGAACAGGAGCCCTTAGCACGGGCAGAATGGATAAAATTTGTGGCTGCCTTTTACAACCGCGAAGCGGAAGCAGACAGTATTTTTAAAGGCATAGAAGAGCGTTACCTTTCACTCAAGCACCTGGCAGATTCTGCGGAAAGCAAGCCCACTGTCTTTTGTAATCTACCTTTTAAAGATATATGGTATATGCCCTGCGGTGAAAATTATATGGCAAAACTATTGGCTGACGCAGGGGCTGATTTTTTATGGAAAGACGCTTCGGCTAGCAATGGATTGAATTTGAGCTTAGACTATGAAGCTGTATTTGCTAAGGCTTCCGGCGCAGATTTTTGGGTAAATACCAACTTCTGTAAATCCTTACAGGAGATTAAGGAACTGGACCGTAAGAATATCTTCTTTAAAGCCTACAAAACAGGAATGGTTTACAATAATGATAAGCGCAATACAGAAGCTAACGGCTTTGATTTTTGGGAGAGTGGAGTGGTTAATCCCGATAAAATACTGGCTGACCTTATTTACATTTTTCACCCGAAGCTTTTACCGCAACATCAATTGTATTACTACCGCCAACTAAAGTGAGTAAGCACCTTGCCATATTTGCATTGGGCCTTGCGCTGTTAGTAATCTCCTTCTTTCTGCAGATACTATTGGGTTCCGTAAGTATACCCTTTGGAGATGTTGTTGCCATTCTATTGAAGGGCGATGCTTATCCTAACGAAGTGTGGCGCACTATTGTTTGGGATTCTCGCTTACCCGGTGCGTTGGCAGCAGTAGTAGCCGGTGCCGGCCTTGGTGTTAGCGGCCTGCAAATGCAAACCTTGTTTCGTAACCCTGTAGCAGGCCCGTTTGTATTGGGCATAAGCGCAGGTGCCAGCTTGGGCGTAGCTATTTTGGTTTTAGCAGGTTCAGCACTTGGCATTTCTATGCACACGGGTTGGGTAAGCAATTCAGGCATTATTATAGCCGCTGCATCAGGCGCGTTTCTCATTTTCCTGCTAAACTTTTTTATCAGCTTCCGCATTAACGATGTTGTCGCTATCCTGATTATTGGGTTAATGATAGGCAGCGGCATTAGCGCATTTATTGAAATTCTGCAATCTTTCTCTTCAGGCTCTGCTTTAAAGAGTTATGTAATATGGACCTTCGGCAGTTTCCGTTATGTAAACCTAAGCCAGGTGGTATGGTTAAGTTTTATTGTTATCGGTTGCCTGGTCTTCTCCTTTATGCTTTCTAAACCGCTTAACTTGCTTTTGTTAGGCGATACATATGCGCAAAGTTCAGGCTTAAACGTGCGCAGCGCCAAACTGCTTATAGTTTTATGCACCAGCATACTGGCTGGCAGCATTACCGCTTTTTGCGGCCCTATAGGGTTTGTGGGTTTGGCTGTACCTCACCTTGCACGCGCCTTATTTAAATCTGCCGACCATAAATTGCTTACCCCTGCCTGCGCCGTATTGGGGGCTTCTATTTGCTGCTTATGCAACCTGGTGGCCGGTTCGCCGGGCACTGACTTTATTCTGCCTATAAATGCCGTTACATCCTTGTTAGGCGCCCCGTTTGTTATATGGATTATTTTACGCCAAAGACGAACCGTATGAGGCTGCAGGCAAAAAATCTGGTAGTAGGTTATGGCGCTAAAACGGTTTTTGGCGACATTGATTTTACGGCTAACGCCGGCGAGATGGTTGCCCTGTTAGGTGTAAATGGCATTGGTAAGTCTACCCTGCTTAAAACACTATCAGGTGCGCTGCTAAAACAAAGTGGCAGCCTTCTTATAAGCGGAAAAGAACTGAGTGAATTGAATGTGCAGCAAAGGGCCTTGCAGTTAAGTGTGGTGCTAACCGAAAAGCTTTGGCTGGATAATATGCTCGTTAAAGATTTTATTGCGCTGGGCCGTGCCCCGCATACAGGCAGCATGGGCACTTTAACGCTTGCTGATAAGCAAATAGTAGAAAGAGTAATTGAAAACACCAGGGCCACCGCTTTAGCGGCGAAGTTCTTTAATGAATTGAGCGATGGAGAAAAGCAAAAGGTATTAATAGCCCGCGCACTTTGCCAGGATACGCCTGTAATTGTTTTAGATGAGCCTACAGCCTTTTTAGATTTTAGAAACCGCTACGAGGTGCTTAAACTGCTAAAGCGAATTTGTGTTGAAGAAGGCAAAACGGTGGTTCTCTCCACACATGATATTGAAAACAGCCTTGAAGTTTGCAGAAAATGCTGGATAATGACCGAAGAAAAACGGTTTATAGAAAAGGAGATAAAGGATAAAACAGATAGGGAAGAAGTAAAACGAATTTTGTTTAGCGGTGCTTAGCCCACCATTTTTAATTCGTCGTATACTTTTTCAATGTAGTAGATGGAAAGCTTGTTACGTACCTCAATAGATTTTTTCACTGAGGTAAAGAAATCAACCAACTTTTTGAAATCAGCAGGTTTCTGCATATAACCATCGGCGCGCATGCGGTAGCACTCAATCATATCGCGCTTGTAATCGCTGTTGGTAACCATAATTACCGGAATATGCTCCAGGTCGGGGTCGCCCTTTATTTTTTCCAGAACTTCCTTGCCTGTTACTTTAGGCATGTTCAGGTCTAAAAGTATTAGGTCAATTTTGGTGTTTATTATTTTGGCAGTATCCAAAAACTCGCAGGCTTCTTCGCCATCGTAGGCGTATTCTAATTCAACCAATTCCTGTAAACCGGCCTCCTTAATTGCTTCCTGCATCAATCTTACTTCAGCAGGGTTATCCTCAATTACAAAAAGCTTGTACGGGTTGTTGCTGTTCACTTCCATTTTGGGTAATTGTTTACCCAACAAACGTACGAAGCTTATCGTACCAGCTTTCGGAAGTTATAAATGATGATTTGTTGGTAAGTGCTATGTAGTGGATTAAAAACTACACATCAGTATTAGTCGGTACCTTCCTGCTTATCCTCGTCGTTAACCTTCATTAAGGTCTTCGGGCGGTAGCTTGGGTTCTCAAGGTGTTTAATATAGTCTTCCACCTGGTCGGCAGCAATTCTACGTGCTTTAATCACCTTGTCCTTATCAAGAATATATACCTGCGGCGTGCTTTGTATATCCCATTCCCAACGGAAGTTGTTGTGGCGTTTGGCATCGCATACGTTTATCCAATCCAGGTTGTTCTTCTTTATAAACTCCAGCCAATCCTTATAGTTATCCATATCCATAATAGCAGGAGAGTAGGCTTCTACATCAATTCCGGCTTTTTTCAGGTTATGGTAAGCTTCAACCAACACAGGTATTTCTTTTTTGCAGTGGCCGCAATCCGGATCCCAGAAAGCTACGATGGTCCATTTGTGGTTAACATCGTAAAGCGATTTCCATTCTGTTTCAGTGCTGTCAGTCCACAATATTAAGCGCTGTGCTTTCTTTTCGCATAACACAGGCTCAAGGCGGGTTACGCGGTCGCAAATTTTAAAGCGCTTGGCAGTATCAATCCAAGGGGTCATTTCATCTTTGCAGAAGTACTTTTTACCGAAGTAAACATACACCCCGTCAAAGCACATTATTTTTGAGTTGGCTGCATCATTAAAAATGTAAGTAAGAATGTAACGGTACATTTCATTCTTCTTATCTGTTTTGGCTAATAGCTCTTCGCCTGCAGCAATTAAAGAATCAGGCTGTTGAACCACCGTTTGCGCCCAGTAGCTCTTTAGCTTGTTATGCAATACAGGAAAGCGCAATAAGCGCTCATCTTTCAAATCGTAGTTATCCCAATAGTGGGCTTTATACCAACGCCATTGCCAGGTGCTGTCAATTACTTTGTTGTTTGCATCGCGGGGGAAATCCGGAACTTCTAAATCCTTCATGGCGCGAAGCATTTTAGCATAAAACAATTCGGGATGTTGTTCCATTACACCATTGCGCTCTGTTTTTACGTCCTTGTCAATCTTCTTTAACTGCTCAGTTAGGTTTTCCTTGGTTTTGGCGTCAGTTGAAGTTTTAATCAGCCTGTTTAGTGAATCGGCCTTCTGCTTCATTTCACCCAAAAACTTCATATCAGCATAGAAGTAGTGGTTTTCGTTTGAACCGGTAATTTTTAAATGGCCTGTAAGGTCATTGGTATCAGTCTCCAGTGTAAAAGCCGGCTCGGTAGCAATAAATTCAAAATAACGGTTGCCCAATGCAGGAAACACCGCAAGGTAAACACCACCGGGCAGCATGGTGTCGGCTTTTAGAATAATAGTACCTTTTTTATCAAACTGAAAGGTGTCTTTTACATATTGCTTATCGCCAAAGTAGTTGGCCAAAATCATGTTTGAATTCTCAAGGCCTTTAACGGTAAGCTTAATGTTTTGGCCTTTGGTAGCCTGGGCATTCACCAAAGCCGAAAAACTCAATAGCACTAGAAAGGTAAAAAGGGTGTTCTTCATGAACGTAGCTTTTTGATATGCGTCAAAAATATTCGTTTGCAAATAAAAGACGATAAACCGCATTTTTATGTTGCAGTTAAAATTTCTTAACCAACCGAAAATCAATGGGTTTCGTATATTACTGCAAAGGACTCAGCTATGAAACTTATAATAATCACCATGTTAAGCATGGGCGTACTAGGTGCGCTCGGCTCTTGTAAAAAATGTTATATCTGCCGCGATAGGGCCTTACACAGCGTTAACGGTGTTGGTTACAGAACCAAGGAACGCATTCGCATTTGTGCGGATAAGATTAAAAACAACGATGAAATGATAGTGGTGCGTAACTACTACATAAGCATGGGTTACGATTGCGATTTGCTAACCAGCGGTATTTAATACCCGTATTTCTCCTTCCAGTTTTTACGTAGGGAAAGGCGTATTTCGTTTTCGCGCGGATTATTGCCGGGGTCGTATAATTTGGTGCCCTTTATTTTATCGGGCATCAACTCGGTATTTACAAAGTTGCCGTCAAAGTCGTGGGCATATTTGTAATCCTTACCATAGTTAAGGTCTTTCATCAACTTGGTAGGGGCATTGCGGATGTTAAGCGGTATGGGCAGATCGCCGGTTTGTGCTACCAACTGCTGCGCATTTCTAATAGCCATATAGCTGGCGTTGCTTTTAGGCGAGGTAGCCAGGTAAATTGCCGTTTGCGATAGTATAAGGTCGCATTCCGGGTAACCTATCATAGTTACGGCCTGAAAGCATGAAGTGGCTAACAACAGTGCATTAGGGTTAGCATTGCCTATATCCTCGCTGGCTAATATTAGCATGCGCCGGGCTATAAATTTAGGGTCTTCGCCACCCGCTATCATCCGCGCCAGGTAATACAGGGCTGCGTTGGGGTCGCTGCCCCGCATTGATTTTATAAAAGCAGAAATTATATCGTAATGCTGTTCGCCGCTCTTATCGTAAATGGCCATTTTTTGCTGAATGACCTGTTCTACCAAAGGATTGGTAATAACAAGCGGCTCTTCAGTAAGCGTATTGGTAACCAGTTCCAATACGTTCAGCAGTTTGCGGGCATCGCCGCCACTGTATTTCAGCAAGGCTTCGGTTTCAGCTACTTCAATATTGCGTTTGCTTAGTAATTCATCCGTAGCTAAAGCCTGCTTAATCAATCTCTCCAAATCCTCGCGCTCTAAGGATTTTAATACATACACCTGGCAGCGGGAGAGGAGGGCCGATATAACTTCAAAAGATGGATTTTCGGTGGTAGCGCCAATGAGAATGATAGTGCCTCTTTCCACGGCTCCTAATAATGCATCCTGCTGGGCTTTGTTAAAGCGGTGTATTTCATCAATAAAGAGAATGGCCTTACCAATTTGCCCTGCTTCTTCAATAACCTTGCGTACTTCCTTAACGCCGCTGTCAATAGCGCTTAATTGAAAGAACGGCAGTTTAATTTGTTCGGCAATAAAACGGGCCATTGAAGTTTTACCTACGCCCGGAGGACCCCAAAAAATAATAGAAGGAATGGTGCCGGTTTCAATAAGCTTGCGCAATACTTTACCCGGGCCAATAAGGTGTTGCTGGCCTACAAATTCAGTTATGGTTTTGGGGCGAACGCGCTCGGGCAATGGAGGTAACATCTCAATCTATTCAACTTTCTAAATACAAAGCCCGCTGCAAATGGCTGTTCTTTTTTAGAACAATCCGAAAAGCTCAGCGCTAACTCTGTTTATAATCTGTGACTTTGCATCGTCATCCTCAGCAAAGTTTATCTGGTCCACATCAATAACGAGCAGGCGGCCTTCTTTGTATGAGCCAATCCACTTTTCGTAGTATTCGTTAAGGCGGCGCAGGTAGTCAAGGCGCAGGTTATCTTCATAATCTCTGCCGCGCTTTTGTATTTGGTTTACCAATGTAGGCACACTTGCCTTCAGGTAAATCAATAAATCGGGCGGGCGAATTAATGAGGATATAGTTTCGAACAAGCGGGTATAGTTTTCAAAATCGCGCGTGCTCATAAGGCCCATGGCATGCAGGTTAGGCGCAAATATCATGGCGTCCTCGTGGATGGTACGGTCCTGTATTACTACTTCTTCGCCTTTTTGTATTTCTACTATCTGGCGGAAACGGGAGTTTAGGAAATAAACCTGCAGGTTGAACGACCAACGGGGCATATCTTCATAAAAATCGTTCAGGTAAGGGTTGTTCTCTACATCTTCAAAGTGTGGTAACCAGCCAAAGTGCTTCGATAAAATTTTGGTTAAGGTAGTTTTGCCGGCGCCAATGTTGCCTGCTATGGCAATGTGCTTTATATCCTTTTTGGGTTTTGCAGGGGCCTTGGTTTTTGCTGCAGCTTCAACCGGCTTGGCAGGTTCCGCTTTCTTCTTCTTCGGGTCAACCTTTTTAGGGGCAGGTGCCGGTTTCTTTTTCGCTGCTGGTTTCTTAGCCATAGTGTATGTCGTTTTTCGCGGGTACAGCAGTAAATGCTTGCGTCAATTTACCGTAATTGTGCCCTTAGGGTTGTTTAGTGTGTTGGTCGAAAATAAAAATTGTTTCTCTCTCCAAAACTTTTTTTGCGGCCAATATGCAGCCGGTTAAATCAGTTTGGTTTTTCCACAAAAAGCGAATGAAGGGCGGTTAGTGTGTTTAACCCGGTTCCAACCGGCTTGTTTGCCTATTATTTGCTTTATTTGCGGCACGCGAAAATAGTTTTTTGCATGAAGATTGATAATGAATTAGTAGAACGCCTTGCCACCCTCAGCAAATTGAAGTTTGATGAGCCGGAAACAGAGCGCATTAAGAAGGACTTACAGGGGATACTAAACCTGGTTGAAAAGTTGGGCGAGGTGAACGTGGATGGTGTTGAACCTTTAATTTATATGACCGAGGAGAAGAATGTGCTTAGGAAAGACGTGGTGGAAGGTATGGTAAGTAAGGAAGATGCCCTGTCTAATGCACCGTTAAAGGACAGCGATTATTTTAAAGTGCCTAAAGTGATAAAGAAGTAAAGTGGCCGTTAACTCAGTTATTAGCATTGAACACATAAGCAAGCGCTACGTAATGGGCAGCCAGGTTATTATGGCCCTGCGCGATGTTTCCTTAAATATCAATAAGAATGAGTATGTGGCTTTAATGGGTCCTTCGGGCTCAGGTAAGTCAACCCTTATGAATATACTGGGCTGTTTAGATAGCCCTACTGATGGCAGTTATGTACTTAACGGGCAGGAGGTTAGTAAAATGACCGATGATGAATTGGCCCGTGTGCGCAATAAGGAGATAGGCTTTATTTTTCAGACCTTTAACCTGCTGCCGCGCTTAAGCGCCCTTGAGAATGTAGCTCTACCCATGATTTATGCCGGAATGAGTAAGGCGGAAAGAACCCAACGTGCCGAAGCTGTTATGGAAATGGTAAGCCTTAAGGACCGAATGCATCACAAGCCCAATGAGCTTTCAGGTGGCCAGCGCCAGCGGGTGGCTATTGCCAGGGCATTGGTAAACAATCCTTCCATAATTCTGGCCGACGAACCTACCGGTAACCTCGATACCAAGACTTCCTACGAAATCATGAATATTTTTGAGGAAATAAACAACAAAGGCAACACTGTTATTGTTGTTACACACGAAGAAGATATTGCCCGCCATGCCAAACGGATATTAAGGCTGCGCGATGGCAAAATAGAAACGGATAACCCGAACGTTCCTGTTAAGGCGTTTGCTGTTTAATTGTTGTTATGAAGATTTATACCAAAACAGGCGATGTAGGTGAAACCTCCTTATTTGGCGGCAGGCGCGTGCTTAAAAGCGAATTGCGGATTGAAGCGTACGGAACAGTGGATGAACTGAATAGCTGGATTGGTTTATTACGCGATGTGCAGCAGAAAGAAGAGTACAGAGAACTGCTAAAGGAAATTCAGGACCGCTTGTTTACCGTAGGTTCTACTTTGGCGGCAGACCCTGAGAACGATAAACTGAAAGTGCCTGACCTTGATGAAACGGACGTAGAACGTTTAGAGCGTAGTATGGATGAAATGGAAGAGGGGCTTGAGCCTTTGCGCAGTTTTATATTACCCGGCGGGCATGTGCATGTTTCCTATTGCCATATTGCGCGTACCGTATGCCGTAGGGCCGAGCGTCTTTGCGTCGGTCTTCATCACACCGCAGATATTCATCCCCTAATTATAAAATATCTCAATCGGCTTTCTGATTTTCTGTTTATGCTGGGCCGCCGCATGGCAAAGGACCTTGGTGTAGAAGAAGTTAAATGGGAGCCGCGCAAAAAAGCCTGATTACCTGAATAAGGTAAGAGTGCCTTTCACAGGTCGTGTTTCGTTATTCAGTAGTACAATACTGCCTTGGTAAACATAAATGCCATTATCGGCCGGTTTGCCTTTAAATGTGCCGTCCCATCCCTGGCCGCTGTTCTCTGTTTCAAAAACTTTTTCGCCCCAGCGATTAAATATGGCCAGCTTAAACTGCTTAACCGCAGTGGTAAATACCGTCCAGCTATCATTAACACCATCTCCGTTGGGTGTAAAGGCGTTAGGTATAAAAACAGGAACCGCTTCATCCACAGTTATGGTAAACTGCTGAACGGCTTTGCAACCCAGACTATCCGTAAGTTCTACGGTGTATGTTGTGGTTTGATAAGGCTGTGCCTCGGGGCCGGTGCAATTCGTACAACTTAGGCCATAGGAAGGGCTAATAGAAATTTCTGCATTGCCATAAGCATTAATGGTAGCCAGGCTTAGGGTTACACTCTCATTCAGTTTTATAGCCGGGTTAGCCGGCGAAACTACCACACCCAAGTTGGCCGAAGGTTCAGTTACTGTACCATTAGCGGTAGCACTACAATTATGTGCATCAGCAACTGTAACGGTATAGTTACCTGCAAAAAGATTGTTGAGCGAATTGCCCCCCACGTTATTGTTCCAATTATAGGTGTAGGGAGAAGAACCCGCAGAAGCAGTAACCATCGCGCTGCCGTTATGCTCGCCATAGCAGGCAGGTGTGGTTTCCGCTGAAGCAATAGGTAATTCAAAAACTGAAATTGTTGAAGCTGCAGAGTCCGTACATCCGTTGTCAGAAACTGCTACAAGGCTTATAGAGTATGACCCTGCTGTACTATAGGTTTCAACAGGAGCCTGTAATGCTGAAGAAGAACCATTGCCTAAGTCCCAGTTAAATGCACTTATACTCCCTGAAGTGATAGAAGAGGTGTTGCTGAAAACCGTTGGATTTCCCAGGCAAACATCGGCAGCAGAAAAGCTTACTATAGGCGCCGGATAAATTGTGGTTAGTACAATGGCCGTATCACTGCAGCCGTCAGTAGTTGTAATTACCTGTTGAATGTTATAATTACCGCCGCTCGCATAAGTTACTGAAGGGCTTTGCTGAGTGCTGTTTTGGCCATCCCCGAAATCATAATTCCATTGACTGATAATGCCGTTGCCAATAGAAGAATTATCGGTTATAACAGAAGCCTGACCAACGCACACATCATTGACTGTAAAGGCGGCCACAGGTTTGTCGTAAACCGTTAATTGTTGGGTAATGGAATCAGCGCAGTTATTATCGCTAACGGCCAGCAGTGTAACACTGTATGTGCCCTGCGTTGAATAAATATGTGTGGGTGATTGTACCGTGCTGGTTTGTCCGTCACCTAAATCCCATTGCCATTGCGCAATAGTGCCGTTTGAGATTGTAGTATTGTTGGTGAAGTTGGTGCTTTGCCCCTGGCATACGGGCCCTGTGGTATAAGCCACTACGGGCTTGGCATTTACAATTACGGGCACGGTAGCGGTATCATAGCAGTTGTTGTCAGACTGCGCGATTAATTGTGCGCTATACGTTGCTGCTGTTGTGTAAGTATGCGTTGGGTTGGTTTGGGTATCAGTATTTCCATCCCCAAAGCTCCATGCATAATTTGTAATGCTGCCTGAATTGATAGTTGAAGAATTGGTAAATAGAGTAGTAACGCCTTCACAAACAGTATCTGCTGAAAAAGTTGCGCTTGGTTTAGGGTAAACCGTAACCGGCATTGAAAGAGTATCAGCACACCCCGCCGCAGTAGTTACAATCAATTCAGGATTATAAGTTGCATCCGCATTGTAATTATGTGCGGGCGAATTTTGGTTATCCGTATTCCCGTCATCAAAATTCCAGTTGTAGGTATTTATTGTTCCTGTGCTTTGGTTGGTAAACTGCATAGCCGCAGGGTAGCATACATTACTTGCTGTAAAGGAAGCCAGGGGCTTAGGATTAACCACCGCCTGCAGTATAGCAGTGTCAGCACAACCATTATTACTTATTACTATCAATGTTGTGTTGTAGGTACCTGCTGCAGCATAGTTATGTGTAGGGTTTTGTTGGCTGTCATTGCTTCCATCTCCAAAATTCCAATTATAGGAAGTGATGCCGCCCGTACTGATTGTTGAATTATTTACGAAGTTGCTGGTGTTGCCTTCGCAAACTGCAGCTACTGTAAACGAAGCGTTGGGCTGCTCAAATACATTTAATGAAGCAGATGTTGTGTCAGCGCAACCTTGAGAACTTACGGCAATTAGCGTAGAGGTAAAACTGCCTGATGTGGCGTAAGTGTGCTGCGGATTCTGCAGGCTTGAGGTTGAATTATCACCAAAACTCCAGTTGTAAGTGGCTGCTCCTGTTGACTGGTTAGTGAAGTTGGTGCTGTTACCTATACACACATCGTTTACACTAAACAAGGCAACGGGATTGGCGTTAACCGTAACCGGTTTTGTTATAGTATCGTAACAATTACCGCTGGCTACCACTAATGTTGCGTTATAGGTGCCTGCACTATAGTTGTGTTGCGGGTTGGCCCCGTTGCCATTGTTTCCGTCACCAAAATTCCAGTTCCATTGTTGCACCCCTGCAGACGAAGCATTGGTAAATTGCGTGGCATTGCCGTCGCAAACGGTGTTGGCGGTAAAGTCTGCCGTTAGTGCCTGCCCAACTATAACGCTATGCGTAGCAGTGGTAGTGCAGCCTAAAACATCGGTAACGGTAAGAAGAATGTTATAAGTGCCCGGCGTTGAATAAACGTGATTAGCATTGACGTTAGAAGATGTAGGGTTATTAATCACCAATGGTGGGCTGCCATCGCCAAAATCCCAACTTAAGGATTGATATTGATTTAACCCCACGCTATTACCCGAACAGGAAGGCATAAAGTTTATTTGAACGTTTTCTGAGGTGCAAACCAGCGTATCGCTTATGGTAAAGTCAGTAAACAATTCATATTGAAAATTGGTGTAGTAGCAATCCTGTTGTGAGTAGTTGTAGAAGCCAAATCTTCCGGGCTCAAAACAATCCTGGTGGTCAAACACCAGTTGGCCATCAATGGAAATTATTACACGGGTATAGGTTAACACAATGTCAAACGCGTGGTTAAAGTTTTTCACCCAACCGGCACTGCCAAAGTTATTTTGAACACAGGTAAACTGAGCAGTATTATTATGCCCCCAAAAGGTGTTGTTATACTGCGAGGTTGGAATTACACCATCCAGTTTATTTAATGACATTCCCTTGCTTGCCGTTTGCCCGCCACTTACCTGGTTCTTTTGTTTCCAATCGTACAACCATGTTTTAAAGGTGTCCGACTGTCCAATAGGGTTCTGAAAACAGAATACAAACCCCATATAGTCATCATCATTGTCAGTTGTTTTAAAGTTGCCGGTAATGTGCACATTCATTAAATCAAAAGGCGAGATAAAGAAAGTGGGTTGCCCGTTAATGGTTTGGTGCACCTGGTTTCCGGGTCCGTTTACAGCCCAATTGCCATTGGCTACCCAACCGGCCTCAGACCATGGATGGAAGTCAACATTGGTAATGCATTGGCCGTAGCTTTGGGTAATGCATAAAAATGCAAGAAGAAAAAAAGGTACTGCTTTTTTCATCAGGTAGTGCTTTTGGTAATGTTCTTGTAGCCTGAAGGCTAACCGCTGTCCTGTTCAATTATACTAAATTCTTCGTCCCTGAAGAAAATTTCATGTATTCTTTTTGCTTTAACCGCACAGAATAATTGTAACAGATTGCTTTATAGAGAGGTTATAATAAAATTTAGTTGCAAGTGATAGATGTTCAAACAGCTATAACCGATAGTATATCAACATTTTGAAACGTTAATTGAAGGCTGCTTTCACTGTTTATTCCTATTTTCGCTACTTAAACCGATTGTAATGGCGAAGCATTTTGTTTCTAATAAGGATGAGTCGGTACGGATGTTTGAGGCGGATTGGATGGATTTTTTCAGCCGTATAGACTATAAGGTTCCCTTATTCATCTACGTGCCGGTAATTTTAGTTTTTCTATATCGCTCGTTGTTTGTAGTAGGTATCAATCCGCTGTTGGTGGTGCCTTTTATTCTATTGGGTTTAGCCGTTTGGACATTTGCTGAATACAACCTGCACCGTTTTGTTTTTCATTGGATGCCACCGGGTAAAATCGGCAAGCAAATACACTTTATGTTTCATGGCGTGCACCATGATTATCCGCGCGATAGTAAGCGATTGGTAATGGTGCCGGCCGTAAGCTTGCCATTAGCGGTTGGCTTTTATTTTCTATTCCGTTTTTTATTGGGCGCCAGTTATGTTGAACCTTTCTTTGTAGGCTTTGTAATAGGCTACCTGTTTTATGATATGACCCATTACGCCCTGCACCATGCCAATTTCAAAAGCAAATTCTGGTTGGAGTTAAAGCAGCACCATATGATACACCACTATAGCGATCCGGATAACGGATTTGGTGTAAGCACTACCTTTTGGGATTTAGTTTACCGTACAACTTTTACTAAAAAGGAGAATACTAAAGTTGAAGTAGGTGCGAAAGAAGAATTGGCTGAAGTTGATTAAACTTTAGGGAAGCGCATTTTATATTCCACATCAACATTACCCTTCGAAATTTTTTCAAGGCGACCTTTCAAAAGGCTTTTCTTTAATGGCTTTAAGTGGTCAATAAACAGTTTACCTTCTATATGGTCGTATTCGTGCTGTATAACGCGGGCAGTTAAACCGGTAAAGGTTTTTTCGTGAGCCTTAAAGTTACGGTCAAGGTATTTAATCTTCACCTTCTCTTCGCGGTAAACATCTTCACGAATGCCGGGAATGCTCAGGCAACCTTCTTCATAGGGCCATTCCTTACCCGATTCCTCAGTTATTTGAGCATTAATAAATACTTCGCGTAATCCTTGTTCCTCTTCCCCTTCATCGTACATGCGCGTTGAATCAATTACAAACAGGCGGATAGCCTTATTGATTTGAGGAGCTGCCAAACCTACACCTTTGGCTTTCTCCATCGTTTCATACATGTCATCAATCAACTTCTCAAGGCCGGGATAATCTTTCGTAATATCCTCGCCCTTTTTTCTTAACACCGGGTCGCCATAGGCTACAATAGGAAGAACCATACTTTATTAAAATTCACTTGTTTTCTGAAAATGTGCCGCAAATTTAGAAATCTGCGCGGTTTAGCGGGCCGCATCCCATGCTTTAATGAAACCTACAACACCGTTTTTAGCATTCTCCAGGCTTTGTGGTTCAATGTTCTCTACTATATCATGACGCGTATGGTAGGTGAAATCGTAATTTTTAGAGCTTATACCAATGATAGTAACTGAGGGCAAACCTGCACGGGCAAAGGAAACGGCATCAGTACCGCCTATAGGCAGCATTGCTGTTTTGTAAGGCAGCCCTTGTGCTTCAAATGATTTTTTAAGACCGTTTACCAAGGCAGGCGTGTGCGTTGTGCCGTTCATTAATTCGCGGTCAACAATAGCTACTTCATTTACCAGGCGCACGCTGTCAATGTTCACCAAATAGGCGTTCTCCTTTTTAAGTTGCTCTTTTTTCAGCGCAGCATAAGCGCGAGAACCGCACAAACCTCTTTCCTCGCTGCCAAAGCTTACAAAACGGATGCGGGTGTTTTGTAATATGGATTTGCCCTTAACATTAGGGTCTTTAAAGCTTTTAAACGATTCAAAGGCAATAGCTATGCCCGAAAGATTATCCTGAGCACCATCAACCGCATGTTCCGCATGCATGCTCCAATACACTATTAATACCGGGCTTAATAAAAGAAACCCCACCCATATATAGTTATGAAAGCTAGCCGGCGATAATACGTGCCATGCATAAAATAAGGGTTGCAATACCATAAGCACCCCTGCCACAATGGTAAGCTTAACACCAAGCTCGCCCAGTTTAAACCACCAGGTATACTCGCGTGTGCTATCCATATGCCCGCTAATAAGTATGGTGCTTTTTACTTCGCCTTGTGGCTCAAGGGTAGCCTCTACATTGCTGGAGGTTTGCTTTTTGCCCGGGAAGGTAGTGAGTATATCGCGGTAGCTCATCAGGTCGAAGATGATGAAGAAGGCATTAATCAACGAAAGGCCTAAGCCAAACATGGCCCCGCCGGGTACCCAGTAAAGCGCAAGGGCAATAATGTAAATACCTACATAATACTTCAGTTTACCGAAGCGCGCATCAAGGTATTCATCAAACTCAATCAGGTTTACGTCATCCGTCAACTCCTCCGCCACCGACTTAATAAAGTGCTGCGCTTTTTTTTCTGCTTCACTACCGGCGGGCCTTGGGCCAAAGCGGTTAATAATTTCCGATATAAGTTCAATCATATTCATACGCTGTAACAATTACCCTTCTATTTTTTGTTCTGCAATTTTTAATACTTCCGCCTCCAGTTTTATGGCGTTATCCAGTATTTCTTTTGCTGATTTTAATTTTTCCTCTACATATTTTTTGTCATCGTAACCTGCGGCATTAATCTTTACGTTAAGGTACGCACCGTAAACGGCACTTCTGGCACATAAAGCGCCAACACCTGCATCGCTAACTGAATTAGGATTGCCATCAGCAGCCATTGCCTTAATAATTTCAAAGGATGCCAGTGACAACTGCATTACCTTAAACGGAATTTCAATGGCGTATTTGGTAGCCTCCTGTATGGCCTGTTTGCGGGCGGCTTTCTCCGCATCGGTGGTTTTAGGAAGCCCGAAGGCGTCCATTATTTTATTAAAAGCTTTGGTGTCCTCATCCACCAGGTTTAATAGCTGGTCTTTTAGTTGCTGTCCTTTATCGGCCCAATTGCCAAATTCTTTCCAACGTTCATCCCATCCTTTTTTATGCGATGAAAGGTTAGCCACCATTGTAGCCAATGAAACACCCAATGCACCTACATATGCTGAAATAGAACCACCACCCGGTGCAGGGCTTTCACTTGCTGTTTCATCTGCAAATTGGCGCAGGTTCATGTTTAGCAGCGGGGTAGAAGAAGCATCACGCAGCATGTATTCTATAATGCGTTTTTGCGGGTCAAAAGGCGTTAGCTCATCAAGCCCCATTGATTTTATAGCTATTCGTATCAATTCAGCTTCACTAACGCCGGTGCTTCGTTTCTGCTTTTCCAGAAAATACTTGCCGGCATCCAGCATTGCTTTTAAAGGAATAAGCCCGATTAGCTCGCTGCCAGTAACACGCATTCCGCGATTGTAAGCGCTGGTTACGCATTCATCAAAGGCTATGTGAACCGGCGTAATATTGATGTTGGTAAGGTTCATGCTTACCTGGGCTAAACCATACTCCGGTATATACCAGCCAATACCTTTAACGGCTTTGCACTTACCGGGCTGCAATACTTCTTCTCCCTTCTCATTTTTTACTTTGCGGCCTTGTTCGCGCACATCAAATGCAACTGAGTTTGCCCTGCGCACAGAAGTGGTATTAAGGTTAACATTGTATGCCACCAAAAAGTCGCGTGCACCAATGGCAATGTTGCCGCTCTTTTCATGAAATTCAGCCGGGCCAAAATCAGGCACCCAATCAGCATGCTTTATCTTTTGTGCAATGCCTTCGTATTCACCTGCTCTTACCGAAGCCAGGTTTTTGCGGTGAGGGGCGCTTGCCGCATATTCGTATAGGTAAACCGGTATTTTCAGTTCTTTTCCAACTCTTTCGCCCAACTTTTTAGCACAGGCAATGCAGTCTTCCATAGTGGCATTGGCAATAGGAATAAAGGGGCAAACGTCCGTAGCGCCAAAACGGGGGTGCGCCCCGCTGTGCCTGCGCATATCAATAACTTCCTGTGCCTTGCTAATAGCGCGGAAAGCAGCTTCTACAACCTCGTTTTCATCACCTACAAAAGTTACTACGGTACGGTTAGTGCCCTGGCCGGGGTCAACATTTAATAGTTTTATGCCTTCAACGCTTTCAATAGCGTCCGTTATTTGCTTTATAAGCGCGGCATCGCGCCCCTCGCTAAAGTTAGGAACACACTCAATAATCTTCTTCATCAGAAAAAATTTAAGGCGAATATATAGGATTACCAATGCCTTGTAAAATACTTCTGCGCCCCATACAGCCGGTTCAGATTGTTATAGTTGTGTAAAAAGTGTTTATAGCAATATGCCGGCCTTTGTGCGCTTTGTTATCTTTGGTTATTCATGTTTCGCATTGCATTGTTGTTGGTTTTATCATGGCTTTCTGTGGCGCTCACAGCGCAGGACCGCGACCGTATTGCCAAGGCTGAAATGCAGGCCCGTAAACATCTTTTAAAGATGGAAAGAGCCGGTGCTGTGAATAACACAGATATTATTCAGCAGCGGTTGGAATTGAGCGTTAACCCTGAAGTAAAATATATAACAGGCAAGGTGAACACCGTGTTTGTCCCCCAGCCCTCTATTGATTTTCTGGAGTTTGATTTGTCCGATTCGTTAGTAGTGGACAGCATAATTTACCATAACAGTGCGATGGTATTTGCGCACACCAACATGGTGCTGCACATTAATCTTCCGCAAAGTGTAACGCAACGCGATTCAATAGCCGTTTATTACCACGGCGTACCGGGAGGCACGGGTTTTGGTTCTTTTGTGCAGGATAAGCATGATAGTATTCCGATTGTATGGACGCTCTCTGAACCGTATGGAGCGCGGGATTGGTGGCCCTGTAAGCAAAACCTGCAGGATAAAATTGACAGCCTTGATGTATTGATAACGACCCCTGATACCGTGCGCGCTGCCAGCAATGGTTTATTGGCGCAGGAGCTACATAACGGCAACCAGGTAACTTATCATTGGAAGCATCGCTACCCTATTGCTTCGTATTTGGTGTGTATGGCTGCTACTAACTATGCCTATTACTACGATTATGTACCATATGAAAGTGATACCCTGCCTGTTTTAAACTATGTGTACCCTGAAGATTCCGTTGAGGCCCGAAACGCCACAGCATCTATTGTTAGAATGATTCAGTTGTATGATACGCTGTTTGGTGTTTATCCTTTTCAGGATGAAAAATACGGGCACGCGCAGTTTGGCTGGGGTGGCGGCATGGAACACCAAACTATGACCTTTATGGGCGATTTCGGTTTTGAATTGATGGCCCACGAACTGGGGCACCATTGGTTTGGTGATAAAGTAACCTGCGGCAGTTGGCAGGATATATGGTTAAATGAAGGCTTTGCCACCTATTTAAGCGGCCTTTGTTATGAGCACATTGCGCCTGAGTGGTGGTATGCTTTCCGTCGCAGCCGCATTGATGGCTCATGTGTGGTGCCCGATGGCTCTGTTTTTTGCGATGATACCACATCAGTAAGCCGGGTGTTTGACCCACATTTAAGTTACAGCAAAGGGGCAATGGTTTTACATATGCTACGCTATCTGTTAGGTGATGATGTTTTTTTTAGTGGTTTGAGGAGTTACCTGAACGACCAAAACCTGGCGTACAACTTTGCTAAAACGGGTGATTTGAAGGCCCACCTTGAAGCAGCAAGCGGAAAAAACCTTACCACTTTTTTTACGCAATGGGTATATGGAAGGGGGTACCCGTCCTATCAGATAAGCTGGATACAGGATTTTAGCAATACCCTATCGCTTACCATTAACCAGTCTCAATCGCACCCCTCAGTGCCGTTTTTTAATGTTCCGGTACAAGTGCGGTTTAAAGGGCAGTTAGGCGACACCATAATTACATTTGACCCGGCACAAAACGGTGAAAATTTTGTGCTCGATAAATTCTCCTTCAGTGTGGACACGGTGGAGTTTGACCCCAACCTTTGGATAATTGCAAAGGACAATACGGTTACACGTAACAGCGCATACCAGTTAGATATGCTGGTTTACCCTAACCCCGTAAATAATCAACTGCAGTTACGGGTGGAAACGGATGAAGGCCGCAGCCCCGAGATTAAAATTTACAACATTAAAGGGCAGGTAATGTACAGCGATGCCCGCTTTATACATTCAGGTTCAGAAACCCTAAGTATTGATGTAAGTAACCTTGCGGCAGGCACCTACCGTATTGCTCTTCGCGTTCCCGGCAAAACCATCACCGCCCCGTTTGTAAAGACAGGTAAATAATCTGCTTTAATTCTGCAACTTTACCCCCAAAGCTCAAGCATGCAGCAGAAACTGGAGGCATTTGCCCGGATATTGAAAATAATGGACGAATTGCGTGAACAATGCCCCTGGGACCGCAAACAAACCCTTGAAAGCCTCAGGCCGCTTACCATTGAAGAAACGTATGAATTGGGGGATGCCATTCTGCAAAAGGACATGAAAGGCATTAAGGAGGAGTTGGGCGACCTTCTGTTGCACATTGTATTTTACGCAAAAATAGGGGAAGAGCAGGGGGCCTTTGATATAGGTACGGTTATTGACGCACTTTGCGAGAAACTGATTACCCGTCATCCCCATATTTATGGTGATGTGAAAGTGAACAATGAAGAAGATGTGAAGCAGAATTGGGAAAAGCTGAAATTAAAAGAAGGTAAGAAATCGGTTTTAGCAGGCGTGCCTAATTCATTACCTGCGCTCATAAAGGCTTACCGCATACAGGATAAGGCCGCCCAGGTAAAATTTGAATGGAAGCATATTGAAGATGTTTGGAAAAAGGTGGAAGAAGAAACCGCCGAGTTAAAAGAAGCTGTAGCAGAACACGATGCTGACAAAATTGAAGATGAATTTGGCGATTTGCTATTTGCTATGGTTAACTATTCGCGCTTTTTAAAGGTTGACCCTGAAGCTGCGCTTGAGCGAACCAACCTGAAGTTTATGAGGCGCTTTAAATTTATAGAGGAGGAAGCGGCACAATTGAATAAATCGCTAAATGATATGACATTGGAGGAAATGGATGCCATTTGGAACAAAGCGAAGGCTAATGGTATTTGAAAAAAATTGAACCTCATTAATAACCCCAAAGCTAAGGCTTGATTTTACTGCAAAACATAAAGAAATACTTTTTGCCCCTGCTGCTTATTGCGGCTTTGGTTGTTTCTTTATTGCGACCCGATGTTGCCAACCTTAATTCTATTGCTTCTAAAATACAGGAGAACTTACAGGAGTCTTTGAATTTGTTTATCCAAAACAGCCATAATGAAAAGCTGTTAAAAGACCTTGAGGTTGGGAACTTTAAGTCGGCCACGGTAAAACAATTTACCGATAGGCATGTATCTCTGTTTTTGTACCGTAATGATTCACTGATTTCCTGGAGTAATAACACCGTTTTACCTCCTGCTGCTATAAATTCCTTTGAAGAGGGCGGGGTATTCATGAAGTTAAAAAGCGGTTGGTTTTATATTCTTAAATCCTCCGATGCGGGCAATCATCAAAATCTGGTGGCGCTTAAGGCTGTAAAACTGGAGTACCCCTTTGAAAACAGGTTTTTGCAAAACGGCTTTGTTGAAGAATTTCATATACCGGGCAATGTTCAATTATCCGATCAGAAGATTGAGGGCTCTGTGCCTGTTTTTGATGCGAAGGGCAATGTGTTATTCAGTCTGTATATATCGGGTGAGGCCAAAGGCACTGATGTAAACTGGTTTACACTAATAGCACAGTTTTTACTCATCCTCTTGCTGTTTTATTATATCAACTATCTCGCTATCCGGCTAAAAAACGCCAAAGGCTTTCCCTTTGCTTACGGTGTGCTTTTGATAACTGTTGTGGTTGTTAGAGGTTTAATGCTATACTTCCGGTTTCCGTTTGAGTTTCAAAAACTGGAGTTGTTTGACCCTAAATTGTATGGGTCTTCACTTATTACTCCCTCCCTGGGCGATTTAATTATTGATAGTGTTATAATGGGCTGGTGGGTAGCATTTTGGCAAATTGAAAGACCCGGCAATAATGCGCCATTACGAAATGCTAATGCAGGATTGCTGCTGCTGTTTTTTGTTTTTGCCTTTACCGGCTTTATAACCTGGATTTTTAAAACGCTGGTAATCGACTCCGTAATTTCTTTTGAGATATACAACGTACTTAGTCTGGGCTATTACAGTGTATTAGGGCTTATCTGCATTTCAGTCCTTGTTATTTCTCATTTCCTGCTTTCTGCCACTATTATCAGTTTATTACGCAACAGCGGTGTTCCTCTTTTGCGCATATTAATTGTTTCAGTTGTCTTCGGTGCGTTGCTTTCGTTCAGCGCTTTTAACTCCGAATTTTTTGAATCCGTATTGTTTGCTTCCGTTTGGACAATTCTGTTTGTTGCCGTTGTATACCTGGTATTTACCGGCGAAGAGAAGTTGAGTGTAAGGAGGCTTTTGCTCTACATCACTATTTATAGCCTGTTTACCACTTTCCTTATTGAAAACCTGTACGAACGCAAAGAGCGTAATCAAAGAGTGTTTTTTGCTGGGAAATTGGTTACGGAGCGCGACTTTGTAGCGGAATATATGTTTGGGGATATAGCAGGGCGTATTTCAGCCGATGCATTTATACGGAACTACTTTAATAACCCTGTAGTTTCGCGCAAGGAAATTGTTGACCGCATTAACTCCCTTTACCTGGGCGGTTACTTTAACAAGTACGACTTAAAACTTCGTTCCTTCGATTCGCTTGGTAACTCATTTAAAAATGAAGATTCAACCGGTGTAGAATATTACAAACAGAAGATGCTGAAAAATAAAGGCACACCGGGCAAGCCTGAGTTGGCTTATGTTTCAGATACAGCACAAAACTATTCCTATCTATCTGTTTTAAACTTAGGTAATGATAGTAGTAACATTGGTTACCTTGTGGTTGAGCTTACACCCAAGGTGTATTACAGCCAAAACGTATATCCGGAACTTTTGGTAGGCAGCAGTGTTACACTGTTCAATAACATTTATAACTACAACTATGCTATTTATCAAAATGATAAACTGATAAGTCAGTACGGCGATTATCCTTATACCTACTATTGGAACCAGGAGTATAAGTTTGATGAAGGTGATGGCGCTTTTATAGAAGAAGATAAGTGGGAGCATAACATACAACGTTTTGCCAACGGAAAGAAGGTGGTTGTTTCTATTCCACGCGAACCTCTGTTTGAACCTGTTGCTACGTTCTCTTACCTGTTTTCTTTCCTGTTTATAGTAGTGGTTATTGTTTTAATAACCTTATGGATTAGTAAAGTGGATGATGAGCGGTTTTCATCGAGCATGCAGTTATCCTTCAGAACGCGCATTAACTATTCCATGCTGGTAATGATTATCATATCCTTTATCATTATCGGCTTTATTACAATAGGTTTTTTCCGCAGGCAGTATGATAACTTTTATAGCGATAGGTTATTCCGCAAAGAAAAGGCCATACATGCGAGCCTTGAGTATTTCATACAACGTAATTCACTAAGTAGTGATGGCCTTAGTTCAGATATAACAAATGAGTTGAACTTTGAAGTGGCACGCTTAGCTAACATTAATCTTATTGATATTAATGTATTTGATAAGCAAGGCAACCTTAGTGTTTCTTCGCAACCATCTATTTATGATAAAGCGTTGGTGAGTAAGAAAATGAACCCAACAGCTTATTTTAAGTTAGAGGCCACCAAAGCATCGCAGATTACACAGCAGGAAAATATTGGTAAGCTTAGTTACCTGGCCACTTATTCGCCTATACTAAACAGGCAGGGGAATGTTATAGCTTATTTAGGCATTCCCTATTTTGAACGAAGTAAGGATATTAATAATGAAGTTTCTACCTTTTTGGTGGCCTTAATGAATGTGTATGTGTTTCTGTTAATTGTTGCGGCTGTATTGGCTTACTTTATTTCCAACTCTGTTACACGCCCGCTTACTATAATAAGTGAAAAGCTGCGCGTGCTTAACCTGAATAAAAAGAACGAACCTATTGAATGGGATAGTAAGGACGAAATAGGAGTGCTGATAGGGGAGTACAATAAAATGATTAGTGAGTTAGAACAAAGTGCGCAGAAGCTGGCGAAAGGAGAGCGTGAAAGCGCATGGAGGGAAATGGCCAAACAAATTGCGCATGAGATAAAGAACCCGCTAACGCCTATGAAGCTTAGCATACAGTACCTGCAAAGGGCAATTGATGAAGGCAATCCTAATGTTGAGCAACTGGCTAAGCGCGTAGCGAAAACTTTAGAGGAGCAGATTGAAAACCTTTCATCTATTGCTACAGCCTTTAGCACCTTTGCAAAAATGCCTAAGCCGGAAAATGAGATAATTAACTTAAATGACTTATTGAAGAGTATTTCTGAGCTGTTTAACCGCGAAGGAGATGCGCATGTCGAGTTTACTACTGCGGTAGATATGCCGTTGGTATTTGCAGACAAAAATCAGTTGATAAGCGTGTTTAACAACCTGGTTAAAAACGGCATACAAAGCATACCTGAAAACCGTGAGGGCTTTGTGGATGTTTCAATAAATGAGGAAGATGGCTGGTTAACTGTTGCCGTTAAGGATAATGGTATTGGCATTAGTGAGGATAACCGGGATAAGGTATTTGTGCCGAATTTTACTACCAAGTCATCGGGCACAGGTTTAGGCCTGGCTATTTGCAAGCAGATTATTGATGGTAATGGCGGCAGTATTTGGTTTGAATCGAAGGCCGATGAAGGAACTACCTTTTTTGTGCGGCTTAAAAAAATGAAGGAATAATGATTTCGCTTATTGATGAGGTGCAATTAACTGAAACGGGCTTGCTGCCTTCACTTATTCAGGATTACCTGAATGGCAGCGAAAAGCTAAAACATCTTTACGGTTACAAACCGCAATTGAACTCCTTTAGCAAAGTGTTGCTGGATAAATCTGCCCAACCAATAAACAGGGCACTTCTTGTGGATGTTTTGAAGCAGCAATATGCTTCATTACCTGTTTCAAATGAGGTAGTGCAAAATATAAATCTGTTGGCGGATGCGAAAACGTTCACCGTAACCGCCGCACACCAGCCTTGCCTGTTTATGGGCCCTTTGTATAATTTTTATAAGATAAGCGGTGCTATAAACCTTGCGCAACAATTAAAAGGGGAATATCCTGATTATAACTTCGTTCCTGTTTTTTGGATGGGTAGTGAAGACCATGATATTGATGAACTGAATCATGTTTCTGTAGAAGGGAAGGAGGTAAAATGGGAAGGAGGTTCAGGAGCTGTTGGCCGTTTGGATAGCTCAATAATCGAGAGCGCATTATCTGCACTTAAAGCGCATACGGGAGAAAATGCAGTAACCGCTATACTCGAATCTGGCCTACGCGACTATCACAATTTAGGGAAGCTCACACAGTACCTGGTGAACGAGTTATTTAAGCAGCATGGTTTAGTAGTAATTGACCAGGATGACAAAAGGCTGAAAGAGGCTTTTATTCCCTTTATAAAGGATGATGTCTTAAATAATCGCGCTTCGTCTATCTTACGTGATACGGTAGATTATCTTGACAGTAATTATAAAGCGCAAGCAAAACCAAGAGACATCAACTTCTTTTATTTAGGAGAGGGGTATAGAGAACGAATAGTCTTTGATGCGCAGGAAAACGTTTACCGCGTAAATAACAAAGCCATCACCTTCACCCGGCCACAAATGGAAAGCGAAATGGATAGTAATCCCGAACGCTTTAGTCCTAATGTTATTTACAGGCCCGTTTATCAGGAAGTAATACTGCCTAACCTTTGTTTTATAGGAGGAAGCGGCGAGCTAAGTTATTGGCTGGAGTTAAAACCGCTTTTTGATTATTATAAAGTGAACTTCCCTGTGTTGATGCCACGTAATTCTGCAGCCATTATCAGCAGCGGCGTACGAACCAAAATGCAAAAGGCAGATTTATCGGCATCGGCATTGTTTCAAAAGCCGGAGAACTTTATTGCGGATAGAATTAAGCAGCAGATGGACGGACAGTTATCTCTTGAACAGGAGAAAAGAAAAGTGGAGCAACTGTTTGATGAGATTGCAACAAAGGCGGAAGCCGTTGACACAACTTTGAAGCAAAGTGCCTTTGGCGAAAAGCAGAAGGCTTTAAATGCTTTGGAAGCGCTGGAAGGCAAGATGCTTAAAGCCGAGAAGCGAAAGCAGGAAACCTTTAGCAATCAGGTGTATGCTGTGCATGAGGCGTTGTTCCCTAAGCAAAGTTTGCAGGAAAGAATAGAGAGTTTTGTTCCTTTTTACGATGAGCACTTTATTAATGCGTTGGTAAATACATTAAACCCTTTAGAGTTTAAGTTCAGGTTCTTTCAGCTTGAAAAACCTGCTAATTAAAATCACTTCATCTTTCAGTATTAGCGTTGTAAATTTACGCTATGAAAATCCTTAGTGCTGAGGAAATACGCCTTCTGGATAAGTTCACCATAAGCAATGAACCAATTGCATCCATTGATTTCATGGAACGTGCCGCTACGGCTTTTGCGGATGCTATTATTGCGCACCTTCACAGTTCCGATAAAATTTTTGTTTTCTGCGGCATGGGTAATAATGGTGGCGATGGCCTTGCCATTGCGCGCTTGCTTATTGAACGGGGCTTTTTACATGTGCAAACGTATGTTGTAAAGCATTCGCCTAAGACTACGGATGACTTTTTAAAAAATGAGGAGCGCTTAAAGCACTTAAGCTCTGTTCATTACATAGAAACCGAGTTACAGCTACCGTCAATAAGCGCTAAGGATAAGGTGATAGATGCCATTTTTGGAATTGGTTTAAGCAGAGCCGTTGAAGGTGTTTCGGCCTTTGTAATTAATGCATTGAATAAATCAGGCGCTTCGATATTTAGTGTCGATATACCGAGCGGGTTATTTTGCGATAAACCTAATCTCCCTAATAATGTTATAATAAAAGCAGAAAAGGTATTCACCTTTCATGCACCCAAGCTGTCTTTTTTGCTGCCCTCTGCAAATGATTATGTGCGGGACTTTGCAGTTCTTGATATTGGTTTAAATAGTTTGTATGCTGATAGCCTTGCATCTAACAACTATTACCTGCAGGCAAAAGACATAAAGCATATTCTAAAGCCCAGAAAGAAGTTTAGCCATAAAGGCACTTACGGCCATACCTTGATTTGTGCCGGCAGCTATGGTAAAATAGGGGCAGCAACCTTGTCGGTAAAAGCGGCTTTACGAAGCGGAACCGGTTTGGTAACTGCAATGGTTCCCGAATGTGGTTATGAAATAATGCAGGTAGCAAATCCTGAAGCCATGATAAGCGCATACCCCAGGCCACTGGCAAACAAGGAGCGTGAATTGCTTACCCCATCCTATTTAGAAACCGACCTGAGTAAGTATTCTGCTATAGGGGTTGGGCCCGGAATTGGAACGGAAAGTGGTTCGGCGCAGTTTTTAGTTGACCTTTTCCTTTTGTATAAGAAACCTATGGTGGTTGATGCCGATGCCCTAAACATTCTTGCCGGCCACAAGAAGTTTTTAGAGAAGCTGCCTGAAAATAGTATTCTAACGCCACACCCCGGAGAGTTTAAACGCCTTGCCGGTGAATGGAAGGATGATTTAGAAAAACTGGAACTACAACGCAACTTTGCCCGCAAGCATAAGGTAGTTGTGGTATTGAAGGGCGCGCATACAACTATTGTTACCCCTGAAGGTAAACTGTACTTTAATAGTACGGGCAACGCCGGAATGGCCAAAGGAGGTAGTGGCGATGTATTGACCGGAGTTATATCCGCGCTGCTTGCACAGGGCTACACTGCTGAGGAAGCAGCAATGGTTGGTGTTTATGTGCATGGCCTTGCAGGCGATTATGCTGCCACTGATTTAGGTAAAACGGCATTGACGGCCGGGGATATTATCCGTTACTTACCTAAGGCTTTTAGTTCAGTGGAGGTTTAATGTGCGTAAACAGAAAGGAGGTCCCATACTAAATGGTAAGAACCTGCTTTGTAGTTATGCAGGTCAGCTTTTTTAACCCACAAAACCTGTTCTATATCCTCTTCGGCTTGTGGCTTTAAATTTGTTTGCCCGGGTTGAGCTTTCATAATAAACCATTCGGTTTCTTTAATAGCCTTTTTGCCCTTTAAAACGTAGGCATGGTGGGTTACTATGGGGCTTTCTACTACCATCTTTACTTTAACGCCTGTTTCTTCTTCTACCTCACGGCGGGCACCATCAATAACCTTTTCCCCTTTTTCAATTTTCCCCTTTGGCAAATCCCATTTACCCCGGCGGAAGATGAGCAGAATATCATCGGTTTCATTGAATACAATACCACCACCCGCCATAATTTTATCAGCCGAGCTTAAAATGGTTTCTAAGGCTTTTTCGGGTGTGGGAACAATAAGCAGGATGTTGCCGGTTGCCTGTGGATCAAACAACTCCTGTGGATTGTTGATGAAGTTTTGCACCTCCGCTTCTTCGGTAAGAACCTTTGCAAAATTTTCGTTGCTTTGCGAATGATCGGATTTGATAAGTAAAACCGAATCATTGTAATAAATTTTATAATCTCTTATCATACCATGATATATAATAATGTTGTTGCCCGCGAAGTGGCAGAATACCTATTAGAAATTAAAGCCGTGGTGCTGAATCCTGCTGACCCTTTTACCTGGGCAAGCGGTTTAAAAAGCCCCATTTATTGCGATAACCGCAAAACGCTTTCTTTTCCTAAGGTACGAAACTACATTAAAACTTCGTTTGCTGATACCATTGCCGAAGAGTTTGAACATTGCGATGTAATTGCAGGGGTGGCCACTGCAGGCATACCACATGGCGTGCTGGTGGCTGATGTGTTAAACAAGCCTTTTGTGTATGTGCGTGATAAAGCCAAAGGCCATGGTTTAGAAAACCAGATTGAAGGAAAGTTGGAGCAGGGCCAAAAGGTAGTAGTAATTGAAGATTTGATTTCTACCGGAGGCAGTTCATTGAAAGCAGTGGAGGCTTTACGTGCTGCCGGTGCAGAGGTGCTTGGTTTGGGTGCTATTTTTACCTATGGTTTTCAAAAGGCAGTTACCGCTTTTGAAGATGCAAAATGCCGCTATTTTACGTTGAGTGATTACCCTACATTACTTGAAGTTGCTGAAAAGCAGGATTACGTAAAGTCTGCTGATAAGGAAACACTGCTAAAGTGGTATCAGAACCCTGAAGGCTGGAAATAGGCGCTATTTCTTCTTTTGTGCTGCCTCATATTTTCTTCCAAACTGAATAAGCATACCAATAGCATAGGGTTTGCCTACCGTGCGTTTGCGCTTAAAATAGTATTGTTTGTGGCCAATACAGGTGCCTGTGCAAACATTGGAAACAGTTAGATAGTTGTCTTTTGGTATTATACTATACTCTCTTAATCCTTTATAGGCTTTATCTACGGCTTTTTGATATACCGTATCCTGCACCAACCCTAATGTAAGGGCAGTTTGTATGCCGTAAGCAAACATAGCGGTGCTGCTGCTTTCAATCCAGTTTCCCTCTTCACTTTTTCGAGCAGGCAATTGAAACCAATGGCCTGTTTTTTCATCCTGTAGCTCAGGCAGGCGGGCAATCATTTCTTTCAGGTAGCCTTCCAATTCGCTATGGTATTTATTGCCTTTGGGCAACATAGTTAATGCATCAGCTATAGTTACGATTATCCAACCGTTACCGCGGCCCCACATTTCAGTGCTTCGCCTGGTTGTTTTATCTGCCCAAAACATTTGGCTGCAAAAGGTACAGTGGGTGTGGTTATTACTATCCCATCCGTGCACCCATAGGCCGTATTCTGCTACTTGTAACTTCTCGCGGTGCAGCCGCAGTTGCTTCATAAATTCATCAAGATATTTTTCGTTACCTGTGGTTTCATACATGTTAAGCAAATACTGCCCAATCATAAAAATGGTATCGTCCCACAACTCGGTAAACAGCATAAGGTGTGAAACGGCACCTTCTTTAGTGCGCCGTATTTTTAAATAATCTGCGTAAACCTTTTCTGCCTTTAGCTTATACTTCTTTTGGTCGGTAATTCGGTAAAGGAAAGCCAGACCCATTGCCGAAGCAACAGAATTCGGCGTTTTGCCGTTAGCCCATTTATAGGTGCCGTCCATGGCGGTCTTTACGTAATCCATGTAGTAAGACTTATACTGCACCGGGCAGGTTTCGTACTGCTTCATCATGGTATTCAGCAAGGCTGCGTCCGTCCACCGCCAGTGGTAGTGATTTGCCGGCAGGAAACTTTCACGGGCATAGGTATCAAGGGTATCTACCCAGCTTTGCGCCTTAATAAGGTTGCAGCTTAATAAAAGCGCTAAAAAAGCTATAGAACGTATGCTATAATTAATCACCTTAGTAGTCATGAAAGTTTCACTATCGTTACTGTTTGCCGTGTTGTTTGTGGCAGCAAATCCTTTGCGAATTAAACAATCTTCCTCCTTTACTGCGCCTGAAATGATTTTGGTAGAAGGAGGGGAGTTTAATATGGGTAGTACAACAGGTGTTAAGAATGAAAGGCCTGTTCACAAAGTAAGGTTGAAAAGCTTTTACATAAGTAAGTATGAAGTAACCCAGCAGTTGTGGCAAAGCGTTATGGGTAGTAATCCTTCTTATTTCTCCACTTGTAGTAACTGCCCGGTTGAAGAGGCTACACCTGATGAAGTGGATGCATTTATAGGAAAGCTGAATAGCTTAAGTGTTAAGCATTACCGTTTGCCTACTGAAGCGGAATGGGAATATGCAGCTATGGGTGGTAAACAAAGTAAGGGGTACCGATACCCCGGCAGTGATAATCTTACCGAAGTTGCCTGGATGAAAGATAATGCTGAAGAAAAAACGCATCCTGTTGGATTAAAGAAACCCAATGAATTGGGTATTTACGATATGGCAGGTAATGTTTGGGAGCTTTGTAGTGATTGGTGGGAGCCGGCTTTTTACAAAAGGTCTGCCGCAGATAACCCAGGAAATGACCGGAAAGCAATTTTTAGGGTGGTAAGAGGAGGTTCGTGGAGAAGTGGCGAAGAACGATGTTATACTACAGCACGTAACCGAAACGTGTACGACCACCACAAGCAAAACTGCGGTGTTAGGCTGGTTATGGATTTATAGAAAGCAAAAGTCCCCCGTTGCCGGAGGACTTTAAAAATTGTGCGCTAAATAAAGGTTGTTACTCTTTTATAAAGCGGGTATTAAAGCTGCTGTTGTTGCTGTTAAAGTTAAGTAAGTACAAGCCTTGCGCTAAACCATTTAGGTCAAGCGTTTTAGTGTGTTTGCCTGCGCTTTCAGTTTCTGTAGTTAACTCCATAACAACACGACCTGTAATATCAAGCACGGCTATTTTAACGGCCAGTTGTTCTTTTAAATCATAAACTACATTTAAGCGGTCAGTAGCCGGGTTAGGCATTAAGGCAAAATGCAGCAATTGCGGTATTTCATTTATTGCTGTACAGAATGGCACTTTAGCATACGAAGATGGAGCTGAACATCCATTTGCATCCGTTACTAAAACGCGGTAATAACCGCCGCCTGATACGCAGTTAACCATAAAGGTATCAAGATTGGTTCCGTAGTTAAAGTGCAGTTGATTAGTAGTATCGTTAGCTACAGCCTGTTGCCATATGTAGCTTGTAAGACCAGCCGGTGTAGCCTGTAAAACATAGTTGGCGCCCCCGTTAACTTGTGTTACGCTA
Organism: Chitinophagales bacterium; assembly: GCA_046329515.1. Taxonomy (GTDB): domain Bacteria; phylum Bacteroidota; class Bacteroidia; order Chitinophagales; family LD1; genus Bog-950. The sequence goes on from JAXLUM010000001.1 coordinate 1,515,601, forward strand.
ACAGAAGGTTGCGGTAAAGGATTAACTACAACGGTTTGCGCTGCACTGCCTGAGCAGTTGTTTCCATCAGTAACAGTTACACTATAGGTGGTGGTGTTTGCAGGTGTTGAGGAGATAGAAGCGCTTGTTTCGTTAGTGCTCCAGACGTAAGAGCTTCCACCACTGGCAAACAGTTGCAGGCTTGTGCCCTGGCATATAATGTTGCTGGTTTCTGAAGAGATAATGCTTACAGCAGGAGACGGTGTTATTGCCACCGTTGAAGCTGCACTTGCACTGCAGTTATTGGCATCTGTTACAGTTACGGTGTAAGTAGTAAGATTTGTTGGCGTTACGTTAAGTGTAGTGGAAGTGCTTTGATCGTTCCATAAGTAACTTGTGCCGCCATTTGCTGTTAGCGTTGTGCTGCCTCCGCTGCATACCGTTGATGCGGCGGGGGTTATTGCCGCTGCAGGAAGCGGGTTAAGTGTAAGTTGAACAGGGCTAGAGGTGTAGCCGCTACAGCCGTTTTGTGTTACCGTAAGTGAGTAGCTTCCTGCTGCAGAAACCACAGCCGATTGGGTAGTTGTTCCGTTACTCCATAAATAGGTATCATAAACGGCATCGGCGCTAAGTGTAATACTTTGACCGGTGCAAATGGCCTGGTTACCGGCCGGTAAAATGGATGGTTGAGGACGGCTGTTAAACAATACGGATGAAGTTGCCGTTCCTGAACAGGCATTTTCATCGGTTACCGTAACGGTGTAGGTGCCCGATTGCAATACGAACAACTGTTGACTGCTTGCGCCATTACTCCATGCATAGGTATTGTGGTTACTTCCGGCATCTAACAAAATCGAATCACCGCTACAAGCTTGTGCACCTGAAGGGTTAATTGCCGCGTTAACTGCAAAGTTACCTACGTTAACGGTTGCTGCTGCTGTAGCTGCGCATCCGTTTTGCGTAACTGTAACAGTATAGGTACCGGCTGAATCAGTGGCAGATAAGTGGGTTATAGATCCGTTACTCCATTGGTAAGTATCAAATCCTGTTCCTGCATCTAAAACGGTAACGCCGCCCTGGCAAATATTTAAAGAAGGTGAAGCCGTAACGCTAACAACTATTGAAGCTGGCGTAACCGTAACGGTAATATCATTTGATACTGCGCTGCAGCTATTTTGAGTTATGGTACAGTTATAGGTGCCTGAGGAAGTAATAAGTACGTTGTCGGTAATTGCACCGTTGCTCCATGTATACGTATCAGCCCCCGTAGGTGCGCTAAGCGTTACGCTATTGCCGCTGCAGAAGTTTGTAGGGCCATTGGCAGTAATAACGGCATTAATGGTGGTTACACTTACAGTGGTGCTTGTACTGGCAGAGCAGTTGTTAGCATCCGTTACAGTTAAACTGTAGGATGTGCTTGTGGTTGGGGAAACGGTTATTGTGTTAGAATTACTACCACCACTCCAGGCATAAGTGCCATTGCCATTGGCTGTTAACGTAATACTTTGGCCATTACAGATAGCAGGCTGTGAAGGCGTTATTGCTGCGGCAGGTAATTGATTAACCGTAATGCCGGCTGATGTGCTTGCCGTGCATTGATTTACATCAGTAACAGTAACAGTGTAATTGCCTGAGTTTTGTGCCGTGCCACTGAGTTGCGCGTTTGTTGACGCATCGCTCCACAAATAACTATTGCCACCTGAAGCAGTAAACGTAAATGGCTGGCCTGCACAGCTTGTAATGGTGGCCGGGTTTATTACAGCCACCGGTAAAGTGTTTACAGTAACATTAACTGAAGCAGAGGCGGTGCATTGATTAGCATCGGTAATTGTTACAGAATACGTTGTTGCCGTTGTTGGCGCAACTATTAAGGTTGATGAACCGGTATTGTCACTCCACAAGTAGCTTGAGGCTGCTGAGGCGGTTAATGTAGTTGAAGACCCAAGGCAAACTGAAGCCGTTGAAGGCGATATTGAAGCAACAGGGGCCGGGTAAAAGTTTAGTTGGGCAGTATCACTACCGGTGCAAAAATCTTTGGTAACGGTAATAATGTATTCTCCCGCTGTTGTTGGTTGAATACTTTGGGCGCTGCTTCCGTTGCTCCAACTATAACTATCGTAACCGGTGCCGGCATCAAAACTAACAGCTGTGCCGGGGCATGCTGTAACAGGGTCCGATGGTGTTATATCTACTTTAACCGGGAAATTTCCAACCGCCACCTGCGCATTGGCCGTGCCGCTGCAGGCACCAAGCGTAACCGTCACGGTATAGTTACCTGCGGTCGCCGTTGAAATACTCTGGGTTATTTCAGTAGTGCTCCAGGTATAGGTATCATAACCTGCACCGGCATCAAGAGTAGCTGTTCCACCGGGGCAAATTTCAAGCGATGGTGCTGCTGCAATTACAGGGCTTAACGTATTGCTGGTTTCAACCACATTAACTGTGTTCGATACACCAGAACATCCGCTTTGGGTAACTGTGCAAGTAAAGCTTCCTGAATTACTTACAGTAATAGTTTGGGTTGTTTCTCCGCTGCTCCAGTTGTAGCTATCAAATCCGGCACCTGCATCAAGGGTTACGCTTCCACCGGCGCAGAAAGTAGTTGGCCCGCTTGCCTGCAATGTTGTAGCCACATTTATTACTGCAATTTCTTGTGATGCTGTTGAACTACAGTTGTTGGCATCAGTAACCGTAACGCTGTAAGTGGTATTGGCCGTTGGGCTTGCGGTTAACACAGCATTGCTACTGTTGTTGTTCCAAACATAAGAGGCACCGCTCGATGCGGTTAGGGTAACGCTGCTTCCGTTACAAATAGTATCAGTGGAGGCCGCTATAGTTGCGTTAGGATTTGCGTTAACTGTAACGCTTGCTGAAGCTGTTGCTGTGCAATTGTTGGCATTAGTAACCGTAACCGTATAAGTTGTAGTTGAAGTTGGAGATACGTTTATAACCGGATTACTTGAACCGGTGCTCCAACTATAAGAGCCGCTACCGTTGGCAATAAGTGTTACACTATTACCGCTGCAAATGGTTTGACTGGTTGGTTGAATAGATACTGAAGGAGCGCTATTTACAGTAACCGAAGCAGAAGCTGTAGCTGAACATAAGTTGGCATCAGTAACAGTAACTGAATAGGTAGCATCCTGCGAAGGGGAAACACTTAAAGTATTAGCGGTAGAGTTGTCACTCCATAAATAGTTGCTTCCTCCATTGGCAGTAAGCGTTACAGAACTGCCGGTGCAAATAGATGATTGCGAAGGAGTGATGCCGGCAACAGGAAGTTGATTTACAGTAACAATAGCTGAAGCTGTGGCGGTGCAAAGATTAGCCGCCGTAACTGTAACCGTGTAGGTGGTAGTGCCCTGCGGGCTAACATTTAATACTGCGTTGGTGCTGTTATCGTTCCATACATAGTTAAGCCCGCCACTTGCTGTAAGTGTTGTGCTGTTACCTGCACAAATAGCTGCGCTTGCAGGCGAAATGCTTGCTGTAGGGGCCTGGTTTACTGTTATAACCGATGAAGCCGAAGCCGAGCAGTTGTTTTGGTCGAAGGCCGTTACGGTATAAGTAGTAGTGTTGGAAGGAGATACTGCAATGTTCTGTGTAGTAGAACCATTGCTCCATGAATAGCTGTTGGCAGATGAAGAACTTAATATAGTGGTGACCCCGCCGCAAACAGTAGCGCTTGATGGATTTACTGATACCGTAGGCACAGGGTTTACATTTACAATACGGCTGGTTGAAGCTGAACAACTGTTGGCATCCGTAACTGTTACGCTATACGTTGTAGTGTTTGATGGAGAAACAGTAATTGCGGCTGTTGTAGCGGTGGTGCTCCAGCTATAGCCCGTACCACCACTTGCTGTAAGCGTTGCGCTGCTACCTGCACAAATAGTTGAAGTAGCAGGGCTAATGGATGCAGCAGGCAGAGGATTGACTGTAACCTGCCTCGATGCAGAAGCAGTACAGCTGTTGGCATCAGTAGCGGTAACGGTATACGTTGTTGTGCCCGTTGGCGAAACCGTAATGGCAGAAGTTGTAGCAGTAGTGTTCCAAACGTAAGAAGTGCCACCACCTGCAGTCAGCGTTGCGCTGGCCCCTGTACAAATTGAAACGCTTGATGGCGAAATACTGGCCGTTGGCGCCGGGTTAACGTTTACTAACCTGCTTGCTGTGGCTGTGCATGAGGCTGCCGAAGTTACTGTAACGGTATAAGTGGTAGCGCTTGTTGGTGAAACTGTGGTGGCGGCAGTATTTGCTCCATTACTCCACAAATAAGAAGCGCCTCCGCTTGCAGTTAATGTAACAGATGAGCCACTGCAAATTGTTGCGGTAGCCGGGGTTATTGAAGCTGTAGGTGCCGGGTTAACGGTTACCGTTTTACTGGCTGTAACGGAAGTGCAGGCAGCATAGGCAGTAACCGTATAGGTTCCAGATGAGGAAACATTGATTGAAGAGGTAATGGCGCCTGTAGACCATTTATAAGCATAGTAGTTTGCCGCGTTTATGGACAGAGCAGCTGTTTGTCCGGAACATACCGAAGAAGGACCTGTTATTGTAAGTGCGGTGATACTGCCGGTAGATGTGGTAGTGCGGCCCGCAGCCAGGGTATCTACATTTTGGCAAGTGCCCGAAAGGTCTGCAACGCGCACATAATATCTAAGGCCTAGCGATTCGGCATTTTGGTTGGTAACGGTAAAGCCGAAAAGCCCTACCTGCACATTAGCAGAAACTATTACACGCAGCTTGTATTGGCCCGGGGCGTCAAAAGTGGTACCGGTTACCCGTATGCAACCCGTAGCATTACCGTTAATTTGGTTGTTTGAGGTTCCGCTGCGCCAGCAAAGCCCGCAGGGCAAATTGCTTACCGTATCTATACGCACCCAGTTCAAATTGTAGGTGCTGCCGTTTTGGGTAACAGTTGGCGGCGTATGGAACTGCACAATTTGATCGTAGGCAGAACCTATAACGGCGCATGGCAAACTATCATAAGGAGGAAAGAATCCTACGGTTGTTAAGGACGTATTAGGAGTGCAAACGCCGGAACCGGAAGCGCCTGCACAATGTTGGGCTTTTAGCGCCGTAGTGGTAAATAGTAACAGACAGCTAAATGCCAGGGCATACATTTTCAATTTCATAGTGCGGTTTGAAGGGTTAGTGCAGCTAATATAGGAAGGTCAAAGCATGCTTTTTAGCTGCTTTTAACCCTAAAATCAGAAAGCGTGAAAGGATGTTGAAAACCTGCCTTTCATTAAGAATTTATCCCCCGAAAAACGCCACTTTTCCACGTAGGTGTTTACCAATGAAATCTCTGGATATATTGCCAACGTGATTGATGAATATGAACGGCTGGCCAGTCTTTTTGAATCGCGAAATACACCGCCGGCCATCAGGCTTATAAGGGCAAAATCTGCCCCGCTTATTTTGTTTTTTCTGCGTAGGGAGTTTAAACAAACACCGGTAGGGTTTATACCGCATACCGACCTTGTGCGCCGTTTGGGTAGCGTATTGGAGCAAATTAGCTTTAGAGATTATGTTGAAGAGGACGACAATGAACTGCAACAGGTTTTAGACGCCGCAGAAAAAGCTGAAGTATTGATAAGAAAGTGGAGTGACCTGGGCTACATAACCTTTGAGCCCGATGAAAAAGGGCAATACCAACACAGCCTTACCAGCCATAGCGAAAAAGTGCTACAATGGATAGAAAGCCTGCGCAAGGAAGAGTTTATAAGCGCGGAATCGAAGTTTATGGACATTTTCAATAAGCTGCGCGACATAGCCGAAAACAGCACAGAAGATTGGAAGGAAAAGGCAGAGGCCCTGCGTATTCGTAAACGCGAATTGGAAGCCGAAATACGAAAGCTGGAAATTGAGCAGAAAGTAGTTAGCGCCGAAGATTTTTATGTAAAGAGCCGTTTTAATGAAGTTAGTAAACTGGCGCGTAGCCTGCTTTCTGATTTCCGTGAGGTGGAGGAGAACTTTAATGTTATTAAGAATACCATTTACGAAAAGCAAACTAACCTTGAAAGCAGCAAGGGCAACATTCTGAATTACACCCTTGATGCGCTTGATGATTTACGAAGCACCTACCAGGGCAAAAGCTTTGAGGCGTTTTACCGGCATTTGCTGGATGACAGCAGTAAGGATGAGTTGACTAACTTGATTCGCCGTGTATTGGTTATTCTTCAGGAACGGAAAATTGACGTAGATGACCCGTTCTTGTTACACCTGCGCATTTACCTTAATCGGGAAGGGACCCGTGTAAGGAACTCTTATCACAAACTGGCAGATAAACTGAATAAAGTACTGGCTGAGAAAAGCCTGCTGGAACGTAAAACGGCCATCCGCATTATTAATGATATAAAGACAGATGCGTTGAAGGCAAAGGATAACCCACCAAGAGAGGATAGCTTTTTGGAAATTGAAGGTTGGCCGGAAATTGAACTGAGCATGGAACGCCCCCTTACGGAAGAAGTTCAGGATAGTCTTATAACCGCCAAGGCGCTGAAAACAGCCGATGTGGATCTAACCCAGCTTGATTTGAATAACCTCGTTTCACAATTCTTTATTGATAAAGAGGTACTGGAAAATCAAGTGGCCGATACACTGAAAAAGAAGAAGCAGGTTACCTTAAAAGATGTAGTGGAGAAGTACCCTGTAACCAAGGGGCTTTCAGAGGTATTAACCTATGTAAACATTGCTACACAAAGCAGTAAGAGCTTTATTAACCGCGATAAGCAGGAAATGATACAGATTGATGATAAGGGCAAGAAAGCTATTCTATTGCCGGAAATAATATTTACCAAATGAGTAACGGAAAAACAGAGTTGTACGCTTCAGTAATTATAAAACTGTTGCAAAGCGTAATATACGACGACGATAAAAAGTACTGGAACGAAGTATTGAACTACGAAGGCAGTGTGCGCGATTATTTTGCCAAGATTGGTATTGAGTTAATACTTAACCGGCAGGATGGTTATGCCTATTTGAAACAAATGGAATTTGCTGAGGACGATAAAACGCGTCCTATTCAACTAATCCGTAAAATTCCATTAACGTATGAAATGAGCCTGCTTTGTGTTTTACTGCGCGAGTGGCTGGATGAGAACGAGGTAAAAATGACCAGTGATAAACTGTTTGTAACAGGCAAGCAGATAAAAGAGCGCATTGACCTGTTTTTTAAAGATAAGACGAACCGTAAACGCTTGCTTGATAAGTTTGATACCCTTATTACGCAGGCTGCCAATTTAGGCTTTCTAAACGTGAATAAAGAGGATAAGTTGAACGCTGATAATACGCAGTATGAAGTTAAGCGCATTATAAAAGCCAAGATAAGCAACGAGAAACTGGAAGAACTGAAAATTAAATTGAAGAAGCATGTGGAGTCTGTTTGATACAAAGCAGGATAGTGCAGGTTTCCGGTTGAACTATATGCAGGTTTATAACTGGGGAACCTTTGATGAACGTATTTATACCCTTAATGCAGAAACGCAAAGCAGCCTGCTAACAGGCGCCAATGGTTCGGGTAAAACTACTATTGTAGATGCGCTGTTGACTTTACTGGTACCAAGCACTCAGAGGTTTTACAATCAATCGTCAGGGGCTGAAAAGAAGAAGGAAAGAACGGAGGAGAGTTATGTAGAAGGGCATTATGGCCGCACGCAGGATGAGGATTCGTACTCTTCGAAAATAAGTAAGCTGCGTCCGGACCGTTCAAATCTTTACTCCATAATACTGGCCAACTTTGTAAGTAGTGATACGGCGAATATTACGGCCTTTCAGGTAAGGTATTTTAAGAACAACAGTCTGCAGCGCGAATATGTGGTAGCTAACCGCGCCCTGAAAATTGAAAGTGATATTCAGTTTGATTCAAAAGGAGAGTGGCGTAAAAAGCTTAAAGCCGGAGGCAAGGTTTCCTTCTTTGACTCATTTAGCCAATACAGTCAAAAGCTTATTGAAGATTTTGGCATGAAGAGCGATAAGGCGCTCAACCTGTTTAACCAAACGGTGGGTATTAAGGTGCTGGGGAATCTTGATGAATTCATTCGCACCAATATGCTTGAAGAGAGCGATATAGAAAATGAGTTTAAATCGCTGTTAGAGAACTACCAGAATTTGTTGACGGCCCACCGCAGCATAGAAAAGTCAAAATGCCAGTTGGAGTTGTTGGAGCCCATTTACAACAATTACTTTCAGTATGAAACCCTTTACCAGGAAATAAAGAATGCAGAGAACAAGATTGACACTATACGAACGTGGTTTAAAATTAAACAACGAGAATTCAATGAGCAGCAAATACGAAGTATAGAATCGGACATTGAATTGCTAAATGGTAAAAAGGCGAAAGAAGAAGGAGAGAAGGGTAAGATAGAGGCTGAGATACTTTCCTTAAAGCTGGCGAGGGAAAAGGACCCCACTGCTGCACAGTTGAAGGATATTGATGCTGCCATGAAAATGCTTGAGCAGGACATGGACCAACGCAAGAAAAGGGTAGGAGAGTATAACAAACTTGCCATGTTATGCGGTTTGCCTAAGGACCCTTCAGAAAAGGCGTTTATAGCCAATCATAAAAGTATTGAGAAGGCGCGCAATAAATCGTTTGACACTAAGAAGGAATTAGATACGCAACTACTGGATGCGAAACAGGAACAGCGCCAAAAGCAAGACCGTTTTGATGAGATAAAGGGAGATATTGAATACCTGCAGAAACGGAAGGATAAGATTACGGGTATAAGTTCACAGATAAGGCAACGCATAGTTGATTATGTAAAAGCATCAGAAGATGAGTTGCCATTTGTAGGCGAACTGATTGAAGTAAAGAAGGAAGAACAGAACTGGGAAATGGCCATTGAGAAATTGCTGCACAGTTTTGGAAAATGCCTTGTGGTGCCCGAGAAATATTACCGGGAGGTAAACAAGTTTGTGAGCAACAACGACCTTGGCGGTAAGTTGGTGTATTATCGTGTTGACCCTAAGCAGGATTACTTAAAGAGTATGACCCAGGCCGAGGAGAATTCGGTGGTAACCAAGTTGAATTTTAATCCTAAGAGTGATTACAGCGATTGGGTAGAGGATTTTATTACCCGTAGTTTTGATTACGTATGTTGCGATAAACTGGAAGAGTTTGCGCGTTTTGAAAAGGCCATGATGCCAAGCGGCCTTATAAAAAACAAGAAACGCCACGAAAAAGACGACAGCAAATTTAAGAGCGGGGCAGCTAACTATGTGTTGGGCTGGAATAACCGCGATAAAGTAGTTGCCTTGCAACGTGAAGGTAATTTACTGAATACTGATTTGCAGCAGTTAGAAGCGCGGGTAAGTGATTTGAACAGCAAAACGGATTTGGAGAATGATGTGCTTGATTCCTTGCGGAGGTTGAGTGAGTTTAATGACTTTAGCCAAATTGACTGGAAGGAGTGCTCACAGCGTATTGCCGAAAAGGAAACTGAAAAGAAGGAGTTGCTGAAAAAGAACAGCACACTTGATGATATTGAGAAGAAGCTGAAGCAAAAAGAAGAACTGAAGAAGCAAATTGAATCTACACTTGAAGATTTAATTGGCGATTTGCGCTTGCAGGGAAAAGAGCGTGATGACCTTGCCGAAAAAGTAAGGCAGCTTTCCAATACTATACAGGAGCTTTCGAAATTGGTTGACCTGAACCGGGAGTTTGCTAAATATCCAGAGCTTATTGCAGAGTTGCAGCAATCGAAGGATGATGTTTATGCACTAGAGAAAAATACATTGCAGCGTTTAAAAGAAGAACTGGAACGCATAGAACAAACCCATGGTAAGGCCTTTGTTATAATTAACGAAGCCATGGATAATTACCTGCGCCCTAGTCGTGAGATACAGGAAAAGTTTCCTGAATGGATGGACGAAACACATAACCTGAAGGCGAAACCTGAATACCTTAAAGAGTTTGTGGACCTGTATAAGAGTATTAAGGATGAGAAAGTAGCCGAGTTTGAAAAGCGCTTTAAGAACGAGCTGAATAATAGTGTTATTAAGGATTTAAGCAGTTTTCAGAATAAGCTTTATGAACAGGAAAGTACCATTAAGGATAGTATTGATAACATTAATCGTTCCTTAAAACGAATACGTTTTAATGTTAACCCCGATACCTACATACAACTGCAATTTAACGCTACCCGCACCCCTGAAGTTTTAGATTTTAGAAAGCGATTAAAGGAGTGGGTGCCCAACACCCAGAAACTTGCCTTAAATGATATGAGTTACTTAGAGGAGCATTTCTCTAAAGTTATACGACCATTTGTTGAAGAGCTGCAAAAGAATGATACATGGCGTAAACGTGTAACAGATGTGCGCAATTGGATGGAGTTTAAAGCAACTGAACATTACGCTGAGGATAACCAGATAAGTAATGTTTATGAAAGCAGTGGCAGCTTAAGCGGTGGCCAGGCAGCACAGTTAACCTATACTATATTGGGTAGCGCAATTGCTCACCAATTTGGTATAAACCAAAGCGGCAGCACGGCGCGCTCCTTCCGTTTTATTGCAGTAGATGAGGCCTTTAGTAAGCTTGACCCTGAAAAATCAAAATACCTGATGGAGTTGTGTAAGCAACTGCATTTGCAATTGATGGTTGTTACGCCTTTAGATAAAATTCACGTAGTGGAAGATTATGTTTCTGTTATTCACTACGTTGAAAATAAAAACAAACGCAATAGCGAGGTTGTGGATATGAGCATTATGGAATACAAGCAGAAGAAAAAGAAGTAGCTTAGTAATCCGCTTTTTTTAGTTCTTCCCACTTCTGATTGTTCATGTTCTCGTCCAGGTTAGGGTTGTAAGTTTCGTAGTTGGTACTTATGTATTCGCCATTGCTGTTCATCCAGTAATGGTTATAGTGGCTTTCTACTTTGTATTGCTTTCCTGATTGGTCGCTTACTTTTGTTTCTTCGCGCATGGCATCAATAAACTGTTCCTGATTTTTGTCGCTTGCTGCATTATTCGCTCTCCAGCCATTCATAATTGCATCATTTATTGCGTTAGTTCTGTTTACGTGCTCGCGTTGGCCGGCTTCAAAAGCAGCCTGGTTTTGTGCCATGCGCTGGTTGAATGCTGCCCAGCTTTTTCCGGCTTTCTCCGCTTCCTGCTGGTTGTATGCCATTATAGGTTCAAGTGCATAGTGCGCGTTTGCCAAACTGAATATGTATTGCTTTTTAGCAAGCTCGAAATAGGATTTGTCTGCCTGCAGACCGGAGCAATAGTAATACCACATTTGCAGGTTGGCGGTTTCGCTTACAACTATATGCATTAGCAAAAAGTATGGAGTTCCATTTGCCGATTGCCATTCAGAACCTATTGCCCTTACTTCGGTGTTACCCGGAACGGCTTTAAATAATTGATCGTTGTACCATTGGTCCATCTTGGTTACTTCTGCTATTTCATAAGATTTTACGAATTGCAGACCTTGTTGACTCCCCCATGGTTGAATGTCTTGCTGAATCATGGCATCAATACCCGGCCATGCACGTAGGGCCTGGCCGCTTTGGTAGTATACCTGTTGCATGCGGTAATCGTTGGTATACATAAAGTTTTGGGCAGGGTAATCTGTAATTTTCAATCCGTTCGGTCCGGTAATTGAAGGTGCCCCCTTAACAGCACTTGTAGCCATTTTCCAACTTGCAGGGAAAGGCATTTCAACCAACAATGCACCTTTGTTATCTCTAAAGGAAGTCATCACAAGCTTCTCCCAATTACCGGATGGGGTTTCTTTACTGCTTTTGGTAGTTGAAGTTTTGGCGGGGCTTTGTGCCGTACTGTTGCTGTTACAACCAACAAGTATAAAAGCGAAGGCAACTATTGCAAATTTTAGGTGCATAGAAAAAGTGTTTGGTGTATTTGATGATGCAAAGGTAGCCGGCGGAAGGAGGGGAGCAGTCCCCCATGTGGGGGAATTGTAAATGGGGAATAAAAAAGGCGGCCGCTTTTGCGACCGCCCAACCATTGCTATGAGAAAATGAAAAACAAAATCTATCTCCAGCCGCCGCCAAGGGCTTTATAGATATCTACTTCGGCTGCCAGTTGCTTCTTCTTTATTTCAATTAGTTCCATTTTGGAATCAAGCGCTTCGCGTTGGGTTAGCAACACTTCTATGTAATCGGCACGGGCAGATTTGAAGAGATTGTCAGAAATAGTAACGGACTGGTTTAATATATCCACTTCGTTTGCCTTAGTAGTATAACTTTTTGAGTAGTTATCTATTGCTGAAAGTTCATTCAATACTTCGGTATAAGCCTTAAGTATGGTTTGCTCGTATTTATATACCGCCTGCACCTGCTTGTTTCTTGATGTTTTGTAATTTGCTGTAATAGCATTACGGTTAATAAGCGGTGCCATAAGGTCGGCTAATACATTGTAGAAAATAGATTCGGGCCTGAACCATACCATTGGGTTAAATGCCTGAAAGCCTGCCGAGGCAGATATGCGGAGCGAAGGGAAGAATTCAGCCTTGGCCACCTTAACATCAAGTTTAGCAGCAGCTAATTCCTGCTCAGCCTGGCGAATATCAGGGCGGTTTGAAAGTAACTGAACCGGAACACCTGCAGAAATAGAATCGAATACCGCAGTGTTGAAGGAGGAATCATTCCGTATAACAGGCGCTGGAAAACGACCTGTAAGGAAGTTAATCTTGTTCTCTGTTTCGGTTATTTGCTGTTGAATATCGTATTGAAGGTTTTGGGTATTCAACATTTGCGCTTCAAAACGATTAACAGCCAATTGGGTAACACGTCCTGCATCCTTTTGCTGCCTTACAATACTTAGGGCATTACGCTGTATTTCAATATTTCGGCGTACAATGTCCAGTTGGTTATCAAGCGCAACCAATTCGTAGTATGAATTTGCAATTTCAGAAATGAGATTGGTAACCGTAAAGTTTCTGCCTTCTACACTGGCTAAATACCTGGCTACTGCTGCATTCTTAGCGTTGCGCAGTTTTTTCCAAATGTCAAGTTCCCAAGAGAAAAAGGCGCCGATATTAAAATCGCCAATGTATTTTGGCTTTTGCGCCGGAGGGCCTTTCCAATCTTCTTCAGATTGACCGTTCCAGGTAAAGGCCCCTGACTTATCAGCGCCGGCACCTGCGGTAATACCTGCAAAAGGGAGATATTCCCCTTTGCGCGCCTTTATTTCATTGCGGCTAATTTCAATTTCCTGTAAAGTAATGTTCAGTTCCTGGTTGTTCTTTAAAGCTGTATCAATAAGCGCAATCAGGTTAGGGTCCTTAAAGTAGTTACGCCATAATACCTTAGCACTGTTAACTGTATCTAAAGATGTGTTGTAACTGGCAGGAACATTTTTGTTTTCCGTTTTAATGGGTTCCTTAAACATTTTGCAACCCCAAACTGAAACAAGGATTAACGCAATGCCTATATATTTTATCACTGTTCTATTCATTGTTTTTGCGCTTTATCATTTTTGAGATTACTTTTCTAATGGTGTGCGTTAAAGCCACCTGCGATTGTTCTTCAGCAAAAGCTTCGCTAAGTGTTGTTTCGTCTTCCTCTTTAAATAGTCTTCTTCCTTCCTGTAGTTTGCCGAAAATGAAATACAGACCCGGTACTACAAACACACCGAATATGGTTCCGAAGAGCATGCCTCCTAAAGCAGATGAACCGATAGTGTGGTTTCCCACTGCACCAGGGCCGGTAGCAATTACCAATGGTATCAGGCCAACTATAAAAGCGAAAGAGGTCATGAGAATAGGACGGAAACGCGCTTTGGCACCTTCAATGGCCGATTCAAGAACTGTTAGACCCTGCTGATGTTTTTGTACGGCGTACTCAACTATCAGCACGGCGTTTTTGCCTAGCAGACCTGTTAGCATTATCAAACCAACCTGTGCATACACGTCGTTGGCAAGACCCATCAGCTTTAACAGCATGAAGGACCCAAAAATACCCGGCGGTAAGGACAGCAATACTGCAAATGGCAGAATGAAACTTTCATACTGGGCTGCAAGAATTAAATAAACAAACAGTATAACCACAAGGAATATATAAAGGGCCTCATTGCCTCTACGCACCTCATCGTAGGATAAACCTTCCCATGCAATATCGTAACCGCGCGGAAGTGTTTGTTGTGCCACTTCTTTGATGGCTTTAATGGCTTCGCCGGAAGAATAACCGGGAGCAGGCATACCGTTAATTAATGAGGAGGTATAAAGGTTGTAACGTGAAATTTCGTTAGCGCCTTGTGTTTTAGTAATCTTCATAAAAGCCGAGTAAGGAACCATTTCACCCTTCTCGTTTTTAATGAACATATTTAAGATGTCACTAGGTTGTTTTCTGAACTCAGGGGCAGCTTGCGTATAGACCTTATAATAATTATTAAAGCGTATGAAACCCTGTTCGTACGTACTGCCTATCATAATATTCAGGTTTTCCATGGCATCGCCAACGGAAACTCCTTTTTGCATGGCAAGTGCGTTATCTACCGTAATTTCATATTGCGGATATTTGGCCGAGTAGAAAGCGAAAATACCTGCAAGTTCTTTACGTTTTTTAAGCTCTGCCACAAAATCGCTGTTTACCTCATCAAATTTTTGGTAATCCACGTCGCTGCTCTTATCTAACAAGCGAAGAGAGAAGCCATCAGATGTACCGTAACCCGGTACGGCAGGAGGTTCGAAATATTCAATACTTGCAGGAAGGTCTTTCGACTTTTCTTCAAGTTCTTTAACTATCTCTTTAACTGACTGTTTACGTTCTGACCAATCTTTTAGGTTAATTAAACAGGTGCCGGCATTTGAACCGCGGCCTTCAGTTAAAATTTCGAAGCCCGCCAAGGCTGTTACTGATTGTACACCCTCAACTTCTTTAGCTAACTTCTGCAACTTACGGGCAATTTCGTTAGTGCGTTCAAGCGTTGTACCCGGAGGAGTTTGAATAATAGCATATACCTGCCCTTGGTCTTCGTTAGGTATAAAGCCTGCGGGCAGTATTTTGTTTATACCAACTACACCAAAGCCGAAGGCTATAAGTATACCATAGGTGATTAAACGGCGGTCAACAATGTGACGCAGAATACCGGTATATTTTCCGGTAACTTTTTCAAACGTTCTGTTAAACCAGTCAATAAAAATCGTTACAGGTGTTTTTCTTTTTGGCTGCCCGTGAGTATTCTTTAAAAATACAGCACACAAAACCGGGGTTAGGGTAAGCGCCACAAAACCGGAAAGCACAATAGCGCTGGCCATGGTAATGGCAAACTGGCGGTAAAGCACACCCACAGGGCCCGACATGAAAGCAACAGGAACAAACACTGAAGTCATTACCAGGGTGATGGCTATAATGGCACCACTAATTTCGGCTAATACCTTTTTAACCGCCTGGTAGGCTGAGATATTGTCTTTTTCCATTTTTACGTGAACGGCCTCCACCACCACAATGGCGTCATCCACCACAATACCAATTGCTAACACCAATGCAAACAGTGTTATTAGGTTTATACTTAAACCGAAGAACTGCATGGATATAAAGGCCCCTATAAGCGATACCGGTACGGCCAGGATAGGAATGATAGTGGAACGGAAGTCGCCGAGGAAAACGAATACCACAATAGCCACAAGTATGAAGGCTTCTACCAATGTGTGTAACACTTTTTCAATAGAGGCATTAACGAATTGCGAAACGTCGTAATTTATTTCGCAGCCCATGCCGGGAGGGAAGTCTTTCTTAAGTTCTTCCAGTTTAGCCTTAACATCCTCAATTACTTTGTTGGCATTACTACCGGGACTTTGCTTTAACACTATTGAGGTGGAAGGATAGCCATCTTTATTGGAGTATATATCCACGAATTCGCTTCCTACTTCAATTTGGGCTACATCTTTTAAGCGAAGAATTTCGCCATCGGCATTTGCGCGGATGATGATGTCATTATACTGTTCGGGCTTGTTATACCAACCTGCGTAAGTAAAAACGTATTCCTGCGATTGTGGTGTTTTGCCCGAACTTAGACCTACACGGCCTGGGCGTGCCATTACACTTTGGTTATCTATAGCTTTTAATACCTCATCGGCTGAAATATTATAGGCACGCATACGGTCAGGGTTTAACCATACGCGTATAGCAAAGGCGCGGCTACCGGTTGCTTCAGCCATACCAATACCGCTAATACGTTGTATTTCGGGCAATACATAAGTGTTAGCATAATTGAACAGAAACTTTTCATCCGCATTTTTATCAGTGCTGTAAAGGTTCAAGTACATTAACATACTTGGTTGTAAGGGCTTAATAACCACCCCTTCCTTTTGCACCAACTCAGGCAGGTTTGCCCAAACCTGGTCTACCCGGGTTTTTACCCTTGCAGCAGCAATAGTTGGGTCTGTGCCGGGTTCAAATACTATATCAATACTTGCTTCGCTGGCGCTGGTGGCATCCGAAAGCATGTACTGCATCCCCTGTACACCGTTTATTTCTCTTTCAAGAATTACAAGCGTTGATTTAACCAATACATCGGCATTGGAGCCGGGAAATTCAATAAATATGGTAACCCGTGGTGGAGCAATATCGGGGAACTGTGCTACCGGTATGGTATATATGGCCAACAGACCAAGAAATACAATGCCGATAGATAGTGCGATGGCCAATACAGGCCTTTGAATAAACGCATTAAACATTTTCTATCTTTTTAGTTGGTCGCCTTTATTCGGCATGCAGGTTTTTTAAATCATTTATGGCCTTATCGAATGGCATAAATTCAAATTCTATCTTCTCGTTATTCTTCACTTTGCCCAGGCCTTCAAGCAAAATTTTATCGGTTGTGCTTAAGCCGGCGGTAACAACATAAAGGTGGGGCAGTTCCTGGCCAACGGTTATTTGTTGGGAGTGCGCTATGCCTTTTTCGTCTATAAGGTATACATACTTTTTATCCAGTATGTCAAAGGTTGACTTTTGCGGTATAATCATTGCATTTTTAAGGTGCGCCGGCATTAGTATTGTGCCGGTTTCGCCATGGCGAAGTATGCCATCAGGGTTAGGGAAGGTTGCACGGAAGGCAATGTTGCCCGTTTCATTATTAAAGTCTGCTTCAATAGTTTCAACAGTTCCTTCATGCGGAAAAACTTCGTTGTTAGCCATCAGCAACTTAACTTTTTGAGGACCTTCCTTTTTCGAGCGTAATGCATAGTCAAGGTATTCCGATTCCGGCACGTTAAAGTATACCCACATTTTGCTGTTATCGGAAAGTGTGGTCAATAGCTCGCCTTCATCAACTAAACTTCCTAAACGCTCGTAGAAGCGGTCCATTACTCCATCAAAAGGCGCTCTTATATCAGTAAACTCAAGGTGGGCCTGTGCAAGCGCTAATTCTGCTTTTGCTTTATCAAGGGTTGCTTTTGCCAATGCTAATTCGTTTTTAGAAACGATGTTGCTATCCGCAAGGTTCTTGGTGTTTTGGTATTCAATTTCTTCAAAGTTTACCTCTGCCTTTGCTTTTTCCAACTCAGCCTCATAAATAACCGGCATAATCTGGAACATCTTCTGCCCCTTTTTTACATGCTCACCTTCGTCAACATAAATATTTTGTAAGTAGCCTTTTTCCTGTGAACGCATTTCAATGTGGCTTACTGCATGTATCTGGCACACATAGTCCTTATAAATGGTGGTGTCTTTTTCTACGGGGCTGGTTACAAAGAACTTCGCCTGCTCTTCCTTTTCTTCTTTGTGACTATTACAACCGGTATAAAATAATATACCAGCAACACTTAAGAGTCCTAATATCCTCTTCATTAACGTTTATGTTTTTATTTACTAATTACTATGGTAAATACCCACACTAAGAGCATGGGCTAAATACGCCGGCAATGCATAGCCATGGCGTAGCCTGTTAGAAAAACAGGGCTTTCAGATTAAGCTATAAAGCTCTTCCAGGAATGGTGGAGCACAAATAAGGGAACCGACGAACGGTTAGCTATAAAGGCGGAAAAATGAGGAGCCCAATCCTTTACTAGTACGAATTCTTCAGCAAAGTTATCTCCATCAGATTCTGCAATAAAATCCCAATCGGTATCAAAATCGTCTTCCGATTCATTTCCCTTAGGCATTTCCCTATGGTCGGGAGTAAAAGGCGATTCAAAAGGCAGGTCAAACTTCGGTAATTGGAAATCAGAACCCTCCGCTGAGCAGAAAATTTGGTTATCCTTTATTAAAGAGGCTTCAGCCGCTGAAAATTGTCCGTATGCGGCTATTTGGGGGCTTAAAACAAGAGAGAATAAAACGGCAGACAGAAAATACAACATGCCGGGTTTTAGCCCTTTTAAGTGCTGTTTTAACTGTAAGGTAATTTTACCAATTGCCATTTGGCTGCAAAGGTATTATGCAGCAACTAAATTTTAAGAAAATAACGTTTTTTATAAATTGTAAGTGCAGCCTCTTTTTTCTGTAATTTCGGCTAAATAAGCGTAAGACGAGAGTCGCATAAATCCTGCACGTTAAGATCGGGTGACACACTTCCTATTCTGAGCAAGGCCTGCTTTGCATTTTCCAGGCCCATTAATCGTACAACGTAGTCCGAACTCCAAACGGTTGAAAGCAGCCAGGTATAAGCATCAGATTCGCTTAGCTTAAAGCGGTTACAAAGCAGGTTTACTGATTCGGAAGAACTGACAAACTCTGCGCTCTCCGTGTTTATTACATCCAGCACTTTAGCTATGCCTTCGCTTTTTGTTTTTAGTGCCTCATCGCTGGCTATTATCAGCATACTGCTCCACGGTGCACTAAATTCACCAATCATTCTTACGGTTCCGTTTTCTACAAAGGCTTTGGTCATGTATTTTTCCCAATAAAAAACCTGCGTTTCGTTTTTGGTAAGCGATAGCATGGCCCCATCAATACTTTTAACCTCAATCAGGTCGGCAGGCTTTACCCTATCGCCTCTTTGTTCAGCATGTATCATAGCCATAAGGTGCGAGCCCGAGCCTAATTTGCTTATAGCATATTTTTTTGCCTCTTTACCATAAACCGAGTGAAGGTTAGACTGTGTGCCGGTAAATATTCCCCACCCCAGGGGAGAGGTAATATATTCCTTTACAATTTTGGCCTTTAACCCTTTTGAGGCTGCAGAAATAAAGCCTTCGGTTAGCAGAATAGCCAAATCCAGTTCACCGCTTTTAAGCGCTTCGGTCATAACACCGGTTCCACCGGGGAAAAACTTCCAATCTAATTCAACACCTGCCTGAGCAAACTTGCCGCGCTCAACAGCTAAATTCCAGGGCAGGTTAAAGTGTTCTGTTACTCCGCCTATACTAATTCTCGTCATTGTATATATCTAAGGGCCGTTCTTAAAACAGCCGGGCGGTAAAAATGAACTTTTTAGCGAAAAGAAATAGAAAAGGTTTGAGCAAACAATAGAGTGAGCGCTGAAAAAAACCAGAAGGTAAATGTTATACCCACTACTTACTTTTTTGCAACGCTTTTTGCAGTAAGCCAGTTAACATAGTTGAATACCTTTAAAGGGGCTTTTTCGTATTCGTTTGTCGATGCCTTTTCAAATTCAGCCTTCATCCATGCTAATTCTTCCGAAAGTACCACGTGGTTAGATGGCCTTAAAACGCGCGTAAAGAATTTGAGAATTATGCGTTCAAATTCAAATTGCACGTCGGCCTTGGCCATAAACCTGAAGGTGCTTTTCATTAAGCTGGGTAGAAGCAGTTTATTGCCAAGATCGTAATGAATAACAATTTGCAATAGGCGTGCATGCACATACATTATGCGGCTGCCTTCGGGCTTACGGTTTATTATTACGCTTAATAAATCAAGTGCTTTATTGCAATCGCCTAAATGAAAATAAATTACAGCAAGGTCGAAAGTGAGCAGCAGTTTATAGCCTTCGTAAAAGCCTTCAGGGCGGTTTATAACAACCAGGGCGCGGTCGGCCAGTTTTTTAGTATCAGGTAGATAAGTAGGAAAGGTTTTTAAAAAGTGAATTTGTGAAACCATCCATGTAAGTTCCAACCAATGTTCATCACCGGGTGATTCAACCGGAACTTTCTTTTTCATTTTAGCCAGCACTGCAAGTGTTTCTTCGGGTCGGTTAAGGTCGGTTGCCAGTTTTGCTTCACTTGCCAGGGCGCGCACATAGCGGCCAACAAACGTTTTATTAATAGCATCGCGGTCCTCAATTTTCTGAACAATGGCGTGCGCATGCTCGTAGCTTTTCTGTAATTCCCCTTTATAAGAATAATAGCTGCGCCAAACATTGTGAAAACCCAAAACGGCATCAAGTGCGGTTAGTTTGGAAATATCTTTAAGGCAGTTGTGGGTCATTAATGATTCTACTTCCTCATTACGTGCAGGGTCAGTGGTAGGGAAATAGGTATTGAACAAGTAAGTTAGTTTAAGTTCAATATGCCTGATATCCGTATTGTATTCCAGTTGCCTTATGGTGTGCTTCAGGTGGTTGTAGGCTTTTTCTCTTACAAGAGGTATTTCCTCCCAGGGTATTTGGCCGAAAGCATAATGCTCATAACTTAAAAACAGCAACTTTAATTCATTCAATTCATACTTGGCGCAGTGCTGCACGCTTTCCGCACTTCTACGGTAAGCAAGATCATCTAAGCCTTTATCAAGCAATATTTCTACTTCATTAACGCGGTTAGTGGCATCGAAGCGGTAATTATCCTTTTCATAATAAAGCCTGAGGCTTTTCAGCAGTAATTGAAACAGATAGGGGCGAAGTGCCCTTAGGTTTACTTTCTTTTTGGTTTGCGCGGCGAATGCCTTACTTATGGCTTTGTCATCGGCAGCCTCTGCCTTATCAATTAGGTCGAAAAGAAGAACGTAATTGTTCTCTTTACCGGAGGAAAAGCCCTGTACAAACTTTTTAAAGTACCCCTTTTCGGTGCGCGACATGGACTTTATCAGCCTGAAAAGATCATCTGTCTTGTTCATTTTTTCGACTTGATTTCGAGATACATAGGTACGCAATAACCCGGAAAATACAAGCAGCCTGTGTAGGTTCGGAATTTACACTTGGAGCGAATGTTTTGATGCTGACCCTATAGGTAAAGGGGGTGATAGTAGTTATATAGTTTAATTCGAAACTTACAATTTATAAAAAAATGAATAGGAATGGTGTGACAGTCGGGCGACCTTTGGAACAAATTCCTGCACATGGCCTTTTATCTACCCCCGAGAAGTTCTACCCCGTTTTTGAAACTGCTTATTATAGCAGTACTCCTTGTATTAAGCAATATTGCTTATAGCCAGGCTCCCCAACAAATGAATTACCAGGCGGTGGTAAGGAATGCCGCAGGCAATTTAGTAAGCCAGGGCACTGTAGTAGCCCTGAAATTTACCATACACGATGGCAGTAATGGTGGCCCGGTAGTTTTTACCGAAACACAAACGGCCACGGTTAACCAGTTTGGGCTTGTTAACGTGGCAATTGGTAGCGTTACCAACCTGGCCGCAGTTAACTGGGGTAACGGAGCCAAGTACTTAGAGGTGCAATTAGACATTAATAACAGTGGCTCATTTGTAAATATGGGCACCTCACAACTTATAAGTGTGCCTTATGCCTTGTATGCTGCTAACAGCGCAACAGGCCCAAAGGGTAACACGGGCCCTACAGGTTCAACAGGTGCCACCGGTTTAATAGGCCCGACAGGCCCCGGTGGCGGGGCTACCGGACCAACCGGAGCGCAAGGGGCGAATGGTTCAACAGGGCCTACAGGTGCACAGGGTGCCAATGGGGCAACCGGACAAACTGGGGCGCAGGGTCCTACAGGTCCTACAGGTGCCGTAGGCGCAGGTATTTCTAACATTAGCGATAACGGCAACGGAACAATAACCATAACTTTAACCAATGGACTAACTTATACCGTTCAATCAGGCATTACAGGTGCCACTGGCCCTACAGGTGCAGGAGGTGGCGCAACCGGCGCAACAGGAACCCAGGGACCGATTGGTCCAACAGGTCCGTCAGGCACAGGCATTACTAACATTACCAGTAACGGAAACGGTACTGTAACGATCATAACATCTGATGGCTCTTCATATACTGTTCAATCGGGTACTACAGGTGCTACGGGCGCACAAGGTGCTACAGGAGCTAATGGCCTTAATGGCACTACCGGGGCAACAGGCCCACAAGGCAGTGCCGGTGCCAATGGTGCTACGGGAGCTACCGGAACGGGCATAACAAACATTACCAATAACGGTAATGGAACAATAACTATAACTACTTCTGATGGTTCATCATATACTGTGCAAAGCGGCATTACGGGAGCTACCGGACCTACAGGCGCCACTGGTGCTGCAGGTTCGGGTGGTGGGGCAACGGGGCCAACAGGCGATACCGGTCCTCAGGGTTTACCGGGCGCTACCGGTGCACAAGGACCAGCAGGAATTAACGGGCTTGATGGGGCAACAGGACCGCAGGGTACAGCAGGCGCTAATGGAGCAACGGGAGCTTCAGGAACAGGAATAACAAACATTACCAATAATGGTAATGGCACCATCACAATTACAATGTCTGACGGTTCTACTTATACGGTGCAAAGTGGCATTACCGGCGCAACGGGGCCAACGGGCGCAACTGGGGCTGCAGGTTCAGGTGGCGGTGCAACAGGGCCAACAGGAGATACCGGTCCGCAAGGCCCCCAGGGAAACAATGGAAGCATTGGTGCTACAGGGCCACAAGGTGCAACAGGCGCCAACGGCTTGGATGGAGCTACTGGTCCTCAAGGCCCGGCAGGTTCTAATGGTGCGAATGGATTGGATGGAGTAACCGGTCCTACCGGTGCTACAGGTTCAGGCATAACAAACATTACAAACAATGGTAATGGAACAATTACCATAACAACTTCTGATGGCTCATCCTATACCGTGCAAAGCGGTATTACCGGTGCCACCGGACCAACTGGTGCTACAGGGGCAGGCGGTGGAGCAACAGGACCTACTGGCGATACTGGCGCACAGGGCCTTCCGGGAACTACAGGAGCACAAGGACCTGTAGGTGCCAATGGACTTGATGGAGCAACGGGTCCTCAGGGTGTGCCCGGAATACAAGGTGCCACCGGACCAATTGGAGCTACAGGTGCAGATGGAATAACTGGCCCTACCGGCCCAACAGGTGCAGGCGGCGGCGCTACTGGCCCAACAGGTGATACCGGCCCTCAAGGCCCCCAAGGAAATAATGGTGCCACGGGTGCACAAGGTGCAACAGGAGCTAACGGTTTAGATGGGGCTACTGGCCCTCAAGGTCCAGCCGGTGCAAATGGCACAACCGGAGCAACAGGCCCTCAGGGTGTGCCTGGAATACCAGGTGCAACCGGGCCAATGGGAACCACTGGTGCAAATGGAATAACCGGTCCTACCGGTGCTACAGGTTCAGGCATAACAAACATTACAAACAATGGTAATGGAACAATTACTATAACCACTTCGGATGGTTCTTCTTATACAGTTCAATCAGGTATAACCGGACCTACTGGTCCAACAGGTGCTAATGGCTCTATTGGTGCCACCGGCCCACAAGGCGTTACAGGTCCTCAAGGTGCAACAGGTGCTAATGGTTTAGATGGCGCTACGGGCCCTCAGGGTCTTGCTGGTGCAAATGGCGCAACCGGCCCACAGGGTGCCACGGGTGCCGGTGTAACTGGCCCAACTGGTCCGCAAGGCCCGGCAGGTTCTAATGGTGCGAATGGATTGGATGGAGTAACCGGCCCTACCGGTGCTACAGGTTCGGGTATAACAAACATTACAAATAACGGTAATGGAACAATTACCATAACTACTTCTGATGGTTCTTCTTATACAGTTCAATCAGGTATAACCGGACCTACTGGTCCAACAGGAGCGAATGGTTCTATTGGTGCAACCGGCCCACAAGGCCCTCAAGGAAACAATGGAAGCATTGGTGCAACAGGCGCTAATGGTTTAGATGGTGCCACTGGCCCTCAAGGTCCTGCCGGTGCAAATGGCACAACCGGAGCAACAGGCCCTCAGGGTGTGCCCGGAATACCAGGTGCAACCGGGCCAATGGGAACCACTGGTGCAAATGGAATAACAGGCCCTACCGGTGCTACAGGCTCGGGTATAACAAACATTACAAATAATGGCAATGGAACTATTACTATAACCACTTCTGATGGTTCTTCTTATACCGTTCAATCAGGCATAACCGGACCTACTGGTCCAACAGGAACGAATGGTTCTATTGGTGCCACCGGCCCACAAGGTCCTGCCGGTGCAAATGGTGCCAATGGAGCCACCGGCCCACAGGGTGCAACTGGTGTGGGTGTAACTGGCCCTACAGGTCCACAGGGTCTTCAAGGAAATAATGGAGCAACTGGTGCAACAGGGCCCCAAGGAGCTACAGGCGCTAACGGTTTAGACGGTGCTACGGGCCCTCAAGGTCCCGTTGGTGCAAATGGTGTCACTGGAGCAACCGGCCCACAAGGTGTTACAGGTGCAGGTGTAACTGGCCCTATAGGTCCGCAAGGCCCACAAGGGAATAACGGTAGCACTGGTGCTACAGGTTCTCAGGGAGCTCCAGGCGCTAACGGTTTAGATGGCGCTACTGGCCCGCAAGGTCCTGCTGGTGCAAATGGCGCCACCGGCCCACAGGGTGCAACTGGTGCTGGTATAACAGGACCTACTGGGCCTACTGGAGCGCAGGGAAATAATGGAACAACTGGCGCAACAGGGCCTCAAGGAGCTACAGGCGCTAACGGTTTAGACGGTGCTACAGGCCCACAGGGTGTTACAGGTGCAGGTGTAACTGGCCCTACAGGTCCGCAAGGCCCACAAGGGAATAACGGTAGCACTGGTGCTACAGGTTCTCAGGGAGCTCCAGGCGCTAACGGTTTAGATGGCGCTACTGGCCCGCAAGGTCTCGTTGGCGCAAATGGTGCCACTGGAGCAACCGGCCCGCAGGGTGTAACGGGAAATACAGGCGCACAAGGCATTCAAGGTGCAACAGGCGATACAGGTCCTCAAGGCATTCAGGGCCTAACTGGTCCCCAAGGTATTACCGGAACTACTGGTAACACAGGAGCTACTGGCCTACAGGGCGCAACAGGAAGTACTGGTAACACAGGTGCACAAGGTATACAAGGTGTGACAGGAAACACAGGAGTTACAGGCAATACAGGTGCGCAAGGTATTCAGGGTATTACCGGTGCTACCGGCCCACAAGGTATAACAGGTAATACAGGTGGTACAGGTAATACTGGTCCGCAAGGTATTCAAGGTATTACCGGAACTACCGGTAACACTGGAGCTACAGGGCCGCAGGGTGTAACAGGTAATACGGGTGCCACTGGAAACACAGGCAGTACAGGTGCACAAGGCGTTACGGGCGCTACAGGAAATACAGGAGCTACCGGCGCAACAGGTCCACAAGGTGCAACCGGCGTTGGTGTTACAGGTCCTACAGGCCCGCTGGGTGCAGCTGGCGGAGATTTACAGGGAACTTATCCCAATCCTACTGTTATACATATTCAGGGGGATTCCGTTTCAACAGTAAATCCAACAAACGGACAAGGTTTAATTTGGAATGGAACTGCTTATATACCTACTAGTATTGATACCGGTGGACGTGATTGGCACATAACCGGAAACGATAATATTATTGACGGCACTCATTTTATAGGAACCACTAATGCCGTTCCTTTTAATATAAGAGTTAATAATACCGCGGCAGGACGAATAGATTTAAATGATAATACTTTGTTTGGTATACAAGCCGGATTAGCTAATACAGCCGGAGGGATTACCGCTTTTGGTGCGCATGCCTTACAATCAACCACCACGGGCCAGTGGCTAACCGCTGTTGGCTACAATGCGCTTCGCTCCGATAATGGTGGTACACACAATACCGCTATAGGTTATGTGTCGCAACAAAATACCACTACAGGTAATTACAATACATCCGTAGGGGCCTTCAGTATGTTTAGCAATATAACAGGAACGCGTAACACAGGTTTAGGTACATCGGCTTTGTATGGCACAAACGCTAATGATAATACGGCTGTGGGTTACGAAGCATTAAATCAGAATAGCACAGGCCGTGGCAATACCGCCATGGGTAGCAATGCCCTGCGCCAAAACACCAGTGGCCGGTATAATGTTGCTATTGGCGATAGCGCCGGCCAATTAAATACAAGTGGTAACAGTAACGTTTATATAGGCAACAGTGCGGGCTATACAAATACTGCAGGACAAGGCCACATTGCCATTGGTGATAGCGCCTTATTTGCCAACACGGCCACCAATTCAGGCATGTTAGCTATAGGTTACCGCGCCGGCAGAAATAATACTACAGGCTTCCGTAATATGTTTATAGGCGACCAGGCTGGCGCTTCATTAACTACAGGAAACTATAACATGTTTTTAGGCCATAGCGCAGGTTACAATTCAACCTCAAGCTTAGCCAACTACTTTATTGGTGAAAATTCCGGTTTCAGCACCACTACAGGTTCAATTAACCTTGCAATAGGCGGTTCGTCACTTTATTCTAATACCACTGGTAGCTACAATATTGCCTTAGGAGATAATGCAATGCGGAACCTTTCCACGGCCAGCAGCAATACAGGTATTGGAATGAACGCTTTGTATTGGCATTCTACCGGTAATGACAATATCGCAATAGGTTTATACAGTATGTTTTTAAATACCATTCAGCAACGGAATATTACCATAGGTAATTATGCGGGTTACCAGGTAAACGGTAGTGATAACATTGCTATTGGTAATGCGGCGGCTTACAACGGCGTTGGTGCGCTTAACATTGCTATTGGTACCAGTGCTATGTATAACAATAACTCGGGCACAAGGAATATTGTTATTGGCCACAACGCAATGTATGGTTCAAGTTCGGCAAGCAACAACATAGCCATTGGTGATGATGCACTGCGTTCTGTTACTTTTGGCAGCCGCTTAATAGCCATAGGCGATTCCGCTTTAGCCACTAACCAGTTCAACACCAATAACGTTGCTATTGGTTACCACTCTCAATCTGCTACTACCGGCAGCGCGAATACTTCCCTGGGATATCAAAGTATGGCATCCAATACTGTTGGAGGTATAAACACTGCAGTGGGTACAAATTCCTTGCTTAATAATATTCAGGGCTCATTTAATACAGTTATTGGTAATGAAGCTATGTATAGTAACATAAACTCTAACTACAATACCGCTGTTGGCGCATTATCTATGTATTACCATAAATCCGGCCAGGCAAACGTTGCCTTGGGTACCAGTACCCTTTATTACGACACGGCAGGGTATTCAAACACCGCTATTGGTTATGATGCTATGTATAACAACCGTACCGGCACTAATAATACCGCTGTTGGTTACGGCACTTTAGCCGGTATTACAAGCGGAACTGAAAATACCGCTGTTGGTAATTCGGCAATGGGTAATCACTCAAGCGGCGCTTATAATGTTGCGGTAGGCTCAAGTGCCTTAGGTTTTGATACTGTAGGTTATTACAATACTGCCGTGGGTTACCAAAGCCTTGGCCGCAACCGTATAGGTTATTATAACTCTGCTTTAGGTTACTACGCTGCCTATTTTACAACCGGCTCAGGTAACACCAGCATGGGCGATTTCTCACTTTACAACAATACTACAGGCACTTATAATACAGCGGTTGGCTATAGCGCCGATGTAAGCTCGGGTGCGCTTACTAATGCAACGGCTATTGGTTATAACGCAAAAGTGGGTATAAGCAATGCGGTAGTACTTGGGGGCACAGGTGCAGCTGCCGTAAACGTTGGTATAGGCACTACATCGCCAACATTGGCCACCTTACAGGTACAAGGTATGGTAGGTAATACCGTTGCCTATTTTAAAGGCAGTTCAAACTCGCAGGGTATGGCGCTTATTGCTGATTGGCCGGGTATATACTTTAATTGTTATTACAATGGTGGAACAAAGGCCATGTCGAACGGAGGATACCCGTCAATAGTTAACAGCGAACAGGCAAGCGGAGGGCTTACGTTTAATACTACTAACGTTGCTAATACAGTTACTGATGGCACTGTATTTACCTATGAGCGTATGCGTATTACAGGCGCAGGTAATGTAGGTATTGGTACATCGGCCCCGGTTACTAAATTACAAATTGATGGAGGCACTGATGCGAATTTTGCTTCTAACTCCGGCTATTTGGTTATAGGCGATCCATCGGGCGTAAACCTGGTAATGGATAATAATGAATTGAATGCGCGTAGTGCCGGCACAGCATCAAACCTACATTTTAATACTGATGGCGGTGTCGTTTGGGTGCATTCGGCTTTAGCGGCTACCTCGCAGTTTTATATTGACAATTTTGCTAATACCGGTATACAGGTGGGTGCGCCAAGTTATTCTTTACAGGTAGGTTACAATAGTGCCGCAAAACCGGGTAGCAATGTTTGGATAGTAGCGTCAGATAGAAGACTAAAGAAAGACATTGAACCATTTACTGATGGTTTAAATGTGCTGAATAAAGTTAACCCGGTATGGTTCAGCTATAACGGTGCAGGAGGCATTGCTGATACCAGCCGCTTTACAGGTATAATAGCCCAGGAAATGCAGGAGATAGCTCCTTATACCGTAGGTAATTGGAAACGCAAAAAGGAAGACGGTTCAACCGAAGATTTCTTAAGCTACGATGGCAATGCTATGACTTACATAATGGTTAACTCTATAAAAGAGCAGCAACAAATGATTGATGAACTTAAAAAGCAAAATGAGTTGCTGCTAAAACGAATAGAGTTATTGGAGCGCAATAAGTAAAATACCCATTTGGGTGCTGTTGCCCCTAATTGGCAAAGGCCTCTGCAGAAATGCAGGGGCTTTTTGCATTCATGCTAGATATTATCTGTGCCTGTATTACCATTTCGGTGGTTAAAAGTGCCTTTTTATGCCCGCTTAGTAAGAAATGGCAAGTTTTGGGAATGCCAAAACTTGCGCTGCGTAATTTTCGATATTACTTTTGTTCCGTCCAGGACAACAACAACCCACCTATAGTCCGGTAATAAAGCATCGATATAAGTAACTAAAGATTTTAAGGCTTTAAGGGCTTTAGAAGCTATAACTAATTGTAATTCAATATTTAACTACCCAAACAATTTCAAAACAGCACAATCAAAACAAACTTCGCATGAAAAAGAATCAACTAATTCTGGCCCTGGGCCTTATCCTTGCCTGCACGCAGGCCTTTGCAAATATTCTAACGGTTAGCAACAACGTTAACTCGCCGGGGCAGTTCACCACTTTTGCCGCAGCGCACGGTGCGGCAAGTAATGGCGATACTATTTATATATCCGGTTCTCCGTTTAACTACGGCACTATCGCAATTAGTAAGCAGTTAACGGTTATTGGTACGGGTCACAATCCGCAAAAGCAAAGCCCATTGGTTTCCTTTTGCGATTACGTACAGTTTTATGCTGGTTCAAACGGTAGCAAGTTAATCGGCCTGCAGGTTTATCAAATAAGCAGCAATAGCGATAACGTAGATAACATAGGCATCTACAGTTGTAAAATTACCTACCGCCTTGTTTTCCAAAACTATTATTCAAGCAACTGGACAATAGACGGAAACGTTTTTGTTTATACCGGCTCATGTGTTGAAGGGACTTGTTATCTTGACGGTATTACTTTTCGTAACGACATTTTTAACGGTCAGTTTGTAAACTTCGGCAACTGCCAGAGCAACTACCATTATATAGACCATTGCGTGTTTCTGTATAGCGGCAATCCATTTGCTAACGACTATATCTTTTATGTAAACAACAGTATTTTTTATTACAATGGAAACGTGGGCAGTGGCATGAACTCTTCAACCTGGAGTAACAACATCTCTTACAACTGTTCTAATAACAACTTCCCTAACGGAACAAACCAGGTTAACGTTAACCCCGGTTTTGTAAACGTACCGCTTTCTAATACGCAGTACAGCTATTCACATGACTACCGCATAACCAATGGTGCTGCCGGTGATAACACCGCTTCTGACGGTACTGACCTTGGCGTTTATGGGGGCTTCGGTGATTTTGACCGCGATGGTTTGCCACGCATACCATATATCAAGCAATTTGATATTAACGGCAGCAACGTAGTTGCACCCGGTGGCACATTAAACGTTACCATTAAATCAAACATTCGTTAATCCCCTGTTTGTCCATAACAGGGCAAGCTACAGGTTTTAAAACATAACCTGAATTATGGCTGCATTAGATATAACTAAAGTAATGCTCTGCCGGCGGAGAAGCCTTAAACTTCTTACACTGGTGGTGTTGGCGCTTACGCTGTTAGCGCCCTATGCGAAGGCACAAACAGTGCTAAACGCCGCAGAGTATTTTATAGATACCGACCCTGGAGTTGGAAACGGCACACCGCTTTCCTTCACATCAGGTACAGACTCTGTTCTGTTTACAACAAATGTTACCGTACCCGGGGCTACAGCGGGCGGTTTACATTACCTATTTGTTAGAACCCGCACGACGGGTGTTAAGTGGAGTGTTTCAGAAGGCCGTCCGTTTTTTGTAAACACCAACAAAAACATAAACTACGCCGAATACTTTTTTGATACTGACCCCGGCGTGGGTAATGCCACTGCATGGGCAATTACCCCCGGATTAGATTCTACAACTTTTACAGGAAATATTTCGGTACCGGGTAATATAAGCGGTGGCTTGCATTACCTTTTTATCCGCACGCGTACTGTAACGGGATTGTGGAGTATGTCGGAGGCAAAGCCTGTTTATATAAACTCAGGTAAAACAATTGCCTACGCTGAATATTTCTTTGATACCGATCCAGGAGTGGGCAATGCTACTTCATTGGCAATTTCTTCCGGCATAGATTCTACTACGCATACAGGTGTAATTCCTGTGCCGCTTAACCTAAGCGGTGGTATTCACTACCTGTATGTTCGTACACGTACTACCTCGGGTTTGTGGAGCCATTATGAAGGCAGGCCGTTATTTATTAATAGCGGAAAGACCATTGATGCGGCGGAATACTTTTTTGATACCGACCCCGGCATTGGCCATGGGTTTAACCTACCCATTAGCAGCGGTATAGATTCTACCAGCACAACTGGCGGAATTAATATACCGGGAACGTTAAATGCAGGTAACCACTTCCTTTATGTACGGACCCGCTCATCATCGGGCTTATGGAGTTTGTATGAGGGAAGAAAATTTACGGTTAAACCGCAAATTGTAGCTGCCGAGTATTTTATAGATATAGACCCGGGTGTAGGAAATGGCTTTGCCCTTCCTGTTACCCCAGGCGTGGACTCTGTATCGCTTACTACTAACCTTGTTATGAATTGTGTGGACAGCGGCAATCACTACTTATTTGTTCGCACAAGAAACAACAATGGAAACTGGAGCCTTTACGAACCGCAACCTTTCTCAGTGAATGTACCTGCTCCGCAAATTTCTGCGCTAGGCAGCAACACTATTTGTACCGGCGATAGCGTAAAATTTACGGTTAATACCGGCGCAGGTTGTAATTATCAGTGGTTCCGTAACAACGCGCCTATAAGTGGTGCCACAGGTCAAACCCTTACGGCCTTTTTAGGTGGTGCGTATAAAGTTCAAATGACCGTAAGCGGCACCAACTATTTATCGAATATTATTAATGTAACTGTTGGTGGCAGCGGTCAACCGCCTTCCATTTCATTTACACCTGATACTACAGTGTGTTCAGGAACCAGTATTACTTTGACTGCAATGCCTAATGGCGCACAGAGCTATACATGGAGCACAGGAGCTACTACGCAGGCCATTAACTTTACAGCCGTAAGCAGCGGTTATTATTATGTAACCGTAACCGATACTACAGGCTGTAATGCAGAGGCTAATATTCACATTAACGTGAATGCGCTACCTGTTGCCGATGCCCACGTTACCGGTTTAAGCTGCCAGAACGGTAACATACAATTGAATGGTGCAGGTGGTGTAAGCTACAGTTGGAGCGGCCCAGCTTATACAGGCAATACGCAAAACCCTGTATTGGCAAATGCGGCATTAGCAGCTTCGGGTATTTATACCTTAACTGTTACTGATGCTAACAGCTGCCAGGCAACTGACACTGCGCAATTAACCGTTCATGCATTGCCTGTTGTTACAGCGAGTAATGGGGGGCCTTATTGTGGTGGTCAAACCATCAGTTTAACTTCAGGTGGTGCAGCTACATATAGCTGGAGCGGTGCTTCTTCTTTCAACAGTAATATTCAAAACCCTACGCGCAGTAATGCAATTGCTGCCTACGGTGGTAATTACACTGTAACAGGAACTGATATAAACGGATGCGCGAATACGGCTTCAACTACAGTTACAGTTAATGTGGTTACCCCGCTTATAACGCCAAACGGACCAACAACATTCTGTTCAGGCGGTTCGGTTGATTTAACAGCTTCCGGTGGTTCATCTTATGTATGGAGTAATTCATCAACCAATGCAACTATTACGGTTAGCGCCAGCGGTACTTATACTGTTACTGTAACTTCGGGTTCATGCACTGCATCAACTTCGCAAAGTGTAGTTGTAAATACTAACCCGGTTGCAACAGCCGGCCATAGCACACCAACCTGCCAGGGCACTGTGGTTACGCTTTCTTCAACGGGTGGTACTTCTTACAGTTGGAGCGGACCAAACGGTTTTAACTCTACGCAGCAAAATCCGTTGCTTAGCAACAATGCTACTACCGCTTTAGATGGAACGTACAACGTAACAGTAACCAATACTGCTGGTTGTTCATCTACTGCTAATGCAGTTATAACCATTAACCCTAACCCGCTTGCAACGGCTACCAATACGGGCCCGTACTGTAGCGGAGCCAATTTGCAGTTGAATGGGGGAGGAGGAACCGGCTATAGCTGGAGTGGCCCTAACTCATTTAGTTCAATACTGCAAAACCCGGTAATCAATAACGCTCAAACCTTAAACGCCGGTTTGTATACTGTTACCGTAACTAATAGTTTTGGCTGTAATAACACAGCATCAACTACTGTAACAGTTAACACTGCTACTGCAACAATTACACCGGCGGGTCCTACTACCTTCTGTGCCGGAAGTAATGTGTTATTAACTGCAAATGCAGGTAGCAGCTATTTATGGAGTACCGGCGCAACTACACAATCTATTACAGCAAGCGCTACTAATTCTTATAGCGTTACGGTTACCGCAGCAAACAGCTGTACAGCCTCTGCATCGCAAGCAGTTACTGTTAATCCTTTGCCTACGGTTAGTGCATCCAACACAGGGCCTTACTGTATAGGTTATACCATTCAGTTAAATGCCGGTGGTACCAACATCAATAGTTATAACTGGAGTGGCCCCAACAGCTTTAGCGCTAACATTCAAAATCCATCAAGAACAAATAGCGTTTCAGGCGACTTTGGAACATATACTATAACCGTTAGCAGCAGCGCAAGTTGTACTGCCACTGCCACTACTACGGTTAACAGCAATGGCACAGCGCCTGTGTTAAGCTTTAGCGGAAACAGTGGCTTTACTGCTGCGGTGGTTAACCCTGCGCAAGCAGGCCCCGCTGCAACTTTCCGTTTTGAAGTTAAATACACCGATGCCAATGGCGATTTGCCACAAACGGGCTATCCGCGTGTATTGCTTGATTACGAAAACGATAACAACTTTACCGGCGCTAACGATCACCTGTATTTTATGCAGGAGGCCGATGCCAGCGACGTGAACGTAACGGATGGTAAAATATATTACGTTACGGCTACCGGTTTAACCGTTGGTACAAACTACCACACCACCATTCAGGCGAATGATAACTCTGCAACGCATTGCACTGCAAGTTTCGGTAGCTTTGATGCGCCTGATGTGTTGGCTGATGCAGACATATCAATCTTTGCGAATGATATAACGTTTAGCGTTCAGCATCCTGATACATCTTCAGCTTTACAGGTGTGTGCTGTAGTACATAACAACAGCGATTTTCCGGCATCTAACTTTACGGTACATTTGCGCAACCAGTATGATACGCTTGCTGTTTATCCCGATGTTACAGTACCATTCCTGGCTGCACATTCACAAACTACGGTTTGCTGGAATATCATTACACCTTCTACTCCAAGCTGGAACCCGATGCAAGTGTTTATTGATTACAGTAATATAATTAATGAGCCGAACGAGTTGGATAACCAGGCTATCCGTCCGTTTGTAAACGGCAATTTCATACTGCCGGGTAAAATTCAAATTACGGCAAATGTTAATCCGCTTAACTCATATGCAGTTGCCAATAACTGGTTAACTGTTTGCGGCCATGCGCAATATGTAAACACTGCCGTTCAGCTGCAAAATCCATCTACTGCGGGCGCTACTGTAACTATTACCGTTCCTTCAACAGGAGCAACTTACAGCGGTTATACCAATAGCAATGGCGATTACTGTATTTCCTTCCTTGCACCGGTAACACCGGGCTTGTACAATGTGCAGGCACATATTACCGATTATACTTTGGACGGAGATACAACAGCGCCTTTTGTGTTATTAACGCCACCATGTGTGCCTGACTTAACTATCAATAACCTGAATGTTAGCTCTACCACCATTTTGGAAGGCCAGAGCATTACGGCTAACTATACCGTTAGCAATGTAGGTTGTGGTAACGTATTGGTTTCTACAGTGGCAAACTGGAGTACTAATGGTGGAACGCCTTCGGGTTCATCAACTGCTATTTCGCCGTTAAACAGCGGCCAATCGCAGTTTGTAAACATGGGCACCATCAACTTCCCTACGCAGGGTAGTTATAATATCTGTGCTTCAGCTGATGTAAACAATCAGGTTGTTGAGTCCAATGAGAATAATACGCAGTGTGTTACTATACATGTATTACCGGCCTGGATAAACCTGGTGCCTTCAGTATATAGTTTCAGCATTCAGAGTCCGTGTAGCAGTTCTTCATTCTATTATCGTGTTTACAATACAGGCGGGATTACTGCGCCTGCAGGCTCGCAGGTTCGTTTAGAGATTTATAATCCGTCAAACGTGTTGGAAGCCACACTTACGCAAACTATTGGAAGCGTGAGTCCGCAGGGTTATGTAGATGTAACAATGAACCACCAGTTTTTGCAAACGGGTAACTACAACCTGCATTTTTATGTTGATTACACCAACGCAATTGCTGAACACGACGAAGGGGATAACGATATTGTGAACGGAGCAGGTATTCCTTCATGCCCTGTTTACCAGCCTGACTTAGTTGTGGCGGGCTGTGGAGCATTCCAGGTTAGCCCTGTTAACCCTTTAAGCAGCGGTACAATTGACGTTAGCGCTACTATTGTAAACAATGGCAGCCTTGCAACTTCAGCTCCTTTTGTGGTTGATTTCTTTGTAGGCGGTGTTCATTACACAAGCACTTATACAGGAACCCTGGCATCTGGCGCTTCAGCAATTGTTACCAAAACAGTTCCTACACCTTCACCTTCGGGTAATTTAGTTGTTACTGCCGATAACACCAACACTGTTGTTGAAAGCAACGAAGGCAATAACAATAACAGCACAAGCCTGTGCCATGAGTTTTCGTTAGGTGCTGATTGTTACGGCCAAGGCTTTTGGTCATACAATCATGTTATTGGTGTGCCATTCAAATTTGGAGTAAGCCTGTATAACAATGGAGATTACAAAGCTTCGGATGTTACCGTGAAATACGAGGTGTCCGGTCCGGGCTTACCTGCCGGTTTCAATTACTGGGGAGATGGACATACTACCAATGTAGGCCGTACCTGTTCATGTCCTTACGGTAACTCTTTGAATAATCTATTTGCGCCGCCTTCGGTAGGCACTTACACTGTGCGTATGACGGTTGACCCGAATAATGATTATACAGAGTGCAATGAAAGCAACAATGTATTTATAGTAACCTTTGTAGTTACCAATTTGCCGGACTACAGGGTGTTAAGCCAATACATTGCGCCTTCGTTACTAAACCCTGAACCAAATCAGCCAATAACAGTTGATGTTACTTACGAGAACGTAGGATTAAGCAATGTTGTTGACTCATTAAACGTTAGGTTGATTGCTGATAACAGCGTAGTAGCTACTGTACGTGCGCCTGGCCTGGTTAACGGCGGTTACAATACAGTGCATGTTCCTTCAAGCTGGAGTTCTTCTATTGTAGGGGTGCATATACTGCGCGCTATTGTTGATGCATCTTCAGAAATTACGGAAAGCAATGAAAGTAATAACGAAGCCACACGTGCAATAATAGTAGGACAGAACCCTAACCTGCATTTTACGCAGATTCAACCGAGCGACAGCACGCCAACACTTGGGCAAAACATAAGCTTTACGGTTACTGTTGCTAATGATGGTGATACCACAGGCGTTACAGACTTAAGCTTTGCTTATGTAGATAACAACGGCGACACTATTCAGATTTATAGCCTTAATGGTTATAACGTACCGCACAACGGAAGCAGCACCTTTACCTTTAACTGGACGGTGCTTGACCCGAATACGTACATCTTTGGTTATATCAAAAACACCAACCCTATTGAATACCTGTATGATGATAACTATGCATACGTTGAATTGGGTGCCTTGAAGTTTAACTTTACCGTTACACCTGAAAGCTGTATTGGTGATAGCAATGGCGTATTAACCTTACATGTTACGGATGGCTTGCCTCCTTACATTTATGTTTGGAGCAACGGCGGTTCTGATTCAACCATTACGGGGACCACTGGCAATTACAGTGTTACCGTTTACGATAACGCAGGTAATACGGGTATAGCTGCTGCAACAATAGGTTCAATACCTGATAATACTGCGCCGCTAATCTTTAATGTGCCTTCTAACATTAACTATGTTGCAAGCAATGGGGTTTGTCCGGCAATTATTACCTGGACTGCACCATCTGCCAGCGATAACTGTTCGGTTGATACTCTTTATAGCAACCACCATAGCGGTGATGCCTTTGCACCGGGAACGACAACCGTTACTTACACTGCTAAAGATAAGGCAGGCAATACGCAAACCGCTTCCTTCACTGTAACTGTTGTTGGTTCGCCATTGGCTTTTGCGGGTAATGATAAAGTGAGCTGCCTGACCGATACTTTAGAAGCACAAACAGCCCAATTTGGTACGGGCACATGGAGTGTATTACAAGGAGGAGCAACATTTGCTAATGCTAATAATGCGCATACCTCGTTTACATCAACTGCACAGGGCGTAAATAAGTTTGTGTGGACTATTACTAACGGTACTTGCCCAACAGTGCGCGATACTGTTAGCATTACCAATAATGCCACGCTGTATTTTGCCGATGCAGATAATGATTCGTACGGTGATGCCTTGCATGATACATTGCTTTGCGCTCCACAGGCAGGTTATGTTTTAAACAATACAGACTGTAATGATAATAATGCATCCATTCACCCGGGTGCTGCGGAAATTTGCGGTAACGGTATTGATGAAGATTGTAACGGCGCTGATGTAGCTTGCGGTGTTAACACGTGGACCGGAGCTATAAACAACGATTGGAGTTTGGCAGGTAACTGGAGTATTGGTGTGCCGGTAGGTTGCCAGGATGTGGTAATTCCGAATACGGCAAATGACCCTGTTGTAACAGCCCCTGTAACGGCCGGAAACGTTCAACTGAGTGCAGGCGCTTCAATTACTTTAGATGCCAATCTAACTGTATGCGGTAATTGGGTAGGTGGAATTGGTGTTCCATCTCAGGTTATAGGTAATGCAGAATTGGTATTGAACGGCACATCTCTTCAAACACTTAGCGGCAGAACGGAGTTCAATAGCATTCGTTTGAACAATGCGGCTGGTGCTGCATTACAGGCAGGCAGTGTGTTTGATGTGTTTACTGAACTTGATTTACAAAACGGAATCTTTACTACCAGCGGTGCAACACTTCGTTTCCGCAGCACCAGTTCAACGCAGATTGCTATAATAGATAACTTCAGCAGTGGTTATACGGGAACAATAGTTGGGCCTGTGAGTGCACAGCGTTACTATGACGCAGCAGCCTACCAGGATGCGCATTACTTCGGTAGCCCTGTAGCAGGAACTATAGCAGGTAACTTAGGTTCTGCCAATAGCAGCGGTGGCTTTGTAACCGCTACAGCTAACTGCGATGAAACCACGCTTGGTTCAGGCTCGCTTTACGGTAACGTGTATAGCTACGACGAAAGCAATGGCGCAAGCTGTAATGTTGGCGGTTGGAAGGTTGAGGCAGCATCAAGCCCGCTTTCGGCAGGTAAAGGTTATAGCGTTCGCAAGGTAGGTGCAGGAACACTTACGCTAAGTGGTGCGCCTAACCTGGCATCTTCTTATACCCAAAATGGTACAAACGGTGGCTGGGCTAATGTTAGCTTGCAGGGCAGGCCAACCTTAGCAGGTTGGACCATGGTAAGTAACCCTTATTTGGCAACGCTTGACCTAAGCACTGCAGCTGTACCTGCAGGTTACGATGCTCAATACGCTGTTTGGAACGCTACCGGCCCGTTTGCAGGAACCTATACCAGCGAAACGGTAATAGCACCGTTCCAGGCTTTCTTTGTAAGAAGAAGCAGTGCAGGCGGCCCAATGCCGTTTACAATTAATGCTTCTAACCGAACCAAGAATCCGCAGCAGTTCCAGGCATTAAACAACAGCGAAACTGTAACACTGTATGTAACCAACACAGCAAACGGCTTAAAGGATAAAACAACTGTAGGCTTTAGCGCAGATGCAACAACGCAATTTGATAGCCAGTTGGACGGCGTAAAACTAAGTGGTGCGTTAAATCGCCATACGCTTTACAGCTACAACAACGACCCGCTGCAGTGGTATTCAAAAAACATGAATACATCAATAGCGCAAACCGGTACAGTTAATGTTGGCTTTGAGCCGGGAATAACCGGAACTTACAACATGAGCTTTGATGGATTGCAAAGTTTTGATCCTACCAGCTACATTACCTTAGAAGATAAGAAGCTAAATGTCTTCCATGATGTAAGAAGCGGGGACTACAGCTTTACAGCAGCAGCAAATGATAATTGGAACCGCTTTGTATTGCACTTTACACCTAAGGCAGAGTTTGCAACAGTTAACTCAAGTTGCAATGCTGATGGACAGATAACTGTAACGCAGGCTGGTACCGCCAATTGGAATTACAGCATTACCGATGACCAAAACGTTGTGGTAATGAACGGTGTGCTTAACCAAAGCAACCCTGTAACAGTAAGCGCTGCACCTGGTGTTTATACCGTTACTTTGACTGATAACAATAACTATGTGGTTATTAAAAATATTCAGGTAAATGGCTCTGCCGGTATTGTTGCAAGTATGAGTAGCAGTGCAACTGTAGCACAGGAAGGAGAGGACATTGTATTTACCTCAACTACCGTAAATGCAGCTACAACAGAATGGAATTTAGGTGACGGCACAAGCAGCCAATTAGCAAGCATTGTTCACCAATATGCTAATGCGGGCACTTACCCTGTTACGTTAACAGTTACAAACGCTGACGGATGCAGCAGTTGGCAACAACAAACTATTGAAGTTAATGCTAAACAGGCTACTGATGTGAATGAAGTTGGCCCTGCGCACATTAAAATGTGGAGCAATGCTAATCGAGTATTTGTTGACTTCAGTAAAATGAAGTTGGTGAACGCTACGGTAACTATATACAATTTGCTGGGACAGGAATTGAGCAGCGAGCAATTCAATAAGGCGAGTGTTTATAGCCGATTGGTGGAACAAGTGGATGCAGGTTACATATTGTTGACTGTAAAGACCGAGCAAGGTGTTGTTACTAAAAAGCTATTGATAACAAACCAATAACAGAACTAACCCATTTTCCGAAAGGCCCCAAGCGTAAAGCAAGGGGCCTTTTTTGTTAGTCAGCCTTACTAAACCCAAATAGATTAGATTTATTTAATACAGACTGCAGGTTTATCCCTAGAAATACAAGTTTCGCTACCAGCTTGGTTAAAATTTTACTGTTTAATAAATAAATCAAATAGTTTAGCTCGAATTACCATTGGATGGCTTCCGCAAATATGTATGCGGGCGATGAACGTGTGCGTTTTTGTTGAAGTGTTGATGGTGAAGGCCCATGAAAAACCTTTCAATCTACTTTCTGTTGTCGATGTTGTGCTATTTGTCCGCTACCGTGACGGGCTACGCACAGGGCACTATCCCTTTTGAGCCCGTTGGAAATTATACCTGGGTAAAAAACAGGGTTATCAGCAAGCCTGAAAAATTACCATCCACTGTTTATCAGCGCAAAGCCACCGTTCGGAAAGAGTCCCGGGTAAAAAAGCAGTTGTATCAACGGAAAGCAAAGCTGTTTATAGAGCAGGTACCTGGCACATTCAATATGCCCAAGATGTTGGATGTAAAGTTTACAGGCCAAAAATTAAAACCTACGAAAAAGATACCCGCCTCACCGTTTTATTATAAAGACAACGCCTTGTTCGATATGGTTTATTCTGATAAGGCGCATGGGTTTTATACAGATGGTGTGGAAGCCATAGCCGAGGATAACGAAAAGAATATGTGGATGGCTGCCGCAGATGGCTTGATTCGGTTTGATGGGTATAATTATTATATCTACACTGGGAAGTCGGGCGTGGTATCTTCTCTCCATCATGTGCTTTATGAGCC
This sequence comes from Chitinophagales bacterium, assembly GCA_046329515.1. Taxonomy (GTDB): domain Bacteria; phylum Bacteroidota; class Bacteroidia; order Chitinophagales; family LD1; genus Bog-950. Next base: position 1,556,186 of record JAXLUM010000001.1, read on the forward strand.
TTCTACAGGCATTTGGATTTCTTCCTCTAACGGATTTCAACTTATCAGAAACGATTCGGTTTTTGATGCAGTTATTAAAGGCGTAGATGTTCACGAGTTAGATGTGTGCAAAGTTAATGTTGACGGAAGGAAGAATATTTGGATAAATACATTCAACAATGGGGCCTTGCAACTAGACCGCAGTTTGCGAACCGCACAACACTTTGATACAGCCTGCGGATTGTTGGGTAACACCGTGCGCTGTGCAGTGCTTGATAAAAATGGCCAATATTGGTTTGCAGGTAGCGGACTTACCACTGTTAAGGGTAAGGCCATATCTCATTGGCAAAGCAGCAAGAAATATTTTAATGATGATGAGTTTCTTGTGCTGGTGGAAGATGCCGACAGTATGTGGTTGGGCACATTTGACAATGGCGTATACCGGGTTTCGCCTACTGATACGACTCAAATTTCTATCTATCCGCACTTTGGGGGCAGAGTGTTTGACATGATTAAAAGCGATGGTGTGTTGTGGTTTACGCTATACGGAGGCGGACTGGTTTATAAGATTGGCGACGATTACTGCGTGTTTAATGAAACCAACGGGCTAAGTAGCAACCTGGCCTATGCGCTTGTGAAAGATTCATATGGCAATATATGGGTGAGCACTCCTGATGCAGGTATGACACGCGTACAACGCGCAGGATTAGTGAGCGACTTTTATGCACCTGAATTTTTAAGGAATGCGGAGGTTATTAAAAAGGATAACATAGGCAACCGCTGGTATTTTTTGAATGGCGGTGGACTATGGAAGGAAACTAGCGAAGGGTATGAATTTATTACGAATGAAGCTGAAAAGCCTGTACCCTCACTGCGGCATTTTATGGATGGCGTGGTGAATGCAGATGGCACTGCCTGGCTGGCCAGTTACAGCTATGGTATTGCCTATTACGATAAAAAGCACATCACCTTCTATTACTATTCAGACGACCCGGTAATGCGCGTAGTACTTAGCGCTGCTGCCGATAGGTTGAACCGGCCTTGGTTCGGCACCTTAGACTTTGGACTTATATATGTGCAGGACAATGTGCTTTACCATCTAACTACTGCTGATGGCCTTGCGTCTAATCATATAATTACAGTAGCTACAGGAAAAGACGGCAGCATTTTGTGCCTAAGTCAAGAAGGTATGCAAAAAATAAGTAATGATACCCTGTACGACCTGTATGTTGATAATAAGCCCCTTGCGTATATGCCTCAGTCTTTTCATACCACATCAAGTGGAGATTATATGCTGACATCGGATAAAGGTCTGTTGTTGATGACGGATAGCGGGATTTACAGGCTTGCCTCAAACGATGTTGTAGACCCATTAGCAGTACAGTGCATACTGGAAGACAGTAAGGGCGACATGTGGTTTAAATGTGAAAACGGAATTGTAAAGGCGCAATTACAGGGCCTCTCGCTTACAAATGTGTATCCTTTAAAGTCGCATAACAAGAAGATGTTGACCCGCATGGATGCAGCGGGCTATATTGATGAAGATAATTTGCCGCATTGGTCGTCAGGCATTGGTATGCTCACCTTCAAACCTGCGTTTGAATCTGCCGATATTGCCAAACCCTCATTTAAAATAATAGAAGCATCGCTGGATGGTGTTCCGGTCAACTACAATCACATTCCTGCAATTTTTGCGGAAAACAAACTGAATGTAGCGTTCTCTGTTGTATGTTGGGGGAGCGAAGACGCGATTAAATTACGTTATCTGCTTATAAACACCACCAATAAGGACACAGTGGTCAATCAACTTACCGGGAATGGCATTATTGAAGTGTTCCATTTGCCTGAAGGAGAATATCAACTGGTATTAGCTGCGGATCTTTATCAGGGAGTTTACTATTCCCAGCCTATGATTGTTGTTGTGAAACCTCATTGGTATAGCTCAGCGTGGTTTTATTTCTTATGCATAGGATTGGTTGTTTTGTTACTTGACAGACTTTACAGATTTAGAACCAAAAGTTTACAAAAAGCAAAGCAATTACTGGAGGATACGGTGGCTATACGCACGGCGGACCTTCAGCACTCCCTGGCAGAACGCGAAGTGTTACTGAAAGAAATTCACCATCGCGTAAAAAATAATTTGCAAGTAATTAGTGGTTTGCTTGAACTGCAAACAGAGGAGATTACCGATGAAAAAGCCAAGGCTGTGTTCCGAGAGGGGCAGAGTCGTGTTAGTTCGGTGGCTTTAATTCACCACAACTTGTACAGCCGCGAAAATCTTTCGGGCATCTTTTTTAAATCGTTTGCAAATGATTTAGCCCTGCAGATAGCTGAAGTGTATGGTGATAAGCATCGCGTGCTTAACGTAACATTATCAGGAGAAGATGCTAATTTGGACATTGATACGGCTGTGCCGCTGGGCCTTGTGATGAACGAACTGCTGACCAATGCTTATAAATACGCCATACCTAAAGAGGGGCCTACCGAGGTAACACTTACGTTGGATGAAATAAAGAAAGGACACTATCAACTGACTTACCGCGATAATGGGCCGGGCATTAAGGGCGAGATAAATTTTGAAAGTGCCAAAACGTTAGGGTTACGTCTTGTTAAAGGCCTTATGCAACAAATTGGGGGTTCTGTTGCTTACAAATACAATTCGGGTGCTATGTTTACGCTATACTTTAAAGACACCGCCACCAGAAACAAGGAGTAATGGCTTTGCGCAGTTGAACCATTTAACCCAAAGGAAATGTTATGAATCCAATAAGTATAGGAATTGTAGAAGACGAAATGATTATTGCCAACGTGCTTGAACTTACACTGGGTAAATTGGGCTATAAGGTAGCCTTTACTGCTTATAACTATAACTCCGCAATTGAGTTGCTAAAGGATAAACAACCTGATCTTTTGTTACTTGACATACATTTAGGCGGGCAACATGATGGCGTGGATTTGGCCAAGTACGTAAGAGAAAACTATGATATGTGTATCATATTTCTGACTGCCTTTGGCGATGCTGTAACTGTTACACGTGCCAAAGAAGTAAAACCTAATGCTTACTTGCTGAAGCCCTTTAATAAAGATAGTTTGTATGCCGCTATTGAAATAGCAGCGGCTGACCCTGCGGCATTTGCTAAAACAAATTTATCTATAGTGGTAAAATCGGGTTACAATTATGTAAAGGTGGTGCTAAAGGATATTCGGTATGTGAGCAGCGATCAGAATTATGTGACGCTTCACTTAGGCAAACATGAAAAGGTAATGGTGCGTTCCACCCTTGCCGAAATGCACGCCAGGCTGGGAGATAAGCTGTTTTTTAAAATAAACAGAGGTTTTGTGGTGAATGTTGAACATGTTACTGAAATTCAAACTGATAATGTGCTTATAGGCCAGGAAGTGTTTCAGGTGTCTAAAAGCCAGCGCGATGCGTTGCTTGCGGTAATGGAAGCCGGGTAGGTATGAAATAGTTTTTATATGTCTATAACGCGTGGAGAAGCTCCAAACTCATCCCATCTTTTTACTCTCCCGTCCCTTTTTTTTGCATGGGGTTTATATACCCGTAGTTTTGGTGATGTAAGGGCCTAACCCTCTATACATGTCAACCCACACACTACCATTATTCCTGAAATCAGGCTGTTCATTTGTTGCCGCTTTCTTGCCGTTGGCATTATTCTCCTTACTGTTTCGCGCTATCATATAATCTAAGTATCTGAAATGAGATTCATATGAATTTTAAAGCTCTACCCGCACAAACACACCCTTTTTTTAAAACACTTTTTACAATACTACTGATTGGCGTGGGTTCAGGTTTGTTTGCACAAACATCCGCCGGGGGGACACCTTCATTTCCTTCAAATGAAAATTTGAAGCAGGCAAAGTTTACATACCGCATTATAACGGCAACAAACAATACCAGTTGCTATGATATTCTTATGGACGGTAAGTTGTTTATCCACCAGACATCCATACCGGGTATGCCGGGTAATGAGGGTTTTAAAACTAAAGAGCAGGCCGGCAGGGTAGCGGAACTGGTAATACAGAAACTGAAAAACGGTGAAATGCCGCCCACAGTTAGCGAGGAAGAAATGAGAAAACTAAAAGCACTTTAAAAATATACTTCAGTAAAATGAATACTTCTCTAAAAATAAATCTGATGCGGGTAAAAATCAAAACGCAACCATTCTTATTGGTTATCTTGTTTACGCTCATTACGCAGCTTGCATTTTCGCAATGGACACAGAAGGCTGACCTGGGCGGCACTAAACGAAATGGTGCTGTTGGCTTTGGTATTGGTACCAAGGGGTATATTGGAACAGGATTTGACGGTGGTGTGGAACAGGGTGATTTTTGGGAATATGACCCCACCAATAATACCTGGACACAGAAGGCTAATTTTGGTGGCGGCGCAAGAGGTTCTGCTGTTGGTTTTAGTATCGGTAGCATGGGCTATATAGGTACGGGTATGGATGGAAACGGGTGGTATAGCGATTTTTACGAATACGACCCTGTGCTGAATACCTGGACACAAAAAGCGGATTTGCCGGGAAATAACCGCTCTGAAGCAGTAGGATTTAGCATTGGAACAAAAGGGTATATAGGTACAGGGTTTGGTAGTGGCAATTGCTATAAAGATTTCTATGAATACGACCCTGGTGCAGATACATGGACACAGAAGGCCGACTTAACCGGTGCTGTACGCAGAGATGCCGTCGGATTCAGCATTGGCGCTAAGGGCTACATAGGAACGGGCATGAACTGTTCTGCGGGAATAGGTTATGAATATAATGATTTTTGGGAATATGACCCTTCTAATAATACATGGACACAGAAAGCAAACTTTGGGGGAACCGGTAGATTTTTGGCTTCCGGTTTTGGCCTTAATGGTAAGGGATATTTGGGGTTAGGCGTTATTGGCTTCAGCACTTATCCCACCGATTTTTGGCAATATGACCCTGTAGGCGATACATGGACGCAACAAACTAATTTTCCCGGAACTCCGAGAAGAGATTTCCCTTCCTTTGCTATAGGCACTAAAGGTTACCTGGGAACAGGAGTGGATGATGCGGGCTATTACAAGGATTTTTGGGAGTTTAGCCCTTCCGTAGCTTTGTGCACTGCACCCAACGGCACTGTTGCATTCAGCCCGTTTACCAATATTGCCGGTTCAACAACTACTATTAATGTTAGCTATACTAACGGAAGTAATCCGGCAACTGGTTATGCGCTTTTAAGAAGTACAACCTCAACCCCTCCAACGGCACCTTCATCAGGAGCCGGTATTCCTACAGCAGGCAGTACATCGTTTGTTGCGGGTTTTACAGTAATAGATACCACCACTACAATAGGTAGCACTGTAGCGTTTACCGCCACGGGTTTAGCATCGGGCACACAATATTACTATTGGGTAGTAGCGTACCAAAAAACCAATGGCCCTTGTTGGTTTACACCTTCCCCACAAAGCTCAAACACGGCCACTACAATTGTTGTACCGGCCACTGCGCTAAAATTTGACGGCGTAGATGACCAGGTACTTATTAGTAACTCATCTGTATTTAATGTGACTTCCGGAACCATTGAAGCCTGGTTTAAAACAAGTAATGCGGGTTCCTCATTCCGTGGTATTGTTGTTAAGGAAAACTATTATGGCCTGTTCCTTACAGATAACAAAGTTTATGTACATAACTGGAGCAACGGCTCGGGCATTACCTCAGCCGCCACGTATAACGACAACAACTGGCACCATGTAGCTTTTGTATTTAATTATGGTGTTACCAACGGTTCGAAAGTGTTTATTGACGGAGTGGCGCAGGCCCCCTTTACTTATAATCCGGGCACTGCAACTCCCACTACGCTGGCAATTGGTAATAGCCCCGGGAATCCACAAAATTTTAATGGAACTATAGATGAAGTACGAATATGGAACAAGGCTTTGTGCGATGGTGCCATAATCAACCAACGCAATTGTGAACTGGGTGGTACGTTGAGCAGCGATTTGCTGGCTTACTATAAATTTAACCAGGGAACTGATGGCGCTAACAATACATCTATTACCAGTTTAACCGATGCCAAAGGTACTTACCCGGGAAGCTTTTCGGGTATGGCATTAACCGGCGGCGCCTCCAATTTTGTAGCTGGCGGTGCAACGCCTAACGGCAATACCTGTTCTTATGTGCCTTTATCGGCCACCGCCGCTAACACCGGACCGTTTTGCGCCGGAGGTACCATTAGCGTAAGTTCAAGTGCCAGTGGAGGTAACGCAGCATACAGTTATTCGTGGGCAAGCAGCGCCGGGGGAGCATATACAGCTACCGGAAGTCCTGCTACGCGTCCATCTGCGACGATAGCTATGAGTGGTGCATATAATGTAACTGTAAACGATGCCAACTCTTGTACAGCAACGGCTACTACAACCGTAACGGTTAACGCTATCCCATCTGCGCCAACAGTGGGCACTATTACTCAACCTACATGTGCTTTATCAACAGGCAGTGTCGCCTTAAGCGGCCTGCCAACTTCAGCCTGGACGGTAACTGCTACACCGGGTGGAGCAACCATAACGGGTTCAACAGCCACTGCTACTTTCAGTGGATTGGCGGCTAATACGTATACCTTTAAGGTAACGCTAACTTCTTCTGGTTGTATCTCAGCATCATCAGCTAATGCGGTTATCAATCCAGCGCCATCTTCACCGGCAGCACCAACAGTTGGTACAATTACTCAACCTACATGTGCTTTATCAACAGGCAGTGTCGCCTTAAGCGGCCTGCCAACTTCAGCCTGGACGGTAACTGCTACACCGGGTGGAGCTACCATAACGGGTTCAACAGCCACTGCTACTTTCAGCGGCTTGGCGGCTAATACGTATACCTTTAAGGTAACGCTAACTTCTTCAGGCTGTATCTCAGCATCATCAGCTAATGCGGTTATCAATCCAGCGCCATCTTCACCGGCAGCACCAACAGTTGGTACAATTACTCAACCTACATGCGCTTTGTCAACGGGCAGTGTGGTACTGAGCGGTCTGCCGGCGGGCAACTGGACATTGAACCCGGGTAATATTGCAGGTTCTACCAGCAGCACAACCGTATCGGGCCTTGCAGCAAACACCTACAATTACACCGTTACCAATGCATCGGGCTGTGTGTCTTCGCCATCGGCTAACGTTGTTATCAATGTAGCGCCATCATCACCGGCAGCTCCAACAGTAGGTACAATTACCCAACCTACCTGCGCTGTAGCAACAGGCAGTGTGGTACTGAGCGGTCTGCCGGCAGGCAACTGGACATTGAACCCGGGTAACATTGCAGGTTCTACCACCAGCACTACGGTATCGGGTCTTGCAGCAAACACCTACAATTACACCGTAACCAATGCATCGGGCTGTGTTTCTTCACCATCGGCTAACGTTGTTATAAATGCTCAACCGGTAACCCCATCTGCTCCAACAGTTGGTACGATTACACAACCTACCTGCGCTGTAGCAACAGGTAGTGTAGTGTTAAGCGGTCTGCCGGCAGGTAACTGGACATTGAACCCGGGTAACATTGCAGGTTCTACTACCAGCACTACCGTATCGGGTCTTGCAGCAAATACCTATAACTACACCGTTACCAATGCATCGGGTTGTGTGTCTTCACCATCGGCTAACGTTGTTATAAATGCTCAACCGGTAACCCCATCTGCGCCAACAGTTGGAACTATCACCCAACCTACCTGTGCTGTAGCAACGGGCAGTGTGGTACTGAGTGGTCTGCCTGCAGGTAACTGGACCTTGAACCCGGGTAATATTGCAGGTTCTACCACCAGCACTACCGTATCGGGTCTTGCAGCAAACACCTACAATTACACCGTTACCAATGCATCGGGCTGTGTATCGGCTCCATCGGCTAACGTTGTTATCAATGCTCAACCGGTAACCCCATCTGCGCCAACAGTGGGTACGATTACTCAACCTAGCTGCGCTGTAGCAACAGGCAGTGTGGTATTGAGCGGCCTGCCGGCAGGCAACTGGACATTGAACCCGGGAAATATTGCAGGTTCTACCACCAGCACTACCGTATCGGGTCTTGCAGCAAACACCTACAATTACACCGTTACCAATGCATCGGGCTGTGTGTCGGCTCCATCGGCTAACGTTGTAATTAATGCAGCGCCATCTTCACCGGGAGCGCCAACAGTTGGAACTATCACCCAACCTAGCTGCGCTGTAGCAACAGGCAGTGTAGTACTGAGCGGCCTGCCGGCAGGCAACTGGACATTGAACCCGGGAAATATTGCAGGTTCTACCACCAGCACTACCGTATCGGGTCTTGCAGCAAACACCTACAATTACACCGTTACCAATGCATCGGGCTGTGTGTCGGCTCCATCGGCTAACGTTGTAATTAATGCAGCGCCATCTTCACCGGGAGCGCCAACAGTTGGAACTATCACCCAACCTAGCTGCGCTGTAGCAACAGGCAGTGTAGTACTGAGTGGTCTGCCGGCAGGTAACTGGACATTGAACCCGGGAAATATTGCAGGTTCTACCACCAGCACTACCGTATCGGGCCTTGCCGCCAACACCTACAATTACACCGTAACCAACGCATCGGGTTGTGTGTCTTCACCATCGGCTAACGTTGTTATCAATGCAGCCCCTTCTTCACCGGCAGCACCAACAGTTGGTACAATTACTCAACCTACATGCGCTTTGTCAACGGGCAGTGTGGTACTGAGTGGTCTGCCAGCAGGTAACTGGACGTTGAACCCGGGAAACATTGCAGGTTCTACTACCAGCACTACCGTATCGGGTCTTGCAGCAAACACTTACAACTACACCGTAACCAATGCATCGGGCTGTGTGTCTGCTCCATCTGCTAACGTTGTTATCAATGCTCAACCGGTAACCCCATCTGAACCAACAGTTGGTACGATTACTCAACCTACCTGCGCTGTAGCAACAGGTAGTGTAGTGTTAAGCGGTCTGCCAGCAGGTAACTGGACATTGAACCCGGGTAATATTGCAGGTTCTACCACCAGCACTACCGTATCTGGTCTTGCAGCAAATACCTACAACTACACCGTTACTAATGCATCGGGCTGTGTGTCTGCTCCATCGGCTAACGTTGTTATAAATGCTCAACCGGTTACCCCATCTGCGCCAACAGTGGGCACTATTACTCAACCTAGCTGCGCTGTAGCAACAGGCAGTGTGGTACTGAGCGGTCTGCCGGCAGGCAACTGGACCTTAAACCCGGGTAACATTGCGGGTTCTACCACCAGCACTACCGTATCGGGTCTTGCAGCAAACACTTACAACTACACCGTAACCAATGCATCGGGCTGTGTGTCTTCACCATCGGCTAACGTTGTTATCAATGCAGCGCCTTCTTCACCGGCAGCGCCAACAGTGGGCACTATTACTCAACCTACCTGCGCTGTAGCAACAGGCAGTGTGGTACTGAGTGGTCTGCCGGCAGGTAACTGGACCTTGAACCCGGGAAATATTGCAGGTTCTACCACCAGCACTACCGTATCGGGCCTTGCCGCAAACACTTACAACTACACCGTTACCAATGCATCGGGCTGTGTATCGGCTCCATCGGCTAACGTTGTTATAAATGCTCAACCGGTAACCCCATCTGCACCAACAGTTGGTAAGATTACTCAACCTAGCTGCGCTGTAGCAACAGGCAGTGTGGTATTGAGCGGCCTGCCAGCAGGTAACTGGACCTTAAACCCGGGAAACATTGCAGGTTCTACCACCAGCACTACCGTATCGGGCCTTGCCGCAAACACTTACAACTACACCGTTACCAATGCATCGGGCTGTGTGTCTTCACCATCGGCTAACGTTGTTATCAATGCAGCGCCTTCTGCACCTGCAACTCCAACCATTACGGCTAACGAAACATCGGGAGCAACCGATAACGATGGAATTATTTGTGATTTAGCTATTGTTACGTTAAGCAGTACGGCTGCTACCACTTATGCCTGGAGCAATGGCGGCGGAAACGGCCAAACCAGCAACCCTTTTTCACTAATCGGTAATACTACTTATTCGCTTACGGTAACCAATGCCAGCAATTGCTCTGCCACGGCAAACTATACAGTTACAGTAAGTGCAAGCGCAACAGCTAACGCCGGCCCGGCTTTAAGCGCCATATGCCAGGGTAGCACCACAGCCCCATTAGGTGGTACTGTAACAGGCGGAGCAAGCGGAGGTACCTGGAGCGATGGGGGAGCAGGCGGAACCTTTACGCCTAACGCTAATGACTTAAATGCTACCTACACAGCAGCGGCCAACGCACCGGCTTCAGTAACATTAACCTTAACCACCACCGGTGCTTATTGCGGAAACCAAACCGCGAGTAAAACCCTTACCGTAAATCCAAATCCAATATTTCAATTTAGCCTGGCTACTGACCCAATTACCTGTGGCGCTTCAGACGGAACGATAGCATTTATAGCGTTAAATAACACCACTTACTCCATTACTTATACAAAAGATGGTAATCCTCAACCGGCAACAAATTTAACCAGCAACAGCTTAGGCATATTAACCATTACCGGCTTAAGCGCCGGTACTTATACCGACATTACAGCAACTTTTGGCAGTTGCTCAACTACCTCCAGCGGGCCATATACATTAACTAACCCAATAATGTATGCTAATGCAGGCCCGGCCATAGCAACCATATGCCCGGGCGGAACCACAGCCAATTTAAGTGGAACTGTGGGCGGCGGAGCTACCGGAGGTATATGGAGCGATGGAGGAGCAGGCGGAACCTTTACGCCTAGCGCCAATGACTTAAATGCTACCTACACGGCACCAGGCAATGCACAAAGCGGAGTGATATTAACCTTAACTACTACAGGAGGCCTGTGCGCAGCAGTTAGTGATAACAACCCACTTCCTGTATATCCAATCGCAACCCCACCAACTATTACGGCCACTGAAACCTCGGGTACGGCTAATGATGGAATTATTTGTGATGGCACTTCGCTTACGCTAAGCAGTACGGCAGCTACTACTTATGCCTGGAGCAATGGCGGCGGAAGCAGCCAAACCACCGGCAGTTTGTCTCCATCATCGTCAACCGTTTATGACCTTACAATAACTGATGGTAACGGCTGTTCTGCTACTGCTTCAGCGACAATAACTGTAAATACACCCATAGCGCTTACTGCCAATGCAACCGACGCAACTACCTTTGGTGGTAACGATGGTGCCATTGACCTTACCGTTACTGGTGGTAACGCGGCTTTATTTTATAATTGGAGCAACAACGCTACTACCGAAGATATTACAGGCCTGGTTGCAGGCAACTATAATGTAACTGTTACTGCAGGAGCCTGCTCAGCCACAGCGGGCTATACGGTAGCCCAACCCGCCAACCTGTGTCCTTCTTCAGTATTATATGTAGATAAATCTATAACCATTTCCGGTGATGGCAGTACCTGGGCCACCGCTATTAAAGAGCTGGCCGATGCCCTTAAAATTGCCCACCAATGCCCTAACGTTACCCAGGTAATGGTGGCTAAAGGTACCTACCTGGCCTTGTATTATCCTTTTGACGGAGGTGCCGAGATTAGCGCTAACGAAGACCGCGATAAAACCTTCCACCTGCGCAGCAATTTGGAGGTGTATGGTGGTTATGATGCCGCCAGCGGCACCCGTAATATTGCCGCTAACCCTACCATACTAAGCGCAGAACTTGCCGGCGGAAACCCGGGGGAATTTATATATCATGTAGTGTTAATTGCTAATAGCAACTTAACCGATAAAAACACCCTGGATGGCTTTATTATTCAGAATGGCTTTGCGGATGGAAGTGATGATGTAACCATACCCGGTGGAAACATTGTTATAGATGGTGAGTCGGGCAGTGGAATATACGCCCATGGAGGCACCAATACCATTAGCAACAATACCCTTCAGCAAAATTATTCTAAAACAGCAGGTGGTGGTGTTTTTACCAAAAACGGAAACAATACCATTAGTAGCAATACCATTGTTGGCAATTCAAGTAATAGCTATGGCGGTGGAATATGTACTAATGGGGGGAATAACACTATCATAAACAATACCATCAGCGGTAACAGCGGTGGTTTCACAGCCGGAGGAATATCTACCAGCTCGGGCACTAACTTAATTATCAATAATACCATCATTAGAAATTCATCTTCAATTGGGGGCGGTGGAATATCTACAGATGGCGGTACAAATACCATCAGCAACAATATACTATGGGAGAATAAGAGAGGCTCTGCTACCAATGCAGCAGCCTCAGATATCGCCACTAATAGTGGTAACAACACCATTAAGAATAACCTGCTGCAGTTGGAGCCAAGCAAGTATAATGCAGGCAACTACAATGCGCTTGGTGCAGGGGCGGAGAGCAATTTATTTGCTATAGACCCGAATTTTGTAGATGCTAACGATATTGACGGACCGGACGGCATAAATAGAACAGCCGATGACGGTGCGCGCCTTAAAGTGGGCAGCCCATGCAATGGCATAGGCCTTACCGGCCCGGGTGTGCCTGCTAAAGATATACTTGACTTGACCAGAGACGCAACAGCACCTGATTTAGGCGCTTATGAAACAGACGGCACCTGCCCTGAATTTACCGTAAATGCCGCTGTAAGCAACAACGAGCCCTACATTGGCAATGAACTTACCCTGACTGCCACTTTAGAACCTGCCGGTATTACAGGTGTATCTTTCCTTTGGAAAGCCGCATTTGAAAATGATAACATAATTACTAACGCCAATGCCGCCACGGCCAACGTTAAACTGGCTAAGTCCGATATTTTTAGTGTAACGGCTACCCAGTCCAATGGTTGTGTTAAAACCGCTTCGGTAACGGTAGAAGCCGATTTAGAAATAATGGCGGGCTTTAGCCCACCCGATGGACAAAATCCGGTACTGAAGGTAAAAGATGGCTGTACCCGCAATTTGGAAAAAGCTACCTGGTGCATAAAAGATATGAATGGCAACCCTGTGGCCTGCGGTGAAGGTGCGCTGTATTGGAATGGCAGGCATTATTATACAAACGCGCCAATGCCTAATGGGCAATATTTGGTGAATCTTGAAGTGAATGATAAAGCCAAAAAACCTGATGGCACAGATAAAAAGAACGAATACCAAAGAGTAATTACACTAACCAACAACCAGTAAACCGCAGGGCTTTTAAAAAACTGATATCAGTAAAACATATACAGATGCAAAAAATAAGCATAATTCTTATAGCAAGCTTACTGGCGCTTACCGCCACAGCCCAGATTATGGAAATGCAGACCCAAATGTATTTTTCGCGCCTAACCACCAATCCTGCGCTTACGGCCTACAACGGCAGCACCAATGTGTATGGTTTTTTCCGCGACCAGTGGTCGGGTGTAAGCAACCACCCGCGCATAGGCGGCGGCATAGGCGAACTTAGCTTGTGGAACGACCGCATAGGCACCGGGTTAGAGGTAATGGCTTTTAGTGCAGGCACCAGCCGCATTATTGATGCCAAGCTTTATTATGCGCAAAAAATTAACCTGGGCAAAGACCACCGACTTTCGTTAGGTGTAGCTGCCGGCTTTTTGCAGCATGGCACTAATTACAACGCAAACCGCGATGCCGAGCTGGTGGGCGACCCTAACTTTAACCAGCCCTCTAACATGCTGTTTGATATGAACATTGGCCTGGCTTACCAGTGGAAAAAACTTACCCTGGGCTTTGCCATACCCAACCTGCTGGATGGCAACACGCGCATTTACAACAACCAAACCAGGTTGAGCGGCTTTAAACGCAACTATATTTTAAATGCCAGCTATGAAATAAACATGGCCAAAGGCAAGTTTAACCTGGAGCCACTAGTGCTGCTAAAGGTAGACCAGGCAAAGGCATTTAACCTGCGGGTGCAATTGATGGCCAACTATAAAAACATAGTGTTTTTGGGGGCGGGCTACAACCTTAACAGCGGGGTGCCCATAACAGCCGGGGTGCGTATTTCCAAAGTATTTACGTTGGCCTATGGTTTCCAGGTGCCGTTAATGGTTAACATTCCGGTAAGCGGTGTTTACGGCACGCACGAGGTAATGATGAGTGTTTGCTTTGATAAATGGATGAAGAAAGGCGATAAGCCCAAAAACGATGCAGCCAATGCACCGGCGCAAAGCCAGTACGATAGTTTAGCTAACCGCCTTGCTGCCCTTGAAGCAAATAAAGCGGCAGAAAAAAGCAGAGATAGCCTGGCACAAAAAGTAGATGAACTGCAACAGGCTTTAGCTGCTGCAAAAAAGGAAGCAACCACAGCGCCGCAAAAGCAGGCCGAAACAAAACCGCTTGCTGAAACCGCGCAGCCGCAAACGCAAAAGCAAAGCACGCAGCCTGCAGCCAAGCCTGCTGTAACAGAAACACCGGTTGCTAAGGCTACCGCTAACGAACAGCCCGTGCAAAAAGCGCCGGTTGCAGAACAAAAGCAAGCAGCAGCCCCGGTAACTACACCGGTTGCAAAAACAGAAGAACCTAAAACTGTAGCAGCAGAGCAAAAGCCACAAGCGATTAACGAAAAGCCACAGACCGCTAAAACAGAAGCGCCGGTAACGCCGTCTGTTACCACAGTTGCGCCGGCCGTGCCTAACAATGCTTTTAGCAAAGAAGCGGCCAATACTGAAACACCGTTGGCGGGTTCGCGCTTTGTGCTTGATAAACTGCACTTTGAAGGCAACGGCAGCACCTTGAGCAGCGATTCGTACACCCAGCTTGATGAACTGCTGAATTACCTGAAGCTGCACAGCAACACCCGCGCCCGCATTGTGGCGCATGGCGATAACAGCAGCGATGAAATGAGCGGTTTTAAATCGGAACTGCGGGCCAGGGCTGTGGCAGAGTATTTATATACCAAGGGCATACCGCGCGAGCGACTAACTTACTTTGGTATGGGCGGGCGCAAACCAATAGCCGATAACAATACCGAAGAAGGCCGCAACAAAAACCGCAGGGTAGAAGTGGAGATTTTAAAATAAACGATACACCATTCATATAAACGAAAAAATGAAGCGAATGAAAAATATACTGCACCGCAGCACGCTTGCTTTACTACTTAACCTGGTAATGCTTGCAGCCATTACCACCATTAACTCCTGTGGCTGTAAACCTGATGACCCCTCACCGGCTGATTACAGGATTAAAACTACAAATGATAAAGACTTGCTGTTTTTTGTACCAACGACGCTGAAAGTAGATGAATGGCAATTTAGCTATACCCCCAATAATTACCTATCAGGATGTTCTGTGCCAATAGCGCCCTCTGGTTTTCTATTTAATTACAAGCCTAATAGCGTGGAAATTATGGGCTATCAAAACATTGCGCTTAATGCGCAAGGGTACAGAGCCAAGGGAGATAAAGGCGGCACTTTAACGTACGATAGTGATAAACATATTACTCAGGAGAGTAATATGCCCGGTGACCCGAACACAACTGCTAATTCCACCTGGCAATACGGCAACCTAACCAAGTTTGAAGTGGTAAATGCAGGTAATGTCTTACTTAGGAATAGTTACACCTACACTGATATAGTAGATACGCGGCAGGATGGACTGGACTGGTATTTTGGCAAGCGCAGCCATAATTTAGTAAAGGAAATTAAAAGTAATGGTTTGATGAGGAGTGATATTTATACATACAGCTATGTTTTTGACACCCGTGGCAGGGTTACTGCAATGACCATAAAAATGAAGGCTATGATATCCGGAGCTGAAACTGTTAGAACCTACACTTATAGTTATTTTAATTAGGAGAATGGCCTCACCCGCTTAGGCAAAGGCTGCGCCTTCTTTCCAATATGGAGAGGGGAGGATTTTGGGGTGAGGTAAACAGCTATAGTTAGTAAGCTTAATTGGTTATTGCAACAGGAGGAAAAGTAAGATGCCCGACCGGGTGCCCGGCCTATTCTATACATGGGAATATTGAAGATTTATGGCACCCTTATTACACTTTTAATTACACATGAAAACAAACTTTTATTTGCTGTAAATGAACGACTTGTGTAATAAATGCAGCGCTCTACATATGTTATTGCTTGCTATGTATAAGCATAAATAAGAGTGATAAATGTATATGGAATTTATTCATATTCACGCGTTTTTCTAACACTATATACCACACACTATCAATTACTTACCCAAACCCACACTAATGAAAAGTAAACTTTATTCTTTACTGTTTTTATTGTTTTTTGCCATGGCCACGCAGGCGCAAACTACTGTATTAGATAGCAGTTGGTTTGTAACCAATGGTAATGTTAATACCTTAATGAAGGACGGTAATACCCTGTATATGGGAGGAACCTTTACCTACATAGGGCTACAGAAAGGCGCGTATGGCCTGCCATTGAATACCGCAACCAATACTGCTGATTTTAACTATTTAAAACCCGATGGCCCGGTTTACGCAGTTGTATCTGATGGCAGCGGAGGCTGGTATATAGGAGGTGCATTTACTGCTATTGGCGGCGTAAGCCGCGCAAGTTTGGCCCATATATTGGCCAATGGCAGTTTAGATACATGGAATCCCAATATACCCGGGCATGTTAATACGCTTAACCTTGATGGTACAACTATATATGTAGGCGGCGCGTTTAACCAGGTTGGCGGAACCGCAGTATCAAACTATGCGGCTATTAGTACTACAACCGGCCTAACCGTTGGTACACAGTTTAGTTTTGATGCGGATATTTTAAGTATACAGCGGTCAGGTTCTACTTTATACATTGGGGGTATTTTTACTACGGTTAACGGGTATGCCCGCTCAGGCGTGGCTGTAGTTACAAGCGGGGGAACGGTAAGCAGTTTAACTGCTGATGCCGGTGGAATTGTAGTATGTTTGTTGTATGACAATAATACTTTATATGTTGGCGGGAATTTTACAACACTACAAGGCGCTGCGCGCTCAAATGCGGGGGCCATTGATCTTACTACCGGTTTGGTTACCTCGTGGAATCCCGCTACCAACAATACGGTATCTTCTTTGGCTGTTGACGGAAGTAATGTTTATATTGGCGGTAGCTTTACTACGGTTTCCGGATTTAGCAAGCCAGGAATTGCAGCTTTAACTACCAGCGGAACGCCTACAGGATGGACTCCTTCAGTAAGCGGCACTGTGTTATGTATTACTATAAGTGGCGGTACCATGTATATTGGCGGAAATTTTAGCACGACCGGCACTACACGCCTAAACTTTGCAGCTATTGATATAAATAGCGCTGCAATAACATCTACAGCGCTAAATACTAATAATGCTGTAAATGCTTTAGCAGTAAATGGCAATACCGTTTATGTGGGCGGGATGTTCAACAGTTCAGGCGGTGAGTTTCGCAGCAAAGCGGCTGCTGTAGATTTAACAACCAGAACTATAACCAATTGGAACCCTAACGTAGGTAGCGGTAGTGTAAACAGCATTGCTGTAGGCTCTTCTGCTGTTTATTTGGGAGGGTTATTTACCAATGTGGGCGGCACGACCCGAAGTAATCTTGCAGTTGTAAACAAAAGCACGGGCGCCCTTAATTTAAGCTGGAACCCCGGTGCAAATGCTACAGTTAACGCCCTGGTACTTTCGGGCTCTGCGCTTTATGTTGGCGGGGCATTTACTGTTTTAGGCGGTGGTCCGCGTAGTCGCCTGGGGGCGGTAATTACCACTACCGGCGCACTTGACACCTGGAACCCTAATGTTAGTAGTACAGTAAACGCTTTAACCCTTGATGGAGCTACCTTATATATTGGCGGCGCATTTGCATCTGTTGGAGGCCTTGCGCGTAACCGGGCCGCTGCTTATGATCTTATAACAAAAACCCTTTATAGTTGGAACCCGAATGCAAATAATACTGTTAACGCTATAGCTGTTAGCAGTTCCGAGGTTTACCTTGGGGGCGTTTTTAGTACAATGGGGGGCCTTCCTTCACTGGGTTTGGCTGCGGTTAGTAAAGCTACCGGCGGCTTATCAGGTTCAATGCCCCTTCCAAATTCTTCAGTTACTGCATTGGCGGTAAGCAATAATACGCTTTATGTTGGCGGAAATTTTCTAACTGTGGGTGGTTTAAGCCGAACGCGGGCTGCGGCTATTGATTTGAGTACAAAGAACGTAACAAGCTGGAGTTTTCCATTTAATAACACAGTAAGCAGTATAGCTGCAAGCGGTAGTTCAGCCTATTTAGGAGGAACATTTACCACGGTTAGCGGGCTTGCAAAACAAAGTTTAGCGGCTATTGGCCAGGCTATAACCTGGTACCTTGATGCCGATAATGACGGCTATTACGTAAGTACACAAACAGTTTTAGGCAACCCGGGTACCGGTTGGACCAGCACCCTGCCTTCA
Source organism: Chitinophagales bacterium (assembly GCA_046329515.1). Classification (GTDB taxonomy): domain Bacteria; phylum Bacteroidota; class Bacteroidia; order Chitinophagales; family LD1; genus Bog-950. Next base: position 1,574,518 of record JAXLUM010000001.1, read on the forward strand.
GGCGGGTCAGGCGATTGCGATGATAATAACAGCGCCGTATGGAGGTCTTCTTTGCTGTATATAGATGCGGATGGTGATGGCTATACTAATGGTAAGGCTACCGTTTGTTACGGTAATACCGCGCCCGCAGGTTATAGCTTTACTACCAAAGGGGTAGATTGTGATGATAATACGGCCTCTGCCGCTAACAACTGCCCCGGTACTGCGCCTGCCTGCACAGGTTGGACGTATTCGCGCCCTATAAGCATTACCGCTACACCAAGCAATTATTACCAGGTACCGGTAACGCTTAGCGCAGGCCAGTATGGCAATATGCAGGCTAACGGGGCCGACCTTCGCTTTAGAGATGCGGCGGATAACAACTGCACCTACTATATTGAAAGCTGGAATACATCAGGCAATTCTGTAATATGGGTAAGTGTGCCCGTAGCCGGCACTACCAGCCTTACCATGTATTACGGCAATGGCGCGGCCAGCGCGGCCAGCGATGTGGAAGGGACCTTTATATTATATGATGATTTTTCAGGCGCTGCGCTTAATACCCTAAAATGGGATGCCAAAACAGGCACTAACAGTTCGGTAACTGTAACAGGCGGCGAGTTAGTGCTTAGCCCCGGCACCATAGATAACCAGGGCGCACAGGTAATTGCCAAAGCGGGCTTTTTACCTTCAGCAGGAGCAATAGTTGAAACAACAATTGGCACAGGCGGCACGGCCCCTTCCACCTTGTGCGGAACACGCGCTTCGTACTGCGGTGCCACCTCCATGAGCGGCAGCGGCAGCTTTTGTGATATAGATATTACCACGGGTGCGCACTATGCCTGTTGGTCATCGGGCCGCAATGGCGTTGTTACCTCAAGCTGTTTTAACAGCAATGGCAGCTCGATTGATTACAGCCCCGACCAAGGCTTTTTAAGTGCCGGTACCCCGGTAGCTGTTTCTATTGAAAACGGATTGGTAAAATACACGGCAAACAATACACTTGTTTATACAAGCACTGCTTTTACACCAAGTTCGGTATTGCACCCTGTGCTTAATTACTTCCGCGGTAGTTGCCAACCAAACAGCGGCCAAACATTACGCATAAGCGATATACGTGTACGTAAGTTTACTACAGGTTACAATCCATCAGCATCCGTAGGCGCTCAAACTACCCTTAGCTGCACGGCTACCTGGTTAGGTAATACTACGCAGTGGACATCGCCTGCTAACTGGAGCACCGGCATAGTGCCTAATAGCTGCTCTCATGATGCTGTTATTCCAACTTCACCGGTAGGCGGCTTATTCCCAACTATTGGTTTAGCGGCTATACAGGTAGGTAACTTAACTGTACAGGATGGCGCTACTATTACCGTAAACAATAACAGCTTAAGCGTTTGCGGCAACTTGGATGGCGGCACTTCCGGCAATGCTGTAATAACCGGCAATGCCAATGGCAGTTTAGTATTGAATGGCACAATCAATCAGCAGGATATAAGCGGTAAACTGCAGTTGAATACTTTGCGCGTAAATTCTTCAGCAGGTGCAGTACTTCAGGGCGCATATGTTGAAATAATGACTGCTGTTGAATTGCAGAACGGTATGCTGAATACGGTGTTGGGAAGCTTACGTTTCCGCAGCACCAGTTCAAGCCAGATAGCAGTGCTGGATGATTTCAGCAGCGGCTTTACCGGCTTTTTAGTAGGCCCTGTTACCGCAGAGCGTGCATACGATGCAGCAGCTTACCAGGATGCCCACTACTTCGGCAGCCCTCTTTCGGGCCCAACGGCGGGCAGCTTAGGTTCAGCTAACGGCTCAGGCGGCTTTGTAACCGCAATGGGCAACTGCGATGAAACCCAATTGGCCAACAACAGCCTTTACGGTAATGTTTACAGCTACAACGAGAGCAATGGCGCGAGCTGTAACGTAGCCGGCTGGAAAGTAGAAGCGGCAAGTACACCACTTGCGGCAGGTAAAGGCTATAGCGTACGTAAAGTAGGTGCAGGTACCCTTGTATTGAATGGTTACGTACAAATTGATCAGTCGTATACGCAAACAGGCACCAACAGCAACTGGACCAACACCAGCTTACAGGGAAGACCTACCGTATCGGGCTGGACCATGGTAAGCAACCCTTACCTTGCTACACTAGACCTTACTACTGCACCAAACCCTAATGGTTACGATGTAGTACATGCTGTATGGAATGCCACCGGCCCTTTTGCCGGTACTTATACTGATGAAGATATTATTGCACCGTTCCAGGCCTTCTTTGTAAGAAGAATGACCACCGGCAGCCCTGCTTACCCTATAATGAAAAGCTACCTCACCAGGAGCGTAAGCACTACCTTCCAGCAACAGAACAATGCAGAAACCATGACGCTGTTTGTAACCAATACCGCTAATGGCTTAAAAGATAAAACAACCGTAGGCTTTAATACCGATGCTACCAGCCAGTACGATGGCCAACTGGATGCTTTCAAAATGCCGGGTGCCTTAACCCGCCATACTTTGTATAGCTACAACAGCAACCCACAGGAATGGTTAATGCGCAACTACAACACCAGCATAGCGCAAACCAGCACCGTAAACGTAGGCTTTGAGCCGGGCGTAAACGGCAACTACAGCATGAACTTTGACGGCTTACAAAGCTTTGACCCTACCAGCTACATCACCTTAGAAGATAAGAAGCTAAATATTTTCCATGATGTAAGAAGTGGTGACTACAGCTTTACAGCAAGCACCACCGACAACTGGAACCGCTTTGTATTGCACTTTACACCTGCAGCTAAGGTAAACACCACTAACGCCAGCTGTGCAGCTCAAGGCCAGATAAGCATAGAGCAACCGGGCACTGCCAACTGGAACTATACCGTAGCTAACAGCAACAGTGTAGTAGTAAGCAGCGGCAGCTTAAACCAAAGCAATCCTGTAACGGTTAGCGCTACACCTGGTGTTTACATCGTAACACTAACTGATGCCAATAACTACACTGTAGTGAAGAACCTGCAGATAACAGGTGCAAGCCCGATAGCTGCTACCATGACTGCAAGTGCTAACACGGCTGAAACAGGAGAGGACATCAGCTTTACCTCAACAACGGTAAACGCCAGCAGCACAGAATGGAACTTTGGTGACGGAACAAACAGCCAGTTGGCAAGTGTTACCCACCATTATGCTACAGAAGGAAGCTACAATGTTACCTTAACCGTAAGCAATGCTGATGGATGCAACAGTTGGCAACAACAAACTATTGAAGTAACTGCTAAAACCGCTACAGGTATAACAGACCTTAATAACAACAAATTGAACATATGGAGCAATGCCAACCGTGTGTATGTTGACTTCAGCAAGTTTAAGACTGTAGAAGCCACTGTAAATATTTACAATGTGCTTGGCCAGCAGTTAAGCAGCGAACAGGTAACCAACAGCAGTGTTTACAGCCACCCGCTTAATAATACTGAAGTAGGTTATGTGCTTGTAAATGTAAAAACGGAGAGCGGTATACTGACTAAAAAACTACTGATTACAAACGAGTAATTTAAAGAAGCCCATTAATACAAGGCCCTGAGCAGAAAAGCGAGGGGCTTTTTTATTTTATGGATGCCCATGCAGGATGTTTTTACTTAAATCAAAGTTGTATAGTTTGGGTGGAATTGGGGTGGTCTTAGTAGAGTTCGATAAGTTAAGCCCGAGCGGATGCTAGAGCCAGTTGAGATTATTCTGAATCCCGGAGGCGGTCATGTTAATGTTTCATATATTGTAATAACGTTACTAGTAAAAAAAAGATTTCATGCTGGCAGTAATAAGAGTGCATATAAAAAATATTAAGCCATTTCCTAACTCGCCGGGGCCTGTGCCCATGCTATCGGATCAGGAAACCAGAGATGCTATGGATGAAAACATCCCTTTTAGCCTTGGTCATTTTTGTAAGCTTAACACTTTTGGAACGCATTTACCTAAGCCTTTCACAATTTTCCCGGTAATTGAGATTAATGATCCGGGCGGAAATTACTTCCGAAACAAAGATTTGGTTGATTTAATTATTCGCGAAGTAACAGGTGCACATCTGCCAGATTGGAAAATCTTTACAGGGATAATAGTTCTTATTGATTATTTTAATTCGAATGATGATACAGGCGGATTTACCGGTGGCGCGGATGTGCCGGAAATTATATTCCCCTTTTGGTATTTAGTCTTCCTTTTTCGAAAGAAGATTCCGATAAGTATTTGTCCTATAGTGAAGAAACCCAATAGAGAGTTTCCCTCACAGGCTATTTACCATGAGTATTTACACTCTATAGGTTATGGACATGTATTTGGTTTAAATGGGCAGGAGGCGAATCTTTATGGTTTTTGCAGAATGAGCAGTAGCCTGGTATCATTAAGTGCGGCTCATTTCTACAGCGCCAACATGCTAAACTTTAAAAAGCCACCCATTGGCTCCACGTCAGGACTAAATCCTTTGAATGTTTTGGGGTTACTAATTCAACAAAGGATATTAGAATTCAGTTGTCCTGACCATAAGGTTTGTATGCAACTGCGGTTAACGGCTTTAGACGAGGCTCAAACTGCCCATGATTGGGCGCAGCAGGTGTTTTTACTGGTTATCCACGGTAAACAGACCTATGGTAAACGATTTTTTATAGAACTAAGACGCAAGAATAAAGCAAGCTACGATGAGCAAATACCACACGATTTATCACTGGTAATACATTCTTTTGATCCCTCAAAAAATGCTTACGCAAATTTTATTTTTGAAGGCGAAATGGAAATTTCGGCGGGGAAACACCAGTATACCCAGAAGGACTGGCCCTTTGAAATTACAGTACTCAGAATTCCGGCGGACCATAAGTTTGTAGAACTAAAAGTTTGTGGAAAGTAGTAGGTTTTTGTTATTGTTCGTGCGACTACTATGATGAATCTATAGAAGAAGAGGAAGGAGCAAGCCGAAGGAGTAAAAAAAACGAAGAGTTTTTAAGGCTTAAAAATGGATTGGTATTTTAAGCATTGGACGTATGGCGTTTCATCCACCACATAATCATTAAAAGAATTAAGCCGTAGGTGAAGCCAACGGTAATTACTGAGTGATGCATGGCAAACATGGCTGCCGGTTGATTGGCCATAACCCAGCACAGAAACACCAGGCGCGTTAGGTTAATAAACACTATGCCGGCCAGGCCCAGCGGAATAAACCACAATTTTTCGGTAAGGGTGCCTTTAAAAGTTGCAATGCAGGCCACAAAAATAACGCAGGCAGGTATGGCACAACAATGCTCAAGCACAGCAATGCTTTTGCCGCTATCGGTAAGGTATACATAAATGGTTTCTACCTTTGCACGCATACCAATCATATGCAGCACTGCACCGGTTGCATTTGCGTAGGCAGTACTAATTGAAAGTACGAGCTTATCCCATACTATGCCAAGAGCGGTACCATCCTGGTCAGCAAAAAAATAGAACAGTTTCCACAATAGGTAAACCGCAACAATTTTTGCCGGAACAGCAATTTTTTCGTCCTTAAATAATTGAAACATGTTGTAATCGGGCTAAAATAAAAACTGCCGTGTTTCCACAGCAGTTTTTATGGGTAGAGTTATAAGGTTATTCGCCTTTTTTTGCTTTAAGACGTTTGTAGGCATAGCCTGCAGCACCCACCAACAATAAACTGGCGCCGCCGTCAATTGGAGCACCGCTGGCCGGTGGTTGGCCTTGTGGCTGGCCGCCACCGCTAGGTGGAGCCTGTGCAATCAGGGCTTGCGTAGTAAATATAAAACCTGCTATGGCGATAAGTTGAAGCAACTTCTTTTTCATGTTTTTTGTTTTTAATGTCTTTTGAATAAAAGGTTTTAGTTCATTACCACTTTAGCTACAGTGCTGTTTTTGCCTTCTGTAACTTTTACCATTAAATAGCCTGAGGTGCTCAGGTAGCTAAGGTCAATGGCTTCATTAGTGTTGGCAATGTTATACCTGGCCAACAGGCGACCTAAAACGTCAGTTACTTCTACAGAAGCGTTGGTAGCATTGTCTCTGTTTACGTAAAGCACATGATTAAACATGTATACATTGGTATTGCTTAAAGTATTGGCAATACCGGTAGCTTCTGCCTTAAAGGTGATAGAATAGCGACCATCTACAGTAGTGTTAGCAGGCAGGGTGATGCTGGCAGAACCGCTGCTAAGGTTAGTGTAGGTGTTGGTTTGGTTATCTTTAAGATAAACAGAAAGGCCGTTAGTTTGGTTTTCAGTAAGCGCCACGGTGTATGTTCCGGCTGCATTAACCATAAACGATACCGGCATTTCAGTTTGGGCAGTAATGTCACTAAGGTTATTGATAACGTAGTATTTGCTGTTTTTGCTGAAGTAAGCATTTAAGTTACTTGCTGCTGCAAATGCTTCAGAGCCGGCATAATTAGCATCAGTACCGGTGTAAGCCACCATATCGTTCCAATCAGTACCATTACTTAAGTTAATACGCACCAGGTTTGAAACTGTATTTGTTTTATAGAGTTGTGAAGCATTACCGGTAAGCATGGTATTACCGAATGTAATTGGGGCGCCGCCGTTTTGTAAAAAGAAGCCCTGGCCCGGAGCAGCGTAAATAGATGCACCACCTGTGGTAACACCGGCACCATCTACAGTTCCCCAAGTACCGGAAAACTGGCCATTAGCATGGAAAAGATAGGCAGATGATACAGGGTTGAAGTTTATAAACTGCTGTAAGTCCAAAGTTCCAGGGTATGGGTTGGCAAACAAATCCCAACCGCTTGGGCCGGGCAGTGATGGAGGAGAGATAAAGCCTGAATTCCAGATAGCACCCGGAGTGCTTACAAAGTTAGCGCCTAGTGTGCCGGGAGCGTCTAACCTGAAGGCATAACCTTTACCATTATCCATAATTGCTGATGGGTTGGTAAAGCTTATGAAGCCGTGGTTCCAGTTAATGCCGGGGCCAGCGGTTGCAGGGTTAAAGCGCTGCACGTTAGGATATGGGCTATAGCTGTAAAAACAGTCCAAACCGTTACCACCCTGCACAGTAAACCCGTTGGTAGAAAGGTCCAGGTCATTTAAAGTTCCGTTATTAACAATAGAACCCCAATGGCGGTAGCCCGCATTAGTGTTGTTGTTGTCCTGAATAAGAACCATTTTGCCGCTGCCACCGTTGGTTACGTTGCCATCAATAGAAACACCACCGGGGCTGGTTCCATTATTAAATACGAAGAAGTTGCCCGAAGAAGGACCCATTACCACGTTTCCGCTTACAGTTAAAAATCCATCCACGGCAAAGTCGCCACCGGTTACGGTTAGGTTATTACATACAGCGGTGATGTTGTTGTTAAATACCCTTGCTGTATAAGAAGGGTTTCCGGGAATGATAACATTATCAGAAGAAGTTGGTACGCCGGAAGGAGTCCAGTTGTTAGCGTTGGCCCAATCGTTATGGTTAGGACCTTGTGAATAGTTAAAGGTTTTTTGAGCAACCGAAAGTGTAGTAACACTAAACAGTATAACAAGTGCTGCAAACCATTTTAACGGGTAGTTTTTTTGTTGCATAAATCTTTTTTTGGGGTTATATGTGATGTAAAAATAGTTTCAAGTTCATTCTGAACAAAAGAAAGGGATGAAGCAGGGGTTTTCTGGGATGGGCGGAAAAATCGCCAAGAAGATGAATTGTATTTAATATGAAATTTATTTTATGTAGCGTGAAAAGCCCTTTTTTTGCACCTATTTATAGGAGATGCGAATGAGGTTTACTACATATTTCACAAGTAATGGGCCGTTGAGGATAAGAGGGGCTTGGCATGGGAGGGGAGGATGATAGTTAGGTGCTGGCCATTGTCTAGTCTTCGACAAGCTCAGACTGACAATTGCCATTGTTCTGTTTTTAGCGGCCAGTGCAGCAACCCAAGCCATTTTTATCTACAGGTAAAGCTGTGTATTTTGTATGATGTAGGCAAAGCCTAGGCCGAGTAGGAACGGAATAGCTAATAGTAAAAATTAAATAGTTTAAACTATGAGCGGTATAGAGTTTTATAAAAATCGAGTTTTAAAGGATGGTAAAGTTCTTTATGAGTTTAATGAAAACATAGACCAATTACTAGAACTCGATACTTTACTATTTGTGCTGTTGCAAGATCAAAGAGAAAAGATAAATAATAGGAACTTGTATTGTATTGACGCAAACGGCAAATTAATCTGGCAGTGTGAAGATATGCTGGCTAATCGTCCGCCTGATAGCTTAGAGCCTCCTTATGCCCATTATATTAGCATCTGGATAGAGAATGGTCAACTTTGGGGAAGAAATTATTTTGGTACCCATGACAACCGCTTGGATATTAATACCGGTAAAATAGTTGAGTCGTATTACATGAAATAGTTCAACTTAACGTCTAATTCAGCCTTTTCCCTCAGTCGCCTAGCCAACGAACCCAAGCAACTTTTACCTACAGCAAAAGCTGCGTATTTTGTGGTGGTTGTCGGAGCCGAACCCGAGATAGACTATATATGATAACCAGTTTTGCACAAAAGAAACTCTTATTCCTTTTTGTTTTAATCGCATTATTAACGCAGTGCCGAAACAAAAAAGCAGAAACTTCCTTAGAAGCCGCGGATAATTATTCTATGTATTTGGGCGGCTGGGTGAAGGAGGGATTTATCACTGATTTAGCTCAAAGTAAATCACCGTTCAAAAGCCGGAAAGAACTTGGGGGTATTTTGGAGTTAAATTTTTTAAGGGATAGTCAAGAATCGGGTTCAATAAATATTTCATATGGTAATCATGAATCTGGAGACATAAGGTTGATAATGAAAGGCGATTCGAGTTTCCTTTTGGTTCACGATTATTCGGATCTGTTTAGCGGGGATACAATGATTTATTTTAGGCGCATAAATGACACGATTGAAGTAATATCAAAAAAACAAAAAGTTAGATACATTAAGATATTAAACGAGGTTAAAAGATTTTCAAATGAAGGCGTATATTGGGTTGTCAATAAAATGCTTTTTCCAGCAGATTATAGAGTTATAAGCGATCAGCATCTAAAGCCCCTGGAAAAGGTTACTTTTAAGCCAGACGGAACTATTTTAAATTTTCCTCCATATTATAGCTATGAAGTTCATACAGATTTTATTGGGGTTGAAGATACTACAGATTATATTTCATTTTTTGATTCGACCGGTAAGGAAAGTGTTTGGCAATATTCAATTAGCGATACTATATATTTTACTAACACCACGGGCCCAAGGTTTTTGCTTGTGCCTTTTAGTTCAAAGAATAATCCTATTCACTAGTGTTTTTGCCATTGTTAAGAGCCGTGTTCCTACCCCCAATACTTTTACTACAGCAAAAGCTGTGTATTTTGTGGGGAGTAAGTGCAGCCTATGTGGCGAATGGGAGTATAGGAATTTATGAAAGTAAGTCAGGAGTTAGTTTTGTTTTTGGATGAACCCCGGGGAGGGATGCCGCCACGTATATTTTATGTACGCGGTGAACAATACTAATAGGTTTTTGAAGATGAATATCATAAACTGTTTAGAACGATGATGTCGATAAGGGAAGGGCGATTTTTGACTTGCCTTATTTGCCTTTTTTTATTCTCTTGCTCAACTGGCTCTAATAATTCTGAAGCAAATCAATCACATCAATTTTTGGAATTACTGTATGCTGAGAAATATTCTGAGGCAAGAAGGTTACTTTATCAAACAAATCATGCTTCTTCTGATAACTTTGAAATGTATCAAATAAACAGGTTGTTGCATCAATATGGTTTCCCTTCATTAAAGGATGCTAAAGTTTTAAATGGCGAAGAAGGTTCGGGCGAAGTTATTGTTAGATATTTTCTTAAACCAGAACCTAAAACTCTCAAGAAAACTGAGTTTGAAAACATGCGGATAGAAATTGGATTCAATAAGAAATATACCGATAAAATTGTTCATTTCTATTTCATAGAAAAATAGGTAGTTGTTTTTTTTGAGTTTAGCTTACAGCAAAAGCTGTGTATATTGTGTGGTAGTCAGGGCTAAGCCTTTAAATCAACATGAAAGTCACATTATCAAATGGTAATTTATTGATTGGGGATGTTCTTTTATGTTCGCGCCAGAGTATCCAACAATGTATATCTGAGATTAATGCAAGAAATTATGATTGTAAATCTTCCAATGAAAATTTATCTTACAGAAGCTATAATGTTTTAGGCATCCCAGATGAGGGAGAGATGTATAATTTACAATTATACTTTAATAAGGATCAGTTAATCTCTATTTCTGTTAGTAAAGATACAGATGATAAAACTTTAGATGAATTTATAAGTAAATCGTTAAAAAGAGTTCAATTCGAAACTTATGAACTACTAAAAAGAATGCTCAGTGGACTAGATAGATATGAAGGTGAGTGGGGGACTATAGAATATTATTTTGATCCCCGTAGTTTTTCAGTGACTATAGTTGTAAATTATAAGAATTAGACATTTGCCCAACTGTTCGAAATGGCGCTGCACTTAACACTACGAACAGCGGTTGCTTTACTTTAAATGGAGATCTTTTGCAACTTCTTCCAAATCAGCATCCTCCCAACCGTCTAAACCAGAAATTAATGTTGTTACTCGTTCACTGTCATTGTAAAAAGATAGGGCGTTGCTCTTTTTAAACATTTTGGCCAGAACAACATGATGCAACTTTACTTTCAAATTATTTTGTGCTATAACCACTGTTTTTCTCATTGAAAGAAAATTCTCCCAGTGTATTTGTACGGAAGAATTGCTTATTTCAATTTTAGAAATTCGAAAATTACACAATACATAAACCAAGGCAATTAGGTTAATTGCAAGGATTAAAGGCAAACTTGCATTGCGCACAAGACAAAAAATGTTCAAGCAGAGAATAGCTATATATGTATATTTATAACGATTTAATTTGCTTATACTAATAGTTTTATTCATAATTCTTCGCTCCATGGTTTGGGTGCGGCTGCACTAATGTAACTTAAAAGGAGGTTGCCATCCTTCCTGAGCCATTTATTTTTAAATTGTAGCGAATGGAGGCTCTCCCTATAGTTATTCAAAGCTGTGTATCTTGTGCGGGGTAAGTATGATTTAGCTGAGAGGAAACTTTGTAGAGATGATCTATAAAATCATTAAGAGCAGAGTTAATTGCATGAAACAATTGGTGTTTTTGTTGTTGGTTCTTTTATGCGGTTGCACAAACCGTCGCTCGAATCATGTGAACTCTTTAACGCTTCAACCCGGCTTGTATTTAGAAATTTATAACCCCAGACATTGGGGAGTATATGGCGGGGAAACAGTTACTTATTATCTTACAGACTCGTCTAACTTTAGAAAATTTCTTGGTTACTGTGATGAAAAAGAACGGATTGGTGTTGAAATAAATGCGGACTCAGTTACTTGTAAAAAATATTCTACAAGAAATCGTTTTGCAAAAGGCGAAATAGTTATTGATAGTTTTAAATTAACGATAAGTGCTCTTAAGAAGGAAATTGATTTTGACTGAGGCAAATGGCAGATAATTATTCTCCTCCTTTGTTAGTGGCCGGAGTAACAACCCAGCAAACTTTTACTATAGCAAGAGCTGTGTATCTTGTGCGGGGCAAGCCCAGGTAAAAGAGATGGAGTAATAGATAGGCTCTAACTTGTCTAGTCTTCGACATCCCGAAGCTTCGGGATCAGACTGATAATTGCCATTGTTGCATTGTAGGTTACCTAAGCCGAGAGGAACCTTTCTTTTGGTATGTTTCACCTTATCTTATAGTATTAACACTACCGGCGGCCCACTTGTATCCGGCCTCTGCTTTATAATATTTTGTAAGCAGTTCGGCTGTCTTTATCCGGGCATCTATATACCGGGTTTCGCGGGCGTTAACTAAAAACAAACTGCTCTCCCCATTTTCCAGACGTTTTTGTTCGCCATCCAACAATGCCTTATAGCCTTCAACACTACGAAGGTAAATGGCGGTTTGTTGTTGCAGTGCCAGCAATTCATTAAACCCACTTCTTAGTTTATTAGTAAGTTGTTGGGTTTTTAAATCTAACATGTAATTGGCCTGCTGCATTTTTAGCTTTACCAATTTCAACTCGCCCCGCGCCTGTATAAACGAAAGCGGCATGGCAAATTGTAAACCGAACTTGTAGTTATTGCTAAAAATAGGGCCGGCGGGACTCTCAAAACTAAAGCGGCGGCTCAGCAGATTGTATTGTACATTTAATGTAGGCTTCAGGTTTTCAATTTTTAAACGCCTTTCTACATCAAGCTGTTTAAGTTTTAAACTGTACAGCGCCAAGCTTGGGTTTATTGTTCGTAAACCGGCGCAAAGTTCTTCAAGCCCTCCAAGGTTAAGGGTGCTACTCAAAAACGCTGTGTCGGGAATTACAGGTATTACGAGTGTATCAAGCGTATAGGGCTGCCCGTCTTCCTTCCATAAATAATTGCTTACCTGCAGGCCTGCATTAAGGTAGCGCATTCTTGATTCAACTAACTGCAACTGCCGGGTTTGTAATTGCGTTAAGGCTTCTACTGTATCTATAGCAGGCCTATCTCCCAATTCAGCAGCGCGGCGTGTAGCCCAAAATCGTTGTTCGGCAATTTTTACGGCTTCGCGGTAAACGGAATATTCCTGGTAGTAGTAGCTCCACTCATAATATTCTTTTAGGGCGTCCAATAGTAAATCGTTCAACTGGCTTAGGCGTTCCTGTTCGCTGGCCTGTTGAAATAAGTGCGCCTGCTTTAAAGCCGCCCTCTTTTTATCAAACACTAAATTGGCACCCAAGGGCACGTTAACACCAAGGTAGCCTAAGCCGCCATCCGGCAATTTGCGCTCGCTGTTTATATAACTGCCATAAGCAAAATCGTAGCCTGCCTTTACTTCTACACCGTACCATACCGGAATTTTAACCGCATTTTCGAAATACGAATAGTAGTTGGTGCCGTCAAACGTTTTGCTGTTATAATCAGAGTATAACAACGGGTCGAATCCACCACGGGCTATTCGTAATTCAGCGCGTGCCTGTTGCGGTAACAAATCAGCCTGCCGCGCTACAGGGTGGAAGCGTGTAACTGCTGCCATGTATTCATCAACCGATATTATCTTAATACTATCGGAGTTTGCCTTTGTAAACAACAAAGCCGTTGCAAACAGTATACTTAAATACAATCTCTTCATAGTTTACTTCGTATTGCTTTTGTTGCCGTCATTAGGGGCTTTGTAAAAATCAGGTGGAAAACCATTGAAGTTTCGCCATAGCTCATACCAAACGGGTACGTCTTTTAGCAGCGCTATTCCTTTAGCACCACCGCCTACTTTCAAAACTTTTGGCCAAGGCATTTCATCAGGGTCTTCGGCTACTAATATTCTGAACTTGCCATTAACGGATATGTTATTGTCCACTGCTACCACCTTACCGCCAAATGTTCCGTAGCTAACATTAGGCCAGCCACTAAACACAATTGATGGCCAGCCATCGAATTGAAAACGCACTTTTTGATTTTGAGAAATCAACGGCAGGTCCAAAGGGCGCACATACATCTCCACAGCGTATTGGAACTTTTGCGGCACAATCATTACCAGCATTTCGCCTTCCTTAACTATTTCGCCTACACCGGCGGCAATAGTTTTGGTTATCTGTCCATCCTGCGGGGCCAATACATAATAAAAGCCGCTGCGGATTGCGTAGTTGCTAAACTGATTTTTCAGTTTGGCCACTTCGGCCTCGCCCGTACTTATATCGCCTAACACTGCAAAGCGCTCCGAACCTATTTTGCTTATCTTTTCACTGTATTCTCTATCCAACTGGTTCACTTCAATCTGCGCGTTCAGTAAATCGTTACCGGCATTCGTAAACTTATTTTCAGCAATAAGCTTTTTTGCCTCTGCATTTTGCAGCGCCTGCTTTCGTTGTTCTAATTCGGTTAACGACTTTAAGCCTGCATCATACAATTCTCTTTGCCGCTTATATTGGTCCTGCGCAATTTTAAGTTCGGTAGCAGCAGCTATCAGGCTCATACTATCATTCTGTACGTAAATCAAAGCCTGCTTCACTTTGTTTTTAGCCTGTTGCAATTTCAAGTCGCGGGCTTGCATAAGTGCTGTAAGCTGTTGTTGCGTTGTTGCTACTTTATCGCGGTAGAAATCTATGGTTTGTTCTTTAGCCTTAATTTGCTCTTCCGTACGCTTTAGTAATTCCGGGTCGAGGTAGTTTTCTTTTACCTCTACCAGTTTTAATATAGTGTCGCCTTTTTTTACCTGGTCGCCCTCACGCACGTACCATTTATCAATACCGCCGGCAATTATGGCGTTTATCTCTTGCGGCCTTTCTTCAGGCGACCTTGTAGTAATTACTCCCGGGGCAAAAATGGTTTGTGTCCAGGGAACAAACATAAACAGCACCATAATGAACAGTATAGCCGCGAGAACGCGCACCGGCTTTATGGCCTTACTTCCTTCGGCCACTTTGCGCCAGGAATGCAAATGTTCATTCTGCTGCAACAGCGTTGTACTATCTTTACTAAGCCACATATTTTTGTTTTAAAGACTTAAGCGACGAAACATTTTTTGAAACTCCGGTGATTTGCTCACCTCATCAAACGGACCAAACTCAATTATCTTCCCTTCATCAAGCAGCATAATACGGTCGCACCGGCGGGCAAACGCCTCATCATTAGTAACAGCAACAAGGGTGTAAGGGTTGTTTTTTTGTGTAAGGTGTTTAATTAAAGCGTCCTGTTCTTCCAGTTCAAGTGTGCTCCAGCAATCTTCAAGCAAAAGCAGGCGTGGCCGGTTTAGCAAAGCGCGTGTAACAAGTATTTTGTTTACTGTGTTACGCGGCAGTTTTTTGCCCACTGAATCAATATTGGTATCTAAACCCGTAGGAAGCGATTGAATAAAGGGAAGCAAGCCGACATCGGCAGATACTTTAAGTATATCTTCTCTGCTGATGTGGTTATTACCCATCGTAAGATTTTCATTTAACGTACCGGAAAACAAATCGGCTGATGCCAGATAGACACCAATTTGGCGGCGAACGGATTCAAGGTTATAATCACCTAAAGGATAG
Source organism: Chitinophagales bacterium (assembly GCA_046329515.1). Lineage (GTDB taxonomy): Bacteria > Bacteroidota > Bacteroidia > Chitinophagales > LD1 > Bog-950. Next base: position 1,589,555 of record JAXLUM010000001.1, read on the forward strand.
TTGTCAAAAAGTAACTGCCCTTTGTAGGTGGTATAGGCACCTGTAAACAGCTTAAGCAATGTAGATTTGCCTGAACCTTCTGAACCAAAAATGCAGACCTTTTCGCCGGCCTTAATTTCGAAGTTTAAGCCGCTTAAAACCCAGGGGTGTTGCGGACCGTTATAGTTGTACCAAATATCTTTAGCTGAAATTGCAACTCCTTTTGAATCGCTTTCAAGGCTAACTCCGGAGGTTCTTTCCTGTGGTTTATCCAACAGCTTGCTTACCTTCTCAAGTGAAGTAAGCATATCATAAACCACATCAAGGCTGTTAATGAGTTTCTCAATGCTGTTTATTAAAACCAGAATTACAATTTCGGCAGCAATAAACTGCCCGAGGTTAAGCTGTTGCTGAAAAACCAGTAAGGTGCCCACTATAAGTAAGGCTGCGGTTATTATTACTTTAAAAGCAACAAAACTCCAGTATTGAACCTTCAGGATATCGAAGTGGCTTTTGCGGGCGTCAAGATATCCGCTAACAAGGTTATCGGTTTTGGTTAACGGAAACTCAGTTAACCCCATGAACTTTATGGTTTTAATTGTACGGGCAACTTCCTCTAACCAAAAGCCTACTTCGTACTTATAGTTTGACTCCTCCAAGCTTGTTTTTATGCCCTGCGGATAGGTGAAACGCAAAATCAATACAATGAGCACCACCAGGCCTATACCAAAAAACAAGAAGGCCGCATTGTAAAAGGACAACAGGGCTATACCAAAAATTATTTGAACGCTTGCACCGGGAAAATCAAGTAACACTTTTGATATTCCTTTTTGCAGAGCCGCGGTATCAAAAAAACGGTTTACCAATTCAGGTAAGTAGTAATCATCTACGCCTGCTAAATCTAGCCGAGGCAGTTTGTAGGCAAACTGCAAACTGTAGCGGGTGAATATGCGGCGCTGAATATTTTCATTGACTTGCATTTGTAAGATCTGAATCCAGCCGTTGGCCAACACCCCTAATACCACTACGCCTATTAATACAATTAGTGAAGTAGAAATAACGCCGCCAAAAAGAAGATTGATAATGCTTTGAATGCCCAGCGGAAGGCTAAGTGCTATTAGGCCGCTGATTATGGCGTAAAAATAAATGGCCGTTATTTCCTTACGCTCAAGGGCAATGAGCTTAAAGAAGCGCTGCAATGGGGTGGTTTGGCTAATCATAACGCAAGATTACAACTACTTTTTTAAATAATAGTAATACTATTATTTAAAAAAGTTAAATTATTTTTTGTGATAGCCATTATATCTTTTTATTTTTGCTTCATACAACTATGGAACTGCAGCTTCGGATTAAGATGAATGAACGGCTCTATTTGCGTGACCCTGAGGGCACTGAGCTTGGACGCAAAATAGTACGTGAGGCTATTAAAATGATTGAATCCCTTGGTTTTGAAGACTTTACATTCAAAAAGCTGGCGGAAGCCATTGGCACTACTGAAGCTACCATTTACCGTTACTTTGAGAATAAGCACCGCCTGTTGCTTTATATTATAGCATGGTACTGGGCCTGGATGGAATACCTGGTTATTTACCATGTTAACAATTTGGATGGGGCGGACCGAAAAATCAGAAAGGTAATTGAACTACTATCAAACCAATTGGCTGATAATATTGGTGGAGATGACCTTGACAAGAAGGCCCTTTTTAATGTAGTTATTTATGAGGTAAACAAGGTTTACCTTACCAAGGAAGTAAACAGCGACAACCAATTAAAACTATTTAAGCCTTATAAGGACCTATGCGCGCGCATAGCAGGAATGTTTTCTGAATACAACAGTTCCTATAAATACTCCTACTCCCTGGCCAGTACACTTTTAGAAATGGCGCACCTGCAGTACTTCTTTATGCAAAACCTGCCGGCCCTTACCGATTTTGGCACTCAAAAAAACTCAAAGGGTCTACAACAGTTTTTAGAGCATCTGATATTCTCTTCGCTTAATGAAGGTAAGCGTAAATAGCTTTCTGTTGCCACTGAGACAATCTCTGGCATATCCTTTCTTCAACCATTAGTAGTTTTCATACCAATCAAAGCGTTGCTTAATAGTTTGGCTTTTGGTTTTCTTTAGGTTTTCGAGGTAAAACTGGGCCACCGGCGATAACTTTTTTTGCTTTAACCAAATTAACTGCCATGTTGTAATAATGGGTAAGCCTGCAATAGGCACTATTTGCAGGTCGCCATTCATCAATTCGTTTTTAATACCTATCAGCGGCATTATGGAACATCCAAGGCCCGCTATTACAGCCTGCTTTACGGCTTCGTTAGAGGTTAATTCAATTTTTTTATCAGTGGTCAATCCGCTTTTAATTATAAACTTCTCCATAGCTGCTCTTGTGGCGGAGCCCGGTTCGCGGAAAATTAATGGTAGACTGCTTAATGCGCTTCTGTTGTTTGAGCGGCCGCTTACTTTAAAATTTCTGTTCGCTACCATAAACAGTTTGTTTTGCATTAGCGATATAGTTTCCGTTTTAATTTTAGCGGGAAGCACTGATACCAAAGCAAAGTCTATTTCATTTGCTTCGAGGCTTTTTATAACCTGTGCCTTATTTGTTACATCCATCATTAGCTCAACGCCGGAATGTTTGTTGAGAAAATCGCTTAAAAAATACGGCATTACATACTTTCCGGTTGACACCACTGAAATTTTAAGCCGCCCTGTTATCTGCCCTTCAAAGGCCTTAGCCTGGTAGTTAATGGCATAGGCTTCGTTTAAGATTTTCTCTGCCGCTATTGCTATTTCATGACCGAAATCGGTAATAAAAACTTTACGGCCCACCACCTCAGTAAGCGGAATGTCGAATTGATTTTGCAGGTTTTTTAATTGCAGCGAAACCGCAGGTTGCGTTAAGTGCAATTCTTCGGCAGCCTTGGTAACGCTTAGTGTTTGCGTAATTTTTAAGAATATCTGCAATTGCCTTAATGTATAATTCATAAGTAAAGCTTATGGTATCGATTATTAAAATAAATAAACAATTATAATAATTATTTCCACGTTTGCACCATTAAATAACAAAAACAAAAAACCATGACACGAATTACTGTAGCTAAAGGAGATGGTATAGGTCCTGAAATTATGGATGCAACCCTCCGTATTATCCTTGCCGCCGGCGCGCAAATTGAGATTGATGAGATTGAAGTAGGTGAAAAAGTTTACCTGGCCGGTAATACCTCCGGCATAGCCCGCGAGGCATGGGATACCATAAGAAGAAACAAGGTTTTTTTGAAGGCCCCTATTACTACCCCACAAGGTGGCGGTTATAAGAGCCTGAATGTTACTACCCGCAAATTTTTGGGATTGTATTCAAACGTTAGGCCCTGTGTAAGCCTGCACCCCTTTGTGCAAACCAAGCACCCGCAAATGGATATAGTGATTATAAGGGAGAACGAAGAAGACTTGTATGCAGGGATTGAGCACCAGCAAACAGATGAGGTGGTACAATGCCTTAAATTGATAAGCAGGCCGGGATGCGAGAAAATTGTGCGCTACGCTTTTGAATATGCAAAACAATATGGCCGCAAAAAGGTAACATGCTTTACAAAAGACAATATCATGAAACAAACAGACGGTTTGTTCCACAAGGTGTTTGATGAAATTGCCGCTGAGTATCCTGAAATTGAAAATGAACACTGGATAATTGATATAGGCGCCGCAAAAATGGCTGATACGCCTGAAGCCTTCGACGTAATAGTAATGCCTAACTTATACGGAGATGTTTTATCGGACGTGGCAGCTCAGATAGCGGGTTCGGTAGGGCTGGCAGGTTCGGCAAACATAGGTGAGGAATGTTCGATGTTTGAAGCAATACACGGTTCAGCGCCGCGCAGAGCCGGGCAGAACATGGCAAACCCTTCAGGACTTTTACAGGGTGCCGTTCAAATGCTTGCACACATAGGTCAAACTGAAGTGGCTGAAAAAGTGCAAAACGCCTGGTTACGAACCATTGAAGATGGCATACACACTTATGATATCTACAAAGAAGGCATAAGCCGCAAAAAGGTAGGCACTAAAGAATTTGCTGATGCAGTAATTGAAAACCTTGGCAAGAAACCACTTGTTTTAAAAGCGGTATCATATGCTAAAGGCACAGCACTAAAGGTTCCGAAATACAGCCGCCGCACCACATCAAAGAAAGAGTTACTTGGGGTAGATGTGTTTGTGCACTACGGGCAAAGAAACCCGGAAACACTTGCGGCCCTGCTTCAAAAAGTTCAGGACCCCTGCAATGTTGAACTTTCTATGATAACCAACCGCGGTATAAAAGTATGGCCTGAAGGTTTTGAAGAAACATTCTGCACCGACCACTGGCGCTGCCGGTTTAAGCCACAGCAAAATTCAGCCTTTACCAAAAACACTATCATTAAAGTGCTTACAGAGGCCGAGAAACTGGGAGTAGATGTTATTAAAACCGAAAACCTGTACGCCTTCGATGGTAAGCCTGCCTACTCGCTGGGCCAGGGGCAATAGTTAGTGGCGAAAATGCAAGTTACATATGTATAAGTCGTATATCGCAATGGGCCTGGCCTTAACCTTCCAGGCCCTTTCATTAACAGTAAGCAATAGTTTACTAAGCCAGTTTTATGGCGCTATCACAATCGTGTTTTTTCTTTTACTCTTTAAAACATTAACCAAAAACAAAGGCCATGAAGAAAACATTTGAAATTAAGCTGGCCGGCCCTGAAAAGGAATATGATAAAGTTGAGGAGCTGGTAAATGCTGTGCTTAGCGGGGCAGTGCGTTTTCTCAACCTGGAATCCTTTAGCAAATGGGTTAGGCACGGGGAAGATGACAAACAAATTAAAGAGCAGGTTACTGCTATAAAGGAAGCAAATGAAAATTTTATAAATCTACTGAGGGCAAAGGCTGATGCGAATAGTGCAGTAAGCGTTAAAATTTTATTACAAGTGGAGGATAAGCAACATGAAAATGTTTAGAGGACGTAAGTTGCTTATCGCAACAATGCATGGAAAAGAAAAAGTGATGGCCCCGCTCTTGGAGCAGCACCTCGGCGTTAAATGTGTTCTGCCCTCAGGTTTTGATACTGATAAGCTGGGAACCTTTACCGGTGAGGTTGAGCGGGAGACCGACCCGCTAACCACAGCCAGAAAAAAATGCCTGATGGCTTTGGAATTGGGTTTATGCGATATGGCCGTTGCCAGTGAAGGAAGTTTTGGTGCACATCCGCTAATGCCCTTTACGCCGGCTGATGATGAATGGCTTTTTTTTATGGACAAGAAGAACGATATTGAAGTTTTTGCAAGAGAAGTTAGTTCTTCTACCAACTTTGGGGGCACCATTGTAAGAAGCGTTGGGGAACTTATGAGTTTTGCTAACAAAGCGCAGTTCCCTTCACACGGCCTTATTTTGCGGGCGGCAGAAGGGGACACTTTAAGGTTAGTAAAAGGAATTACCGATAAGAACATTCTGCAAAAGGTTTTTTTAGAGTTTACAGCCGTTAATGGCAGCGCTTTTGTTGAAACGGATATGCGGGCCCATTATAATCCGTTGCGGATGGATGTGATTGAAAAGGCGACTGAAAAGCTGGTGAAAAAATTGACCTCCACCTGCCCCATATGCGATACCCCGGGATTTAGCATTACTAATGCGCGGCCGGGCTTACCCTGCGAAATTTGCAACTCACCAACCAAAACCCCTTTGTATTATATTCTTAGTTGCGCTAAATGCGGTTTTGAAGCACAGGAACCACCTGCTAACAAAAAGAAGTTTGAAACACCTGTGTTTTGTGATTATTGTAACCCTTAATTGTTGAGTGCAGCCGGGGAATGATAGGTGAGAGGGGTAATAGATTGGTGCTATCCATTGTCTGGTCTTTACGGGGCTCGGACTGATAATTGACCCTGTTACGTTTTTCTACCAAACCAACAAACTTTTACCCGCAGCAAAAGCTGTGTATATTGTGGGGTAGGAATTGCCTACGCTGTATGGTAAATGTCAAATGCAATAAACGAATATTATATTGGAAAAGTTTAGTGGAAACAATTGGTTTAAACTGTACTGCTGTTACCTTGAAACGAGAAGTAAAGGCCTAAAACCTCAAGCGAAAGCAATGATGCAGGAATGTATTGATAAGTGGGGTTTAGAAGATAAAAAATTTAGAAGAGAATTTATAAATTGGGCATATACTGAAGCTTTTCTTTCAAAGAAATATAGTGCATTTCTTCCAGAAAATTTAGTACGGGAAATAATCACCCTGGAACTTAATCAATGGATTAATGAAGAGCCGACGAATCCAATTCCATACAGATGGACGCTAAACCTGATTTCAATTGAAAAGGCCATCATTTTAAATCCCAATGATGAACTTACACTCTATGTTTATGGGCGCATACTGAGTTCCGGAATAATAATTAATCAGCATGATATCGACCGCTATGGACATTATTCTGGCGATCCCATAATGGACATTAAGAATATTAAATTCTTTTTGTCGTTTATTGAGAATATATTAGATGAGGACAAAAAGACGCGCTTGAATGTATTAATGGAATCTCTACTTAACAAGGCAATTATCTTCATTAAGAACCAATCGAAGATTGACTGAATTTAAGATTTTCCTACTCTTGCGTATTCGGCCGCCAGTGTACCACTTCTCTCAAACTTTTAAATACGGCAAAGCTGTGTATGTTGTGTGTGAGGTAGGCAGAACTTAGGCGGAGTGAGGCAAGTTGATTAATGAAAACTATAGAAAATATAGAGAACAATGATTGGGGTAATGCACCTGCAGATGCGTCCTATCTTGTTCGGAGGACCTATGAACTAAGGAAGAAAGAGATTTCTTGTTTCACTACTGAAGATTTGAGGATTTTAATAAGTCAAAACCTATTCTTAGAGGTGCTAATTCCTAATGCAATGCAAATCCTGAATACTAATCTCTTTGCTGAAGGTGACTTTTATGCAGGTGATCTACTAAAAAGTGTAATAACATCCGATCCCACCTTTTGGAAAAACAACCCACATCTTAAAAGGGAAATGAATGGTATATTGGAAAAGAAGCTTTCAGAAATTACTGAACATGGATTAACTCAGCAAATTATTCGGAGTTTGTTAAGTTGTGTTGAGCAATTCAAAAAAGGGAATTAACTTATGTATATAAAATTATTTGGCGTGATGTTTATTCAGTTTTTCGATTACCCATTTTAAAATTATGAATTGTACAGGATCGCTATTAAGCACCTGTAAAGCCTTTTTTACCCTGGCCTTCGCTTTATTCAGCATTAATTTTTGTCCGTTTGATTTAAGAGCTGTTACATAATCGCTTAAAACCAATGTTACTTGTTCTAAATCTTTAATGTATTCTTCTCTTTTAAAACCTGCAATGGCGCGCTTTAAATTTTGCACTTCAGTTTGCGCCAGTTTTAATTCACCACGCATAATAAATGAGGTGAGGTAAAGGATTCGCATAGTTAGCTTTTCGTGCTCAAGCACTGGCGAAATGTCATGTAGCATACGAATTGCCTTGCTTTCTTCATTAGTAAACAAGCATGCCGTTACGTACATAAACCGGGCCGGCAGTACATAATCACTTTCATCAATTGTTTTGCGGTTTTCGAGATATGCAGCTTTCACTTCATCCAATCTTTCTAAAAACATAAGGTTCACCATGTAGTTTATATAAGCTACGGCATATGGAGTAAGCCCTTTCTGCATGGTTAATTGGAAATGTTTTTGCTGATACTCCAATGCTTCTTCGTATAAGCCTTCGTCCATTAGACCTAATGCAATATTGGTTAAAAGATTTTCGCGAACACCACGTGTAAGCATGTGCTCAGTTGTTGCATTACTTATAGCTTTCTCTGCCTTCTTTAAAAAATGTATTCTTCTGGCAGGGGATTGCGATAAAGAGGAGAGCCTTGCATTTTCGAACAGTTGAAAGTACCAATCGATTTTTAGTTCATTAAAATTAAATATGTAATCGGGTGCTTTGTATTTTTTCCAAATACTATCTTCTTTTTGTAATCTATTGTTTTCGTTCTGGTAACAGGTAGCCCTGGTTGATTCTGCAACTGTGTAATGAAACAGGAACCGCTGCGCTTCCAGTTTTTGCCATTCATTAAGGTTGATTATGTTCTTATCAAAGGGATTATCGTTTATAAGCGCCCTAAGGCGAAGCATGGGTAATGCCTCATCAAGCATAAAGCTTTCCTGCGCTGTTTTAATAAAGCCGTCTATATCCGTATTTACCAACGGCACCTTGCGCGCTCTGAATGCCGTTATCAGCCATTGGTTATGCAGGTGCCTGTTGCTTTCTGTATGATTTTTGAATTCCATTAAAACCAGGTGCCGGCTAAGAATTTCGTTTAAGCGGCTAAGTTTATTGCGTAGTTGTAACTCGTTTTGCTTTGTGCTTTTTTGTTTGAAAACATGCTTAAGCAAATCGTTTACAGTTGGTTTTTCCGGCTGCTCCCTGCGCTTTCTTAAATACCGAAACAGCGATAGAAGATTTTGGCGTTTGCCATCATTTAGAAGTTTCTCCACTTCTTTCAGTTCCGATTCAGTAAATGCTTTTACAAGATGGAATGTGCGCATAAGGCTATTTTCAGTTTCAAGTGTGTTACATCAAATATGCAACTAAAATTAATTGTGTTACAGCAATTGTTTTTGGTTTGCCGATATATTAACCGGGTAGCGTTAAAAGCTCTTGTTACTGGTATACTGTAGGTGTTTTCGTGAATCTGAGTAGGTGATTTTAGCGGCTTTTGCGATATATAACCAACTACTTTGAAAATGCGGTTTTAAAAACATTTCAAAAATTTGTTGTCTCAAGTACAATTAAAACTAAACGTTCAGCTAAAGCCAATTTATGAAGAAAATATACCGCTATATTTCCGTAGCCTTTTGGTGCTGGTTATTTACACTTGCTTGTAATGGTCAGGCTCCGCAGGGTATAAATTATCAGGCTGTAGCCAGAAATGCCCAAGGTAATGTATTGCAAAATCAAACTATAAGTGTAAGACTTACCATTCATGATGCAACAGCCACGGGGGTTATTGTTTACCGCGAAACCCAGGTAACAAGCAGTAACCAATTCGGGATTTTTTCAGTGATAATAGGGGCGGGAACTGTTATGCAGGGAACTTTTGCCGGTATTAGTTGGGGTACTGGGGCTAAATATTTGCAGGTAGAGTTTGACCCAGCGGGTGGAACAGCATATTCGGATATGGGAACATCACAACTTATGAGTGTTCCTTATGCTTTATATGCGGCAAACGGAGCAAATGGTGTTACAGGCCCAACCGGTGCAACGGGAGCGACAGGAGCAAATGGAGTAAATGGTGTTGCGGGCCCAACTGGTCCAACCGGTGCAACAGGAGTGCAAGGTAATACGGGCGCAACAGGCGCGAATGGATTAGATGGAAATACTGGAGCAACAGGAAGCACTGGTGTACAAGGCAATACGGGTGCTCAGGGAGCAACCGGTGCACAAGGTAACACAGGCCCAACCGGTGCAACGGGCGCACAAGGTAATACTGGAGCAACAGGTAGCACAGGCGCGCAAGGCAGCACGGGTGCTACCGGAGCAAACGGAACATCAGTACAAATACAAGGTAGTGTAAGTACATCTGCCAATTTACCTGTAGCAGGCAACAATACGGGTGATGGTTACTTAACGGAAGATACCGGGCATTTATGGGTATGGGATGGTAGTCAATGGGTAGACGCAGGACAAATACAAGGCCCTACAGGAGCAACCGGCGCAACCGGTGCACAAGGTCATACTGGAGCTACAGGCGTAACGGGCGCAAATGGATTAAATGGAAATACGGGAGCCACAGGTGCCACTGGCAGTACTGGTGCAACGGGGAGTACCGGTGCCACTGGTGCACAAGGCAACACAGGCCCAACCGGTGCAACAGGAGCGCAAGGTAATACCGGAGCTACAGGTGCAGCGGGAGCAAATGGATTAAATGGAAGTACGGGAGCGACGGGTGCCACTGGCAGTACTGGCGCAACGGGGAGTATCGGTGCCACTGGCGCACAAGGCAGCACTGGCCCAACCGGTGCAACAGGAGCGCAAGGTAATACGGGAGCTACAGGCGTAACGGGCGCAAATGGATTAAATGGAAATACAGGAGCGACAGGTGCCACTGGCAGTACTGGCGCAACGGGGAGTACCGGTGCCACGGGTGCACAAGGCAACACTGGCCCAACTGGTGCAACAGGAGCGCAAGGTAACACCGGAGCAACGGGTGCCACTGGCGCACAAGGTGACACCGGCCCAACCGGTGCAACAGGAGCAAATGGATTAGATGGAAATACAGGAGCCACTGGGGCCACTGGCAGTACGGGTGCAACAGGTAGTACCGGCGCCACGGGTGACAGCTACTGGACTTTAAGTGGCACGGACCTTTACAACAACAGCGGAACAAAAGTTGGAATTAACATTACATCGCCTTTAGAAAGAGTTCATATAAGTAATGGTGTGTTTTTACATTCAGGAACATTTGGCAGCGACACAACCCTATCCGTAGGCGGTGCAGGAACAAGAATGTTCTTCTATCCGCGTAAGGCCGCTTTTAGAGCAGGGTATGTAACAGGAACCCAGTGGGATGAAAGCAACGTTGGGAATTATTCTTTTGCAGCCGGGTATAACAACAAGGCTACAGGTGCAGGCTCGGTTACTTTTGGATATAATAACGTAGCAAGCCTGGATAACGCTTTTGCCGTAGGCGATAACAACAATGTATCGGCATCTGATGCTGCTGCCTTTGGCGCTTTTAATAACATCAATAATTCGGGCATTTATGGCTTTGCGGCGGGCACCAATAACACTATAAGCGCCATATATGGTATTGCTATCGGGCAAGGAAATACCAGTTCAGCAGGGTATGCAGTTACCATTGGTATAAGTAATACAGCCTCCGGCGCCGCTGCTTTTGTAACCGGCAATGGCAACACGGCATCAGGTCAACGTGCGGCTGTATTTGGTGTTTCAAACAGTTCGCCCTCGTATGCCGAAACCGAATTGGGGATGTATGGAACAACGTATACGGCAAACAATAGTAGCGGCTATAATGCCGGCGACCGTATTTTTAATGTCGGCAACGGACAAAGCAGCTCGTTAAGAAGTGATGCTTTTACTATTTTAAAAAGCGGTTATGTGGGTATTGGTACTTCCGTACCAAGCAAAAAATTTGAAGTAATAGGCACTACAAAAACGGATAGCCTGCAGGCAGTGAACCTGCAAATGAGCAATGGCGCTGCCAATGGCTATGTGCTGAAAAGTGATGCCAACGGAAATGCAAGTTGGTCTTCCTTAAGTTCGTTGAATACACTAACCGGCACCGGTGCTGCCACACAAGTGGCTTATTGGAACGGCACCAGCACGCTTACCTCTAACAGTAATTTATATTGGGATAATACCAATGTGCGGCTGGGGATTGGAACCAGTTCGCCTACCGCGCGTTTGCATGTTTATTCCGGCAATGCAGCTGCAAGTATTAACGTACAAAGCGCAGTATCCAACGCTTACCTGAACCTGAATAACGGCGGCTCGGGGTTTGAAGCCAGCATTGCAACTTTTAGTAATGGTGTACAACGGTGGAGCTTTGGCAAAAGCAACGGCGCAGAAAGTGGCAGCGATGCAGGCTCTGACTTTTTTATAAACAGATATAATGATGCAGGCAGCTTTCAAAGTCAGCCAATTGTAATTAAGCGTAGTACAGGTTATGTAGGTATAAACCAGGGTAATGCTTCAGCCCAATTACAGGTAACAGGCAACGGTACAAAAAGCGCTGCTTATGATGCCGTATATATTAATAATAATGCTATTTCTTCCACAGCTGCAATTACCAAAGTTGGTGTGGAAATTTCTTCAACCGGAACATGGACCGGAACTTCAGCCAATAATATCGGTTTGTATGTTTCTTCGGTTACCGGAGGCACTAATAATTATGATGCTATTTTTAATGGTGGAGGTAATATAGGTATAGGCACTACCACGCCGGTTAAAAAGCTGGAAGTAAACGGTACTACTAAAACAGATAGTTTACTAGCAACCAATATTGCAATGACAAACGGCGCTGCCAGCGGTTACGTATTGCAGAGTGATGCCAATGGAAACGGGAAGTGGGTATCAGCATCAATGGAATCGGGCGCGGTTAGATATATAGGTAGCAGTTACCTTGGTATAACCTCAGGAGCGGGAGGCACAGGTACAAGCGAGGGCACCAGTTCAAACCGTGTAAACATTTTTATTGGCGATGAAGCAGGCAATGCAAATACCAGCGGCTCACAAAACATTGCACTGGGCAAACAGGCGCTAAAATCAAATACCACCGGGGGGCTTAATATTGCCATTGGTAATTATTCTTTAGCTGCCAACACCTCGGCAACTGATAATTTGGCAATTGGACAAAATGCGCTGGGCAGCACTACAGGCGGCTCAAACATTGCCGTGGGTAATAATTGTTTGGATGGAAATACAAGCGGTACTAATAATACTGCTATTGGCAAACAGGCTTTAACCAGTAATACTACCGGGGTATATAACACGGCCGTTGGAGACTTTGCTTTAAAGAATGAAACAACCGCAAGCGGCAATGTAGGCGTAGGTATGTATGCGGGCTTAAACTCCTCAGGTGATAACAACACTTTTATAGGCTACGGAGCAGATGTGAATTTAACCGGCATTACTAATGCAACGGCTATTGGTTATAATGCTGTTGTTGGAGCAAGCAACAGTTTGGTTTTAGGCGATGAGGTAAACGTTGGAATAGGAACTTCTACACCAACGCAGGCTAAACTGGTAGTTAACGGCTACCAGAGCACTAATATTGGAGGCTATGCGTGGTATAACAGTAGTGCAAACACCGGAACAAGTAACGGCACACATAATTACTCCATTTACGCTTCGGACCGTATTGCGGGTACCGAGTTTAATGCCTTTAGCGATGCACGTATTAAAAAGGTAATAGGCAGAAGTAATTCGGCCATGGACCTAAATACCTTAATGAAGATTCAAATTACCGACTATAAGTTTATTGATACCATTGCCAAAGGCAACAAGGTTTATAAAAAGGTAATTGCGCAGGAATTGGAGAAAGTTTACCCCGAGGTAATTTCGCAGTTAACGGATGTAGTGCCCGATATTTATGAGTTTACCGTAATTGAACACGGCAAGATTAGATTAAGCGGTAGCACTCTTAAAACCGGAGACCGTGTGAAATTGATGTTGAATGAACGTACAGATATCTTTAAAGTATGTGAGGTTTTTCCCGATGGTTTTAGTGTGCAGGGTTTAGCTGCGAACTATGAGGGCCCGGTGTTTGTGTTTGGCCGCGAGGTGGATGATTTCAGGTCAGTAGATTACGAAGCATTAAGTACGCTTAACATATCGGCCACTCAGGAGTTATTTAAGCTTTTAACGAAACTTAAAAGCGATAACAAAGAATTGCTATTTGCAATAGAGGAATTAAAGGCTGAGAACAACATGTTTAAAGATGACCTAAAAGAAATAAAGGCGATGTTGCCGCAGCCGATAGTTAAAGGTATTAGCAACGAGAAGTAAACCGGTATATGACTATGTGATTATTGCTGTTGCGTTTACTCTTTTGCCCTCGGGTTAAACGAAGCCGGGGCTAAAAGAAATCAATTTGTCACCTACTTCTTTTTCATCAATTAAACTAGCGCGCAGTTTAAGCGCTGTTTTGTAACATCTTTACTATTCTTTAAGGTGCTCTTAGCTTAGAACAGGATGCGTAATAAATTGTTGCTATCTATTGTATAGTCTTCGACGAGGCTCAGAATGACAATTGGTACAATTCAGTTGTTGATTTGATTTAGTTGAAATACCATACCTCAAACCATACCTCAAAAATTAAGCCCCTGAAAATTATAAATTATCAGGGGCTTGTGATTAAACTGGAGGTCGGAAGCGAACAGGTATCTATTTTATTCATTTTCAGTTAGATGCATCAATATTGTAGTTTTCAAGCAATTAAATAAATAGCACAATTTGCATTTCAAGTGAAAACACAATGGATTGAAAGAAATACCATACCTGAAACCATACCTGCAAAAAAAATTAATAGTAGCTTCTTGTCCCAGCGTGGATATTGCATCGCCGGAGACTAGCAACAATTTAAATGTTTTATGCATTAGCAAACCTGGTGAGGACATAAAGATTTGAACAAACTTTTAGCAAAGAATCGGTAGTTGGTAAAACTCTTACCTTCGTGTTTCAAATAATGGTTGGTGAAAACGATATTGATTATTGACGATGAAGAGAAGCTACGCAATTTACTAAGCAGAATTATTAAACTTGAGGGTTTTGATGTTTTGCAGGTGGGAGATTGCAACAGTGCCTTAAAAAAGCTTGAGCATACAGGTGTTGATATTGTGTTGTGCGATGTAAAGCTACCGGACGGGAATGGGGTAGAGTTGACCAAAACTATAAAGACTTCACACCCGGAAATAGAAGTGATTCTTTTAACTGCCTACGGTAATATACCTGATGGGGTGCAGGCAATTAAAAACGGGGCTTTTGACTACATTATAAAAGGAGATGATAATGACAGGATTATTCCTCTTATCTATCGTGCTATTGAAAAAACTGAACTAAACACGCGCATAAAAAACCTTGAAAAGCAGTTAGACAATACGCAGTCTTTTACGTCTATTACAGGGCATTCTAAGGCAATACAGGCCGTTACTGAACTTGCCCGTAAAGTGGCACCCACAGATTCAACCGTATTATTAACCGGTGAAACGGGAACAGGCAAGGAAATTTTTGCCCGAGCTATACACCATGCCAGCCTTAGGCGTTCAAAGAATTTTGTAGCTATTAACTGCTCGGCTTTTGGAAAGGATTTACTGGAAAGTGAAATGTTTGGTCATAAAGCAGGTGCGTTTACAGGAGCTGTTAAGGATAAAAAAGGATTGTTTGAAGAGGCCAACGAGGGAACCATCTTTTTAGATGAAATAGGCGAAATGCCGGCTGACGTGCAAGCAAAATTGCTTCGCGTTCTGGAATCGGGAGAGTTTATTAAAGTAGGTGATACAAAACCGGTTAAGGTAAATGTACGCATTATTGCCGCTACTAACCGAAACCTGCAGCATGAAATACAAGAGGGGCGCTTTCGCGAAGACCTGTTTTATCGCATATCAACTTTTCAACTAAAACTTCCTGCATTGCGTGAGCGATTAAGCGATATTGAACCACTGGCTAAGCATTTTGCCGTGTTATTTGCTTCTAAAACCAATCAGGCTCCTAAAACTTTAAGCAAGGAGTTTATTGAAGCCCTTCAGCACCACGCCTGGAATGGCAACATACGTGAGTTGAAAAATGTAATTGAGCGGAGCGTTATACTTTCTGCCGGGCCCCAATTACAGATTGATACTTTGCCGGTGGAACTGCAAAAGCCGGCAGTTTCAAGCGATGGTAAACTTCTTTCAGCTTTCGACCTAACCAGCGTTGAGAAATTGCATATTCAAAAAGTATTGAATTACACTAATGGCAATAAAAGCGAGGCAGCCCGCCTGCTTGGCATTGGCACAGCCACCCTTTATCGCAAAATTGAAGAATACCGCCTTTAGGCTATCAATTTGATACAGTAACTCTATCATTTTGAGAGGCTTTTTTGCTTTCCACAATTCTTTACATGCCCAAGGGTAAATACAGTAGGCAGTAAATCAATTAGTTATAAGCCTTTTTTTAGGTCTGCTAAATGCAGGTACTTGCTTTGCCTTATCTGTGCCAAACATAGAATATGGAAGAGTATGGAAGCAGGACTTCATACGACGCAGTAATAACTATTCAGGCTGAGTTTCCTGCACTTGCATACCAGCTACAGTCCAATGTTTGGATTAAGCAACTTTTTATTAGTGTGCAGAATTTGGCCGCTTACACTAAAGAACAATTGCTTTCCGGTAACCAAAAAGAAGTAGAGCACTGCTACAATGTAGCCAGAGAAATACTGGACAAGGGCGGCAACATCTCGCGCATGGCCATTGAAAATGTGTTTGTGTACGCCGTAAGTCACCTGCTTGAGGTTTCGTTAAGCGTAAGTCAGGAGGCGCGCAGTTTATTCCTGGCACTCTTTAAAAAGGAGTATTGCAGACAGTTAAACGCTACACAGGCTTAAATGAGAGGCATCATACCTGATGCAGGTTCGGTAATAACAAGGAGTTTATTAGAACAGAACATTTATAAAATAAAAGTAAAGCGATATGGTAACAGTAATACTAATAGCAGCAGGCTTTTTATGCTTTGCGCTTTTTTACAAAACGGTTGATTTTTTTGAAAACATATAAAACCCCACAAATGCTTGCATTATTTATTGTATCAGTACTGGTATTTGCTTACCTGGTATATGTACTGATAAAACCTGAAAAGTTCTGATACCATGGTAGCACAAATCCTTGGCGTTATAGCCATTTTTTTAGTAAGTGTTTTATTAGCTATACCGCTGGGTCGTTACATCGCCCGGGTTTATAACGGCGATAAAACCTGGTTGGACTTTCTGTTTAACCCTATAGAAAAGCTGTTTTTCAAACTCAGCCGTATTAACCCTACAGTTGAACAAACCTGGCAGCAGCAGTTAAAGGCTATGCTTACAGTAAACGCTTTATGGTTCCTATGGTGCATGTTCGTATTAATGAATCAAAGCTGGTTGCCCTGGAACCCCGACGGCAACCCGGACATGACGGCCGACCTGGCCTTTAACACTACCATATCATTTGTAGTAAACTGCAATTTGCAACACTACAGCGGCGAAACGGGCGTAAGTTACTTCTCACAGATTTTCTGCCTGATGTTTATGCAATTTGTTAGCGCCGGCACAGGTTTGGCAATGGGCGCAATGGTGTTTAACGCCATGCGCGAACGCACCGCCACCGGCCTGGGAAATTTCTGGAACTACTTTCTTAAATCCTGCACGCGAATATTATTGCCGGTATCCTTTGTTGTAGCCCTTGTTTTAGCGTTTAACGGAACACCTAATAATATAGAAGGGCAAGATACTATAGTGACCTTGCAGGGTGATACCGTAAAGGTTTCGCGGGGGCCGGCCGCTGCAATGATAGGCATAAAACAAGTAGGCACTAACGGTGGCGGGTACTTTGGGGTAAACAGTAGCCACCCATTGGAAAACCCGAACTACGTAACCAACGCAGTAGAAAATATTGCTATAATAATCATTCCCATTGCCTTTGTGTTTGCTTTAGGGTATTACCTGAAAAAGCAAAAACTGGCATGGATAATTTTCGGGGTTATGACCCTTGGTTTTTTGTGTATAGGCGCCCCAATTGTTTATAGTGAAATGCAGGGCAACCCCGAAATAGCGGCGATGGGTATTAGCCAAACCGCAGGGAGTATGGAGGGTAAGGAAGTACGGCTGGGCGCACCAGCTACCGGCCTATGGGGTGTAAGTACCACTGCTACCAGTAACGGTTCGGTAAACGGTATGCACGATAGTTTTATGCCGTTAAGCGGTGCTTTGCTTATGCTTGATATGATGGTAAACGCCTTATATGGTGGCGTGGGCGTAGGCTTTCTGAACTTCTACATCTTTATCATTATAGCTGTGTTTATATCCGGCATGATGGTGGGCCGCACACCGGAGTTTTTGGGCAAAAAAGTAGAAGCCCGCGAAATGAAAATTGCAGTGTTAACCACTCTTGTGTCTCCTATACTTATACTGGGGGGCACAGCCATGGCGGCGTACTTTGCTGCTAACGACTCAGCAATGGGTTGGTGGTTTAACGGCAATGCCACCGGTTGGTTAAATAACCCGGGCTTTCATGGCTTTTCTGAAATGCTGTATGAGTTTACTTCTGCCAACGCCAACAACGGCAGCGGCTTCGAGGGGCTGGGCGATAACAATCCGTTCTGGAATATTACTACCGGTATAGTGCTGATACTTGGCCGCTATTTACCAATAATAGGCCCTGTTGCTATTGCCGGTTCATTGTCGCAGAAAAAATACATACCTGAAAGTGCCGGCACGCTGAAAACAGATACCCTCACTTTTGGCCTGATGATTTTTGCAGTTATCGTTATTGTAACGGCCCTTCTTTACTTCCCTGCCCTGGCCTTAGGGCCTATTGCTGAACATTTCAGTATGCACATTTAAATTAAGTAGTAATGAAAAAACAGAATACATCTTTATTTGAAAAAGCCCTGGTAAAAGAAGCCCTCAAGCATTCGTTTACCAAGCTTAACCCCAAAACCATGTTCCGCAACCCGGTAATGTTTACCGTGGAGATTGGAACTGTAATAATGCTGGTGGTAACTATTTACGCTGCTGTTTCAGGAAGTAATGCCCAGGGTTCCTTTGCTTACAACCTTGCCGTATTTTTAATACTGTTGTTTACCTTACTATTTGCCAACTTTGCTGAAGCTATTGCCGAAGCAAGGGGAAAAGCACAGGCGGACTCCTTACGTAAAACGCGTGAAGAAACAAAAGCGCGACTTGTTACAGAGGAAAAATCTGGATTTGAAATTAATTTTGTTGAAACGGTTTCTTCTTTACTGAAAAAGGGAGATGTTTTTTACTGCGAAGCCGGTGATGTGATTCCGACAGATGGCGAGATAATTGAGGGGATAGCTACTATAGATGAAAGTGCCATTACAGGCGAGAGCGCCCCGGTGATACGCGAAGCAGGTGGCGATAAAAGCAGCGTAACGGGTGGTACCAAAGTTTTAAGTGATAGAATAAAAGTAGAGGTTACCACCTCGCCAGGCGAAAGTTTCCTGGATAAGATGATTGCCCTGGTTGAAGGCGCCAGCCGCCAGAAAACCCCTAACGAAATTGCCTTAACTATTTTGTTAGCGGGCTTTACAATGGTGTTTGTAATTGTATGTGTAACCCTGTACCCGTTTGCACTGTATGCCAAAACGCCAATCACCATTGCGGCTTTCATATCTCTTTTCGTTTGTCTCATACCAACAACAATAGGCGGGTTGTTATCTGCCATTGGCATTGCAGGAATGGACCGTGCGTTGCGCGCAAATGTTATTACCAAATCGGGCAAGGCGGTTGAAACTGCAGGCGATATAGATACCCTTCTATTGGATAAAACCGGAACTATTACAATTGGTAATCGTAAGGCTACCAACTTCTATCCTTCGGATGGGGTAGAAAACCACGACTTCGTTAGAGTTTGCGCTTTAAGTTCATTGGCCGATGATACCCCTGAAGGTAAATCAATAGTGGAGTTAGCTGCATCGGATGCCAAAAACCTTTCCGTACAAGGCGCTACGCTTATAAAATTCACTGCTGAAACACGTACTTCGGGCGTTGATATGCCAAGCGGCAAACGTATACGCAAAGGTGCATTTGATGCTATTAAACGCATATCAGAGAAAGCAGGTTATACTGTTCCATCGGAAACAGAAGCTAAGGTGAAAAGCATTTCAACCAATGGCGGAACACCGCTGGTAGTAAGCGAGAACGAAAAAGTAATTGGGGTTATAGAGCTACAGGATATTATTAAGCCGGGCATACAGGAACGCTTTGAACGCCTGCGCAAAATGGGCGTTAAAACCGTAATGGTAACCGGCGATAACCCGCTAACAGCTAAATACATTGCTGAAAAAGCAGGGGTAGATGATTTTATTGCCGAGGCAAAGCCTGAGGATAAAATGAACTATATACGACAGGAGCAAGGCAGCGGCAAACTGGTAGCTATGATGGGCGATGGAACTAACGATGCACCGGCGCTTGCGCAGGCCGACGTGGGTGTGGCTATGAACAGTGGCACACAGGCCGCTAAAGAAGCCGGTAACATGGTTGACCTGGATAACGACCCCACCAAATTAATTGAGGTGGTTGAGATAGGTAAGCAATTGCTGATGACCCGCGGAACACTTACTACTTTTTCTATAGCTAATGATGTGGCCAAATATTTTGCAATTGTTCCGGCCCTGTTTATCGCTTCCATACCTGCCTTGCAGGGTTTAAATATTATGCGCCTGCATTCGCCGGAAAGCGCCATACTATCGGCAGTAATATTCAATGCATTAATTATACCCGCGCTTATACCGTTGGCCTTACGCGGGGTAACTTACAAGCCTATTGGTGCCAGTGCGCTTTTGCGCCGTAATCTGTTCATTTATGGCATTGGCGGCGTAATAGTTCCTTTTATAGGAATAAAATTAATTGATATGCTGGTGGCCATCATTATGTAACGACCAACAGTAAAACAAATAATTATGAAAAATAATATTATATCTTCTTTACTGATAAGTTTTTGGTGCCTTCTTTTCTTTTGTGTTATATACACCGCAGTTGTGGGCGGCATTGCCTGGTTTGGTGCCCCAAACAATGGTAAAGGTGAAACCGTAAGCGTAAACGGAAAGGTAGTTGGCTATGCTCTTGTTGGGCAGAAATTTACAGATGACCGCTATTTTAACAGCCGCCCATCGGCAGTAGATTACAATGCTGCGGGAAGCTGTGGTAGTAATAAAGGCCCTACGAATGCAGACTATCTACAAACTGTAAGTGACCGGATAGATACCTTTTTGGCGCATAATCCCGGGGTAAACAAAAGCAGTATCCCTTCTGAATTGGTTACGGCATCGGGCAGCGGACTTGATCCTGACCTTTCCCCTGAAGCGGCCCTTATACAGATAAAGCGGATAGCAAAGGTGCGTGGTCTTAGCGAAGAAAAACTTGTGGAATTAGTAAACAGACAAACCGTAAAACCCCTTCTTGGCTTTTTGGGGGTTCCAAAAGTAAATGTGCTGGGTTTAAACGTAGCATTGGATGAAATTAAATAACATGGAAATGAAAAAAATATTAATAACTATACTTATATTAATAACGGTGGCAGGCAGTGGCTATGCCCAAGGTCTTTCTGCTGCGGAAAGGGAAGCCCTGATAAGGGAGTTAAGGCAGCAGGTGTTGGATTCACTACGGAATGATGCTGCTCTCTTAACTGCAGAAGATAGCTCCGGCGCTGAAAAGGCAAAGCCCTGGAAGGGAACTTTGGACCTTAGCGCTTATATTGAAGCATATTATATTTATGACTTCAATCAACCGCAAAGCGGTAATCGCCCGGCTTTTGTTTACAGCCATAACAGACACAATGAGTTTAACGTAAACCATGCTTTTGTTAGGCTTGCCTATAATGCACCGAGGTTGCGCGCGGCTGTAGCAATTATGGCTGGCACTTACGCCAACGCCAATCTTTCGGCAGAGCCTGGTGTGCTTAAAAATATATTTGAGGCCAATGCCGGTATTAACCTGCTAAAGAAAAAGCAATTGTGGCTGGACGCGGGAATTTTTGCTGCGCACATAGGTTTTGAAAGCGCTATTGGTAAAGATTGCTGGAATATGAGTCGCAGTATTTTGGCTGATAACAGCCCGTACTACGAAAGCGGCGCAAAGCTGACTTATAATTCCAATAATGGCCGTTTTTTGGCAAGTGTATTGGTACTTAACGGTTGGCAGCGCATACAACGTGTTGGTGGTAATTCTTTGCCCTCTTTTGGCTGGCAGGTGCAGGGTAATGTGTCAGGTAAACTGGTAATAAACTCCTCATCTTTTATTGGAACTGATAAACCCGATAGCGCCAGGCAAATGCGTTACTTCCATAACTTCTACGCAGTTTATACCCCGGTAGATAAATTTGGCATAACCATTGGTTTTGATGCGGGCGCGGAACAGAAAGCGAAAGGCAGCAAGCAATACAATGTATGGTATACACCGGTGTTAATAGCGCGTGTAACACCTATAGAAAAACTAGCACTGGCGGCCCGCTTTGAATATTACAACGACCGAAACGGGGTTATTATCGCAACAAGCTCACCAAACGGTTTTGAAACGTTCGGCTATTCGCTGAATATAGATGTTATACCTTTTGCCAATGCCATGATACGTATGGAGGGAAGGTTATTTCAAAGCAGGAAAGACGACATATTCGAAAAGAAAAATGGCAGCGTTACTACCCTGAACCCATTTGTTGGGTTTAGCTTTGCCTATGCTTTTTCACATCAATTTAAGTAGTTATGGAAGAAATGCGGAAATCAGCAGAAGAGTTTCTCCGGCTTATCAAAAAATCAAGGCTGGGTAAATTCAAGGTTTACATTGGCATGAGCGCCGGTGTAGGTAAAACATACCGCATGTTACAGGAGGCCCATTCGTTACTTAAAAATGGTATTGATGTAAAGATAGGTTACATAGAAACGCACTATCGCCCCGAAACCCATGCATTGTTAGAAGGCCTGCCCGTAATACCCCGGCGCAGGCTTTTCTATAAGGGTAAGGAACTGGAGGAAATGGATGTGCAGGCTATATTAAACCTGCGGCCCGAAGTGGTGATAGTTGATGAGCTTGCCCACTCCAATATTGAAGGCAGCAAAAACGGGAAACGCTGGCAGGATGTGCTGGAGATACTTGAAGCAGGTATCAATGTAATATCGGCTGTAAACATTCAACACATTGAGAGTTTAAACGAAGAGATAAAAACGATTACGGGCATTGAGGTTTCCGAGCGTTTACCGGATAAAATACTTGGCCTGGCTGATGAAGTGGTAAACATTGACCTTACCGCAGATGAATTGATAAGCCGTTTGCGAGAGGGTAAAATATACAGGGAAGACAAGATACAGGCGGCACTCACTAACTTTTTTAAACCGGAACACATTCTTCAATTGCGTGAACTTGCATTAAAGGAGGTGGCCAGCCAGGTGGAACGGAAGGTAGAAAAGGAGGTGGCTAAACCTATGCAACTAAGGGCGGAACGTTTCCTGGCCTGCATTTCTTCCAATGATGAAACGGCCAAAAAAATCATTCGCAAAACTGCCCGCCTTGCTAATTATTATAACAGCCAGTGGTTTGTGTT
Source organism: Chitinophagales bacterium (assembly GCA_046329515.1). Classification (GTDB taxonomy): domain Bacteria; phylum Bacteroidota; class Bacteroidia; order Chitinophagales; family LD1; genus Bog-950. Next base: position 1,612,395 of record JAXLUM010000001.1, read on the forward strand.
GTACGTACAAACGCCCAAAGAAAGCACCGATAAAATACCATTGGATGCACAACGCCATCTAATTAATAATTTTAAACTTGCCACGGAGTTGGGTGCAGAAGTTTTACAAGTAAAAAATCATAGTGTTTCCAGTGCTATAATTCAAACGGCTGAAGAAAAAGGCATAACCACAATTTGCATTGGCAAACCCCATTTACAACTGTTTCAAATTATACTTAGCACCGGTATTTTTAACCAATTGCTGAACAAATTATCCAGTAGTGATACAGATGTAATTATTCTCTCTTAAAAGCATGCAATATGAACGTTAAGATCAAAATACGATTAGGCCTTATTTTTCTGCTGGCCATTATAATGCTGCTGGCAGGTTCAGGCAGTTATTATATCAACCGTTTGGCAACCGAATCGGAGGATATACTAAAGGATAATTACAATACACTTCAGTATACCAAAAAAATGATTGAGGCCATGGACCAGCCGGACAAGGTTGCTGCGCAGCGCTTGTTTGAGGAGAACCTGGTAATGCAGGAGCATAATATTACTGAAGCCGGTGAAAAGGAAGCTACTAAGGAGATCCGAAAGCTTTTTGAGGAGTTTAAAACCTCCCCTGAAAGTGAAAAACTGAAAATTGATATGCGGGCCAGAATACTGAATGTACAAGAGATGAACATGGCAGCCATACTAGCCAAGAACAATGTTATTACTACAAAAACACGAAGCGCTTTTGCCTATATTACCATTTTAGGTACGCTTAGCTTTTTGTTGAGTTTTACTTTCGTAATCAATTTTCCTAAATGGATAACTGACCCTATTGCTCGCCTGACAGAGGGAATAAGAAAAATAGCCAACAAGGATTACAATACAAGGATTGAAATTCACACCAGCGATGAATTTGGGGAAGTAGCGGATGCATTTAACAACATGGCCTCGGAGTTGGACAAATGGGAACACAGCAACTTATCGAAAATAATGTTTGAAAAGAGCCGCATTGAGGCTATTATAAATGATATGCAGGACGCCGTTATAGGCATGGATGAGAAGCGTCGCATATTGTTTGTTAACGAAGTTGCGGCTAATCTTTTAATGTTGAAGAAACAGGAAGTAATTGGAAAATACGCCCCGGATATTGCTCTTAAAAATGATTTATTACGTAACCTTTTAAATAAGGATGAGTCTGTTGACTTAAAAATTTACGCTAATAATAAAGAAAGCTACTTTACTAAAAATTACAGAGAGGTAATCAATGAAAAAACTGTAATAGGCGAAGTTGTTGTGCTAAATAATGTAACGCCTTTTAAGGAGCTGGATTTTGCTAAAACCAACTTTTTAGCTACCATATCACACGAACTGAAAACACCAATATCTGCTATTAAAATGAGCGTGCAGTTATTACAGAACATTCAAAACGGAAATCTTAATGAAAACCAAAAACAGTTGGTAGAAAGTATAATGGAGGACACTGAACGTCTGCTGAAAATAACAGGCGAACTGTTAAATATGACTCAAATAGAAACAGGAAATATTCAGCTAAATATTGGTTCGGTGTCTCCTCATAAAATTATTACTCTGGCAACTGAAGCAGTCAATTCGCTGGCTGAGCAAAAACATATTAAGTTAAAAGTTTCAGTGCCTTATGAGCTACCTAATATAAATGCCGACCTGGACAAAACTGTGTGGGTAATGGTTAATTTACTTACGAATGCAATACGCTTCTCGGCCGATGCCGGTGAGATTGATATTTCTGCTGCGACACAGGAAAATCAAATTCAATTTTTAGTAAAAGACTATGGCCCCGGTATAGAGGATAAGTACGCGCAACGCGTTTTTGAACGTTACTTTAAAGTGCCCGGCAGCAAAGTAGGTACCGGTTTAGGCCTTGCTATTTGTAAAGAGTTTATTGAAGCACAAGGCGGCAAAATATGGATGGAGAGCCAATTCGGTAGTGGGGCTTCTTTTAGATTCGCCTTAAATGTTTTTACCGAGCAAACTTAAATTTAATTGCAGGGTGAATGACATACTATAGTTTTATGCAGCCAGTATTGCAGAACTTCCGTAGTTGGTTTTACGCAGAAGTTATATAATATCCAAAATACAAAGCCCCTGAAAATTAGGAATTATCAGGGGCTTGTTGATTAACTGGAGGTCGGAAGCGGATTCGAACCGCTGTACGAGCTTTTGCAGAGCTCTGCCTAGCCACTCGGCCATCCGACCAATTAATTAGAGGCGCAAATATATCTAAAGAAAGAAATTTACCAACCCTATCCTTCCAATTCTACGTAAACCCGCTCTACATTGCCCTTTAATGGCGGGTTGTGCTTGCTTACGCGCACTTTAAGCGTTGTAATGTTGGCGTGGGCAGCTTTTATACGGTCCAGTATGCGTTTGCATACGTGTTCAATTAAATATGCGCGGCCTTCCATTTCCTCTTTGGTAAGCTTGTAAACTTCTTCGTAGTCTATGGTTTTTTTCAGTTGGTCGGTTTCAGCCGCTTCCTGCAGGTTGGTGGTCATGTACACATCAACGGTAAACTTGCCGCCCAGCACCTGTTCTTCTTTATAAAAACCGTGGTGCGAGTAAAACTGCATGCCCTCTACTGCTATCAAACCCATACGTTTATGTTTGGCGCTAAGGTAATGAAGCCCCCACTATGCGCAATTCTTTTATTTTCGCCCCTGCAAATTGAAATTTTATGCGTTCAGATTTATACCAGGGACACGACTATTATTTGATTGACGATTTGTTAACCGATGAGCACAAGCTTATTCGCGAAACGGTGCGTAGCTACGTAAAGCAAAAGCTTAGCCCAATTGTTGAAGATTGCGCCCAGCGTGCTGAGTTCCCTAAGCATATTGTAAAGGAATTAGGAGAAATAGGTGCCTTTGGCCCAAGTATACCGGCAGAATACGGCGGTGGCGGGCTTGATGAAATATCGTACGGCATTATTATGCAGGAGTTGGAGCGTTGCGATTCGGGCATACGTTCAACGGCATCCGTTCAGGGCTCGTTGGTTATGTACCCTATATATAAGTATGGCAGCGAGGAGCAAAAGAGAAAATACCTGCCTAAACTGGGTAAGGGGGAGTTGTTTGGCTGTTTCGGTTTAACCGAGCCTAACCATGGCAGTAACCCTGCCGGTATGGAAACCCGTTTTGAAGATAAAGGCGACCACTATTTATTGAATGGCGCTAAAATGTGGATTAGCAATAGTCCGCTGGCGGATATTGCTGTAGTTTGGGCCAAGAATGAAAAAGGTAAGATACAGGGTCTTATAGTAGAGCGTGGTATGGAAGGTTTCAGCACCCCAACTACGCATAACAAGTGGAGTTTGCGCGTATCTATTACCGGTGAGCTGGTGTTTAATAATGTAAAAGTGCCTAAGGAAAACCTGTTGCCTAATGTAGAAGGTATTAAAGGGCCGCTGGGTTGTTTAAGCACTGCCCGTTACGGTATTGCCTGGGGGGCCATTGGCGCTGCGCTTGATTGTTACGATACCGCCTTGCGTTACGCTAAGGAGCGTGTGCAGTTTGGTAAGCCAATAGGGCAGTTTCAGTTACAGCAAAAGAAACTGGCAGAAATGATAACGGAAATAACCAAAGCCCAGCTTTTGGTTTGGCGTCTTGGCACATTAAAGAATGAAGGTAAGGCCACACCGGCACAAATAAGCATGGCCAAGCGCAACAGCTGCGAAATGGCTTTGAACGTTGCACGCGAAAGCCGCCAGATACTGGGTGGAATGGGCATTACGGGTGAATACCCTATTATGCGCCACCTGATGAACCTGGAAACGGTTATTACTTACGAAGGCACGCATGACATACACCTGCTTATAACGGGTATGGATGTAACAGGCCTTGATGCCTTTAAATAAGGCGTAACACATACTTTATTGTCCTACGTAAGCGTTTGTTCTGCACAGCCGGTGCAGAACGTTTAAAGCGTTTGGTGTAACTTCAAACAGGCGATAAAATGTGGATAAAGTGCCGTGAAACTGTTGGTGGAACGGTTAGAAAATTAAATCAAGTTAAGGTTGTGAAATGATTGCGGCAAAGTGAATTTTTGTCCCCCTTTTGAAGAAAAGAAGTGAAGAAATAATCATAGGAGAAAAGAGAAATGGCAGAACCAACTGATATACTAAAGAAGACCTTCGTAAAGAAGGGAAGCGGCGAGAGCGGTTCGCTGGAATACGGTAAGTTACCACCACAGGCGCGGGATTTAGAAGAGGCTGTGCTGGGTGCAGTAATGATTGAGCAGAATGCGATAAACGAGGTTATCGACATTTTGAAAGAAGATGCGTTTTACGTTGATGCCCACGCCCGCATTTGGAAAGCTATACGCAGCCTATACCAGGCGCAGGTGCCTATTGATCTGCTAACGGTAACCGAGCAGCTGAAAAAGAGCGGTGAACTGGAAGCAGCAGGCGGCCCTTTTTACATTGCGCAATTGACTAACAAGGTGGGTTCGGCAGCTAATGCGGAATACCATGCGCGCATATTGGCTGAAAAGTACATACAGCGCCAGCTAATTTCTACCTCAACAGAAATTATTAAGGACGCTTACGAGGATACTACGGATGTGTTTGAATTGCTGGATAAGGCTGAGAAGGGCCTGTTCAGTATTGCGGAGAATAACCTGAAGCGGAACTCAGAAGATATATCGTCGCTTTTAATGACGGAGTTGAAAGAGTTAGACGTGCGCATGAACAACAGCGACGACCACCTGAACGGTGTTCCTTCGGGCTTTATTGACCTTGACCGTGCAACAGGCGGTTGGCAGAAATCGGACTTAATTATTCTTGCAGCGCGCCCTGCGATGGGTAAAACGGCTTTTACTTTGGCGCTTGCGCGTAATGCAGCGGTTGATCATCAAAAACCTGTGGCTGTGTTCTCCTTAGAAATGAGTAATGCCCAGTTGGTGCAGCGTTTAATTTCGATGGAAACGCACATACCTGCCGAGAAAATACGCAGAGGTAATTTGGAGCAGTATGAATACCAGATTCTTACATCGAAGATTGATAGCTTAAAGAATGCATCCATTTTTATTGATGATACGCCTGCTATTAACGTGTTTGAGTTGCGCAGCAAATGCCGCCGCTTGAAACAACAGCACGATATTTCGATGGTGGTGATTGACTACCTGCAGTTGATGAGCGGTAGCATTGACGGTAAAAACAGCGGTAACCGCGAACAGGAGATTTCTCAAATTTCGCGCGCGCTGAAGGGATTAGCCAAGGAATTGGAAATACCGGTAATAGCGCTTTCGCAGTTATCGCGCGCGGTGGAAACAAGGGGAGGAGATAAGAAGCCAATTCTTTCTGACTTACGTGAATCGGGAGCGATTGAACAGGACGCGGATATTGTAATATTCCTTTACAGGGGCGAATACTACGGTATTGAAACCGACGTGGACGGACAAAGCACTAAGGATATTGCAGAGGTAATTATTGCCAAGCACCGTAACGGCCCGGTTAAGACCGTGCGCACGCGCTTTATTAACCGTTACGCCAAGTTTGAAAACCTTGATGAGATAGGCGCTTCCGACTCTTACATGGAAATTCAGGATGGCGATGAGAAACGCAAGTTTAAGAAGTTGCCTTCAAGAATGAATGAGGAAGATGAAGGGGGAGATGGTAACACGGGCTTTACGCGTAAGCATAAGGCCGATGATTTTAATAACACGCCACCTGATGATGGTGATGTTCCTTTCTAGAAGATAAAAACAAAAGCCCGCTGTGTAGCGGGCTTTTGTTTTTTATAAGCTCCAGTCGATAGGTTTTTTGCCTTGCTTTTTTAGTAACTCGTTGGTTTTAGAGAAATGCCTGCAGCCGTAAAAACGGTCAACCGAGTAGGGTGAAGGATGCGCTGCTTTTAGCACATGGTGTTTTGAGGTGTCAATAAGCGCTTCTTTATCCTGAGCAAACTTGCCCCAAAGCAGAAATACAATTCCTTCTTTTTCATCGGATATTTTGCGAATGACTGCATCAGTGAAGGTATGCCAGCCACAGCCTGCATGGGAGTTTGGTTCACCGGCGTTAACCGTTAGCGATGCATTAAGCAATAACACACCCTGTTTAGCCCATTTCTCCAGGTTGCCGTGGTTAGGTGGCTCAAGGCCAAGGTCGTTTTTAATTTCTTTAAAGATGTTTACCAAGGAAGGTGGTGGCTTAATGCCTATGGGCACTGAAAAGCAAAGGCCATGTGCCTGCCCGGCCCCGTGGTAGGGGTCTTGCCCGATGATAACCACCTTAACTTCATTAAAGGGGGTAAGATTGAAGGCGTTGAAAATAAGGTTACCGGGCGGGTAAACCTTTTTGCCTTCGTTTTTTTGTTCTACAATAAACTGCTTTATAAGGGGGAAATAAGGCTTTTTAAACTCATCAGCTAAAACTGATTTCCAACTATCTTCAATTTGTATGTTACCGCTCATTTGAAAGGGCAATATTAGGAAAGGAAAATGAAATTAGGACTTAGGTTTATTTACTGCAAAAAAAGGGTGAGACAGGGTGCGTGAACTTTAATTTATTTATATGAAAACTTTATTTACTTTGCAAAAAAAAGAACTATGAAAAAGTTAGGTGTTAACTTATTGCTGATTACGCTTCTTGTAGCCATTTTTAACTTGGAGGTACAAGCCGGACAGGCTACCATTGCTGGTGGAACAATGGTTACGGTGAGTGTTAAATCGGATTGGAATAGTAACCAAGGTGGTGAACCACCGCTAATGGTAGCAGCACCGGTAACAGATATTAATGGTAACGTTTTAATAGCTGCAGGAGCACCCGTGTTTACACAAAGTCAGACAAAGCGTGTAAGGAGTGTTGGCCGTATGGGGACACTCAATACAGTGTTTTTAGGTGTTCAAGCAGTGGACGGTCAGAATATCGCACTTTCAGGAATTACGAATAAAGAAGGCCGGGATAGAAAAGGATTGGTACATGGTTTAACATGGCCTTTCTTTTTTTTCGTTATGGGCCCTCTGGCTCTATCTCTTTTAGCTATAAAGGGTAAGCCAGTAAAATTGCAAGCCGGAGAGATGTTTGGGATGGCTACAATTGCAGGAACAAGGAATATCAGAATACCAGATTAGACATACATTGCGAGTGTAATCATTACTTAGGAACTGCTCTCGATTAATGATGATTGTAACTAAAAAGCAATACCTCTAGCACTTATATAATGCAGAGGTATTGCTTAGTTTTAGTGACCCCGAAGGGATTCGAACCCCTGACCCACAGCTTAGAAGGCTGTTGCTCTATCCAACTGAGCTACGGGGCCATTATGCGCCGCAAAAATAGAATTTTCAGCTAGAAATTAATACGATAGGCTGCATTCGTAGGGTAATGTGTACGTTACAAGACAATTGCTTAAAACAATTACCAATATTTAGCCGTTATAAGCACTAAGCTTCATTAATTTTGTGCCATGGAACGCGAGATTTTATCGATTAAAAGGAAAGCATTACGAATAAACCTTGACGAGAGCATTTACGGAACCTTTGCTGAAATTGGGGCAGGGCAGGAGGTAGTTCGCAATTTTTTCCAGGTAGGCGGGGCTTCCGGCACTGTGGCTAAGGCCATGAGCGCTTATGATATGACCTTCTCCGATGCTATTTATGGTAGTTCAGGCGCAGGCCGTTATGTAAGCGAAGAACGCCTGCACAAAATGCTTGACCATGAGTATGAGTTATTGCATGAGCGTTTAACCAATGATAAATACAGCAAGAAGCGCTTTTTTGTTTTCAGCAATACCTGCACAACAGTTAACTACTATAAAACCAATGACCCGCACGGGTGGATGGGCGTGAAGTTTCAAAGCCAGCCCGGCGGTGAGCCTAATGAGGTAATTATACATGTGCGTTTAAAGGGTGGTGATTCACTTTACCAGCAGCGCACCATTGGGGGCATAGGCACTAACCTGCTTTTTGCCTGTTACTGGTACCACGACCAGATTGATGACTTTATTGAAAGCTTACTGGATAACCTTTCAACCGACCAGGCCGAGATTGACATGATACGCATGAAGGGGCCGGAGTTTAAGAACGTAGATAACCGCTTGCTTGCTCTTAAGCTGGTGCGTAAGCAGTTTACGGATGGAACGATATTCGGGCCGAATAAGGAAGTTTACCAGCCTAAGGATGTGCTTTACAAAAAGGATGTATTGTGCTTACGCGGACGCTTCAGACCCGTAACCCGTGTGAATGAGGATATGATGAGTTGCGCCCTTGAGTATTACAAAACGCAGGTAGCAGACCCGGATAATGTAATGGTGCTTTCAGAAATTACGTTGAATAACCTTGCCGGTGATGGTGAGTTTGATAACAAAGATTTTTTAGACCGTGCCGATATACTATGCAGTTTAGGCCATACGGTTATGATAAGTAACTGCCATAAGCATGATGTGTTAGTGAATTACCTGGACCGTTGTAAGCCGAAAAGCATTGGCATTATACTGGGTATTTTGAACATTGTGGAGTTGTTTAACGAGAAGTATTATAAGAACGCTGCCGGTGAGTTGCTGCACTACTTTGGCGAGATATTTATGCGCCACACCAAGATGCTGGTATACCCTTACCAGCCGGAGAAAAATGGCCCTGTAATTACTACCGCTAACCTTAATGTGCCTGAGCAATTGCGCTTTTTATTGGAGCATCTGAAATTGAACGGATTTTTAACCGACCTGAAAGGGTACGACGAGGATGTGTTACAGATTTTCAGCACCCGCGTTATACAAATGATAAAAAGCGGCGAAGCGGGATGGGAAGAAATGGTGCCGGATACTGTAGCTGATATTGTAAAAGAGAACTGCCTTTTTGATTACCCCTGTGAAGTGCCTGCCGTAAAAAGGAATGAGCAACGAGAAGTTAAGATTGGATAAATACCTGTGGGCTATACGGCTGTTTAAAACACGCAGCCAGGCGCAAACCGCTATTGATGCGGGTAAGGTAAGGCTGGATGGCGCGGATGTGAAGCCCAGCAAGCAGGTTAGCATTGGCGACCGTTACGAGATTAAAACTGAAGCCCGTAAATGGCTTATTGAAGTAAGCGGCTTGCTTGACCACCGCGTTCAATATGCAGAGGCCATAAAGTTTTACATAGACCATACCCCGCAGGATGAGGTGGCGAAGAAGCAGAAGTCATCGTTTGTGGAGTTTACCGGCAAGCGCCAAAGCAAACAAGGGCGCCCTACCAAGAAAAACCGACGCGAAATGGGTGATACCTTTGGTTGGTAACCCTGCCGGGTAAATGGCTTGTGATAGCTATTTTTATATTTGCCGCGCAAAATTTTAAAGTATGAGTTTACAGTGCGGTATAGTTGGCTTGCCTAACGTAGGAAAATCAACCCTATTTAATGCTTTGTCATCGGCGAAGGCGCAGGCGGCAAATTTCCCATTTTGTACTATTGACCCTAACGTGGGTATTGTAACCGTTCCGGATATTCGCCTGAATAAACTGGAAGAGCTGGTAAAGCCACAGCGCGTGGTGCCTACTACCATTGAGTTTGTGGATATAGCCGGTTTGGTTAAAGGCGCCAGTAAAGGCGAAGGTTTAGGTAATCAATTCTTAGGCAACATTCGTGCTGTTGACGCTATTATACATGTGGTTCGTTGTTTTGAAAACGAGAATATTATACACGTGGATGGTTCAGTAAACCCGGTGCGCGATAAGGAGATTATTGATACCGAATTACAGTTAAAGGACCTTGAGAGCGTAGACAAGAAAATTGACAAACTGAAAAAGCTTGCTAAAACCAATGATAAAGAAGTATTGCGCGGTATTGAAGTGCTGGACGTTTACAAAAAACATTTGGAAAGCGGCCAAAGTGCAAGAACAGCTAATGTATCAACCGAAGACAAGCGCTTTATTGAAGATATACAATTGCTTACTGCCAAGCCGGTAATTTACTGCTGCAATGTGGATGAAGGCAGCGTTAACACAGGTAATAAGTTTGTAGAAGAAATACGCAAAGCAGTAGTTAATGAAAACGCTGAAGTGGTTATTATAAGCGCCGCTATTGAAGCGGATATTGCTGTAATGGAAACTGCTGAAGAGCGCGATATGTTTTTACAGGAGTTGGGCTTAAAGGAATCGGGCCTTAACCGATTGATACGCGCAGCGTACCACCTGCTTAACTTACAAACTTACTTTACAGCAGGAGAGAAGGAAGTGCGTGCATGGACCATACATAAAGGCGATAAAGCCCCACAAGCTGCAGGTGTTATACATAGTGATTTTGAGCGCGGTTTTATACGCGCTGAAGTAATGGCTTACGATGATTTTACCAATTACAAATCGGAGGCGGCCTGCCGTGCTGCCGGTAAGTTGCGTTCAGAAGGTAAAGAATACATAGTGCACGATGGTGACATAATGCACTTTCTGTTTAACGTATAGGGCTTTCTGTAATTCAACAGAAAGTGAATAAAATAAGGCTGTAAGCGGGTGCGCTTATGGCCTTCGTTTTTTATATTCACCCACAAATCAAAACCTTGCAAATGAAAAATAGATTTTTACCCTTACTGATTGCTGTGTTTACGTTTACGGCAGGCAGTTTATTCGGCCAATATTGTGGCAACAGCGCTTCAGGTATTTGTACGCCGGGCGGCCCGTATTCGCAATTAGGCTTTTATCCTTCTTACGACCAGTTTCCGTGCGCTACAATAGCATCTGCTTTTAGCCAAAAGGTGGATATGCAAATACCTGCTACCACCGTTTACAATGGCTTAACCGTGCCTTTAAACAGTATAAAAATTGATAGTATTGAAAACCTGCCGTGCGGCCTTTGCTGGTCCACCAATTCATCTACCAATACATTTACCGGCGGCAGTACCGGTTGCATTGTTATTAGCGGAACCACTTATGATGCAGTAGGACAATACAAATTACGCATAAGAGTTACCGTAAACAGCATTGTTACCCTGACCAACCAGGATGCAAGCCAGTTCGGTATTAAATATTTTGTGCGCGTGCAGGCTCCGGGCGGTACCTGTGCAGCGGTTGATACCAATGCGGCAGGTTTGCAAACTACAGCAAGCGGCAGTATAACCACACCAACTATTAACGGTGTAAGCACTATTTGCGGCGGCGGTTCAAGCGCATTAAGCGTTGGCGGCACCTACCAAACCTATGTATGGAGCACAGGAGCGCTTACCAGCTCTATTAACGTTAGCAATGCCGGTACTTACACTGTAACTGTTTACGACCACTGCTCTTCAGCAACGGCCTCTAAAACTGTAGCTACAGGCAGTGCAGATGCGACTATTACACCTAGTGGTCCGCTTACGTTTTGCACCGGTAGCAGTGTTACCTTATCTGCACCGGCAGGGCAAGGTTCATATTCCTGGAGCAATGCTTCATCAGCCCAATCCATTACGGTAAACACTTCAGGTACTTATTCGGTAACTACTACCAACAATGGTTGCTCAGCAACTTCAAGCGCTACTGTAACTGTTACCGGCAGTTCACTTAGCCCGGTAATAACTCCTGCATCTATTAACATTTGCCCCGGTGGCGATGCCACTTTAGATGTTGGTGCCGGTTATACCACTTATGCCTGGAGCAATGCCGGTAATACCCAAAGCATTACTGTTAACAGCGGCGGCACTTATACTGTAACTGTGACCCAGGGCGGCTGTAACGGAACTGCCTCTGCTACGGTTAACGTAGGTAACTTCCCTGTGGCTGTAAACATTAGCCCTGCAGGCCCGGTTACCGCTTGCGATGGCGACCAAGTGACATTAGATGCCGGTAACGGCTACGATGGTTATAACTGGAGCGGCGGCGGTGTAAACCAAACCGTAAACGTTACTACCAGCGGAAGCTACGTTGTTACTGTGCAGGATAACGGCTGTGTTGGTAAGGATACTGTAGTAGTTACCTTCAACCCAATTCCATCGGCTACTATTTCGCCGGTAAGCCCTGTTAGCCTTTGTAGCGGCCAAACGGTTACCCTTGATGCAGGCGCAGGCTTTGCCAGCTATTCATGGACCAACGGTTCAACCACACAGGCTATTACTGTTTCTAATGCCGGAACCTACGATGTAACTGTAACACAAAACGGCTGTACGGGCGGTTCAAGCGGCGCTATAACTGTGAACGTAACAGCTACCCCTAATGCCAACATAACTGTGGGCAGCGGTAATGTGTTAACTGTTGCAGGCGGCGCAAGCAGCTACCAGTGGTACCATAACCAAACCCTTATTAATACAGCAACCGATTCAAGCTATACTGTGCCAAGCGGTCAATCAGGTTTATATAGTGTAATTGCCAGCAACGGCGCTTGTGCTGATACCGGAACGGTTACTATTTCAGGCATTGAAAACCTGTTTGATGTTTCGAACTTTAGTTTACTGCCTAACCCTGCCAACGACAATGTAAGCGTAAACTATACCATAGTAAGCGCAACCAAGCTGCAGGTAGTATTGCTTGATTTAACAGGCAAAATTGTTAGCGAGTTAGTAAATGATAACCAGGCTGCGGGCAAGCATAGCTTTAACTTTAATGTAGCTGCTTTACCGGCCGGTGTATACCTTGTTAATTTCAGAACAGAAGCGGGAAGCTTTAATACGAAGTTTATAAAGCAATAATTCGGTTGGAACCGGGATTATTCTTGGAGCGGAAGCCTTGGCTTCCGCTTTTTTATTTATACAAGGAAGTTTGCATGTGTTATATACAGGAATTGTAGCATTTGTTAAGCAATTAACAATTGCCTATAATAATTTACACTGCAACTAACATGGGTTTGAAAAATATGTAGGTGGCTTAATTCGTTGATGTAATTTAGATGCCGGTTAAAAAAGGCTTAATAATTTGAAAATGATTAGCGCTATTAACCGTATAAATTAATTTAGCGACTAACCCTTAGTAACTATGCAAAAACTGATGAAAAATATAGCAGTTCTGATTATAGGATTGCTGTTATGGAAGCCGGGGAGTGCCCACTACTATTATAACGACAGCACAGCTACGTGCGAAATAGACCCTGTTATAGTGCAGTTGGATAGTATGTCGTATTCGTTGTTTACGCGGGATAAGTTTTTTGTAAGCGGCGATGAACTGTTGGCCAGTATTAACATGCCTTATGACCTGATACCAAAATACAGCGAGGCTGAAATTAAGGAGAGGATGAAGCTTATACCTGCCGAGGTACCAATGGCTTACAACGGTTATGTAAAGCAGTTTTTAGAGATGTTTGCTTACCGTAAGCGCGGTTTAATGACCCGCTGTTTGGCTAACTCGCAAATCTACTTCCCCATATTTGAAGAGATACTGGATAAGAAGGGTATACCGCTGGAGTTTAAGTATCTGCCTATTGTAGAATCAGCTTTTAACCCGGTTGCGGTTTCAAAATGCGGCGCTACGGGCTTATGGCAGTTAATGTATGGTACCGGCAGCATGTTGGGCCTGCAAATTAACTCCTATGTTGATGAAAGACGAGACCCTATAAAGAGTACCGAAGCAGCGGCTGACTACCTGAAGAAGCTGTATGATATTTACGGCGACTGGCACCTGGTATTGGCAGCTTATAACAGCGGCCCCGGTAACGTAAACAAGGCTATTGCCCGTGCGGGTGGCAGCAAGAACTTTTGGGCTATAATGAATTACCTGCCTGCTGAAACACGCAGTTATGTGCCCTGCTATATAGCGGCCGTATATGTAATGGAGCATGCCAAAGACTTTAAACTGATGAGCGCTGAACCAAAACGTGAGCTGTATGCAGTTGATACTGTGATGATTACCAGCAAGGTGAGCTTGCACCATATATCGGCTACGCTGGGTATTGGCGAGGATGAATTGCAGTTTTTGAACCCTTCTATTAAGAAAGGGGTTGTGCCTTATACTCAAAACGGCTTTCCGTTGAATTTGCCCGTTAACTACTTTGCTTTGTTTGAAGCTAAGAAAGAGGTAGTAATGTATGATACCACCCAGGAAATGCAAAATACGGAGGTGATTATTGCTTCGGCACCTAAATGGGTTTACCACAAGGTGCAGAAAAACCAAAGCTTAAGCGCTATTGCAGCTAAATACGGGGTGTCATCATCTTCCATAAAGAAATGGAATGGCTTAAAGAACTCGTATGTATATACCGGTCAAAAATTGAAGATATATACCACACCTGCGGCGACTGCATCTAATGCGGGCACTACAGCTAAATATGATCAAGTGTTTTCATCGAACAAAGTGCTGAACAGCGCTACTGCTGATAGTATTGCTAAGGCCAATGCACAGCAGCCTGAGGTTGCTAAAGTAAATGTGCAGGCGGTGGATAGTGTTTCAACTGCTGCTGTAACTAAAAGCAAAAGCGCCAAGTGTATTTACCATGTTGTGCAGCCCGGAGATACCTTATGGAACATTACTCAGAAATATCAAGGCTTAACTATTGAAAAAATTAAAGCTGATAATAAAGAGATACAGAACCGCCCTATTAAGGTTGGCGATGTATTGAAGATTATGATTTAAAATAAACCGCTTAAAGCGTAAAAGCCTGCTGTGCTACAGCGGGCTTTTTTATTTAGTAGATGGGAATGGCATAAATAAAAATGCCTCCGTAAGGAGGCATTTGAACTATAAGTTGTAACGTATTAGCGCTGTTTGATACTTAGGTTGCTTGAGGTAAGGTAGGTGCCTTTGCCGGTATAAACCTTTATTTTATAGGTGCCGGGGTCGAAGAATACTACTTCCTTCCAGGCGTAGTTCCAGGCAGATTCTACTTTTTGTGGCATACGGGTTACTTCTTCCTCTTTGCCGGCATCGTTTACGTAAAATATGCGGAACTCCATTTGTTCCGTATTGAACTTGTCATCGGCCTTAATGAGGAATTTTAATACCCCACCGCTTTGGTCAACCATAAAGGAATTAGAGGCCATTTGGGCCTTGCCTTCCTGGTTTACATCTTCGCAAAAGGTAAGCGAATACTGGGCCTTACCTAAATACACTGCCGAAAAGAATACGGCGCTCAAAAAAAGCTTTCTCATGCTGAGATAGTTTTACGGTTCCAAAAATAGGTGAGCCATGAGGCTCCTGCTTTTGTTCTTGTACACAAAATGTGTAGATAAGTGGTTGTTGCTCCTATTTATACTACACATTAAGGGCTATACGTACACTACGGATTACAGCGATAAAAGTTGCGTACAAAAGCGCAGCCGCCCTTTTGGAGCGGCTGCTTCTTCACACACTAACCCACGTACTAATAATTTATTGGCCTTCCTTTTTAAAGTCCAGCGATATAGAGTTTACACAGTAGCGCATGCCCGTTTCGGTAGGGCCATCATCAAAGATATGCCCAAGGTGAGAACCGCACTTAGCGCACATTATTTCGGTGCGTATCATACCATGCGAGCTATCTACCTGCGTTTTGATTTTACCGCCGGCTATCTCGCGGTCGAAACTTGGCCAGCCGCAATGTGAATCGAATTTCATGTCGGACGTAAACAACTCGTTACCGCAGGCCGCGCATACATACACTCCCTTTTCTTTGTTTAGGTAATACTTACCTGTAAAAGGACTTTCAGTGCCCTTTTGGCGCAGTACGTAATATTGTTCGGGCGTTAAGCTTTCCTGCCACTCTTTTTCGGTTTTTACAAGCTTGTTGCTGTCGTTCTCCATAGTTTGCTTTTGGTTTTTAGTTGTTGCTGTGCTGTTTGACTGGCCGCAGGAGGTAAGCATGCTGCCCAAGGCCACTAGAACAAGAATAGGTAATTTCATACATTGGTGGTTTATAGATGTTTTGACGCCTGTTTGTGCAAAATCTTACAGCTATAATTACATTAACACTTAATTAACGAAGTTGTTTTAACTACAAATAAATACGGTGAAAGGTTTAGAGCGGATTTCGCAATTTCTTTGGAGCCTTGGCAACAAGCGCTGGTTTTTTATTGCTTTTATACTTTACTCGGTTTTCGGGTTTATTATAATGCCCCTTGGCATGAAGCGCGTAAGCGAGGTTGCAGGTAAGCCTGTTGAGATATTGGATTTGCAATATAAGGGCTATACCCCGGAGCGGGCCAGGCAGCTGATAGATTCCTACGGTGAAGAGGGCAGAAAGCTGGTAATTCAGTTCAGTACCATTGCTGATAGCGCATACCCTTTTGTTTACACCTTCTTTTTTATAGTGACCATTGCATGGATTTATAAGGAGGGCAACCGGCATGGGGTGGTTTACAACCACCTTCATTTATTCCCTTTTGTGTTAATGGCGGTTGATTTTTGCGAGAACTTCTTTATTGTAAGAATGATAAGACAGTACCCCCACATTCAGGAGCAAACGGTATTGATTGGTTCCTTTTTTACCACTGTAAAATGGGCCCTTGTTGCTATACAACTATTGATGATACTGGGCGGATTACTGTTGTTGATTATGGATAAAATACGCAATAAAGGTGTTAGCGCTAATGAATAGTGATTACTGCACAATTACCGAAGCGGTGATAACTGATTTGTATAGGAGGCAAAATTCGTTTAGGTTTGGCGCAATCGCTTTGCGGTGCAGATGCTTATGAGGAGATTTTTACTGTTTTCGATTATGGCTCTTTTAAGCCTTGGTTCAATGGGCCAGGGTACTTATATCCCTCTGGGCTCTGATGCCTATTACCAGGTAGACCGCCTTGATATTAAATACAGTAAAATACTGCCGATTATCCATACACAGGATAAGGGTTTTCACCGTGGTGAGGTAGCTAAACTATCGGAAACGCTATTGCTAAGCAATATGCGCTTTAATAAAGTACAACAGTATAATTTACAATGGTTGGTGGATGAGGACGCGGATTGGCTGGACAGCCTTAACAGCGTTAACCGCCACCCGCTATGGAAAGCTATTTACCGTGAACCGGGTAGTTTTTTGCATTACAGCTCAAAGAAGAAAGGCTTATTCGACATACGCTTTAACCCGGTATTTGATATGCGTTTGGGTGGAGAATCGAACGGCAGGTTTGTATTTTCCAGCGCAAGGGGGGTAGAGGTGCGCGGTAATATAAAGCGTGTATTCAGTTTCTACTTTAATGTGTTGGGTAATGCCGCAAGGCCTTATGATTTTGTAGCTGATAGAGTAAAGTATGGTTATTTAAACCCAGAAACAGGCGTTAAATACACCTTTGTGCCCGGACAGGCGTATTGGAAAGATTATGAATCGAAGATTTTTAAGTTTAAAGACGGTATAGACTACTTTGATGCAAGGGGCTATATAAACGTTAATGTTCTAAAGTATTTGAACGTTTCCTTTGGGCGCGATAAGTTCTTTATTGGCGATGGACAGCGCTCGCTATTCCTTTCAGATAACTCAGCACCTTACCTTTTCCTAAAGCTGGATATGCAGTTCTGGAAAATACGCTACCAAAGTATATTGGCAGAATTGACAGCGCAGTACCCCCGCGGAGCTGATATTTTATTGCCGAAGAAATATTTGGCAGCACACCATTTAAGTGTTAAGCCATGGCATGGCTTAACTATAGGTTTTTTTGAAGGTGTGGTGTTACAACGCAGCAATCACTTTGAGTTACAATACCTGAACCCTATAATCTTCTACCGTGCTGTGGAGCATTCCATTGGTAGCCCGGATAACGTATTGTTAGGCGCTGATTTTAAGTTGAATTTGTTCAACCATATGTCGCTTTACGGACAGTTGCTACTGGATGAGTTTAACTTTAAGTATTTCTTTAAAGGCAATGGCTGGTGGGCTAATAAATTCGGCATACAGGCCGGTATAAAGTATATAGACCTTGCCCCGAATTTAGATGCCCAACTGGAGTTTAACTACGTAAGACCGTTTACTTATAGCCACGGAGGAACAATTAACTACACTAATTATAACCAGCCATTAGCGCACCCGCTTGGCGCTAACTTTTACGAGATTATAATGCAGTTGCACTACCAACCTATACGCGAGTTACAGCTTAATGCCAAGTTGTTTATTGCCCGTGTAGGTGATGATACGCTAAACCTGGATGGAACTTTCACCAACTTTGGTGGAGATATTTTGCAGAACAGCAATGGAGGAACCACTGTATCGCATGAATTTGGCAATAAAGTGGGCCAGGGTGCCAAAGGTACTATTACTTACTTTCAACTAACAGGCACCTACCAACCATGGCATAACATTTATCTGGATGCACAAGTAATTTACCGTGCAAAAACAGGAACCAGCACACAGAATGTGATTATGAATCCTTTACTGCTGCATAAGTCAGTTTTTATATTCGATGTAGGCCTGCGAATGAATATAGGCATGCGGCGGTATGAGTTTTAAACGGATTGTAATTTCAATTCAATTCGTTATTGCCCTTTTTATGCTGGGCACGCTTCTGTTTTTCGCTACGCGTTTAGATTTTAACTTAAGGGACGACAAAGAGCCTGCGGCTATATTTTTTCTGCTGTTGGGTGTTATTTACGCCATTATTTACGCTCGCTTTTGCTGGCTGTATTATAAAACAGCAGCGAGCACCTTTATGGCCATATCGCTTATAATGGGTATAGCCTATGTTTTGTTTTGGGTAAAGATGCTTACTCAGTAGCAGGCTTGTAGGTTATTTCGCCATCATCAGTAATAGTAATACCTGAGTTAGGGAAATCCTGCTTGGTTAGATATTTAAGAATAGTAGTGGCGCGCTTATCGGGGTCAAGATGCACGTATGTGTGCGATAACTGATAGCAAGGAATGATTTGCCCTTTTATGAATTCCCCTTTTTTGTTGGCGAACACTTTAAAGATGGGCGCAAGGCCATTTACGCCATTTACGCTCATACCGCCGAAAGTGCAGAAGTTACCTGCGCTATAGGAAATAAAGCGATTATTGTAAACCTCAATGCTCCGTATAACATGCGGGCCTTGCCCGAAGATTACATCAGCGCCGGCATCTACTAACAAGTGTGCAAACTCGTAAACGTTGCCGCGGTCTTCGCCATGGAAAAGTTCATGCTTTTTAGGCACGTTTTGATAGGCTGCACCTTCAGCACCGCCATGAAAGGAAACAATAACTACATCAACCAATGAATCTAACTGCTTTACGATAGAGATAGCGGAGGCTGTGTCGTTTACACTAATACAATTGCTGTTGGGCGAGAATGCTGTAAAGCCATACTTTACACCATCCTTATAAAATATAGCCACTTGTTTTTGCAGTTGCCCTGCATACTGCAAGCCTACACTATCTAATGTGCGCATGGTGCTTAGTCTGCCTGCATCGCCAAAATCACCAGCGTGGTTGTTAGCTACGCTTACCACGTCAAAGCCTGCATCAACCAACAATTTTGCATAACGCTGGGGGCTACGGAATACATAGCATACGCTGGGGTCCTTACAGGTTTTTGAAGGGCCATTCTTATCCATCAGTACCCCCTCGAGGTTGCCAAAAGTTACATCTGCATCCTGCAAAACAGAATCTACTTCTTCGTAAAGGTGAATGCCATCATCCGGTGGTAATTCAGGTTCGGGATAAAGGGTGCCCATCATAATATCGCCAACGCCTATTAAAGTAATGGTATCGTTGCTAAGGCTTGTTGAATCCGCTTGTTGAGCGAAGCCAAGCGAAATGCACAGGCTAAGAATGGAGAATGACAGAATCTTTTTCATAGGAGTGAACAGCGATTTATTTCTCTAACTGTTCTTTTAATTCGGTAAGGAAGCCGCGCACTTCTTTCAACTTTTCGATGATGAGCATTTTTTTCTTCTCTCCATCAAATTTCAGTTTTAGTTGCTGCTTGGCACCGTCTAAAGTGTAGCCTTTATCCTTAACCAGGTGATGAATGAGCTTGATATTTTCTATATCGGCTTTGGTAAAGAAACGGTCGCCTTTGGCATTCTTCTTAGGGCGAAGGATGTCGAACTCCTTTTCCCAATAGCGAAGTAAGGACGTATTAACCGAAAGCATTTCGGCTACTTCGCCTATGCTGAAGTAAAGCTTTTCTATTTCCTTTTCTTTATAGCTCATGCCTAATCCAGCGTTTGACCAGGGTTGGTAGAAAGTTCAAGCATTTTTTCGAAATCGGCATCCTTTAAATCGTTGTAATAGAAATACACCGGGTTAAGGGCATTGCCGTTTTTAAGTACCTCGTAATGCAGGTGCGGGCCGGTTGATTTACCTGTGCTTCCTGTGTAAGCAATTATCTCACCACGCGTTACTTTTTGACCCGGCGTAGCTTTAAAACGCGAAAGGTGCGCGTAACGTGTACGGTAGCCATAGCCGTGGTTCACTATAATTTCGTTACCGTAGCCGTTAAAGGAGTAGTTCACTGTTTCTACCACACCATCACCCGTGACGTGAACTTCAGTACCAATAGGGCAGGTGAAGTCCATACCTTCGTGGAATTTCTGAATTTTATAAACCGGGTCTATACGCCAACCGTAGCCCGATGCCATACGCTCCAGCTTTTTGTTGGGTATAGGTTGTATGGATGGAATGGAAGACAGCATTTTCTGCTGGTTCTTTATCATCTCGGCAATTTCATCGTAGCTTTTGCTTTGAATAACCATCTGCTTTTTCAGCTTATCCACCTTCATGGCTACATCCTTAATTATTTCGCCATTGTCGTATTTATCCAGCGCGCGGTATTTGTTTACGCCACCTGAGCCGGCTTCCCATACATCATTGCTGATTGGGTCGGCTTCGAAAAGCACGCGGTAAATGTTGCCATCGCGGTAATGCAGGTCGCTAAGCACCTCGTTAAGGCGGTCGGTTTCCTGGTCTAAAATGGCGTATTGGTCCTTTAAAACGTTCAGTTCGGCTTTTAGAATCTTTTCCTTAGGGGAATCGAAGAACTTGTAATAAATGGTGGAAATGCCCAGTGAAAATACCAGCGCCGCCACTAAAAAGCCCAAAAAACGCAGTATGCGGGCGGTCCAGCTAACTACGGCTTTTTCGTAGTTAAGGGTTTGGGGGTTAAATATGTATTTCTGGTTCTTTTTAAATAGTGCCATTGCTTAAGGGTCCTCATCCTAAATCCTTCTCCTAAAGTAGAAGGACTTTAATACACCTTATTAGAGTGCGATTATTTAATGTCTTCTCTTATTTTCGTGCCTCTCCGCAGGTGGGCAGACCCTGCTTCGGAGTTTCAAATTTATTAAGAACAGCTTATTGTTAAAATAAAAAGAGTTAACAGGATTTTATGAGGTCGGCAGAGATACGGAAGGCATTTTTAGATTTTTTCGAGAGTAAAGGGCATAAGATTGTGCCTTCGGCGCCTATTGTGGTTAAAAACGACCCAACATTGATGTTTATCAATAGCGGCATGGCGCCTTTTAAGGATATATTTTTGGGCAACCAGCCCATTAAATATGCCCGTGTAGCTGATACCCAAAAGTGTTTACGCGTTAGCGGTAAGCATAACGACCTTGAGGAAGTGGGTGTAGATACTTACCACCACACCATGTTTGAAATGCTGGGCAACTGGAGCTTTGGCGATTACTTTAAGAAGGAAGCTATTGAGTGGAGTTGGGAGCTATTAACCAAGGTTTACGGCCTTGAGAAGGATAGACTGTATGTTACCGTGTTTGAAGGCGATGCAAAGGAAAACCTTGCTTTTGACCAGGATAGTTACAACGAATGGAAGAAATGGATTAGCGAAGAGCGCATACTAAAAGGAAACAAGAAAGATAACTTTTGGGAAATGGGCGATACAGGCCCATGCGGCCCATGCAGCGAAATACACATTGACCTGCGCAGTGAAGAAGACCGTAAGAAGTTAGACGGTAAGGAACTGGTAAATGCCAGCCACCCACAGGTGATTGAGGTTTGGAACAATGTGTTTATGGAGTTTGAACGCAAGGCGGACAAGAGCCTTGTGAAGCTGCCTAAGCAACATGTGGATACCGGTATGGGCTTTGAGCGTTTGTGTGTTGCCATACAGAAGAAAACGAGCAATTACGACACAGATGTATTTCAGCCGATAATACAACAGATAGCTGCGCTTACGAATAAGCAATACGGTAAAGACGAGAAGACTGATATTGCTATGCGCGTTGTAGCTGACCACATACGTGCCATAACCTTTACCATTGCTGACGGGCAAATGCTTAGCAATACCGGGGCCGGTTATGTTATACGCCGCATACTACGCCGTGCTGTAAGATATTATTACACTTATTTAGAAAGTGATACGCCGCTATTATATAAGCTGGTTGAAGTGCTTTGCAATGAAATGGGTTCATTCTTCCCGGAGATTGTGAAGCAGAAGGAGTTTATTGAAACGGTAATTAAGGAGGAGGAGAACAGTTTCCTGAAAACGCTTTCAAACGGTATACGCCGCTTTGCTGCTATTGAAGAGGAGATGGGTAAAACCAAATCTACTACAGTGGCCGGCCCTGTGGCTTTTGAATTGTTTGATACCTATGGTTTTCCTTTAGACCTTACACGTTTAATGGCTTCAGAAAAAGGATATGCCATTGATGAAGCAGGTTTTGAGAAGGAGATGGCTGCGCAGAAAGACCGTGCACGTGCTGCACAGGCAACCGAGCAAGGCGATTGGGTGAATGTAGAAGCAGATACTAAAACCGATTTTGTTGGCTACGATTATGATGAGGCTGAAGCACAAGTAGTGAAATACCGCAGTGTGAAGCAGAAGGATAAAGAGCTTTACCAGGTGGTGTTAGATAAAACGCCGTTTTATGCTGAAAGCGGTGGACAGATAGGTGATACCGGTCTGTTAGATTTTGGTGGAGAGAAGATTGAAGTACTGGATACCAAAAAGGAAAATGACCTGATAGTACATTGGGTGAAGAAGTTGCCTACTAAGCCTGAAGGTAAGGTGCATGCACAAATTAATGAGCGCCGCCGTAATGATATACGCAAAAACCACAGTGCAACACACTTGTTGCAAAGTGCACTGCGTACGGTTTTAGGCAACCATGTGCAGCAGAAAGGTTCATTGGTTCATCCGGATTATTTGCGTTTTGACTTTGCCCACTTTGCTAAGTTGAGCGAGGAAGAAATAGCGAAGGTGGAGCAGATAGTGAATGATAAGATAATGGAGAATGTTGCCCTTGATGAAAAGCGCAATGTGCCCATTAAGGATGCGGAGAAGCTGGGCGCTACTATGTTGTTTGGTGAGAAGTATGGCGAGTTTGTGCGCGTTATAACCTTTGATGAAAAGTTCAGCCGAGAATTGTGCGGTGGTACGCATGTGCGCAGCACAGGTGAAATTGGCTTGTTCAAGATAATTTCAGAAAGTTCTATTAGCGCCGGTGTTCGCCGTATTGAAGCGGTAACAGGCCGTAAGGCATTGGAATATGTGGATGCCAAGGTGAATGAATTGAAAGAAATTACCGAACTGTTTAAAGGCGCCAAAAATGTGGTGCAGAGCTTAAAGAGTCTGCAGGAGCAAAGCGCACAGTTGCAGAAAGAAAACGAGCAGTTACAAGATAAACTGGTTGGCGGCTTGATAAAGGAATACGCTGAAAAAGTGGAAGCCAAAGGCAATGTAAAATTGCTTACCGCTAAAGTAGGGGAGGTGAACTCGGCTGATGCGCTGCGTAAACTGGGTATTGGCCTTGTGAATGAAGCGAAGGAAGGTTATGTATTTCTTCTTTCAACTACGGCTAATGGCAAACAGGTGGTACACTTGCGTGTGGCTCCTTCTTTAGGAATAAAGGCTGGCGATTTGTTGAAAGAACTTTCTGCTACTATTAAAGGTGGCGGCCCTGCTGATTTTGTGCAGGCAAGTGCCGGTAGTGTTAATGAGGTGGACGAATTGAGTGCGAAATTGAAGGCTAAGTTTTCAAACTAAAATTGAATAAAGAATCACAAAGCAGAAGATTGCCACGGAACGCAGACCATTTAATGACAAAGGAATGTTCCCCGCAATGACAATCTGTTTATACTAAAATAAAATGAGCGATAGTATTTACGATAAATATGAGGTTATAGTTGGTTTGGAAGTGCATGCGCAGCTTTCTACCAAAAGCAAAATGTATTGTGCTGATGCTACTGATTTTGGTGAATCGCCAAATACGCAGGTAAGTCCGCTTTCATTAGGTCACCCGGGCACTTTGCCTATGGTTAACGAAAGGGCGATAGAATATGCTGTTAAGGTTGGTTTAGCTACCAATAGTGTTATACGACACGAAAACCAGTTTGCGCGCAAGAATTATTTCTATGCCGATTTGCCAAAGGGTTACCAGATAACACAGGATAAAACACCCATTTGCACTGAAGGTGTTATTGAGTTTGAGTTAAACGGGGAGAAAAAGAAAGTGCGCTTAACACGCATACATATGGAAGAAGATGCGGGCAAAAGCACGCACGACATGGACCCTTATTACACTTTAGTTGACTTAAACCGTGCCGGTGTGCCGCTAATTGAAATTGTAAGCGAACCGGATATACGCAGTGGAGATGAGGCTATGGCCTATTTGGCTGAAGTGCGCAAGTTGGTGCGTTACCTTGATATATGTGATGGGAATATGGAGGAAGGAAGTATGCGCTGTGATGCGAATATTTCTGTACGCATAAAAGGGACTACTGCTTACAACCCACGCAGTGAGGTGAAGAACATGAATAGTATGCGCAACGTAAAGCGTGCTATAGAGTTTGAATTTAAGCGGCAGGTTGATGCTATTGAAGCGGGAGAGAAGCTAACACAGGAAACACGGGGTTTTGATGCTGTTAAGGGCATTACTTTAACGCAGCGCAGCAAGGAGCATGCGCATGATTACCGTTATTTCCCTGAACCGGATTTACCGCCGGTTGTACTAACTGACGAATACATACAAAATGTAAAGCAGCATATGCCTAAACTTTCAGCAGAGTTGAAAGAGGAATATGTAAGTAAATATGGTTTGCCTGAGTATGATGCCCGCCTGATAAGCGATGATAAGTTTACAGCGCAATACTTTAATGAGTTAATAAGCAACACTAAAAACTATAAGGCCGCCAGTAACTGGATGATTGGCCCTATTAAGAGCTACCTGAATGAAAACGGATTGGAAATTCAGGACTTTAAAGTGGGTGCAGATAGAATAGCCGCTATGATTGCGTTGATTGATGAAGGCAAGACGAACTTTAGTGTGGCATCTACCAAGATTTTTCCGGTGTTGATTGAAAACCCGGATAAGCAACCGCTAAAGATTGCCGAAGAGTTGAACCTGTTGCAAAATAGCGATGAAGGATTGATTAAGGGGCTGGTGGACGAGGTGATTGCCAAATATCCTGAAAAAGTAGCCGAATACCGCAGCGGCAAAAAGGGTTTATTAGGTTTGTTTGTAGGGGAAGTAATGAAAGCCAGCAAAGGCAAAGCCGACCCTAAGGTGACCAACAAACTGATGATAGAGAAGTTGGAGAATTAAGCATTAACTTTAAACCATGATGAGAAAAATTTATAGTGTATTTCTGTTATTAGTTGTGTTTACTGCCTGTAACCGTGGCGCAAGCAATAACGAGAAATACAACATACAGGGAACGATAAAGAACTACAACGCGCAATCTGTTTTCTTAGAGAAACTTTCTTTGCAGCAGGTTACTGTGGTAGATTCTGCCAAGGTTGACCCGCAAGGAAACTTTAAGCTGGAAGGTGTTTCAGAAAAAGGCTATTACCGCATTAAGTTAAGCGACCAGATTTTCTGGTTGTTCCTGTTAGAGCCTACCGCTTATAAAATGGATATTGACCTTGCGCGGGCTGATGCTTTTAAAGTTACGGGCTCTGCAGAAAACGATGAGTTTCAAACGGCGGTTAAGAGTGTGAATGAAACACAGCGCAGTTTAACTACTATGCGCAATAGCTATTATGCGTACCAGCAAATGGGTGTAAGCGCCGATTCTTTAGCTATGGTGGCAAATGCTTTAAACCAGGCCGGTGCCGCTTTTGAAAAGCAGTTGCGTGATGGAACGCAGAATGCGAAGAGCCCGTTAGTGGCTTTGTTTTATGTAACCAATGCACCACCTGATAAGTTTATAAAAGAAAATCAGGCTGTGGCTGACCGTATGGATAAGGAAATGCCCAACTCATCGTATGCAAAGGAGTTTCGTGCATTGGTAACACAAATGAACCAGCAGGTGCAGGCGCAGCAAGCCGCGCAACAGGCCGCTGAAGCGGTTAAGGTTGGTAAACCGGCCCCGGAAATTGACCTGCCCAGCCCGGATGGCAAGAACATTAAGCTTTCTTCTTTACGTGGTAAGGTTGTATTGCTTGATTTTTGGGCTTCGTGGTGCGGACCGTGCCGCATGGAGATGCCTAATGTGGTAGCGGCTTACAACAAGTATAAGAACAAGGGTTTTACCATTTACAGCGTATCGTTAGATAAAGAAGCCGGTGCCTGGAAGAATGCTATAAAGAACCTGAACATGCAATGGGAAAACCAGGTGAGTGACCTTAAATACTGGCAAAGCGAGGCGGCAATGAAATACGGAGTGCAGGGTATACCGGCCACTTTCTTATTGGATAAGGATGGCACCATTATAGCCACTAACCTGCGTGGCGCTGCGCTTGACCAAAAGCTGGCTGAACTGCTGCAATAAACCTTACAATGAAACAGCTTGCACTGGTTTCATTACTTCTTCTCTTGTTTTTGGGCGTAGCGGCTCAAACAAAGGTTGATACCACCCACTTTCAGGGGTTTACAACGCCGCGTTTTGCCGCCAAGGATAATGTGATAAAGTGGAGTTCATTCAGTTATATAACCGGCCAGTTGTTGTTGTGCGGCGAAATTCGGTTGATGTATGAACGAATGTTGGGCTATAACCAATCAATTACCGTAACGGCTTCTTACAACTATCCTAGTCCTATATTTTTAGTGGAAGCACTAATGAACACGAAGCAATCGATATTAGCTCAATACAGTATTAGGGGCGGCCGAATTGCGTTAGGTTACCGTTATTATCCTCTAATAGAATTCAGGGCGCCGGAAGGATTGTTTATAGGCCCTTATGTATCGTATAATTTTGTAAAGCTTAAAGAGAGGCATGGTAACGGCGATTACCTTACCCTTAATAATTTTAATGCCAACTTTATTGTTGGCTACCAATATGAAATGGCCAGGAACTGGTATATAGAGGTATTTACCGGATTGGGGTATAAAAATGCTTTTGTAACACAATACGATGCCTCAAAAAATCAAACTTCCCGCTCACCTTATTATTTAGTAAGGCCTTTCCGCAACATTAACCTTTGCGGGCAGCTTAACATTGGTTACGCTTTTTAATGATATTATGAAAGAAACATTAGTTAGAGTTATTCCTGTAGCAATGGTGGTGGCCATTATGGGTGCATTGTTTAAAATTATGCATTGGCCCGGCGCTAATATTTTGTTGCTAATAGGGTTGCTTTCCGTTGGCTTGTTAGCTGCCATACGGCTTGGCCTTGAAGGGGGAATTACTTCAAAACTAAGCGGGGTGGCCGCCTTGCTTTTGGCAATAGGCGTATTATTTAAAATGCTTCACTGGCCCTATGGGCAGGAAATGGTGATTATAGCTTTAGGATTAGGGTTTATTTTACTGGTAATTTTTACCGTAAAACGCGATTCGAACTAACTAATTACAGATTGAAGATTTCCATCTTCTTCTTGCAACGCTCAATACTATCCTTAGCCGTATCAATTTGTTTGTTATCAAAACTGTTGGCTATGTAGTTTTTGTAGGCATCAATAGCTTCTTTATACTTCTGCTGTGCCTCGTTCATTATGGCATACTCGTTATAGATAGTGCCTTTGTTGATGCCGGCTACGGTAAGGGCTTTATCTAACAATGCTTTTAGTTCATCCCACTTTTGCAAAGTGCTTAATACAATAGCGTAGTTGTAATAACCTGCATGGTAATCGGGCGCGTATTCAATAGCCTGCTTGTAGTTTTTCTCGGCATTAGGGTAGTCCTTATACTTGGTTTCGTAAATCCAGCCAATGTGGTTGTACGCCTTACCAAAGTTGGGCATTTCCTGTATTATACCATTCAGTTTAGCAAAAGCTTCACCTATTTTTTGTTCGCTAATAAGGCGGTCAGCCTCCTGGAAGATGTCTTCCATTCTAATGCGGAGATTATCGTTCATAAGGGTGTTTTGAGAGTGGCAAACGTAATAATTAAATGCACAGCAGGTTAAAATGTGCGGGCAATAATTTGTGTTACGGGGTTTTATAAAAATAGCCTCATTAGTGTTTAATAATGAGGCGAGTGTGCATAAAAAGTTGTTTAACCCATATGTTAAGGCTGAGGATGTAGCAAAAGTATTTCATTAAATTCATAGTGCGATAACCTATTTCTTAACCAAAACTTAGCATATGAAGAAAGGTGTACTCCTATTCCTTCTCAGTATGTTCCTTGGGATTGCGATGGCCCAGGACAGAATTATAGAAGGAACAATTACAGATGCCGATGACAAAAGCCCGATAATAGGGGCTTCGATAGTGGTAAAAGGAACCACGATTGGGACAGCATCGGACGAATACGGAAAATTTAGTTTAACGGTGCCGGGCACAGCTACCAAAGTAGTTGTAAGCTATATAGGCAAAACAAAGAAAGAAGTAGCCATACCGGCGGATGGTAAACTAAATGTTGCCCTTGAAAGTGATGTGCAGAACCTTGACCAGGTGGTTGTAACCGCTTTAGGTATTAAAAAGGAAAAGCGTGCCCTGGGTTATTCTGTTCAGGATGTTAAGGGCGATGACCTTACAAAATCGGGTAACCCAAGTGCGCTTAGCGCCTTAAGCGGCAAAGTGGCCGGTGCGCAGGTAACTACCTCAAACGGTTCTCCGGGCGCGGGTATTAACGTGCGTTTACGCGGCGCTACCTCTTTGTTTGGCGATAACCAACCCCTGATTGTTATTGATGGTATTCCTATCAGCAACGACCAGGAAAGCAGCTTTGATAATGTGGTGAACGGCGGCGCTTACGGCGGTATAAATGGCGACTTTAATACCAACCGTGGTGTAGATATTAACCCTGATGATATCGAAAACATTTCGGTGCTTAAAGGACCTGCCGCAACAGCGCTTTACGGCTCACTTGCCAGCAACGGGGCTATATTGATTACTACTAAGAAGGGTTCAGCTACCGGTACTAAGAAGTTTGCAGTTGATATTTCCAGCTCAATAACCTTTGACCAGGTAAACAAACTGCCGGAGTTAACGGATAAATGGGTACAGGGCTCAGGCGGCTTTTATACCATGTACGGCACCCGTTCGTGGGGAGCCAAGGGCGACAGCCTTGCATGGGATGGTTTTAGCGGTGCGGGCGGAGTTAATCCTAATACGGTTTTACCTTATGATGCTGCTGACAGCGCATGGGATATACACGGTACCCTGGTTAGCAAAAACGACCCAACTGCGAGAACGGCCTTTAGCCCTTATGACAATATGAGGAGCTTCTTTAAAACAGGTATTACTACTGATAACAGTGTTTCAATAAGCGGTGGTAGCGACAGAGGGGTTTTTCGTTTGGGTATGACTAACCTGTACCAAAGCGGTATTATACCAATGAGCAGCATAAACAAGAGCACCTTTACCTTAAGCGGTGAAGCCAAAATTGGCGACAAGGTGACCATTGCGGGTTCTGCAAGTTACATAAACAGCCATAACGTTGGTAACCTTCAAGGTAACAACACATCGAGCGTAATGTATGGTGTTTACCGTACGCCGGTTTCGTTTGATAACAGAAACGGTATTGATAAGAGCATTAAAGACCAAGGCATGTATGTAATGCCTGACTTACACCAGCGTTCCTATACGTACTATTTAGGCCGAGATTACTATGTTGATAACCTCTCTATTTTTGAAAACCCATACTGGTCAATTAACCGTAACCCTTACAGTGCTAATGTTAACCGTATAATAGGTAATGTGCAGATAACTGCCGACCCAACCGATTGGTTAAGCTTTATGGGCCGTGTGGGCGCTGACGTATACAGCGACAGAAGAAAGCAGGTGTTTGACCTGGAATCGGCTGCAATACCGGAAGGACAGGTTATAGAAGACCAGTATAGCCACCGCACTATTAACTCAGACATTATTGCCACGCTGCACCATGAGTTTAAACACAACTTTAACGGCAGCCTTTTAATTGGTAATAACGTTTATTCTACTTACGACCAACAGTTAGCTTCAATAGGCGATGCGCTTAACTTTCAGGGTTTTTACAACCTGAGCAATGCGCAAACCATCCTTTCGCAGGAGTCGAACTCAAAGAGATTACAAACTGCAGTTTATGCGGGTTTAAACTTTGACTGGAACAGCCAGATTTACGTTAACGCAACTGCCCGTAATGAATGGAGTTCAACTTTAGCGCGCAAGCACTGGAGTTACTTCTATCCATCAGTAAGCGCCTCATGGGTGTTTACTGAAACAGCTAAACTGAGCAACAGCAAATGGTTCCCTTATGGTAAAGTGCGCTTTAGCTGGGCACAGGTTGGTAAGGCTACTGACCCGCATTTGTTGAGAAACATTTATGCTCAACCAATTGTTACTGACCAGTGGACCAACGGTATTCAGTTTCCATTCACCGGATTGGGTGGATTTATGTTAGACCAAACACTTAGAAATGCCAACATTAAGCCTGAAAGAACAAACTCATACGAAGCAGGTTTGGAAATGCGCTTTATGAACGACCTTAAGATATTTGGTGGTTTCGGCATTGACTTTACCTACTACTTTACCCGCAGCTACAACCAGATTATTAATGTCCCTGTAGCCAATACTAGCGGTTTTGCAGGCGCCATTCTTAACTCAGGCACAGTGCAGAACCAGGGCTTTGAAATTATGGGCACCATTACCCCGGTACGCGTAGGCGGTTTCCGTTGGGATATGAACATAAACTGGAGCAAAAACATAAGCAAGGTATTAAGTATGCCTGATGGTATTAACAGCGTATTGGTTGGTGGTTTTGACGGTGGCGCTATACACCAGGTAGTAGGCCAGCCTTATGGTATGATTTGGGGCGGCGACTGGGTGCGCGATGCAAGCGGCCACCCTATTATTGATGACCGCACTACTGTAAACGGTGATGTTAACTCGCATTACGGCTTGCCAATTGCCCGTGCTGATGTGGGCTTACCTGATACTATTATTGGGAACCCTAACCCTAAGTGGTTAATGGGTTGGAGAAACACCTTTAGCTGGAAAGGCTTATCGTTAAGCTTTCTGTTTGACGTGAAGTTTGGCGGTGACATGCACAACGGCACCCGTGGTGCATTGGTTACTTACGGACGCTCGAAGGATACGGAGAACCGCGATAACGATGTGGTTTACCAGGGCACTAAAGGCCACGTTGATGATAACGGACAAATTATAACCAACGGAAACAATGATATAACTGTACACCTTGGCCAGATAGACACTTTAACCGGTGTTACTTATGCCCAGGATTGGTACAGCAACGGTAACGGTGGTGGTTTCGGTAGTGTAGGTTCGCAGTTTGTTGAAGATGCAAGCTGGTTCCGTATGCGCGAACTTTCTTTAAGCTACAGCTTTGAAAAGAAACTGTTCAAGAAAACCAAAATACAGGGTATTGATTTGTCTTTCATTGCAAGGAACGTTTTCCTGGTTACCAAATACAAGGGTATAGATCCTGACCAGGCTTTAACAGGCGCTTCGAACGTGCAGGGATTGGAATGGTTCAACCTTCCATCAACCCGTAGCTATGGCTTCTCTGTTAAGTTCCACTTTTAATTAACGTTAAAGACATATAGTATGAAAAATATAATAAAAATTTCGATAATGTTATCGCTGGCTGCCGGGTTGTTTGTAATGCCGGGTTGTAAAAAGCTGGAGGATACCAACTTAAACCCGAACAATCCTGAGTCGGTTACACCAAGTGTGCAGTTAACTGCCACTGAATTGCAAATTGGTTACGGTATGGGAGGGGATTACGCCCGCTATGCCGGTTTATACACCCAATACCTTGTAGGTGTTGACCGCCAGTTTGCCGTATACACTTCTTACTCTTTTTCAGGCTCAGACTTTGACCAGATTTGGCAAAACCAATACCTGAGCATGGCTAACCTGAAAGACCTTGAGCGACATTCATTGCAAAAAGGATATAACCACTATGCCGGTATTTCAGAAATATTAATGGCGTACTGCCTTGGTTCTAACACGGCAGTGTGGGGCGATGTGCCTTACAGTGATGCATTTAAAGGCCTTGACCAGTTGCAACCAAAGTTTGACAGCCAGCAGGGTTTGTACGATACGGTGCAGGCATTGCTTGACCGCGGAATTGCCTCATTGGCCCTTGAACCGGGCGGCGCAGTACCGGGTGCAGATGACATTGTTTATGGCGGAAATGCAAGCGCCTGGACCCATTTGGCTTATGCCTTAAAGGCACGCTATTACCTGCACATACGCAAGCAAAATTCATCAGCCGCTAATAACGCTATGGTTGCTTTAGGTAATGCCTTTACCAGCTCAGGAGACGATGCTTACTTTCATTTCGGAACAACACCCAAAAGCGCCAACCCTATGTGGCAGTTTGATGACCAGCGGGGAGGTTATATTTCTTATGTAAGCGGCTATGCGATTGAACAAATGGTTGCCATGAGCGACCCGCGCCTGGACGACTTTGTAGATACCGCGAAGGATGGCTTGGGTACATTCTACGGTA
Source organism: Chitinophagales bacterium (assembly GCA_046329515.1). Lineage (GTDB taxonomy): Bacteria > Bacteroidota > Bacteroidia > Chitinophagales > LD1 > Bog-950. Next base: position 1,644,887 of record JAXLUM010000001.1, read on the forward strand.
ATCCTGAATCGCCGGTGCAGATTATGACTTATGCCGAGCAAAAGTTTATTGAAGCTGAAGTAGACTTTATCAACGGCGACCATACCAGCGCTGCTACCGCGCACAACACAGCTGTAATGGAATCAATTGCTGCCATTAACGGTTCACCTGATTCTGCATATGAGGCTGCAAACGCAGTTGAAACTGATGTTACCATTACTTTAGAAAAGATAATGACACAAAAGTACTTTGCACTGTACATGAATCCTGAAGCGTTTAGCGATTGGAGAAGAACAGGTTTCCCTGCTATCAGTCCATTTCCGGGTTCAGTATCAGCCATACCGCGCAGATTTTTGTATCCTGAAACCGAAGTAGAGAGAAACAAGAACACCCCAACCGGTGTTATGACTACTGATAAGGTTTGGTGGGATATTTAAGCTTACCACATTCCACAAACAAAAACGCCTCCGGATTTTCGGGGGCGTTTTTGTTTATCAGGCTATTTGAAGCGCGCTTTGCGTTAATTTTTATTGAGCTATACAGTGGTTAGCGGGCATTTGCGCAATCCACTTCGTAAGCAGTTCTAAACCCTCGGCATGTACCATTACCCTTCCTAATTCAGGCATTTTAACGGCAGGGTCGGTAGAGGCAACGCGGTGAATAAGAATTGAACTATCAGGATAAGCGGGCATAATATCAAAACTTAAACCGCCTGTGGCTTTACCTGCAGCAACGGGCACCTTACAAATGCCAAGGTTATCGGGCACCATGTTGCCTACATTTAAAAACAAACCTGAAGTATAGGCAGGGCCATTAGGATTATGGCAATGGCCACAGTTCATTTCTAAATAAGCTCGCGCGCGTTCGTTAACGTTGTAGTGGGTGCTGTCCTTCCAATCGGCAAGCCGTGGTGCGGCATCAGGTGCAGGGGCGTTTTTTAAAATGCCCAGTTTGCTCCAATGCGCCAACTGGTTCTCCGTGCCTTCGGCATAAGCATAATCGCGGTTTAAATTGCGCACTTTAGGGCCAATGGGAGAGAATGATTTATCGTTACGCCAATGGCAGCTTTTACATTGGTTTTTATTAGGCACTACGTATTCAATTTCTTTTTTGCTGCCGTCAAAGTGAGTCCAGCTTACTTGTTTAATGGCGCCGGTGTTTTCTAAAAGGGCCTCGGTTTGCTCTTCATTCCAAATGTAGTCCAGGTTGTCCCAGCCTTCTTCGCGGTGTATTAAAAGACGGGTTTCAATTATGCGCCTTTCTCCTTCAGGCTTTCTGAAATCCTCAGGGTAATAGAAGTTTTTAATAAGGCAGGCCCCTACAGGCAATTGCAATACCTGCGATGTATCGTAGTCTATAGATTTACCTTCAGGAACATAAATAAAGCGTGCTTTAAAGGCATAGTCAGTAAATAGGGGGGTAATAAGGTCGTACGGTATTACGCGCGCATTGGGTTTAAGCTGGTTTAGCGTGCCAGTAAAGAAGTTATAATCTGACAGTTTTTCGAATGGATTAGCGGCTACATCTAAAACAACATTGGCTGCTTTTTTTGTATTACAGCTAATGCCATAAGCAATAATTGCTACGGGTACAAAAAGAACAAGGGTGTATCGAATTACTTTTTTCATCTTTTGAGTTGGGCTTCAAAAATGAATAAAACAACGCAATGCTCAATTATAAGTTCGGAATTTTTACAGAATACCTGTAAAAGTGCTATCGGCAGGAGCCAGATTTTTTAGCCAACTTTTACCAAAGGGCAGTTGCCAACTGTTTAGCAAATCGTATTTGGTTTGAACAAGGTTGTTAAACACAATGGTGTTTTCAGTTATAGTGCCCTGCTTAACCAAGGCTTCAAATTCAGCACGATTGCAGCTTTTAACCGTTTCGCCATCCATATAGGCAATGTTCCAACGGTCGAAGAAATTAAGGCCTAAGGCGCCTTCTACCGCTTTTATAAAGTGAACAGAACTATCAATGGAGCAGCCACCTAACTTTACCCTTTCCTCATCAGCCATAAGAACAATAAAACGGTTGTAAAGAATGGCGCCATCGCCCACTACACCCACTTTATGAGAGGTCCATTGGTTAACAAACTCCTTTAGCCTCAATTCAATTTGAGCTACTTCCTGTTCCGTAAAGTTTCGGTTACTTTGGTAAACCCATACGCGGGCGTTGTGAGGCAAACTATTCGAAATCATGCTTAATGCGTTAAAAAAATGACAGAATTATGACAGCCAACACATAGCCTTTAGGGCCTAAAGCTGCACTTTTGCGCAAAATTACGCATTTATGTTAAGGTGGGTACTCTGTTTGGTTACGGTGAGCATATTTACAAATAATTATGGCCAGGTAACAGCTAATGATTCGGTTTCAGTTAATAGCGGCTCTTCTGATATGGTTTTTTACGACCTTAGCTCAGGCCAAAAAACAATAACCTCTAATACTGATTGGCACCTTGCCTTAAGCGTTAGGCCCACCCAGTTTCCTAATGCTCCCCTTGGCGGAACTACCATCCGCATAAATGAAGCTAACGGCGTTAAGGTTTACTACGTGCCTAATGCCGATGCTGCTTCTTTCAGCACTTTAGATACAACCGGTTTTCACAGCTGGAGACAGTTACACGATTCGGACAGCACCATGGATGAAGGCGCCCTGAATTCAAACCGCAACAAAGGCAACTTTTTTGATTTTGGTTGGGGGCTTTACAGCCAGGTAACGCATAATGTAACGGGCGATTCACTTTACCTGTTTGAGTTACCGAATGGCGAGGTGAAGAAGTTTATTGTGGAGAGCCTGATATACGATACGGCTTACAACCTTAAGTTTTCGAACGTTGACAATTCAGGCATGCAAACCGTTTACCTTAAAAAGCGCGATTACTTAGGTCGCAACTTTGTTTACCTGAACCTGAGCAATACGCAGTTAATGAACAAAGAACCTTTGGCCAGCACCTGGCAGTTATGGTTTACCAAATATGCGGCTACCAATGTTATACCTGATACTACCTACCCGGTTGTAGGCGTATTGGCAAATACGGGCACTACCATAGCCGCCCGCCCGGGGGTGCCTACGGCCTCAAATGATGTTAGCGGAATAACGGCCAGCAACCATTTTAACGGCGTGGGTTGGGATTGGAAGTATTATGATTTTCCGTCAACTACGTATAACATAGTTGATTCACTGGCTTACTTTGTTCAAAACGCTAATGCAGGTTATTATAAGCTGGTGTTTACCGGCTATACCAGCAGCACAGGCGTAATACGCTTTTATAAAGAAGCTGTTGGCGGCACAGGAATTAATGATGAAAAGGCGAATGTTATAAGCAGTGTGTTCCCTAACCCTTGCAGCAATACGCTAAACGCTTTGTTTACTGAAGCTGCTGAGCGAACCATTGAGGTTTATAACCTACAGGGCGCATTGCTTTCATCAACTGTTGAAGGTGGCAGCCGTGCGCAATTAGCAGTAGGTGAGTTAGCCAACGGCGTTTACCTTTTACGTGTGACGCAGCAGGGCAATAGCAGCACGCAGCGCTTTATAATCAATCGCTAATCATACAACTGATTTCTGTCATTTGGATATTATCGTTTTACAGGATAATATGACAATATCATGACAATTCTCACATATTAACGGACTGAATAGCAGTAACTTTACGCCGTTATTTTCATGATTGCAGCGATTAGAAAATATTGGTGTTTGCTATTGGTGTTTTTAGTGTTTTGCCAGCCACAGGTTTTACTGGCTGCTGAGCCGGATAATTCAGCAATAAAAGTGGTGCGTGAAGATAACGGGCAGCCTTTACAGGATGCTATTGTGCACCTTGTTCCTTTAAACGCGCAGAACCAAAAAGCAAAATTTACAGCAGGGCTTACCGATGCTTTTGGTAATTTCTTTTTCAACTTTTCTGATCCTTCGGTTGTGCGTATTTCCTTTTTGGGTTTTGCTACCATAACCGATACCATTTACACACCCGATACACGCACTTACTTTATAAAACCCGTGGTGCAGAACATGGCTGATGTGGTGGTTACGGGACAGTATGCGCCTAACAGCACGAAGAAATCAGTTTACCAGGTTAAGGTAATTACGGCCGACCAACTGAAAGCCAAAGGCGCCAACAACCTGCGCGAGGCTTTGCAAAATGAATTGAATATTGATTTAGGACAGGACGCTGTGTTTGGCAGCAGCCTTGGTATTAACGGTATATCGGGCGAAGGCGTAAAAATTATGGTGGATGGTGTGCCCATTGTTGGCCGCCTTGATGGTAAGCTTGACCTGAGCCAGATAAACACCAACAACATTGAGCGAATTGAAATTGTAGAGGGCCCGCTTTCCGTAATATACGGCAGCGATGCTATGGGCGGTGTGATAAACGTGATTACGAAGGCTTTTCAGAAAGAGAAAGTGAACCTTAATTTAAAGGGTTACTATGAAACGGTTGGCCAATACAATGTTGAAGTAAACGGTGGTTTTGCGTTTAAGAAGAACCAAATTTACCTGAGCGCAGGCCGCAACTTTTTTGATGGTTTTACCACGCTGGATAGTGTAAAGCGCTACCAGGAATGGAAACCGCGCGAGCAGTATTTTGCAGATGCTAAGTATATATATACCGGCAACCGTTTTCGTGTAAGCGTGTTGGGCTCTTTCTTTCGTGAACTGATGCTGGACAGAAGCGCCCCGCACCAGGCATTGAATTACGATAACGGCGACACCAGCTTAACTTACATTGGTAATGATTACCACTACTTGACTTACCGTCCGCGCGCTTCGGCTTCGTTTATGTACCGCTTTAGTGATAATAACCAGTTGGATGTGTTGTTGGCTTACTCCGGTTTTGTACGCTTTACCAACCGCTATGTAAAGAACCTTGTTACGCTGCAGGAACATTTAGTGCCCAGCGATGTTGAACAGGATACGGCTTATTATCACCAGATATTGTTCAGGCCAACGTATACCTTTCCAGTATGGAAAAACAAATTGCAGTTTCAATTTGGCGGTGAGGTGAATAAGGAATTTATCATTCAACACCGCATTGATAAAGGCAGGCAGGATATGAGCGATTTTGCTTTTTTCGGCAGTGTTAAGTTGACCCCGGTTGAAGGGTTCGATATACAGCCGGCTGTGCGCATTATTTATAACACGCGCTTCCCTGCACCACTTGTGCCAAGTATAAACTTTAAGTATAACCACAAGAATATTGCTGTTGCGCGTTTATCGTATGGCCGTGGATTCAGGGCGCCATCGCTTAAGGAAATGTACCTTGATTTCTATAACAGCGACCACAACATTAAAGGCAACCCTGACTTAAAAGCAGAAACCAGCCACTGCGTTAATGGCAATGTGGAATACACGCAGCCGATTGGCCATCACAGTATTGGTTTTAATGTATCGGGCTTTTTTAACTACATCACCAACAAAATTGATTTGGTGCAGGTGTTTTCGCCAACCTCCACCCTTAAATTTCAGTACTTTAATATTAAGAAATACATGACCTACGGAGCAAACGCAACCGTTACCTATAAATGGGAGCGTTTAATGCTAAGTGCATCGGGTATGTTTACCAATTACAATTTAAGCAACACCAATTCAGGCAGCGATAAGGTGAGCATGTTTAGCCCGGATGTAAACGCCAATGCCACCTATACCATACCTAAGGCGGAGATAAGTGTAAACGTAACGTATAAGTACAATGGGGTTAAGCCCTTGTTTAGCGTTAACAGCCAGGTGCAGGCCGGCACGCGTGCCGCTTACCACATGATAGATGTATCGCTATCGCGCAGTTTTTGGAAGGATAGGATACAGCTAACTATTGGCGGTAAAAACCTTGCCGGTGTAAGAAACGTAAGCACCGAGAACGTAAGCGTTGTGGGACACAGCACTAACCCTAATTATGTAAACATTGGTTGGGGCCGAACATTTTTTACTTCTTTAATTCTGCATTTTGCCCGATAGTATGAAACAGTATAACAAACATACCATTACCATACCGCGCCTTTTACAGGCAGTGGTGTTGTGTGTATTTGTGTTGGGCTTAAGCAGTTGTTTTAAAGAGAAGGCTATTGCACCGCCCAATAACCAGGGTATAGGGCAAACTTTTGTAGTGCCAATGGGCCCCGATTATAACGACCAGTTTTTTTACAGCCTTGAAAGCAACAGCATTTTAAGCCAAAACAGCCGTTTGGCGTACGACCTGTTGTTTGAATGCAAGGAGGGGAGCTATTACGTTTGGTTAAACACCGCCAAGTTTATGAGTGTTACCAAAACCAATGAAACAGATTTAAACGCTGTAACCCCGGCGGATACCCTTGGCGCTAACTGGAAATACGAGTTAGGAGAATTTAGCGCTGATAGCAATGCCATGGGTAAGTGGTGGTTGCCACAAGGTGGCTTACCGATTAGTGAAGGAAAGGTGTATGTGATAAACCTGGGCTACGATAACCTGCAAAACCCGCTAGGTTGTATTAAGCTGAAAATGGGTGATTTCAACGGAACCTCGTATAGCCTTAGTTATGAACGGCTGGATAATGATACCAGTGTAAAGACCTGCCTTATTACAAAGGATAATACCCATAACTACGCCTATTTTACGTTTAGCGGTTCGGGCTCTGTGGTAAATAATATTGAGCCGGATAAGGGTAGTTGGGACTTTTGCTTTACGCGCTATTCGGTAGTGTTTTATGACCCGTACTACCTGCCTTATGAAGTAACGGGGGCTTTACAAAATCCATCAAGAGTAACGGCTTATATGGACTCCACCGTAAATTTTGACAGCGTGGATATAAGCGACTTTGACATAAACCGCCTTAAAACCCAGAGAGATGCAGTGGGTTACGATTGGAAGCGTTACGAATTAGGTGTTTATACCCCTAAAACCTGGTACTGCTACTTTGTTAAGGTAGATGATGATAAATTCTACAAACTGCGCTTTTTAGACTTCAATAAGGATGGTGTAAAGGGCTATCCTACCTTCGAGTTTTTCCGTTTGTAAGCCTTTAACGGATAACTTACCCTCAGTTTTGCTGTTTTAAGGCATTTGCCTGTGGATAAAGAAATTTTCCTTGATATATGGGGAATTTTATCTTTATGGGAAACACACACCAAGTCGCGACCAAAAAAATCGGGCTGACTACCCGATTAAAAAGCAATGAAACACTAAGCTGCAGTTTGCTTTAAACTGCCGGGCAAGCCGAAAACCGTTAAGAGTAAGCATAACCCAAAACCCTATAACATGGATCAAACACCACAATTACCCACAGGAGTGATAGTAGTTTACTTATTAATCGTTATTTTATTAATCGCTTCCATGTGGAAGATTTACACAAAGGCCGGAAAACCAGGTTGGGCCGCCATTGTGCCTATTTACAACTACGTTGTAATGTTAGATATAGTTGGCAAACCTGTTTGGTGGATTATTTTACTGCTTATTCCGGTGGTTAATATAATTGTTGCCATTATGGTTATTAACCTGCTTTCCAAATCGTTTGGCAAAGGAGTTGGCTTTACGATAGGTATGATCTTCTTACCTTTCATTTTTATACCAATGCTTGCTTTTGGTGATGCACAATACGTTGGCCCTGGTGGCAACGCAGTTGCAGCCGCTTAATGATTTGCAAAAACATAAAAGGAGCCCGTGTTAACTACACGGGCTTTTTTATTTGGGGTTGTTATTCCTCAAAAGCAGTAGCTCTATAGCACATTATATATGCAGTTAATGGTGATTTAAGGCAGAGCGGTGGAAGGCACATCCTTTTTTACAACAGTTAGAAAAGGAAAGTATGAGGAAGAGAATGTTACTGGCGGCGGTGATTTTAGCAGGCGCAGCAAATTTAAAAGCACAGATTACAGAAGTATCGGGCTTTCAGAATCCTGAAAGTGTTATAGCCCACAAGAAGCATTTGTTTGTATCGAACATGGGTGCCCAATTAGACCCTAAGGCAAAAGATGGTGATGGGTATATCTCCATGCTATCGCGCGATAGCGGAATTGTAAAACAGGAACGGTATATAACTGGATTAAACTCGCCTAAAGGTATGCTGGTACGTGGCTGTAAGCTGTTTATTGCCGATGTAGATAGGGTAGTAGCCTACAACATAAAGAACAGAAAAAAAGTGTGGGAGGTTAGCCTTAGCAGCGAAGGGGTACTATATGCCAACGATATAACCGGCGGTTGCGGTAAAATAATAGTATCGGCTACGGATAAGAACACTATTTATAAGATATGCCGCAGCGGAAAAATTAAGAAGATGACAGTGGATGCAGCCCTGCCCGGCGTGAATGGGTTGCAGAAGAAATGTTGCAAGTTATTTGTGGCTAACTATGGCCGCGGCACAGACCCCGACGGAAGCATTGGCTGGATACACGGAAAGAAATTTGTGGAACTGAAAAACGCCCACGGCATATTTGACGGAATAGGTAAGGTATGCGGTATGCTGGTTGTCAGCGATTGGGGAAGCACAACGGAAAGCAAAGGCCGGTTGGTTACTTACTACATGCACAAAAAGATAGTGCGCGAGGTTAACCTTGGCAGAAGCATTAACGGCCCTGCTGATATTTATATAGATAAGTGCAAGAAGCGTATTTGGATACCTGCAATGCGCGAGAATAAAGTTTTGTCTATTCCACTGAGTAAGATTAAGGAGAGTAAGTAGTTGATGATAGAATAGCAAATGGGGGGTGTAACAGCCCCCTTTTTTATAAGCGTGCTATATCAATCAGTTCAGGCCGTTCATTCATTTCATGCAGAATGTGGCCGGCATCGGTATCGGTAAGAAATACCTGCCCGAAATCGGCCCCGGAAATAAGCTGAATGAGCTGACGGCTGCGGTCGGGGTCCAGTTTATCAAAGATGTCATCAATTAACAGCAAAGGCTTTTTACCCGTGGCGTTTTTAATGAACTGGTATTCCGCAAACTTCAAGGAAATGATGAAGCTCTTTTGCTGGCCCTGCGAGCCGAACTTCTTGATTTTAATATCGTCCTCGTTATTGGTTTTTGAGGCTATGTAAAACTCCACATCGTCCTTATGTATACCCCATTCCGTGCGCTGCAGGGCAAGGTCTTTATCCAGCCCTTCTTCCAGTAAAAGGTCTAATGGTTTTTCGTGCAATTGCGATTCATAACGGAAGTTTACTGTATCTCGCTCTAAGCTAAGTTGGGCGTAGTATTGCTTAAAAATGGGTTGCAGCAGGTTTATGCTTACCCGGCGGGCTTCGTAAATTTTGGTGCCCAGCTCGGCCAGTTTAAGGTTGTAGCTTTCCAGAAGGGTTTTATCTACCCGCCGTTTTTCGGCAAAATCCTTTAAAGCAGAGTTGCGCTGGGCCAGGTATTTATTGTAAAGGATGAGGTTTTCGAGGTATTCGCGGTTAACCTGAGAAATGGTGCTATCCAGAAAGCGGCGGCGCTCGTCACTACCACCTAAAATCAGCTGGTTATCATCGGGGGCTATCATTACCGCCGGGAAGTTGCCTATGTGGTGGCTGAGCTTGCTAAGGGGCACTTCGTTAACGGTAAGGTCCTTTTTACGGCCTGATTGAACTTTGTAAACCAATTTGAAAACTTCTTGATTTACAGTTAGTTCTCCATCCAGCCTAAAGTATTCCTTTCCGAACATTATGTTTTGCTGGTCGCTGCTGTTGAAGTAGCTTTTGGTAAGGCAGAGGTAGTAAATAGCATCTAATAAGTTCGTCTTACCCAAGCCGTTATTGCCAATAAAGCAGTTTATCTTCTTGCTAAACTCAAGAGCCTTTTGGGGGTGGTTTTTAAAATTAAGGACTGCAAGTTTATGGAGAAACACTATTTTTGACTGCTTTTGAAATAAGGATGGCGGTAAAAGTAACTAAAGAGACCTATTTATACTGGTACGAATTGATGCTGCGTTTGCGCAGGTTTGAGGAAAGGGCAGGTATGCTTTACGGACAACAGAAAATCCGTGGTTTCTGCCATTTATATATTGGCCAAGAGGCTGTTGCTGCCGGAATAATGAGCGGTATGCGGCAGGATGACCGGGTTATTACTGCCTACCGCGACCACGGTTTGGCCATAGCCAAAGGCATTAGCTGCAATGCTGCCATGGCAGAACTTTACGGTAAAGCCACAGGATGCACCAAGGGTAAAGGAGGCAGTATGCACTTCTTTAGTAAAGAACACAACTTTTATGGCGGCCACGGTATTGTAGGGGCGCAAATTGGCCTTGGCGCCGGTATTGCCTTTGCTGATAAATACCTTGAAAAGGACAACGTAACCATTTGCCTGTTTGGCGATGGCGCTGCCCGCCAGGGTATTTTGCATGAAACCTTTAATATGGCTATGACCTGGAAACTGCCGGTAATTTTTGCGGTAGAGAACAATGGTTATGCTATGGGCACCTCGGTTGGGCGTTCATCCAACGTTACGAAGATTTCCACATTAGGTGAGGCGTATGATATGCCTTCGGTATCAGTTGATGCTATGAAATGCGAAACCGTGCATGATGCAGTGGCTGAGGCTACAGAACGCGCACGCACGGGGGGCGGGCCTACCTTTTTGGAGCTGTGCACTTACCGTTATAAGGGCCATAGCATGAGCGACCCGCAGAAGTACCGCACCAAGGAAGAAGTAGAGGAATATAAGAAGCTGGACCCTATTGAAACTACGGCAGCCAGCATACTGAAGAAGAAATACGCCACTCAAAAAGAGCTGGATGAAATAAGTGCCCGCATTGATAAAGAAATTGACGAATGCGTGGAGTTTGCTGAGAATTCTCCCTACCCGGAGGACAGCGAGTTATACAAGGATATTTACGCTGAGGAGAATTATCCCTTTATGACAGAATAATTTTTCTTAAAATCGCACCCTAATTTAAAAATACGAATGGCTGAAGAAATTGAAAACGAAGTAACCACCGGTGGTGGCTTTAACTTTGAAACCTTTGTAGAGGAAAAGAAGAAACCTCTGTTAATAGGCGGTGGTGTACTGGCTGTAGTGCTGGTAGCGGTAATCTTTATTTTTGCAAAATGGTTACCCGACCGTGAGCTGAAAGCGCAGAATGATATATACATGGCGCAGTTCGCTTTTGAAAAAGACTCGTTTAACATTGCGCTAAACGGCGGTAAAACAAGCGATGGTAAGCCATTTAAAGGCTTTTTAGCCGTGGCTAACGATTACGGTATGACCCACACTGCAAAGCTGGCTAACCTTTATGCCGGTATTTGTTACCTGAACTTAAAGAAATACCAGGAAGCAGTAACTTGCCTTGAAAAAGGCAAAGTTAACGACCCTGTTTTAGGCGCTATCCGTTTGAACGACCTTGGCGATGCTAACTCAGAACTGGGTAAAATGGATGATGCTATAAGCTATTATGAAAAGGCTGCTGCTTTTTCTGATAACGAGAAGTTTGCCCCGCTGTTTTTATTAAAGGCCGGTATGGCTTACGAAAAGCAGAAGAAACTGGCTGATGCTAAAAAGACCTACGAAAAAATACGCGACCAATATCCGAACAGCGATGAAGGCCGCGATATAGAAAAATACATTGTTCGTGTTAGCACGGGCTCATAAAACGGAAAGGGAGGTTAAGCCTCCCTTTTTTATTTCAAAACAGTGGTAATGAGTTTAACCGCCTTTTGTGCACTATCGAAAGCCGCTTCCACAGTGCCAATGTTTTCTCCATCGTAACAGGCTTCGCCGGCAAAAAACAGGGTATTAGCAACAGGAGTGGCCAACAGAGCGCGCTGATTATGGGTGTTTACCGTAGCGTAACTGTAAGCCCCTTTGGTGTAGGAGCTATTGCCCCAATTGAACACCCGCCAGTCCTTTACCAGTTCCTTTAGTTGTTGATCCTGTATTTTGAAAATAATACCAAGGCACCTAATCCCCATTTCATAAATCATATTGTCGGCCATTTCCCTGAAGGCATCGGCTTTGGGGCCGCCAATCCAACCGGTCAACAGGCCGCTTTCAGCAGGGTATTGCGTCCACCAGGTAGGTATGGGGGTATCAGCAAAAATGAAACTGAGTTTTTCAAGGTTTTCCTCTACCGCGGGTATTAACTCCTTGTTTTGCCAAAAAGGTGTTTTAAAGGCTATAAGCACTTTTACTACTGAGCCATAGCCTATTTGCTTTGCTGCATCAACATGCTCAGTTAACTGCGGCTTAAAGTTAATAGCAGTAGGAGCGATGCCGCTTAATTGCAGTAGGCTGAGTGGTATAGTTATTATAGCCATTTTAGACACATACTTTTCCTTATCGCTAACTAGAGTTACTTTACTTTCTTCCCAAATTACCTCTTTCACTTTTTCGTTCAGCTTAATTTCCGTTTTATATTGGTAAAGGTCCATAGCAATGGCCTGTATTAAACTGCCATAGCCGGTAAGTATTCTGTATTGTGTTTCGTTAATGTTGGTCCAGTCCTTTCTAAAAGCGATGGTACTGGCCTTGTCTGCATTGGCTGCTCCATAGCCTTCCACAAACTGTTTTACTGAGTCGCGTACCTCTTTATGTTCTTCGCCTTGCATGTAGGTGTTCAAAAAGTCTTCCACGCTTACGTCCTCCTTTAGTTCCTTTAAGGCCTGGCGTAATTGTCTATCGCTTTCAATAAAGTCGTCCTCTTTATGCAGTTCACTGTCCTTAACCGTCCACATGGTGCCGTCCACTTCCTGGTAAGGTATGCTGTATTGCTTTAACAGTTCCAGCGTAATAGGTAAATTGCCATGTATAAATTCGGCCCCTGCTTCAAGCGGTTCGCCTACAAAGGGGCTATGCACCGAATGAATGCGGCCACCAATGCGGTTTTGCGCCTCCAACACGAGTATTTTTTTGCCCGTTTTTTGTAGCTCGCGGGCAGCATACAAGCCTGCAGCCCCGGCCCCCACAATTATTATATCATATTCTGCCATATGTGTAAATCTGCAACTTTTATGCCTTTGGCCTGAATGTAAAGCTGTTTATGAAAGCGGTGTGGAATTATGCGTGATAACTGCTTAATTTGCGCCCATGTCTTCTGCATTAAAAAATCTATCAGCCGGTAAGGATGTGCCGGTAAAAATAACTAACGAATACGCTATTGGTATTGTGGTATCGGAGTATTACAGCGAAATAACCTATAAGCTGCGTGATGCCTGCATGGAAACCCTTAAACAGCACGGTATTGAAGAGGAAAACATAATTGTAGAGTATGCGCCGGGCGCTTTTGAATTGCCCCTGGCGGCGCAATGGGTATACGATAACAAGGATGTGGATGCGGTTATTTGCCTGGGTTGTGTTATTAAAGGCGAAACATCGCACGATGTGTACATTAATACGGCGGTGGCTAACCAGTTAATGCACCTTAGCATTGAAACCGATTCGCCTTTTATTTTCGGGGTGCTTACACCTGATAACCACCAACAGGCTGAAGACCGCGCCGGTGGTAAACATGGCAACAAGGGAACAGAGTGCGCCATGGCGGCATTAAAGATGCTGAGTATGCTGGAGAGGCTGGAAGAAGAATAGCATTTACCACATAGTAACATAGGTACATAGAGTTGTGTTGGTTAATCTCTTTTGAACGATTAGTATTCTATGTGCCCATGTGGTTAAAATTGTAGTGATATGAAGTTACATACTGTAGATACGGGCTTTTTTAAACTGGATGGCGGCGCTATGTTTGGCGTGGTGCCTAAAACTATTTGGCAAAAGCTAAATGCGCCTGATGCCAATAACCTTTGCACCTGGGCTATGCGTTGTTTGCTTATTGAAGATGGCAAGCAGTTAATACTAATTGACTGCGGCCTGGGCGATAAACAGGATGCAAAATTCTTTAGCTATTACGAGCCGCACGGAGATGCATCACTTGAAAAATCGTTGAAGAAGCTTGGGTTTGGCTTTGATGATGTAACGGATGTGATTTTAAGCCACCTGCATTTTGATCATTGCGGTGGGGCTATTAAGAAGAACAGCGAGGGGGGCTATTACCCTGCCTTTAAAAACGCCACGTATTGGAGTAATCCGCAACACTGGGAATGGGCCACTAAACCCAATGCCCGCGAAAAGGCTTCGTTTTTGAAAGAGAACATACTGCCCATACAGGAGAGCGGTCAACTAAAATTGGTGGAAAGCGGCAGCACGGCTGTTAACCCTAACATAACGTTGAACACGGTTAACGGCCATACCGAAAGCATGTTTATACCGCAGATAAAAACAGGAGATAAAACCATTGTTTATTGTGCGGATTTGTTCCCCAGCATGGCGCATATACCCTTGCCTTATGTAATGGCCTACGATACCCGCCCATTGCTAACGCTGGATGAAAAGAAAAGAGTGCTGGATGAGGCGGTGGCAAATAACCATTACTTGTTTTTTGAGCACGACCGCGTAAACGAACTTTGCAGCTTGCAACAAACGGAGAGAGGGGTTAGGGAGAAGGATGTATTGAAGATGGAGGAACTTTGATAAGCCACAAATGCAAATAAAAAAAGGCAGCGTATTGCTGCCTTTTTTGTTGTAGCGAGGCGGAGGCTCGAACTCCGGACCTCAGCATTATGAGTGCTGCGCTCTAGCCAACTGAGCTACCTCGCCGAAAACGGAGCGCAAATATATATTCTTTGGTGAAATTTTGTAGTGCCTATGACAATACAGTAGTGGAAGGCATGCAGAATACGCCATTTCTATTAAAATCCGATATTTGACCCATTCGAAAAGAGACAGAATGAGAAAAATACGTTTTCGTGAGGCTTTACGCGAAGCCATGAGTGAAGAGATGAGAAGAGATGCTTCCGTTTTTTTAATGGGAGAAGAAGTTGCTGAATATGACGGTGCTTATAAAGTTAGCCAGGGTATGCTGGCCGAATTTGGCGCCAAGCGTGTTATTGATACCCCTATATCGGAACTTGGTTTTGCCGGTATTGCAGTAGGCGCTGCTATGAATGGCACACGCCCTATTGTTGAATTTATGACCTGGAACTTTGCCATACTGGCCTTTGACCAGATTATAAACGGTGCCGCTAAAATGCGTGCTATGAGTGCAGGTGAATTCGGCAACCCCATAGTGTTTAGAGGTCCGCACGGTAGCGCCGGCCAGTTAGGCGCACAGCACAGCCAAATGCTTACCAATATGATGGCCTCGGTGCCGGGTTTAAAGGTTATTTCGCCAAGTAACCCTTATGATGCAAAAGGCCTTTTAAAAAGCGCCATACGCGACGAGAACCCCGTAATTTTTATGGAAAGCGAGGTGATGTATTCGGATATGGGTGAAGTGCCTGAAGAGGAATACCTGATTGAGATAGGCAAGGCTGATATTAAGCGCGAAGGCACTGATGTTACCCTTGTTAGTTACAACAAAATGATGAAGGTGGCCCTTAAAGCTGCTGAAGAGTTGGAGAAAGAGGGTATAAGCGCCGAGGTGATAGACCTGCGCACCATTCGCCCGCTGGATGTGGATACCATTGTAAATAGTGTGAAGAAGACCAACCGACTGATAATAATTGACGAAAGCTGGCCGTTTACTTCTATAGCTTCGGAGATAAGCTTCCAGGTTCAGCGCCATGCTTTTGATTACCTTGATGCGCCGGTACGCCGTGTATGCGGTGCTGATTCATCAATGCATTATGCCGGTAACCTGGTAGAAGCTTACCTGCCCAGCGTAGCCAAGGTGGTTGATGCTGTAAAGGCTGTTACTTACAAATAGTAACGGTTGTAGCAGTGCTTCATCGGGCTATATTTGCGCCCTTAATTTCTTAGTTACATGAATGATAACCGTGAGTTAATTTCTTATCGCCAAAAGCAACAGCCTCCGCGCAACCCTTTTGGCCCGCTTACTTATGCTTTAATACTTGCCCTTGGCGTAATGCTGGGCTACATTATAAACTCGCTGGTAGTGGGTAAACAAAGCCCTTTTACCGGCGGTGGCAGTTACGATAAGGTGCAGGACGTATTGAATTACGTAAACCTTAAATACGTAGACACTACCAATAAGGAACAGTTGGAGAATGCCGCTATTGATAAGTTGCTATCGGGCCTTGACCCGCACAGTGTTTACATACCTGCATCGGAATTATCGGAAATGAACGAATCGCTGGAAGGGAATTTTGAAGGCGTAGGGATAGAATTCTTTATTGTGCAGGATACTATAACTGTAGTTACTGCTATCTCCGGCGGACCTTCGGAATCCGTTGGTATAAAAGCCGGCGACCGCATTGTGAAAATCAATGATTCTATTGTTGCCGGAGTGCATATTTCAGAAACGGATGTAAAGAAACACCTGCGCGGACCTAAAGGCACTAAGGTGAAGGTTGGTATTATGCGCAGCGGGGCTAAAAACCTGATAAACTTTGACATTACCCGCGATAAAATTCCTTTATACAGCATTGATGCGGCCTTTATGCTGAACAGCGAGGTGGGCTACATACGCATAAACAACTTTAGCGCTACCACGCACGAGGAGTTTATGGAAAAGATGCACAACCTAAAGGCAAGTGGTATGAAGAAGCTGGTGGTTGACCTGCGCGGTAACCCCGGTGGATATTTACAGTCCGCCACTTCTATTGCTGATGAACTGATTAGCGGTGAGAAGCTATTGGTATATACCAAAGGTAAAGCGTATGAGCGTATTGATTACAAAGCGGGTAAAGCAGGCCTGTTTGAAAAGGGCCCGGTTTGTGTGCTAATCGATCAAGGTTCGGCTTCAGCCAGTGAGATTCTTTCAGGTGCTATACAGGATTGGGACCGTGGCACTATTATTGGCCGTACCTCTTTCGGTAAGGGTTTAGTGCAGGAACAATTTGAACTGAAAGACGGTTCAGCGTTGCGCTTAACAGTTGCGCGTTACTATACGCCATCGGGCCGTTGCATACAGCGCCCTTATGATAAAGGCAATGATGCTTATTACAACGAGGTGTATGAGCGTTACATGCGCGGGGAGTTTGTGCATGAGGATTCTATTGTAAGCCTTGATACTACCTTATACCAAACGCTGGTAAAAGGCCGCAGGGTTTATGGCGGCGGCGGTATACGCCCGGACATATTTGTGCCGATGGATACCAGCGCAGATAATGAATACTTCTATGCGGTGCGTTCGTTTGTGCCTGAGTTCATTTACAAATACTCGTCAGACCATCCGCAGTTTATGGATAAGTATAAGAGCATGGAAGAGTTTAGCAATGGTTTTGCTGTAAGCCAGCAAATGCTGGATGAATTTTATGCCTATGCTGTAACGGCGGGATTAAAAGAGCAAAAAGCCCGTAACCCCCGCATAAGCGAGCGCATAAAGTTGAGCTTAAAAGCCTTTTTTGCCAAGCAGGTTTGGCGCATGGATGGCTACTATTACGTAACCAACCAGGACGACAACGTTATAACCAAGGCGCTGCAAACGCTTAGCGCCCAGTAGTAGTTTAACTTTAGCGGTTAATTTGGAATTTGCGCACCAGGCTGTTATTGCCTGAAGTAAAGCGAATGAAGTAAATGCCTGAAGGCTGATTACTTAAATCAAGCACTTTGGTTAACTGGTTAATGCTGCCTTCAGCAGTAATGCGCTGGCCCATTGCATTAAGTACTTCGTAGCTGTAATCTTTACCTGTTTTTAAGTAGGTGGAGAATTGTACAATGCCGGTAGTTGGGTTAGGGTATAAATACACCTTACCAAATTCCTCAGCAACATTCTCAACACCGGTTTCCACCACTACCTGGGCAATGCCTTTGCGCGAGGTTTGCAGCATGGCGTGCATAACGCTTATTTGCTCCACAGTAAACATGTTCAGGCAACGGTCATCGCTGTAGTCCATGTAGTTTTCAATCATATCCGGATAGTCGATAGGAGAGTCAACACAAGAGTTTTGTGAGGTATCACAAGTTTGCTGGTGTGCATCGGAATGTTTTGGGGTATCGCTTATACCGTCGCCATCCTGTTTGTTGCAGCCGGTGGTATCGCCCCAAATGTGGCGCAGGCCAAGGTAGTGGCCAATTTCGTGGGTAGCGCTACGGCCACCTGCAACGGTTAAGTCAATAGGTTGCGGATAGTTGCGGCCAACACATGGGTAGTGCAATACAACACCCTGTAAGGCTGAATCAGTGGAGGAACCGGCAGGCCAGTTAGGCGCGTTATCAGGAGGGAAGGCATAGCCTAAAACACCAAGGCCGTTAAGGATATTGCAAACCCATACGTTAAGGTAGCGGTCAGTTGGCCAGGCGGCTATACCTTCTGCAGCCAGCTTTACGTTATCCTGAAAAGGGTTAAAGCCTAAAACACCGGGGTTGCCCTGTGTGTGGGTAATACCGGTAGTAGGGTTGCCATCGGGGTCGGTAGTAGCTAAATAAAACTCGATGTGTGCATCGCCGGCAATGGGTTTAAATACATCGCGGGTTTTAAAGGTATCGGCATTTAAACGGCGGTAATCTTCGTTCAATACTTCTATTTGCGAGTAGATGATAGAGTCATCAATATTTTCAGTTGGGGTGGTATATACCACATGGAAAACTACCTGAATGCGGTAGGTAGTATCGCCAATAGCGCGGCTGGCCGTGTTGGCTGCTGCAATTTGTTTGGCATAATCGAAGGCTGCATTAACACGGTCTAAATAGCCGGGTTGCTGCTGGTTGCGGTACTGCATAACATCGTAAGTGCCGCAACGTTTTTGAAAAGTTTGTGCATAGCTGATTGTGGTAGCTGCAAGCAGCAACATTAACAGGTAAAGGTTTTTCATTTAGGGTATTGGTTATAGCTCCAAATATGGGTTTTTGCACTAAAGTTACAAAGCCCCAAACTGTATGTTTGTTTATACTACTTGCTTATCAACAAACGCTCGGTTTGTTGTGCATTGTTGCCCTGCAGGTGAATGAAATACAAACCGGTGCTTAACTGCGCAAGGTTTATATTCAAACGGTTGCTGCTTATGTTGGTTTGCATTACCGCTTCGCCAAGGGCGTTGTAAATTACCAGCTTAGTAAAGTTGTGGTTGGCAGGTAATTGCAGGGTAACATTATCCTTAGCAGGGTTAGGCAGCAGTTGCACTTTTACTTTGGCCACTTCGTTAATAGCTAAGGCTGCATTGTTATCAAGGTTAATGTTATCAAGGTAAAGCACATTGCCCCAACCAGTAACATTTTCAAACTTTAAAGAAACCTTTGATTGGCCGGCTGCTGCGGGTATAGAAACATTTACTGTTTTCCATTCAGTAGCCTGCGGTATAAACTTAACGGTAGCATCGGCTGCAGTTGCTAACTCGCTGCCCCACTGGTTCCATACTTTGGTCCAGTTGCTGCCGCAATCAAGGCTGTAGTAAACGTTTAAAGAATCGCTGCGTGTAGCATCGCGGCGGGCGTAGGCTACATCAAATTTTAATTCAGGGTAAGTAGCAGACGACAAATCGTAAGCATCCGTAATTAATGCATCCTTACGTTTGTTGGGGTTGCTTGCATAACTGAAGTTATCAATTGCAGCGCTGGTGTTGCTTAAGCCATAAGCGCCGTAATAAGCCTGGTCCCAGGTAGCATCGTTATTAGAGTTAAGCAGAGTCCAGTTGGTTTGCGGGAAATTGCCTTCAAAGCCTTCGCTTAAAGGAAGCGCTGCTGAAGTGCCGCCGTCATAAGCATAGAAGTTAACGCTTCCATCGTCGTTTAGTGAGTTGTCGTCCGCCGAAAGTCCGTTCATGTTGCCGATAGTAACACTTAAGGAGTGGTCGCCATCAATTGTGCCCAATTGTGGTAACAGTAGCTGAATTTCTTCCTGCGAGTTAATGTTGCCGCTCCAGTTGTAAATCTGTATTGGTTCGGCATCAATTTTAAAGTAAACCTTAAAACTGGTAATGGCGGTTAAGCCTTCATTTTTTATGCGGATAAGCGGTTTGAAGTTTAGTGAGCAGATGGTATCAACAGGCAATTGAATTTTTACCAGCGCTAAATCTAAATTATAGAAACACTGCGTGGTTGCGTTTTTTAATGATTGACGCGTGCCGTTAATGGTGTTGAGTATATTGCTTACCTGGCCGGCGCTAAACATATTGCGGCAGGCATCATCAGTATAGTCCATGTAGTTCATAAACATATCGCCATTAGGGGCTGATGCGTTGCATGAAACGTGAGGGAAGGTAGGGCAACCGAAGTTGGCCTGATCCTGAAGTGGAGTATCGTTTACAAAATCGCTACCGCCCCAACCAGTGGTGCAACCACCATTGCTACCCCATGGGTGTAAGAGGCCAAAGAAGTGGCCGGCTTCGTGCGTAATGGTTTTACCGCTTTCGTAACCCTGCAAAATGCTGCCGGTAGTACCTATGCAGTTGTAGCGCGATACGATTCCATCCTGATTGGCAGAGCCAAAGCCCGGGAAACTTGAATAGGCTAAAACTCCATCACTGGTTAAGGTTCCACCAAAGCGGCAACTCCAAATGTTGAGGTAGCGGGTGTGGTCCCAAATGGTGGCGGGTTTAAGGTAGTTATCAATAAGGGAGTCGGTGTTCCAGGTAGCAAAAGAAAACTGCTCGCGCAGGATGCCTGTGGTAGGATTGCCGTTAGGATCGAACTTGGCTAAGCAAAAATGAAAGTGAGGAGTAGCTACCAGGCTTGCAAAAGCAGAGGGCACGTTAACCACATCGGGGTCCAGACCATTGTAATCGCGGTTAAGGGCATCAATTTGCGAAAGCACCTGTGCATCGCTTATGTTTTCGCCGGTGCCTTCGGCATCACCATTATGGATGATGTGAAATACTACGGGAATGTAAATGATGTCCTCATTTACCGCGCGGTTATTTTGCGCATTGCTTTGCTGCAAAAAGTTCAGGAAGTTGTTATAGTCTGCCTGCATAGCCGGATTGGCAGCAATTTGTTTTTGCAGGCGTTCCATAGTGCCGCACCATTGTTGTTGGGCACCGGCTAATAATGTTGCTAAACCTAAGGCAAATAATAGGGTAATTCTTTTCATACGGCTGGCAAAAGTAGCCTAAAAGGTTAGTTGCCAAAATAACGCCCCGCGATGGTGGATAAGTTGCTAATTGTAGCGGTTATCGCTGCCTTCTTCATGAAAGAAGGCGTCTTCAATATGCAGTATCTGAAATTCATTTTCTCTAACGGTAATAGAGATGATATCGAAGCGTATTTCGCTCTCTATTTTGTGGGTAAGCAGGTATTCAGCGGCAGCTTTTTTCATTAGCTCCCGCTTTTTCTTTGTTACAAATTCCTCGGGGTGGCCGAAGGAGGCAGTAGAGCGCAGTTTAACCTCCGTAAAAACCGTGTAGTGTTTGTAGCTTGAAATTATATCAACCTCAGCCTTTTGGTGCCGGTAGTTAGTGGTTAAAATAGTATGGCCCGCCTTTTTAAGAAACTCTACCGCAGCTTCCTCGCCTTTTTTGCCTAAGTCGTTATGGTGGGCCATAAAGCAGTTAAGAGGCAGGTTGGTTAATAACAGCAACCGTTAAACGGCTTATGCAAACCATTTTGCCGGCATCATCAGTTATGCGTATATCCCACACATGCGTAGTGCGGCCCAAATGAATAGGGCGAACCGTACCATATACGTAGCCGCTTTTAGCAGGGCGCAGGTGGTTGGCATTTATCTCTAAACCCACGGCGACCTGCTTAGGGAAATCAATACAAAAGGTAGAGGCAATACTGCCAAGGGTTTCGGCCAATACACAACTGGCGCCGCCATGAAGTATGCCAAAGGGTTGAACCGTGCGTTCGTCCACAGGCATTTTACCGCTCATAAAATCATCGCCTACCTCGGTTAACTCTATACCTAAATGGTCGGCCATATTTTTGTTTGGCTGGCTGTGTATAAAGTCAATTGAGGGTTTTACTTTCCAAATCATCCGCTTTTTGTTTGAAGTAAAAATATGTTTTACCACTAAGAACACGAAGATTAAAAATGAACTGACATTGGTGCAGTTTCTATGTCTAAATTCTTGCCTATTATTGCCCTATGCGCAGTATTTTGATTTTAGGGGCGGGGAAGTCTTCTATTGCATTGATTGACTATTTGGTGGAAAAGAGCCGCGAGCAACAATGGGAGGTAACGGTTGCTGATGTTACTGAAGAAAATGCCCTGCAGAAGACCAAGGGTCGAGAGAATACCAAAGCTATAGGGGTGGACTTAACGAATGTGGATGAGCGCATTGCTCTGTTGCAATCAGCCGATATAGTGATTTCTATGCTGCCCGCTATGCTGCATTATGGTGTGGCTAAAGATTGCCTGGCATTAAAAAAGAACCTCGTAACCCCATCTTATATTTCAGAGGCTATGCATGAAATGCATGCCGATGTGGAGCGCACGGGTTTGGTGTTTATGAATGAAATGGGCCTTGACCCCGGTATTGACCACATGAGCGCCATGCAGTTGATTGACCACCTAAAGGCATCGAACAAAACCATTACCGGATTTAAATCGCACTGCGGTGGTTTGGTGGCACCTGAAAGTGATGATAACCCCTGGCATTATAAGTTTACCTGGAACCCGCGGAACGTGGTGTTGGCCGGGCAAGGGGAGGGCGGTATACATTACCTTTATAATGGCAACAAGGTTGATTTAAAGTATGAGGAACTGTTTGCCTCCGCCGCCAATTTGTTGGTGGAAGGGCAGCAGGTGTTTGAAACCTATCCTAACCGCGACTCCTTAAAATATGTAGCTGAATACGGTTTGCAGGATGTGCTGACCATGTACCGTGGTACATTGCGGGTATCACCTTATTGCAAGGGCTGGAATTGTTTAGTGAAGCTTGGCCTGACGCGCGAAGTAGATTCGCCTATTGCAGCCGTATGGCGTAACGAAAGTGATATGCTGCACTTTTTAGGGATAACGGCAGATTCAGTAGAAGCCCAGTTGTTGCGTTATTTGGATATCCCCCTGCGTATAAATGCAGTGGAAGCAAAGTCTGTTGTGCCGGCTAAGTTTTTGCAGAATATACTGGAAGAAAAATGGGTAATGAAGCCCGGCGATAAGGACATGGTGGTAATGGTGCATGAAATTGATTACCTGGATGCGGGTGCACCAAAGCAGCTACAATCCAGCATGGTATACATTGGTAAGGATGCCGAACATACGGCCATGGCTATAACCGTTGGTTTGCCTGTGGCTATGGTAACGCGCATGATTTTAAACGGCGAAGTAAAACGCCGTGGTGTGCTAATGCCGAAGTACCCGGAAATATATAACCCTATATTGAGGGAATTGGGTTTGTATGGGGTGGTGTTTAAAGAAGTAATACGGGGATAATTAGCGGCGGGCGGTTTCGCCATAATGCCGGTAAAATATTATTGTTGCACTGCAATAGGAAAGAATGAAAGAGCAGATTGAAAGACTGAATAAAAAGAAAGAGCAGTCGCTGTTAGGCGGTGGCCAAAAGCGTATTGACGACCAACATAAAAAAGGCAAGCTAACGGCACGCGAGCGTATTGACCTGTTGCTGGATGCCGGTAGCTTTGAAGAGATTGGCGCGCTGGTGGAACACCGCGGCCGCGATTTTGGTATTGATAAAGAGATTTACCCCGGTGATGGTGTAGTTACCGGCTACGGTACTATTAACGGCCGCATTATTTATGTTTTCAGCCAGGATTTTACGGTGTTTGGCGGTTCGCTTTCTGAAACCCATGCCGAGAAGATTTGCAAGATAATGGACCTTGCGATGAAGAATGGCGCCCCGGTTATTGGTTTGAACGACTCCGGTGGTGCGCGTATACAGGAAGGTGTGGTTTCCCTTGGCGGTTATGCTGATATATTCTATCGCAATACAGTAGCCAGCGGCGTTATCCCTCAAATTTCGGCCATACTGGGCCCTTGTGCTGGTGGTGCGGTGTACTCGCCTGCTATTACTGATTTTATTATGATGGTGGAGCATACCTCGTATATGTTTGTTACCGGGCCTAACGTGGTTAAAACGGTAACGCATGAGGATGTTACCAGCGAAGAATTGGGCGGTGCACAGGCCCATGCTTCAAAATCGGGTGTAACGCATTTTACTTATGCCAACGAAGTGGAATGTATTAACGGTATTAAGAAGCTGATAAGTTACATGCCGCAGAACTGCGATGAGCAGGCCCCTGTTTATGATTACAGCGAGAGCAATGAGTTACGCCCTAAGCTGAATGAGATAATACCCGCCAACCCTAACCAGCCGTACGATATACGCGAAATTATTACGGAAGTAGTGGATGGCGATAGCTTTTTTGAAGTGCATAAGGACTATGCCGAAAACATTGTAGTGGGCTTTGCCCGCATTGGTGGCCGAAGCATTGGCGTGGTGGCCAATCAGCCGGCGGTGTTGGCAGGTGTATTGGATATAAACAGCAGCAAGAAAGGCGCACGCTTTGTACGCTTTTGTGATTGCTTTAATATACCATTACTAACCTTTGTGGATGTGCCGGGCTTTTTACCGGGTACCGACCAGGAATGGCACGGCATTATTACCAACGGCGCTAAACTGTTGTATGCCTTTAGCGAGGCCACTGTGCCTAAGCTAACCGTTATTGTGCGCAAGGCCTATGGCGGCGCTTATGATGTAATGAACAGCAAGCACATTGGCGCTGATATGAATTACGCCTGGCCTAATGCAGAGATTGCCGTAGTAGGAGCGAAGGGGGCAGCTGAAATCATCTTCCGTAAGGAGATTGCCGCCGCACCGGACCCTGAAGCCAAAATGAAAGAGGTAATTGACAGCTACGCTGAAAACTTTGCCCACCCTTATAAAGCCGCTGCCCGTGGTTTTGTGGATGAAGTAATAGAGCCATCACAAACACGCGCTAAGCTTATACGCGCCTTTAAAATGACGGAGAACAAAGCCGTTAAACTGCCACGTAAGAAGCACGGGAATATTCCGTTGTAGTTTAGGGGTTTTTAGTTTCGGATTTAGAGTTTCTAGTTTCAAGTTGGGTACTAAGGGCAGGTTGCTTTTATTACCCACGAGATATATTTAATACAAACACACCTGCCTACCGGCAGGCAGGCCCCTGCTTGGCTAATGCCCGCCTGACGGCAGGCAGGGCTGCGCACTCTCCTCCCGAGGTTTTGGGACAAGAGGAGAATAATAGCCGAAGGCTGTCTGTGAAGACACAGACAGCGGCACGAGAATAACAGTCAGCATGCGCAATTTAAACAGAGCTTTGCGCATCAGCGGTGAATTATGCAGTCCCCTCTTGGAGAGGGGACGAGAACAAATTTTACGGTAGCAAAATTTGTTCAGGGGTGTGTAATAATTGCAGTATCAGAGTGCCTTTTTTTAAATGCCGCAGCATATCCAACCATATCTCGAAATCCCCAACTACTTACATCATAAATATTATACTCTCCATTAGGTTGCACTACTGCGAGTAATTTAGTGGGCCGTTTGTTTTCTGAAAACTCTACAATAAACAATTCTAAAATATCCTTCCAGTTGTAAGCAGATTCATCAATTGTAAGAGCGTATTTATCTATTACTACTTTTTTAACTGTGTCCCGATTATGACTGAAATAAAGCATTACTGATCCCGCCATTGCCCAAAATACGGCGCCAGGAATACTATGGGCGATAAAGGCTAAAAAGGCAGCTTGTAAAGCCATGCCTATTCCGGAGAAGATTTCCATCAGGTAAGTTTGTTTAAACTCCAAAACATCCGGTATTCCTCGTTTACTAAGGTAGTAATCACCTTTTGGAACTTTAACCATGTATCTGCCTGACCAGTAGATGGAGTCATGCCGTTTTTCGGCAATTTCATTGAGTTCGGCTTCTACTTTTTTTAGTATAGCCTCTTGTGCTGCGGTCATAGGTTATTTCGCAAAGATAACAGTTGAATTAAGCGCCGCCTATAAACTTACAATTCTGCAGTATCGGGTTCAGTTTGAACGTGCTCTCTATCTCCTTCATGATAATATGGGTGAGCATTTGGGGAAAGTTTTTCTGTACAGACAAGTAAAATGGAATCCATTTTATCCGCAAAGTCAAATGCGCTATCAATAGTGCTTCTCATAAAAATTGGCTGGCAACCTGCGGAACATCTCTCACCTTTAAATACATATCTGTAATAAACCCTATAATAATAATATTTTTCGCTTACGACCTTACGGCATGAATCAATTTGAGGGGCACAAGTACCAGACGCTTTCATGCAATCGCAGAACAGTATACTTGCGGCTTCAGAATCACTCATTTCATTCTTTATTCCCGCGTGCTCGCATGAAACCATACAAAACAAGCCACAAATTAAAAGCAACAACTTATATTCATTCTTAATCATTTTGATTGAATTTCACGCTACCGTATGTGTCCTGACAGACGGTTTTGGTTTGATTAGCTAATCCTGTTAATGCGTTAAGTAAGGTAGAAAAATTTTATTAAGCGAGACAATAGATATATAGCGAATACAAACACACCTCTGCTCGGCTAAAGGCTGCGCACTCTCCTCTCAAGAGGAGAATAACAGCGGGCAAGCGCAATTTAAACAGAACTTTGCGTCTCAGCGGAGTGCTATGCAGTCCCCTCTTAGTGAGGGGATAAGAACAAATTTTACGGTTGAAAAATTTGTTCAGGGGTGTGTGAGACACGCACAGTGGCACCAGATTTTATACGACTCCACTCAGAAAAACCATCATTTGCAAACCGGTACATTTTCCAAATATTCTCTTAAACCCGGAGCAGTATTATTCATAATGTTTACTCCATTTGTTTGATCACTGTAATATTTAACGTAAGTGTCTGGTCCATCAATTGCTCCAATACAAGTTAACACTTCACTGTTTTTAAAGTATATTTTAATTTTATAATAATAATAATGATCCTTTCTAGTAGATAGAACAACAGGTTCTGAATTACAAATACAGTTAAAGAACTTAACTATTTCGTCATGTTCATAAATTGTTAAAGAATCTGTACATCCTTCTCTATGGGTAATTGTAACCATAAGAATCTTACTCGAAGTATTACAAGACTCCAAAAGAGCAAGTTCTTTTTCATGTTTTAGCTGAAAAATTGTAACATACAGTAACCCTACAATTACAAAGATTACGGCAACAAGCAAAAACTTCAGAAATTGATCAATCATTATTGATTTGGTGTAGTGTCGGGTGTAATAGATTTCTTCTCCACTGTGTGTGTCCCGCTGGTGGGTTGGTTCAATCAGTTATTCCTAAGATAGAAAAATTTTATGAAGCAAACTAAAATTTAATTTGTCTTAACATGGTCTTGCGTTATGGCACGAGCGGACGCGCAGGCCAGTGAGTGATGGTAAATTACTTACATTCACAGTAAAGCCCATATTCACTTATTGGTCTAGAATATTTAGGGCTAGGAGGTAGTTGCTCCAAGTATTCATGGTAAAGTTTAAGATGCTCCTCACTAGGTGGCGACACATGCGTTGTTGATTTGTCTACGAACCCATGTACATGTCCCCAACAACATGTAGCTATGTCTATAAACTCAATAATACTTGAGTCTTTACCAATATAATTAATAACATAAACTGGTCTTTCAACGCTTAAATACCTTAATCGAAACGGAATGACTTCATTAACGCCTTTCTTTTGTAGGGAGTAATAGTTTAATAGTTTTGGACAATCATTGATGTCGTCTACATATAAGATACGATTCAATGCTTTACAGGAAAAGTCATCATAAACATAAACTTTACTATTGTTCTTGAGTTTAAAGAAAAGGTACCGAGCATAGCCCATAGATACTAAGGCATACATTGCGTAAATCATTAGAATTGCAATTCCAAACTTGAAAGCACGAATAATTGATTTCAATACAGTTTATTTTTTAATTCTTCGCCACCGTTTGTGTACCATGGACGATTTTGGTTCAATTAGCTAATCCTTATAATGCATCAAGTAAGATAGCAAAATTTTATAAGGCAAGCTAAAATTTAATTTGTCTCAACATGGTCTTGTGTTAGGGCAGGAGCGGACGCTCGCTTCAGTGGGTAAAATACAACACACCCCTGCTTGGCTAGAATCCACGCACTCCCTGCTCAAGCGGGGAAGGAAACAGCCGAAGGCTGTTTGTTGAGATACAGACAGCGGCATGGTAATCATCGGATGACTCTTCGCCACCGTCTGTGTCCACACAGACGGGTTTTAGGTGCCGAAAACTTATTCTCTAAAATGAGTCAAAAAATTAAATCTGTCTATACCATTTTCATAAAACGCTGCTGAAGAATAATGGTAATCACATGCGAGTTGTGCCAATTGCCACTTACTTTTAACTGGATTGTTATGAATATAGTTTAGCTTTTGCAAAAATATATCTTCGGTATAAAGCTCAATCGCTAACGATTCTCTTTCCCAGAAATGATGCTTTTGCGTGCTAGAGTTTACCGTATAAGGTGCCAATTCCATATTTGTGATCCGTAATTGTTTTAGGAATTGATGGCCGGTAAACTTCATAAAGCTTGCATGCGGCATTTCCTTGCCGTTCATTTTAAGCATTTGCCATATCAAATGAATATGGTTAGGCATAATAACATAGCCATAAACCCGTATAAGCTTTGATTTTACCAGATGTTTTAAACTATCAATAATTATCAGTTTGAACTTATCATCATGTAACAGATGATTCCAGTTAAGAATGGTGGCGGTATAGAAATATGTTTTGTTTAATTCCACTGAGCTAAATATAACGAATCAGTGACTGTCTGTGAGGACACAGACAGTGGCGAGGGTTTTTGGGAATTTAACCGGTAAGGCTGTCTGTGGAGACACAGACAGCGGCGCGAATAGGGAATCAAATTCGGTTTGCAAAGCTAGAAGGCTGTCTGTGAAGACACAGACAGCGGCATGGTAATCATCGGATGACCTAGAGTCATCCGATGATTGAAATAACCCAGAAAAGGGTTTACGCGGTTTGCCATGTAAACCTTGCTGAATTTTACTTAAGTAATTGGTTATTAGTATTTTGTGTATTGAATAGCCCAAAGTTGACATTTTGAAAGTGTCAACTTGTGTCAACCTTTTAGTTGTTAAAATTGGAGGGGCCTTACTTTGCCTGGAGGGTAAAATAGAAGCTACTGCCAAAGCCGGGGAGGGATTCTACCCATAGTTCGCCGCCGTGCATTTCTACTATCTTTTTGGCTATGGCTAAGCCAAGGCCGTTGCCGGGGTATTCGTCTACGCGGTTCAAGCGCTCAAACAGTTCAAACACCTTTTGCTGGTATTTTTTAGGTATGCCTATGCCGTTATCGCGCACGCAGAATACCACCTTGCCTTCGTATTTATCAAAGCCAATATCAATAACTGGCTTCTTGTTCTTTTTATGAAACTTAATGCCGTTATCTACCAGCACAGCAATTAGTTTTTCTACCAGTTCGCGGTCGGCAGTTACTTCGGGCAGTTCAGCCACACTAACTTCTGCGCCCGTTTCTTCAATGCGCTGTTTTAAGCTCTTTAAAGCATCAGCTACGGCCAGTTTCATGCTCAAGCGGCCTGTAGAAAAGCGGTGCGTATTTAAACCGATATAAGCCTTTAAATCGGTTAGAAGCTTCTCCATACGTACGGCCGCGCTTTGCGCAAACTGTGCGTATTCGGTAGCCTCGGCGTAGTCGTGCTTTTGCAGCTTATCGGCAATCAACTGCACGTAGTTTAATATAGTGCGTACGGGCTCACGCAAATCGTGCGAGGCAAGGTGCAAAACACTCTCGCTATTCAGTATCTCTTCATCGCTGCGCTGGGCAGGCAGGCGGTCTTCATCGCGCTTCTCTATCTCCTTAAAGGTAAGCAATTGGAAGAACTCATCCTGAAGGTTCAGCGGCTTAAGGCTGTATTGCACTTCCCTTTCTTCGCCTTTGCTCTTTATAACGCCTTCACTCTGTTTATCCTCTAAAAACGATTGCAGGTTCATGCCCGGCAATAAAGGCAATTTGCTTTCAAACACTTCACCAAGGTTCTTCTGCAATAATTCGTTGCTCTTTAAGCGCAAAGCTTTTAAGGCGGTGCGGTTGGCAAATACTACTTTGTCGCCTTTCAGCAACAGCATTTTTTCATCAAGGCTGTTTACCAGGGTTGCAAAGCCATCATTTTCCAAAAGCGTTTCGCTGCTCTTGTTTTCAATAGCTTGCTTATTTATTACAAACAGATTTGCCTTTTCGCCATTCCAGCTAAGGTCGCTAACGCGAATGGTAATGCGCCACTTTTTATTGGGTGAAAACTCTACCACTTCTTCATCATCCACCTCGCGGTAGCTCATGTAGTCGGCAAGGTGTTTTTTAAGGCCTTGCTCACCCAAAATGCTGTAGGCCTTGGCATTGGCATAGCGCAAGGCATTCTGTGCGTTAATAACCATAACGCCTTCATCTAAGCGGTTAAACATTTTGTAAAACGACTCATGAAGCGTCATGTAATCGTTAAAGGTGTTATCCAGCTTGGTTTCGGCCTCGTTAAGGCGCAGTGCATTTACAATGGCCTTTTGCAGGTGAAAGAGGTTAATTTTATTCTTTACCAGGTAATCGGTAGCGCCGCTGGCCTGTGCCTGTTTTTGGGCATCGGCAGCGCTGTTTTCCGATAGTAGTATGGTGGGTATTTTATCCCTTTCTGCCAGGTTGCGGAAGTTGATGAACTCCTTTTTAACCGCCAGGCCCGCATCAAGCAATATCAGTTCCGGCTTTCGGTTTTTCAGGTAATTAAGCCCTTCGGTAATATCCGTAGCATGGCTAATGGCAAAAGCATAGGCGCTAACCTTTAGAAAGCGCTGTATATCCTGCGCGCTTTGCTCATCGCTTTCCAGCAATAATATGCTTTTCGGTTTGTCCATTGTGGTGTGCGCAAAGTAAGCGGTATTTGGCAAAAGGGCAAGCGGCGTTTTACACAGTCATTAGTGGAGTAAAAAGGGCCGGCGCCTTGCGGCGCCGGGTGTTTCGGCCAATACCCCTGACCGAAACTTCTATTGACTCTTTGGCTATGAGAAATAGAATGTAATTCCTATAACAAAAATTGAGTAAAGTTGTTGTAAGCACTAATTACCGAGGAGAAGAGCAGAAGTTTTGCGGCAAACGCAAATAAAAAAGGCCGGTGTTACCCACACCGACCCTTAAATTTTACCGGGGCTTTACACTCACTTACCCAGCACATGAAACCCCGATAAAACTCTTCACAAATCAACTGCACATTAAAAAATGTCCCTAAGAGGGAATCAGAACCTTGCGCTTGCTAACCACATTAAGCACATATCTTGAGTGCAAATATGGGGGCGGTAAACAGGCTTAAAAAATTTATGCGGTAAACTGGCCTTCTTATGCGGCTAACAGCGGTTTTACAAGCTGTACGTTGTATGATTTTTACAATTGTTGGGGCAATAGCTAAACAATTATAATGGCTTTTTGCGGCAATGCTTATTTGTTACATTCGCCACCGTGAGAAAAATACCCACCCTTGCTCTGCTGTTATTGCTATGTACCCTTGCGTTTAGCCAAAAGGAATTGAAACCCAAATTGCTGGCCGGCCCCGTGGTTGGTTCAGTTACGTCCAATTCCGCTAAAATATGGATTGCCTACCGTGGCAAAGGACAAAATGCCCTGATATTGGGCGATACATCGGAGCAACGCGTTTATTACCCTACTTCTTACAGCTACATCAACAACAAAAAGGGCGAAATAGCCCTTACCATGGAGTTTACCGGCCTTAAGCCCAACCATAACTATAATATTTTAATAAATATTGATGGCTGGGGGGCGCACGCCAAATATTCATTTAAAACGCAAAGTGATTCAGCGGTGCGCGATTTCAATTTTATGTTGGGCTCCTGCAACTTGTTAATGACAGATGTGACGCGCGGTTTGTTCCCCGGCGGTTCAAACTGGATTTTTTACCGCATGCGGAAAAAGAAAGGCGACTTTATGCTGTGGCTGGGCGATAATGTGTATTACCTATGGAAGAAGCAATGCAGTTGCTATGAAAACATGTTCGATAGACAGCTTAAAATTCGCAAGGTATATAACCGCAAGTACCGCGATTTTTTAGCTGCACAACCTAACTACGCCATATGGGATGACCACGATTACGGCCCAAATGACTCTGATAAAAACTGGGCGTTAAAGGACAGCGCGCTGGCTGTATTTAAAGGCTTTTGGCCCAATACTTACCCTGAACATGCCGCCTTTAACGGTAACTACTTCAACTTCCGGTGGAGCGATGCGGAGTTTTTTATGATGGATGACCGTTACTACCGCGACCCTGAAGGGGATACGATGGGCGACTTTTTGGGAGAGAAGCAAATGATTTGGCTGAAGAACAAGCTGCAAATGAGCGATGCTACATTCAAGTTTATTTGCATAGGCAGTCAGGTGTTAAATGACAACCACTTTGGCGAATCGTATGCGGCATACCCGCGCGAAAGAAACGAGCTGTTGGATTATATAGCGCAAAACAACATTAAAGGTGTTGTGTTTTTAACCGGCGATAAGCACTACAGCGAAATTTGCCGCCGCGATTGGAGAGGCTATCCTATGTATGACTTTACGGCTTCGCCATTAACAGCGCCACCACTACCGCGCTTAATTTTTGGGGCTTATCATAACACCTACCGTATTAAGGGTACCGATTATGGCCGCAAGAACTTTGGTAAAATATGGATTAGTGGCCCCGAAGGCAAGCGCGAGTTAAAGCTGGAAATTTATGGCCGCGCAGGCGGTAAGCGCCGCGAATTGCTGATTAAGCAAGCGGACTTACAACGCAAGCCCGAAACCACGAATAAATGATAAATTGCCGCTGTTAGTAAAGCTAATGGTGTACTACCTGGTTGTTCCATTTCTGTATTTAATCTCCTTTCTGCCTTTTGGCCTGCTTTATCTTTTGGCAGATGTTATAGCCTTTGTTCTTAGGGTAGTAATTGGATACAGACGAAAGGTCGTTTTTGAAAATTTACGCAAGTCTTTCCCTCAAAAAACGGAAGCGGAGCTAAACAATATTGCAAAGGAGTTCTACCGAAACCTTGCTGATAGGATTGTAGAAGGGTTGAAGTGCATAAGCTTAAGCAAAGAAGAAATACTAAAGCGATGCCCTGTTGAAAATTACAACTTAGTAGAGGGTTATTGCAAGCAGGGTAGAAGCGTAGTTGCCGTGCTGGGGCATTCCGGTTCATGGGAGATGGCCTGCCTGAGTTCAAGTATTTACATTGATAATTACATTAAGTACTCCATTTATACTGCCGGGCGAAACCAACAATTTGATGACTTTTTAAAGCGCACCCGTGGACGTTTTGGTATGCAACTTATATCAATGCAGCAAACGCCGAATTACCTAAGGCACGGCTTTGGCGGGGTATCGGTAGGTATGTATCTGGCTGATCAAAACCACTCTAACCCCAAACGCGCTTATTGGACCAACTTTTTAAACCAGGATACACCTTTTATGACGGGCGCTGCGCGGTTTGCAAAAGCCCACAACAGTGTTCTGATTTTTGTAAAGGTGAAGCAAAAAAGACGCGGGTACTACAGTATTGAAAACGTGCTGCTGGAAGAAAATCCGGCTGATTATACTGAACAGCAGCTAACAGAAAAGTTTGTACACGCTTTTGAAGAACAGATAAGCGAAAAACCTGCGGACTGGCTATGGAGCCATAAGCGGTGGAAACACAAACGATAGAAAATTCTATATTGCATTTTAGCATTCTAAATCCTAATTAAAACTCATAACTCCTTTATGGAATTCATTAAAGTAAATCCGCAGTTTGAAAAGCACATAGCCTTAATAGAATTAAACCGCCCTAAAGAACTTAATGCGCTTAACCGCCAGTTAATGCTGGAAATACGCGATGCGCTGCGCGAGTTGGATGAAGATGATAATGTGCGTGTAATTATACTTACAGGCGGCCCCAAAGTATTTGCTGCGGGAGCAGATATTAAACAAATGGCCGGTGCAGGCGCCATTGAGATGTTGAATATTGACCAGTTTAGCACCTGGGACCAGATAAAGAAAACACGCAAGCCCATTATTGCAGCCGTTAGCGGTTTTGCCCTGGGTGGCGGTTGCGAGTTAGCAATGACCTGCGATATGATTATTGCTTCAGAAACTGCACGCTTTGGCCAACCCGAAATTAAAATAGGTACCATGCCGGGGGCCGGCGGCACTCAGCGTCTTACACGCGCAGTGGGCAAAGTAATGGCTATGGAGCTGGTATTAACCGGCAAGTTTATTTCGGCAGAAGAAGCACTGAATGCAGGGCTTATTAACCGTATTGTGCCTGTGGAACTGCTTATGGATGAAACGCTTGGCCTGGCGCGCGAAATAGCCAAACAATCTCCTGTAGCCATAAAACTGGCTAAGGAATCAGTAAATAATGCCTTTAATTCAACATTGGATGAAGGCCTTATTTTTGAGCGCAAAAACTTCTACCTAACCTTCGCATCGCAGGACCAAAAAGAGGGTATGGCGGCATTTATTGAAAAACGAAATCCTGAGTTTACAGGAAAGTAATATATTAGAGTCCATCACACTACCGTGCGGACCCTGACCTGCGCCCTTTTAGTATTTTTCTTTGCCTGCTTGCGCACGAATGCTGCGCAACAGATAACTGTTACCTCTGTTTCAACCTCTAAACTTATTTACGGCGAAGCGCAAACGCTGGCGGTTAAGTACAGCCTGCAGCTAAAGCAATCGTACAATGAATTAGCGCTTTCCGGTGATAGTGCGGAATCATACATAGTTGAGGTGCGCATTAAAGATGGCGCAGGCAAGTTTATTAGCTGCAGTAAGGGTTATGGCGCTTATACAGATGAAGAGGGTTATGCCTGTTCCGATTTTTTGCTTTTGCTCAGTTATAATGTAAAGCTGTATGCCGACCAAACTATTTACCTACCCCTGGCCTCACTAAATATTGCCGAAGGCATACAAAGCCTGCAGCCTGTGTTGCGCATAAAAGATAAATGGGGACGCGTTGTAATGGCTGATTATGCAGCGCCTAAAACGGATATTGAAATACCGCTAAGGGTTCATTTAAATCTTGCAGTTAGAAATATTGAGGTAGCTGAATCCGGCCTTAAGAATCAATCGTGGGACTATAAGATGAACAACGACGAGGACAAACCGGAGGTGTGCTGGGCTTTGCTACTTGGTAACAAGCGCCTTTCTCTATCTCCTTTCCGCAGCAACAGTTATACTTATACTGATACTTCCGGCAATAGCGATTTTGAGTTTGTAATTTCTAAAGGCGATATATTTCTTATAAACGTTTTGGATTACGACCTTTCATCCTATAGTGATAAAATAGGAACAATGAAGGTTGATATGGCCGATATGCAGAAGTTTTCGGGCAGTAGCTTTACTTCAAAATTCGGCAAGGTGTTGAAGATGGATTTTGTGGTAACCATTCTTTAAGATATCTCATTTCCCTCTGCGGGTTTATAAGTTTATGCAATTTGAACCGCTGCAAATTTTAATTTTACGCTAACAACAAGCTAGTTATGGGACAAAAGAAGGAACTTAAAAAGCTGAAGAAAAGGCTTAAGTCTATTGAGAAAGACATGGATAAT
Source organism: Chitinophagales bacterium (assembly GCA_046329515.1). GTDB lineage: Bacteria > Bacteroidota > Bacteroidia > Chitinophagales > LD1 > Bog-950. The sequence goes on from JAXLUM010000001.1 coordinate 1,680,226, forward strand.
TACCGTTCTAAAACTGAAAAACAATTCAGCCAGTTAGAAACGCTGTTATCTGAATTCAACCAAAAGCTTACTGATGTGCTTAACCTGCGTAAAGCTTCTGCTAACGGTAATGGCACTACCCACAAAAAGCCGGTAAAAAAGTAGTTCACTAACTTTATAAGTGATATCGCGCCATGGGTTCAACGCCTTGGTGGCTGAATTCTCCTTTTAAATACTTGTGATAGGCGGTAATGGCTATCATAGCTGCGTTATCGGTGCAGTATTCAAATTTGGGTATGTGGGTTTTCCACCCATTCCGTTCGCCCAATTCGGCAAAGCGTTTTCTTAGTTCTGAGTTAGCTGAAACACCACCTGCAAGAGCTATCTCCTGCACCCCGGTTCGTTTGGCAGCTTTCTCCAGTTTCTTTAGCAATATATCCACTATAGTCTTTTGAACACCTGCGCAAAGGTCATACACGTTTTCCTTTATAAAGTCGGGGTTTAAGCGGGTTTGCTTTTGCAGAAAGTAAAGAATACTTGTTTTAACGCCGCTAAAACTAAAGTCCAGTTCCGCTATCTGTGGCTCCGGAAAGGGAAATCTTGAGGCATCGCCTTGTTGGGCATATTGGTCAATTAGCGGTCCGCCCGGGTAAGGCAGGCCAAGCAGTTTGGCGCTTTTATCAAAGGCTTCTCCGGCGGCGTCATCAAGGGTTTCGCCAATCACCTCCATTTCTAAAAAATCCTTAACAAGCACTATTTGGGTATGGCCGCCGCTAACCGTTAAGCACAGAAAAGGAAAGGTAGGAGTGGAATCAATAAAATGGGCCAGTATGTGGGCCTGCATATGGTTAACCTCAATAAGCGGAATGTTTTTAGCCAGTGCAAAGCCCTTGGCAAAACTTACGCCCACCAGCAAACTGCCTATTAAACCCGGCCCGCGGGTAAAGGCTACGGCGTTTATTTCATCGGCATTAATGCCGGCCTTTTGAACGGCAAGGTGCACTACAGGCACAATATTTTGTTGATGTGCACGTGAAGCTAATTCAGGAACTACACCACCCCATTGTTGATGAACTGTTTGGTTTGCAACAAGGTTGGCAAGAATTTTGGCATCTTTGCAGATTGCTGCCGATGTATCGTCGCAGGAGGATTCTATCCCTAAAATGACTATGCTCACAGCGCAAAAATATGGATTAAGTGGCTTATTGCCGTTATAAATGCAGGTTTTGAAAAAACGGATTCTTAAAATACTTTTTTGGATACTGGCGGTTCTGCTGCTCTTAAGCGGCATTTTTCTGCTGCTGGTGCGCCTGCCTTCCGTTCAAACCTATCTTGCTCAAAAAGCTACTGATGCACTTTCCTCCAAGTTAGGAACAAAGGTTAGTGTGGAAAGGGTCGAAATCTCCTTCTTCCACCAGGCCGAGTTTGTGAACTTTTATATGGAAGACCTGCAGCACGATACCATGATTTATGCCAATGAGCTGCAGGTATCCTTTGATGTATTTGACCTTATTAATAAGGAAGTGAACGTGCATGGCGTTACCCTGGATGGCGCCACGGTGTACATGCACCGCGATACCAGCGGCAAGCATATGAATATGTCCGAAGTGTTCAGCCGCCTTTCAAAAAAAGATACTACTACGCCTGTTAAGCCCTCTAAATTCGGTTGGAAAGTTGAACTGCAATACGTGTCGCTTGAGAATACGTCTTTCAGATACTTTGATGAAAAGGGCCATCTGGACCTTAAAGTGTATGTGCCGGACTGCGAGATAGACCTTGAGAAGTTTGACCTGCAGAAAAAACTGATTGCTATTGCCTCAGCCGAAATTAAAGGTGCGGATGTTTCCATTGATGTGTTGAAACATGAGAAGGTTCCCAATACGGATACTAACCATATTATTCACTTTCTGCCGGCGGACATGCAAATTACCTATAAGGACGTAAGCATGGCCGAATCGCGCTTTCGGTTTACCGACCATGGAACGGATACCATTTTGCCAAAGGGCATGGACTTTAAGCACCTGGATATTACCGGTATTAACTTGCAAGTGGATAAGGGTGCCGTTATAGCCGATACTATCTTTGCAAACATTCAAAATCTTTCCGCTAAGGACCGTTCAGGCTTTACCTTAACCCAGCTAAAAACGGATGCACGGGTTTCAGTAAATGATATAACCCTGAACAAGCTGTATTTAAAAACACCCGAAAGTGAGATAAAGAACTTCCTGAGTTTTAAATACCAATACTTCTTCAACTTTAAAGATTTTACCAATGGCGTGCGTATTGACGCTAACCTTAACGGCAGTAAGCTTAGCCTTAAGGATTTGAATTATTTCGTACGCAAGCTGGATGCTGTTGAACATAACCGCTTTGCCATAAATGGTGAGTTGCACGGGCCTATAAGCAACTTAAGGGGCAAGGGTATTGAAATAAGCACCGGTACGGTTACCGCTTTTAAAGGAGATTTTACGGCACGCGGCCTGCCTAAAATTTTTGAAACCTCGCTTAACCTGCGCGTTACCCGCCTGAGTACCTCAATGGATGACCTGCGCCATATTTATCCAAGCCTTAAAATACCTGAAAACCTCAACAGCCTGGGCACTATGAATTACCAGGGCAATTTTGACGGATTCATTACCGACTTTGTTAGTACAGGTAAGCTGGTTACCTCGGTTGGTTACGCCACTACCGACTTAAACTTTAAATACGATAAGGAGAAAAACAAGAGCGCTTACAGCGGTGCATTGGCCCTTATTGATTTTGACCTTGGTAAGTTTTTCCGCGATGAACGTACCCTCGGTAAAGTTTCGATGGCTACTAAAATTAAAGGCGGTGGCTTAACGCTGGAAAGTTTAAAGGCAGATTTGGATGGCAACATCTCAAGCATTGTATTGAAAGATTACAATTACAAAGACCTTAAAATTGACGGCACTGTTAAGGGTAAATCCTTTACAGGCAGCCTGCGTATTGATGATCCCCATTTAAAAATGGATTTCGTGGGGGCTATTGATGCAACGCATAAAGTGCCTGAATTCCGTTTCTCTTCTAAGGTGTATAAGGCCGAGTTGGAGCCCCTGCATTTATCGCAAAAGAACATTGTTATCTCCGGTCAGCTTTCGTCTGACTTCAGCGGAGACAAGATAGACAACTTCGTAGGCTCCGTATCGCTTAACGATGTAAACGTTATTCGCGATGATAGTATTGAGGCGTCAATTGATAATATGCGCATTGAAGCGCGCCTCCTTTCTGCGGAGACCAAAAAGATAAGACTGATTTCAGATTTTGCCGAAGGTGAAATTGAAGGCGACTTTACCATACGCGATTTACCTAAGGCGTTACTATCCTTTGCTAAAGCCACCTTTACCAAGGGGTATGTAGATACGGTGAATTACGGCAACCAGAATTTCACGGTTAACCTGCGCATCAACAATCCGCTTAATATAACCCGTGTGTTAGTGCCACAGCTTTACAGCGTTCGCGATGCGCAGATAAAGGCGGATTTCAGCAGCAGTGCTAAGCATCTTAACGCTACAGGGCAAATAGGGGAGGTGCGCTTCGGCAACTTCCGCTTTAAGGATATTAACCTGTTTACCAATGCGGTAAACGGCAGCCTTGATGTTAGAACCTATATTGATAAGGTTTACAGCGGTGATAGTTTGATGCTTGATACGGCAAGGGTGTTGGCCGAAACCACGCCAAACCGCGATTTCAGGTTTGATGTTTTGCTGGCTGATAAATACAAAAAGAACTACGTTGATTTAACTGCTTTCCTTACCCCCTTAAAGGATTTAGCCGTTATTAAACTGGAACCTTCTGATGTTAAGCTGGCCAATTACCATTGGCATTTCGACCCTAACAACATCATCTACGTTTCAGGCAAAAAAATTACTACGCAGAATCTCGTCTTTCGCAGTGCAGAACAAACCGTTTACATCAGCAGTTATTTAAAGGATGATACATCCACCTCGTTTAAGCTAACGTTAGATAATACCAGTATCTCCGATTTTACGGGAATATTTACTACCAAAATCCGCGATATGCGCGGCAATGTAAACGGTAAGTTGGAAGTGCAGGATGTATTCTATAAGCCTAAAATTTTTGCCGACTTTGTAATTGACCAGTTTAGTGTAGGGCAGGAGCTAATTGGTGACGTAAATATTGAAACGCGTTTGGATAGCAACAACAACCGCGTATTGGTAAACATGACGGTAAAGAGCGCCAACTACTTTGCTGACTACCGTAATGACGTGGAGGCAAAGGGCTATGTGCAACTGGGCAAAAATCCATATATAGATATTGACATTAATGCACCTAAGTTGGGTCTCAACTTCCTTAACTACAAATTCTTTGAACGATACGTTAAGGATGTAAAGGGGTATGCCATAATACGCAACGGCAAAATATCGGGCCCTACCAACAAACCCATATTAACCGGCGATGTGGAATTGGTTAATGATACGGTTACTGTATCGTTTTTAAATACCACGTACAATCTACATCACCAGCACGTAAAGCTTGATGAATTCGGCTTTAATTTTGGCGATAGGCTGGAAGCATATGACAGCCGTGGCAAATTGCTTGTAGCCAGTGGCCGTATACGCCATCAGAGCTTTAAACGTTTTGAGTTAGACTGTGGCGTTACTACCGAAAACGCCATGTTTCTGAATACTACCGAGAAGCAGAGCCCTTATTTTTATGGGGTTGCTTACGGTAAGGGATTAGTGCGCTTTAGTGGTATGATTAACAGCCCTGTTATAACGGCTTATGCCACCACTTTACCGGGCACCTATTGCAAAATGCCTATTACCTCTACCTATGAAACAAACAGACAAACCTTTTACAAATTTGTTACCCCCGGTAAGGATACTGCACGCGCCATTATACCATTGAAGTTAAACGGAGTAAGGTTTGACCTTACACTAAAAGTAACACCTGATGCGCGCTTTGATATAATACTTGACCCTATTAGTGGTGATGTGCTTACCTGTTATGGGTCTAGTGACCCTATGCAGATTACCCTTCCTAAAGTGGGTAATATGACCATCAGGGGGACTTATATATTGGCACGTGGCCAGTACTTGTTTACGCTACAAAACATAATTAATAAGCGCTTTGATATTACACCGGGCAGCACCGTTAATTTTACCGGCGATGCGTATAAGGCGGCGCTAAATGTATCGGCCTCTTACCAGGTTACTAGTACCGTTTCTGACTTAATACAGGAATATATTGACGCAAGCGGAAGCGGCTCTTTGCCTGCGGCAGCTCGAAGCAGGGTGAAGGTTAAACTGCTGATGAATTTGACCGGTATTTTGGAAAAACCCAACATCGCGTTTGAAGTTCAGGTGCCTGATGTGGACCCTACCTTACGTAGCTATGTTGATCAAAAATTGGCATGGCTAAAAACCAATGACGCCGAAATGAACAAGCAGGCTTTCGGTTTGCTGGTTATGAATCGCTTTTTACCATTAAGCAGTACTACGGGCAGTGTATTATCGCAAAGTAATGCTTATGGGGGTACTGCCGCGAATACGGTTAGTGAATTCCTGTCCTCACAATTATCTAATTACCTCAGCGGTTTATTGGAATTGGGGGGCGTTAAAAACCTTGACGTAAACATCAATTACCGCCAATACGATCAATTGAGCGGCCTGGGAGGTGTAACAGGGCCTACAGGCAGTCAATCCAGTGCTGAAGTGCGACGAGAACTTCAACTGGCTTTACAACAGCGGTTACTCAACGATAGGTTAACTATTAGCGCGGGTGGCAACCTCGATTTTGGCAACTCCCAAACCGTTAATTCCAGCGGTCAGGAAACCAAGGCGGTTATACCAACAGGCGACTTCCAGATTGAATATGCCCTTACACCTGATGGCCGCTGGAAGGCCAAGGCCTTTAACCGCACCAACTACGATTATTATAACTCCCGCAACTACAACCGTACAGGTATAGGCCTTTCGTATAGCAAGGAGTTTGATAAACCTTCTGAGCTTTTTCAAAAGCGCAAACAGAAAAAGAAAGAAAAACAATTGGAGAAGAACACGCCACCCGCCAACACAAATGAAAAGCAACCGGCAGTAACGCCTGATGATAAGCAAACTGCCCCTAAATAGGCTGCTACACCTATCAGGCTTTTAAATGTTCGGCGTTCTAAGTATGTTTACCCCTGAAACTTATATTTATAATTATTTTAATTTTTAAGCAATAATTCAATGGAAAGAGTATTATCCGGCATTCAACCTACCAGCGAAATACATTTAGGCAACTATTTCGGTGCGGTAAAGAATTGGGTTGACCTGCAGGAACGCTATGAGTGTTTTTTCGGAGTGGTGGACTACCACGCTATGACCATGCCTTATGAACCGGCTAAGTTGTATGAAAACACATGGCAAATGTGCTTTGACCTTATTGCCTGCGGTGTAGACCCTGAGAAGTGTAAGTTTTTTATTCAAAGTTTAGTGCCTGAGCATGCTGAACTGGCTTGGATACTAAGCTGCTTTACCAGTTATGGAGAGTTAAGCCGTATGACGCAGTTTAAGGATAAATCAGAAAGCGATAAAGTGCAGGAAGAAGGCGCGATAGTAAGCGCAGGCCTTTTTACCTATCCCATTTTGCAGGCGGCTGATATATTGGTATACCGCGCTAAGTATGTGCCCGTTGGTAAGGACCAGGAGCAACACCTTGAGCTAAGCCGCAACATTGCCGTGCGCTTTAACAACAAGCATGGCGAGTTTTTTACTGAGCCGCAGGCTTTGTTTACGCAAACGCCTAAGCTGCTATCACTGGCTGACCCTGAAAAGAAGATGAGTAAAAGCCTTGGCGATAAGCATGTGGTGCGCTTATTTGAGGAAGCTGATAGCGTGCGTAAAAAGGTGAAAAGTGCAGTAACTGATACGGGTAATACACCTCAGGGGCAAATGAGTGCTGGGGTTAGCAATTTGTTTGAATTGCTGAAAGCCTGCAATAAAATGGACGACTACAACAACCTGATGAATGATTATAAATCTGGTGGCTTACGCTATGTTTCTTTAAAGGAAAAAGTAGGTGATGCGCTTATAGAATTGACTTCAGGCTTTATTGAAAAACGTAAAGAACTGATGGCTGACCGTAAAAAGCTGGAAGACCAGATATATGCCTCCAGTGAAAGGGCGCGTGCAGTAGCGCAGGAAAACATTCGCTTGGTGCGGGAGTTAACCGGTTTACCGGCACGCAAAAACTAAACAACAAAAGGCGGGTAATACCCGCCTTATTTTTTTGCCTTCAGCATTCGCAACTTCCCGCTTAAATCTTTTCGCATCTCTATGTTGTTCCAACCGGTCTTTAGCAGCATTTGCTCCACTTCGGGGGCAGTATCAGCATTCAGTTCAAAGTATAAACTGCCACCGGGTTTTAGGGCCGTTTTGGCTTTTTCTGCAATTACCCGGTAAAAGTGCAGTGCATCTTCCTGTGGGGCAAAAAGCGCTAAGTGCGGCTCAAACAGCAATACGTTTGCCGCAAGGGTCGGGCTTTCCTCGCGGGCTATATAGGGCGGGTTGCTCACTATTACATCATAACTCTCTGCATCAAGTTCTATTTCAGCTATATCGCCCTCCCTAAAGCTAACCTGCGTATTGTTTCGCCGGTTATTCTCGGCAGCTACAAGCAAGGCATCTTCACTAACATCAATGGCGGAAACCTGGGCTTGGGGCAAATTTTTGGCCAGACTAATGGCTATACAGCCGCTGCCTGTTCCAATATCCAATAGGCTTAACGAAGCGTCTTTATCACTATCCTTAATTATCCAATCCACCAATTCCTCGGTTTCAGGGCGGGGTATAAGCACATGCCGGTTTACCTTAAAATCTAAGCCATAAAAGCGCGTATAGCCCAAAATATGCTGTACAGGCTCATGGGTTAAAAGGCGGCTTAAAATGCCGTTCAATTGCTGTAATTGAGGTTCTGTTAATATCCTGAAGCGCTCAAAGGCCATAGCGGCTGGACTAAGGTCCAAAACCGTTTCTAAAACCAATTTGGTAATAGCATTGGCCTCCCTTTGCCCATAAACAGGCTCCAGTTCAGTCCGGTAGGTTTTCTGTAGTTCCCCTAATGTCACGCGGCAAAAATAATCAAGTATCAATGCTAAAAACACAAACTGCACTTTGAGTTTTTAGCAAATTAGTTTTCACTTTTAGTAAATCGGATTGGGCTTTAGTTAAAAAGGATTGCTCTTTTGAAAAAGTAATTCACAGTTGTGAAAAAACACTTCGTTATTCTGTAGTTACAGTTTGTTCTTTTGGCATCTCTATTTAATTGACACACCCTAACAGAAATGCTACAACTAAACCTGAAAAGGATATTTAAAGCCCGGGCAATTGAACAGCCCTATAAGTTTTTGGTGCAAGCCGGTTTTGTGCCGTTTACAGCGCATAAATACAAGAACGGCACCGCGGTTCATTTGCGAGTTGACCACATCGAAAAGCTGTGTATTCTGCTAAACTGTACACCAAACGACTTGTTTGAATGGGTGCCTGATGACCTGTTGGATGACCGTGCCGACCACCCTTTACAGCAAATAAGAAGGCGTGAAAAGAAGATTGAAATCAATAAGCTTTTAGGTAAATTAAGCCTTGAAAAGCTGGAGGAAATACAAAAGCTTATTGCTGAACATAAATAAGGCAGTTATGAAAATTACAAGGCCACAGGAAGGGGAGTACCCTCTATATTTCGACCCATACGTAAGAAGGGTGGTAACAGATGATTTATTGGCTGAATTAGAAGCCGGCAAAAAGGAAATGGTAGCGTTTATTGAGGCCTTACCAGCTGAAAAACACAGTTACCGTTATGCCGAAGGCAAGTGGACCATTAAGGAAATGCTTAGTCACATAATTGATGCTGAACGTATTTTTGTTTACCGCGCCCTGCGCTTTTCGCGTAAAGATTCTACCCCCTTACCCGGTTTTGAGGAGGATGAATATGTGCCGAACTCTAATGCCGCTAACCGCAGTATGCAGCAATTGCTTAAGGAATATGTTGCCGTTCGCGAGGCCACTATAGCCTTCTTTGATAGCATTACCGAAGAAATGAGTTTGCGTCAGGGGGTATCCAATGGCAAGAATATTTCCGTTCGTGCTTTTGGGTATATGATTCAGGGCCACCAGCAGCACCATATAAACGTAGTTAAGGAGCGCTACATGGCTTAATTTAAGCAAACAAATCCAACTGCGGTCCTCGTTTCATCTCGGCCAATACTTGTTTTTTTCGCTCATCAAAAAGGCTGTAATCTGTTTCCGGCCATTCGCGGCCCGTTAAAAACTTAGTCCGCGCCAATTTTATTTGTGCGTTTATCAGGGTCGAAAAATTGCCTTCCCCCTTCATTCGGCGTCCCCATTCGGTGTCATTCAACTTGCCGCCGTGCATGCTCTTTATCTGGTTCAGCACTTTGTTAGCCCTGTCGGGAAAATTCTTTGTTACCCAATCTTCAAACAGTTTTCCGTTGTGGCCATTCAGGCGAACCACAATGTAGCTAACACTTAATGCGCCCCGCTCTGCTACTGCCTTGGTAAGGTCAAATATTTCCTCATCGTTTAGCGCAGGCACTATAGGCGCCATATTTACATTTACCGGCACTCCTGCCTTGGTTAGTCGTTCAATACTGCGCAATACGCTGTTAGCGGCAGAGGTGCGGGGTTCCATAACCCTTTTCAGGTTCTCATCCAAGGTAGTAAGGCTCATGGTAACACCCACCAGTCGTAAGCGGGCCAATTCGCCTAACAGGTCTAAATCTCTTTCTATCAGGCTGTTTTTGGTTATTATGCCAACGGGGTGTTTCAAATCTAAAAGCACTTCCAAACAAGCTCGGGTAATGCCCAACTTACGTTCCGCAGGTTGGTAGCAATCGGTATTGCCTGATAGCATTATTGCTCCCGCCTGCCAGTTTTTGCTTAGCAGCTTTTCCCTCAAAAGGCGTGGGGCATCCTTCTTTACCAAAATGTTCTGTTCAAACTCGGCACCTGCGCTATAGCCCCAATATTCATGGGTGTTACGCGCATAGCAGTAGATGCAGCCGTGTTCGCAGCCCTGGTAGGGGTTCATGCTCCATTCAAGCCCAATATCCGGGCTATCTACCTTGTTTAGTATCGTCTTCGGAAAAACGTCTATATACTTGGTTTTTGGGTTTTTAAGCAGTTCTTCTTCACGCTCCTCTTCAGTAGCTAAATCATCCAGGTACTTTTCCTGGTGGTGTTTCAAAAACTTATTGGCAGGGTTAATTTGCGACCCCCGCCCTTTAATATATGGCTCCATAAATCGCTCCTTATTCAAAGTTAATAAATTTAGTTTTGGCTAAAAATATTAGCATGTAATTGTCTTGTTAATATTCTGTGAGGCAGGTCATTTATGCGCCAAAGGCCAATACGTATATTGTGCCTTTAAATTAATTGAACACAAAACTCTCAACAATGAAAAAGATGAAATGGATTCTGCCGCTTTTAGCCCTGGCGGTTTTTTTAGGTGGTTGCCCCTATGGCAGCGATGTGCCTATTGAACAACCTTCAGCTAAAGTGAACGAACAACTATTAGGTAAGTGGGAATTGAAAAGCTCTTCTGACGAAACCTATAACATTACTAAGAAGGACGCAAACACCTATAAAATTGAAAAGAAAAGCGCTTCTTCTTCAAGTCCTACTATTTACTTCGCATTCCCAACCATGTTGGGCTCCGATACGTACCTGAATCTTTATGAGGAAACTGCAGACCCTAAGGTATATTACCTGTATAAAGTAACAGTAAACAGCAGCGCTACTAAAATTACGCTTAGCGAGGTTACCGAAAACATTGATGAAAAGTTCACTACCTCGGCAGAATTAAAAGCCTTTATTGAAAAGTATAAGGGCTTAAGTTTCTTCTTTTCAAAGGATGAAACTGTGTTGATTAAAGCTGACTAGAAAAAATAAAAGTGCCGCATACAATGCGGCACTTTCCTATTGTTAGTGTGTGGGTAAGTAAGCTTAATCTTCCTCATCATACTCTTCGCCATAGTGGCCGGTATCATCCTGGAAGTCGTCTATCTTAAAGTCCTGGCGGCGTTTAAACTCTTCATTCTTCAGTTTTATCATATTTAACCGGTCCAACCGGAACGAACGGTAGTCGTTTCTCAAATGGCACCAGGCCACTAAGTGCCTTTTACGGTCCTTATAAACTATAGCCATAGGTTCAATAACTCTGCTTGAAATGCCTTTCTCGCGGCTATCGTATTCTATAGTGGCTATTTTACAATTATCAATAGAGTTGTTTATAGTGCTTAACAGGTTAGGAGAGTAGTGCATTTGCTTGCGCTGGGAGGCGCTACGGGTAAAGTTTTCTGTCATAGTCGGGCTAAAAGGGTTATCAAATTGGGTTAACGAATATATAATTTCAGTTTATTACGTTGCAAATAATAAGTAGAAAAATTTGAGCGAAGTTTCCGCGAAACGCAGGCCAGTCAACGTTTTAGGAAACTTATACTTCTCTTCAAGTTTCCTAATATGAATAAGGGGGAAAGGTTTGTTTCAATCGCTTATCTTACTGTTGGGGGGTATTAAAGGAAATTATATGGTCAGCTATTTTACCTCGTAAGGGACATTACACATTTGCGTACCAATATTCTGTTTCAAATACTGCTTTATTCACGCCTATGCTTATGTTTTAATGCCTACGAATGTTGTTTTTTGTCCCGTTTTGTAATGTTTTTTATTCGAATTTGAGTCTTATTGAATAAAAAAATGCAAGATAAAATTTGTGCATTCGATACAGTTATTGGTGTTTGTACAAACACTGAAGGTTTTTATTTGTGAGCAGCGAAATAGAATAACAACTAGTTAAGCACAGCAATTAGGATTTGATATTAGGGATTAATTTATGATCAACTGGCCGTTGGACCGTTAGGGCCTGTAAGGTATTTTACTTCGTATTTATTTATTAGTTAATGTGTTTTTAGGAAAATCTGGCTTAGTTGTTTTTATTCCGGCGGCAGTAGGAGTTTAGTGCAGATGGTACTACTTTTTTTGATTGTCACTACGGCAAAATCGCGGTTTCAAATTAAATGTTCGCCAAACTCTTCTTCGTTTTTCATTTACACGGTTACCTGCATGCCTGCAGCCAAGGTAAACATCGCCAATGCCAACCGCGCAGCAAATGGTAAAATCACAATAGAACAACCGCTTAACCCAACCGGAACTATGCAGTAGCCAACAGCAACAGCTGCAAACTGAACAACCTTGAAGCGGTTATGTAATTGTAAGTTTTAAGCAGAATTACCTGATTATTACTAAAGAGTCTTATTTACATCGGATAAATAGCAATAGATTACATATGACAAAAAAGGTGGCTCCTGGCTGCCTTTTTTGCTTTCAGCGCAACCAAACTATGGCGCTTAGCATCAATAGTATATCTGATTCCAATTCTAACAACCGTTTGAAAAAAGTTGTGTTAAGTATTCGCAAAAAAAATACATTTAAACCCCGATAGGTAATGCCTTGAAACCCCTGAAAAACTGAGATGAAAAAACGTCTACTACGCGCACTATTCCCTTTGCTGTTATTGCTTTTTGCCGGCATAAATCTTAAGGCCACGCACACCATGGGTGTTGATATGACCTATGAGTGTTTAGCGCCCGGCCAATACCGCGTTACATTACAGGTTTACCGCGATTGCAAGGGTGTTGATATGAATGCCCCGCAAAGCGTGGCGTTTTCCAGCGCGCAATGCGGTGTAAGCAGCACGGTTACGCTTAACCAGGTAGGCCCTCCTGAAGATATTACCCCTGTTTGCCAGGGCCAGTCAACAGCCTGCGGCGGCGGTAGCGGCAACTACGGCGTTGAGAAATACACTTTTGAAGGCATACTGAACCTGCCTCCGGGTTGCGGTAACGACTGGGTGCTAAGCTGGGAACTTTGCTGCCGTAACTACGCCATTACCAATTTATCCGACCCCGGTAACGAATCAGTTTATATTGATATATGTTTAGATAATACCTTAAGTCCTTGTAATAACTCTCCCTTCTTTCTCAATAACCCCATACCGTTTTATTGCATTAACCAACCGGTTAATTACAACCACGGGGTAATTGATATTGATGGCGACTCGCTTTCTTTTTCGGCAGTCAACTCACTTTCCAATGGCGGTTCAAGTGTGGCCTACGCCGGTGGGTTAAGCGGGCAAAACCCCTTCATTACTTCTCAACCTTATACGGTTGACCCTATTAACGGCGACATTAGCTATACGCCAAGCGCCATGCAGGTAGCAGTAGCGGCTATACGTGTAGATGAATACCGCAACGGCCAGCACATTGGTTGTGTTGTACGCGATATGCAGTGGACCATTATAAACTGCACTAACCAATTACCTACAGCATCAGGTGTAAATGGCTCAGCTAATAACTATTCGCTAACCATTCCGGCCTGTTCCGATACTTGTTTCACCATAACATCCAATGACCCTGATGCAGCGGATAATGTTACCATGACTTCGAACAATGGTATTCCGGGTGGCGTATTTACAACCACCGGCGGCCAGCACCCTACAGGAACTTTCTGCTGGACTACCACCGCGGCTGATGTAGGCCTGCACGTGTTTACGGTTACAGTAAAAGATAATCACTGTCCTATTGTAGGCTCTAATACCTATTCGTATTCAATTAACGTAGTGCCCAGCAGCGACCCTCCGGTTAATGCAGGCCCTGATAAAACATTATGCCCCGGCCAAAATGCAACCCTTACAGCAACCGTAGTAGGCGGCTCTGTAACAGGGTATAGCTGGACAGACGGTACTAACGTGTGGAACACTCAAAGTATTACGGTTAACCCCACTTCAACAACCTTATATACGGTAACGGCTTATTACGCCAGTGGCTGTCAAAAAAGCGATAATGTTTTGGTTACCCGTGTGCAAAAACCCAACATCAGCATTTTTCCTACCAGTATAACGCTATGTTCAGGCGGTGTAGTTAATCTGTTAGCATCTACCAATGCGGTTAACCCAACCTATCATTGGAATCCAACCACAGGTTTAAGCTGCACTAACTGTCCGGACCCTATTGCTACACCGGCAGCCTCAACAACCTATTGCGTTAACGTAACTGATGCTAACAACTGCCCAAGCGATACAGTATGTTCTGTAATTAACCTTGCAGCGCCGCCGCCACCACAAAGTTGTGCGGTGTTGTATGCAACAGTTAACGGTACGGGCAATGGAACAAAAGCAAACCCTGCAAGCTTGCAAGGCGCTATTAACCTTGCGCAGTGTAACAACTCTATAATTAAACTTGGCCAGGGCACTTATACGTTAAGCAACCCTATAACCAATATTACCAGCTACACTACTATTGAAGGTGGTTACGATCCGGTAACATGGGTTAAAACCAGCTCACCTGGTGCAACTACAATCTATCGTGATGCCAATAACCCCGAAGGCGGACCAATTGCTCCTCGCTTAGTGGCAATTTATATGAACTCTCAAAGTTACTTCCGTTTTCAGGATGTAACCTTTCAAACGGCCGATTGTCCTGCAACAACAGTAGGCAACGTGGCAATGAGCAACTATGTGTTTCACATGACCAATTGCTCCAATTACGATTTTGTACGCTGTCAGATTTTACCCGGAGATGCCGGTAATGGTGTTCCCGGTCAGGTTATTGGCCAGGCCGGTTTAAACGGTTCACCCGGCACAGCAGGCCAGGCAGGCGACGTGGATAACACTGGGGTAAATGCCCCCGGTGGCAGTGGTGGCGCAGGAGCCGGTCCTGCGGCAGGCGCAGGCTCAGGAGGAGGAAGCAACGGAGGCAATGGAAGCGCAGGAACAGGTTCAACTAACCCGCGTGATGGTGGCGGTGGTGGCGGTGGCGGTGCCGGTGGGTCCGGCGGCTCAGGTGGCGGTGATGGTGGCAACGGTGGTGCTGCGCAAGGTGGCTCTACTTCCGGTGGTGGCGGCGGTGGCGGTTCAGGCGACCCCGGCGGCGATGGAGCCGGAGGTACTGGTGTTAATGGCGCTAACGGTACACCCGGTTTGGCAGGCTCGGCCGGCACATTTACAGGCGGCTTCTTTGTTCCCGGTGGAATGGGTGGCGTTGGAACTGATGGCTTAGGCGGTAGCGGTGGCTCAGGCGGCGGCGGCGGTGGGGGCCAGTCTTGCTTATTCTGTATCGATGGCACCGGTGATGGCGGCGGCGGCGGTGGCGGCGGTGGCCAGGGTGGTACCGGCGGCAGCGGAGGAACAGGTGGCGGAGCTTCAGTAGGTGTTTATATGTATAACAACGGTGCAGGCGGTAACTTTACCAATTGCCAGATATTTGTTGGTTTAGCAGGTGTGGGTGGCGCAGGCGGCGCAGGTGGTGCAGGTGGTTTGGGTGGTGCAGGCGGCGCAGGTTCTACCTATGGTTCAAGCGAAGTTGGAACCGGTGGTAATGGTGGTAATGGCGGTAACGGCGGCAATGGTGGAGCGGGCGGTAGTGGAGCCGCAGGATCAGCTGGGTTGGTGTATGTAGATGGTGGCGTTTTCCCTGTAACGGACATTTCGTTTAACCTTGCCCAGCCTGCAATTAATGTAGCTGATGTAAGCTGTACTTACCGCAACGTAAACTTTACCTCTGCCGCATCAGGCAACTGGGATTTCGGAACAGCATCAACACCGCAAACGGCCACAGGCGCAAGCGTAAACACACAATACACTGCTTTCGGCAGAAAGGATATTACCTATAGTGGTAATGTATATACCGGCTTCTTTTTAGTGCCTATTGATGCAAACAGTTATATACCCGATATTACCACTACAGCTACACCTTTCAATGGTGATACATTCTACGTCTGTCTCGGCTCAACGGCTAACTTCACAGCAGTAATACCTGCGGCTGATACCTTTGATTGGGATTTTGGCGGGGCAACAGTACCTAATACATACTATGGCTCAAACTATCAAACCTTAAGCAACCTGGCATTTAATACAGCCGGTGTTTTCAAAATTAAAGTAAGAATAAGCACTAGTTGCTGCGGTTATTCTCCATACGATTCTATTTACCTTTTAGTGGAACCAACCCCGGTGTTAACGCTTAATGGCCTGTTCGCCTTTTGCCCCGGCGATTCGGTTACTATTAACGCAAACGGTGCTTCGTTTTATCAATGGGCGCCCGGTGTTGGATTAAACACTACACAGGGCCCAACGGTTGTGGCCAGCCCGCAAGGCACTATGAATTACCTGCTAACAGGTTATAGTGCCCATTACGTTTGCCAGGCCGATACGGAGTTTACCGTTTCGGTTACGCAACCGCCCACAATAACCTTTACGGTCTCGCCGGCCACTTGTGGCGCTAACGGTAGCATAACCGCTAACCCTGCACCTGCGGGTAATTATTCATATGCCTGGAACGATGCACAGGCGCAAACCACGCAAACGGCTGTAAACGTGCCTACGGGTAGTTATTCCGTAACGGTTACTGATAATGCCTCAACCTGTTCGGCTACTGCAGGCACTGCTGTAACAGCCGGTGGCGGGCTGCAGGCCTATATTGATAGTAGCTTCAACGTAACTTGCAACGGCTTATGCAATGGCGCTGCACGCGTACGTGGTATTGGTGGCAGCGGTAACTTTGGTTATGCCTGGAGCAATGGCGGCAATACAGCGCTTATAGGAAACCTGTGTGCGGGTAACTATGTGGTTACCGTAACCGATTTAAACTCCGGTTGTATTGATTCTACTAACGTTAATATTTATGAGCCTACGGCCTTAACGGTAGCAATAATCAATTCAGTAAATGCCACCTGCCCTACTAAGCCTGATGGTTCAGCTTTAGTGGACGGGCAGGGCGGCACAGGTTCATACCAATATGTATGGAACGATGCCAATGCACAGGATTCTGCCCATGCAGTTAATCTATTGCCGGGCACCTATACCGTAACTGTGGTAGATGATAATGGTTGCACCGCAAGCAATACGGTAAACATTACCTCACCGGCGCCTACTACCACTTTAACTTCAGTAGTTACGGATGTTAACTGTTATGGCGGAAGCGATGGTGCAATAGATATTACTATTAATGGCAATGCCGGCCCTTACACTATTCAATGGAATACGCCGAATAATGATGTAACGGAAGACGTAAACAATTTGCCTTACGGATACTATAGTGTGGCTGTGGTTGATACGAACAACTGCGCTGCAACAGGTGGAGATTCAATATTGGTTAATCAACCTCCTGATTTAGTGGTGGACACTAACGTGGTAGATATTTCCTGCTTTGGCCAAACAGATGGTTGTATAACCGTTGTGGTTAGCGGGGGAGTAGCGCCATACAATTACAACTGGAGTAATGGCACAACCGGCACGCAGATATGTAATTTAAGTGCAGGCAGTTACGGCATTACGGTTACTGATGCACACAATTGTACTAAGTCAGTAAACAGCATTCCTATTATTGAACCGGGCCCATTAACGCTAAACCCAGTAGTTACTGATGTTTCGTGCCCCGGCTTTACCGATGGTAGTGTAGATGCTAACCCAAGCGGTGGCTCGCCTGCATTTACCTGGGCCTGGAGTAATACGGCCCAAACCACACAGGTGGCAAGTAACCTTGCCCCCGGCACTTATGATGTAACTGTAACCGATAGCCGCAATTGCACTGCAACCGGCACCGGCACTGTAAATCAATTACCGGGTATTGATATTAGCGGCCTTGCGTATGATGTGTTATGCTATCCGCTGCAAAACGGCTTTATCAATTTGTCGGCTGTAACGGTTAATCCGCCGGCTACCTATTTGTGGAGTAACGGAGCAACTACTGAAGATATTTATAACCTGGCCGCAGGAGACTACTTTGTAACTATTACCGACCAAAACAATTGCACCCGCGATACTATGTTTACCGTTGGTAACGACTCTGCCTTTAGTATACAGGCCTTACCGTCGGACACTACAATTGATTTAGGAAACTCGGTAGATTTATTGGTAGTGCCAACCGGCGATAATATTGCTTCGCTGGAATGGAGGCCTGCAAATGGATTGAACTGCACTGATTGCATTACACCTAATGCTTCACCGCTTAAAACAATTAACTACTTCGTTACGGTAACTTCTGATTCGGGATGCGTAGCCTGGGATAGCGTACACATTACCGTAGTGCCTACTTACCAGATATTTATACCAAACGTGTTTACACCGGATGGTAACGGCAATAACGACTTCTTTGAAGTGTTTGGTAATAAGAGCAGTTGGAAACAGTTTGAAGTAAAAGTGTTTGACCGTATTGGTGAATTGGTTTACGAAAGCAACGACATGAACTTTAAGTGGGATGGTATTTACAAAGGTAAAGTGCTTGACCCTGCCGTATTTGTTTATGTGGTCAACATTGTTTTTGTAGATAACTACACGCCTAAAATGTATAAGGGTAGCGTAACCCTTGTTAGATAGAAACACAACTAATCTTTTAAAAATGCCATCCTTAAGGGTGGCATTTTTATTAAATGCCTTTCGTGTTGCTATTTCGGTTCAATCACCATTAACACATAGCGCTTGTTAGCTGCAAAAATATCGGGCGTTATGGTGCGTACGTTTTTATCTATCTTTTCCTCAATCAATGGCAATGCTTCCTGCAGGGCGTAATGTATGCCCGGCGCTTTTACTTCCAGTTTGCCTTCAATAAACTCTTTAATAGGTAAGCCCACCTGCGTAGCTAAAAAATAAACGTATGCTATGGTGGGTAATACATTGGTTGTTATGTCCGTATGCTCAACAAGGGTAAGTTGGTTTGCTTCCAGCAATTCCAAAAACTGTTCCCAACGGTGGCCGCTTTTTTCCTCTGCTTCGCCAATCCTGAAATAATCGCAGGCTACCCAACGTCCGCCGGGTTTCAAAATTTTCTTTATCAACGGCAGGGCAACATCGGTTTTCAAATATTGAAAAGATTCGGAGGTAATAACCGTTCCAAAGTAGGACGCATACTTAGTAGAGTCTATATCTTCAAACCTGGCTTCAATTAAATCATTAGGGTATTTTTCGCGTATGTGTTTGCATTGGTTTTTATCGGGTGTAAGGCCGGTGCTTTTCCAGCCGCGTTTGTTCATCATTCCCAACATACCACCCATACCGCAACCAATGTCCAGTATAGGGCTTTGGGTATCTTTTACCAGTTCAAGTAGCTTTTCAGCATAGCGTTCCTGCGCACGGTAAATCATGTTCAGGCTTACATCAGCAGGCTCAGTTTGTGCATTGTCAAAATAGCCATAGTGCAAAAAATCGCCGGGCAATAATTGGTGGTATAGTTTTAACTGGGCATCATCATAAACCCGCTGTATCTTCTTTCGGTTGCGTTGCAAGGCAATTACCTTCCACAGGTGTTGTGGTAATAAAAAACGCTTTAAAATGGCTTTTACAATACTGGGTTTGCCCTTCTGCATCAGGCGAATGTATAAAACCGTTACTTTCTGCGGAATCCGGCTTTAACCAAATGCACCACCCACTGTACTAATTTAAAACAGGGTACCTTATTTGTTGATATTCTTGCAACAGTCAATCGGGTCAAAACTTTCAAATTGCGCACATGAATACGGGCGGTTTACAGCAGCTTTTGCCTGTTATGGAGCATTTCTACACCATACAGGGCGAGGGCCACTTTCAGGGCCGGGCGGCTTATTTTGTACGCCTTGGTGGTTGCGATGTGGGTTGCCCCTGGTGCGATGTAAAGGAGAGCTGGTTGATGGACACCCATAAAAAAATGAGTGTAGCCGAAATAGCAGAAACAGTTCATCAATCGGGCGCTAAAGTTTGTGTTATTACCGGCGGTGAGCCTTTTATGCACGATTTAACTGCACTTACGGCCGCCATTCGTGAAAAAAATATAAGAACCCATGTGGAAACCAGTGGGGCACATGCTTTGAGTGGTTATTGGGACTGGATTTGTGTTTCACCAAAGCGGTTTAAACTGCCTTTGGCAGAATGCCTTAATGCAGCGCATGAATTGAAGGCGGTAATTTTTCATAGGAATGATTTGCGCTTTGCTGAAGAGAATGCGGAGAAAGTGAGTAAGGAGTGCAAACTGTTCTTACAACCCGAATGGAGCCGCGAAGATGAAGTGCTGCCAATGATAATTGAGTATGTGAAAGAGAATCAGCAATGGGAAGTTAGCCTGCAGATTCACAAATACATGAATATTCCGTAGCTGATTATAAACCACCCTAAACAAAAACAAAGAATGAAGAAATTGATTTTGGTTGTTGCCGCCTTTGCCGCAGTGAATGCTAATGCCCAGTTTAAAACCATCACTACAAAGGACGATGCCAAAGGCAATGCCAAAATGTACTTCGATATGGCGGACCATGATTTTGCTTTCGGCAAACTGGATGCTGCCGATTCTTTGTTCCGCTTAGCCATTAAGGAGAAAGACAACTTTATTGACGCCTGGATTATGCTGGGCCAAATAAACAGCGAATACCGCCGCCAGTTCCAATCAGCAGTTGACGCTTACGAGAAAGTGAAATTGCTGAAGGCTGATTACCTTACTGATATTGATTTTCGCCTTGGCAGTTGTTATATGAACCTTGGCGAGTATGCAAAGGCCAGAACACATTTGCAGGCTTACCAGCAAACCGATAAGCAGGTAGCGCAGCAAAAAATACTTAGCGATAAAATGTTGAAGGATTGCGACTTTGCTGAAGAGGCTATGAAACATCCTGTAGATTTTAAACCGGTAAACCTTGGCCCTAATGTAAACACTCCTGATGATGAGAGTATGCCTACCCTAACTGCTGACGGACGTTTCCTATATTTTACGCGCCATATAGGCGAAGGGCTTTACCAGGATGAAGATATTTATGTTGCTCTTTCAACCTTAGCCGGTTTTTCGAAGGCGAACAGTGTTGGTGATATTATAAACACCGAACAGTTTATTGAAGGGGCACAGAGTATTTCGCCCAGCGGTAAGTATCTGTTCTTTACCTCTGCCGACCGCCGCGATGGCGTAGGCCGTGCTGATATTTACATGAGCCGTAAGGTGGGTGACCAATGGGAGCGCCCGAACAATCTTGGTGCGCCTGTAAACACACCGGGTTGGGATGCGCAACCTTGTATCTCTGCTGATGGCCGCTCGCTGTATTTCTCCTCTGTGCAGGCATATGGTAAAGGTGGCGCTGATATTTGGGTTTGTAATCTTAATGATGATGGCACCTGGGGTAAACCGCAAAACCTTGGCGCCAACATAAATACGATGTACGATGAAATGCGGCCCTTTATTCACCCCGATGGTCAAACACTTTACTTTTCCTCAACAGGTTGGCCGGGTATGGGAGGTTATGATACCTATGTTAGCCACAAGCAGGCTGATGGCAGTTGGAGCACCCCGGTAAACTTAGGTTACCCTATAAATACCGCAGGCGATGAAATAGGTATTTACGTTAGCACCGACGGCGGTAAAGCTTACTATGCTTCAGAGCAGAAAGATTCGTACGGGCAAATGGATATTTACAGTTTCGATATGCCGGGCACAGTTAAGCCCGCTTACACCAGTTATATTAAAGGCAATGTGTTTGATAGCGAAACAAAAGATGCCGTTTATGCCAATGTGCAGGTATATGACCTGGAAACGGGCAAACTGTTTTCTTCCTTTTCTTCTGACAAGGTAAATGGCACCTTTTTAAGCACCTTGCCGGCAGGTAAAAACTACGGGGTGGTAGTGCAAAAGGATGGCTACCTGTTTTATTCGCAGAACATTTCTTTAAAGGAAATAGAGAACAATAAGCCTTATGAGTTCAGCATTCCGTTACACAAAATTAAAGTGGGAGAGAAGGTTGTGCTTAATAACGTGTTTTTTGAAAGTGACAAATACGATATTAAACCGGAGTCGAAAGCAGAATTGGAATGCATTAAAAAGCTAATGGAGAAAAACCCTACACTGCATATTGAAATTGGCGGACATACTGATAACACCGGCACCGACGAAAAGAACCAGTCGCTTAGCACCAACCGCGCCAAAAGCGTGTATACCTACCTGGTGGAAAGCGGTATAGAGGCTGAACGCTTAAGTTATAAAGGATACGCCAGCAGCAAACCTGTTGCCGGTAACGACACTCCTGAAGGCAAAGCGCAAAACCGCAGAACAGAATTTATAGTTATGGCTTTGTAAACAAGCCCTTATAGTAGGTGGTTAAGGTTGTAGCCGCCACTTCTGCTCCTTTAGCATTCCAGTGGGTATCGCCATTGTTGCGAAAGAGATTTACCGGTGTTGAATAGTTTTGGAAAACCGTAAACAAGTTAACGTAATCAATAGAATTGGCTTTGCAAAAGCTATCCAAATTTTGAGCTACTAAGCCTGCTTGTCTGCTGCTATCGTTCTGCATGCTGCCATTAAATTCACTTACTAAGGGTACACAACTTAATGTAAGAACAGTGCCGTTAGCTTTGCATTGTTGCTGCATATTTTTCAGCAGTGTGTAGTGTAGTTTTCTGGCCTGTTGTACTTCGCTAAAGGGCTGCTTTAAAAATAAAGGGCTATCCCAATCAGTAGCATCCTCCTTACCGAAGTTCATTGGCCACCTGGCCCACAACCAGCCACCACTACCGCAATCTGTATAAAATACTTTTCGTTGCAGGTATTGGTAAAAATGCGAATAGTTGGAGAGTTTCCAGCACAGAAGTTCAGTTCCGGTAAATGGAATGGCATTGAAGATTACAGAATCTCCTTTCAGTTCAGCATATTTCTTACAATAGGTTTCGCGGATATCATTTGGGCAAACCATCAATAAAACATAATCAGGCTTAATGGCCAGGCCTTCGTGAATCAGCGCCATATATTCCTGGTCGGTTCCCCAACCGGGACACGATATATTAAACACTTCAATATGTTTACCATTAGTAGTTATTGCCTTTAAATTATCTTCCAGCATCTGGCTGTAAATATTCTTTTGTGGAAGATATAAGCCCGCAGTATAGGAGTCGCCCATTACCAGTATCCGGCATTTAGTTTTATCGGGGTCATAGCTCTTGCCTACGTTTCTAAAACCATGCTTATCTGTATTAAGCTTATAGACTCCTAATTCTTCGTTAGAGGCAGTAGTAGAAAGGCGTTGTCGCCAATGCCAGAGGGTGTAACGGTTGTATTCCTGACCGTTTAAAGGGTATTTGTCTGAAAAGGAATATATGATTTCCAATAGTAGTAATACTATAAGGATGACGCAACCGCTGAAGAAGACCCCTAATATAGTTTTGAATATAGGTTTCATAAATCAGTGCAAAGATGCAAAATGTAATCAGTGCTTATAAAAACAAAAGAGCCCCTTCATATTAGGGGCTCTTTTGTTTTATCTGTTTATGGTAAATCTTCCGAGATTTCGACGATTCCCTTGTTTATCCGTAATGCCCGCCGTATAAATTCCTTGCGGTAATTCCGCCACCGATAGGGTTACGTATTTACCTTGCGGATTAACCCCCATTACTGCCTGCCCGAGTGCATTATAAACTTCTATGGAAGCGTATTCTGAACTTATAGTTTCAGTATTATTTCGCATATCGATATTTATAAAGTTGTTGGTTGGGTTCGGGTAAATAGTAATCTCGTTTAATGCCACATTGTTTATGCCTTCGCAAACTACATTTAACGTATCGCACATTGAACTGCTGCTACACAGGTTGCTTACTGTTAAGCAAACCTGACCATTAAACCATCCTGATGTCAAATCCAGGTAATGCAGTGTGTCACTCATCAATGTATCAGTTGTTGAACTACTGAATTCGTGTACTGTCCAAACGCTGCTGGTATAATTTTGCGATTGGTTAGGCACCGTAAGTGTAAGGCAGGTGTATTGATTCAGATTCAAATCAAAATTAGCCTGTGCTGTATAAGCAGCGTTAGCGTTAACTGTTACTATATACATGCCGGTATCGCATAGAGAAGGCGAGCCATTATCGCAAATTAGATACCATGCAGTATCCTTTCCTGTAAAGCAGGTATCCGGGCTAAACTGTATTGTTGTGCAATTACCCGTAGGGGCAATGCTAATCCAGGGTGAACCGTAAACAGCAGTCAGGCAGAAGTTATTGCCATCCGGGTCGCTGTCGTTGTTGCCAACATTTAAAAAGCCGGGGCCGGGTTGTGTAATTGTTTGTGTGTCATCTACGGCAATAGGTGAGTGATTTATGCCGTTTACAGTAAATACTACCATTCCTGTGTCGCACTTAACCGGTGTGCCGTCATCGCATATGCGATAGTAGCAGGTGTCCATACCCGAGAAAGAAGTATCAGGCGCATACAAAATCATATCGCAACTGCCACCAATATATTCACTGGCATAGGGGCTGCCCCAAACAGTGTCTACACAAATATTATCACCATCGGGGTCTATATCATTTCCCGCAACATGTATTATTTGCTGGTTGCCTGCTGTAATAGTTAACGTATCATCAAAAGCAACAGGTGCATTATTAGCTGCCGTTATACCGCTTACGGTAACTGTTTTGCAAATCTGGTTACTTCCGCCTGCATTGGTAGCGGTTAAGCACACATTGTAATTGCCGTTGGCAGCATAAGTGTGGTTAGGGTTTTGCAATGTTGAGGTTCCGCCATCGCCAAAGGTCCACGCCCAGCTATCCGGGTAATTATCGCTGTTATCTGTAAAGCTTACCAATCCACCGCTAACATTGTTCCAGGTAAAATCAGCAACCGGCGCTGTAGGCGGCACCATGGAATAGGTAGCAGATAAAACATTATCCAGTGAGTCAAACTCAAATGTCATATGGCCGCCCTTTGCCTCGCGAGTGTAATAACCATAGCGCACGGTGGTATCGCGCGTATCAGAAAAAGTTGACCATGGACTGAACGAAAAGATTTTTATCTCAATTAAGGTATGAGAAAATTCCTTACGGTTTTGGCGTAGACATTTGTATGAGCCTACGGGTGTTTTTAACCTGCCCCAGCCATCAATAGTATCATTAAACGTAGCGGTAAATGTTACCCGTACTGAGTTTACAGGTTGATTAACGGCGCTGCCCGGCACTGTAGTTTGAAAACCCCAGCTACCGGGAAAGGTATTTCCGTACTGTGTAGGGAACTTTGCAATTTTATTCTTGGGCGAAAAAACAGCAGATGCCGGAACGCCTGATAGCACTCCCTCTAATCCCACCCACACTAAAGAATCGGCAGTGGTTTTAGTATAAAGAAAATTAGTGCCATCAGAAGTAATGGCCAAATCGCAACCGGGAAAGTTAGTTTGCTGGGTGCCGGTTGGTGTAAGGTAATTGGTAGTATCGTATTTAAACACCTGCAGGTTGCTGAAATCGTATACCTGGTTAGCGCCTTTTGCGCCCCAGTTAATTGTGGGTAAAGGCAGGGTATCCTTTGCAACCCGTTGGGTCCAACCTGCCGTGGGCATATTGGCGCTGGTTAAGGTTATTTGCGCTTGACTCAGCATTGCGCAGGCTAATAATAATAGTAGGGTAAAGCTCTTATTCATGTACAGGGATTAGATGCGCTAATTTAAAAAACAGCATTAATAATCTGCCGTTAAAACCTGCACAAGGCGCTATGGTAAATTACGGGCTTAACGGACGAACTTAATTACCTGCCTGCGTTTATCGCTGGTTTGTAGTTCGCAGAAGAACAGGCCATGGGGAAGTCCCGCTAATGGAACGCGGTCTATATACTCTGCATGCATACCATACAATAATTGGCCGGAAATATTGAAAATTCTTACCTGTTGAAAGTTGTTTTCAATGGCCTTTTCAAGGAAAATTTCATTGCCCGTAATTATATAAGGCGTCAGGTGTTCATCTTTATCGTCAATGGCCAGCGGGTCAAGTATGTTCAGGTTTATTAATACCGAATCGTTATAAGCGGAACTGCATATCGGCCAAACCACTACAACATCAGGCCCCGGATGAAAGTAAGGCATATCAATATGCACACTGAAAACCGCTGGAACTGTTTCGCCGGTGTCAATGGTTATTAGGCCGTAATTGATATAAGGCGGTTTATTAAAGAGTCCAGAACTTTCAGGAATAAAGCTATTGGACGAGTTGCGTAAGCCAAAGTCAAGGCTATCGCTATAAGGAATCTGCCCCGTATTGGTAAGGTCAGCATTTATGGTTATGGTATAGCCAAGATCGAAGTTTAAGGAATCGGACTGTATAGTATAATTAATCAGCTTTAAAGCAATAGTGCTTTGGGCCTGTGCACAAAAACACCAGCCGGTTAAAAGCGCTAATACTAAATAAAGCTTACGGGTCATTTTCTGCTTCATGTTCGTTTGACAGTAAATGTAAACAGAGCGTTGCAATAATCCTCTTTTTTTATCTTCGTTTCTTACCTGTTCAAATTTAAACTGCTTTTGCCTGAACATGTCACTTAAAATTCAATTACACTCTACTTTTGCACGCATGCTTCTTACTGATTCAAATTAAGGCTTAAAGAAAACTATGGAGTTGTTAAATAACATCGTGTCGGTAATGACCAAAGAGGAAATACGCAGCCTTAAACTATGGTTAAACAGTACCAATGCATCAGAAAACCGTAAAGATGTGGTGCTGTTTGATTACATGCGCAAAGTGGGAGAGAAGTACGATGAGGATTTTATATTCAGAAAGTTGTATGAAGGTGGAGATAAGAACTCTTTCTACCGCCTTAAAAACCGCCTGCAGGAAGATATTGGTTATAACCTGGCATTGTTGCACTTCGGTAAGCAGGATTCTAACAACTTGTTTCTGTTCCTTAGTCTGTATAACATCTTCATTTCGCGCAATCAGGCCGATATTGCGCTGTATTATCTGAAGAAGGCGGAGAAGAAAGCAATACAGGCTGAAAACCTGGAAATGCTGGATATCATCTATGCCTATTTCATTAAAATATCCGGCGATTTACCCGATGTTAACCCTGAACTGTACATTCAAAAAAGAAAGGAGAATGCATTCCGCCTGAATAAGATTCGTGAAACGGACCAGGTGCTTGCCGCAGTAACCTACCGGATGAAACTTACCCAAAACTATGGCAAGCGCGATGCAGGCCTGTTGAAAGTATTGGATAACACTATTAAGGAGTTTGCTGAAGATGATTCCATTAAAAACAGCAAAACCTTTCAAACACGGGTATTTCGGGCAGTTAGTCAAATACTGATTCAGAACCACAATTTTACCGAGTTAGAGCGCTTTATGATTGCCACCTATAAGCGTTTTGTGGATGAAAAGTGGTTTGATAAAAACAACCACGAAACCAAGCTGCAAATGCTTATTTACATTGTTAACGCATTATTTAAAAATCAAAAGTATACTGATAGCCTGGATTATGCCGAAACCCTGGGTGAGGAAATGAGCGCCTTTAATAACCAGTTCTACAATAAGTATCTGTTCTTTTATTACAATGCACTGGTTATAAATTATGCGCATATTGATTTAAACCGCGGCTTAAAGGCGCTTGATGAAATGGAGAAGGAAATTAAGGGCCTGAAGAACCCGTACTATGAGTTCTTCATTCTTTGGAACAAAGCCACTCTTCTCTTTTCGCAGCGCAAATACAACGAGGCCATACGCAACCTTGTTCGCTTGTTTTTAAATGACCATTACAAAAAGGCCGATGTATCCTTAAAACTTAAAATTGGGGTAGCGGAGTGCATAATGCAGTATGAATCAGGCGATGCAGAAACCGCCTTAAAAAGGGTTGAACAGGTAAGAAAAAACTATGCCCCTCAATTGGCGGCAGGAGATTACAAGCGGGAGTTGGCCGTGCTTAAGCTGTTGCAGCGCATGGTAGAAACGACTGATTTAAGCAAGGATAAATCATTGCTCAGCGAGATTAAAAAATTTGTAAATGCTTCTGTATCAGATAGTATTGAGGATGGAGAAGTATTGCGTTACCGGGTTTGGCTGGCACCTAAAGTAGGGGTAACCAGCTTTGCTTAACCGGGTTGTAGTAATTCCTGGGCTTGGGTTAGCAGGACCAATTGTTTAAGCCCCCCTTTTCATCAGGTAAGAACAGTGGTACTTATTCCTAACCCATTGCCAACGCTAACGTATCTTTGACATGTCAATTAGAAAAACGAACAAAACCATTAATTCACATAAACCCGCAAATATGAAATCATTCAACAAGCTACTGCTTTTATTTGCTTTTTGTTGTTTCGGTTTACTGGGCAAGGCGCAAAGCACCTGTGGTGTTAATGCCTTCTTTGGTTATTACATCAATCCTAACCAGGTTCACCAGTTTATCGATTCATCATCATGGCAAAGCGGATGGCAACCAACCAACTGGTATTGGACTTTTGGTGATGGTGCTGTAAGCAATTTACAGAACCCCAGCCACCAGTATACAACGCCGGGTAATTACACGGTGTGCCTAATAGTAATCGCCCAGGGTAACGGGGTTACCTGTATGGATACCTTCTGTTCCACAGTAGGTAATTGCAACAACATGGTGCAGGCCTCATTTACCTATACTTTACAGGGTGCTGCTATTGGCTGTTTTGGAAGCGGCAGTTCCAACTATCCTCCGCTTACTTATGCCTGGGATTTTGGAGATGGTGCTGTTGGTAGCGGGCAAAATGCCACGCACCAATATAGTTTCAGCGGTGTTTACCATGTTTGCTTAACTGTTACTGATGCTAATGGCTGCAGCGCAACATACTGCCAGTATGTTTCTGTAACCGTCAATCTGTGCGGTAACGCTAATGCTTCCTTTACCACATCCAACCAATCCGGCGTAGTTACCTTAACCAGCACATCTACCGGCACAAGTTCAAATACACTCTACCAATGGTGGATGGATGGACAGGCGCTTACAAATCCTAATCCCAATACAAGCTATACTGTTACGGCGGTAAGTTCAGGTAATCATACGTTTTGTTTGTACTTATATAATGCCAACCCAAATACTTTTTGCGATAGTACTTGCCAAAGCGTTAACATAACTTCAGGCAACCCTTGCGGTAACCTTAGTGCCGGCTTCCAAACCACGCAACAGGGTAACGCTGTTAACTTTTGGGGCAATACATCAAACCCTACTGGCACTGTGTTTACATGGAGTTTTGGTGACGGCCTTTATACAAATGGCACCAGTACTACCAGTGTGCATACCTACCCCAGCAATCCTAACACTACTACTTATAATGCATGCTTAATTGTTTCTATACCGGGCACTGTATGTGCTGATACCTTCTGCCAGGCAGTGGTTATACCTGGTAGTACAACTCCTCAATGCCAGGCTTACTTTGTAACAACAACCCAGGGTTCATTAGCTGCATTTACAAATAGCTCAAGCACAAGCAGTGGCACAATTACTTCTTACAGCTGGACTTTTGGTGATGGCACAACCTCAACTTTGGCAGCACCAACACATACTTACAATACTCCGGGCTGGTACGCTGTATGTTTAACAATAGCTACTTCTAACGGATGCAGTAGTTCTTATTGCGATTCTGTTCAAATAGGGGGCTCTTGCCAACTTGCTGTTACTATAGTTCCAAGTGGTTCTAACCCTGTAATATTACAGGCGGTTGCCACAGGCGGCACAGGCGGACCATACACTTATTACTGGAACAGCAGCAACTCCGCTTATTTAACTGTTACACAAAACGGCACCTACTGTGTTTCTGTATTTGACGGTAACCAGTGCGCAGGTACAGCTTGCTACACTGTAACCGGTATACCACAAAGTAACGATACTATTTGCGGTTACCTGTTTAATGATGCCAATGGTAACGGCGTGCAGGACAATGGCGAAACACCAATTTCAGGTGGCGTTGTTCATGCAGGCAACTATTCAGCTACAAGTAATGCCAACGGCTACTATGTTTTAATTGTGCCTAACGGCAATTACTACCTGTACTATTGCCCTGGTCAGGGGTATAGTTTAACTATTCCTCTTGCACCTAACCAAAACGGTGGCACAAGCTCATGTGGTTATTACTACAATGTTAGTGTTGCAGGCTACCAGTGTGGCTTCAATTTCGGTGTTCAGAACAACTCGGTAAACATTTGCGGTACCGTTTACTTTGATGGTAATAACAACGGCGTTCAGGATAGCACCGAAAACGGCATCGCAAATGCGCACGTATATATTCAAAAAACAGGTGGTTCATTATATCACGCTTATACTGATCAACAGGGCCACTATTGCGTAATCGTTCCTGCCGGTACGTATACCATCACGGTTTCTTCAAGCACTTTCCCTTCTTGTCAAATTTCGCCTGCTACACAAAGCATTACTGTAGTTGCGGGCCAGCAGGTAAGCAATGCCAACTTTGCAATCTATTGCCAGCCGGGTTCATGCAACCTTTCTCTAAATATTACTCCACATACAACCGTTACTGCGGGTTTCCCTGCATGGTATGATATTCAGGTTTGTAATGTGGGTTCAGGTGTAAGCAGCGGCACTGTAAACATGTTTTACGATCCTGTATTGCATCTTAACTATGCTTCACCGGTTCAAACTTCACACAATACCTCAACGCACACACTTAGCTGGAGTTTGAACAACCTGGCTCCGGGTGCTTGTCAATCGTACTGGATAAGCTTCCAGGCAGATTCTACTGTGCCTCTTAACCAGTTTGTATTTACCCTTGCTAATGTTATAAGCTCTTGTAATGATGTTAACCTGAACAATAACGTTGATACCATTCACCAGGCTGTTACCGGTAGTTGGGACCCTAACAACAAGTTAGCTTATATGACCAACTACGATAATCCTAACTACCAGCAGGTATCAAGCGTTAATGCTAACCAGCGTATTGAATACGTGGTTAACTTCCAGAATACAGGAAGCGGCCCTGCTGTAAATGTAGTGGTTAACGATCTTCTTTCTGCCGACCTTGATGCCAACAGCTTTGAGTTTCTTGGTGCAAGCCATGCCTGTGCTGTAACACAAAATGCAGGTGATCTTAGCTTTAAATTCAGCGATATTATGTTGCCTGCTGAAAGCGTTGACGAAACTAACAGCCATGGTTGGATAAAATTTGCTGTGAATGCAAGCAACGGTTTGCCGGGCGGCCACGTCATATCAGACGACGCAGCAATTTACTTCGATTACAACGCAGCGGTAGTTACCAACGATGCAGCAGTTACAATGCTTGAACCGAATGGTATTGATGAAGTGATGCAGAATGTAACTGTAGTTGTTGCGCCAAATCCAATGAGCGAGTATGCTATCATTCGCCTGAATAGTACCACTACCGGATTTAAATTCCGTGTAATGGATATAACAGGCCGATTGGTAAACGAGCAGAATGCAAGTGATAACAGCCTGCAGTTTGATCGTAACAGCCTTGCTTCGGGTATTTATACTTACCAGGTTATTCAAAATAACAAACCGGTTGCCAAGGGCAAACTGGTTATAGAATAACCCCTTACTTGTCTTTTCATTTGTGCCCATACAAATGCCCCGCTCTCCTGAGCGGGGTTTCTTTTTTTATAAGGGTGTCAATGTCAGGCTGAGTTTGTCGAAGCCTTATGTCACCCTTATATATGCTCAGGGTGACAGTAATGACAAAACCTTATATTAGCTTAAACCTTGAACCTATGAAGCATTTATACCTTTTACTGCTATTGTGGGCCAATGCTGCCCTTGGCCAGGTTAGTTGTAGTTTAAATGTGAACCCTTCCTCAACCTGTTCGCCTAAAGTTTTAGCTGCCCAGGCTAATGCTTCATCTCCTGTCACTATCATCAATTATCAATGGCAGGTGACTAGCTGTAGCGGAACGCTTATTTTTCAATCTTCCGGAGCTAGTTCCGCATTTGCCTATATAGGCAATACTGATTCATGTGCCTGTTGGTTGTTGCGGGTTAAGGTTACTAATAGCAATGGAGATACTTGTGTAAGTGTTTCAAGCCCGTTTACGGTTAATCCGGGTGTATCTTTTGATAGCGCTCTTCTCGTAATGGGAACCAATTGCGCAGCCCCTTATCCTCTCACTTTATATCCTAATGCCGTTGCGGGTTGTGGTGGCGGTTTTGATTCTTTGGTTGTAGATTGGGGAGATGGAATAACCTATTCAGGCCCTTACCTCGATTCGATTTCGCATATTTATTCACAAGCGGGCTGCTATAATGTTATTGTTATGGCGCATGGCATATTAGGATGTTGGGGACAACGAACCTTTAATAACGTTTGCTTTTCCAACCAACTTCCAAGCGTAACGGGCTTTGTCGTAAGTGATGATTCGCTTCCATGCCCTAATCCACCTTCAGTTATTCTGTTTCAAAATAACAGGAGTATTTCGCACGGAAATGCCTTTTGGAACTTTGGTGATGGAGGTGTTTCGCAGCAGGATACTACTAACTACATTTATGCCCACCCGGGCAGTTATCCCGTTATGCTTACCATAAGCAACTCATGTGGTGCAGATAGCGCTTACATTGATACGATTGTGGTAGGAGGCCCTGTATTAGATTCGGTAATTATAACAGGCAATGGGGCCCTATGCATATGCGATAGTGTGCGCTTTAAGCTGTTTTGCCATAATACAAGCGAGGTAACTTTTATTTATGGCTGTAATACCGGTTTCGCACATTCCTTTGTTCAGCCTATAGGCACTGTTGCTAATCCCACTATCATTGACTATGCAATTCCATATTGTATTGATTCGTGTTTGCCCCAGTTCGTTTTACGGGACTCTTTCGGTTGCCAATCTCTCTGGGATTTTCCTTTAATAGATGTGAATGTCCTGCAGGCTAATGCCGATTATATGCAGATAGGAAGCAATTTCGAGTTTCATGATCAATCAACCGGTAGTTACCAAAACATACGCTGGTATTTTGGTGATGGCGATTCTTCAACTTTGTCAGATCCAATGCATACCTTTTTAGCTCCCGGAAATTACAGTGTGACCCTTATAGTAACCGATACTACACTGGGTTGTACTGACGATACTGTTTTTACCATCTCGGTTCCCTTTCCACCCGCAACGGATACCATATGCGGGCGCACTTATATTGATGTCAATAACTCCGGCAACCTTGATGCGAATGATATGGACCTCCCTTTCGCTATGTTGTTTATTAATAGTAACTCTATTAATTCCAATTCATCGGGCTTTTATGAGAATGTACTACTAGTAGGCAGTTACACAGTTACAAGCCTGGCTGTTCAAGGGTATCATCTGGTTGATCCACCTGCGGGTTTGTATCAAATTACTTTACCGGTAAATAGCGGCTGCATCTACAATTTTGGGTTTGCTGCAGATACACCAAATGCTATAAATTCTATTTCTTCGGAAAGCATACGCATAACTCCCAATCCTTTCAGCGGTTCAACGCAAATAATGGTTGATGGCCTTTCTTCAACGTATAGCTTACAGATTATGGATTTGTTGGGTAACGAAGTACAGACGACCATACTTAAACCGCACCAGGCATTTCTGCTGCACAATCTTCCGCCTGCCGTGTATTTATACCGGATAACTAACAAGTATGGGGTGGTGCATACCGGCAAATTGGTATCGCAATAGCCCGGTAATTTGGTGTGGATACTAATTTTTCCGCATTAAAAGGGTATTTCTATTTTCGGCGCACTATACCACTATGGCAAAATTTAATATCGATACCTTCCGCAGGCGTGCTTACCGTAAGAAAAAGACCCTGGCTAAGTTTATACGCAAACTGGGCAAAAGCAAAAAGAGAAACCTGTACGCACAGGTTTTAGCAGCTGATAAGGACATGTGGGGGCACATTAACTGTTTAGATTGCGCTAACTGCTGCAAAAAAATGACCCCTACTTACAGCAAGAAGGATATTGACAGAATAGCGGGCCATTTTAAAATGACGTACAAGCAGTTTTTTGATAAGTGGTTGGAAGTAGATGATAATAAGGATATCATTAATAAATCGCGTCCCTGCCAGTTTTTAGGTAAGGATAACAAGTGCAGCATTTACGCTATCCGCCCATTAGACTGTGCCGAGTTTCCGCATACTAATCGCAAGGATTTTAAATACCAGGCAACTGAAAAGACATACATCAACAACTTAGCCTATTGCCCGGCAACCTTGGTGTTTGTTGAGAAATTAGAAGCCGCTATTGGGGCAGATTTGTAACCTTTGCCACAAATAGCGGGAGGTCATGCAGCGCCTGCCTTTGCATGTATCCCTTTGTAACTCACCCTTTGGCAGGCTAAGGGTGATAAACACATAGCATATGCATTACTTTGAAAATATAGTGGATACCATTGGCAATACGCCCTTGGTGAAGATTAACAAGCTGACTAAGAATATGCCCGGCTTATTTTTGGCTAAAGTGGAATACTTTAACCCCGGCAACTCGGTTAAAGACCGCATAGGCATTAAAATGATTGAAGATGCCGAAAAAGATGGCCGCCTTAAGCCGGGAGGAACAATCATTGAATGTACTTCAGGTAATACCGGTATGGGTTTGGCTTTAGCATCAGTAGTGCGTGGTTATAAATGCATTTTTACTACAACCGATAAGCAGAGCAAGCAGAAGTTGGATATACTACGTGCCTTAGGCGCTGAAGTAATTGTGTGCCCTACCAATGTTGACCCCGACGACCCGCGTTCGTATTACAGCGTTGCCCGCCGTTTGGCAAAAGAAATTCCAAACTCGGTGCACATGAACCAATACGATAACCTGAGCAACCGTGCTGCACATTATGAAACTACCGGTCCTGAAATTTGGAAACAGACCGAAGGCAAGATTACGCACTATGTTACCACTATTGGGACAGGTGGAACTGTAATGGGGGTAGCTATG
This sequence comes from Chitinophagales bacterium, assembly GCA_046329515.1. GTDB lineage: Bacteria > Bacteroidota > Bacteroidia > Chitinophagales > LD1 > Bog-950. The sequence continues at coordinate 1,714,875 of JAXLUM010000001.1, forward strand.
TATTTAAAAGAGAAGAACCCTAACATAAAAGTTTTCGGTATTGATGTTTATGGTTCCTTGTTGAAAAAATACCACGACACCGGCCAGTTGGATATGGGTGAGGTTTACCCTTATGTAACCGAAGGCATAGGAGAGGACTTTGTGCCGCAGAATTATGACATGAAGTACATTGACCACATTGAGCAGGTTACGGATAAAGATGGCGCAGTAATGGCTCGCCGTTTGGCACGTGAAGAAGGCATCTTCTGCGGTTATAGCGCAGGCACCGTTATGCAGGGCTTAATGCAGATAAAGGACAAGTTTGATAAGGATAGCGTGGTGGTTGTCATTCTGCACGACCATGGCAGCCGCTATGTAGCCAAAATATATAATGATGAATGGATGCGCGAGCGTGGCTTCCTGACTGATGAGCCTGTAACCGCAAAAGCAATTGTGGAGCGTAAGCAGATAAAAAACCTGGTTGCTGCTGATGTGCATGAAACCATTGCTTCAGCCTTCAAAAAAATGAAGGAAATGAACCTGACTCAACTACCGGTAAGCGAAGGCGATAAAATTGTAGGCAGCCTTTCCGAGCACCGCATATTAGAATTACTGGTTGATAACCCTGTTCACCGCGAAGATGAGGTTGGCAAGGTAATGAGCAAGCCCTTCCCTGTAATTGATTTAAACGCTACTGCATCTGATATTTCAAGGCATATCTCAAAAGAGAACACCGCGGTGATGGTTAAAACCAACCTGGGCACCTGGAGTATTATAACCGAGTTTGACTTGATTGAAGCAATGGCTTAATACAACCTGCTAAATACATTCAGTTTTTCACCAAATGCGCAACTGTAAATTGCCAACTGATTTACCCTGCTAAAACAATTTTGTAGGTGCTTTTGTAATGAAGGTCAAACTTCATTTCATCGCCAATAGATTTGTAAGTACCTTGCACGTCTTCCAGCTTAATAACATCATCTACCTTGGTGCTGTTTATGGCTTCTTTCATTTCCTGTGTAATTGTGCCGTCAGGCGAGGAGTAAACCTTATCGCCAACGCGTAACTTAAAGGATGTGAGTTTGACATTCCGTATGGTGAAATCCTGCGTGTTGAACTGCAGTTTCGAGGCTTTTAATAAATCATCTTTCTGTAAACCTAAATCGGTATCAATCACTTTTTCATCCAGCTTATACAGCGTATTATCTAAATAGGGGCTGGGTAATTTCTGCTGTAGCAACACCTTTCTTTCAAGCACAAGTTCACTACCGTTTTCATCAGTAACCTTAACTTCCAGGGTAACCGTTTTCTCTTCACCATTGGTCCACCAAACGGCAAGGTCAAAGTTGTTTTCTTTCATTAATGGGCAGGTGGCCATGTCCATACGTACACTTTGAACGGTATACTTACTGCTACCCTCTACTTTAAAGGCATAATCCTGGTTAAAGAATAAAACATTGGCTTCCGGCACTAACCGTATATCAGTTGTTTTAGCGTTATTATCAGTAGTCCGAGTATCAACACTATTGGTGGGGGCTGAGCCTTTAGTGCCGGCATAAACAATTTGGGTAAGCAAGCAGCAAGAGAGGAGAATGTATTTCATGGTTAGTGGTTTTATTGTAAACGCCCGCAAGAAGCTATTATTTTGCGTTTTAATAGTAAAAGCAAACTGTGGTAATTACCGACCAAATGGGGCAAGTCCTGAACGTAAAAGGCTATCCTAAACGTATAGTTTCTCTGGTGCCAAGTCAAACAGAACTACTCTTTGACCTTGGGCTGGAGGAACGCATTGTTGGGGTCACACGTTTCTGTATTCACCCGGCAGATAAGGTTAAAGGTAAAGTGCAAATAGGCGGCACTAAGCGCTTTGATATTGAAAAGATTAAAGCCTTACAACCTGACTTAATTATTGGCAATAAAGAGGAGAACTATGAGGAAGGCATTGCAGAATTGCAAAAGGATTTTCCTGTGTGGATGAGCGATATTTATACCCTGCAGGATGCCTTTGGTATGATGCGTGAACTTGGGCGAATTACCGGCACAGAGAGCAAAGCTGAGGAGATTATCGCCAGTATAGCTTTCCCCAAAATTAATTCTACTAAAACAGCAGCTTATTTCATTTGGCGTAAGCCATATATGGTGGCAGCAGGCAACAGCTTCATAAATGAAATGCTTAGCGTTTTTGGGGTTAAGAATGTGTTTTCCGATTTGCAACGCTACCCGGAAATAGATCCGGAAAAATTACAGGCATTAAACCCTGATTTCGTTTTTCTATCTTCAGAACCATATGCCTTTTCTGAAAAGCATATTGACGAGTTTAAACATTTCTGCCCTAATGCTGAAGTGGTAATTGTTGACGGGGAAATGTTCAGTTGGTATGGCAGCAGGCTGGCTTTGGCGCCCGCTTATTTTAAAAAGCTGCAACTACAGTTAGGGTTGTTGTAGCGGTTAAAGAAGTTATTCAGCGTAAATAACCACCCTATTCCAAACTACTTTACGCGATTTGCCCTGGTAAGCATCTATTTTAAAGAAAACAGGGGTAGGGTCTTTAATCTTCTTTATTTCGCGCATGGCTTCCGTGGTCAACGTATCCCCTTCTGATATGTATTGTTTGCCTTCCTTTTCATACAACGCCATAGTAACTCCTTTCACATCCATTTTACTCATGTTTGCCTCATTGTCATAAAGGGCAAAAAAAGGCTGTTTATCTACAAACATGCTTTTGGGGTATGGCCGGTTCCGCTCAAGATAAGTGCGGTCATTAACCAGCATTAAGTTTGTTTTAGGGTTACTAACTACTGGAAAAATACGCTCCGGCACTTTTATAATAAAGGCTTTTTGAAAGAGGAATATGCGCGAGCCGGTTATGCTGGTAACTATTACGCGTAATACGGCTGTATCACACTGCCCGTATTTAGTACTGTTAGGTATAATCTTTAATACGCTGTCGTTTTGCACCGCCAGTCCCTTTTCAAATAGAAACTGAGAAATTTTGTATTCAGGCGCTACGCGTATCTTAAATTCATATTCCTTCTTGTTATCCAGCGTGTCAATTTTGGGCTTCAGCCAAATTTCACTTCGGTTATTAAGGGGTATGAATAACTCGCCATTAATCTTTTGCGACCATACCGGTAAGCACAGCGCTAAAAGAGTGACAGAAAAGATATGGCGTATCAAATACATAAAAGAAGTAGCTATGTAATTGAACGAAAAATAACCTATTAGGTTAGCCATATGTTCAATGTTTCCTTAATTCTATGAACACTTACAAGCCCCGGGTTGTAAAGAATAGACAGGAACAGCAGGGGAGCATCTTCGCGGTGCTCATAAATGGCGTGGATAACAATTATGCCTTTTTTGAGTAGCCTAATTGGTAAGTCCGTTTTATTGTTTATGTTTGCGCTCCCAAATCGCGGGGTGGAGCAGTTGGTAGCTCGTTGGGCTCATAACCCAAAGGTCGCATGTTCGAGTCATGCCCCCGCAACTAAAAAAAGCCGCTTAAAAAGCGGCTTTTTCTTTTTATCCCGGTTTTAAAACTATTTCAGTTTTTCTAACGCTTCTTTTAAAGCGGCAAAATTTACCTGGTCTCCGGGGGTAGCTGTAGCTTCAGCATATTGCACCACACCTTCTTTATCAATAACTGCTACACCGCGGCGGGCAACGTCCTTATAGCCAAGCGCAAAATTTGGTAATACCATATCATAAGCGCGGATTAGCTCTTTATTAAAGTCCGAAAGCAGGTCGAAATTAATGCCGTTCTCCGCCTTAAACTTAGCAAGGCTAAAGGCCATATCAACGGAAACGCCCACTACTTCGGCGTTCAGGCCGTGGTAAAAGTTCAAATCATCGCGGTTGCTGCACATTTGGGCAGTGCAAACCCCGGTAAAGGCAGCCGGAAAAAAGTGAATAATCAGGTTTTTACCTTTAAAGTCGCTTAAAGCAACTTCTTTTTTGTCGGAATTAGGCAATTTAAAATCAGGGGCTTTAGTTCCAATAGCTAATGGCATGGTAATGAGGTTTTAATGATGAAATCGGTTTATAGATTAACAAAAACAAATGTTAAAGGTTGGCAAATAAAAGCTTTTCGATAGGTCCGTGCAACCTTTAAGGGCGGCTTAACCTCTAATAAGCATAGTTTAGTTTTTAAGGGTTAAACAAAAGCCTTCGCCCCCGTGGCGGAGGCTTTTTATTTTAATCACATTACATTGATTTATAAAAGCTATACTCTATCTTCGCCCTGATTCACTTAACCAAAAACATTTTAATTGGACATGAAAAAAGTTCTACTTGCTTTTGCCGTATTTGCAACTACCCTGGCAAATGCGCAAATCGTGAACAACGATTTTGAAAACTGGGCTACCGATACCATTTATTTCCCCGGCAGCACTACCATTCCTGCTGATACCTTTGAGGCCTTTAACCCCGTGGGTTGGACCACTTCAAATTCTATTTCAGGAGCAGACTCTTTAGGCGGTGTGTTTTTCGTAACACAGTCTAACAACTCTTATTCAGGCCAGTACGCAGTGCGTATGAAAACAGATACCATTCACCTACCGGTTATACCTGGTTTTCCTGCAGTGCGCATTACCGTTCCGGGTTTTGCTTTAAACGGCAAGTTCCCTATCAGCACTAATTCGTTGTTAGGCGCAGGCACTGTAATTACGCCGGCCGCCATTGTTGGTGCCGGTCAACCGTTTACACAGCGCTTAAACAAAATAAAGGGCTACTATAACTACGCACCAATGTTTAATACCAATACCAATGCTAACGACACCTGCATGGTATGGGCTACATTGCGTAAAGGCAGCGTAACTATTGCCGATGCTATTTTCAAGAGCAATGGTTCTACCAGCGGCAACTACCAGCCATTTGAAGCAACTTTCAAATACTACAGCTGCGATATGCCAGATACTTTAGTGGTAATGTTTGCGTCAAGCGTACCTAACGTAGCAGCCATTTTAGGTGGTAACTCAGGTTTGCAGTCTGGCAGCGTGTTGTTGGTTGATAGCGTTTACTATGATAGTGACATGACCAACTTTAACTTCCAGCCATTAGCACATACTGATTATGACAGCACTACACTTTGGTTAAACAAAGACATTACTGTTAAGGTAAATGATGAAGACTGCGGCGAGGCTGTAACAGGTTTTACACTGGCAGTTGTAACTAACCCTGCACACGGCACTGCAACGCCAGGCGGCTCTAACGGCTTTATTACTTATGATCCGGATGGAACTTATGTAGGCGTTGATAGCTTCTCTTATACTTTAAATGACGGCACTTATACTTCTGCCCCTGCTAAAGTATTTGTGAACGTAAAAGACGGTAACGCTATTGCTGATATTAATACCATACCTGTTTCAGTTTATCCTGTTCCTGCTTCAAATACATTGAATGTAGTAATGGACTATAACGGTAAAGCAAGCCTGCGTATTTATGATGTGGTTGGCCAACTGGTAATGACTAACAATGTTGCTTCTACTACAACAAGCGTAAATGTAGCTGAATTGCCAAGCGGCACTTACGGCATACAGGTAGTTGACGAAAAAGGCGCAGTTATTGCCCGCACTAAATTTACAGTAAGCAAATAAGCTTTAGTAAATACTGAATAAATTACAGCCCGGTTTTTACCGGGCTTTTTTTATGCTTGAACTTTCGTTTAAACCTAAAGACAAATGGACTGAAGCGCGCATTGATAAACTATGCGAAAAGCTGGGGTTAGCGGTTACTATGAAAGGCATTTTAAAAAGCATTGGCCCCAATAAGCACTGGCATTTAAAAAAGGGCAAAGCGAAAGGTGTTTTAGAAATTACCCTTATGCTTGAGAGTGGTGAAATCATTCTTTCCGTACACGATAACCGCAAAGGCGATTGGGAAGAAGATATGATGAAGCAGGTAAAGAAAGCTATGCAGCAATAATGGCACGCTTTACAATGTTTCTATAGTTGTAATCTAATTCACCCTTCTCGAAGTAACCACGCTGTAACAGCAGCTGATGCATTTGCGGTAAATTATACGATGGCGCTCCCATACACAAATGGTGCTCTACATGGTAGTTAACATGATGCGGGGCAAACAATATCTTCTCTAAAAAGTTGGCATACGTAGTGCGCGTATTGCTTTGCGGGTTAGTTCGTTCCTCTACCATGCTGTGTTCAGCCATACTTCTAACCCTTAAGCTGAAGTTGTAGGTAGTAAATAAGGCGCCTATCCAAAGCAGGTAAAGCAACGGGTGTCCGGTTAAATAGAGTATACCAAACAATGCAAGGTTAGCTGCTACCGGGCCTGCAAGGTTTTTAACAGCTGTGCCAATGAGATGAAACAAACTCTTGTCTTTTAACGATACCCACTCCGCTTTGCCATTAAGTGCGTATTTCAATACGCCCATTTGCATTAGTAACACAGCAAAGGTTGCTTTAATGCCTGATAGCCCGAACAAATCGCGCAGGAATTTGCGGAACATACTTATACCGCTTGTCGGATAACCCTTAGTTAATGGCAAATCAGGGTCTTCATCAAGCCCTGTGTTTAAATGGTGCTGGGTATGGTAGGGCCTGTATTTATCTACATCATGCAGTATAGGGTAAGCTCCCAACCAATTACCAACTATACGGTTAGCGCGGCGGCTGGTAAACATGCTGTCGTGCGAGCAATCGTGTAATATAATTGCGCAAGCCAGTTGCTTGCCGCCAATAATAAACATAGAGATAATAACGGTTAGCGGGTTTGGAAACACCGCAACTAATGCAAAAGCAAATGCAATCCAAAGCCAGGTATCCGCTATTTCAATAGCGGCTTTCCAATCGCTTTTTTGCATAATGCCTTTAATTTCTTCGCTGCTTAAATATTGGTGAAGTGTTTTGTTGTACCACTTCAGGTGATTCTCCGCCATTTCAGGCAAAGATAATTACCCGCGTTTTATTAAACACTTAAGGCAACATGCGCCTTTAATTTTTTTAAATTTAATATGAGTCGAGTTTGGCAGAAAGCACGGTTTCTCTATGGTTTTTTATATTCGCCGCTCAATTACAGTAATGACTACCGAGAACATAAATGATATAAAGGGTCGCTTAGAGACGCTGAGGAGGTTTCTTTGACGTTGATAACCGTAAAATGAAACTTATGCAGGATGAGCAAACTACGCTGCATCCTGATTTCTGGAATAATCCGAAGAAGGCAGAAGAACTGCTGAAAGAAATTAAGCTTAATAAAATTTGGTTAGCTGCTTTTGATGATGCCTGGAAGGCATACGAAGATGTATTGCTGTACCGTGAGTTTTTTGAAGCCGGCGAAGCAGGGGATAAGGAACTGGAAGAAGCTTACCAGGCTGCATTGAAGGGGGTAGATGAGTTAGAATTCCGAGCCACACTTAACCAACCCGAGGACCAGTTGAGCGCCGTATTGGAAATTAATGCAGGCGCTGGAGGAACAGAAAGTTGCGACTGGGCAAGTATGCTGCTACGCATGTATGTAATGTGGGCTGAAAAGCACGGCTTTAAAATTACCGAGGTGGAGCGCACTGATGATGATGTGGCAGGTATACGCTCTGTTTCTTTACAAATTGATGGGGAGTTTGTATATGGTTATTTAAAAGGCGAAAACGGCGTGCACCGTTTGGTACGTATATCACCATTCAACGCCCAGGGTAAGCGTCAAACCTCGTTTGCTTCGGTATTTGTTTACCCCGTTATTGACGATACCATTGAGATAAACATACCGGCTTCAGAGTTGGAATGGGATACGTTTAGAAGTAGCGGTGCAGGAGGGCAGAACGTAAACAAGGTAGAAACAGCGGTGCGTTTACGCCACATACCAACCAACATTGTGGTAACCTGCCAAATCACCCGTTCGCAGCACGATAACCGCGACCGAGCGTTGCAAATGTTGAAGTCTAAACTTTACGAAAAGGAGTTGGAGAAACGTTACGAAGAGCGTGATAAAATTGAAGGCACCAAAATGAAAATTGAATGGGGCTCACAAATACGCAACTATGTATTGCACCCGTATAAGTTGATAAAGGATAACCGCTCCGGTTACGAAGTAAGCAACATACAACCTGTGTTGGATGGTGATTTGGACGACTTTATAAAGGCGTATTTGTTACACGCTACAAAAAAAGTATAGACATTCTCACTTTGGTATTTTTCTTACATTAGAGTAATGAACGTAAGCATTATTGGTGCCGGTAATGTAGCTACACAATTAGCGCTGGCGTTGCGTAAGGCGGGCCATACCATGGTCCAGGTTTATAACCGCAGTAATGATGCCGGTGAGGAACTTGCCCGAACAGTGGGCGCCTCGTTTACTTCTAACCTTAGTCAACTTGCTGAAGCAGATATTTATTTAATCTCCGTTAAGGACGATGCTATAGCTGAAATAGCTGCCGGCCTGCAGCTTAAGGATAAGTTTGTGGCGCATACCAGTGGCACAAAGTCGCGGAACTTGCTAAAGGATGTAACCGTAAATAACGGCGTGTTTTATCCATTGCAAACTATGACGCGTAAAGCTGTTCTTGACTTTAAAAAGATTCCTTTCCTTATTGAGGGCAGCAACAATGCCACTACACTTGCATTGGAAGGTTTGGCTGCTTCATTATCTGAAAAAATACATATTGTTGATGAGGAACAGCGCCAATGGATTCATGTAGCTGCCGTTTTTGCTAACAACTTCACTAACCATTTATATGGCATTTCGGAGCATCTATTAGCAGAGCATGGCTTGCCCTTCGATATTTTAAAGCCACTTATTTTTAAAGCTATTGAGAATCTGGAGAGATATTCCCCTTCTGAATTGCAAACAGGCCCCGCTGCACGGCAGGATATGTTGGTTATTGACCGCCACCTGCAATTGTTGGCAGATGAAAGCCGTTTGAAAAAGATTTATGAAGTACTAACCGAAAGCATTATTTCGTCCCTTCCTCAAAATAAGCATATTTGACGCTTCGTTTAGTTAACACTAAACCTAACGGTAAAAACATGTTTGCATTTTTCAGGCTAATACGCATACTTAATTTATTCATACTGGGCTTAAGCCTGTATTTGTTCTATTACTTCATAGTAGTTCCTGTGCACCATAACATTTTGTTTAATGAACTGGTGCCCTTAATAAAGCGCGATTTTGCTCTTTTTGTTCTTTCCGTATTACTAATTGCTGCCGGGGGTAATATCATAAACGATTACTTTGACCTTGAAGTAGATAAATTCAATAGGCCCGACCGCCCTTTGCCTTCTGCACAAATTTCCCTTAATACGGCTATGACCTTACATGCCGTTTTTGCCTTAACCGGTATAGCCATTGGTTTTTATTTAGGGTGGCAAATAGGATATTATCAAATCGGTTTTCTGTTTCTTATCTCATCGGTATTACTGTATGTGTACTCAGCTTTTTTGAAACGGGTTCCCTTAGCAGGTAATTTACTGGTTGCTGCTTTAACAGCATTCCCTTTTGTGGTGTTGCTTGTTTTTGAAGCGGTGTTTTTAAGCCTTGTGCAATTTGAAAACAAACGTTTTGCTTTTGATGCCATTGTTTGGCAGGTATACTTCTATGCAGGCTTTGCCTTTTTTACCAACCTGGTGCGCGAAATGGTAAAAGACCTTGAGGATAGAGAGGGCGATGCAGAAAACCGAATCAACACATTTGCGGTACAATTCGGAGAAAAGCCTGCAAAATACCTTACCACTTTCGTTATAGTCGTTTTACTGGGCCTGCTGAGCTTCTTCTTCAGCCGTTTTATTGTTGCCCAACATTGGAAAGAAGTTATTTACCTGAATGTTTTAGTAATGCTGCCTTTAGTGGCTGTGTTGGTTTTAGTTCTTTTAGCTAAAACCAAAGAGCACTATGCACGTCTTAGCCTTGCATTAAAACTCATTATGCTTTTCGGCATCTTATCAATGCCGGCGTTTCATTGGTTTAATCAACAGTAACTAATATGGAACGTAAGATTATTCTGGCCTCAAAGTCGCCGCGTAGGTATGAGCTTATGAAAATGGCGGGTTTTAATTTTGTGGTGGACAGCAAAAATGTGGAAGAAATTCACCCGCAAGGCGTGCCCGTTGAACTGATTCCTGAATATTTGGCCAAAGAGAAGGCTAATGCTTTTAAAGCGGAATTGAAGGAGAATGAGGTGGTAATTGGCGCCGATACAATCGTGTTGCTGAATGGCAAAATTTACGAAAAGCCCATTGATAGGGATGACGCCGTAGCCATGCTTATGGACCTAAGCGGCAATAAACACGAGGTAATTACCGGTGTTTGCCTGCTTACCACAAAAACGGAGGTGGTATTTTCTGAAAAAACAGCCGTTTTCTTCAATCCCCTAAGCCGCCGAGAGATAGAATACTATGTGGATACCTATAAACCCTTTGATAAGGCCGGTTCCTATGCCTGCCAGGAATGGATTGGGGCTGTGGGCATAAAACGGTTTGAAGGGGACTATTTTAACGTAGTTGGCCTGCCCGTAAACCGCGTTTATGCCGAGTTGAAAAAGTTATTGTAGAGCAAACGGTTACGCTCTTAATAACGTCTTGTTAGGGTAAAATACTATTTTATATATATTAGCCCCTTCCTGTAAACCTATAGTATGCAAAAGACCCTGACACGCTACGGATTATTTCTATTAACACTAATGGCTTCGCTGGTTTTCACCCATCAGGCAAAGGCTTCCCACGCCATGGGTGCCGACCTTTCCTATGAGTGCGTTGACCCCCTAACGAATACCTATAAAGTAACTTTGCGTTTTTACCGCGATTGTTCGGGTATTGATGCGCCAACAAGTGTATTGGTTAATATCAACTCTGCCAGTTGCGGACAAAGCCTTTCGGTAACGCTTAACCAGGAGCCATGTCCGCCAAATACCAATGGTGGCCAGCCTTGCGAAGTGTCTCCGCTATGTCAATCATCAATAAGTCAATCTACCTGTAACGGTGGTACATTGCCGGGCGTTGAAGCTTTTACCTATTCAGGTACAGTTCAGCTTCCTGCTAACTGCCCTGATTGGGTATTTAGTTTTTCTGAATGTTGCAGAAACATGCAGATTACAAACCTGCTGAATCCTGATTCAGAAGATTTGTATGTAGAAGCCCATTTGAATAATAGCACCGGCGTATGCAACAGTTCACCTGTGTTCACTACTCTGCCTGTTCCGTTTATTTGTGCTAACCAGCCTTTCTCTTATAACCACGGTGCCGTTGATGCAGATGGCGATTCATTGGTTTATACCCTGGTAAATCCATTAGGCGCCGGGGCTGCCCAAATTCAATACAACGGCTTTTCGCCTACTTATCCCTTAGCTACCTCACCGGCAAACAACTTTGGTTTTGATAACAACACCGGCCAAATGACCTTTACGCCAAATGGCACACAGGTAGCAGTTGTAACTGTACTTGTAGAGGAATACCGCAACGGTGTATTGATTGGTTCAACCATGCGCGATATTCAGATTGTGGTAGTTAACCTTCCCGGTTGTGCTAACCCTCAGCCAATATTCAGCGGGGCAATCCAAAACACTGTAACCAACGGCATATTCATTGACCCTTTCCATGTTCAGGTTTGTCCGGGCAATGCGCTTAGCTTTACTACACTGGCCTTAGAACAAACCGGCGACTCTATTTATGTTGAATCTAACGTAGGCCAGGCCATACCTGCTGCTGCTTATATCAGCAACTACGTTTCGCAGGATTCAATTTACAGCCAGTTTAGCTGGACGCCAACCGGCCTTGATACGGGCACAAACGTGTTTATTGTAACTATTAAAAACAACCACTGCCCGCTGGCAAGTAATTTGGCCTATGCAATTAACGTTGAAGTTTTAGCAGGTACTTATGCCGGCCCTGATTTAAACTACTGCCCGGCGGGTGGCCCTGTTCAATTACAGGCTTATGGTGGTACTGCATTTACATGGTCGCCTACAACGGGCCTTAATAACCCTAACGTGGGTAACCCACTGGCTTCGCCTGCGCAAACAACCACTTACGTTGTTACCAGCAACCTGAGCAATAACTGTAAGAACAAGGATACCGTTACCGTTTACCGCGTTCCTGATTTCAACTATTCTGTTACGCAGAGTGATGATACCATTTGCCGTTTCGAATTTGTAACCCTATCGGCCAGTGCCGACTCACTATTCGGTCCTTATACCTACTCATGGTTACCTGATTCTTTAGTATTGCAGCCGCATAGCGCAACCACTACTTCTCAGCCCGATTATTCATCGCACTATACGCTGGTTATCACTTCCGATACCGGCTGTATCATACATGATACCACACTTTATGTGGTTGTATCGGGGCAGGGGCCGCAGGTGCTTATATCCGCAGATAAAAACAAGGTCTGTCCGGGAGATACTATACACCTCAGCTCAATGATTTCTACCGTGCCTTGTGGCTTGAACGTAGTGCCTTGCACAGGTAACTTCGATTTGAAAACAATGGGAACAGGCACAGTGCAGGATTTTGGCGGCGCTACCCCTTACCGTGGTTTTTATATGGATGCGCGCATGCAAATACTTTACCGTGCCAGTGAATTACAGGCGCTTGGCATGCAGGCAGGAACCATTACCGATATCGGTTTTGATATTGCACAAACAGGCAGTACAATTCCTTACAATGGCTTTAGCATAAAAATGGGTTGCACTAACCTACAACAGTTAAACAGTTTTGTGCCCGGCCTTTCCACCGTTGTTAACCCGGTTAACTATGTTCCAACAGGCACAGGCTTTAATATTCACACTTTTGATAACCCTTATGATTGGGATGGTGTTTCAAACCTGATTATTGAGGTTTGTTTTGATAACAACACCTTTACTGACGATGATATTGTAAACGCTACTACTACATCTTATACTTCCGTGTTATACAACTTCCAGGATAATACGGTTGGTTGTAATCTAAACACTCCTTTCCAATCACCTAACAGGCCTAATACACAGTTTATTTACTGTATTGCCCCACCAAAGAATGTTACCTATAACTGGACACCAACTACTAACCTGGCACCGGTTGATAGCCTTAACCCCAATGTGGTATTACAGCAAAGCACTACCTACTATTTAAATGCTGATGATGGCAATTGCACCGGTGGTGGTTCTATTACTTTAAATATTGATACTTCATTTAATGTAAGCGTTGGCCCGGATGTGCCTATTTGTAACGGAGTGCCTTTACAATTAAATGCGGTTATTACCGGCACGCCACCGGTAGGTGGCAACCTTACCTGTGGCAATTTAGGAACAGGCTGCAATGGTACCCCGGTTGTGCAAACACTTAATATGACCGGCACATTTACCTCTAGCTATACTCCATTTGATGGAGACTTTTTTGCTACCAATTACGAGGATATGCGCACGCAGATATTATACCATGCGTCAGACCTTATAGCATCGGGCATAACAGCGGGCACAATTAACCGCATTGGGTTTAATGTGCTTTCTAAAAATTCGGGTTTCCCATTCCAGAATGTGAGTATAAAAATGGGTTGTACTACTAAGAACGACCTTGATGATAACGGTTGGGAACCTACCCAAATAGTTTATGGCAACGTATTGTTTACCTCTGTTGCCGGTTGGAACGACTTTAACCTGCAAACTACTTATGACTGGGACGGTACCTCAAACCTTGTAGTTGAAATTTGTTGGGATAATCCGGATGGTTTCCCATCAACAGGTGGTGATTATATGTCAGCATCATTTGTGCCATATACTAGTTTCCACAGCACTAATTCTGCTTTAGCAGTGGGCTGTAACCTGCCAACGCCAACCTTTAACCTGGCGCAGGAACTGCCGATGATTCGCTTCCAAATGTGCCCTCCACCACCACTGCCGGTTACTTATGATTGGACACCGGGCACTTCACTTAGCGCAACCAATATTGCTAACCCAATTGCAACACCAAACCAACCTACTACTTATGTAGTGACTGCTTATTTTGGTGGCACTTGCCCTAAGGCAGATACTATTACTGTTACGCCGCAGCCGTTCTTCTATGCTGTTTCAGGCGATACAGGAATGTGCGCCGGACAAAGCGTAACCTTAAGCGCTGCAGGTGGAACTACATATCAATGGGCACCGCCTTTTGATTTAAGCTGTACTGATTGTGCCAACCCTGTAGCTAACCCAGCAAATACAGCCACCTACTACGTAACTGTTACTGATAATAACACCGGTTGCTTTGCTGTTGATACAGTTGTTGTTTCAGTTCAAAACATTTTGGTTACTGCGGTATATGGCGATACTTTGGTTGACCAGGGAACGCCGATTAACCTTGCTGCTACTGTAACAGGTGGTGGTGGTCCGGGAAGTTATACTTATGCCTGGAGCCCGGCTGATTACCTGGATAACGCCAGCGCAGAAAGCCCTGTTTCAACACCACTGGGCGATGTGCTGTATACCTTAACGGTAAGCAGCGGTCCTTGTTCAGATACAACTACCGTGAACGTAAGGGTTAACATTATAGAAAGTCCGGTTTACATGCCTAACGTATTCTCGCCAAACGGAGACGGTAAAAACGATGAATTCTACCCTGTATCGTTTAACAAAATAGCAACGGTTAAGGAGTTTAGAATTTACAACCGCTATGGCGAAATGGTGCATAACAGCAATACTCCTTGGAATGGTGACTTTAAAGGCAAACAACAACCTTCAGGCACTTATGTTTACTACATTGTAGTAAGCCGTCCGTTTAAGGAAGATGAACAAATACAAGGCGCTTTCTCGTTAATGCGATAGAAAGCCTTATTTAAAATACTTTAAGACGGTGTAAAAGGGGATAAAACCACCTCATTTACACCGTTTTTTTATGAAATTTGCAGCCTCAATTATATAGTAATGGCTTTTACAAAAGAGCAGGTTTTAAGTGCCTTAAGTAATGTGCTGGATCCCGATATTAAAAGGGATTTAGTGACATTGAACATGATTAGTGAAGTGGAAGCAGGAGAGAAGAAGGTAAAGTTTAAAGTTACCTTAACCACCCCTGCCTGCCCTTTAAAAGAAAAAATTAAGAGCGATTGTGTAAATGCCATACATGAGCATTTAGGAAAGGATGTGGAAGTGGAGGTGGTAATGGATGCCAGTGTAACCACCCTGCGTAACGCCAGCGTTAACATACTGCCCAGCGTTAAGAATATCATTTGCGTGGCTTCAGGTAAAGGTGGTGTAGGTAAATCTACTGTTACTGTAAACCTGGCTATGAGCCTGGCAAAACAAGGCGCTAAAGTGGGTATTATTGACGCCGATATTCACGGCCCCTCAATCCCAACTATGTTAGGCATACAGGGTCGTAAACCTTCCGTTCGCCTCATAAAGGATAAGCACTACATAGAGCCCCTGGAGGTTGATGGCATAAAGGTGCTTTCTATAGGCTTACTGGTAGACCCTAAACAGGCTATTGTGTGGCGTGGCCCTATGGTAACTTCTGCCTTACGCCAGTTTGTTACGGATTGTATTTGGGGTAAGCTTGACTACATGATAGTGGATATGCCTCCCGGCACAGGTGATGTGCATATTACCATAGCGCAAACCGTAAATATTACCGGGGCTGTAATTGTAACAACACCTCAGGAAGTAGCCATGGCAGATGCGCGTAAGGCACTTGCTATGTTCCGCCTTGATAGTATTAATGTGCCTGTTTTAGGTGTAGTAGAGAACATGGCCTACTTTACCCCGGCAGAGCTGCCACAAAACAAATACTACATTTTTGGCAGAGATGGCGGCAAGCGATTAGCTGCTGAATATGAGGTGCCGTTTTTAGGAGAAGTGCCTATTGTACAGACTATACGCGAAGGCGGTGATGAGGGCAAACCTGCCGGTGTTTACAGTGGGGAAGCTATTGTACAAAATGCTTTTGACGAAGTAGCCACAAATGTTGCCCGCTACGTTGCCATAAAGAATGCTAACTTTGAGGCCGCAAAAGCGCAGGAGGTAACTACCTAATGACTACAGAAGAGATATTACAGAAAGTGGAGGCCAGCCTTGATACCATGCGCCCTTACCTTAAGGATGATGGCGGCAACGTAGAGGTGCTGCGCCTTACTGATGATATGGTGGTTCAGGTAAAACTGTTGGGTGCGTGTAGTACTTGCCCGCAAAGTTTTATGACTATGAAAGCCGGTATTGAAGAAGCGGTACGCCGCTCAGTGCCTGAAGTAAAAGCGGTAATTGCGGTAGAATCTTAAAGTGACAAGTATAGACATAAAAAAAGCGCGGAAATTACCGCGCTTTTTTGTTTTAAGCTGTTGCCTTTTCTTCTTTCTTTTCCTCCGCTCCGTAAGCAGCCTTGGTAAGTTCCTGCGAAATGGCTGAGCGCTCAATGCGTATCTTGGTATTGGCATCCACCTCTAACAGCACGCTTGTACTTCCTTCGTCGGAACGCACAATTTTGCCGTGTATACCACCTGTGGTAACCACCTTAGCGCCTTTTTCAATGTTCTTTTGAAACTCGGCGGCAAGTTTAGCCTGCTTGGCTTGTGGGCGAATGAAGAATAACCACATTACCACAAGCATACCGCCAATCATTAATAATCCTATCTGATCCATATCTTTTTTTAATTATAAATTATTCGTCGTCTTTTGTTTTTACAAATCCTTTTAACCACACCATTTCATCGTGGTTTTTGGTGTTGCAATGTATGCGCACACTCTTACTCATTTCGCCTTTTTTACCTTCTGAATTAAAGGTTACGAAAATTTCAGCAATCCCTCCCGGTGCAACGGGTTCTTTAGGGTATTTAGGTACAGTGCAGCCACATGAACCAAAGGCGTTGCCAATAAGGAAATTCTTTGGTCCCAGGTTTTTAATGCGGAAAGTGTGTTCTACCTTATCACCCTGCATAATAGTATCGAAATAAAAGGTGGTGCTATCCATGAATTCAATCTCGGTAGTATCCTTTAAAACAGCGGCATCAAGCTCTGCTTCTTTAGGGCTTACGCCCGGCTTTTGGCAGCTGTAAAGCGCAACCGCTGCAATAGCAAGTATCAATAATATCGGCTTTCTCATAATGCTCAAAAATAGTTTTTTGCTTTACGTTTGAAATTATTCAACGTCTTTTCCGTGGCAGTTTTTAAACTTTTTACCACTACCACAAGGGCAAGGGTCGTTACGGCCAACTTTTGGTCCAACGCGTATTGGTTCGGTTTTCTTTTCAACCTGCTGCTGTTCCGGCATTGGCTGTCCGTTGCCATTGTTTACAACTTGTTCTTCAACATCACCACGGCCTTCCTGTATTTTTTTGGCGAACGATTTTTCCTTCTGTTGTTCGGCATTGCGCAGTTGCTGCGGGTTAACCTCCGGTAATTGTCCTTTGAAAAGGAAAGAAGCAATCTCGCGGTTAACATTACCCATCATTACACTAAACAGGTTAAAGGCTTCCTTCTTATAAATTACAAGCGGGTCCTTTTGTTCGTAGCTGGCCAATTGCACCTCCGTCTTCAAATCATCCATTGAACGCAAATGGTGCTTCCATGCTTCATCTAACAAGGCAAGTGTAATTGACTTCTCAAACTGGCTGCTTATCTCCTTGCCTTGATTGTTTAAAGTGTCATCAAGGTTTACAAGAATGTTTACTCCCTTGCGTCCATCGCCAAACGGTATTGCCACCATCTTAATGTTCTCGCCACGGGTTTCCTTTATGTTTTGTAATACCGGCATTACCGATTTTACCATGTTTTCCATCTTACGTTTGTAAGAAGTATGCGCCTCCTGGAAAAGCTTTTCAACCAGCGTATTGCTGTTTTCGCGCATTAATTCTTCCTGCGTAATGGTTGTATCTAACGAAAAGAAGCGGATAACATCAAGTTTAAACGTATCGAAATCGCGGTTTTGCTGGCCATTGGCAATCAGCTCTTCACATAAATCGTAGAAGCTGTTGTTGATGTCCACCTGCAGGCGTTCTCCAAAAAGGGCATGCTTACGGCGGCTGTATATCACTTCACGCTGGCGGTTCATTACGTCATCGTATTCCAATAAGCGCTTACGTATGCCGAAGTTGTTTTCCTCCACTTTCTTCTGCGCACGCTCAATGCTCTTGGTCATCATGCTGTGCTGAATAACCTCGCCCTCTTCATAACCCATGCGGTCCATTACCTTCACAATACGGTCTGAACCGAACAAGCGCATTAACTCATCTTCCAGTGAAACGAAGAACTGTGAGGTTCCCGGATCACCCTGGCGGCCTGCGCGGCCACGTAACTGGCGGTCAACGCGGCGGCTATCGTGCCTTTCAGAACCGATAATTGCCAAACCACCGGCTTTCTTTACTTCTTCACCAATCTTAATATCCGTACCACGACCTGCCATGTTAGTAGCAATGGTTACTGTTCCCGGGTTACCTGCTTCAGCCACAATCTCGGCCTCGCGCTGGTGCTGCTTGGCATTAAGTACGTTGTGCTTTAGCTTACGAATGGTTAACATTCTTGATAGTAATTCCGATACTTCAACTGAAGTGGTACCCACCAACACCGGGCGGCCGGCCTGTGTCAGTTTTACTATCTCATCAATTATGGCATTAAACTTTTCCTTACGCGTTTTGTAAATAAGGTCTTCCTTATCATCGCGTATTATAGGGCGGTTTGTAGGTATTGAAGAAACCTCTAATTTGTATATATCCCATAATTCCTGTGCTTCCGTTTCAGCGGTACCGGTCATACCGCACAGCTTGTGGAACATCCGGAAGTAGTTCTGCAGCGTAATGGTAGCCAGCGTTTGTGAAGCTGCTTCTACCTTTACGTTTTCCTTCGATTCAATTGCCTGGTGCAAACCGTCGCTATAACGGCGGCCTTCCAAAATACGGCCGGTGTTTTCATCCACAATCTTCACCTTGCCATCCATTACTACGTAGTCTACATCCTTTTCAAACAAGGCGTAGGCTTTTAATAACTGGTTAACGGAGTGAATACGCTCGCTCTTTTCGCTAAACTCGCGCATCAGTTTATCTTTCATCGCAAGCTTTTCATCTGCGCTTGCTTCCTGTCGTTCAATTTCGGCAATAACTGAACCTACTTCCGGTATAACAAAAAAGTTAGCGTCCTCACCGCTTCCGGTAATTAACTCAATACCTTTATCCGTTAGTTCAACGCTGTTATTCTTTTCATCAATGGTAAAGTAAAGGTTCTTATCAACCTCGTGCATGTTCTTTTGCTGCTCAGCCAGGTAGTTGTTTTCGGTATTCTGCATTATCTGCTTCATACCAACCTCGCTTAAAAACTTAATTAATGCACTGTTTTTAGGCAAACCGCGGAAAGATGAATACAAGGCATAACCACCTTCACCTTCTTTATAGCCTGTACTGCCTTCTTTAATAAGGCGCTTTGCATCCGTTAAAAACTGGTTGGTAACCCTGCGTTGCGCATCCACTAAGCGTTGAATTCTTGGCTTTAGTTCATAGAACTGCTTCTCATCCCCGGTATCAACCTGACCTGAAATAATCAGCGGCGTACGGGCATCGTCAATCAATACGCTATCCACCTCATCCACCATAGCAAAGTGGTGTTTGCGCTGCACCATTTCAACCGGGTTGCTTACCATGTTATCCCGCAGGTAATCAAAACCAAATTCGTTATTGGTGCCGTAGGTAATATCAGCATTATACGCATTGCGACGCTCCTGCGTATGAGGTTGGTATTTGTCAATACAATCTACACGTAAGCCAAGGAACTGGAATATTGGGCCGTTCCATTCGCTATCGCGTCGAGCCAGATAATCGTTAACGGTTACAATGTGTACACCCTCACCTGCCAAGGCGTTAAGGTAAGCGGGCAGTGTAGCCACCAGCGTTTTACCTTCACCGGTAGCCATCTCGGCAATTTTACCCTGGTGTAATACTATACCACCTATCAACTGCACATCATAGTGCACCATTTCCCACTTAACGGGAACGCCTGCTGCCAGCCAATGGTTGGCATAGCGCACCTTATCGCCTTCAATAACCACGTTAGGGCGGGTTACGGCAATAGTACGGTCAAGTTCAGTAGCGGTAGCCTCAACAAATTCATTATTCGTAAAACGGTAAGCGGTTTCTTTTACAACGGCAAAAGCTTCAGGTAGTAATTCACGCAGTATTTCTTCAATCTGCTTATCGCGTTCTTTGCGCAATTCATCTACCCGCTTGTAATCTTCGTCTTTAGCGTGTAAGTCCTCTTCGTTATCAGCCTTTTCTTTTAGTGAAGCTATCTCTTGGTCAATGGCAGAAAGGTGCTCGGCAATGCGGCCGCGAAACTCCTGGGTTTTATTGCGCAGTTCATCGTTGCTTAATCCTTTAAGTTTCTGGTATTCTGCATTAATTGCCGACACCAGTGGTGTCATTTCCTTTAGTTCTCTGTCGTTCTTGCTCCCGAAAATGGAGGTAACCAGTTTATCAAAAAATCCCATGGGGTGTTCGTTATCAGTTTATAGTTAAATCGGTTGTTAACGCCTAAAATTTTAAAGGCGGCTAAATTAGCTTTTTTGGTGGCTTAAGGACCTCAATAATCGGGCAAGGATGTTGATTATTGCATAATTGGCAGGAATTTATGGGCGATTAACCCAAAACGCCTAAGCCGGGGCAATTCAATCAGCCAAAATTGCTTAAAAATCGATATTCCTTAATCCCCCGATTGGGGGATGGTCGCATCCTCCTACCAGTCCTACATTAGTTTCCAAATTAAAGCACATGAAAAAAGTATTTACCCTGCTTACCCTATGCTGCACACTACTATTAACCCGGGCTCAGTTTACGTTTGACGTTGCGGGCGCTTCTGAAACCTATGTTACCGACATTAACGACTCCAGTTACATATGTGGTTACTTTGTAAAAAATGGTGTTACCAGCGGGTTCTTTTATAATGGGGTTGATACTGTTATACTCGATAATACTAAAGTGCCCACAGCTACATCGGTTTGGTGCGGTGCATTGAATAACGTTGGGCAGGTGGCTATTTACTACAACAATGGTATTCCCAATAACAATTTTACCTTGCTATGGTGGTGGAATACTGATAGTACCGCCAACCCATATGTAATACAGGGGTATAACCTTGTAAAAATTAACGACCTTGATGACAACCTGAATATATCAGGTGATTGTATTAATGGCACAACAGACCGCCGTTTTTTTGCAGAAGGGCCCACTGTTTGGGATTTTACGTTGCACTACTCTTATTTAGGCACTATATACAACACCTATGGGGGATGCGGTATGCAGGGAGCTACCTATGTTACCGGCTACTACATTGATGGCGTTGAAAAGCACGGATTTGTTTACAACAGCGTGTTAGGCACCTATACGTACATTGATTTACTAAATGGAGGCCTCTCTAAAACCGTTATAAATGGAATTAATGACCACTTCCACATAACGCTGGAATCGGGGAATATCTCCTCGGCTAAAGGGTATATATGTACGGATTACAGTAACGCGGCAGCCAACTTACGCCCCATTTTAATAAAAGATGCAGTTGCCGTACACCCGCTGGACATAAACAACTATGACAACACCTGCGGTTATTATACCGATGCCCAGGGCACAGTGCATGGTTTTTTCGAAAGGGCCTATGATATAGGTTTCCGCCCTAAAAGTTTTCAGGGAGATGGATGGACATTTTTAAATACGGAT
This sequence comes from Chitinophagales bacterium, assembly GCA_046329515.1. Classification (GTDB taxonomy): domain Bacteria; phylum Bacteroidota; class Bacteroidia; order Chitinophagales; family LD1; genus Bog-950. Next base: position 1,736,430 of record JAXLUM010000001.1, read on the forward strand.
ACGGTAATGTGGCCATCGTCAGAATATGTTCAGTCGTATGCTACTGATCCCTATGACCCCAATGTGGATTGGCAACTTGGTAGTAATCCCAAGCTTCCACCGGTGAGCGTGTTTCCTTCGTGGCCGCTGTTTGTGCGCACTTTCGGAGAGGATAAATGTTATTATACCGATGATAATGGGGTTAAACACCTGCGCAGCCAAATGCGCGAAATATGGGCGGGACAGATTTCAACTGAAAATGGCCCAAAGAAATGGGGTGGAAGTTGCTTCGGTTTAAGCGCAACCTCAATTGTACGTTTTAACCACCAGGATATTTTTGAAACCAGATTCCCGGGGCTGGTAGAACCTATTGGCAGTTACATGACTGATTTTTTTAACGTGCATGATACGCGCGATGCCTGTAACCAAATGCAGGCAGCACAAAGCTCGGTTACCTATTTCGGTATTCTTGGGCAAAACACTGCCTTTACAGATATGCTTGCGGCCCTTAAGGCTAACCTTGCTGATACCTCGGCGTCGGCCCGCCATGTGGTGTTAGATATGACCGTACTGATTGATAACGTGCCCCAGGGCGCACATGCGGTAGTGCCATACCGTATACAGAAGGATACCGTAAATAACAATGGTGATGAGTGGATTTACATTTACGACTCCAATCATCCCGGCGACCTGGACCGGAAGATTATTATAACTACACTACCCGGTGCAGGTGGATTGTATACCTGGAAATATTTGTGGCATGCAAGCACCGGTGTAGGAGACCCGGATGTGTATTGGGGGAATGGCTTTAGCGGCTATAATGGTAGCCTGCGCATTATGGACCCATATCCTGCCCTTGAAGAACAGCAAATTCCTGTTCCCGGTGGTGGTATTTTGGCTTCAATTGCCGACCAAAGCAGGGCTGCAGGCCAGTTTACTTTTCATTCCAACGATTCCACCTGGTTTTTAATAACAAACCAGGCCGGCGATACCACCGCTAATTACGGAAGCTTGCAGATTAATAATATACCTAATGCCACAGCGCATGTGCCCTTAACAGGCAACTATTCGCGCACTAACACTTATAGCTTTGATGCAGGCGATGTTTACACAGTAAACCTTAAAGCCAATATTTCCGGGCCGCTAAAAACATGGATGCAGTTAGATTCTGCAAACCTGCTTGCATTTAAAATAGATAGTACGGCCCCGGCAGAAAATCACTTAGGCGGTATGGATGATGGTTTAAGCTATACGAATCCTGAAGCCGGCACTAAGAAGGTAAACTTTATTGCCTCAGTTAGCAACAACTATTACTTTATGCTTAATGAAGTTCCCCTTGGTCAAAACGAACGCCTGAAAATTAAACCGGTAAACGGCACCCAATTGCAGGTGGAAAATACAGGGCCGCAAACGCATTACGGATTGGATGTAAGGGTAGAACTGCAAAGTGGTTTGGTAAATCTGCATTTCGACTCAATACCTTTTGCTGCAAACACTAATCACATTATACAAACGCAATTTGACTCATCATCAAGCAGCGGAGTATTAATTTTTGTTGACAATGCTCAGAACGGCTCTACGGATGATACCCTGTTTTTTCAAAGCACTTTAGCACCTGAATTAGTATTGGGCAAATACATTGATAGCTTACCGTTTACCGCAGGTGTTGATACCGTTGGCGTGGCTAACAGCGGCGGCGGCCAGCTAAACTGGAGTGTTACCTCATCACCTAATTGGGTAACCGTTACTTCAGGTAACTCAGGCTCGCAAAGCGGTAAGGTGGTATTTAACTACAGCGCTAACACCGGTGCGCCGCGCAGTGGCTTGTTGATTGTTGAAGCAGCAGGCGCTTTAAACTCACCTGATACCGTGTATTTATACCAGGCAGGCACAACGGCCATTAACTCTGTTTCATCTGATGAAATTCCGCTAATGATTTATCCGAACCCTTTTAAAGATGAGTTACGCATTCAACGTTTAGATGACGGAGGCGGCGAAATGAACATCAGCATTTTTGACGCTGCCGGCAGAATGGTTGATAGCTACCTGCTTGGGAGCAATACTGAAACTGCCCGCCTGCAATTGCAGAAACTAAGCGAGGGCATATACTTTATACATGTGCAATGCGGTAAGGCCTCACGCATAAGCAAATTTTTACGTTACTAGTAGGGGTACTTTTGACAGAAAAGGGAGCAGGTGAAAATCTGTCTCCCTTTTTTATTGGGTGCAGAATGTTGGTTTCTTGAGCAAAAATCCATTGACGTTTTTGTTTCTTTTGCGCCGTTAATAAGCAGTTATGAAAGTATTGTTGCTCGGTTCCGGTGGTCGCGAACATGCCTTTGCCTGGAAGATTTCACAAAGCCCCTTATGCGCTAAGTTATATATAGCCCCCGGTAACGGCGGCACCGGCCAACATGGCGAAAACGTAGCTCTTGGCGTAAATGATTTTGATGCCATTGAAAAGTTTGTGTTGGATAACGTTATTGATATGGTGGTGGTAGGCCCCGAAGACCCTTTGGTTAACGGTATTTACGATTACTTCCAATCAAAGCCGCAACTACAACACATACCTGTTATTGGCCCTTCGCAGAAAGGAGCAACTTTGGAAGGCAGTAAGGCTTTTGCCAAGGCTTTTATGATGCGCAATGAAATTCCAACCGCTGCCTATCGCGAGTTTACAGCAGCTAATTTGCAGGAAGGTTTAGATTACCTGGATAAGCAACACCCACCCATAGTTTTGAAAGCTGACGGACTTGCTGCAGGAAAAGGCGTTTTAATATGCACCGATAAAGAAGACGCTAAGAAAGAGTTGAGTGAGATGATTGCCAATGCCAAATTCGGTAAGGCAAGCGCAACGGTAGTAATTGAACAGTTTTTAAAAGGGATTGAGTTTTCTGTATTTGTACTAACTGATGGTAAGAACTACAAATTGCTTCCCAATGCTAAAGATTACAAACGGATAGGGGAGGGCGATACCGGTTTAAATACCGGTGGTATGGGCTGCATTTCGCCGGTGCCTATTGTAAACGAAGGCATGATGAAGAAAGTGGAGGAGAAGGTAATTCAACCCACTATTGAAGGTTTACAAAAGGAAGGGATAATCTATAATGGCTTTATCTATTTCGGTTTAATTGCAGTTGATGGTGAACCATATGTAATTGAATACAACTGCCGCATGGGCGATCCTGAAACGGAGATTGTGCTGCCGCGCATAAAATCAGATTTGCTGCAACACTTTGTGGGTTTGGCTGAAGGCCGTTTACAAAATGAGCAAATTGACATTGACCACCGTGCTATGGCAACGGTTATTGTTGCCAGTGGTGGATACCCCGGCGATTATGAAAAAGGAAAAGAGATTACCGGCATAGTTGACGTTACAGAATCTATAGTTTTTCATGCAGGCACTAAAAACGAAAACGGCAAAACACTAACCAATGGTGGTCGGGTTCTTGCCGTTTCATCTTATGGTAATGACATTCACGAGGCGGTAGCCAAATCAAATGCCTCAATAAACAAAGTCCACTTTGACGGTATGTATTACCGTAAGGACATTGGTTGGGAGTTTAAGTAGCCTATTGTAGTTGCTGCTTTTCTTTTCGGTATAGCACAAACGAGTAAACAATCATTCCGACAGCGCTGGTTAATGTAAAGGCTAACAGCAATATAACAGATAGCTGAGCACTTAAAAACAGGCTTACAATAAAGCCTGCCAGTCCGCCGAAAAACCAAACGCGTCCACCAACAAGGTGTGTACGTTTCCAAACATTGTCATTGCTTAACGTCCACGGTGTTCGTATGCCCAAAAACCAGTTAGGCTTAATGCTTATCAAAAAGTTGCCTAATACAGCAAAAAACAAAAACAGTATTACGCTAAGCCATTTACCATCGCCGGCGAGGTGACCGGTTAATGTGGCATTTATAACCAATAAGCCAATAGCGCATAACAGTGCACCAATGGACAAACGCATTTTATAAAAGTTACTGCCCATGGTTGTTACGCGCTTAGGATTTAAATAGGGTAAAGCCAGCAAAAGCAGGTACACAATTATGTTGGCAACAGGGGTAATCAATAAATTCCATTTACTGCCCGTGTTATCTACTTCGCCCCGGATATTAAAGTGTGTTGGAACCACATCAGGGGCTGAACCCCAGCTAACAGCAAGGTAAACTACAGGTACCAGGCAAAGCAGCCATAGCACTAATTCCTTTTTCAGGTCAAACTTTTCCATTGTATTATTTTTTGTTTTTATCGGTAAATTGTATGAACCAACCAATTATCTCATCCATTACTGTAGCGTTTAAGGAGTAGTAAACAAACTGGCCTTGCTTTACGCTGTCCACCAGGCCCGCTTGCCTTAATAAGTCTAAATGGTGGCTAATGGTAGGCTTTGAAAAATCGAAGGCATCTGCTATTTCACCGGCAGTCATATCCCGCTTCTTCAGCAGTTCCAGTATATCTCTTCGGGTTTGGTCGTTAAGTGCTTTGAACAATACATTCATGACAGGTAGATAATTGTATATTTAGATAACTATCTAAATGCAAAGGTAAATACTGTTTCCAAAATTCCAAATGCTATAGGCGTAAAATAAAAACGCCCCCGTTTCCGGAGGCGTTTAATATTGATTTAGAGTTAATTACTCTATAGTAAGTGTTTTTGAAGCATAACCTTCGTCTGTTCTTAACTGCAGGGCATAAATGCCTTTAGGCAGGTCAGTAAGGTTAATTGTAGTGTTGTAAAGGCCAATTACATCAAGCTTTTGATTGTAAACCATTTTACCGGTTACATCAACTACAACCAGTTCGCCGTTTACGCGGTGGCCGGCGTTCAGCTTAAATTCAAATGAACCGTTGTTAGGGTTAGGGTAAACGCTTAAAGCAGAGTTTAACTCGCTGTTAAAGTCGTTAATGCCGCTTGCGTGGCAAGCAGCGCCTGTGTTAATTACAGTAACGTAGTAGTTGCCGAAAGGAGAGAATTGGTTAAGGTTGCCCTGGTAGTTGTATGGGGTATCAATACCAAACTGTTGTACCTGAGCGTGGAACCATACACGGCCACGTGCAGTTAAGTTATAGTTGCCTATAGGGTCGTTGGTAGTGCCGCTAAAACGCACGCAACCATTACCGCCGCCCAATAAAATATCAGGGCTTTTGCTCCAGCTAATGCCGGTAGGTAAGCCAACAATGCTATCAAGACTCATTGAATCTACTACAATATGTGCTTGAAAGCCGGCAATAGTAGTGTCCTTTGACGCCTGAATTTTACCCTGAAGAGTTTGGTCGTAAGCAACGCCACGCTCGATACAAGGTAGATTTGGAGCAGTTGGGTTAACACCCGGTGTTGTTTGTGCAGAAGCATTAACGGTGCACTGCGCATTGGCTATACCGGCAGCAGTTACCAGCAGGCCCAGAATTAAGTAAAACTTTTTCATTACAAGGATATGGTTTTGAGTTAGTAAAATTATTTGCTGAGTTTATTCTACGCTTATGTTTCTTGTTGCAATGCCTTCCGCAGTTTGGAGCTTAAGGGTATAAATACCTTTAGCGGCATTCTTAAGGTCAATTACGGTTTGGTAAAGGCCTAAGGCATCAATGTTTTGTTCAAATACTTTGCGGCCTGTTACGTCAACCACAGTTACCTGGCCTGCAATACGGCGGCCGGCATTAAGGTTAAAGTTAAACACGCCATTGTTCGGATTAGGGAAAACTGTAATCAGTGAATTCAATTCAGAACTAAAGCTGTTGATACCGCTTGGCGCTGCCGGGCGGCACTGGTCACCGGGGTTAATAACATCTAAACCTGCAGTAAACGGACTGCCGGAAACTGCACCGATTTGAGCTAAATCTACGGTGGTATCGCCATCAAATACACCCGGGAACGGTGCACCGTGCATGGTCATAGTTCCATGAAACACCAATGGATAATTACCTACAGGGTCGTTAGTGGTGCCATAAAGTAAAGCGCAACCACGGCTACCGCCGTATAGCTTACCATCGTAAGGATTCATGTAATAAGTAATACCATTAGGGAAACCTGTTACTGAATCAATAATTACCGAATCAATGGTTAGGATGTAAGGGAAAGGAATTTGCGAAAACAATTGTTGTAAGTCAATAGAGGCCGGAACAAGAATCTGTATCATCTGGCTATAAGTATTCCCTCTCTCTACGCAAGGTAGCGAATCAGGACGTGGACTGAAAAACTCAGTGTTTGCCGAATCAATCGAACAGCCAACGCCGCGGTCCTGTGCAAAAGCAGTAATGCCTGCAAAAAGCACTAAAAAGAATAGGGAAAATTTTTTCATCTATTGGGTGGTTTTTAACAAGCGGTGAATATAGCTAATGCTAATGAAAACAAAAGCAGCTTTTGCACATTAAACCGTTAAATACTTACGTGTCTAAGCAAGCTTGCCAACCATAGTTTTAGGGTCAACCCACTGGTCAAATTCCTCGCTGGTCAAATAGCCTAAATCAAGGGCGGTTTGCTTTAAGGTTTTACCTGTTTTGTGGGCAGTTTGCGCTATTTCCGCCGCCTTGTAGTAGCCAATCTTGGTGTTTAATGCAGTTACCAACATCAGGCTATTCTCAAGGTTCTTTTTAATGTTCTCTTCTAGGGGCTTAATACCTACGGCACATTTATCGTTAAACGAAACGCACACATCGGCAATTAAGCGGGCAGAATGCAGGAAGTTGTAAATCATTACAGGCTTAAACACATTCAGTTCAAAATGGCCATTGGCACCGGCTACGTTAATAGCAACATCATTGCCTAAAACCTGTGCAGCTACCATGGTCATTGCTTCGCATTGGGTAGGGTTTACTTTACCCGGCATAATAGATGAACCGGGCTCATTATCCGGAATGAAAATTTCACCAATACCGCAACGCGGGCCCGAAGCCAACAGACGTATATCGTTGGCAATTTTCATTAATGAACAGGCAACCGTTTTGAGCGCGCCGTGCGATTCAACTATACCATCGTGCGAAGCAAGGGCCTCAAACTTGTTTTCAGCCGTTACAAACGGTAAGCCTGTAAGGGCTGCAATATGCTTGGCCACATTTACATCATAACCATCAGGCGTGTTAATGCCGGTACCTACCGCAGTGCCGCCAAGGGCTAATTCGGCAAGGTGGGCCAGCGTGTGTTCAATGGCACGTATGCCATGGTCTAATTGCGATACATAGCCGGAAATTTCCTGCCCTAAAGTAAGTGGTGTAGCATCCATTAGGTGCGTTCGGCCAATTTTTACAACGTGCATAAATTCCTTACTCTTTGAAGCAAGAGTATCGCGCAGCTTTTTAATGCCCGGTATAGTTTGGGTAACCAATATTTTATAAGCTGCTATATGCATAGCAGTAGGGTAGGTGTCGTTAGAACTTTGTGATTTGTTTACATCATCGTTAGGGTGCACCAGCTTCTTCTCATCTAACAGGTTGCCTCCTAAAAGCACATGGGCGCGGTAGGCTACCACTTCGTTTACGTTCATATTGCTTTGCGTGCCTGAGCCCGTTTGCCAAACCACTAACGGAAACTGGTCGTTCAATTTGCCTTGTAGTATTTCATCACACACTTTGCCGATTATGTCACATTTTTCTTTGGATAATACACCTGCATCAAGGTTAGCAAGGGCAGCGGCCTTTTTCAGGTAAGCAAAGGCTTCAATTATTTCCTTGGGCATTTTGTTAATGTCCTGCGCTATTTTAAAGTTCTCAATTGAACGCTGCGTTTGGGCACCCCAATAAACGTTTGCAGGCACTTCAACTACACCCATGGTGTCTTTTTCCTTTCTGTATTCCATTGCAGATTGATTTTTGCTTTTTAGAAAATCCGCGGCGAAGTTAAGGGCATGCATCAGCTATACAAGCCCACCTGATTTTTTTCAGATTTTTAGTGGTTGAAATGCCGTTAAACCGTAGTTTTGCGCTCCGCAAACGGACGAAGCGAAATGGATGAGGAGCAAAACAGCCCCGATAAAGGTTGGAAACAGAATTTGTTAAAGAAAGGGGGAATACTGTTATTCCTGTTCTTTCTGCTTAAAGGTATTGGTTGGTTGGTGTTATTAGGCCTGGTATTCTTTGGTTTAATGAACGAAGAGGCCGTACAGCGTTTAAAAGACCTTCTTCCTTTACTGTAGATTAGGCTTCTGCCGGCTGTTTGGCACGTATTTGAGCCACCAGATCGTTAACTACCGCATCAGTTAAATCTTTACCGCCGCTTAAGTTAGTATACAGGCTGCCAATAGAATATATAGGGCCCCAAGGTATGCCCCACCACCCAAGAAACAAGGTTATAAGTGCATAAGGCAGGCCTTTAACCACGCCACTTTCCGAGCCTTTAATGAAGTAAATATCGGTTGGGCGTTTAAATGTCATTACCAGTATTGAAATAGTGTATTGATACATTACAAAACGCCCGCCGCGGTCAATCTCATGTTTTATATCGGCAAGGCTCATGCCCTGTATACCTTCAATTTTAACGCCCATAGGTTATAAGTTTCATGCAATATAAAAAAGGCCTGCAGAAACCTGCAAGCCTTTTAGCTGTTTGTTTAGTTTTTGTTTTCCGGGCCGTCTTTGCCTTTCATTACCTGTTTAAGTAACTCCATGCCCAACAGGCCACTTATTGGTCCGTTAGCACCATCGCCGTTAGCACCGGAGATAAGCACATCAGGTATTACCTTAATTTTGTTTGAACCAATAGCCTCGGTAATCTTTAACTGGGTAAAGTTGTTACCGCCCATTGCTTCTACCGAAAGTTTGTAGGCTTCAGCATTTGATTTACCAATGGCCAGAATTTTCTCAGCCTCAGCACTACCGGTTTTAGAAATCTTCTCTGCCTCGGCATTAGCCATCAGCTTAACCTGCTCACTTTGCGCCTGGGCCACCAGCTTTGTTTTTTCAGCTTCGGCTGAAGCCAGAATCTTAATTCTGTCACTCTCCGCATTAGATTGTAAACGCACTGAATTCGCTTCACCGGTAGCTTTTTCTACCGAAGCATCAGCTATGCGTTTGGCAATAACAACACCCTGGTCAGCTTTTACAATGTCCTTCTGTATTTCGGCAATAGCTGTTTCTTTTTCCAGCGCCTGCCTTGTTTCCTGCGCCTTTTTCTGTGTTTCGTAAGTTACCTTTTGTTCTTCGGCCAGCTTACGGTCAGTTAAGGTTTTCATCAGGCTTTCAGGGGGAACGATATCACCTATAAGCGTATCAACCGCAAATACGTTGTATTGCTCTAACACACGGCCAATATAACTGCGGGCTGTTTCCTGTCTTTCCTTACGTGTACCCAGGAAGGCAATTACATCACTATCCTGCGCACTGTTACGGAAGTAGTTGCCAATGGTTGGTTCCAGCACCTGCGATACCAGGTTGGTCATATTACCGAAACGTGCTATAACTTTAGGCGCCTCAGTTGCAGGTATGTGAATAATCTGCGATACGTCAAGATTGAACGGGAAACCGTCCTTTGAACGCACGGTGATAGTGGACAGGTTCTTATCCAACTGGTGCGATTCGCTACGGGCACTTGCCCAGTTCAATACCAGGTTAGTGGTAGGTACCAGTTCAACGCGCATAATGAATGGGTTAACCGGGTATTTACCGGGGCCCAGTGGTTCCGCCCAAACACCTTTTTTGCCTTTAGCTACAATGTTGCCGTGTTTAAACTCAATACCACTAAGGTCCTGGCCTTCTTCGCCTACATAGGATATAATTACGCCTACGTGGCCAATAGGTATTTCAGTCATTTTCACTTCCTCCACTTTTACAAACCAGGGGTTAAGGTTGTAAGAGCCGGCAAGTATTACCTGCTGCTGCAAACCACGGTTACCACCGGCGCTTAAAAACGCATCAGCATCCTGAAAGTTGGTATGATTATCTACCGGTTTACCGGCTATTTGGCCGGCATCAATCGCATCACCGTCCATAGTGGTAAGAATGCCCACCATGTTTTCCTGTATATGTGTTACTTCAGTAATAAGCACCTCAAAAAGTAAGGTGTTTATACGGTAGGTACCGGCAGTTAATACTGCAGTTTGCCGTCCTTTACGTCCACCATTAGTCATAAAGGCTTTGGCATCCTGAAACGAATCGCAATCAACTTTACGGGCCAATATGCGGCCGGTTTCCAACTCCTTACCGTCCTTGGCTAAAAGCAAACCGATTTTGCCGTTGGGTATTATGGTAAATGGCTGCATAGTAATATCAAACTGCCAAAACCAATACCAGAAGTAAATACCGGGCGCTAGCGTACTGGCCTGAAAGCCCGCCTCGCCCTGTGTAGCAATAATGCGGCCTTCAGGCAGCACTTTATGGTCACCAAACAACACGAATTTTTTAGTAACCAATCCAATTTTGTCTTCGGGGATAATTACGATACCGAATAACCGGAACAAAGGCCGGTATAGTACAACCATTAGCACAACAGCTACTATGGGTACAATAATGAATAATAGGGAACTTGCTTCCATGTTCTAGAATTTTAAATGGGTTCAATAATGTTTTTAAATAAAGTGAAGATTCGCGAATGGCGAATAATAAGGCTTAGAAAGATGTTCTAAGCACTCAAGGAGGTTTCATTGTAGGTGTGAGTAATTTGGTATAAGCAATTAAGACGAACTGCTGAATTGCTTATTGTTAGAAATTGTAAAATTTCCTGTAATCAATTGATTTATAAGTCCGAAATCGAAATTTATCGCGCAAAAAACTGCGAACGGAAACTGTTTACCTGTTCGGTAAATGCCTTGTCTTTAACTATGTAGTTTTTTTGGCTTATAAGCGCCTCAATAGGTGAGTTCTGCAAGGTCATTTCCTGAGTGCCGCGCATAATTCTCACTTTAATTTTTGCAGGGCTATCGTTGTATTTAAAATACCTATCAAAAATATCTATAAAGTTATCAGCGGATATTTCTTCGTCGTTTACCGCTTCAAGTATATCACCATTCTGAAAACCGAAAATGTTTTGTTTAACCTGTGTAAGTGCAAAGGCTGAATTTTCTTCTTTGTATTCTACCCCAAAGTAGCCGCTTATATACACCTTTCGTTCCTTATCCTTTTCATAGTTCCAGCCAAGCAGGTTAAAGTAAGGGGCGTAATTAAGAGGCTTGCTTCCATTTATATAATCATCAAAAAAACGCTGTAGCTTGGGGTCAACGCGCGAAACAATTTCTGCAATAAGCTCTTTATCATCAAATGGCCTCTCTGGGCCATACTTGCCTGCCAATTCCAATAAAACGCTCTTCAGGTTTTTCTGTCCCCCGGTAAGCTCCTGAATATTTATATCAAGCATCATGGCTAATACAGCCCCTTTGTTGTATACACTCAGGTATAGCTTTTGGTTTTGTTGAGTAAGCACATTGCTGCTCATATCAGTAAAGGAAAAATTGCCAAACTGTTCCGATTCGTCTATCTTCTGTTTTACTAAATCCAAAAACTCATCTTCCGTAAGCAGGCTATCCTGCACTTGGCACAACAAACTGAAATACTCCGTTACGCCTTCATACATCCATAAGTGACTGCTCATTGTGGGGTTTAAGAAATCGAAATTTTCAATTTCCTTACTATGTATGTTAAGTGGGGTAAGAATGTGGAGGAACTCATGACAACTAACATGGTAAACCGTTGAGCGCAGTTCTTTTTCAAAGGTAGTTTCGGGAAGGTAGTAAAAGGAACAGTGGTGATGTTCCAATGCGCCATACCCGCCACTAAGGCCGGCGGCCTTGCTTTGCTGCAATTTTTCAGGGGCATCAAAATAGTAGATGAAGAGATAGTTATTTACCGGTAGTTTTTTAAAGAAACGTTTTAAGGCATTGCCAATAGGCTGCACATACTCTACAATCTTTGTACTATGCACTAAACCCTTGGCGCTGTAAACCGCAATAAGCACATTCATATTGCCTACATCAAAGGATGCGGTGTCAGCCTTTGAATACATTACAGGGTTATCAGCCAATTCAACATAGTTGGGACATAGCAGAATGTCTTTCGTTGGTGTTTCCTCTTTCTTTTGCAAAGGTGTAGCACCATAAAAACCATCGGGCTTGTTTACCGTAATTTCATATGGCAACATTTTAAAGCCATCGAAATACCCAAAAAAGCAGTGGCCGTTAATTACAAAATTGGCATTCTCCTCAATGTTTGAACCGCAGGGTTGAAATACATACTCCTTTTTGTTCTTATCATCCCAGGTATCATTAACCCAATATTCAATACGGGCCAACTCATTGGGCCTACTAACTACAAAAGTGTTTTTACTGCTGCGCTTAACTTTAAGCTTTTTGCCATCGGCTGTGTAAGCGCTAAAGTTGGTAACAAACCTGCCAAAGTCTTTTATAGCATAACTACCGGGCACCACACGGGGAATAATAAAGGTAAGGCTTTGCTGTTGCGGCAGTTTAGGGGCTAAAAGGCTAACCTTAACCATATCCTTTTGCACGTATTGCAGGTCCACACTATAGCGGTAAACATCCTCAGCACTCAGCCTTAAGCCAACCAATAGCATAACTGCTATGTAAAACAGGGCCTTCATAGTATACAATGTAAAAGGAAGATACGATGATTATTCGCCTTTAAAAACAGGCTTGCGCTTTTCTAAAAAGGCAGCGGTGCCTTCGGTAAAGTCAGTAGTAGCCACGCATTTGCCAAACAGGTCAATTTCCGTATCAAAGCCGTCAATACCATCTTTAAAGTGGGCATAAACGCTCTGTATAACCTGTGCAATGGCAAATGGCGCCATACCGGTTATTTTGGCTATAATGGCCTTGCAGGTATCCAATAATTCAACGGTTTGAACAACATCATTTACCAAGCCAAGCTTTTCAGCACAGGTAGCATCAATGGTATCGGCAGTCATTAGCAACTCCAGGGCCTTGCCTTTGCCAATAAGCTGGGTTAAACGCTGGGTGCCACCGTAACCGGGTATAATACCTAACTTAACTTCGGGCTGGCCGAATTTTGCATTCTCACTGGCAATACGCAGGTGGCAAGCCATTGCTAACTCGCAACCACCGCCAAGGGCAAAACCGTTAACAGCAGCTATAATGGGCTTAGGGCACATTTCTATTTTATTAAAAACATCATGGCCTTTTTTAGCCAGGGCCTTGCCGGCAGCCTCATCCATTCCTCTAAACTCACTAATGTCGGCTCCGGCTACAAAGCTTTTAGGGCCTTTGCCGGTAATAATAACTCCCTTAATATCAGCATTGCTGTAAACCTCATCCATAACCTCATTCAACTCCTGAACAACGGTTTTGTTGAGGGCGTTAAGCTTATCCTCGCGGTTAATGGTAATTACCAGGGTGCCTTGCGTAAGTTCGGTTAAAAGTGTTGTGTAGTTTTTCATTTGATGGATGCCAATTTGCGGGCGCAAATGTAAGCGGGGATTTGAAGTGTGCAAACACTTTTTAGAAGGGTGTTAATAAGCTATAGCTTACTGCTGCGTATTAGTTTGTTTTTACTATAAACCTCTACCATTTCGGCTTTGCCGTTGGAGTTATAATATAACCATTCACCGTTTTTACATTGGTCAAAAACGGGTTCTATCACTAACTCTTCTTCAAGCGTAATGGGGTTAATTTGAAGAACGGAATCCAGGGTCACAGTATCTAATACGTATTGCCCCTCCAATTTTAAGTTGCCGTTTTCATAGCGTTCAATATACTTGCCGTTTAACATGCCATTAAGGTAAGTGCATTCTTTAACCACTACACTGTCATTTGCATAACTGATTTGAATGGCGGTGTCTTCATTGTAGTATTCCTTCCGTATCAGTTGAGTACGTTTTTCGAATAATTTATTGTAAGTCCACCAACCTTTGCGGATGCCGTCTTCGTATTCTCCAATAGCCTCATCAATACACTGGCAAGAGCAGTTAAGTGTATGCCGCCACACCCCTTGCTGCTCCGCATTAGTATCAATCCTGTTCATTTCCGGCACGTTATATAACGGTATCTGCGGATAACATTCCTTACTAATGAAGCCATCAATCGTTTTTAAAATAGGGGCTAACTTTCTGGGCATTCCGTCTGCACTAATCACTACTATATTATCAAACAGTAAAACGTCACCCCTTTTGGCCTCTTGAATAAGCTTTTGCACCTCTTTATTAAACAAGGGGCCATCATTTCTAATAATTTTAAATTCTCCATTGGGGCAACTTAAAACATCAAAATGTTTTACGGTAAAAGGTTCATCAAAATCAAAGTTTTCCAACAATACCAATAGGCCGGTAGGCATTTTAATGCTTCCATAGTGCGGGTTATAGGAAGGGCTCAGGTAAACTGTGGGATCCGGCAATCTTTTAACCCTGAAAACTTTTTCAGCAAGAAGTTTAAGTTGTCCGTTTTTGCGCTTCTCTTTAATGGTAAGTGAAACTTTGCCCGGTTTTGAAACATTAACCTTATATGCGCATTGCTGCCCTTCAATAGGTGTACAACTAGCCCCGTCTGATATTTCTACAACTATCCTGTTGCAAGGCACTTTTTCTGCAGCAACTTCTATTGGGTTATCTATGCTTGTATAAAGCACATTCATTTTTAAAGCAGAAACAGTTACCTGCTGACTGTTTACCTGCTGAAGAACTAGAATGAACAATAATAGGAAAGTGTGCTTCATGCTATTAAACGCAAACTGCCCGCCTGATATTACCAACTTAAAATGAGCGGTGCTGCTTAACCCAGCCACGTATATAGTCGGCTATTTGGACGGTAGGGGTGCCGGGGGCAAAAAGCTCTCCGCAACCATCCTTTTTTAGGGAGGTCATGTCTTCATCCGGTATTATGCCCCCCCCGGTAAGTAATACATCGTTCATACCCTTTTCTTTCATAAGGGTTAATACTTTGGGAAACACCGTCATATGGGCTCCGCTAAGTATGCTAATGCCTATGGCATCCACATCCTCCTGCAGGGCGGCATTTACTACCATTTCAGGGGTTTGCCTTAGGCCGGTGTAAATCACCTCCATACCGGCATCCTTAAGTGCGCTGGCTATAACTTTGGCGCCGCGGTCGTGGCCATCTAAGCCTACTTTGGCTACAAGTATTCGTATAGGACGTTCATTCATCAGCCGCTAAAATAAAAAATCGGGACGCAGAAATGTATCCACGTCCCGATTTGCCTATAGTAAATCTATTTTCTAAAAGTCGTCGTCGAAGTCCTTCATGCCACCGCCGAAGTCATCATCATCTTCGTTGAAGTCGTCAAACTCATCAAGGTCCTCGTCATCGTATTCATCTTTGTTGGCAGCTTTTCTCCCTTTGCCTGATGAACGTTTTTCAATAATGTCGTCAAACTCTTCAAGGCCTTCCATGTTTTTCAGGTCATCCTCCGAAGGTTCTACCTCTGGCTCATCTTCATCGTCAAGGCTAACATCGTCAGTCTCTTCTTCCAACTCATCGTCGTTATCTTCCTGTTGTTCTTCATTCAGTTCAAGCTCTTCGTCTTCTTCCATTTTCTTTTTACGAGGCATAGGATTTAGTTTTTACGGTTATCGGTTTGTTAGCACGAATTTAGTGCAAGTCTTTTTTACAATACCAACAGATTTAAAAAAAAAATTTGTCTATTTTTAACACAGAAGTAATACCCTGTTTAAGGTAAAATTATATACTGTCGAAATAATTAAATGAGGTATTCAGGCGGTCAACGGTTTTCTGTTTGCCCAGCAAAGCCATCATATCAAACACAGCAGGACCCTGCATAGTACCTGCTAATGCCAGGCGCAAAACAGGCATTACTTCACCTACTTTTAATGCATTAGCGGTTAAATAATCTTTAACTGCCTTCTCAAATCCGGCACTGCTAAAGTCAGCAGTGGCTGAAACCGCTTCCACCACGCCATTAAATACAGCACGTTTCTCCTTGTTGTATTTTTTCTTCAGCGTATCAGTATCATAACTGGTAATGTCAGTAAAAAAGTAATAACCTTCTTCCAATAGGTCGTTTAAAAATACAGCGCGTTCCTTCATCAGGCGGCAGAATTCAGTAGCAAAGGCCTCCTCAAACTGGTATCCTTTCGCAACTATTTGCCCTTTTATAGCCTGCGCCAATTCAGCATCCGGCTTGTTTTTAAGATACTGATGGTTGAACCACTTTGCTTTTTCAAAATCGAAACGCGCTCCTGCCTTGTGCACTTTTTCTAAAGAGAACAGTTGAATCATTTCGTCCTTGGTCATTAATTCTCTGTCGCCACCGGGGTTCCAGCCTAATAAGGCCAGGAAGTTAATGAATGCTTCAGGAAAGAAGCCGCGTTCGCGGTAGCCTATTGATGTTTCTTTGCTTTCGGGGTCAGTCCAGTTCAAGGCAAAAGAAGGGAAGCCGAGGCGGTCGCCATCGCGCTTGCTCAACTTACCGTTACCATCGGGTTTTAAAATCAATGATAAGTGCGAAAAGCTAGGCATTACATCTTCAATGCCCAACGCGCGGTATAACAATACGTGCAAAGGGGCGGAGCTTAACCATTCTTCGCCACGTATTACATGTGTAATTTTCATCATATAATCGTCAGCTACATTTGCCAGGTGGTAAGTAGGCATACCATCGCTTTTAAACAGCACCTTATCATCAAGCTGAGAGGTGTTGAATGCTACCCAACCGCGTATTTCGTCATGAAACTTTACTTCCTCGTTACGCGGCATTTTAAAACGGATGACGTAAGGGTCGCCGCTGCTTAAACGCTTCTCCACTTCGTCGTGCGAAAGTGTAAGCGAGTTTTTCATGTACTGGCGCGTAACTGAATTATAAGCGGGGTTAGGTACACCCTGTGCCGTTAAGTTCTGGCGCATTTGCTCCAAATCTTCGGTAGTGTCAAAGGCATAATAAGCATGGCCACTGGCAATCAGTTTGTCAGCATATTCCTTATAAAGGTGTTTCCGCTCGCTTTGGCGGTACGGGGCATGCGGGCCATCACCAAAACCAACACCTTCATTCGGCTCAATACCGCACCACTTTAATGATTCAATAATGTATTCCTCAGCACCCGGCACATAACGGTTTTGGTCGGTGTCTTCAATGCGTAATATAAAATCGCCACCCTGCTGTTTAGCTAACAGGTAATTGTATAATGCGGTACGAATACCGCCCATATGCAAAGGGCCGGTAGGACTTGGTGCAAAGCGCACTCTCACTTTTCTGCTCATAACGGGGCGAAAATAATTAAAGGCTTATAGGTTACAAGTTGGTTTTTACCGTAAAAAACAATCAATTTGGAAATTGAAACACTTCTGATGCTTGATGCCCTGCTATTTACTAAAACGCCCGGCTGGTTAAAAGCCCTATACCCTGATTGTACTTGGAGGGTAGATACAGGCAAAAAGGCTATTTACCTGACCTTTGATGATGGGCCTATACCTGAAGTTACGCCATTTGTGCTTGATGAATTGAAGAAGTGGAAAGCTAAAGCAACTTTTTTCTGCATTGGCAAAAACATAGAAGCTCATCCGCAAATATTTAAGCGCATTTTAAAAGAAGGGCACAGTATTGGCAACCACACCCAGGACCATTTAAGCGGGTGGAAGCATCAAAACAAAACATACCTTAGCAATATTACCAGGTGCGATGAATCAATAAAAACGGTGTTGGATTCAAAGCTTAAACAGAAACATTCCAAACCGCTGTTTCGCCCACCTTACGGCAAGTTAAAGCCCTCGCAGTATAAAGCGTTAAAAGATAAATACCGCATTGTTATGTGGGATGTGCTTACTTACGATTTTGATTTAAAAATACCCAAAAGCAGAGTGTTGAAAGCTGCATTAAAGCATACAGAGGCTGGCTCTATTATAGTTTTTCACGATAGTTTAAAGGCAAAAAGTAAAGTGGAATACGCTTTACCGTTGGTATTGGAGCATTTCTCGCGCGAAGGTTATACCTTTGCTGCTTTATGATTATTGATACGCATTGCCACATTTACCTTCCTAGTTTTGAAAAGGATATTGAACAAATTCTTGAACGGGCAGTTAAGCACGATGTGCTGAAACTGTTTTTACCGGCTATAGATTCTGAAACGCATGAGAAACTATTGTTGTTAGCTGAGCGCCCCATGCCCGGCAAAGCAACAGGTTTAGAGCTTTTGCCCATGATGGGCCTGCACCCTTGCAGTGTTAAGGAAAATTTTGAAGAGGAGTTAGCGCTTATAAAGAAATATCTTGACGATGGCCGTAAATACTACGCAGTAGGGGAGATAGGCCTGGATTTTTATTGGGATGTTACTTTTAAAGAACAACAGCTAATTGCTTTTGAGCGGCAAATAGAATGGAGTATTGAACGCAATTTGCCAATTGCTATTCATAGCCGCAATGCCACCGGCGATTGTATTAATAGTGTGCAGAAGTATGCAGGTAAGGCAAAGGGTATTTTCCATTGCTTTGGTGGAACGGTGGAAGAAGCAAAGGCCATAAAAGACCTTGGGTTCTACATGGGAATAGGAGGGGTGGTAACTTACAAAAATGCAGGGCTTAAAGAAATGCTGTCTGAAATTGGCTTGCAAAATATAGTGTTGGAAACTGATGCCCCTTATCTTACGCCGGTTCCTCATCGTGGTAAACGCAATGAGCCTTCTTACTTAAAGTTTGTGTGCGAAACAGTGGCTGATGCTTTAAAGCTAACGTACCAGGAAGTGGAGGAAACTACCACTGCAAATGCGCTGAAGGTTTTCCAAATGAATTCTTAAATTCGCTGCCCATTTAATAGAGAGGTGTCCGAGTGGTTGAAGGAGCACGCCTGGAAAGTGTGTATACGTATAAAAGCGTATCGAGGGTTCGAATCCCTTCCTCTCTGCAACATTTACTAATTGTAAATATACCTAATTGATCTTCGTGATTACGGTAAAAGTAATTTGGTAAAGACTATTGAACTTCCTCTTTCGGCATTACAATGGCCAGTATTATATAAACAAGCGGCCCTACGCCGTAAACAAGGAAGCCAACAACAAAGCCGATACGGACAATAGTAGGGTCTATTTCAAAATAATTACCCAACCCGGCGCAAACGCCAAACAGCTTTTTGTCCTTTTCTGATTTAAACAGCCTTTTCATTTCTCTTTGTTGTAAAGCAAAGCTACAAAATCATTTGGCCAGAGTAAGCAAGCGCGTAATGATTTTCGGCATAAAGGTATTACCCCAAATTTCTGTCAATAGAGCCTGCTCTTCTTTTTGTAAAACTTGAAGGTGGGTACTTGAGGTTGCAGATTCTTCATGCTCGCGATGGATATGAAGAACTTTGTCCAAATAGATAAAGGCCCCTTTACGAATAGCCATATCATACCAGGCGCGCCAGTCTAAAATGTATTTTTCCTCTTCGTTAAAGCTAAAGCCGGCCAGATTATCTTTTACATAGCAAACCCCGGGGCAGGAAATACTATTTGAAAAGTAGAGGATTGATTTTTTTACTGCAATAGATGAAATGCAGCGTTTGAAGTGGAATGGGAAAATGAGCAACCAGCGAATTACATTTTTAAAAGAGAAGCCCATTTCGTGATCGCCTTTATAAACTATAGATTTGTTGAACACCATTAAGGGCTTAGCTTCAGCATGAACCCTAATTGCATTCAATGTATCTTCTGCAAAGGTTGACAGGTAAATATCGTCCTGGTGCGTAATGGTTACGCAAGTAGTATCTGCACAGTGAAAACCAAAATTCCAATCTTTACCAATGCTGCCGCCATTAGGATTAATGTGCACAGGTATCTTGTATTTCTCCGCTAAACTTTGAATATGCGCGTTAGGCGTGGAGGTAGCTATCAGCACCTTGCTACTAACAGTTTGGTTCAGCACACTCTGTATGCACTGTTCCAAATACTTTGATTCTTTATAAGCCAGTATTGCAAATGTATGATCGGGCTTAGGCATGCTCATAGAGCAGGTTCAATTCATTGTAAGTGAAAAAATCGCCTACAAACTTTAAGTTGAATGGAAAGTAATTGGCTTTTTTCAGTTGCCAGCCCTTATAGCTTTCAAGGCCGTTTTGCTGCACGTAATCTTTAGTTACGAAAGTTACGTGCGTTTTATCGTGGGCAAAGCCGGCCTTGCAAGGCACGCAAATAAAAATGCGCTCTATGCCAAGGCGGGTACAGCTTTCCATTAATTTTTTAAGTATTAGATGTGTTTCAGGCAAGTGCTCCAGTACATGGCTTATTACCAGAGTTTGGTATTGGCCGGCTGGTATATCTTTAAGTTCATACTGATCAGCCTCCCAATCGTATTTCTGCACGTTCAGCCCTATGCTTTGGCAGTATTTAACCGTTGCCTCGTTTACCTCAAGCCCTAACGAGCCGGGTTGAAAACCGGATAAATGCTCGCCAACACCACAGCCAAAGTCAATAGCCTTGCCAACCACATGGCGCCTAACCTGCCACAGGTAAACCTTGCGGATAGTTTTGCGCAACCAACTGCGGTTGGTTTGATAGTTTAAATAATCTTCTGCATAAAGCGTTTCAGACATTGCCAAAGATTTGATTTGATTTGTAACGCTTAAACATAGCAAATTTTAGCGGTAAGATGGCAGAGCCCAAAAAAGTAGCGGTAGTTATACTTAGCTGGAACGGAAAGAAATTTCTGGAACAGTTTATGCCCGCTGTTATTCAGCATACTAACCCTCAATTATGCGAAATTATTGTAGCGGATAATTTAAGCAGCGATGATTCCGTTGATTTTTTGAAGCGCAATTATCCAACCGTCAGAATTATTGAAAACAGGCGTAATGGCGGCTACGCCGGCGGCTATAATGATGCGCTGAAACTGGTAGATACCGAATATTATGTTTTGCTTAATCAGGATATTGAGGTTACCCCAAATTGGGTAGAGGCTGTAATAGGAGAGATGGAGAAGGATAGCCGAATAGCTGCAGCACAGCCCAAACTAAGGGCATATGATAGGAGGGATGAGTTTGAATATGCCGGAGCAGCCGGAGGTTACCTGGATCGTTTTGGTTATCCCTTTTGCCGCGGGCGTGTATTTGAAAAAGTAGAAAAGGATACCGGCCAATATGATGAGGTAAAGGACATATTTTGGGCAAGCGGCGCTTGCTTATTTGTACGCAGCAAGGCTTATTGGGAGGCCGGTGGATTAGATGAAGATTTCTTTGCGCACCAAGAGGAGATTGACCTTTGCTGGCGAATTGACAACCTCGGCCATCGCACTATTTGCGTTCCTCAATCAGTGGTTTACCATGTAGGCGGTGGTAGTTTACAATATGGCAATCCGCGAAAAACATACCTGAACTTCAGGAACAGCCTGATGATGATGTTTAAGAATTTGCCGTTAAGCCAGCTTTGGTGGAAAATGCCTTTGCGACTTAATCTTGATAGCTTAGCTGCCGGTCAGGCTCTTGTTTCAGGTAACTGGCAAACCTTTGTAGCTATTTTAAAATCGCAGTTCTATTTCTTCTTTCACTTGCCTATGCTAATTGGTAAGCGCTCAAAAGTTAAACGCAAAACCGCAGCATCGCTTTATCCTATAAGTATAGTTTGGAAGTATTTCTACGAAGGGAAAACGAAATTCTCTGAGCTGTAATTTAGAACAGCGCGCGCACTTCAGCGCGGCCTGTATGTACAGGTTTTAAAGTGGTTTTATCGTTGGTGTCAAATCCTGTCATGCGGCCCTCATAGGTAATAGAAAGCTGTATGTTATTGGTAAGGTTTTGCTCAAAGCCTACATTCCACACCAGGTTATTGCCATTGCGTAAACCTTCAAGCATTGCATATTCCAATTGCTGATTCTGATAACTTCTGTCGTTATACTTTATAGATGCATAGGACAAGGATGAACTGATAGTGGTTTTGCTTAAACGGTTGTAGCGGGTTTCAAACGTAAGGCGGTTAACCAATGCGGTTTGTTTGCCTACAGTATCAGTAGGGTTTACTTTGTAAGAGAAATCATACTTTAAACTTAAGCGCAAGAAGGTTTTTAACTGGTAGCTTAAATCGGCATTTACATCATTGTAGGTAAAGCGGTATTTTAAGTAAGCATAAAAGTCAGATTGGTTTGCTTTTAATCCATTGGTGTAAGTAGTTTGGGCGTTGAATGATTTTACAATATTCCAGCGCACAGTAACGCCCTGAGAGCGAAACAAGCGGTTCTCAAAACCTGTGGTTAACAGTGTTCTGTTTTGAGAGTAGTTGAAGTCAAACTGTGCCCCGTACTTTGGATCAAGCTTATTAAAATAAAACGAGTTGCGGCTGCTAATGGAGGTAGCTACTAATTGATTGTCGTTCTTTTTTAAAGGGAAGGGATTAAAGTAATCGCCCACTTTCTTACCTCTGTCTGCATAGGTTTTTTTGCTGATTTGCACGCTGGCAAAAATGCTGAACATGGCCAGCACCTTTTTAGCGCCGGTTTTGTTTTTCCATACGGCAGCCGGGTCAATATTCAATACCTGGTTAAACTGGTTGGTATTTACCGATACAAACTCCGGCGTAACCACAAACACGCGGATGTAAGAGCTGTCTTCTTTAAACTGCGAAACTACAAACTCATTAACCTGCTTAATGCCATCGCCGTTTACATCCTTCCATACATAATCGCCTTGGTTGGTTGGCGATGCCTGGAAGGTAAGCTGCGTTTTCTGTTCGCGCCCGTTACCCAATTCATATAAGGTTGTAGAGCGAATGAGCCCGCGCAAAACACTAAAGTTGTAATCAATTCTACCAAGGTAAAAGTGCTCGGGTTGGCGGCTTTCCAACGAATCCTGGTTTTTAGAATGGCGATAAGTAAGGTTATAATTAAGTGTTTGATTCTTTATGCTGGCTATGTTACCGGTAAAACTCAATTGCTGGGCGCTAAAATAAGGTTGGTCAAAAGTTGTGCCTTTAGGACGGTGCTCATAACGCATGCTGAATTCTATACTGTATTTGTTCTTTGAACTATCGGCACTTGTAGCATATACTTTATAATTCTGCCAAAGAAAACTGGTCTTCGCTAAGGTGTCTTCTCCGCGGTTTTTAATACGGTTAATTTCATGGTCGAAGACTGTACCAAATTTCCAGTTTTTGAGTTTTGCTGCTGTATAGGAGAAGTCTGCTTTAGGGCGGATATAATCACTGCTATTGATAACAGAGGTGGATTTGAGATAGCTGTTAGAGAATACTAAGCCGAACCCTTTTTTATTAATGTTTCCTGTAAGGGCATTTTCAAAACCGCGGTAGGCGGTATCCTGCACAAAGGCTTTAAAGCGATAGTTAATGGTGCCGGCATCGCTCCACTGATAACCAATTACACCTATTGCTAAATGTTCATTATAGCGTTTATCGGTTGTGCTAAGGTTCCAATCGCGGCTAAATTCAATATTGCGGTAACGTTCAATAGTGTTAAAGCGGTTCTGCGTAAACTCATAACTGAAGTCAAGGTTCACACTTTGTTTTCGCTTGGCCACGGTATCAACCTTAGTGGTTATTGAGCCCTTGTAAGCCACCTTGCTGGCAATACCAAGGTTATCGCCATTATCCTTTTTCGAAAACATGTTCAGGTCGGTGTTGCTCATGGCCACATCGGCCGTAACAAGATTGTTTTGATTAATGGCGTAAGAGCCGCCCAAGGTGTACATCTGCTGGTATTTAGGCGTTACCAGAAAAATTACCGGCTCATAGGAGCCTTGGGGTATAAATGTAAAATTGGTGGTGTCTAACCGCGGACAAACCCATTGGTAAACACGGCCATTGGCGGTAGTAGTAACGGGTATGTAATTTCCTTTACCTTGACCTACTAAGGTAAAGCTGGCAGCATATTTTGCCTTTGCCGGGTCAGTGGAATAAACCAATACAGAATCGAAAGTAAAGGGAAAAACAGTTGAATCGCGCAGTTCGTACAAAATGCGGTTGGCATCAAAGCCAACGCTGTCAATACCAGTGTAAAAGGCCTTTTGAATGCTATCGCCCAAGCCTTGTAAAAACTCCTTTTTAGGGCCGTTAAGGCTTTGCTGCACGTTTTGATTTTTGCTGTCCTGCTCACTGTATAAGCTGAAATGCACATCAGCCTTTTTGTATTGGTATTGGGTGTTTACGAAAGCTGCGGTGCGCATGTAATTACGTTCGCTGTATTCAAACTCCACAGTAACACGAAGGTCCTTAGTTATAATACGGCGGGGCATAAAGGTTATCTCGCCAAGGTTGTAATCAATAATGTAATCGCGGTTAGCGCCGCGCTCCATTTTCTGACCGTTGATATACACCTCTTCGGTATTAGCCAGTATAACTATAAAGGTTTCACCACTGGCGCCAACAAGCTTGTATGGGCCCTGGTTGCCTTCGCTTACAGTTAGTGTGTTGCGCGCAAATTTACCTTTAGAAATACCACCTGCCACACCGGTTGTAAACTTGCCTGCTTTCTTAAAATCGAAAACGCTGCTGTAATAACCTCCCTGGTATTTTTTAGAGAAGCGCATGAAGTATTCATTCTGCGGATTGTAAAGGTCAAAGTCGCCCACAATTACCTTGTGCTGGTCTTTTCGTATTTGTATAAATATCTTGTCAAACTCCTGAATCTGCTGGGTGTTTCCTTCGGGCTGAATGGGGATATTGTTATCCGTAATAGCTGCGGTAACCTCTAAATCGCGGGCCAGCATACCGGATAGCTGTAAGTTGAAGAGTGAATTCAATACCACATCCTGGTTGCTACCAAAGGAGAGACTACGCGAAAAACTACCATTGAAATCAAGGTTGCCAAAGTCAATTAGTTTGGTGCCTCCTTCTTCAGGATTGTACAGAAACGGTTTGTTAACCGAATTGGCTGAGTATTCCTTGTAGCGGCTAAAACTTTTGTGTGCCGTTTCACCACCTAAAGCAAAAGGATACACACGGAAATAAACCTTAACGGAATCAATTGCCGGCTTTTTCTTCCATATCAACTTTGATTCAAACACATGTAACTCGTAATCATTGGAATCAACCCTGCCATTGGCGTAAACAATTGCGGTGCCGGGCACTATACTTAAGCTATCCAGGTAAAGCGTATCGCTTTGGGCGCTAAAGGTTTTATACCGAATGTTGGAGGTAACCTGCCCACTTGCGAAGACGAACAATGAGAGGCAGAAGACGATTACCGCTGCACGGATTGCCCGGGGGTATTCAGCCATTAACCTCAAATTTCGCGCTCCATTCACAGGGTAAATAAACTACAAGATAAGTTAATGAGAAATGCCTGTATTTATTGCGCATTATGCCGCAGCGCGGCTCTTTTTAATCAGGTTATAAGCCTCCTTAATTTCCTGAAATTTACGGGCAAGATCCTTTTTCGCAGCCTCATCAAGGTTTTTGTTTCGGTCCGGATGGAATTTTAATACCAGTTTGCGGTAAGCGGTGCGTATTTCGTCCATGCTCATACCGGGTTTTACGCCTAACAAATCATAAGCAGTAGCCGGCCGTTCAACAATGTGCGCTGCTTTTATCTTTCTAAACTCAACGTCGTTAACGTTTATATAACCCGCAATGCGGAAAATGAAATAGTTCTCGCGTTCGCTTAACTCGCCATCGCTGGTGGCTAAGTCCAAAAGAAATTGCACCACCTGGGTTTTGGTTTTGGGGTTGGTGTATAGACGTATCTGCTCGCATACTACATTAAGGTCATAATCCTTATCAATACAATGCTGCAAAATACGGCTGCGTTCTTCCGCAAAAGCGCTATCAAAATGCGTGTTTAAAAAGGTTTTGGTAAAATCTATTTCATCAGTGGTAACCCGCCCATCAATGCGCATAAGATGGGTAGCCAAAACAATAAGGTTGGTTTCAAATTCGCTTATACCATTGGCAATACGCCGAGCTTCTTTGCCCTGCCCGCTATCAGTCAAATTCCCTGCTAAATAGCCTAAAATGCCGCCCCATGGGCCGCCAACAACCCAACCAATACCCGCACCAAGCCATTTGTCGTATTTAGACATGCTGTTTCAAAAATAATGAAGAATACATTGCTGAAGTCAATTGCTTCAGGCGCCCTGTTGCGAATATGGCGCGCGATAATGCAGTTTGCCGCTTGCCATTAAATACCAGAAAACAAAGCCTGTAAGAATAAACGGTAAATTAAGTAGTTGTGTTTTGCTAATAGCTCCAAAAATCATATCGCCATCGGGCACTTTTACAAACTCAAGCATAAACCGTATGCCGAACATGCCTATAAAGAAGATGACCATATACATGCCGGGCTTAGAATCTTCATACTTATTGAAAAGATAAAGCATTACCAGCTGAACAATGAAATAAGCTATGCTTTCATACAACACTACAGGGTGGCGTGGCAGTGGGTCTACATTATCAAAAACGAAAGCCCATGGCACTGTGGTGGCCGAGCCTACTATTTCAGAATTCATGAGGTTGCCGAAACGAATAAACGAGCAAAGGAATATCATGCATATAGCGGCATGTTCCATTAACCAAAGTAAGCTGAACTCCTTATTGCGTAACGTAAATAACCACATGCCGAGTATAGAGCCTATAACGCCCCCGTGGCTAGCCAGCCCCCCATGCCATACCTTTACAATTTCTGAAGGGTCTGCAGCAAAGCGGTCCCAATCATAAAAGAAAACATGAACTAAACGCGCCCCTATAAAACCGCAAATGAACATGTATTGAATGATGAGAACCAGTTTGTCTTCAGGTATGCGAAGGCGTTTGAATATCCATAAGGCAATAAAATAACCGGAGAGAACAGATAGCCCCCACATAACCCCATACCACTGCATGCTAAAGAAACCGGTGCTGAAAACATTAGGATCGGGATGCCAGTGAATATATGCGAGCATGAAAGTTAGTTGCTTAGAAGTTAACCGTAAGCTTAGCGTTAACCCTACGGGATGTTAAGTAGTTTGGTACCGCATAGCGGTTATTGAATACATCGTTTACCCATAGGTAAGAAACTGTATTGGTAATGCCGAAGATGTTGAATACATCCAACGATAACCACACGCTTTTCAAGCCCTGGTTAAACTTGTTCACCTTATGGCGCTTAACAGCCCAGTTAGGGTCCCATAACTGGCCACTAAAGCCCATATCAACACGGCGGTAAGGCGGTATGCGTAAATCGTCCTTATAGCGGTCGTGGTCAGGCGGCCCAAATGGTAAACCTGTACCAAACACCAGGCTAACTGACACTTTAATGAATTTAAATTTCGGGATATGGTCCTGGAAATACATGGCAAAATTCACGCGTTGGTCAGTAGGGCGTGGTATGTAGCCGGGGTATATAGTTGAAGAATCAACAATTTTAGAAGCGTTACGGGCATTATATGCCAGTTCTTTTCCTGAACTATCATAGTAAGCAGTGTACTTATCGCCAATAATGTCTTCCTGCGTACTCATAATACCAAGGCTTATCCAGCTTTCTTCGCCTTGCACCAACTCACCGTTTAAACGTAAGTCAACACCGGCTGCATACCCTTTGGAAGAATTAGTACCGTAGTAACGGATAAGCACATTATCAAACTCGTAAGGAACAAGGTCCCACATATGCTTGTAATAAGCTTCTGTAGTAAAGCTGAAATTGCGTTTCCATGCTTTAAAGGCGTAATTCATGCCTACTACAGCCTGTAATGATTTTTGCGCCTTTAAAGAGGTATTTACATTGCCTTCCAGATTGCGCATTTCGCGGTAAAATGGTGGCTGGTAGTAGGTACCTACAGCTGCAGTAAGCACAATATCTGCCTTGCCTTTAGGGTGATATTGCAACTGCATGCGCGGGGTAACAATCGGTTCCTTATTTACATCCCAGTATTGGAAACGCACGCCATAGTTCAGCATCAGGCTGCTGCTATCGCGAAAGCGCCAGTTCCAGGTTTGCTGCACAAAAGCTGAAAAACGATTACTCTTTAAGTTAAACTGGCTGCGTATGCGGTTAGGCGATACGTCAAGAATGTATTTGTTATAAGGATATACGTTGTTTACCGTATCGTAAGGGCCGGTTGTAAAGTTGTAAGGCAGAGAATAACCGGCAGAGTCTAAACGGTCCCATTCGCTTATTTTATCTACAATTACCTCGCGTTTGTAATCTAAACCCCAGGCTAAAACCTGCTTGCCCTTGGTATATGAACCACGATGGCCTGCATAATAAACATCGGTATTTAAGGTATTACGCGCCCAGTTATGTAAACCGCCCACACCTAAGCTATATAGCACCTCGCCAAAGTTGCTTTTGCCTAAATCGCTTTCAACCTGGCTTAAGTAATACTCACCCAAAATGTCGTAAGCTTCCTTTTCACGACTATGATAATAAGAACCCAATAACTTGAACTGCAGTGGTGCTGTTGGCCTGTATATTAAAGAAAGGCCGTTCATTAAGGTTTGATACTTATCGGCCTCCTGCCCATCGAAGTAAACTGTTAGCTTCTTTACATCAGTTAATAAACCAAAGCTGGTTTCGCGGCTTACGGGTTTAAAGGTGTATTGATTGCGCGCGTAGTTGGTCAGTAACTCAAGTCCCCATTTACCGGCGGTATCTATTTGCCAGGTAAAGTAACCCTGCACATCTAAAAAGTTAGGGCTGTATTGGCCTTTCTCTTCTAATGAACGCAACACATACTGGCTTAAACGCTGACGCACACCTATAATAAAGGTAAAGCGATTGTTTTTGCTACAACCTTCTAGGTGAGCGCCAACGCCCAACAAGCTTGCGTAAAATGAACCGCCAAATTGTTCAGGATGGTTAGCTGTAATTTGATGGCGCTTATAAGTAACATCCAGTACTGAGCTCATTTTATCGCCATAACGCGCCTGAAAACCACCGTTGGAAAACTTCAGGTTGCTAACCATGTTGGGGTTAGCAAAGCTTAAGCCTTCCTGCTGGCCGCTGCGTATCAAAAACGGACGATAAACCTCGAAGTCGTTTACGTAAATCAGATTCTCATCAAAGTTGCCCCCGCGCACCATATAGCCGGTGCTCAATTCGTTATTACTAATGCCGCCCAATACCTTTAGCATGCTGCTTATGTCCTCATTGGGGCCTGTCATTAAATCGGGTAGAACAACTTCGGCCATTGTGCCGTCCTTTTCCTTGGTGGCTACAATGTTTACCTGCGTGGTGGTAACGCTTAAGGCGGCCACTGTCATATCTATATTAATTGTTTCGCCGGGTTGTAACTCAATTTGGCGGCGCGCTGCTTTAATACCTGTTGAGGACGAAAACACCAGGGTTAGCTTTCTACCGGCGGGCACCTTTAGTTGAAAGTGGCCGGAAGTATCTGTGTAGGTGCTGTATTTCTGTTCTTCAAATATTACCACGTTAACCAGGTCAATCCCTTTACCTAAGGAATCGCGCACATTGCCCTTAACGGTTCCAAAACTTTGCGCTATGGCAAAATAAGAGGGGAGGAGCAGTAGTAGAAAAAGGGTGATCTTCCTGAACATCAGACGGCTAAAAACGGCAGTATTTTGAAATTATTTTGAAAGCCCTGCAATGATAAGATTTCAAGTTTACAGTTTGGGCGTTTCAGCTTTGAAGTTTCACGCAAAATGCGGGCGCTGTATACATTAAGAAACGCTTAGGCGCAAACTGCTTTTAGTTGCTTAATGGTTTCTGCAGGGTTTGGCGTGCCGAAGACTGCATTGCCTGCCACCAGCACATGGGCCCCGGCTTTAACCAATTCAGCAGCATTCTGTAAACCTACGCCGCCATCCACTTCAATTTTAGCCGATGAGCCCGAGATTTTAATCAATTCTGCGGCTTCCTGAACCTTACGGGTGGCATAGGGTATAAACTTTTGGCCACCGAAACCGGGGTTAACGCTCATAATCAAAACGAGGTCCACCAGGTGAATTACTTCCTTTAAAACGGAAACCGGTGTGCCGGGGTTAAGGGAAACGCCAGCCTGTGCGCCGGTTTTCTTAATCTGGTGAATAATAGAATCCAGGTGCGTTACGGCCTCATAGTGTACAGTTATAAGGTCGGCGCCGGCATCGCGGAATTGCTGAACATAACGGTCCGGGTTTACAATCATTAAATGCACATCGCAGAACTTTTTGGTGTGTTTGCGGATAGCCGACAGCACTGGAAACCCAAAGGAAATATTGGGCACATAAACGCCGTCCATAACATCAATATGAATCCATTCGGCTTCAGAATTGTTCAACATTTCAATATCGCGCTGCAGGTTGGCAAAATCGGCACTTAATACGGACGGGGCAATTATTACGGACATCAGCTGGATTTTATAGGATTGCAAAAGCTGGTTGCAAAATTAAGCGCAGAGAGCATTGTTTCGGCTTATTTATCAAATAACTGTGGATTTCGCTTAAAAGATACCTTTACTCCCCTTATCAGTGTTGTATTTTATCCTATAATTTATATTATGTAAAGTAATATTACAAAGAAAAGGCAGGCTTAACACCTGCCTTCTATAGCTTACTCTTGTGTATAGAGTTCTATTGTCTTTAAGTTCTTAGCGATTAGTGCATCATCCGGTGCATACTCCTTCGCCTTTTCAAAGAATGGTTTAGCCTTCAGGAACCAATCCTTCTGCTCTTTCTTATACTCGTCGTATTTCTTTTGGTCGGCGGCTGAATTGCCCAGCTTTGAAATTTTGTCGTTAACGGCATTGGCCTTACGTACGTATAAAGCGCCTATGTTGTTATACGGCTTGCTAAACTCGGTGCTGGCCTTTTTACCCATATTAGCTTCAATAGCTTTGTTGTAGTAATACAGGCTGCTATCCTCATTAAGTATTTTCTCGTTCTCGTAGGCTAATCCTTTGATAAACAAAGCCTGACCATTTGTAGGATCCACCGCTAACAAGCTGTTTAGGTAGCCCAGTGCATCAACATATTTTTGGTCTTCCAGGTAAAAGTTCAGCTTCTCAATTACCAGGTTGGCATCCTTAGGGAACTTAGCCATACCTTCATCTATAGTCTTTTCAGCTTCTGCCTTTTGGCCTTGCTTCTTTTGGGCAATTGATAAGCCACGGTAAGCATTAGCATCCGGAGCCAAAGCCAACCAATCCTTATAAACATTTATGGCTGCGTTAGCATCACCGCTGTTTTCGGCACAGGCGGCTGCATTCTTTAAAGCAGTAGCCAAATCAATAGCCGTTTGCTTGCCTTTTCCGGTTAAAACGGCGTTTACATCCTTAATACTATAGAAAAACTGGTAAGCCTGGGCATAGTTGCGGGCATTGTATTGCTCCACCCCTTCGTTAAACATGGCGTTTCCTAAAGGCAGCAGATACTTGTTTACATCATCCCAATCCTTAAACTTAGGATCGTTCAGCTCATATACGCGTTTAAACGCCTTTACCGCTTCAAAACCTGAAGTTGGATATTTGGCTTTCAGGCCTTTATCCATAAATATAAGGGTGTAAAGCTCGCCACGGTAAAACCAGGTTTTGGCTTTAGGGGCTGTAGTTTCGTTTACTGATGCTTCATCAGCACATTTAATGGCGCGTTCCAAATCTTCAGGTCCGCCACCAGTGTTATAGGTGTTCAGGGCACTCCAAACACAGTTATTGTTGCCATCCTGGGCTACGCCAACAAGCATAGCGGCCGAGGCAAACAGGGTTAGGGTTATCTTTTTCATATTTAGTTTAAGCTTTTAACAGTTCAGCAAAAGTCGAAAATTGTGCCAAGCTTTAAAGTGATTTCACTCAGCGCCAATCTTTTTTACCTATTTATGACGCATCCTCTCCGCCACCGTTTGTTTCTGTGGTTCCTAAATCGCCATCTTCTTCTGCATTATAGTTCAGGTTGCCCTTTTCAATTTTGGCAATAGCGGCTATGGCATCATCCTCGTCCAATCGTATTAAACGAACGCCCTGGGCAGCACGGCCAATTACGCGCAACTGCTCAACCGCCATACGGATTGCAATACCTGATTTGTTGATAATCATGACGTGGTCATCATTAGTTACATTCAGTATGCTTATCAGCTTGCCGGTTTTGTCGGTAACGTTAATGGTCTTCACCCCTTTGCCACCTCGGTTTGTTATGCGGTATTCGGCTTCCCCGGTTTCAGGGTCGTCAATATAGCTGCGCTTGCCAAAGCCTTTTTCTGAAAGCACCAGTACGGTTTCCTCTTTATTGTTAGGGTGAACGGCAATCATTCCAACTACTTCATCTTCTTCATTTTCAAGCGTTACGCCTCTTACACCTGAAGCAACCCTTCCAACAGCACGCAGAGTGTCGTTATCGTTAGGGAAACGGATGGCCTTACCGTTTTTGGTGGCTATAACCAGGTGGCTTGTAGCATCTGTTAAGCAAACCTGAACCAGCTCATCCCCTTCGCGGATGTCGATAGCATTAACACCACCGGCACGAACGTTAGAGTATGCCTTTAAAGTAGTTTTCTTGATAGTGCCCTTCTTTGTACAGAAAACCACGTAGTTATTATCCAAATATTCGTCCTCTTCCAGGTTCTTAACCGGTATGTAGGCCATTATCTTATCTTCCTTCGGAAGGTTCATCAGGTTCTGTATGGCCCTGCCTTTACTGGTCTTCTCTCCTTCCGGTATTTCATACACTTTCAACCAGTAACAACGGCCCAGCTCAGTAAAGAACAGAATGTAGTTGTGATTGGTAGCTACAAAGATGTGTTCAATGAAATCCTCATCGCGGGCGGCGCTGCCTTTGCTGCCACGGCCACCACGGTTTTGCGCTTTATACTCCGTTGAAGGTGTGCGCTTTATATAGCCTAAGTGAGAAATTGTTACAACCACTTCATCATCGGCAATCAGGTCCTCCATGTTGAAGTCGCCGGCGGCAAATTCAATCTGGGTTTTGCGCTCATCACCATATTTGGCCTTAACTTCGGCCAGTTCATCTTTAATTATTTGCATACGCAAAGGCTCTTCAGCCAATACGCGCTTCAACCATTCAATGGTCTTCATCAATTCGTTGTATTCCTCGCGTATTTTGTCCCTTTCCAGACCGGTTAAGCGTTGTAAACGCATTTCCAAAATGGCTTTTGCCTGAATTTCAGATAGTTGGAAGCTTTCCATTAAGCCCGTTTTGGCTATATCGGCATCGGCGCTGTTGCGAATCAGCTTAATTACCTCGTCCAGGTGGTCAAGGGCTATCAGTAAGCCTTCTAATATATGGGCTCGTTCTTCCGCTTTACGTAGCTCGTATTGGGTACGGCGAACGATAACTTCATGACGGAACTCAACGAAATACTTAATTAAGTCCTTCAGGTTCAATATCTGCGGACGGCCATTAACCAGTGCCACGTTGTTTACACCAAAGCTGGTTTGCAGCGGGGTAAGGGCAAACAACTGGTTCAAAATCACATTACTAATAGCATCGCGCTTCAGTTCAATTACTACGCGTATACCGTTACGGTCGCTCTCGTCGCGCACGTCGCTAATGCCTTCCAGCTTTTTCTCCTCAGCCAGTTCAGCAATCTTTTTAATAAGGTCACTCTTAATTACCTGGAAAGGAATCTCGGTAATAATGATTTGTTCACGGCCATTATCCTGCGTTTCAATCTCGGCTTTACCGCGTAGCACTACACGGCCTCGGCCTGTCATAAATGCCTGGCGAACACCATCGTAACCATAAATAACACCCGAGGTTGGGAAATCAGGCGCCTTAATCACCTGCATTAACTCCTCTATGGTAATATCCTTATTATCAATGTATTTTATAGTGCCATCCACCACCTCGCTAAGGTTGTGCGGCAGCATGTTGGTAGCCATACCTACGGCAATACCGCTGGCCCCGTTAACCAACAGATTCGGAATTTTTGACGGCAACACCGTTGGTTCTTCCAGGCTATCGTCAAAGTTCAGCTTCATGTCCACCGTTTCCTTATCTATATCGTTAAGGAACTCCTCGGTTATTTTGCGCATGCGCACCTCGGTGTAACGCATAGCCGCCGGCGGGTCATTATCTATACTGCCGAAGTTACCCTGCCCATCCACCAAAGGATAGCGTAAGCTCCAATCCTGCGCCATACGCACCATGGCATCGTAAACCGAGCCATCACCATGCGGGTGGTACTTACCCAACACCTCACCCACTATACGGGCGCTCTTCTTATAAGGCTTGCCGGGGGAAACGCCCAGCTCGTTCATGCCGAAAAGAATACGGCGGTGAACAGGCTTAAGGCCATCGCGCACATCGGGTATGGCGCGGCTAACAATTACCGACATCGAATAATCGATGTAGGCCGTCTTCATCTCCTCTTCTATATTAATAGGGATAATACGCGGCTTTTCTTCGTTTTTCTCGGTGGGGTTCTTCGGTTCGTCACTCATATTTATCGTTTTGAACCACTAAGAGCACTAAGACCACTACTAATAACCGAGTGGCTTAGGCCTTGGCGGCCTGTTTTTTTTTAGAATTTGCTATTAGCTTAAAAATAAGCGCACGAATATACTATATCGTCACCCCCCGGACAAAGGGTAGCGACGAGGAATTTTCAACATTTAAATGATTTTTTCAAGATTTGGGACAAATGGGACAGTGGGACAAGGTAAGGGGCACTTTGTCCCACTGTCCCACCCCAAAGGCTTTGCCGGAAATGTAATTGCCATTCCTTCACAAGGTAGTTGGTCGGCGGAAAGCGCCTATTTCTTTGGCAACCTAGATACTTCTGGGGACCAGTATAAGGCTAAGTAAAATGCTTATCCATAAAAAAGTGCAGCGCGTTTAACGGTTAAACACCAAGAATATATCTGGAAAATCCCAAACGAAAGCAACCCAATTCCAAAACTAAGCGAAATGCTAAGCTTATGCACTGCTCTGACGGCAAGAGTAAACAGAAATAAAAACGCTACGAAATAGCTGGAATACGCCGTCCAAAGCAGTGTGCGGTAAATGGTGGGGGAATTCATGGCAATTTCATGTTGGCGAGCATCTATAACACATATGGCGCTGCAAAAGCTCATGGGCAGGTCATGAAATAACCCACCCTACATGGATATGCTAATACTTAGAGCTATTACCGCCAGAGTTTGTTCAAAATATCCCTTACCGTCCGTTTAGTGCGCTAATATTTACTTACCTGATACTGCCGTTATCCAAATAACAACATGCTTGGGGCTAACAGAAAACGGCCTACAGCGCAGTAGTTTTCTTTAGAGATATTAAGCCAGGGCGTGAAAGCAGATGAAGCTCCGTGAGCAATAGTAAGAAAAACATACATTAAAGTATATGCGGCGGTAGGAATAAAAATATATAAGAATGCAAGTTTAAAATATCGGCTATTAGCCAATAACAACTCAAATGCGCGCTTAGGTTTATAAAAGGCGAGAAAATAATGTTTCATAAGATGATTATCATAACAAACTACGCTATACAGGATGCGCAAAGCAATGACAATGGCCATGTGTTGCCCCTAGTTTCCTCTAGAAGTTTAACTGTAAGTCTAAGCCACTATCAGTGTCATCATTGACGGATTTAATAGGCTTAACACGTCTGAGTAGACACAGACACGGGCGAAGCTATTGTTGATGATAGCAGTTGGCCATTACCGAAGTACCGCGAGATGTTATTCATCCGCTAATTCATAAAAACCGAACGGCAGGGCACTTTCCCCTGCCGTTTGTTTTTTCAGCCATTTCCTTAGTATGTGAATGGCGCAACATTTAACTTGCGCTAAATCAAAAAAAATCCAAAGCATATGAAGAAATTACTTTTAACTCTAACACTTTTAGCCAGCGCTACTGTTGCATTTTGCGGCGTAACTATCCGTTACTACAACCAGGATTCAAAAGACTATACGTTTAAGGTTCGTATGGACGGCAGCGATAAGGAAGTAACCTTTGAACACAGCCGTACCTCAACAGTAACTATTCAGGGTGGTTCAGGCCCGGCCGTAATTGAAACATCTTGCGGAAAAGTAGAAGTAAAAGACGGCGCCCATATCGAAATTAAAGACGGCTGTATTAAAATAAGTTAGTTCAGGCTATTTCCTCAGCACCTAAACGCTCCGTAAGGGGCGTTTTTTATTATGCCTATTACGGTGTATTTCTGTTGTTGGGAAATGGAATATAAACGGGATTTATGCTGCTGTAAACAGGCCGGGCGGCAATTAAAACTTCACTTCGCACACTACGCCGTAGTGGTCGCTAAGGTGTTTTTTTCCCTTCTTTAAAACGCTTATGTAGCGCTTAACCGCTTTTATTTTGGTATTGTTGCGGCGCAGTAAAATGTAATCGAGGTTGGTTTTCTTTTTACCCCACACGCTTTCGGCAATTTCGTTATCAACGCCGTTATAGCTGCAGGTTTCAATACCATCTAAATTACCGTTTTCGGCATCAAGGCATTCCAGCATACTGCAATAGTATTCCTTCATCTCCTGCTCAGTGTTCATATCGCCACACACTATCTGAGGCACGCTATCCTTCTTATAAGGCATCAACAAATTCATGTAAATATCATCCATCTGCTTTTGGCGTATGATGTCGTAGCCATCAGCCTGTAGGTGTGTGCCTAAAACCTGAAAGGTTTTTCCTTTCCATTCGCCTTCCAAGAGAACAGCTCCTTTCCTCGACATGCAATCCCAGGTAGCACAATCAGTAAACTCTATAGTACTCAGGGGCTTCATCGGCATTTTGCTTAATACCCAAACGCCTCCGCTAATTTTTAAACCCGGCTTGCGGTTAATAGGGCCGTAAGCATAAGGATATACTTCCTTCAATCCCTCTCCTATTATTTGGCGTGCAGCGGTTAAAAACGCCTCCTGAAAAACAATAACATCAAACTCTCCCTTTTTTAGTTCTTCAACAATAGCATGTGCTCGGGGGCGCTTGCCTTTTTTAGCCACCACCGGTGGCAACATGTAAATGTTCCAGCTAAGTATTTTTAAATCGGCGGCTTCTGAAATACTGTCGGCTTGTACTGCTTCACTATTATTGGCGGGCGTACTATAACAACTGAAACCAATCAGTATTGTTAATACAAAAAGAAGAAAGCGTGTTTTTATCATTTAAATAGTCCTGTTGCTAATCGCTGCAAACATCCTTTGTAAAGATAATGGAATGTTTGGCGTACTATTATGCAAATGCTAAGAATTATTTTTCCTTGCATCATTTAACTTAGCCTTGTGAACAAACGCGAACTTTCCGCAGCCATAAAGGCCAAAGCCCTGCAACTGGGCTTTGATAGTTGTGGCTTTGCCAAAGCAGAGCGTTTAGATGAAGAAGCGCGTTATCTGGAAAACTGGCTGAACCAGGACCGCCACGGTAAAATGGCCTATATGGCTAACCACTTTGACAAGCGGATAGACCCCACCCTGCTTGTGGATGGCGCCCGAACGGTTATATCCCTTAGCTATAACTATTATAATCCTAATGCAGCTTTTGTGGAAGGGGCGCCCAAAATAGCCATGTATGCCTGGGGCAAGGACTACCACGATGTAGTGCGCGCAAAACTGAATGAACTGTTTGAAGAAATAAGAAAGCTTGCAGGAGAAGTAAACGGCCGAAGTTTTGTAGATAGCGCACCGGTATTAGAGAAAGCATGGGCGCAGCGCAGCGGCTTAGGCTGGGTGGGTAAAAACACTAACCTGTTAACCAAACGCCGCGGCTCCTACTTCTTTTTGGCAGAAGTAATATTGGACTTTGAACTGGAATACGATAGCCCCGTTAAAGATTACTGCGGCAACTGCACCCGCTGTATTGATGCCTGCCCAACACAGGCTATTTATGAACCCTATAAACTGGATGCAAGCAAGTGCATATCCTATTTTACCATAGAGTTAAAGGATGAACTGCTGCCGCCAGATTACCAAGGGAAGTTTCAAAACTGGATGTATGGCTGCGACATTTGCCAGCAGGTGTGCCCCATTAACAGCCAGGCACAACCGCATAACGAACCGGATTTTGAGCCCTTACCGGCTTTGCTGAATATGGCGAAAGATGATTGGGATAATTTGAACGAGCATACCTTTGCGCAGTTGTTTAAACATTCGGCGGTTAAGCGCACCAAGTATAAAGGCCTAAAGCGCAACATTGCTTTTTTGAAGGAAAACAAGCCTTAGCCCAAATGTTATTTAGTTCATTATTTTCTGAATTCTTTACGGCTTACTATAATTGATGCCAAACTTGAATATGAGACATACCTTAACAGCATTACTGTTTTTATTGGTGTTCAGCCTTAATGCCCAACAGCAACAGGGCGGCTTTTGTTATACCATGCAGGTGGCCCTTGCCAGTGGCGCTGTAAACTTTGCTCCGTTTAAAGGAGAAATGGATAAGGACACTTTTAGCTACTCCGTTAAGGAAGATATTATAAAGGGAGGAACGTTTACCAAAGGCAAGATAACCATTGAGCCTGTGGGTAATCGCTTTTCCCAACTGGCCAACAGAACCTTTCGCCTGAATACCATGGTGTTTAAGAGCACCATTATTGGTTACAAGGCCAGCGGCATAGCCGATACTACCGTTGATGCAGATACCTACAAGCGGTTTGAAGATTTTGCCAAAGCCTTAGCCGGGCAGTGCTTTGCGGAATACAAGTTTATTCAAGGCAGCAGAAACCCGCGGGCAGGCACCTTTGGCACCTATTATATTACCCCTACTGAGGTTGCTATGGACGGCGATTATATTGACTTCAACCGTATGATTGATAAGCCCTTTATTACTGTTAGCCTTGAGGCCTTTTTTACAAAGGCGTTTACTATAGAGGTTACCTTCTACTATCCAACTTCTAAGTAAGTTACCGCAAGGTTAATATCCCTCTTTCTTTAGCCTTATTATCTTTTACAGGATGGTAAATGCGTTCGGCATTTTTGTAAATCTCCTGCTTGTTTAAGGTCATAGGCTTCAACTTCTGGTTAACAAACATCTGCATTTGATCGGTATAATGCGGGCTGCCCGGCTTAGCTGAAGCACCATAAGCATGTATGCTTTCTATTTCTACGGTATCCCTTGAGTAGCGTACCAATTGGATGTAACTTTCGCCAACGTATGTACGGCGCTTACCGTCTTTATAGGGCTGTGAAATTGTTGCTGCCAATACCTCGGGGGCACCGCCTATAGGCAAATCTACATCTCCCCTTACATGGCGTTGCACCTGGCCAAGCGGTAAGCTAAGTGTACCAAAGTTGTGCAGCATATGGTGTTTGGCATGCCGAAGGGCTTCCACGTATTGGTGTTCAGTAAAGTAATTTTCCTCGTAATTAGTACCGCGGCTTGTTATTTTATCAATAAGGTTATACATAGTGTAAGCCACCAACGCGGTTTCCTTATTGTTTACATCGCTACTGTAATTCCAGTTTTGTAATACGTTAATTGCATCGGCTAATTCAGGATATTTTACAGGGCTAAGGTTCATTAGCACACAAATGTTGCTTAAACCAAAGTTGTATAAGCTGTCATTAAAATCCCTGTTAAACTTAATGCGTTTCATATCCTCATAACTCAGTTTTGTCTGCCGCCCGATTAAGTAATGCGCCATAATGCTGCGGTTATTCTTCTCCAAACCATAACCAAACGCTTTAGGGTAATTTGAGGGATTGGGATTATCGCCCGAACCGCTAATATCAAAAGCGCTGTTGTTGGTATTAACTATGTAGCCGCTTTTGGGTTTAATTACCTGCGGCAACGAATCGAAACTGTAGAAACGTGCCGGCCAAAGGGTTTGGCTGGTGTTACCGGGCAACACGCCCTGCCAGTTATAACTGCCATTTCGGTAAGGCATTTGGGCATTGCTTACATAGTAAATGGTATCAGCCCGGTCAGCATAAATAAAGTTTACACCCGGCACGCTCATCATACGCATGGCATTGCGCCATTCACTAAAGTTTTGCGCCTTGTTCAGGTTATAAAGCTGCTCGGGGCTGCGCACGTCCATATTGCTGGCAAAGCGGATGCTGTAGTAACCATCCTTATTTTTAATGGTGGTGCCATACTTGCTCCAATAAAACGTTTTGGTAACAGGAAACATAAAGGGGCCCACCTTTACTTTAATCTTCTTTTTCCGTTCCTGCAGCGTTTCCCAATGGTCGTTAAACCAATATTGCTTATCATTTTTCGGGTTCATGTCCAGCTTGTACACATCACTCATATCAGGATGATTAAGCGTGCAGGCCCATCCTAAATTGGGCGTTGTACCTAAAAAAACACTTATCCCTCCGGGGAAAAGTCCGCCCAGAATATTCATTCCTTCCTCACTGTTCAAGTGTGCTTCGTACCAGCTAAACAATCCTTCAAGCGGTTGGTGAGAGTTTATAGCCAGGTACGTTTTACCATCCGTCGTGCGGCTGCTGTCAAACGCAAAGGCATTACTGCCCGAAGGTGTGTTTACCTCGTAGTTTTTCATAGTGCCAATGAATACCTTCTGCACATCAAGGTAAGCGCTGGTTAAAAGCATATTGGTTAGCACATACTGGCTTATAATGTCCTGACTGCTTACGGGAAACAATCCTCTGCGCAATACTTCCTGCGGATTGGCCTGCGCATAAGCGTTCAATCCATCGCGGTAGGCATCAACTACTTTTTTATAGGCGGGACTAAAGGCAGTGTCGTAAGCAATGGCTACCACTTCATTTGAAGCACTTATGAAATTCAGAAAATCCAACACCGCTCCTCCTTTACCATCTACTTCTCCTAACCTGCCTTTTACAGCTAACAATAAACGCTGCACGGTGGCAAAGTCATCTTCGCAATTGGCCCATGCAAGGCCATAGGCAGCATCGGCATCGGTTTTACCGTAAATATGTGGTACTCCCCATTTGTCGCGCACTATGTCAATAGCCGCAGGGTTTACCTGTGCTTTAGAGATAGATGAGATAAAAATCATTAAACTAAGAGTGAAGAATGCAGCCAGCGCAGCGCGGCTGGTAAAAGCGCGGAAAAGCATAATCGGGTAGACTATAAAAAGGTTAAGAAAAATCGCTGATAGAAAGCCTGCAAATTCAACCCTGTTCCTGCGAAAAATTCACTATTGCATGCTGGTGTAAAACACTGGTTGAATGTCGATTAAGCCGAATATATATTTTAAGTAACTGCAACTTTTTTAAAAGAATTTTCACACGATATCATTTCGCCCTTTTTGCTACCGTTTTTTATCGTGCAGCCTTTCCACATTTAGGGCAGTCTGCTTAATGAATGGTAAGCAAAGATTTTTTACTTTCGGCACTTCAGCTAAACAAGCACTTTACTAGATGAAAAACGTCAACAAACTACTTTTACTAAGTATTGCATTACTGTTTGCTTTTTACACCGGCTTTGCCCAGCAGTGTAACGTTATTTACGTTACTACAACCGGTGGTAGCGGTGCCGGTGTGGGCACTAAGGCAAACCCTGCAAACCTAACCTACGCCATTACAACTTTGGCTACGGGTGCTAACAACAGAGTATGGGTAGCTGCTGGAACCTATAACATAAGTGCGCCTTTACAAATAAACAGCGGTATTACCGTTGAGGGTGGTTTTGACCCTGTTACGTGGGTAAAAAGCAATGCTACCCCTTCTATAATCCATCGCGATAATACCAATCCTCTTCCTTCACCGGCTAATGCTTTAGGCGCTTTTGCGGCAGGCTTTGCTTCTAACTTTCGCCTTCAGGATTTGACCATACAGGTTGATGATGCAGCCGGACCTAATGTTTCAGTTTATGGCATTTATTTAAACGGTTGCAGCAATTATAACATAGTGCGTTGCAATGTAACTACAGGTGCGGGGGCTCCGGGCATTAATGGTGCACCGGGTGCTGCAGGTGCAGCGGGCTCGCCTGGTTCACCGGGTAATCCCGGTATGAATGAGCCCGGCCCTATACCTGGTGGAGCAGGCGGTGCGGGCGGTAATGCAGGCGGTAATGGCGCAAACGTTACCAGCTATAAGAACGTAAATGGCGGTTCTGCGGGTTCCGGTGGCTGTGGTGGTGCAGGTGGT
Organism: Chitinophagales bacterium; assembly: GCA_046329515.1. Taxonomy (GTDB): domain Bacteria; phylum Bacteroidota; class Bacteroidia; order Chitinophagales; family LD1; genus Bog-950. Next base: position 1,778,130 of record JAXLUM010000001.1, read on the forward strand.
GCGGGTGGCTCAGGACCCGATTGTAGCGCAGGGTGCTTTTTCGGCGCCCCTAGTTGTGGAAGTGTAACCGGCGGCACTGCAGGTGCAGCAGGTGGTAATGGCGCAGTTGGCAGTGCGGGCGCAGTTGGCCCTGCGGGAACAATAGTTGCTCCGGGTTATTTTGCTCCGGGTGCTGCAGGCACAGCTGGTACAGCAGGTACACCGGGTTGTGGCGGCGGCGGCGGTGGTGGTGGCGGTGGCCGTCAGGAAAACGGCTCAGATGATTGGGGCGGCAGTGGCGGCGGTGGCGGCGGCGGTGGTTTTGGCGGCCAGGGCGGTACAGGAGGAACAGGCGGCGGCGGCTCTTTCGCAGTGTTTTTAGTAAACAACGGTGCAGGTGGCAACGTTATTGATTGCAATTTACAACCCGGCCCGGGCGGTGCAGGAGGTGTTGGTGGTGCAGGTGGCGGCGGCGGTGCTGGCGGCAATGGTGGTGCCGGCGGAGCGGCCGGTGTTTGCGGTAACGGAGTTGGAGGTGCCGGCGGTGCAGGTGGCGCAGGTGGCGCGGGCGGCGTTGGTGGAAACGGAGCTAACGGTCCTAGCGTTGCTCTTTCTCAAAACGGCGGAACGGCTGTAACGCAATCAAACATAACCTCGGTACCAGGTAACCCTCCGGTAATTACTGTTGACAACAAAGGCTGTACTAATTCAGAAATTATCTTCTCCTCACCTACTGCTGCGGCATGGAATTTTGGTTCAGGTGCTCAACCTGCAACAGGAAACGGAACAGGCCCTATAACTGTACTATACGGAACTACCGGCCGCAAATCAATTACGCTGGGCGGCACGGTGTTTACTGACTTTGTAGATATTTTCAGCACACCTATTAGCGGCTCTACTATTTCGCACACCTTATCTCCGGCAGTAAACGGTTGCCCTGATACCTTTAAAACCACCTTAACAGGTAGTTTATACGAATGGGATTTTGGCCCAAATGCCATACCGCAAACTTTAAGCGGCGCTCAATATCAAAACGCCCCTATGGCTTTTACTGCGCCCGGCACCTATATGATTACCTTATGGGTAACCACGCCTTGTTGCGGAAGAGTAAAGGATAGCTTACAGGTTACGATAGGCACAAATACATTGAATATCGCGCTAACAGCCTCTAACGATTCAGTTTGTGCAGGCGGTAGTTTAACCTATCATGCATCTCCGGTGCCAGCAGGTGCTCCTTACCAAAGCTATACCTTCCTTTTAAACGGTGTTCCGGTTCAAAGTTCACCGGTTGATAGTTTTGTTGCCTCTAACCTTCAACCCGGTGATAGTATTACGGTGTTAGGTTTTGATGGTGTGTGTTATACTAACCCAAGTTCTACCTTACACCCAACTGTATTGCCTATTCCATCCATAACCATTACTACATCTGATGCGGACAGCACTATTTGTGCAGGCGATAACATAAGTTTTACTGCTACACCAGCCGGTTATGATAGCTATACTTTCTATAACGGCGGTTCTTTACAAATAACTTCTGCTTCAAATACGTGGAGCACAACCCAGTTGGGCACTAATGCCAACGTTTGGGCCACTGCAACTAATGCAGGTTGTGTTAGCGCGCAAAGCAATACCATTCCTATTACGGTTAAGCCTATACCGTTTATTAATATAACCGCTCAGCCGGGCACAACAGTTTGTGCAGGCACATCTATATCGGTGCATGTTAATCCTGCCAACCTAACAGCATATAACTTTAGCTTAAACGGCAGCAGTGTTCAAAATACTTCTGATAGTATATATACATCAACCACGTTGGCTACCGGCGATGTGATTAGTGTAGTGGCCGACCTTAACGGCTGCCCAAGCCCGGTAAGCAATACACTTACCTTTACTGTAAACCCTATACCAACCGTTACTTTAACCAGTAGCGATGCTGACAACTCTATTTGTCAGGGAGACCAGGTTGTGTTTACTGCTACACCTGCAGGTTATGATACGTTTACTTTCTATTTGAATGGAGGTATAATTCAGGCCGGCCCTACAAACACATATACCACTAATTTACTTGCCACGGGCGATGCTGTAAGTGTAATGGCTACCGATAATGGTTGCAGCAGCCCTGTTTCAACGGCTATTGCTACTACCGTTCAACCGGCTCCTGTTGTTGATGCCGGTAATAATGCAAGCAACTGTGTTGACGCAGGCGCTCAAACTTTAACAGGCTTTTTTCCTGCAGGAGGAGTGTGGACAGGTGCCGGCATTACCAACGCAAGCGGAACATTTGATCCTGCTACAGCAGGTCCCGGAAATGTTTCCTTAGTTTATTCTTATACCGACGCAATTACCGGTTGTGCAGGAAAGGACAGTATAATTTATACCGTATTTGCCTTACCGGTGGTTAATGTGCAGGCCAGCTATGATATATGTGAAGGTCAAAGTGCGCAGCTTTCAGCCAATGGTGGAACCACTTACGCATGGAGCCCTATAGGTGATTTAGATGACCCTAATATTGCTAACCCTGTTGCCACACCAACTGTAACTACAAGCTATACGGTTACCGTTACTGATAATAACTCTTGCAGTAACACTGCAACTTCTACTGTTAATGTTAACCCTAACCCTGTAGCTGATTTCAGCGTGCAGGATGTGTGCCAGGGTTTGCCAAGTTTGTTTGTAAACAACAGCACACCGGCTAACGCAACTTACGTATGGGATTTTGGTGATGGAAGCAGCTCAACACTGGCTAATCCAAGTCACGTTTACGCTACACAGGGCACCTATGATATTCTGTTGACAGCCGTTTTGGGTAATTGTACTGATACTGCGTCTGCTTCTACTACCATTCAACCTTCAGCAGTGGCAGATTTTACGGTTAACAGCACTGTGGGCTATAACGACCCTAACACACCAATTATATTTACTGATGCTTCAATAAATACTGATACCTGGAACTGGAATTTTGGCGATCAAAGCAGTTCTGCTTTACAATCTCCATCTCATGTTTATCAAGACCCCGGTATTTATACCATTACCTTAACCGTAAGCAACCAATACGGCTGTAGCGACACCCTGGAGCGCTTGAATTACATCCAGATTTTTGAGTTACCGCGCATCTTTATCCCGAACGCCTTCTCCCCTAACGGCGATGGCAATAACGATATATTGCTGGTTCAGCTAAATGACTTTAAAGTGTTTGACTGGAAGATATTTAACCGCATAGGTGAATTGGTTTTCCAAAGTAACAGTTCAAGCATTGGCTGGGATGGCACATACCGTGGTAAGGCATGCATACCGGGTGTTTACTCTTATGTGCTTGATGTTGTATTTAACGATAACAGCAACCGTAAGCTAAAAGGCACAATTACCTTGATAAAATAAGCGGCAGTAATTAAAACCTGGCAATGCGGGGTATAAAGGTTGTTTCATTACTGTTGTGCTTTCTGTTTTCAATAGGCAGCATAGCGCAACCCATTCCGCCTTACAAGGTAAATGTTTTAACTCCTGCTTCAACGGGTTATTATTTTCTAACGCCTGCAAAGTTTAATGGCACGCCGGGGGCATACCCACCAACGCACTTAATACTAGATGCGCAGGGCAACATGGTTTACTACAAAAAGTTCAGCGGCAATGCACCGGCAACTGATTTCAAAATTCAGCCGAATGGTTTAATGTCCTACCTGGGTAGCGGCAAGTTCATGTTAATGGATAGCACCTTTACGGTTACTGATTCGGTAAGCTGTGCCGATACGTTTACGGTAGACGCCCACGACATGAAGATTTTGCCTAACGGGCACTACCTGTTGCTTGGTTCAGCCAATGTTCAAATGGATTTAAGCGGGTACCATTATTTCTCGCATAATGGCAGCCCCGGTAGCGCTACGGCTAATGTGCGCTGTGGTATAATACAGGAGCTGGATGTAAACAAAAACCCGGTGTTCTTTTGGAACAGTAAGGACCACTACCTGTTTTCAGATGTAGACAGCTCGTTTTTAAATACCCCTAACTCGGTTGATTGGACCCACTTTAATGCGGTAGACAAAGACGCAGACGGCAATATATTAGTGAGCAGCCGCCACTTTAATGAAATAACCAAAATTGATAGTGCAAGCGGTAATATTATATGGCGTCTCGGTGGTAAACAAAACCAATTCACGTTTATAAATGATGCAGCTAAATTTCATGGCCAGCATGATATACGCCGGTTAAACAATGGAAATTATAGCCTGTTTGATGATGGCAATGCTAAGCCTCCGGTTCATGCTGCACGCGGTAAAGAATATCAATTGAATACGGCCACTATGCAGGCCAACCTTGTTTGGAGTTTTATGGAAAGTGCAACACTGGCCAGCCAGGCTACCGGTAGTGTGCAACGTTTACCTAATGGTAATACCTTAATTGATTGGGGCGTATTGAACAATTACAATTTAACGCTTAATGTAATTGACAACGGCGGTAACAAAGTGTTTGAGCTGGCCTTTGACGATACGCTTTACAGCTATCGTGCATATAACTATGCTAGTTTGCCCTGGGCGCTGCACAGGCCGCAATTGGTTTGCGGACATGATAGCAGTGGTTACTATTTGGAACCTGCGCAAAACTATAGCTCCTACTTATGGAATACGGGAGAAACAACTAAGCGGGTGTATGTAACTGCGGCTGATACCTTAACCATCTTTGTTCCATACGGCCAAGCCGGCTTTATAGCCTCTGAACCTTTTGCCGTTACCAATATTGCCGAACCATGCGGGCCCACAGCCTTAGCCCCTTTAGCAGAAGCCACATTTACTGTAATGCCAAACCCAACAGAGGGTGAAATAACTCTTTCATTTAATGCTTTGCCTCAACAGAGTTTACTTGAGGTATTCGATTTGCAGGGTAAACTTATGCTGGCAACACAGGTAGAAGCCGGCGCTACTACTGCCAAACTATCATTAGCGCCATTAGCAAACGGTATTTACTTACTACGTTGTAAGGGTAGCGTTAGCAAGCTTGTAAAGCGATAACTACTCCGAAGAGGGGGCACAAATCCAACCGTTTTCTTTCCGCGTAAGTAGCTCTCCGTTGTTTTGCGAATTGGTGCCACAGAATTTCTCCTGTTTAGTGCTGCTGGTGTCGCCGCAGGTCCATCCTAAGGAGTTCAGGGAATCAAGATACTCTACAAAGTATTGCTCGGTTAATACATCCGACTTTACAATTATAGTAAGTGTAGTATCCTGGTGCGCCTCGCGGCATACCTTGCAATAGTTATGGCATTGGTAGCACTTCTCGCAGGCATAAAGGTTAAACACTACCAGGGCTGCAATGGCTAATCGAAATATATTTCTCATGGAGGCGTCTAATATAAAGCAATATTAGTTTCATAAAAGCAGCTACTTCTGTTTAGCATTGCCACATGCATGAGATTGAACCTTTTTATAGCTGGCGCGATGATTACGTAGCCTCGGAAGATGAAAACTCTCCCTTTTTCGGGAACGAGTACAGTGAGATGCATTTCCACAATAAGATTTACAACTACTACATACACCCCCAGTGGGATAATTTCGGTTCCTCTACCCTTTACTGTAAAATTCTTTTTGCCGATTATGAAGCAGGGTTTGCCGTAATTGAACTTATTGGCGAGTGGAATGATGCCGTGCACAACGATATAATGGAAATGAAGCGCGGCCTGGTTGAACCGCTTATTGAGGCCGGAATTTCAAAATTTATGCTCATTGGCGAGAATGTGCTCAACTTTCATGCATCTGATGATTTATACTACGAGGAATGGTATGACGAGATTAAAGAGAATGACGGATGGATTGTGGCCGTAAACTTCCGGCAGCACGTTATTGATGAAATGCGCAGCGTACGCATACATTATTACATACATATGGGCGATGCTTACAACAACCTGGAATGGCGCAAACTTAAGCCGCGCAACGTTTTGGAATGGATGGAAGGCCTGATAATCAAGGGACTGAAGTAAGGTTTACCCGAAAATAAACGCGCTTTACCTACGTTTTCAACCGCTATAAGCCTTATGTGGAAGGCGTACTTAATGTTATTTATACATTTGCCTCACTTAAAATTAACCGAGTGCCGGAAACCACCAGCTTGAAACGAAATATATCCAGCGACGAAGCCGCCATACAAAGAGACAGGAAGCGGACAAACCTGACAAGGGGCATTGAACAACCTGTTCTGGCTTTTTTGTGCCGTATAATGCCGCCTTGGATTAGCCCCGATATGCTTACCGTTATTGGTTTAATAGGAAGTATGGGTGTTTCATTAGGCTTTTACATGGCTAAGGATGACCATCGCTATTTGTTCATTTCCATACTAGCCTTTGCAGTGCAATGGTTTGGTGATTCACTGGACGGCCGGATAGCAGTTTACCGCAATGCTGCCCGCAAGTGGTACGGCTTTTCATTGGACCTTAGCGTGGATTGGGTTTCAACGGCCTTAATGGGTGTTGGTTTCTACTTCTTTCTTGATGACCGTTACAAAATACTTTCGTTTGTGTTTGTGTGTTCTTATGCATGGACCATGCTGTTGGCTATTATTAAGTTTAAGCTAACGGATGAGTATAATATTGATAGCGGTTTGTTTGGCCCCACTGAATTTCGCCTGGCTATTTGTACGGCTCTGTTCACTGAAATTGTTTTCCCCGGCTCGTTAACTGTTTTCGCTGTTGTGGTAGTGTCGGTTGTTACCATTATTAACTTTGTGGAACTTGGCAAAGTTTTAAAGCTGGGCAACGAACGCGATACTAAAGAACGCAATGCGGCAAAACACTGAAGCATCACGCTTTCGGATATTTGTAAACTGGATAGCCGTATTTTTTAAGGCCCAGTTTTCTGCCTTTGTCGGGGGTATTTCCGATTACATTATCATGATTTTTCTAACGGAATTCGCCGGGCTGTTTTACGTTATTTCTATTGGTATTAGCGGCACGCTTGGCGCCGTTATCAATTATTCATTAAACCGCTACTGGACCTTTAAACGCACTGATATTTCAATACAAACGCAGCTAAAAAAGTTTGTGGTGGTAGTTATTGGCAGCATTACCCTTAAAAGCGGCGGCACCTATATACTTACTGAATGGGTGCATATTGATTATAAGATAAGCCGCTTAATGGTGGATGCCGTAGTGTCCTTAGGCTTTAACTTTATGTTGCAAAAGTATTGGGTGTTTCGTAAGCCCAGCGAAGTGCAGCCTTAATGAGGTAAGTGCTTCAGCATTTCCTCCTTCACCATATCTTTAAGCCTTGGTATATCAGCCTCTGTCATGCCCTTAGTTTCAATAGGGCTGCTCCAATAAACAGAAACTGTGCCCGGGCATAGATGAAGACTGCGTGGGTCATTCAGTTCTCTTGTGTTTACCAGTGTTTGCGCCAGTATAGGCACCTGTGCTAAAACCGCCACTTTAAATGCGCCATCCTTAAATTCCTTTAGTGGTTGGTCTGTTCTGTTACGTGTGCCTTCCGGGTAAATCATCAGGCTCTCTCCCTTCTTTAAGGACTCTATCATGTACCGGTAGGACTTCTCGCGGCTTTCGCGGCTCTTCCTATCTACCATTATGGCCAGCATGCGCGTCATGTAGCCGAAAATGGGAATCTTCCTTATCTCCCACTTTGCCAGAAAGCGGGCCGGTTGGGGGCAACTGGCCGCGCCGGTAGTTATATCAATTTGTGCGCGGTGGTTAGCTACAATTACGTACGACTTTGTCCAATCAACCTTCTCCTTGCCAAACACTTTAACCCTTATGCCCATTACCAAATTAGCTAGGGGGGCCAGTATGCTAAAGTTTATCCAAACCAGTTTAAGGCTGTATTTTTTGCCGAATATGGCCAGTATTAGAGCGTAAACAGGGGTGGGAATAGCTATAATAAGCATGAACCACATGCTGCCCCAAATTGCCCAGAAAAAGCAAAGTACTTTTTTCAGAAACTTCATTACCGCTAATTCAAAAACGCTAAGCAACGCTTATGAATTGTAATTTAACTATTGTTTCTGAATTAGAATAGTGCGTAGACCGGTTACTCCAGTTCCCGCAAATAAAGTTGTATAGTGTTTTCTAAACCATAGTACAGGCAATCGCGCACCAGCGCATGCCCTATTGATACTTCCAGCAAGCCGGGAACATTATCTTTAAAGTAGCGCAGGTTATCAAGGTTAAGGTCGTGCCCGGCATTAATGCCAATGCCCAATTGATTACAGAACGCTGCAGCGCTTACAAATTCAGCAATGGCTTTTTGTTTATCGGCGGCAAAATCATGCGCATAAGGGCCGGTGTAAAACTCAATACGGTCGGTGCCTGATGTTTTGGCGGCTTCAATTTTGCTGTTTACAGGGTCAATAAATAAAGAAACCCGTATGCCATTCTCTTTTAAGCGGCTGATTACTTTATGCAGAAAATCCTGGTGCTTTATGGTGTCCCAACCATGGTCGCTGGTAAGCTGACCCGGTTCATCGGGCACCAGTGTGCATTGGTGGGGTTTAACTTCTAAAACCATTTTCAGGAAATCTTCTGAAGGATAACCTTCAATATTGAATTCAGTAGTTACAACATCCTTTAAGGCATAAACATCACTGCGGCGCACGTGGCGTTCATCGGGCCTTGGGTGCACGGTTATGCCTTGCCCGCCATAGCGCTCCACATCTTTCGCAAACTGTATTACATCGGGAATATTAGCGCCACGGCTGTTACGCAGCAATGCAATTTTATTGATGTTAACGCTTAAACGGGTCATGTTGCGAAGATGCAAAAATCAATCCATTGCGTGGGTAAAGCGTCACGCTTCAGTTGTTGAGGATTCTCTAACTCTCTTCTCTAAAGTAAATTTTGTAGTAATTAAGGTTGCGTTCCTCATCGTAACCGCGTTCCATTTGGTCTGCTCCGCCGTGCACATATAAGTGGAAGTTCTTATCCAGCTTTATTACCCCGCGGAAATACTTCTTCTGCCGCTTTACCGCGCTTTCTGAAATATCAAAGCTATCCACCGCATTCAGGTTGGGGTCCAGAAATATTTCCTGCTTGTATTCTGCAAATGCCTTAACGGTTTCCTGGCTTTTAAATACCTCGGTGCTGAATTCCGCCAACTTAAACTGTTCGTTATCTTTAAAGTATTGTACGGAGCGGTTTAGCATTTCCACCTGGTCGGCACGTGTTACGGTAGTGTCTTCAGCCAATTTATTCTTGATGAAACCGGTAGTAAGTTTCAGGTAGTTATTGGTAAAGTAGTAATCGCTTGCTAGCGGGGCTACTTTTAAAAAAGTATCGCGCCAAAATACGGCCTCTTCTCCCGCTGTTTTGCTGTGGTCGTTAATAAGGTTAAGGAAACCCTGCTCGGCATTGGTATTAAGCACCAGGCAGCTTTTCTCAATATTACCACTGCCTATTCCTGTTTCGGATGTAAGCGCATAATTATCGTTCTGTAAAACAACTTTAAGCAGGGTATCCTTACTTTCTGATTTGTATAAGCCCAAGCCATTACAAGGCGCACCATTTTGCACCAGGTTATCAAATACCACCACAATCAACTCACCTTCTTTAATGTTGGCATGGCCTGATGTATCGTAAAGGTGCTTGGCTATTTTATGCGAGCTTGCTGTAAGTGCTGCCTGGTTGGTAAATACTTCCTTGCAAAAGGTATAGCAGGCATTAAGGTTTACATCCTCACTGGGGTGTATAAAGCAATGGTAATCGTCGCGCTTGGCAAAAGGTTTAGCAAAAAAGTCAACCAGCTTTTTGTTGGTGGCTTTATCGTCAACGGTGGTTTCGTGTTGAGAAAGTACAACACCTTCGTCTTCATTTTTTCTGCCGATGTAATGCACAATAAGCGCGCGTATTACTGCATTGCCAAAGTCTATCATAGCTGTTCTTCTAAGTGGTGCGCAAACATAGCAGAATAAAAAAGCCATCCAATAAAAGGATGGCTTCTCGTTCTGTTTCCGGTAGCTATTAGCTTACGAAAACTTTGGTTTGGGTTGAAGAGGTTATTTTATACGCTGGAAGTAGGTAACAAACTTCATTACCTCACCCAGGTTGGTTACTTTAATTTTACCCATCATAAACATCATCTGCGGGTTGCCACGGCCATGTTCCAGGTCTTCATAATCAGTAGCTTTAGCGCTTATTTTACAGGTAGGTTCATCTACTAAACCATCTTCAACAGTTACGGCCTTATCTTTAAGCGTAACGGTAAAATTGCCCCCACTTGGCCCGTCTAACACAAAATGGAAACGGTGTAATGCGGTATCATCCACCTTATCAGCCCTTAGGCGTTGTGGCAAACTGTAAATAATGTCTCTTGCACTTTCAGGAACCTGTTGCATATTGGCTTGTTTATTATCAAGGGATTCGTTCTTATTGGTTTCAATAGGCTTTGCTTTGGCTGAAGTTGCTTCACCGGGCTTTTTCTTATATGCACTCTCATAAGTTATGCCATCAAGCACCATCTTGCCTATTATCTCTTTCATTATTTCGGTAGTGCCACCTACAATGGTGCCTACGCGCGCATCGCGGTAAGCACGTTCAATGCCATACTCCTGCATGTAACCATACCCACCAAACATCTGCAGGCATTCATCGGCAACTGTTTTAGCTAATTCTGTGGCTTTCATTTTGGCCATGCTGCATTCCTTAACGGCAAATACACCGCGGGCAAATAAATCGCAACAGTGGTAAACAAACTGCTTTGTAATTTCTACCTCGGTAATAAGGTCTACCATTTTATGGCGCAACACCTGGTACTTTACCAGCGGCTTATTAAATGTGCTGCGCTCATTCATGTATTTAAGCGTGTGCGCAATCTTCTCTTCCATACCTGCCGTAGCCATAATTGCTGCCACCAAACGCTCCAATTGAAAACTCTCCATAATGTAGAAGAAACCCTTGCCTTCTTCACCTACTAATTGATTAGCTGGCACCTTTACATTGTCGAAAAACAGCTCAGCCGTATCGCTGCTCTTCCAACCCATTTTCTTCAGCTTATTGGTGGTAAAACCGGGCGTGCCCTGGTCAACCACTATTAAGCTTACACCGCCTAAACCGGCAGATGAATCGGTTTTACAGGCAACGGTTACAAAGTTGCCGTAGTAGCCATTGGTTATAAATGTTTTGTTGCCGTTTATTATGTAATTGTCCCCCTCCTTGCGGGCCGTGCAACGCAGGTTGGCCACATCACTACCCGCACCCGGTTCGCTTATGGCTATACTGCCAACCACATCACCACTTATAGAAGGATTCAGGTATTTGTTTTTCAGGTAATCGCTACCGGCTAACAGAATATGGTTGGTGGCCATGTACTGGTGCACACTTACCGCAGCACTTAAACCGGCAAAGCCTGCACGGGCTAATTCTTCAAGGTAAGCAACGGTATACCAAAAGTCATTATTAGTACCGCCATAGGCTTCAGGAAAGTTAATGCCTAAAAAGCCCAGCTCGCCCATTTGCTTAAAAACAGAGCGGGGGATTTCCTCTTTTTCTTCCCATTCGTTTATGTGGGGTACAACTTGCTTTTGAACAAACTCCTTAACGCTTTGGCGAAAAAGTTCATGTTCCGGGGTAAAAGAGTGAGCCATTATTGGAGATGAAAAATTACTCTATTGTTGCATTAATACCGCGGTCGGTAATGCCATCCTTAAGCGGCTTTAGCTTGGTAAAGCTGCCGCGTTTTACAGCGTATTTGCCTTTGCTGTGTATAATGTAAGCACACTGCTCGGCTTGCTCATGGGTGTGTTTGCATATATCAATCAACGCCTCAATAACCCAGTCAAAGGTGTTTATGTCGTCGTTATGTATAATCAGCTTACTTTCAAGTTGCAGGTCTTCCAGTAATGCAATTTCTTCTTCCTGCTGAGTATTGAATAAATGCTCCATTGTTCAACTATCTTGGATGAGGAATACGAATATACCAAGATTAACAGTAGATTCAAACAATCGTTCGAAAACTTATTTACCCGATTTCAACTGTAAATAAGGCAGAGAATTCTTCGCCCGCAGGTAGTTTTATAGCACCCTCTTTATCAGGCATTTCCACCTGCTTTTCGACGGTATCGGCGCATCCGTACCAAGGCTCAATACATACATAAGGGGCATTAACTTTTGCCCACAAACCCAGGTAAGGGAAACCGCTAAAGTTTACAGTAAGATAATGAGTGTTTTTGGCGCTCTTAATTGTCAGCTTTCTGCCCTTGTGGTCTTTAAAAATCAAGGCATCATCCTTAAACAAATCATTGCGTAGCGGTAGGCTTGTGCCGTTGTCAATAACCTTTTCCGTATTACCGGTAAAGAAGCCATCTGCATTAATAAAATGCCTTGAAACAGTTTCCGCGCTTTCAAACTCCAAATGATAATCAGAATACCTCTCGCCAATAGTGGCACTACCTACGGGCGGCACAGCAAAGGCGGGGTGCCCGCCCAACTGAAAGTAAAGCGGTTTATCGTCCCTGTTAATTACCTCGTAGCGGCAGTAAAGCATATTAGCCTGTAAGCGGTAGGCAATTAAAAACTCAAACTTAAAGGGGTAAATTTTCAGGGTTTCATCAGTGTAGGTGAGCGAAAACACCATTTTGCTATCGCCTAATTCCAACAGTTTAAAGTTGCTTTTACGGGCAAAGCCATGCTTCTCCATTTTATAGGTTTGGCCGGCCACCATTATTTCGTCGTTCAGGCTACGGCCTACTACTGGGAACAAAACCGGAGCATGCCAGGGCCAAAAGGCTTCATCGGCATTCCACAACCTTTCCAGCTTATTCTTTTTATCGTAAATGCTTATCAACTCCGCACCATATTCGCGGGCTTCAACACGTAAAAATTCGTTTTCTATTTTGTGCATACTTCACGCTTAATCGCTTATGCAAGTATAAGATATTGCTGTTTTATGCTTATGTGCTCAAAATCATTGCAGTAAATTTCATTTTTTCTCTCAAACTGTTAGTTTTGTCACCTCCATAAACCCTGACACACAATGAAGAAGATTTTAAGCATAGCGCTTTTAGCGTTGTTTTGCAGCGCCGGTTTGCATGCCCAGGAATTATCGAAAGAAGAGAAAAAGCGCTTGAAAGAAGAGCTTAAAAACTACATGAGCGACCTGCCTGGCTACAAGGCCAAAATGGAAGACCTTCGCAATACACTTGATAGTAACGAGGCTGAAATTAAGCGTTTAAAAGATGATCAGGCTTACGCAAGCACGCGTCAGGCTGAACTGGAAAACCGTATTGCTTCTTATGACACTAAAGTAAAGGAGCTTACCCAGGAAAATAAGATGCTGAAAGGCGACTATGTGGAAGATGGCGATACTACAGTTACCAAGAAGTTTATGGCTGATATGCAACACCCACCTGCCAAGGGAACTGTTTATAAGGTTCAGATTGGCTTATACAAGGAGTTTAACATCAACAAATACTTTGACCAGCCACGTTACATAGGTTATGAAGAAGTTGAAGGCATGAACCGTTATATCATCAGCTATTTCCCTGATGAAGAAGTTGCCAAGCAATTTGTTGCTGATGTTCGCAAAATGGGTATTAAAGATGCTTTTGTATCTAAATACATTGATGGGGAGCGTGTTTACGAATGGAGCAAAAACCCTAAATACAAAGGCAAGAAAGAACCACAGAGCCTTCAGGAAGCTGTTGACATGAACAAAAAAAGCGGCAAGAAAAAAGCTGAGGAAAACAGCAGCAACGACGGCCAGTAATTAAAACAACTCATTAAGTAATACAGAAGCGTTGGGTAAAACACTCAGCGCTTTTTTTATGTGCGTATACGTATAAAAAACGCCTGCAAGCACAGCCCTGACTTCTTCCCTTACGCCTTTAACTTCCGTCACCCTTCCTTCTTCAATAACAAGTTCCACCTCATTTTTTCGAATAATGGTTTTGGGACTACGGCCATATATCCATTCGGCCTGGCTGAATTTTTCAGCAGCTAACTTTTCAATTTCCTCCCACTCTGCATTGGTAAAATCCATTACTTCAGTTGCCGCCAATTCTTTACTTAGGTATTGCTGCAAGCTTCCTATATCGCTCCATACCTGCTTTACATCATATAAATTGATAACCGAACTGCTTACGGAGGCAACAGCCTTGGTATCTATTTCAAAGTTGTTCGGTTTTAGGCAGGCGCGTAAAGTGTTTAAGTCAGCATTGTAAAGCAGCGTACCATGGCTTATTATGTTCTTTCTATCCGTAAACTGGGCATTGCCGCTTATCTTTTTACCGTTGCAGATTATGTTGTTTCGGGCATCATGCTCAACGGCAAAATCTGCTTTGTTTAGGGCTTCAATTATAGGCCGGTTAAAGTATCGGTAGTTGTTAACCTTGTTATCAGCAAACTGCGATATAAAAGCGAAACTCAAATTACCGGGGTCGTGGTAAACAGTTCCGCCGCCTGAAATACGCCGGCACAGCTGTAGCCTATCGTTTCGCAGGTAGTCAAAATTAACTTCGCGGTAAATGCTTTGGTTTTTGCCTACCACTATGCAGGGGTCGTTAACATAAAGCAGCAGGTAATCGCCTTTGCTGCAGTCGCAATGGCGCACCAGGTATTCTTCAATAGCTAAATTGATGTATGGATTATTACTGCCCCGGTTGTTTACCAATATCACGAGGCAACATTACGCAAAACAGCCAACACAAAAGAACATACCTGTTAGAACCTCTAAATTGACGTGAATGCAAAACAAGAGAACGTTGAGCAAACGCTTTCTCCAAATTAATATCTGCGATTATCGGTAGTATCAGTGTTATCTGCGTTCTATTGCATTATGCTTTCACCTCTGCGGCGGCGTATACGCATTTCTCTTTTCTCCTTTTTATAGGCAATGGCCTCTTCTAAAGGAAGTTTACCCGAGCGGTAATACATGTATATAAGCATTATGCTAACCGAACAGAAAATATGCCACAACGCATGGCCCTGCAGCATACTTGTAGGGTTACATACCACGCTGGTGCGGTCCAGTATCCATATTACTGAAGCCAGAATAAGCACAGCAAAAGCAGCCCACAGGTAGTTAGTAAAGTAATGCTCGCGGCTAATAAACATCAGGTAATAAATGCTGGTTATAAATATTACAACAATCAAAAACGGAAACAGAATGTTGATGTTTATGGTTGGCATTAGCTTGGTAAAAATCAGGTAGTTGAAACCCACAGCAAAGGCTACCATTAAGGCATGCGAGCTATGGTATTTTTCACCAAGGCGCACCACCGGAAATATCTTGTAAAGGTTAAAGGTTATGGCCATAACTATAACCGAATACAAACCGGCCTGATCAAGCTTTTGCCAGAACTCAGTTAAGGAGGCATGGTATAAGAAGCTGCCTAAAAACACATAGAAGGCAGAAAGCCCGAACATAATGGAGAAAATAGGATACCTAACCAGGAAATTGCTGCTCTGTTTACGGTCCGCATTGCGGAAGTCGTGTATGCCCAACGTAAGGGTAACCAGGCCTACTACAAAAAAGCCAAGGTTGCTCCATGTGTTGGAGGGCTGACGTATAAGCTCGTCCATATGGTTTTGCTCGCAAAAATGAAAGGCATTACCACTGGCTAAGCTAAAAGGCGACCAAAGGTTTAAGGCCTGGTGCAGGTTGTAGTACCCTATAAGGGCCGCCGTGGTTAATAGAAATATTACCGCAGGCAGGTAAAAAGCCTTTGGTGAAAGAACTTCCATGTACAAACGTGAGCGGAGAATTTGCCACTTAAGGTGTACCTTTAATCTGTTCATAGCTGCGCAACAATGGGTTATTCGTGTAATTTAATGTATAAGTATACGAATGAAATTGGCGAAAATTTTACTGCTGGCGAATTTTTTCACAAATAAAAATTTGCCTTTTACAACTGCCATAAGGTATAAACCAGTACATAAAGCAGTTTACGTAGTTTGCGGTTTATAGGTTTTCAATTAGGTTTGGCGCGTGACTGAGCAGCCTATTAAAATTATTGAGTGCCCCAGAGATGCCATGCAAGGCATTAAGGGGTTTATACCTACCGATAAAAAGGTGGAATACATCAATAAACTGCTTAAGGTTGGCTACCACTCTATTGATTTCGGCAGTTTTGTAAGCCCTGATATTATACCTCAAATGGCCGATACCGCTAAGGTTTTGGAAGGGCTGGACCTTGACAACAAGCAAAGTAAGCTTATAGCCATAATTGCTAACGAAAGGGGCGCAAAGGATGCCTGCTCTTTTCCGCAAATAGATTGCCTTGGCTTTCCTTTCTCGGTTTCCGAAACCTTCCAGATGCGGAATGCCAATTCAACCGTTCAACAGGCGGTGGAGCGCATAAAGGGCATAAAGGACCTTACTGATAAGCACGGCAAGGAATTGATAATTTACATAAGTATGGCCTTTGGTAACCCTTATGGCGATGATTACAGCCCGCAGATTGTGGAACGCTGGGTTGGTGAATTATCAAAGCTGGAGGTTAAAACGTTTATGCTGAGCGATACTGTTGGTGTAGGCGGTCCTGATAATATTAAATATCTCTTCTCTACGCTTATACCGGCATTTCCGCAGTTAGAAATTGGCGCACACCTGCATACCGCACCCCATAACTGGAAAGTGAAAATTGACGCTGCTTATCAAAATGGCTGTCGCCGTTTTGATGCTGCTATTAAAGGTTACGGCGGTTGCCCAATGGCTAAAGATGAGCTTATTGGCAATATGCCTACTGAAAACCTGCTTAACTACTTTGCTACCGAGCAGCTATATAACCACTTTAATGTGGAGGTATTTGAAGAGGCGCTACGCATGGCTAACCACGTGTTTCCCGCGCATTAAAAACTAAATGAGATTCCGGGTCAAGCCCGGAATGACGGGAAAGGTTACTTTCTCCAAACCAAACAGCCTGCTATTTTATCGTGTAGAGCCTGACGGTATTCTGTATAACCGGCCATTACATAACCCCAGCACAGTATAAAGCCAGATAGTATTTTGGCAAAGTGCCTGCCGCTTGCCTTACCAAAACCAATGCGGTTGCCTTCCATATCGGTTACATACATACCTAAAAAGTATTTACCGGGCGTAGCGCGAAGTGGAGATGACTCAAAGCCGGCAAAATATACCCATGGAACAAGAAAACTATAAGGCGTTAATATATAATACAACAAGGACTCGCTAACGCGGTAGGTATCAGACCAACCAGAAGAATACTCATCGCCTTTACCCATGAAACGCGTTAAATCCTTTACAACATTCGGATGCGCATTTAAATAAGTAGTTAAGCTTGCATTACTTAAATAGTAAAGCTGCAACACCAGGAAAGCCACTATAGCGCCATCAATAAAATACGAAGCAAAGCGCGCCCAAAAGCCCGCATAGTCATGTTGTGGTAAAGTTGTTTCTTCCATTGTCTTTATCAATTAACGCCGCCAAAATAAATATTCGCGCAATAGCCGGTAAGGGAAACTCCGAATACAATATAAAAACCGAAAGCTTACTTATCTTCCGGCTTAGGATCAACCTTTATATCCTCGGGTTCTATACTCTCTAAATTCAGTTTAGCCGAAGCTACCCTGAAGGTTGTGCGGCGGTTCTTTTGAAATTCTTCTTCCGTACACTTAGCGCCATTGGTGCAATTGTTTACAGGCTTGGTTTCGCCAAAGCCTTTGGCAATTAAGCGGTCCTTAGGCACGCCAATTTGTATAAGGTAATCTACCGCACTTTGTGCACGGCGCTGAGATAAATCCAGGTTATACTTATCGCTACCGCGGCTATCGGTATGCGAACCTAACTCAATAGTTAAATCAGGGTTTTCGGTAAAGAATATCTTTATTGAATCCAATATCAGTTTAGACTCAGGGCGCAAAGTGGCCTTATCGTAATCGTAGTAAATGTTAGGTATAACAATCTCTTTAGTAGGGAATATCTTCTCTAATTCTACCTGAGTGTAAATGTTTATCAGCGTGCTATCCTGGTGGCGTTTGCCTTTTGTGCTTACCGTTGTATTGTTATTGGCAAAGTAACCACCCTTGCTTACAAATAGTTTATAATCAGTTTCTGCTTCCAGCCTGAAAACAAAATTTCCACCTGTATCGGCCGTAACAGTTCCTATTAGCTCATCGGCCTTGGTGCGCAACTCCACTTTAGCATTAGGTAATTTCTTTAAGCCTAATATGCGGCTATCAGGGTTTTTAGGGTCTTCATATTCCTTTTCAACCACCTTGCCGCGTAATGCAAAAACATTCACCCACTTTTCCTGAAAACGGTAAATGTCGTCACCGCCTTTACCACCTGTTCTGCTGCTGCTAAAGTAGCCGGCTGAAAGAATGGTATCATCAGCATTAGCCGGTTTATACTTCTCCATTCTAAAAGCAAAGTCATCGGCACCGCTGTTAAAAGGTGCGCGCAGGTTCTGCGGGTCTTTAAAGCCATTCTTTAAATGCAGGGCCCTAAAAATATCAAGACCGCCCATGCCCGGCAATCCGTTACTGCTATAATACAAGTTGCCCTTTTCATCTAACCAGGGGAAACGCTCACTGCCGGGGGTATTAATTACCCCGCCAAGGTTCTGTGGCGTAGCCCAGCCGCTATCTGCCTTAGTGCACAAATACAAATCAGTGGCACCAAAGTTACCCGCAGGGTCGGCTGCCACAATTAGCACCTTACCATCTTTAGAAATAAAGGGGTCGTACACATTTACACTATCCGGAAATATGGGCAGCTTAACCGGCTCACTCCAGTGTTCGTTATTAAAAGCGCTGTAATACAGGTTGCAGTATTGGTTAGCTTTATCATCCTGTTTGCAACGCACAAAATACACCTCCTTCATATCCTTACCGAATACGGCAGAGCTTTCATGAAACATGGAATTTACCGGTGCGCCAAAGTTTACCGGTGCGGTAAAATTGCCATTCTTGCTATCGGTAATAAATAAATCGCTGGGCTTCTCTCCTGTCCATCCATCGCGCAAATCTCCCATGGCGTTAGCGCTGCTGGTAAATACAAATTGCCCCGGCTTATAAAATTCAAGCCCGTAATCATTGCTCGTGCTGTTTATCGCTTCAAGGTTCTGCACCTTTATTTTGGTAAAAGCCTTCTTCCATTCTAAAGCTTCGCGGCTTTGGTTGGCTTGTTTACGGCCTTCAAAACCTCCACCACTTACGCGCTGGTATTGTTCAAAGGTGCGTATGGCTTCTTCATACTTCTCTTGTCCTTTTTGTACCAGTCCCAGGTTAAAGAGTGCCGCCTCACCGGCATTAAGCTCAACAGCTTGTTTATACCACTTTTCGGCATTAGGCAGGTCATTAAACTTACGGTAACTGTCCCCAAGCTCAGCCGCAATTTTGCCTTGCTTAATGGGGTCTTTTTCGCTATTAAATTCCTTGGTTAAAAAATCAATGCTCTGATTATATAGCAGTAACTGACGGGCGGTTTCTCCATCCTTTACCTGAAAAGCCGGTGTTTTACAACCTGCTAACAGCAAACAACTAAGCGTAACAAAAACAAAATATCTCAACTCAACCACTTTGTAAATCAAATATAATTAACCGCCGGTAAGGGCGTACGCCTATGAATATCGCCTATGGGGGTGTTTTATTGTTTAATAGTCAATACGGCCTTGGCCAAATATGTAATGAAGGCCAACCATAAGCCCGCCCTGTACATTATAGCTTTTCTGGTATTCACTATCATTTTGGCTATACCATTCAATATCCTTAAGGGCCTTGCCGTTTAGGTCGTTAAGGCCACCATAAGCCGAAACTGCTACTTCCACATACAGGTGGTCGGTGCAATAAATATCAGTGCCCAGTTGTAAGGCAGCGCCTACATCAACCGTTTTAAACTTTTGCGATGGCGTTAAACCATTTGGAACTGTATATACCTGGTCGGCAACCTTAATTTCCTCAAAAACCGAAGTGCGAATACCCACCTGTGGGCCTATACAAAAGAAAAACTTGGCCACGCGGCCTTTAGTTGAGGTAAACTTGAAAAACAACGGAATTTGAACGTATTGCAGCTTAACGTTGCGCTTGGCATTTACATAGTTAAACTTTGTAGGGTTGGCGGTAGTGCCAAACGTATCAGTGCCTACTATAGCAGGGCCGTAAAAAGCATCTTCGTACCGCTGGCCGGCAAAGTTGTATTGCACCTGTGTGCGTATTCCTACATTCTTTGTAAAGTCGTAGCCCATTACAATGCCTGTACTGCCACCCCAGGTATAACGGTAGTCCATTTCGCTGGTGCGCACATAGCTTTGCGTATAGGCACTAAGGTTTTGGTAGTTGTTCTGGTTTAATATCCATGTGCTGTTAAAGGTGCCCGATACTCCCAAGTGAAAACCCTTTTGGGCATGTAAACCAACTAACTGCACAAGTAAAAATGCCACTGCTATTATCTTCTTCATATTTTAGCCGCTATAGGTTAAAGTTAATTACATTCCGTGGAATGAGTCGTTTTTATCGTTTGGTCAAATTTATTGAATACCGCTTTAAAGCAAAGACAAAATACTATTTGCATTCGCCTTTCATATTCCGCTTTTACCTGGATATACTGGAAGGCAAAGATGATGAAGCTTTACTGAATATTAAGCAGCTAAGAGAAAATTGGAGTAAGGACAGTAGCGAATTGGCGCTTGAAGATTTTGGTACAGGTAATACGAATACACGTTCAGTTGCTGAAATCATCAATTACGTAGCCGTACGTCATAAATACGGCAAGGTACTTTATCGCATGGTAAAAAACATTAAACCCTCCGATATTCTTGAAATTGGCACCTCGCTGGGGTTAAGTTCAGCCTACATGGCGCTTGGCCACCCTGAAGCCACCCTTAATACCCTTGAAGGTAGCCCTGCATTGAGTAATAAGGCGCAGCAATTGCATAATGAACTGCGTTGCAGCCACACTACCTTTGTAACAGGCAATTTCGATTCAAGGCTTCCGGAAACGCTTAAAAATTTTGATAAGCTTGACTTAGTATTTTTTGACGGCAACCATACAAAAGAGGCTACCCTATCGTACTTTTTACAATGCCTGCCTAAAGCACACGCCGATACCGTTTTTGTGTTTGATGATATTTATTGGAGCGAAGGAATGACTGAAGCCTGGGAAGAAATTAAACAGCACCAAGCCGTTAAGCTAACTATTGATATTTACCAGTTTGGTATTGTATTTTTTAAAAAGGAGAAGCTGGCTAAGGAGCACTTTATGCTGCAGTATTAACGCTCAAATAAACCCTTTAGCAGGTCTACCAGGTTAATATTAAACAGAAAGTAAGGCACAAAAAATAAGGTGGCCCAGAAGAAGAGCGACATCAACATAGAGAAAAGAATCTTCTTTTTGTCGTGCGTAAGGGCTAAAGCAAACATAACCCCAACGGGTATTGAAAGTACAACCGGTGTAAGCGCTGCAATACCGCCTAAGCCAAAACGCTGTTTAACGCGTACTAAAAAACGATTTGAGCGGGTAAAACGGCGGCCAAAGGTGCGCGGGAATTTTTTAACCACGTAGTCCTGAATCATGTTGCCCAGGTAAGTGAACAGCACAATACCAATAATACCACCTATTATATTAGCCAGGGAAGCGCCAAGGCCTAAATCGGCACTTATAATCGCTATTGTTCCCATTCCAAACTTTACAATCGAACTAAAGAAAATAACGATTGCTGATATTACTTTTTCCATTTTCTGCCCCGGCTACATTAATGCGGTTACAAGTATAACGTATTCCCCTGTTAATTTGATTCAAAACGCAGGTGGTATTTCACGCCTAAAATGCCCGTTTTGACTTATTTTCTGTTTTATCTTATCCGCGTCTTCCAAAGTAGGTATCAACCGCTGTAAATGTTCTATCATAAACCACTGCCTGCCTTTTTCCGATACTGCCGCTAACAAACGGTATTGGTCCTCCTGGCTAAGCCCTATATACGGCGCCACGTCGTATGACAAAGGATGCTTAAACTTCTCATAGGGATCGAAATGAGTTCCTAACACTTTGTGCAATTTGGCAATTAAATCCACCAAGGTAGGGTTCAGCACATTAGTATCATTGGGGTTTTGCTCTACTTCAAATACAACTGCAGCACTGTAAAGTTTTTCAGGCACCTCCTTAATAACTTCCATAATGCGGAAAACCTTACGCCCTATAGTTTTAATATCCAGTTCACCGCCCTCATGCACTTTGCTTATTTCTATCAACTCCATCTCCGTGCCGTACTCGTTAAGTGTTTCGCCAAATACTGAGGGTATACCAAAAGACTTTTTCTGTTCACTGCATTCCTTTATAAGTTGCTTATAACGGGGCTCAAAAATGTGGAGGTTCAAATGCTGGCCGGGGTAAACTACCAGGCCAAGGGGGAAAATCGGGAGGAACTTAGTCATATCACAATCAATCGCTGCCAAAAATCGCTTTGTAATAATAATGTAAAATTCGTGTAAGCGTGGCTGCAATTCTTTATTTCCCGAAAAATTGCTATTATCTTTATGATAAATTTAGAAGCCATGAAAAGCTTAATAACTATTTCGCTCTTACTGCTGGTAGTTTGCTTTAAAGCTTCGGCTATTTCTACGGGCCAGTTAGTAGGTAAAATACTGGTTAAGGAAACCAAACTGCCTTTAGCCCTTACTGAAATTGTTTTTGAAAATAGTATGGACCGCATTGTGGTTAGCGCAAACGAGTATGGCATTTATTATGCCGACCATTTACCTACCGGGCGCTATAACATGACGGTGGTTTACAACAACCGCAACTTTACTATGAAGAATGTGCGGGTTTACGATAGCTATACAATGGAATTAAACTTTGTGGTAAGTAATGATAGCCTTTTACCCAAAGACGTAGAAGTGTTTGATACGGATACGAAGTTAAGTTCAGTAGAAAGCCATGATATAAAACTGGCGAATACGGGGCGGCAGCCCACACGAACATTAAGCGAGGCACTGGGTTCGCAACCCGGCGTTGACATACGCAACGGTAAAATGTATGTAAAGGGAAGCGACCAGGTGAAGTTTTTTATTGATGGAAGCCCTACCCTTGCCCCTGCAACCATTATGCGGGAATAGTAAAATCTCATTATTCACTATAAACGAAACAACATGAAAACATCAATGCTATTAGTAGTAGCACTACTATCACTATGCTTAAACGCCATTGCAGGCGGTGAAATTAACGGCAAAGTAATTGACGCACAAACCAAGGAAACTCTACCGGGTGCAGTGGTAATTTTTGCCTGCCAGGGTAACGAACTGTATTTTACAACAAATGATAACGGCCTTTACTACGCCACCAATTTACCTGCTGGTATGTATGATATTTCAGTTTCGTTTATGAGCCAGAAAACGCTTGTTATGAAACAGGTGCCCCTAAGTAACGGCGAGATAAGGAGCAATATTGACTTAACCTTTGACCCCACCATTAAGTTTGATGATATTATTGTGGAAGGCGGAAAAAGCCGCAACCCTTTAATGCCAACCGTAATTACTGAAGGCGAAACATACCTGCCAACAACTCTAAAGCACATGGCTATTACCAAGGTTACTGATATACCTTTAACCGGTGGCACTGTGCAAATGGAAGATGGCAAAACGTATGTGCGCGGCGCACGCGAAGGCTCAATGAGTTATTATGTAGATAACTGCAAACTGATGGGGCCGCCATACATACCGGTGTGCGGCTTAGACTTCTTTCAAAGCTATCCGGCCTATGTGCCCGCTAAATACGGCGATTGCCTGGGTGGTGTAGTGGTTATGGAAACAAAGAGTTACTTCTCGTCAAATTAAAATAGCAAGTAATTTGTAAATTAGTAGCCTCACTAAATATGTGGGGCTATTTTGTTTATACCTATGAAACAGTTGAGTTTGTTGTTTATTACATTTATCTCATGCTTGATCGTATCAGCACAAACTAAAGGCGAGGCACCTAACCCTTACCCCTGGATATTAAAACCTGTTTCTCCTTTTCTATTCTGCTTTAAGGAGATTTTTACGCAGGAAAATTGGTACGGGCATTTGCGTGAACTTAACTTTATACATGCTGATACTGCTGCTGCAATACCTGATACCTCCATTTTATATGGGGGTGAAAAGTATTATGGCAATCCCAAATACTTAAAGTGGCCTATGGTAGGCGTAAGCTTGCAGCAAATTGAAGAAAACTGCCGCTATATTGAAAATAGCTTCAACTCTCATAAAGCTAACGGGGGCGGGTGCGATAAAAAGAGATGGAAGAAGATTCTGCGCTTTGATCCTCATAATGAATACTTCTTAAAAGTATATGTGCCCACCTACGCAGAGGTAAAATCGCATATAGAAAACATGTCCTTTATTTTACCGGTATATTTTACTGATACAATGCTGGGGCAACCGAATAAAGATTTCAGTAAAGACTCCCTGTTTACCTTCTTTATAGCGGCACGCTATGTTAAGCGGCAATAGATAACTACTTCTAACCTCCTAAAATCGAAAATCCCCCGCCTTGGAGGCGAGGGAGTTTTCTATTGGAACCGAGATTGAAGGACACTCTAAATACAGGCAAATCTCAATAAGCCCGTGTTAGTCTCCGGAGTTCCCCATTATTACAGGGGAACCATCCGGACATATTATGACGTGTGCAGGTAATTTTGCAGCGACGTTATGTTGGTTGATGATTTAAGGCGTTGAATACACTTTTCTTTTATCTGGCGAACACGCTCGCGGGTAAGGTCAAACTTCTGGCCTATTTCCTCAAGGGTCATCGGTGTTTTACCATTCAGCCCAAAGTAGCTGGTAATAATTTCCGATTCTCTTTCGCTTAGTGTATTTAATGCTTCATTCAATTGATTTTCCACTGTTTTTTGCATCAGCTGGTCTTCAGCGCTCATGCTTTCGCGGTCGTATAGCGTTTCATGAAGGCTCATATCTTCTGTTCCGCGTACCTTGGCATCTGTTGAAAGCGTGTAGCTGTTTACACGGAAGTATTCTTCTATTTCATCTTTCGTCATGCCCAGCATTTCCATCAGTTCTTCCACGTCCGGCTCGCGCTGGTATTCCTGTTCAAACTGCTGAAAGGCTTTGGTTATTTTGGTGTAAGCGCCAATTTTGCTTACCGGCAGGCGTATAATACGGCTCTGCTCTACTATACTTTGCATTATTGCCTGGCGAATCCACCATACGGCATAGCTTATGAATTTGAAACCGCGCGTTTCATCAAACTTGTAAGCTGCGCGTATCAAACCCAGGTTGCCCTCATTTATGAGGTCGCTTAGTGGTAAGCCCTGGTTTTGGTATTGCTTGGCAACGCTTACTACAAACCTTAGGTTACTGCTAACAAGCTTCTCCAGCGCATCAGCATCTCCTGTTCGTATTCTGCGTGCTAAATCAGCCTCCTCCTCGGCTGAAAGCAACCCATGTTTAGAGATGTCATTCAGGTATTTATCTACCTGGCCATCTCTTTGTGTAATGTTGTGAGTAATTTTTAACTGCCTCATAGGCACGTATTTTCCCGGTGAACCAATACATGCCTTTACGCCTCCTGTTAA
This sequence comes from Chitinophagales bacterium, assembly GCA_046329515.1. Taxonomy (GTDB): domain Bacteria; phylum Bacteroidota; class Bacteroidia; order Chitinophagales; family LD1; genus Bog-950. Next base: position 1,803,552 of record JAXLUM010000001.1, read on the forward strand.
AAAAGGTTTCAGAAAGCGGACTAAACCTATCTTATTACATTTCAAAATTTGTAATAAACAAGGCCTCCCCGAAAGCCGTGAAGGGCGAACTCTTTAAATAAACAGCTTTAACAGATGTTATTCTGTGCCCGAGGAATGGGCAAGCAGTTCGTTCATCTCGGCTACTTCATTGGCGGTAAAATAGCGCCAAGTGCCGGGTTTAAGGTCCTTTAATTGTATATGCATTACCCGTATGCGTTTTAGCCTAACTACATTATAATGAAGGTATTCGCACATTCTTCTTATCTGCCGGTTTAAGCCCTGCGTAAGTATTATCCTAAAGGCCTTCTCCCCTATCTGCTCTACCTTGCACTTTTTGGTAAACACTCCATCCAACGGTATCCCCTTGCTCATCTTCTCTACAAACTGAGGGGTAACGGGTTTATCTACGGTTACTATGTATTCCTTTTCGTGGTTATTACCCGCGCGCAATACCTTGTTTACAATGTCGCCATCATTGGTTAAAAATATAAGGCCCTCACTTAACTTATCCAGCCGGCCAATAGGGAAAATGCGTTGGGGGTGGTTTATAAAGTTAATGATGTTGCCCGGCACATTAGTTTCGGTAGTGCATACCACCCTTACCGGTTTGTTAAAGGCTATATAAATACGTTCCGGTTTCTTTTTTGCTTTTAATACGCGGCCATCCACCATTACTACATCCCCATCATACACCCGCATGCCTTTAGTGGCATCTTTGCCATTCAGACTCACCCTGCACTCCTCAATCATACGGTCCGCCTCGCGCCGGCTGCATATACCCGAATCACTTATATATTTATTAAGGCTAACCGATTGCTTTTGCATGATGCAAAGATTCTTTAAAGTGAGCGGAATGCCTAATTTGCAGTAAATGTTATTCAGTCAAAAAAATTTAAACATAGCATTTAAAGTGTTGGCGGTTGGCGCCTTGTGCGCGGCTATCTATCATGCTGTTGGCATTTTCTACCCTATAAACGAAGCGCCGCCGTGGCGGCACGGCCTGTTTGTAGTAATAAATCTGCTTGGTGCCTGGTTTTTATTGAAACGTCCGGTTGCCTGCTTACCGATTTTTGCGTTAATCATGTTGCAACAATTATACAGCCATGGCACCTTTCTGATCAATACATGGAATGAGGCTCACCGTATTGACTGGCCAAGTGTATTTGTGCTCATTTTCTTTCCGCTTACTGCTGTACTGCTTTGGATAGATTACCGGAACAAGAATAAGTATTAAGCTTTTGCTTTGCTATCATTAATAGTTCCCACTGTTTCCAATATTTTTACCACCCAGCGTTCGCTAAAGCCTGAAAGGAAAGCGAGAATGATATAAGCGTATACAGAGGACAGAAGCGTATCAGATAAGATATTCTTTAATACGCCTGATTTAAAAAGCATCAGCACAATAAGAGCTGAGGTAGCCCCTATCATTAAACGGATGATGGTGACAAATATGCTCAGCAACTGTTCCGGAATTTTTTGGTCAACATTAACCGAGGTTATGGATTGCGCCATACTGAAACCTGCGCCAAGTACCCCAAACAACATAGAAATCAGAATTTCCTGCCACAGTTCGGCGCCCGAGGTTATGTCATCGCAAATGCAAAGCCCAATAATTGCCACCACATTTATAAGCAGAATTACAGCAAGGCTGTTTAGCGCAGTTTGCCTTATTGCCATTTTATGGGCGCGGGTGTTGTAAAAGTCATCTCTTAATTTTGCTGCTGCCAATAGCTTATCAACCGTGTAACTGGAAGAGCTATACGTACCAGCATCGAATTCTTTTTTATTCAATATGGTTTCCACCATCTTTTGACGCAGCGGCCCAATCTTTGGCGCTTCAATCAGCAAAACTTCGGCCTTTGCTTTGCGTAATTCATCGCTATAACACCTTATTGTATGATATTCTGCCAGGTGATATTGATTCCAGGCAAGGTCTATTTCTCCTTTGTCGGTATACTCTTTGGCCACTGCTAATATGGACTTTGCCTGCTGCACTTCATTGCCTTGTGTTGCATCGTAGTTGCTGCATTCGTCTACTAAAGCATTTATAGCCGAATACAAGCGCTGCTTTAAAACATGTTTAAGGGTAAGGAAAGCCATAATGATTGTGTTTGCAAAACCAATATAAAAAGAATTTAATTTTAAATAGCCTCAACGCTCTGTTCAAAGCGGAACAGGTTAGTGGGGTCATATTTTTGCTTTACCTGCTGCAAACGGGAATAATTGTTATTGCCATAGTATTTATTCTGCCAGTTTTTAAAGTCAAGGCTGGGATAGTTTCTGTATTCAGCATTAACCTTATTGGTTTCCAGAATATCAATGACCTTACGGCTTTCCGTTGTATAGTGTTCTTCCTTTAAAGGGTCTTCCCAATAAGCCTGTAATTCACCTAAAAAAGTAAATGCCCGGTGCGGGAAAGCGGAGGCCTCTTCAAAGTCTTTACGTTGTATAGCCCCGCCAAGGGTGCCGATACTATATATCATGCCGGGATTAGAAATAATAACATCATACACACTTTCAATAAAGGGTTTCATGTCAGCAAAATTTGTGTACATACCCCCGCAGCTATTCTTAAAATAAACGGGGTTCTGCTGGCCATAAAACACTTTCAATTCTGCGGCAAGCGCCTGATACTTTCCTAATGAGGGTTTATCAGCAAGTGCGGTAAACTGCTTAATTATGTCTGTCAGGTCCGATTTCGTGTTGTAACAGGTTAACAGAATTAATAAGGTCTTACCATTTACTACCAGGGCCGAAAAACAACCTGCCGGTAAATTGGCGCAAACTTCCATCCATTTTTCAGTTATGGCGGTTGCTCTTGCTGCATCAACCTTATAAGCCCTAAAACGATGAGCAACCATGGTAAGCGGCGCTTCATGCGTTGCAAATTTCATTTCCGTAATTACGCCAAAGTTGCCACTGCCACCGCCACGGCAGGCCCACAACAAGTCTTTATCATCCCTACTGTTATGTATATCGCCATTTCCATCAACCATAGTAACCTCCAGCAGGCTATCGCAGGTTAAACCGTAATCGCGACTAAACATGCCATAACCGCCACCAAGGGTTAAGCCGCCAATACCTACGCTGCCACAACTACCGGCAGGTATAATCCTTCCTTTAGGCAGCAGTTCATTATGAATTTGGGCTAACAGACAACCGGGGCCAAGCTTTACTTCATCATTCTGCAGCCATTCAATGCCGTTCAGTTCCGATAAGTTAATGACCATGCCACCATTATTACTGCTAAAACCTTCAAGGCAATGGCCGCCGCTTTTTATGGCAACAGGTAGTTGGTTGGCTTTGGCATATTTTACGGCCTCTGCCACCTGTTGGGTGTCTTTACAAAGCGCAATTACAGCGGGAAACTTACTTATACGCTGATTAAACCCCTGCCGCAATTGGTTATAGCGCGCATCGCCCTTTTTAATATAAACTACTCCACTTTTATTGAGGGACTCTGAGGCGGGCTTCAAGGCTGTAGAATCGGCAACAACAGCCACCGGTTTTTGGCTGCTTTGCGTACAAGCCTGCAGATAAGCACTTAAAGTGCCTAAAGCAGCAAGCCGTATAAATTCTTTACGCCTGTATTTCATTGCACTTCAATAATGCGTTTATTGATACAGAAAGATAGACCCCAGTGATAGTATTAAGCCAACTATAAACACCCACATAGTAGCCCGGTTAAGTTTTACAAACTTCCCGGTGCGTCTGGTAAAGTACCAAATAACAGCGCCTACAATACCTATAGGATAAGCGATAAACAAGGCCCCCAGGTAAACCCACATTGTACCGGTTAGCAGAAACCATATGGCGCATATAAGCGCCATTATACTTAAAGTGCGGGTTGTTTTTTCCGTCATATAACTAAGTTAAGTACGCAGGCTGATTTATCCAACAGCATCACTCCTGTTTATACTGCCCGGCAAGTTTCACGGGCGCTTTATTACAATAAGCTTCCGTAAGGGCATCCTTAAACATGCTTTTTCCAACCTTGTTAAGTTCAACTATTGTTGCACCCTGCTTACCCCAGGTTCCGTTTACAGGATAGAATACTGCTTTATCAAATGCGCAAAAAACGGATTGTTCCTCCGGCTTAAGCATTAGCACGGCAATCTTCTGCTTCTCATCCATGGTGCAGAATATCTTCTTCTTAACGCGAAATGAAGTGCGCTCAAAGTGCGGTAGCTCCACTGTTTCTTCAAAAGCAAGGGCTAATTTTCTAACATCTGCAGTTGTAACCATTCGTTTCAAGGGTCTGGTTCACCAATTTAGTGATTATTTCGGGCACTTCGGTTTTTCATAATCTATTATAACAAACCGTGCAGGTAATTTCATTTCGTAAAACTTATAAGTATGGACTTTATCATAGTGACGACACTTTTATTGGTTGTGCTGTCCATTTTTTATGTCTGTATTTGGCTTAGCCGTAAGATTATAGAAGATAAGTTTGTTGCAAATACGATTGGAGCAATTGCAGGTATATTTACTACTGCAGGCTTAGCATTTTTAATTCTAAACTGGATACTCAATCTTATAGCTTGGTAGCACTTTGAACTAAGAGTTACCTCTTCCGCGTATAGTGTATTAACCATAACGATGTCCAGCTAACACCCTCATCCGTGCTCTGCATCCACTCCCAATCAAAGCTATCTTTCGTTATGTTTCTAAACTCCATGGCAGAGATGGTCTTAACGCCTTTCTTATTGGTGCGCTCCATTTGCAGCCGCATTTTGCCATCCTTCATGCCACCTTCAAGCATCAGGTAAGCGCCGGTATTGTCCACCCAGGTTTGTTGCCATACTTTTTTGAAAGTGTTGTAAACGCTCCAGCTGCGACCGTAAAAGCCGGAAGCGGTATCCTTGAAATTCTCCTCTACAACGCAGCCGTCTAGCTCACGTTTAATAAAGTTGGTTCCTTTACCGGTATCAGCCCAACTCAGGTTCCATTCGCCAATCCAAAAATCAAACTGGGCATTTTCAGGCGAGGAACACGGTGGTGTATTTTGCGCATAGGTTTTAAAAGCTAAAAGAAGGGATAGTATAAAAATGTGCTTCATTGAACTAAGATAAAACAAAAAGCCCCTTGCTCTCGCAAAGGGCTTGTATCGGTATTAAGTCTCCCCTTTAGGGGAGATTTAGAGGGGTTTAATTTTCAGCAGCAGCTCCTGCAGGCTTATCTAACAACACCTTACGGCTTAACTTAAACTTACCGGTTTTGTTATCAATACCTAGCAGCTTCACTTTTACTACTTCGTTTTCTTTCAATACGCCTTCCATGGTTTCTAAACGCTTGTGGCTTATTTCAGAAATGTGCAGTAAACCTTGTTTGCCTGGCAGGAATTCTACGAAAGCGCCGTAAGGCATAATGCTCTTAACGGTTGCTTCGTAAATTTCACCAATTTCAGGGGTAGCAGTAATGCCTTTGATTTTCGCAACGGCTTTGTCAATACCTTCTTTATTGCTGCTGAAGATTTCAACTTTACCCTGGTTGCCAACTTCTTCAATTACGATAGTGCAACCTGTTTCACGCTGCATTTCCTGTATTACTTTACCACCAGGTCCAATTACAGCGCCTATGTATTCCTTATCAATCATCAACACAACAACGCGTGGTGCATGTGGTTTGTAATCTTCGCGTGGCGCGCTCAGGGTCTTATTCATTTCACCCAAAATGTGTAAGCGACCGCGTTTAGCCTGTTCCAACGCCTGCTTCAGCAATTCGCGGCTAAGGCCTTTAATTTTAATATCCATTTGGCAGGCAGTAATACCATCGGCAGTACCGCACACTTTAAAGTCCATATCACCAAGGTGGTCTTCATCACCTAAAATATCGCTAAGGATAACGTACTTACCGGTGCTTTCATTGGTAATTAAGCCCATGGCTATACCAGAAACAGGCTTGCGTATTTGCACACCTGCATCCATTAACGCCAATGTACCGGCGCAAACAGTTGCCATTGATGATGAACCGTTAGATTCAAGAATATCAGATACTACACGCAGGGTGTAAGCAAAATCTTTAGGTAATACAATGTTCAACGCTCTCCATGCTAAGTTACCGTGGCCCACTTCGCGACGGCCGGTACCGCGTGGTACACGTGCTTCACCAACACTAAATGGCGGGAAGTTATAGTGTAACAAGAATTTCTTCTCGTAGTTATAGATAGCGCCATCAATCAACTGCTGGTCTAACTTAGTACCTAAGGTTACAGTGGTTAATGATTGTGTTTCGCCACGTGTAAACAGTGATGAACCGTGCGGACCAGGCAGGTAGCCAACTTCGCTCCATATAGGGCGAATTTCATCCATCTTACGGCCGTCAAGGCGCTTGTTCTGTGCTAACATTACATCGCGCACAGCGTTGTATTGCACTAAGCCCCAGTAAATACCTAAAAGGAAATCGTTCTGTTCTTTTTCCTCATCAGTTAGGGTAGCCTCAAACTCATCGTAAATAGCATCAAAGCTGGCACTGCGCACTTTCTTATCTGCAATTTCCTGTGCAGCTACAGCAGCACATTTATCATAGCAGAAATCATTTAAGCGCTTGCGCAGGTCTTCGTTATGCTTCTCGTGTTCGTAAGCGCGCTTTTCGGTTTTGCCGGCTTCAGCTTCCAGTTCTTTCAATACAGCAACCTGTTTGAAAATCATTTCCTGGGCAAAAATGATGGCTTCTACCATTTCATCTTCGCTCACTTCTTTCATTTCACCTTCCACCATTACTACGCTGGTAGCTGAAGAAGCAACAATCAAATCAATTGTGCAGGCTTCACTTTCCAACTCGCTCTTGGTTGGGTTAATCATCAGTTTGCCGTCAATTTTGGCAACGCGCACTTCGCTGATAGGGCCATTGAAAGGTATATCGGTAACAGCCAGGGCAGCAGAAGCAGCTAAGCAAGCTAATGCATCAGGCAGTTCATTTAAATCACCACTTATTAAAGTAACCTGCACTACCACGTTTGCGTGGAAGTCATCAGGGAATAATGGGCGCAGGGCGCGGTCAATCAAACGGCTGATCAATACTTCATCGTCAGTCGGTTTACCTTCACGCTTAAAAAATGAACCCGGAATACGGCCTACAGCAGCCATGTTCTCACGGTATTCTACAGTAAGCGGCATAAAGTCAACACCTTCTTTAGCGTTTTTATCAGCACATACTGTAGCCAGCAACATTGTGTTGCCATACTTTACTACGGCTGAGCCATCAGCCTGCTTGGCCAAACGGCCGGTTTCTATTTCAACTATGCGGCCATTGCCCAAGTCAATAGATTTTTTGATTACGTTCATCGTCTTAAATTAATTGTTATTTATTGTTCGTCTTTTCATCATTCGCCGGCTCATTCTTTATTAGGCGGGATTTTTCTAAGAGCCTGGCTTTTCTTGTTTATAGTCGGTGTCCATCCCAAAACCTACACCGACTTTTCATCTACTCTCCTGCCTTTAGCAGGTATCTATAAAGCAAAAAGGATGGCCTTATGAGCCATCCTCTCCTTTATGTCTTACTTTCTTATGTTCAGTTTCTCAATCAACTGACGGTAGCCTGTAAGGTCCGTCTTCATCATGTAATTCAATAATCTGCGGCGCTTACCTACCATTCTTAACAAAGAGCGCGTGTTAGCGTAGTCTTTTTTGTTAGTAGTAAGGTGGCTGCTTATATGGTTAATACGCTCAGTAAATAAAGCGATTTGTGCAGCAGTAGAACCGGTATTCTTTTCAGAACCACCGTATGTTTTAAATAAATTCTTCTTTACTTCAGATGTAACTTGCATTTCGTTCGTCGTTTAAAGCGCGCAAAGATAACGAAAGATTGACAATATGCAAACCGCAATCCACTTTACTTTATACACGGTCTAAAAAATAGACAAGCAAATATGCAAAAAACTGCCAATCAAGTATTTACATTTGCATTACTTAAGGCGAAATAACCCTCAAAGCAACTCCACCCCCTTGGCTGCTTTTCTAAGGTAAACCTTATCCTGCGGTTGATTCAGTGCTGGCTTATAACTCGTCTTCGTAACGTATTTTGTTAAAATGCGTATATGAGGTAGCTTTTGGAACTGAAGGAAATGAAGCGAACCTACATTTTATGGCTGCTGCTGGCAGCATATTCTCTCTCTGCACAACCATCTACAGATGGCCTTGTAGCTTATTATCCTTTTAATAACAATGCGCAGGATGCCAGCGGAAATGGCAATGACGGATTGCTGCAAGGAAACTTTGCTGCTGCTGAAGACCGTTATGGCAATAGTTGCGGTGCTTTGTATTTTAATGGCACTAACGCCTTTGTTACTGTGCCTAATACGGCAAGCCTTCAAAGCCCTACCTATGGCTTAACTCTGGCGTTTTGGTTCAAAGCTACTAAGTCCGCTACTGGTGATATTCAGTTGCCCATTCTTAGCAAAGGGGCTCCGGTGTCGCAATACCAGTTCTATATGCAACGGGCTTTTGGCGATTCGTACAGCGAGTTTGCCCTTAGCAGCAATTTCATAGCAGAAGATAAAGGCTACAATGGCCATCCATTGGAGTTTGACAAGTGGTACATGATGGTTATTTCGTATGACGAGGGTTGGTTTAAAGCTTATTTAAATGGTAAACTATTCTGGCAGCAACGCAAGGCCGACCCTTTTGTAAAGAATGAGCAACCGTTGGATATTTGCCGCTGTGCGCTGGGCTCTTCATTTAAATACTTTAATGGCTGCCTGGATGATTTGCGAATATTCAATCGTGCTTTAAGCACAAACGAAGTCTACCTGTTATTGGCCGATGCTTCAGGCAAAACCGTTCAGGAAAGTTTCAGCCTTAAAATGCCTGCGGACATTCAAACAGTAACCGCTAAAGGAAAATGCCAGGCCACAGTTAGTTATGATTTGCCACAGGTGTTTCTTAACTGTGGCTCTTATGAATTAAAACAATTAACAGGCCCTGCCAGTGGAAGTGCATTTAATGTTGGCAATACTACGGTAAGCTACCAGGCAATGTCTGCCAGCGGAAAAGCTATTGAAGGCAGCTTTAATGTAAGCGTAAAGGATAATGAACCACCGGCATTCCGCTGCCCGGCTGATATAATGGTTAAAGCGCCATCAGACAAAACAACTGCTGAAGTAGAATATCTGGAAGTAACAGCATTGGATAATTGCAGTAATGCAAAAGTAGAGCGCATTGAAGGCCCTGCAAGCGGAAGTTCCTTTCCGTTGGGAACTACCAAAGTGGCCTATAGCGCAATAGACGAAGCAGGCAATAAATCGCTTTGCCGGTTTAATGTAACAGTGGTTGAAGATTTAACCCCTCAATTGCATTGTATAAATACGGTTGTAGCTTATGCTTCGGCAGAAAACAACCACGTAAAGGTTTTTTACGAAGAACCTTATATAACCCTGAAGCAGAATAAGCTGTCCATGAGCCGCACAAAAGGAATGGCAAGCGGTTCCCTGTTTCCTGTAGGCAGTACGGAGGTAGCTTACGAAGTAAGCGGACCCGATGGCACTAATTTGAATTGCACGTTTACTGTGATAGTGAAGGATACCATTCCACCACAAATAACAAAACTTGCTGATATAAAAGTAAATGCGGAGCCCGGTGAAAAGACGGCCATAGTTAATTATGAGCTACCCAAAGCTACTGATGCCGGAGAAGATATAAGTGTAAAATTAGAAAGCGGCTATGCCAGCGGTTATAAGTTCCCTGCGGGTATAACGCAGGTTAAATACTCAACCACTGATGCGGGCGGAAACAAAAGTTATTGCGCCTTTAATGTAAGCGTGATTAAGACCGATGTAGCCGGCGTACCTAAACCAATTAACTTAACCTGCCCCAACGATATTGAAAAGCCTAACGACAAAGGGAAACAAGGCGCAGTAATTAAGTATACAGCCCCGCAGTACAATGGCGGACAGGAATTAAAACTGGTACAAACCGGCGGGTTACACAGCGGCGAGTTGTTTCCTTATGGAGTTACAACCTGCACTTTTATGGCCAGTGATATTACCGGCGCTACAAAAGAGTGCAGCTTTAAGGTAAAGGTTCTGGATTTGGACCCACCTAAAATGAAATGCCCAGGCGATACGGTTATTATGCTTAGCCATGGTCGGCGTGGGGTGCAATTCTTTTATGATACCCCGGTGGTTACAGATAATAACAGAGTAGACAGTTTTATGCAGTTGCAGGGTTCCAAAAGCGGGTGTTTTTTACCATTGGGTGTACACAATTATGCATTCAAAGCAAAAGACGCTACCGGCAACATGGAAACCTGTGCTTTTAAGGTAATTGTAAAATCAGAGGAGTCGCCCGATATACAGGAAGAAGCGCCTGTACAGCTACCAAAGAAAAATGCGCTTGGCGGCGATAGCATAAAATACGAGCATAATATAGCTGTTCAAAACTGTGCTTTAACTGTTGTTATGTATGATGATGGTGAAGAAGACAACGACATAGTTTCGGTTATATATAATGGCCAAATTTTAGTGGATCATGAGGTTATTAAGCTACTGAACAATGGCGCTATACGTAAAGTTATTCACTTGGGAGTAGGGGCCGAAAACTACCTGGTGGCTAAAGCCTGGAATACCGGAACCGTTGGCCTTAACACCTTACGTATTGATGTTTACGAAGGCGAATTGACCGACAAGAAAGACTTTAAGAACAAAAAGCCTGTTTACAGTAAAGTGCTGCATAGTAAACCCGGCACTGCGGGTGGTATGATTTTAAAGTGCAGCGGCAACCAATAGGCGCTTACCGTTAATAAAGCAGTTATTATTTCTGCCCAATTCCCCATATGTTTGTTGCAACATCTAAAGGACTCATTGGTTTGTTGTGAAGGAACTGGCTTATCTGAATAAATATTTTGCTAAATACAAGTGGCGCATACTGGCGGGTATATTCTTTGTTATATGCGCCAATGCCCTTAACGTAATTAACCCGCTTATTACAGGCCAGGCGGTAGACCTTATTGCTGGCACCTTAAAAGAGGTAAACAACAAGCATGAGCTTGCTGAAAAAGTCCGTGAAGGCCTTGGCGTACAGGTTTTTTGGTTGTTTCTTAAATACTTAGCTGTAGCCTTACTGGCAGGTGGCTTTACTTTCCTAATGCGCCAAATGATCATTGTTGTATCTCGCCTTATTGAGTATGACATGAAGAATGAGATATACAACCACTACCAGGAGTTAGACCTTGCCTTCTACCGCCGTAACAATACCGGCGATTTAATGAACCGCATTACAGAAGATGTTAGTCGCGTGCGTATGTATGTTGGTCCGGCATTGATGTATGCCGTAAACCTGCTGTTTACCATTATACTGGTTACAGGTTCAATGTTGGCTAAAGATAGAACGCTTACCTTTTATGTGCTAATTCCTTTACCGCTTCTCTCCTTTCTTATTTATTACCTGAACGAGAAAATTGAAAAGACCAGTACCGGTATTCAGGCAAAGCTTTCTGACCTTACAACCGATGCACAGGAAACGTATTCCGGCATTAGAGTAGTGCAGGCATATACCCGCGAAAACGAAATGCTGCGCCACTTTGACGAAGAAAGTGAGCAGTACAAAATAAAGCAGTTGCAAATGGCTAAGCTTGATGCAATTTACTTTCCTGTAATGTCGCTGCTTATTGGTGTTAGTATTGTTACCGTGGTTTACGTGGGCGGCATACATGTAGGTAATAAACTGATAAAGCCGGGCACTCTAACGGCCTTTCTTCAGTATGTTAACATGCTTATGTGGCCGGTAAGTTCGTTGGGTTGGACAGCCTCTCTTATACAGCGTGCTGCAGCTTCGCAAAAGCGTATAAATGAATTTTTGAAATACAAGCCTGAAATACGTGATGCAGAAGGAACCGAAAAGGATGTTAACGGCGATGTGGTGTTCCGACATGTTAGCTTTACTTATCCTGACACCGGAATTAAAGCCCTGAAAGATGTTTCCTTCCATGTAAAACCGGGAGAACGCATTGCCATTATTGGCCGCACAGGTTCAGGAAAGTCAACCATTGCGGATTTAATTATGCGCATGTACGATGTTACCGATGGGCAAATATTGATTGATAATGAGGATGTGCGCAAGCTTAAACTGGGTAATTTGCGCAGGCAGATTGGCTTTGTGCCGCAGGATATTTTTCTGTTTTCGGAAACCATTACCGAGAACATAGCTTTTGGTTTGGGAAAAACGGACCCTGAACAGGCTAAAAAGTATGCGCATTACGCATCTATAGGCAAGGAAATTGAAAGTTTCCCCGAAGGATACGACACTATTGTAGGTGAGCGCGGTGTAACCCTTTCCGGTGGCCAAAAACAGCGAATAAGCATTGCCCGGGCCCTTATTAAGCAACCAAGGCTGCTTATTTTAGATGATTGCCTTAGTGCCGTAGATACCGCTACCGAAAAGGAAATTCAGCAGAATTTAGACAATGTGCTATCAGGTAAAACGGCTATTATTATAACTCACCGCATATTCTCCCTTATTCATTTTAATAACATACTGGTGCTGGATGACGGGCAAATAGCTGAGCAGGGCACCCACGAGGAATTATTGCGAAAAGGCGGCCTTTACAGGGATATATATGAAAAACAGCTAAGCGAGCAAAAAGAAGGCATTAACAGCTAAGGGTTTAATTATTGTTAATTATAATTGCTACATTAGAGGTATAAATTAGGACTTATACCTTTAAGAATTCGATAAATAACATAAAACCAGCAAACTGTGGAGAATAACAATGGCGGGAAGTACAGCGGCTTCTTTAGCAAGAAACTAAGAGCAGGTAAAAGGAGAACTTACTTTTTTGATGTGCGCAGCACCAAACAAGGAGATTACTTTTTAACCATCACCGAGAGTAAGAAGAAGTTTGAAGGCGAAGGCTATGACAGCCATAAAATTTTCCTGTATAAGGAGGATTTTAAAAAATTTCTGGAAGCTCTAAACGAATCGGTGGACTATATTAAAACCGAGTTAATGCCTGATTACGATTACGAATCAGAACGCCCGGCAAAAACAGCAAATGCACCGGCTAATGAAAACAGTAGTTCAGAAAGTGCAGCGGTAACCTCTTCTGCTGAAGTTACGGCTTCTGAAAACAACACAACCTCTGCTTCTTCAATAAGCGATGACGAAGAAATAGACTGGAACTAATATTGACAGACTAACAATAGAGAAAGCCTTGCTACATATTCCTGTGCAGGGCTTTTAATTTTATAGTTGTCTAACGTAGGCTATTAAATCCTGTTGAGCGAACTGAGTAACCCCCAACTGACGCAACATAGTTACTAATTGTCCACGATGAAATGTTGCATGATTTACTAGGTGATACAGCATTTCATCAGGCCTGGTTGAAAACTCTACTCCTTTCATGTTTTTATAGGTAAAAATTTTATCCCAAAAGGATTCCGGCTGCCCTTCAATAAAAGCCGCAACGCTGCTGCTACTTTCAGTAAACCCTTTAATAATATCGGCAGTAGTACCGGCAAAGTTTTTACTTGGCCAGTCGGCAGGGCTTTCGTCCTGTATGCGCTTAATCCAAATTTGTTCGGCATCCCAAATATGAAACACCGTTTTGCGTACGGAAGGAAAGCTACTTACTACTTCTTTATCCCAAAGGTCCTCATTTAACAGCGCCAGGGCCTCAGCTATTTTATTGGTGGCCCACACATTATATTGCAGGTGCCTTTTAATATCGTATCTCATAAGTTGTATGTTTAGGGCACTAATTTTCAAATTTATTTTGGTACTGTAAATGAAAAACAGGAAAAACAACAAAGGTTTAGCTTCCATTACTGCGCAGGATGGATTCGATTCAGCCATAAAAATCAATCCTCATTCTGCTCCCATCTTTACTTCTTCCACTTACATCTATGAATCTGCTGAAAAAGCGCAGCAGGTATTTCGTGGGGAAGAGCAAGCCTACATCTACTCGCGTTGGAGCCACCCTAATGCTGAGCTGGTGGAAAGCAAACTGGATCAGTTAGAAACCTTTGGGTTGAATGTAAAAGCAAAAGCCCTGCTGTTTTCTTCGGGCATGGCGGCTGTGTCCGCCTTGTTTCAAAGCTTGCTAAAGCCCGGTGATGCACTAATAGCTCAAGGCAACATCTATGGCACCGCCGTGGACTATTTTAATCATTACGCTTCCTTATTTAATGTTGAAGTTGTGTATGCCGATTTTGGAAAGCCCGAGGAAGTGGAAAATATCCTACGAAGCAAGAAGAATGTAAAACTTCTGTATGCAGAAACGCCAAGTAACCCTACACTGAATTGCTACGATTTAAAATTGCTTTCAAAACTGGCACATAAGTATAAGGCTGTGTTAGCGGTAGATAACACCTTTGCTTCACCTTACCTACAGCAGCCCTTCAAGTTTGGTGTTGATTTCATAGTTCACTCCGCCACCAAATACTTAAACGGCCATGGCACAGCCCTAAGCGGTTTTTTAGTAGGCACCGATGTAAAGTTTATGAAAGGCGAGGTTTGGAAAGTGCGAAAGATAACCGGCACTATTTGTAGTCCATTCGATGCATGGCTGCTGAACGTTGGCATGAAAACGTTAGCGCTACGCATGGATAAACACTGCGAAAACGCAATGAAAGTGGCGCGTTACTTACAAACGCACAAGGCAGTGACCAAGGTCAATTATCTCGGCCTTAAGGAACACGCTGACCATGCGCTTGCCAAAAGACAAATGAAAGATTACGGCGGAGTGCTTTCGTTTGAACTGAAAGGTGGTTATAAAGCCGGCGAAAAATTGATGAAGAAGATAAAGTTCTGTAAACTAACTGCTTCATTAGGCACCATTGATACGCTTATACAACACCCTGCAAGCATGAGCCACTATTTTGTTCCTAAACCACAGCGTGAGCAATATGGCATTACCGATGGTTTAATACGGATATCCGTAGGCCTTGAAGATGTGGAGGATATACTTAACGATTTAGAACAAGCCCTTCGATAGAAAGAAATTTACATTTTCATGACACAGTGAAGATTACCTTTACTTACTTCGCGCGCGTTATGAAATATGCCATTGCCTTTATTGCAGCTTTAGTTGTGTTGGTTGCCAACGCACAGGATTCATCAGCTATACATTACCCGCTTGAGAAGCACTTGAAAAATGTACACCAATTAACCTTTGGGGGAGACAATGCCGAAGCTTACTGGAGTTTTAAAGGAGATGCACTTATATACCAATACACCAATAAAAAGCAGGATGTAAACTGCGACCGCATTTATTACTATCCATTGTGGCGCGCCTACCAGGATACAGTGCTTATGCCTACACCCGTAAGCAGTGGCAAAGGGAGAACTACCTGTTCTTACTTTCTGCCCGGTGATTCGTTGGTAATTTATGCCAGCACCCATGTAAAAATTGACACTTGCCCGGCAGAACCACCGCATATTAAAGGCAAATACCTATGGCCTCTTTACCCTGAGTTTGAACTTTTCGTTTCTGACCTTAACGGCAACATCATTAAACAACTAACGGATAACAATTACTATGATGCCGAGGCAACGGTATCACCTAAAGGAGATAAAATAGTTTTTACAAGCGACCGCAGCGGTGATGTAGAGTTGTATACTATGAATATTGATGGCAGCGACGTAAAGCAGATTACCAATGAGTTAGGGTATGATGGCGGAGCCTTCTTTTCGCCTGATGGCAAACAGATTGTTTGGCGCAGCACTAAGTTTGAAAGCGATAGTGAACGCGTAGATTATAAGGAATTGTTGAAGAAGCATTTGGTATCTCCTAACAAAATGGAGTTATACATTGCTAATGCTGATGGTAGCGGCCGCAGAAAACTTACTGATTTAGGTGGTGCCAACTGGGCTCCTTTCTTTTCGCCTGATGGCAAAAAAATAATTTTCAGCTCCAATCATAAAACAAAATCCATTCCGTTTAATCTGTATATGATTAATACCGACGGAACTGGTTTAGAGCAAATTACCGCTGATAAAATTTTTGACTCTTTCGCTATGTTCTCACCCGATGGTAAAAAACTGGCTTGGTGCAGCAACCGTAATAATGGCGGCACGCGCGATACCAATATTTTTATTGCCGACTGGGTGAAGTAGTGCAGTGTTAACAAAAATAAAATGACGGATTGCTGACTAAAAACACTTCCGTATTTCAATTTCATCTCTTATCTTGCAGATAGTTCTTTGATTAAACAGTGCATATGCACTTTAAGATACGCCCACACAGACAGATGCGTTAGTTGGATATTAATATAGAACCGGGCCTAAATTGTAACGTCAATGGCGGGCCGCAAGCTCCGGGCAACCGGAGTCCTCGTCCACAAAACAGGTTAACCGCGGATTACAGCGATGTTGCTAAGCCCAAATCCTGACTTAAGAAGCAACTTAACGTCAGATTCTGTGTGGGTTTTTTATGTACGCTTTACAAAGCGCAATACCACTAAACTTACAGCAAGTCCGATTACTGCACCTAACAACCCTCCGGCAATTACATCAACGGGGAAATGAACACCTACATACACCTGTGAGAACGAAACCACGAATGCCCAAAGCAATAAGAGAGCAGCAGCTAAAAACTTTCGTTCAAAAAATGCAGCGAAAAATACCGCCATGCCAAAATGATTTGCAGCATGGGAGGACACGAAGCTATAACCGCCGCCGCAGTATTCTAAAAGTAAGCGCGCTTGTATTTCAGGGTTATTACAAGGCCTTAAACGGTGAATCCAAGGCTTTATTAGTGAGCTTGAAATTTGGTCAGACAAAAGAACTACCACACCAACACCCAAACCGATATAAAAAACCTTTAATCCGTATTTTCGGTAAAGTAAAAAAGCTAATAGCGCATATAAAGGAATCCAGGTGAGCTTGTTTCGTAACAACGGGCAAAGCAAATCCAGAAATGAATTGGCCATATCGCTATTAACGAAATGAAAAAGGGCATGGTCTATATGGCGTAAATGGTCCAGCACTAGGTTTTACGGGCAATTAAAATAAGGCGTGGTGATTGAGAAGAAATAAAAGAACCAAGTTCATAATCGCCGAACTTTGCAATGATTTCTAATCCGGCTGCAGCAAACATTTCTTCAAAGCGGTTAAGATTTATGAGTTTTAGCTGCTCTTCAAAGCTATAGTTCTCCCCTTCGGCTAAAAAGTCAATTCTCTTTTTTATAAATCCCCCTTCAATTCTCTTTTGTATATGGAACTGCGTTTCTCCTCTGGGAACAATCTCCCGCGCCTTTATATTTTTTACAAGCCACTCTGTATTTATATAATCGAAGATTAAAGTGCCCCCGGGTTTTAAATTGCCGGCAAAGGCCTGAACTGCTTTTAAATCGTCTTCTGCGTTTTCAAAATAGCCGAAGCTGCTGAACAGATTAAATACATAATCAAAAGCAGCAGGCTTATAGATTTTGCGCATATCCCACACCTCAAAAAACAAACCGGGCACAATACATTTACGGGCTTCGGCAATGCTGTTTGGCGAAAGATCTATGCCCGTTACATCATAACCTAACTTATACAATGTTTTAGCGTGTCTGCCTTTACCACAGGCCACGTCAAGCACTTTAGCTCCTTTAGGAATGTTAAGTTGTGTAGAAATTTTCTCAATAAAACGCTCCGCCTCATTCTCGCTGCGGTGAGAATACAGCAAATGGTAGTAGGGTGAGTCAAACCATTCTTCAAACCATTTTTTTTCAGCCATAATGTGCGTAAGTTTCAATAAAAGCGCTTTCGCAAAAGAGTGAAAATTTTAGTTTTGTCCTCCCAAAAAAATTAAGCCTTGTCATTAATTAAGTCAATATCGGGTATTCGCGGCACCATTGGTGGTTTTCCGGGAGCAAATCTGACCCCGACAGACATTATGAAGTTTACACTTGCCTTTGGCACCTGGATAAAGGAGCAGGAAGGCAATAGAAAAATTGTAATTGGTCGCGATGCACGCGTTAGCGGCGAAATGGTAAATAATATTGTAGTTGGTTCTTTACTGTCTATTGGTATAGATGTGGTGGACCTGGGCCTTTCTACAACACCTACAGTTGAGATTGCCGTGCATGAGGAAAAAGCAGGTGGCGGTATAATTATAACTGCATCACATAACCCCAAGCAGTGGAACGCACTTAAACTGCTAAACAGTCACGGTGAGTTTATTTCTGCTAAAGCGGGCGAAGAAGTTTTAAAAATTGCTGAGGATAAAACCATTGAATTTGAAGATGTGAACTCCTTAGGCACATACACTAAGGATGATAGCTACATTGACAAGCACATTGAAAAAATATTAAAACTAAAGTTGGTTGACGCTGCGGCAATTGCAGAGCGTAAACTTAAAGTAGTAATTGACTGCGTAAACAGTAGCGGTGGTATTGCTGTGCCTAAACTGCTTAAAGCATTGGGCGTTGAAACTATTATAGAATTGTATACCGAGACAACCGGTTTGTTTCCGCATAACCCTGAACCACTGCCTGAGAATCTTAATGAACTTTCTATTACTGTTAAGAAGCAAAAAGCTGATTTAGGTATTGCAGTTGACCCCGATGTTGACCGCCTGGCCTTAGTAAGTGAAGATGGCAGCATGTTTGGCGAAGAATACACGCTGGTTGCTGTGGCTGATTACATATTAAGCAAGAAGAAAGGGAATACAGTTTCTAACCTTTCCAGCACGCGTGCCCTGCGCGACGTAACGGAAAAGCGCGGTCAGGAATATTTTGCTTCAGCCGTTGGTGAAGTAAACGTGGTGGAGAAAATGAAGGAAGTAAAAGCCGTTATTGGCGGCGAAGGAAACGGGGGTATAATTTACCCTGAGTTGCATTACGGTCGCGATGCCCTGGCCGGTATTGCCTTATTCCTTACTCACTTGGTTAAAAGCGGTAAAACGGCTTCTTTACTACGTGCCGGTTACCCAAGTTACCATATTGCCAAAAAGAAAATTGACCTTGACCTTTCTGTAAATATTGACCAGTTGTTTGAAGAACTGGAAAAGAAATATCAGAAATACCCCATTAACACTATTGATGGGGTTAAGATAGAGTTTGATAAAGACTGGGTGCACTTACGCCGCAGTAATACCGAGCCTATTATCCGCATTTATGCCGAAAGTAATTCGGAAACTACGGCAGATAATATAGCTAACCAGATAATGAGCGACCTACGCACATTTGCCAAGAAGTAAGCATGCGAATTTTTCACAATTAAACTACTTTAGCGCTCTGTGAGCGATAAAAGCAGTTGGAAATACTGGCAAATACAAACGGATAATAAAGGGCGGCAAACCTGGCACTTTAATGCTAAAGGAGATGATATACAAGCCATTATATCATCTTTTGAAAAGGATTTCATTTTTGATAAATCCGCGAACCCTAACAGCGCCGACCTACTTTACCGCGGTCATAAAACAGCAGATTACAAACCCAAAGAATCCGGCTACGAAAGCCGTATTGAAAGTGCGGCGTTTAAGGCCGTTAGCTTTTACCGGCAATTGCAGGCAGAAAGCGGCCATTGGCCAGCAGATTATGGCGGGCCTCATTTTTTGGCCCCGGATTTAATTATAGCCTCCTACATAACTAATTCGCCTTTGCCTGAGGCACACCAAGTGCTTATTAGGCACTATTTCCTGAATCACCAAAATGCCGATGGCGGCTGGGGCCTGCACCTTGAAAGCCCTTCAACCATGTTTGGTACTGTGTTACACTATGTTTCCCTGCGCATTTTGGGGCTGCCAGCTACGGATGATTCCATTGTAAGAGCGCGAAAGTGGATACATGCTAATGGCGGTGCTTGTGGCGTTCCAAGTTGGGGTAAATTCTATTTAAGTGTACTAGGCGTTTATGAATGGCAGGGATGTAACTCCTTATTCCCTGAAATGTGGATTATGCCGGAATGGCTCCCGGTACATCCTTCGCGCTACTGGTGCCACGCTCGTATGGTATACCTACCAATGGCCTATTGCTATGGCTTAAAAGTTACAGGTGCTATTACTCCTTTGGTTAAGGAACTTCGAAAGGAGCTTTACACTACGCCGTATGAACAGATTGATTGGAAAGAGGCCCGAAACAAATGCGCTGAACCGGACTTGTATTGGCCACAAAAGCCTTTGCTGAAGTTTCTTAACTTCTTTACCAATACATACGAGAAAATACACATAAATTACTTTCGTAAAAAAGCAATTGACTTTTGCCTTAACTACATAAATGTTGAGGATGAGCACACCAACTACATAGATATTGGCCCGGTAAACCAGGTTATTAATTCCATTGCGGTTTGGCACGCTTACGGTAAAGATTCAGAGCAATTTAAAAAGCACTATGAGCGCTGGTTCGACTATTTATGGGTAGCAGAGGACGGCATGAAAATGAATGGCTATAATGGCTCGCAGCTTTGGGACACCGCCTTTGCTATGCAGGCAATAACCGAAGGCAATGTACACAGGGATTTTCCTGAAGTGGTTCAGAAAGCCTATAACTTTATTAAAACGAGCAGGGTTACCGAAGAAGTTCGTGAACACAAAAAGTATTTCAGGCACGATTCCTATGGCGGATGGCCCTTTTCTACCGTTGACCATGGATGGCCTATAACCGATTGCACAGCCGAAGGATTAAAATGCACTTTACTGGCAAGGGAATTAGGATTAGGGGGTAATGAATTACAAAATGGCCCCGGCTTAGAAGTAACAGCAGACCTTCTACTCTCCTTTCAAAATGAAGATGGCGGCTGGGCCAGTTACGAGTTAATACGCGGGCCTGAATGGTTAGAGAAGTTGAACCCCTCTGAAATTTTCGGCAACATTATGATTGAGCATTCTTATACAGAATGTTCATCGGCTGCCATACAGGCCTTGCTGAAATTTGCGGAACACTACCCTAATTACCGAAAAGCCGATATACAACACAGCGTTGAACGGGGAATAGAGTTTATATTAGGACAGCAGCATAAAAATGGCGGTTGGTATGGTTCGTGGGCGGTGTGTTTTACTTACGGAACCTGGTTTGCCATTGAGGCGTTAACACATTATTTAGCAATAGAAGATAGTGCACGCGTTAAAGTGGCTATCCATAATGCCTGTGAGTTTTTAGTTAGCCACCAAAACCCGGATGGCGGCTGGGGCGAGAAGTTTGATAGCTGCCTCAAGAAACAATATATAGCCTCAGAAAAATCGCAGGTAGTAAATACGGCCTGGGCTCTGCTAAGCTTAATAGCTGCTGACTACCCTAATCGAAAAGTGATTGATAAAGGCATTGAATTTTTATTGAGCCGCCAGGAAACATCCGGCGATTTTCCACAGGAAAATATAAGCGGGGTATTTAACCATAGCTGCGGTATTAGTTACACTTCTTACAGAAATGTATTTCCTATATGGGCGCTAAACCGCTATTGTAAAAAGTATCTTTCCTCAATAAGGCTGGCTGACTAATGCACCAATTTTAAACCAGAGTTAAGACAACTGACAAATAAGTAGTTGAAAACGCAGTAGTTTCACCTCAATTACCCTCCTACCTTCGTGGCACCCGCATGCATCGGTTTTGAAAGCTGATGTTTTTGCGTTATATTCAAGGAGTAGATATGCAGCCGGTAGTAGAAAAAACAATCGATTTAGAGGCAGAGAAAAAAATGATTTTGAAGGAGTATAGGGCATTATTGCGCTCGCTTCGCAAAAACGTTACCCCTGTAGAAAAAAAGATGATTCGCGAGGCCTTTGAGCTTTCCATGGAAGCCCATAAGGATATGCGTCGCAAATCGGGTGAGCCCTACATTCTACATCCTATTGCCGTTGCCCGTATTGTTAGCGATGAAATGGGGCTTGATGCTACCTCAGTAGTATGTGCCCTGCTGCATGATGTTGTTGAAGATACCGAGGTTACCTTAGAAGAAATAGAGCGCCAGTTTAATAAAGAAGTTGCGCGCATAGTTGATGGCCTTACCAAGATATCGGGAATCTTTGATCTTAACTCCTCCCTACAGGCTGAGAACTTCCGTAAGCTATTGCTTACCCTTAATGATGACATAAGGGTAATATTGATAAAGCTGGCAGACCGCCTGCATAACATGCGTACGCTTGATTCTTTAAAACGCGAGAAGCAATTAAAGATAGCCAGCGAAACAATGTACCTCTACGCTCCTTTGGCGCACCGTATGGGCCTTTATGCCATGAAAACGGAGATGGAGGATCTTTCATTAAAGTTTACGGAGCCGGATACGTACAAGGAAATTGCCCGCAAGCTGAATGAAACCAAGCGCGAGCGAACGAAATTTATACATGATTTTATTAAGCCGCTTAAGGAAGAATTGGAGCGCCGCGGTTTCAACTTTGACATTTATGGTCGCCCTAAGTCCATCTATTCCATCTTCAATAAAATCAAGAATAAGGGCGTTCCGTTTGAAGAGATTTACGACCTTTTTGCCATCCGTATCATTTTAAAATCGGACCCTGATAAAGAAAAAAGTGATTGTTGGGGCGTTTATTCCGCCATTACCGATATCTACCATCCTAACCCTGACCGCCTTCGCGATTGGTTAAGCAACCCCAAAGCAAACGGTTACGAAGCCCTGCACACTACGGTGATGAGTTCTATGGGTAAATGGGTAGAAATACAGATACGCACCGAGCGTATGCACGAAATTGCAGAGAAAGGTTTTGCCGCCCACTGGAAGTATAAAGAAGGTTCAGCCGATAACGTGCTGGACGAGTGGTTGCACAAAATACGCGGGGTATTAAGCAGTGATGCTACTGCACTGGATGTTGTGAACGAGTTTAAATACGAACTTTTTAGTGATGAAATTTTCGTGTTTACGCCTAAGGGCGATTTAAAACGTTTACGTAAAGGCGGCACGGCTCTTGATTTTGCCTTTGAAATACACTCGGATATTGGCAAGAAGTGCATAGGCGCAAAGGTGAACAACAAACTGGTGCCTTTAAGCCATGTACTTAAAAACGGCGACCAGATTCAGATACTTACCAGCAACAAGCAGGTACCTAATGAGGACTGGTTGAGTTATGTGGTAACTGCAAAAGCGCGCTCGGTTATTAAGCAAACGCTTAAAGAAGAGAAAAAGAAGACCGCAAACGATGGCCGCGAAGTTTTGGAGAAGAAGATGAAGCAGTTAAAAATGGACATTAGCGAAGCGAACGTATTGCTGCTGATGAACTATTTCAAAATGATTTCGCCAACCGATTTATACTACAGCGTTGCTACTAAAAAGTTTGATGTTAACGAACTGGAGAAGTTTGAGGTAATTGTTGGCAAGATTAAACTGCCTAAGCTGGCTAACGCACAAAAGTTAGGCGCCGGCGACAACATTGATGAAATAGTTAAGCAAACACTGCAGAAGAATGCTGAGTTGCTTATTATGGGCGAAAGCGCCGATAAAATTGACTACAAGTTTGCGCCTTGCTGCAACCCAATTCCCGGAGATGACGTTTTCGGCTTCCTCACCATAAATGATGGTATTAAAATACACCGCACCAACTGCCCTAACGCGGTGCAGTTAATGAGTAAGTATGCTTACCGTATTATTAAAACACGGTGGACCAAGCAGCATGAAATTGCCTTCCTTACAGGTATTAAACTTACCGGCCTTGATGATGTGGGCCTTGTAAACAAGATAACCAACATTATTACCGGGCAAATGAACCTGAATATGCGCTCTATATCCTTTGATAGTGCCGATGGTGTATTTGAGGGCCGTATAATGGTTTACGTGCATGATACTGCCGAATTGGAAGACCTTATACACCGCATGACTTCGCTTGATGGTATTTTAGAAGTAAGCCGGTTTGACAGTGAGGATGCTGAATAGTGCTTTAGACAAAAAGCAGTGGAGCTGATTAAACTTACTATTTGTTGTTTGTGTCAAACCAAATAAAAAGATGCTCAAAATTCTACTCTCTACACTATTACTTACAACGGTAATAGTTACTTCCGCACAGTTGCCGCCCGTTGCCCAAGAATTGTATGACGAAGCGTATGCACAGGATTCACTAATGGTGCAGTACGCTATAAACAATGGCGCTGAAATACTTCCAACACCAGACGGCTACTCCTTTTACATTAAATGGTTTCCCGCAGGTGCTTCTGTCAACAATACTCCACTTATTGTCTCTTTACACGGCTCCGATGGTTACGCTTTTCACGAATTCTATAGCTGGCATCAACGGGCAGAACTAAAAGGCTGTGGTATTATTGCCTTACAGTGGTTCCGCGGCCATTCATCAGCTACCCCTAATACTTATTTCACTGATGATACCATCTATAACTATCTTGACGCCGCTCTAAGTGCAATTTCCTATCCTTCAGACAAAGCGATGTATCATGGCTTCAGCAGGGGCTCGGCACGGTCGTACGCCATTGTTTTAAAAGATATCCAAGGCAAAAACTACTTCTGCACTATTATGTCTAATTCAGGAGGTATGGATTCCTCCTACCCTTTTTATCAGCAAATCAACGCTAACATATTTGGCACGCAGCCCTACACGGGCAAAAAATGGAATTTGTTTTGCGGCGGTCAGGACCCTAACCCTTATGAGTCAGGTTGCCCGGCAATGGAGGCCACAAAAAGCTGGCTTGAAAGCAGGGGTGCAACCGTTGATGTGTTTATTCAGGATGCAGGTTTAGGCCATAATGGTTTCCAACTGCAAAGCAGCTCTGCATATAAGGATAGTGTGCTGGAGGATTATTTAAAGTGTTTTAATGCTCCGGCTTATACGCCTAACCTTGCCAAGTTGCAAAACCTCATTGTTTATCCTAATCCGGCAAATAGCCAGTTAAACATTCAACTTTCGGGAAACATTGACAATGCAGACTTATGTATTTACAACTCCATGGGGAGCCTGGTTAAAACAGCATCCCACCTCTCGGGCTCATCTATAACATTAAATATTGCCAACCTTAAGACAGGCATTTACCATTGCAGGTTAATAGCAGAAGGTAAAACCCTAGGTTGCTGCCGGTTTACTGCCATTAATTAGAGAAATAAAAAGCCTTAAATGCCTGAAAAGAAACATCTTATAAACACTTGCTTTAAGCCGTTGGCAATGTGCTGCTTTGGGTGTATTTTCGGGCGTGATTCAGAACCGTAAGGAGCTTATTGAGGAAGTAAAAAACATCTTTTCAGCCTACCTGGAAAGCAAGGATTTACGCAAAACAGCCGAACGCTTTACTTTAATTGAAGAAATATACAACCGCGATGATCATTTTGACGCGGAAAGTCTGTACGAAAGCCTTGTAAAAAAGAAATACAACGTTAGCCGCGCCACGGTATATAACACCCTGGAATTGCTGGTTAGCTGCGACCTGGTTAAAAAGCACCAGTTTGGAAAGAACCAGGCCCAATACGAAAAAAGTTACGGTTATAAACAACATGATCACATCATTTGTGTAGATTGTAAAAAAGTGGTTGAATTTTGCGATCCTCGCATTCAACAGATAAAAACAATGATGGGCGAACTGCTGAATTTCAAAATAACGCATCACTCGCTTAACATGTACGGCGTTTGTGGCAACTGCCAGAAGAAACGCGAAATGGAAGCTGCGAAAAAAGAAACCGAAACTACCAACGCTTAAAAACCAAACCCTGTTATGAAGAATGAATTAAAAAACGGAGTGCTTGTTATTTCATTGGAAGGAAACCTGCTTGGCGAGAATACCAATGCCCCTGTTATGGAGTTGCTGAAACAGAACCTTGAAGGCGGCAATAAAAAGGTGTTGTTTAACCTGGCCGAAATGAAGTTTATAAACAGTACCGGCCTTGGTATGCTTATGACAGCGCTTAGCAAAACGCGTAATGCCGGCGGGGAATTAGCTCTGTGCTGCCTCCCAGAACAAATGAAAAAACTATTGCAAATAACAAAGTTAGAGAGCCTGTTTCCTGTGCAAGCTGATGAAGCTGCGGCTATTGCTTTTCTTAATGCTTAAATAATTGAAAAAGCCGCAATGCCGGCACACAAATACTATGCACGTAGATATACTTTTAGGTTTACAATGGGGCGATGAGGGGAAAGGCAAAATTGTTGACCACCTTGCTGATAAATACGATATAATAGCCCGTTTTCAGGGTGGCCCTAATGCCGGCCATACCTTGGTAATTGATGGCGTTAAAACAGTACTGCATACAGTACCCAGCGGCATTTTAAAAGAACGTGCCGCTAACGTAATTGGCAATGGCGTGGTTATTGACCCTGTTACTTTAAAGAAAGAAATTGAACAGCTTACTGCTAAAGGAGTTGACATAAATAAACGTTTGTTTATTTCTAAAAAAGCGCACCTTATTCTGCCTACCCACAAAATACTGGATGCAGCCAGCGAAGCCGCCAAAGGCAAAGAAAAGATAGGAAGCACGCTGCGCGGCATATCTCCTACCTATATGGATAAAACAGGCCGTAACGGATTGCGTGTTGGCGATACAGTAAGCAGTGATTTTAAAAGTATTTACGAGCGTATAAAGGAAAAGCACTTACACCTGCTTAAGCTTTATGACTTTGAGTTTTCATTGGAAGAAACAGAAAAGATATGGTTTGAAGCGATTGATTTTATGCGCTCGCTTAACCTAATTGATTCAGAATATTACCTGAACAATGCATTAAGCAATGGCAAAAGTATTTTGGCGGAAGGCGCACAGGGCACCATGCTGGATATTGATTTCGGCACTTACCCTTATGTTACTTCAAGCAATACCATTACCTCAGGCGCTTGTAACGGCTTAGGCATACCTCCAACCAAAGTAAAAGAGGTGATTGGTATAGCTAAGGCTTATGCTACCCGCGTAGGCAGTGGCCCTTTCCCTACTGAACTGGATAATGAAATGGGTGAACGCATCCGTCAGATTGGCGGTGAGTTTGGCGCTACAACAGGCCGCCCGCGCCGCACTGGCTGGATTGACCTGCCTGCGTTGAAATATGCCATAATGATAAACGGTGTTACGCAAATTGCCATGACCAAGAGTGACATCCTTAATGACTTTGAAACCGTTGAGGCCTGCACTGAATACGAAATAAACGGTAAGAAGACCACTGAAATACCATACGACATTTGCCAAGCAACTATTAAACCCATTTACCATAAGCTTTGTGGATGGAAAACAGACTTACGTAATTTCCATAGCTATGATGATTTACCTGAAACCTTCTTAGGTTACCTTGAGTTTATTGAGGAATACCTGGGAACAGAAGTAACCATGATATCAACCGGGCCTGAAAGAGAAAGACTATTATTTAAAAAGACAGGGGCAATGGTATAAGCGCATAAACAAAACTATTTTAGGGCCTACCGTGTTTAAAAACCGTGTAGGTCTTTTTATTTTGCCCAGAATTCCATGGCAGAAACCACCACCATTTCCCTTAATGATATTGATGGGTTTAAGCAAAATGCATTGCATTGGGCTAATCAGTTTAGGGTGGTGTGTCTGCTAACTAACAATAACTATCCCGATAATAAATACCCGGGCAAAGAATGGGTGTTAGCTGTTGATGCAATTGATGAAACAGGCTTTGATGATTATTCGCTGGATGAATTAAAACGATTTCACAATCACTCTTATTCCACCATTTTTGGCTTTATAACCTACGATGTAAAAAATCAAATTGAAAGGCTGCAGAGTAACAACTATGACGGCCTTCACTTTCCCGAGCTATACTTCTTTAAACCGCGATACGTTTTAGAGCTAAATGGTAACAAGCTTACCGTAAACAGAAACTACCCCGAAACATTTGAATTGCTGGAAGCGATAAAGAAATTCAAGCCTTCCAGTTCAATTAATGCTGCGCTTCAGCTAAAGTGTAGAACAGGCAAGCAAACCTACTTGCAGAATGTAGATAAGATAAGAGAGCAAATTGCAGCAGGTGACTTTTACGAAATGAATTACTGTGTAGAATTTAATTCGGAAAACGCCCGCATTAATGCCGTAGCAACTTTCCTTAAGTTGAACGCAAAGGCACAAGCCCCCTTCAGTAGTTTAATTAAGTACCACGATAAATATCTACTGTGTGCCAGTCCTGAGCGGTTCTTGAAAAAAGATGGTGACAAACTAATATCGCAGCCTATAAAAGGCACCATACATAAAGGGCAAACCGCAGAAGAGAACGAAAGGTTGAAAACACAACTGCAAGAGGATATTAAAGAGCGTGCGGAAAATGTAATGATAGTTGATTTGGTTCGTAATGATTTAGCAAAATGCTCTGAGGCCGGTACCGTGAAGGTTGAGGAACTCTTTGGCATTTATGAATTCAATACCGTTAACCAAATGATTTCAACGGTTACATCAAAAGCAAAAACGGAAATTCCCTTCACCGATATTTTGAAAAGCACCTTTCCCATGGGTAGCATGACAGGAGCGCCTAAGGTTATGGTGATGGAAACCATAGAGCAGTATGAGGACTTTAAACGTGGTCTCTACAGCGGCGCAGTTGGTTATATAACACCCGAAGGCAATTTCGATTTTAATGTTGTAATCAGGAGTATACTCTACAATGAAACAGCGCAGTACCTTTCTGTGCCTGTGGGAGGCGCTATAACCTATGATTCTGTTGCAGAAAAAGAATATGAGGAGGTACTGCTTAAAGCTCAGGCAACAATAGAAGTGCTAAGTGCTACGGATTAATGTGAATGATTCTTTCCGTAGAAGCAGTTTTACCACCGGAAGTAATGAGCAAAAACACTTTTACATTGCCGGTATCATAAAAAGTCATCGTAAAAGGGCTATCGAAAAAGGTGGAATCTTCGTTATCATAAAATTCCCAATAAAAAGACTCTCCGTTAGTGCTGCAGGCAGCGTTAAACACTATCGGTTGATTCACTCTAAGACTGTCCTCGTCTGGCTCTGTTGTAAAACAGGCATAAGGGTGAGTACCGCAGGATGAAACCAGCAATAAAAAAAACAAACTGAATATGACTAAGGCTTTTCCCATCCTCTATTCGGCTACTATCAGGTAGTAGTTCTTCTTCCCTTTTTGAACTAATAGATATTTACCATGCAGTAAATCTGCCGTATTTATTTTCCGCTCTAAAGAAATCTTTTCCTTATTAATACTTACGCCATTACCCTGTATACTTTTGCGTGCCTCACCTTTTGAAGCAAACACCGCAGCCTTTTCGGCAACAAGGCTAATAACATCCAGTTCTGCAAGTGCACTTTTCTCTACCTTAAAGGTGATATCAGAGCCAAAGGCATCTTCAATTTCTTCATTGCTTAAACGCTTAAAGTCCTCAAAGCTTGCTCCAAAAAGTATCTCAGTAGTTTCCTGGGCGCGTTTTAATGCTTCTTTGCTGTGCACGCGCTCAGTCATTTCTTCAGCTATTGTGCGTTGCAATACACGGCCAGCCGGGTTTTCAGCCTGTTGCGCCTTAAGCGCCTCAATTTCTTCTCTTGACTTTAATGAAAACCTGTGAACCAAATCAACAGATTGCTCATCACTACAATTCAACCAAAACTGGTAGAATTTATAGGGTGATGTTTTCTTAGGGTCTAACCATATAGCTCCACTTTCAGTTTTACCAAACTTAGTACCGTCAGACTTCATCAGCAACTTTACGGTTAAAGCAAAAGCTTCGCCCTGGCCTTTTTTGCGAATAAGTTCAGTGCCGGTTACAATATTGCCCCATTGGTCGCTGCCACCCATTTGTATCTGTGCATTGTGGGTCTTCCATAGGTGGTAAAAGTCATAGCCCTGCACCAATTGATAGCAAAACTCAGTAAAGCTCATGCCTTCTCCGGTTCCGTCCAGGCGTATTTTAACGCTGTCCTTAGCCATCATATAGTTTACGGTAATGTATTTGCCTACATCGCGTATAAAGTCTAGAAAACTGAACTCTTTAAACCAATCATAGTTGTTTACTACAATGGCCGACTTGTCGCCACAATTAAAGTCAAGGAACTTTTCGAGCTGCTTTTTTATACACTGCAGGTTGTAATTTACCTCCTCGGGGGTAAGCAAATTCCGATCCGCGCTTTTGCCGGTAGGGTCGCCAACCATGCCGGTAGCACCGCCAACCAGGGCAATAGGCTTATGGCCTGCCTTTTGAAAATGCAGCAGCGTCATAACCTGCATCATATGGCCAACGTGTAACGAATCAGCAGTAGGGTCAAAGCCAATATACCCCGTAACCATGCCTTTATTCAGCAATTCGTCGGTTCCCGGCATTACATCGTGCAAAATACCCCTCCATTTCAGTTCGTCTACAAATCCCATTGGCTTGTCCCTTTATTTCCTCTTTACTAATTTGCGCAAATATATCAGAATGCACTTTCTATCGCACTATTATACCGAAATGCCTGCTAACAACCCATTGTTTGTTGCAGCATTGGGCATTCCTGATTTAACCAGCGGTTTTTCAAAGATTTATAACTCATTGGTTAAAAACTCCATTGAACCAGTGGATGCCAACCTGGGTTGGGTGCGCAAAGGGGTTTTAGCCCATTATGAAGGGGATAAAAAGTTTCACAATTCGCCCCTGTTCATGCAACAGCAGCAGGCCTTTACGCAATCTTTTACAGAGGCCGGCCTAGACAGGACCAGGCTAAGGTTATCAGTATTGGCACATATAGCTGTAGAATTGATGCTGGACAGGCAAATTTTGTTGTATGACCAGAATATCTGCCACCAATTTTATGATTTAGTGGATAAGGCGGATGAGCAGGTTTTGCAGAATTACTTTGATTCGCTTTCTTTAGAAGGGCAAAAGCAGGAGTATTTAAAAAGGTTTCACTTTTTTAAGCAGCGAAGGTTCCTGGTTTTGTTCGATGACTTGGAAAGCATAGTTTTCGGGCTTAACCGTGTTTACGGCATGGTAACAAAAACAGAGTTTTCCGTAAAAGAGAAACGTCAATTTCTGACGGCTTTACACAATATGGACCTTGTATTGCGTTATAGCTGGCAGCAAATTCTGAAGGGATAATTAAAGTATGAAGAAAGGAACCGTTTTACTTCTGTTAACCGTTTTATTGGCAATGGGCACAAAGGCCCAGGTGGTACGCAAATACAGCAATGAGTTTTTAAGTGTTGGTGTAGGCGCGCGTGGCCTGGCTATGAGCAACGCACAGGTAGCTACTACCGGAGATGTTTACTCCAACTATTACAACCCTGCCGGCCTGGTTAATATCAATAACACCTTCCAGGTAGGTATTATGCACTCCGAGTATTTTGCGGGTATAGCCAAGTATGATTATGTATCTGTAGCCGTACCGGTGCAACAGAAAAAACGGGTTATCGGCTTCTCCTTCTTTCGTTTTGGGGTAGATGATATACCGAATACTTTATTCCTTGTGCAACCCGATGGAAGTATTGATTATAGCAAGATAAGCAGTTTTAGTGCTGCCGACTATGCCTTTATGTTTCATTACTCGCAAATGCTGCCGGTAAAAGGCCTGAGCATTGGTGGTAGTGCCAAAATTATTTACCGCCAAATAGGCAAGTTCGCAAAGGCTTATGGTTTTGGTATAGATGCGGGTCTGCAATACCGTTATAAACAATGGCGCTTTGGCTTAATGGCCCGCGATGTAACCAGCACCTTCAATGCCTGGAACATTACATTTAGCGACGCTGAAAAGCAGGTATTGCTTCAAACCAATAACGAATTGCCTAAAAACAGCCTTGAGATTACTGCCCCTGTATTTACACTGGGTGCAGCATACGAGGCTAACATCAAAAACAAATTCTTTATTACCCCTGAATTGAACTTTGCCTTAACTACCGATGGCCGACGTAATGTATTAGTTTCTGCTAAACCGGTAAGTATTGATATGACTGCCGGCCTTGAATTAAAATACGTTGCGGCTAAGGATATTGACGTTTGCCTTCGCACCGGTGTAGGCAATTTACAACGTGCTACTGATGAGTTAGGCAAGAAACGTTTTATAGTATCGCCTAATTTGGGCGCTGGCATACATGTTAAAATTGTATCATTAGATTATGCCTTAACCAACCTTACCACCATTAAGGATAAAGAAGATGGAGCCGGTCTCTATTCACATGTTATTTCAGTGAGGATTGATATCAATAAGAAGCAAAAGGAATAGCGGATGAGGAAAGTTTTACTTGCATTGTGCGGACTTATTGGATTTATTGCAGCTAAGGCACAGCCTTTCGGTAATGAATGGATTGACTACAATGCAGTTCACTATAAAATTAAAGTTTCGGAAGACGGCATTTACCGTGTTCCGTTTTCAGTTTTAGCATCGTATGATGCCGCAGCTGGTGTTACGCCTAAAGATCAGTGGGCTATTTACCATAACGGCCAACAGGTGCCTATTTATGTTTCAGCCAGTGGCAGCACACTTGCCGCCAACGATTACATTGACTTTTACGGCAAGAAAAACATTGGTGATGTAGACAGCATGCTTTATAAGGATGGCGCTTTACAACCTCATCCCTATTTCAGTTTATTTACTGACACCTCAGTTTACTATTTAACCCGTAGAAATGCAGCCAACCTGCGCATTTCTGAAATTCAGAATAACCTGTTAAGCCCTCCGGCAAAGGAGCAGTATTACATCTCTACAGTGCGCCAATTATCAACCAACAGTTTTTTTGATGGCCGCTATTTAAGTGTAGGCACCGATGAAGTATATAAGTCGCTTTACGACGAAGGCGAAGGCTTTGCCAACGCGCAGTTTTTCGGTAGCATTTCAGGTAACGGACAGGTAACCAATCAAAGTTATACGTTAAACACGCCTAATGTAGTTAGCAGCGGCCCGCCAGCAGTGTTTAAATCAGTTTACGCAACTAACAGCAACGAAGGGCATAACGTAAACATCGTATTTAACGGAAACAACATCCACTTTTTTGCAGGCGCTAAGTTTAACCTTGTGCGTGTAGAGCAAAACATTGCTTTAAGCCAGTTAAATAGCGGCAACAATACGGTGCAGTACAGCACAGTTGATAATGCCACCAGTTTCAGGCAGAATGTGGTTTACATGAATGAGGTTTCTTACCCGAGAGATTTCAATTTTCAGAACAAGAATAACTTCTACTTTATAATAGCCGCTGATGCCAACAAGAAGTATATTGAGATAACCAACTTTAATGATAACGGGCAGGTTCCGGTATTATATGACATAACGAACGGTCTTCTTATACGCAGTACACAATCGGCGGGCTCAAGTCCTTTAAAATTTGTATTACCGGCTTCCTCTAAGCCCCGCGAATTGGTTTTGTTTAGCGGAGATGCGACTTCTTTTAAAACAGTAAACAGCATGGAGGGCGTAGTGTTCGAAAACTTCGGCGCTATCAATAAACAGGGGGATTATGTAATTCTCTCAAATCCATCTTTATACGATTTAAACGGCAATAACCCGGTAGAGGCCTACCGCGCTTACCGCGATATTGATGACAATATTACCAATGGTAAATTTCAGGCTACTTTGGTTAATGTAGAAGCGTTATACGATCAGTTTAGCTATGGTGTTCGCAAATCGCCTTTAGCGCTACGCAACTTTATACAGTGGGCACATTCTACATGGAGTAATAAACCGAAGTATGTTTTCCTTGCCGGTAAAGCTATTGAGAGCCCTCCTTTAAAGCGGGCTACAGGGTCGCAGTTTAATTTAGACCTGGTACCAACCTTTGGCTATCCCGGTTCCGATAATCTTCTTGCTGCAACACGCAGCAGCGATTCCATGGTGGTTTCTATTGGCCGTTTAGCTGCACAAAACCCACAACAGGTTCAGGACTATCTGACAAAGATGACTGAATATGAAAACAGGCAGATAGTATATCACCCGGGCGTTAACCCTGTTAAGCCAAGTGAATGGGAATGGCAGAAGCAAGTATTGCATTTTGGCGGTGGTACGGGCAGCACCGAACAGACAGTTTTCAGAAGCTACCTTGAGCACTATGCCGATACTGTTGAAGATAAAAACTGGGGAGCGCATGTAACCTCATTCTATAAAGAAACCAATGCTCCTATTGATCAGTCGCAATCTGCTATTATAAAAGGCAAAATAAATGAGGGTGTATCGCTTATTACTTTCTTCGGCCACTCCGCTACAAGTGCTTTTGACTTCAGCATTGATGAGCCGGAGAACTACACCAACTTTGGCAAATACCCGGTTATACTAAGTAACGGCTGTTTTGCAGGTTTAATACACAGCAACGGCAGCGGTTATAGTGAACGCTTCGTATTTCCTCCGGATAAAGGCGCTATTGCCTTTATGGCCACTACCAGCTTGTCTATCTCAAGCAATCTTGACCACTTTACCACTTTTGTATATAGTGAGTTAAGCAAAAGCCGCTACAACAAACCCTTTGGCGATGTAGTGCACGGCGCATTTAACCGCATGGTGAATTGCTGCGGCAATGCAGACTATGACATGATGGTGAGTTACGAAATGACACTGCATGGCGACCCTGCCTTACAGCTGAACCAATATGCCGAACCGGATTATGCTATTGAAGAATCATCTTTGTTCTTTAATCCATCAACAGTTACACCGGCAATTGATTCATTTGAAGTAAAACTTGAAGTAACCAACCTGGGCCGTGCTATTGACGACAGTATTTCAGTAACCATGACCCGCACCGTGTTTGATGCCAACAATAATGCGGTTCCTTTCTTCTATAAAAAAGTAATTCCGGCACCATACTACAAGGATACTGTGACTTTTGTTATGCCTACCCAAATAGGTGATTTAGGTTATGGTGAGAATCAATTCAGCCCCTATGTAGATGCGGACTTTGAGATAAATGAAATGACCGAAAACAATAATGGTTTAACTATACCGGTTAGCATTATTATTCAAAGCGATGAGGTAATACCTATTTATCCGTTTGAGTTTGCCATTGACTCTCAACAGGGAATAATTTTAAAGGCTTCTACCGTAAACCCTTTTGCCCCTTATCGCGATTACACTTTCCAGATTGATACTTCTGAGAAGTTTTTAGCGCCCCTTGAAACCGGCCATATTGCACAGGTGGGCGGGGTTTTACACTGGCAGCCAAGCCTTACGTTTAAAGATAGCACAGTTTATTACTGGCGCGTTTCCATCACAGGCAACAACAAATGGCGCTATAGCTCCTTTATTTATTTGGCGCATGAGTATCCGGGGTGGAACCAATCGCATTTATATCAGTGGCAGAAAGACGAGTATCTGAATATTCGCCTTGATAGCAACGACCGTATATTTAAGTTCCCTCCTTCAGTAAATAATATTTATGTAAAAACCGGTATTGCCGATGCCGTTGGCGGCAGTTTGCCTTCAGCGCAAATGGGCTGGAACTATAACAACTACGATATGCACCGATACCGTATGGGTAGTTGCGGCTTTAACCAAGGGGTAACCTTTGCGGTAATAGATAACGTTACCGGTTTGCCCTGGTATAGCCTAAACCAACAGCCAAGCGGTGGTGATAACTGGGGAGATAAGTTTGGGAATTTCCATTGCCTGGGCAAATACTATTTACAATACGGATTTGATTTTGCTACTATAGGC
Source organism: Chitinophagales bacterium (assembly GCA_046329515.1). Lineage (GTDB taxonomy): Bacteria > Bacteroidota > Bacteroidia > Chitinophagales > LD1 > Bog-950. The sequence continues at coordinate 1,838,933 of JAXLUM010000001.1, forward strand.
ACACATCCTTCATTAAACCAGCCGTGGAGCCAGGTGATTAAAAATTTCGTAGACTCCATACCTGATGGTTTTTATGTATTGGTTTATTCGGACAATAACATGACGAATAATTACGTAAACTGGGATACCACCTTAGTGGCTACATTAACAAGCTTGAACTTTCCGGCGCTTACGTTTAAAAGCGGGCAGATTAACAGCCCATTTATTTATTTTACGCAGAAGGGCAATAACGGCTTTGTAAGCACGCTGCAGTACCATAATGATTACACTCCTATTGATGCTTCCATTGACTTTACGGGTTTATGGTATGAGGGTCAATTTACCTCTCCTAAAATTGGCCCTGCTATGGAATGGGGAAGCATGCATTTTAAATTGAAAAGCCTTGAAGGAACTACAAAGGACACCAGCTATGTGGATGTTATAGGTGTTACCAATACCGGGCTGGAAACAGTGCTATTCTCCACAATTAACCCGGATAACCTGTTGAACACGGTAAGCGCGCAGCAATACCCTTATCTGCGCTTGCGCCTGCACAGTCGGGATGATAGCCTTAGAACACCAACGCAATTACAATACTGGCGAATACTTTATAAAAAGGCTCCCGAAGCTGCTATTAACCCAGCGGCACATTTCAGCTTTACCGATAATGTACCTATGGGCGGCGATTTGAAACTGGAAGTTGCACTTGAAAGCATTACTGACCAACCTATGGATAGTATGCTGACTAAGTACACTATACGCGATGCACAGTTTAATAATACGGTAAGTGAAATAAGACATAGCCCTTTGCCGGGTTTAGATACCCTTATATTGAGTTACAGTAAAAACATAAACAGCAATACGTACGAGGGCACCAATAAAATTATTGTAGAAGCTAATCCGCATGAGGACCAGATAGAGCAATACCACTTCAATAACTTTGCTGAGTTGAACTTTAATACCCAGGGCGATAAAATTAATCCGCTGCTTGATGTAACCTTTGATGGCCAGCATATCTTTAATGGCGATATAGTATCTGCCAAACCTAATATTGTGATAACGCTTAAGGATGAGAACAAATACCTTGCATTAAACGATACCTCGCTTATTAATGTGTATATGAAATACCCGGGAGAAGCTAACCCGGTGCGTGTAAACTTTGATGATATAATTATGAAGTTTTACCCTGCTGATTCTACAAACCTTGCAGCAGGCAACCGCGCACAAATAGAGTTTAAGCCTACATTCCAACTAGACGGCAAGTATGAATTGATTATTAAAGACAGTGACCGTAGCAGCAACCACAGCAGCAGCCAGGACCGTTACGAAGGCTTTACTTTCTACGATTATAAAATAGGCTTTGAAGTAATTAATAAGCCTATGATTACAAACGTGCTGAACTACCCTAATCCGTTTACTACTGCCACCAAATTTATATTTACCATAACCGGTAGCGAGGTGCCCGATTATATGCGCATACAAATTATGACCATTAAAGGCACCGTAGTAAAGGAAATTAAGAAGGAAGAGCTTGGCCCTTTACACATTGGCCGTAATATATCAGAATACACCTGGGACGGCCGCGATGAATACGGCGATTTACTGGCTAACGGCGTTTACTTCTACCGCGTTACTACGCGTTTAGATGATAAGAACATGGACCAAATGAGCCAGAACTACGATAAGTACTTTAAGAAGGGTTTCGGTAAGCTGGTTATTATCCGATAAGCAGGGCAGACAGCTTATCTAATTGCTGCTTACTGCCCATAGCCACCATCTTATTACCGGGGCGAATAATTGTAGCCGATTGCGGATTCAGTGCGAAATCGCTGTGTGAAGTTTTAACGCCTAAAACAGTTGCACCGGTTTTGCTCCATGCATCTAATTCGCCTAAGGAGATAGTTCTGTTTACTTCCAGTTCCTTAATTGAAAACTGGTCAGTAGTTTGAACAGTCATTAAATCAATAAACTCCTTTACATCCGGGCTTATTACCAAAGAAGCCATATGCGCTCCGCCAATTTTATCGGGCATAATAACGTTATTGGCACCGGCAGTTTTTAGTTTTCTTACCGAAGTATCCTGCGAAGCGCGGCTAATAATTTTCATCTCCTTATTCATTTCCCTGGCGGTGAGCACCACAAATAGGTTATCGGCATCATCAGGTAAAGTAGATAACAGCGCTCCTGCCCTTTCAATACCGGCCTGCTGTAATGCTTCATCGCGCGTTGCATTATCCTGCAGGTAATACTTCACCTCAAAACTTACATATTCAGGCCTGAAAGGAGTATGCTCAATTACCACAAAAGGCTGACCGCGCTCAAACAACAGTTTTGCAGCTTCACGGCCATTGCGTCCAAAGCCGCAAATAATGGTGTGGCCCTTTAACTCCGCTATAGCATTCTTCATTTTGTAAAGTTTATAGGTGCGTTGAAATTCTCCATCCAGGAAATAACTGGAAATTTGGGTTAAGAAATAGGTAAAAGCGCCAATGTTTACCAGAATAACCACTATGGTAAAAACCTGCCCTGCCCGGCTAAGGGGTTGCACTTCATGATAACCCACCGTAGCTAAGGTTATTACGGTCATATAAAGGGCATCAAGGAAGTTATATCCTTCAATAACGATATACCCTATGGTACTGCTGAAAAGAATGAAAAAGAAGGCGCCCAGCGCTACATAAATCTTAAAAAAGGGGCGTGCCGAAATGGACCTCATCTGCAACAAATAAACACCGCTTAATCTTAATTTACAATAACCGGGGTCATACCAATAAAAAAGCCACCCTTTTGGGGTGGCTTTTTTATACTTAAACAGCCTGAAACTACTGTACCGTAAGGGTAAAGCTTACTGTATTGGTAAGGCCATCGCGGTTAGAAACCGTAAAGCTGTATTTTTCAGTATGGCCGGCTGCACCTGCAATCAGGTTAAAGTCGCCTGAATAAATATCTTCCTGTGCAGATGGTATAGTAATGTTCTGTACAGTGGTGCTGGCGCCATTATCTACGCTTTTTGAAATGTTCAATGTTTTCAGAATGTCTTCGCCTTCTGTTTTGTTGGCATTAATACCCACAACAACGGTATCGCCGCTGTTAACGGTTTTATCAGCTGAGGTATAACCTGCACCTGTTTTAAAAGAAATAGCAGGTAACTTGCCTTCGTCTTTTTCGCAAGAAGAAAAGTTAACAAGCGCTGCAAACAACACGGCTACTGCCGCAAGAGAAAAAAGAGACTTTTTCATTTTACTGTTTTGTTTTGGTTTTTAAATAATTAATGGTTATTGGTAATGAGATATTAACTGTTATGTTTCGCCCTATATTGTTAATCCCGAACTCCTTAAGGCGCGAAAGGTGGTCGTAGTAAACCGCGTTAAGCAGGTTATTGCCTACCACACTTACCATTAGCTTTAACCGCTTCATAACAAAGGTTGACCCTATGGAAGCATTCATCAGGTAATAACGCGGGGTGGCAATTTCTTCAGGAGCGGTACGGTTTTGTGCAAATACATAATCAAAACCGGTGCGCACAAAAAAGCCCTGCACCACATTGCTTATGCTCCGTTGGTAGGCTATACCCGGTGATAATTTTGGAGCAGGTGTAAACGGAATGTATTCTCCATTTTTGCCTTTGGTATAAATGTATGAGCCCGCAAGTTTAAAGGCCAAACCTTTAACCGGGCCTTGTGGTGTGAATTCAACTTCTCCGTCTGCACCGGTATAAATGGCATTCTGCTGCTTGTAGCGGTAAATTCTAAACCCAAGGTAATCTTCTGCAGTTGGGGTTATGTAAATAAAGTTATCAAACATGCTTACGTAACCGCTTAGTGCATAACTAAACCAGGGAGTTGAATGATTGATACTTAAATCAATATTCAGGTTCTGCTCATTTTTCAGATGCATATCCCCTATCTCGTAGCGGAAAGTTCCTTCTCTTAAACCATTAGATGAAAGTTCAGCAAGGTTAGGGGCTCGAAGGCCGGTAGCTACATTTACTTTAATATTTAGCCCTTCCAATGGATTTACAGCAACGCCCGTTAGTGCATTAAAGGATGTTCTGAAACGTGAAAACGGAGTAATGTTATTACCCTTATCCGGTGAGTTAACTAAAGGAGTTAAAAGCGTTTTTATCCAACGGTTGTTAATGCCGGCACCGGTTTCAACCACAACTTTACCTGAGTTATACTTTACGAAACCACCAAGGCTGCCTTCCAGCATATGCGCATCAGGCACAATTTTACGCCCACCAAAGTTGGTGTTGTTTTCATAGCTGGTGTTTTGACTAAGTATAACTTCAAGGTTATTGCTCACAGGCTTAATCCATTCTAAATGGTAAAGCACCGTGCTTAAAAGCATATTCAGCGATATCTTCCCTCCTCCCTCATTTTCCATTCTTGAATTGGATTGAAACCCTGCATCAAGTTTCAGCAAAGAGTTCTTCAGGTTTACCTTGTTACGGCTGCTTACTACGTTAAGCGTTACAATATGGAAAGGCCCATTTAATTTACGGGTGTAACGCGCATCGGGCTTCATAAAGTCCAGAATGTCGTTCATAATAAACCCGAAATCGTTGCGGGAAAAATGGTAGTTATTTTCACTTATCCATTTCCCTTTCTGTATCCCGAAAGTACCTTTAAAATAAACACCATCACTACGCGAGTTTAGCGCCCTTACATTGGCCCCATCGCTGTAATCAGCATGGCTTTCGCCACCAAGGCGCACGCGCCACCACTTGTTATTGCGGTAACCTTTAATACCAAAATCGTTTGAAGTGCCCAAAGTGTTGGAGTGAAAGCGTGTGTTGAACTCAAGCATTAACTTTCCTTCTTCAGCGCGCTGTTCTTCTATAACATTTATAAGGCCGCCAACAGCATCGGTTCCATATAAAACGGCCATTGGCCCCTTAATAAGTTCTACCCTGTCTATACCAATATCGCTTAGGCCCATGCCATGCTCATCCTGCCATTGCTGGTTATCAAACCGCAAACCTGATAGCAAAACCAGAATACGGTTGCCATACATACCGCGGATTACGGGCTTAGATATTGCCAGGCCGGTAGATAGCTGGCTTACACCCGGTATCTTGCTAAGGCCTTCACTGATATTAAAAGCGCCTTTTTCGCGCATTTCAGTTGTGGTAAGCGGTTGTATGTTAACCACCGTTTCCTTCAAACGGCTTTCCTTAAGGCCCGTAACTACCACTTCCTTAAACTCTCCTTCAAGAGTATCGGTTTGTGCTGCAGCGCAGGACCATATAATGACCGAAAAAATTAAAAACAGGATTTTCTTATCCATACAGGAAATTATGGGCAGGCTTGTGCATGCACCACTATACAATTAAAAAAGGGAGAATAGAGAGAAAGCTCTTAAGCTAAATCAGGAGGAGGAGTAGATTTAGAAACGCAGCTTTGAGTTATTAAAAATTGATATGAATGAGAACACTCAACTTTAACCTCTGAAAAAGATGGAATACTTATTTGCGTAATGGTTATATCGGCAACAAAGCCGTTAAGGCTGTAGTTGTGGCAGGATTTATTGCTACCGCTTTCACGTTCCAGCCAGGTCAAAAACCTGCTAACCAGGCCTGTTTCGGCCTTATCAGCATAAGCATATACTGTAACAACGTTACCATCACGCTCAATAACTTTTATATCGTATAAATCACCGTTAATACGCAGTTCACGGTCATCGCCTTCAGGCCTGTCCAAGGCAGCAAATTCCCCGGCTGTAAAATGGAAAACATCTGTATTTTCTAAAGCTAATGCAGCAACAATACCGGCCGATTCATTTCTGATACCTTGTTGTGTGGCATAAAATATAAGCTGGTAACCCAGCAAATAAGTTAACACCGGCAGTAAGAATAATAAATACAGAAACCTGCGCATGAAGCCCCGAAAATAGGAAATCGGGGTAAATACTAAAAGCAATAAAAACCCGGCTATGCCCCTTACGTGCATAGCCGGGTAGAATTATTTAGAAGTTGCCCCTAAGTGTTACAAAGAAAGTACGGCCCATGCCGCTTATTCCCGAGCCAAATACGCGGTAATTTGTGTCCAACAGGTTATCTACGCCAACCTCAACACCAAAACTCTTTGTTACCTTGTAGTTAGCGCGAATGTTAAAGGTCATCCAGGCCGGCATACCGTAAGGTGTAGCGTATTGTATGTTATCTTCTCCCCCACCATATTGCTCTACACGCTTTTTACCGTTGTAAAGCACAAACAGGTTAGCGCCAAAGTTCTTATAGCTGAACTCAACCCCTGCTTTACCAAAAATCGGCGGAATATGATCCAGCGGGTCCAGGTCCTTAATTACGGATGTAGTAGAATCAGCATTTACGATAGTGGTATCGCCTATTACGCGACCATGGGTAAAGTTAAAGGTGCCATACACTCTGAACCAGTTCGTAATGTGTGCATCCAATTGCACACCTGCACCCGCTATAAACGCTTTGCCTTTATTCTGACTGGCCAAAACCTGGCTCAACACACCATCATAAACGATGGAATCCTGACCTTCGTACTGGAACTTATCAGTTACAATTGCATTTTTAAAATAGGTGTAAAAACCGGTAGCGCTTATAGTAACGCGCTTAGCAAAGGTTTGGCTTAATGTCAACTCTCCGTTAAACGTGTATTCCGGCTTAAGCTTAGTATTAGGCACAATTACACTGCCTGCAGCTGATTCAAATATCTTTACAAGGTCATCTACATTAGGGGCGCGGAAACCGGTGGAGCCATTAAGGGCCGCACGAAATCCATAACGGGTATTAAAAACAACACCAATATTTCCGCTTAAAGCATGATGTGTTTGCTTTACATTACCTAAAGTTAAGCGGTAAGTAAGGTTACTATCAACCTGGCTGCTTAGGCCAACATAATTATAGCGGAAGCCCTCGCTGATAATAATGGTGTTGTTCCAATTGTAAGAATGCGTAGCAAACACACCAATACTGTTCATGCTGTTTTTGCCATCAGGGTAACGTGTGGTAGCTGCTTTGGCAGTATCAACAATAACATCGCGTTGTTCTGCGGTAGATTTAAGCATATTAAACTGTCCGTCTATACCGGCTGTTATATTGTTATTGCCTATGGTTTTACGTAAGTGAACGAAGAAGGCAGGCACATGCACTTTTTCAACCCTATCTGTTCTGAAACGCTTGTTTACATCGCGGTTATGGCGGCTTTCAATTACATACTGGTAATTGAGGTTAGCCTTAATTTCATCAATTGCGCCACCCTGGTTCAGGTATCGAAACTCGTAAGAGGCCAACACACGTGTTTGTGGCCCGTAATACCATTCTGCTGTTTTAAGCTTTCCTCCACTAAGGTCTGTTAACCGATCATAACGGGGAACATTGGTGCTATTGCTGAACTGAACGTTGATCAGGTGACTTATATTATCATTTTGCTGAACCAGAAACTTCTGCATAATGTCATATTGCTTATAGCCGCTACCGCGCTGAATACTGGGGTCAGCGTTGGCCACAATAGAATCTACGTCTCCAAACCGGCGCACATAAAAATTCCGGTTCCATATAAAATCAGTTCCGGGCATATCGTTTAAAAAATTGCGCTTTCTGCCTTGCTTTAAATCACCAAAGTTGCTGAAGGTTACAGATGTTAGTGAAGCGAACTTGTGGGTGGCTATATTAAAATCGAGATGCGGGGTAATTTCGGTATTAGCGTAGTTATACCTCATAAAGGTATTGCCATGAACTTCTACCTTTTTATCGCCGGTTGCCAATTGGGGCTTGCGCGTTATAAAATGCATAACACCACCTAATGCATCGCTGCCAAACATAGAGGATGATGGCCCGAAAAGAAGCTCCACCCGGTCCATAACCCCACCATCAAGTGTTATAACATTTTGTAAATGACCTGCACGGTAAATAATGTTATTCATGCGTATACCATCAACCACCAATAAAACACGGCTGGCTTCAAAACCACGCATTACCGGACTGCTACCGCCTTGCTGGCTTTTTTGCACGTTAACGTATCCGCTTTGCATTAACAAATCTCCTGTGGTAGGGGCGTTCATCAATTCAATTCTTTCCTTACCAAGAACTTCAATTTGTTGTGCAACATTAATTCGGGGTGTTTCAAAGCGATTGGCTGATATTACAACCTCGCTGACATTTACTGTTGTATCAGCATTCTGCGCTACGACACAACCTGATAAAATAATAGCCAGAAAAAATAAAGTATGTTTCATTTTTTTAAAAATTAGGATTGGGTAATAAAGGCGTACAGCCATGCACTATTCTGTATAGATAGCCGGCTTTAAAGAAAAATGTTAGCCTCTAAAATCAGGTGGGGGACAGAAATGCTGGAGATTTCCGCTCAACAGCGAAGAGTTGTAAGGTTGAATACTGATGACATCGATTGGCTGAGCAAATACGAAACAAATCTGTTGTATAGTAAACTCAGGCAGGCTGTTATCCTCAACGTTACTGCCGGTACTTTTTGAGGAACTATTTTTTTCAAAAAGAGAGGCAAAAATATTTAGAAGACTCTCTTCCTCCGTATCGTGCAACACATGCGCTATAACAGTGTTTCCATGGCGTTCTATACTCTTTAAGTCGTACAGTTCATCACCAACCCTAAACTCATCAAACAAGGTATTGGCCTTCAAAAGCGCATCAAATTCTGCGACAGAAAAATGTAGCTCTTCTAATTTTTCAGTGTCAGAAGACTGTAAAATGCGTTGCACATCAGACTTTAACTTTAGCTGCGTGCCATAAAAGAAAAAGTGAACACCTGTGGTGTGCAATAGAATTACAGCAAGAAACAGAAACGGGACAATTTTCCGCACAGGGCGAAAGTAGAAAATGGCTACATATATGCTAATGAAATATCTATACTATTTCACCATATAGGTCGAACTCCTCTGCACGGGTAATCTTAACATTGGCAAAATCACCAACGCGCACGTACTGGCTTTTGGCATCTACCAATACTTCGTTATCCACTTCGGGAGAGTCATATTCTGTTCTGCCAATAAAGTGGCCGCCTTCCTTTCTATCGAATAAAACTTTAAAAGTCTTGCCTACTTTCTTTTCATTCAATTCGCGGGAGATATCCTCCTGTATGCTCATCAATTCTGCAGCACGCTCGCCTTTTACTTCAGCGCTTATATTATCTTCAGCACTATGCGCCCTGGTGCTTTCCTCATGGCTGTAGGTAAACACTCCTAAACGTTCAAAACGCATGTCGCTAATGAACGATTTAAGGTCTTCAAAATTCTGCTCGCTTTCATTAGGGTAGCCAACCAGCATGGTTGTGCGGATGGCAATATCAGGAATGCACTTGCGAATTTTCTCTATCAACTCCCGCGTTTGTGCATTAGTAATATTGCGGCGCATGGCAGTTAAAATTTCGTCACTGGCATGCTGCAAAGGCATATCAAGGTAATTACACACCTTTTCGTTATCGGCAATGGCATCAATAATTTCCATAGGAAACTGTGCCGGGTAGGCATAGTGCAGGCGTATCCACTCTATACCTTCTACTTTTGACAGTTCTGCCAACAGCTCAGGTAAACGGCGCTTTTTATAAATATCCAAACCATAAAAGGTTAACTCCTGCGCAATAAGCATTAACTCCTTTACACCTTTAGCCGCCAACTTCTTTGCTTCATCCACCAACTCCTCAATTGGGCGCGATATGTGTTTACCACGCATTAAGGGAATGGCACAAAACGAACAGGTGCGATTGCAACCTTCCGATATCTTCATGTACGCATAGTGCGAAGGCGTGCTCAATAAGCGCTCACCAATCAACTCATGCTTGTAATCTACTTTTAATGTTTTAAGCAGGCGGGGCAACTCCATGGTGCCGAAGAAGGCATCCACTTCAGGTATTTCCTGTTCCAGGTTATCCTTATAGCGCTGCGAAAGACAACCGGTAACATACAATTTCTCAATTTTGCCTTTGCTTTTGGCTTCGGCATAATCCATTATGGTGTTTATGCTCTCTTCCTTAGCGCGGTCAATAAATCCGCAGGTATTTACAATTACAATGTTGCGCTCTTTACTCCATTTATCATGTTTAACATCATAACCGCCATGCTGTAGTTGATTCATCATTACCTCGCTATCCACTAAATTTTTGGAACAGCCAAGTGTAATTACACTAACCTTATCTTTCTTTAATCGCTTCGTCTTCATTACTTCATTGATTACACAGATTTAAACACAATTGATTCCACCGATATATCCATCTGTGTCATCACGTAAAAGGAACTATCGCTTATTATGCGCCGGCGCCTTTAAACAAACTCTCTACAAACAACTTTTTATTAAACACCTGTAGTTTATCAATCTGCTCTCCTACACCAATGTACTTTACCGGTATATGGAATTGATCGGATATACCAAGGACTACACCACCTTTTGCCGTGCCGTCTAATTTGGTAATTGCTAACGAGGTTACCTGTGTTGCCGCAGTAAAGTGCCTTGCCTGTTCAATGGCATTTTGCCCGGTTGAGCCATCAAGCACTAAGAGAACATCATGTGGTGCATCAGGTATTACCTTTTGCATTACACGGCGTATTTTGCTTAACTCGTTCATAAGGTCTACGCGGTTATGCAATCGGCCTGCAGTATCAATTAAAATTACATCAGCACCGGTAGCAACGCCGCGCTCTACAGCCTGGAAAGCTACTGAGGCAGGGTCAGCATTCATTTGGCTTTTCACTATTTCTACATCAGCACGATTAGCCCAAACTTCAAGTTGATCAATAGCTGCTGCACGGAAAGTATCGCCGGCACCTACTAATACTTTTTTACCATTTTGCTTAAACTGATGCGCCAGTTTACCAATAGTGGTAGTTTTACCTGCGCCGTTAACGCCAACCACCATTATTACATAGGGTTTTACGCCTGCAGGTGTATCAAAACTCTGTTGATCAACATTTTTGTTTTCTGCCAGTATGCCTTCAATCTCATTACGTATTAAGGCATTAAGCTCTGTGGTTGAAACAAACTTATCGCGGGCTACGCGCTCTTCAATGCGCTTAATTATTTTAATGGTGGTATTTAAACCTACATCGGCAGAAACAAGGGCTTCCTCAAGGTTATCGAGCACTTCATCATCCACCTTGCTTTTGCCGGCAATAGCACGCGAGATTTTAGAGAAGAAACCTTCTTTGGTTTTCTCCAACCCTTTATCAAGGTCTTCCTTCTTCTCTTTGGTAAAAAAATCAAATAACCCCATACAGTTTTTTTTGAATGCCTTGTTAATGCAAAAGGCTTAAAAACAAAAAAGCACCTCTCTTCCCGAAAGATGCTTTGTATTAGAATATCTTCAAATAAATTACTCTTTACCGGCCAGAAAATCCTGCACCTTGTCCTTGTGAACGATTTTCTCAAGGAATGAGTAGTTATTGGTTTTGCCTTTAACAGCCTTTATAACCTTAACGTAGTCTTTTGAACCTACAGCGGTTTGACGGTCAGTTCTCGCGTTCTTCGAAATCTTTGCCATGAGTTTCCTTATTTAATTTCTTTGTGAACAGTTACTTTCTTCAAAAACGGATTGTACTTTTTCAGTTCAATACGCTCCGTAGTTACTTTACGGTTTTTATAGGTCATATAGCGGCTCATGCCGGGAACGCCCGAAGCTTTTTGCTCGGTGCACTCCAGAATAACCTGTATGCGATTGCCTTTGCTCTTCTTAGCCATAACGCCTTTCTTTTCTTAGATTAGTTTAATTTAATATCACCTTTTTGGTTCAACTCTTTCAGGTAGTTGTAAATACCTTTTTTGTTGATGGTGCGCAGGGCAGATACGCTAACCTTTAATTCAATCCATTCATCCAACTCAGGAATGAAGAATCTTTTCTTCTTAAGGTTAGGTAAAAACTTGCGCTTGGTCTTACGGTTCGAGTGAGAAACGTAATGGCCGAATAAAGGGCGCTTACCTGTCAATTCACATACTTTACTCATGACTTCTTTTTGAATTTGGGAGCGCAAATATAAGTGAAAATGATTACAAAACAAACTGAAACCAACAGCTTGCCGTGAATTGTATACACATATTTACACCGTTCGATGACAAATATATCATTCTTTACCGAAAAAACTTGCAAAAATCACTGAATTTCAGATTATTAAAGAGGAATACGGCTTTCCACAGCCTGTAGGGTTTCCCTCCTTTTAAGCTTGCCATTTGCCGTTTTAACAAAACGCGGAACTAACAGTAATTCCCTTGGCCGTATGTGGGGTTGAATAGTATGCAGATAATCAGTGAGTAGCTTAAACTCCTTTTCCGTAATTACCTCTTTTTCAATAACTAATACTACTCTTTGCCCAGTTTTTTCATCGGGTTCACCGGCAATAAAGAAAGGCACCAGCATTTGTCCACGCATGGTTTCTTCCAGTTGCTCAGGGTAAACTTTAAGCCCCCCTGTGTTAATTACATTATCTAATCTACCCAACCAATCCAATTGTTTACCCTCATAAAGTCTAACTACATCTTTGGTTTGCAATTTGTCAACTTCCAGGGCCGGCGCATTTATTAACAGACAATCCTGCTCGTTTACGGACATCTCAATACCGTCTAAAACGGAGTAATACTGTTCGGCAGCTTTTCCGTTTAAACGCTTTAGAGCAATGTGGCTGATTGTTTCCGTCATGCCATAGGTGGCATAAACACGGTTAGCCATTTTTTGTATTGAAGCTGTTAAACCTGCCGGAATTTCACTGCCGCCCAGAATAATACATTCAATTTTTTCTGCTTTTCGGAACAGTTCATAGGAATTCTGTACAGGGTACAATTGCATTGGAGTAAGTGCAGCAAAGTCAATCTTCACATCGTCGGGCAATGCCGCAATAGGATTTGTAGAAGGTTCAATACAAACCAATTGCATTCTATTCACAATGCTGCGCACAATCATCATTATACCTCCTATTTTACCGGCAGGCAAACAAAGCAGTGCAGTGTTACCCGGCGTTAATTGCAGATACCGGCAAGTAGCCATAGCACTGTTTATCATAGCCTTCTTGCTATGTTTTATAGCTTTAGGTGTACCTGTTGAGCCTGAGGTGTGAACCTCAATATGTGTAACCGAGGGATTATACCAATCGGCAATAAGCTGCCATATGGTTTGCTTCCATGAAGGGTTTTCTATTGCCATATTCTGTCTGGCAATGTTCACTACTTCATCATCCACAAGTTTATCAAAAGGTATAGTAAACATTGCTAAACCTCTCCCCAACTTTTAGAAGTGTTATACGCCAACATTCCTTCCGTAATAAACAGTGGACTTTCTACATTGTTATCGTAAAGGCTGCCTGTGCCTAAGCCCTGGTGCATGGGGCTATCTAAAACTGCCGTCCATTGCGCTATAGCGTTAAGGCCAATGTTCGATTCCAACGCACTGGTAATCCACCAACCAATATTGTTTATGCCGGCTTCCATAATAAGGTCGTTACAAACCGAATAGCCCCCAAGCAGACTTGGTTTTAAAATGGCATACTGCGGTTTAATATCAATCAACACTTCGGCTTTTTGCCCAAAAGGAGCAGCAATCAATTCCTCATCAACAGCAATGGGAATAACCGGGGTAGCACATAGTTCGCGCATTAATTCAAACTGACCCGGCTTCAGCGGCTGTTCGATAGAATGAATTTTAAATTCAGCCAGGCGTTTTAGTTTTTCGTGCACATCGGTGGCATTAAAACCTCCATTAGCATCCAGGCGTATTTCAATTATCTCCGGCGGAAATTGTTCGCGTATAAAACTCAGCAGGCGCAATTCATCCTCAAAGTTTATAGCGCCTACTTTTATTTTAATGCAGATAAAACCTTCATCCAGCTTTTGCTGAATTTGGCGTAGCATAAAGTCCTTATCGCCCATCCACACTAATCCATTGATAGGTATGCCGGCCTTGCCCTCGGTAAAGTCCGATTCATAAAGAATTTTACGACCTCCGTTTTCATAATCCAATAGCGCCGTTTCATACCCAAAAGCTATGGAAGGATGTTTTGAAAAATCATGTTCAAGTTCCAATTGTCCATTCTCAAAAGCATCGCACACTTCCTGCAACTTAGCTTCATAGGTATTAAAGTCATCTACACTTAAATCTTCAATAAAGCTGCATTCGCCAATGCCTGTGCTATGCCCGTCACTTAATAACAGGTAATAACCGTTTTTATATTGCATTTGCCCGCGGCTGGTTAATACCGGGCTTTTAAATTTAAGTGCGTACTTTTTGTACCAGGCTTTCAACATTTGTAACTCTTTACTGCTTCAGCAGTTCTTTCACCAGCAAATCTACACCAATGCTTGCAGCTTGTTGAATTACGGTAAGATTCGGAATGCGCGGAACTGCAACCTCATTAGGGTCAATAAGGTATTTTGGTGTATCATAGCCGGTGTAGTTAATTAAGCCCGCTGCGGGGTATACCACCATGCTGGTTCCTACCACAATAAAAATATCTGCCTTTGCCACTATGGGCACGGCTCGTTCAATTTCAGGCACAGCCTCGCCAAACCAAACTATATGCGGACGTAGTTGCGCGCCACGCTCACATTTATCGCCAAGGTTAATATCCTTTGCCCAGTCATATACCAGAGATTCATCAAAAGTGCTTCGGGCCTTTAGTAACTCACCATGCAGGTGAATAATGTTGGTGCTGCCGCCACGCTCGTGCAGGTCGTCAACATTCTGCGTAATTATGGTTACATCGTATTTTTCTTCCAGTTCAGCTAACGCATAGTGCGCGCGGTTAGGTTTGCATTCCAATAACTGCCGGCGGCGCTGGTTATAAAAATTAAGCACCAGTTGTTTATCACGATACCAACCTTCAGGCGATGCCACATCCTCAATGCGGTGTTCTTCCCAAAGCCCGTTTGAATCGCGAAAGGTTCTTATACCGCTTTCAGCACTTATACCTGCCCCGGTTAAAACCGCTATCTTTTTCTTCATAAAACCCGCTTAATAATCTTTAGCTGGTGGCTGTATTTTTTCGTATCGGCGTTATAAATACCAAAGTGGTCCAATTTATCAATACGCACCTTGCCGCTGGCATGTATAATGCGTTGGTCTTTTAAAATTATGCCAACATGAATTATTCGCCCTTCCTCGTTATTAAAAAACGCCAGATCGCCGGGCTGACTTTCTTCTAAGAAGTTTATTACTGTTCCTTGTTCGGCCTGTTGATAAGCATCGCGCAGTAGAGGTGTATTCAAAAACTTATAAACCACCTGGGTAAAACCGGAACAATCTATACCAAAAGGAGAACGCCCGCCCCATAAATAGGGCGCGTTTATATAGCGCACTGCAATTTTCTCTAACAGACTGTTGTTTTTACCGGTTTCAGCTAATAGCGCCTGCCCGTTATACACCCACTTCTCCTTTCCTATTTTAAAGTTTAAGCCATCGAAACCCGATAAGGTGCTGCCCGCAACAATAGCGCAACTTGCTGATGCGCTGGAGGCAATACAGGCTGATTCTAACGCCACTGAATAAACCGATTCGTTTTGTAAGGAATGATCGCGTGCGCTGAGTTCAACATGCTGTGAAGCATCAATCCAGCCTTCATAACCATCATAAGTGTTTCGTATGTTTATCCAGTTGCCTTGCTGGATAATTACTTCATATGTTTCGCCAAACAGAAGTTGGCTAACCAATTCGCTTTGGTGGTTAGGTTCCTTACGTAAAGAAATGATACTGAGCTTTGCTATACCAAATGTCATAAACACAAATTTACCCGCCTCTTTGCTAATAATAAGGTAAGTATCGCCTAATCTATCTACACCGGCCTGTTAGGATTCCCTAAAACGAAGCAAATAATTATGTTTGTAAGATGTGGAAAGCAGGGGTTGTTAAATGCAACTATGGGCACTCCTTTTTCCTCTTTAGTTTAGATTTAATGTTGTAACCGAGATTTTTTCTATTTTCAGATTTTGATGAAGAAAAATTACCCCCTGATGCGTTCACTATTAGTGACCTTGTGCTGTTGCCTTGCTTTATTTTCCGAAGCTCAAATTACATGCAGCGTTAGCCTGCAACAAAATTCACCTTGTGCCCCTAAGCCAATATTGGCCCAGGCTACAGCCAGTTCCGTTTCCCCTATTACCCAATATTGCTGGCGTTTAACCAACTGCGCTACCGGCACTGTTATTTTCCAAAGTTGCGGACCCAACCCCAGCTTTGCATATGTAAACTCAGTAGTGGGCAATTTATGCCTGCGCATGACTGTGTTTAATTCTGCCGGCGACTCATGTGTGCAAACCATAAATAACATCCTTGTTTCGGGCTCGCCTACCATTGACATGGGAATAAGCAATACGGAAGGATGTTGCGGTTTGAATGTGCAGATGCAATGTAATATTACACCCGGTTGCGGCGCAATAGATTCACTGGTTATACAACCGGGTTGCGGCCCAATTATTTTCCTGAATAGCTGCCCTTCAGGTATAATTAATATTCCTTACAACTGCTCCTGCCCTCCGGGCGTCTATGATGTAACCGTAGTTGCAAAAAACTCCTGCGGTTGTTATGCACAGCCTAAAACATATGCTGATACCGTTCACATTATACCTAAACCGGTTGCTTTTTTTACGGCAGATACTACTACGGCCCACTGTGCCAGCGGCCCGTTAAACGTAAACTTTATGGCCAACAATGCCGGCCCTAATATGACCTATAAGTGGTATATTGACGGTGCCTTACAGCAAAGTTCAACGGCACCCGCAGGTTTAAACTTTACCCATTCCTTTCCAATATCAGCAAACTGTTATGATGTTAAACTTGTAGTGGTACATGCTTCGGGTGGAGGCTGTATTGATTCAATGGTAATAAGTGACCTGATATGCAATACCAGCACGCCCAGCATTAATATAAGCAGCAACGTAAATACTACCTGTGTTAACAGCAGCACCCCGGCCACTATAACCTTAACTGACAATACCGGTGGCGGACCACACACTGTAACCTGGGCCATGCCAGCACCGCTGGGCACCCAAACGGGGCCTACTGCCACTTATACCACTACGGCTACAGGCACCTACACCGTGACCGTTAATGCTTCTTATGGAGGCAACTGCTCTGCTACCTTAACGCAGGTAGTTACTACTTTAAATGCCAAACCCGTATCTAACTTTACAGTAAGTGATGATTCGATCTGTAAACTGCCAGCATCAGTAACAGCAACAGCAACTCCTTGTGTAGGCTGTTCCTACGGGTGGAATTTTTCCGGCATAACTCCTCAGCCACCCAATAGTTCTACTGCAACTGTTTCTTACACCAATAATGGCACTTTCAATATATCATTGGTTACAACAGCGGCCAACGGTTGCGCCACCACCATTATTAAAAATAATGCGGTTGTAATACGCAGACTTGGTGCGAGAATTGGGATGAACGGCTCCTACGGCTGTCCTCCTAAATGTGTAACGTTTACGAACCAAACACCGGCGTTTCCGGGTGAGACTGTTTTACCGACCAACGTTTGCTGGAGTTTTCCGGGATCGGGTATTGCAGGGCAATGCAACAATACCATAAACCAATGCTTTGTGCAGCCCAGCTGCTATGATGTGCAGTTAGCAGTAACCACCGTTAGCGGTTGTACGGATACCGTAAAGCTTATTGACACAGTGTGTGTGCATGGCCCTCCGGTTTGCTCGGTTATTGCCGACCCTGATACCATGTGCTATGAAGCGGATTCAGTAGCGTTTACAATAATGTGCGATTCAGCAAACCTTATACACGCTATTTATGGTGATGCCGGTGAAGACTGGGCGCATCCTACTGCCGGCGTTCCTTTTACGTTAGTTCATATGTACCTTGATTTTGGCAGCTTTAATGCCATGATAATTACATACAGGGACAGTTGCCTGGGCGACACTTTTGTTATTCCAATTACAGTTTTCCCTCCTGCTGCTAAGTTTAAAGATTCAACAAGTTGTTCATTAGGCGATAGTATAATATTAGTGAACGAATCGAAATATGCTAACCGATGGACATGGTCGCTTTGTAACGGAGATACTATAGGCAGCGCAACCGGCCCTAAGAGCCCTAAAGTAAAAGTTGCTTTATGCGATACTTGTACTATTTCTCTCACTGCCTATAATGATACCACGGGCTGCGTCCATCAATATACCGAAACCATTAATACGCCTTGCGACTCTGTATCCATATCCCCTTCCGATACTACTTATTGCGGCGGATTTATAACCTTGTTCAATACTTCGCCCGACCAGGTATCAAATCTCACTCAATGGGACCTACAAGGCTCTAATGCCATCTCCTGGTCACCCATTAAAGGGCCAAGCTACTCCTATAACCTTTTAAATCCGGGGTATTATAATCTTGCCATGTTGAATACTACATCCGGTGGATGTAAGGATACCGCCTTTGCCAATGTACACGTATGTAAAATAACGCCGAACTTTGGGCCAACGAATGTTTGTTTGCCTGATTCGTTCTACTTCGTTGACTTAAGTAAAGATTCAACCTGCGGAGTTACGCATTGGAACTGGACCTTTGGCGATGGCAGCCCTGCTGACACTACATCAGCTCCGGTGCATGGTTATGCTAACTCCGGTACATACCAGGTACAATTAACTGTTCGTAATGATTTTGGTTGCCAGGCTTCTGTAACAAAGTCGGTAGTAGTAGGTGGTTATGTAAACTTCGACTACCAGGTTGATACTACAGTTTGCCCGGGACCTAACAGTACTGTTTGTGTTACCAATAATACCAGTAGTCCGGGTGTTACTTTAACATGGCAATGGACGGCGCAGACTCCTGCCGGCACCATCGTATCTAACCAAGCCGCCCCGTGTTTCGGCCCATATAATACAGCGGGTGATTACCCCGTATACATGTTGATGCAAAGCGCTACTTGTACCAGACGTGATACGTTTAATATACATGCTCATTACCCTATCGCTGCCGGCTATATTGATATTGACACTGTAGATTGCCCTAATCCTCCGGTGATTATAACCTTTACTGACACCTCACTTTATAAAGATGGTCTTGCCAGTTGGAATTTTGGCGGACAAGGGGTAGCCAATTTTGATGTTGCCACCTTCTTCTTTTCGGACCCGGGTAATTATATAATTACAAATACAGTGACAACCAATGAAGGCTGCGTTAACACAGCTATTATTGATACGGTTGTAGTATTAGGTCCTTACGGTAATGCTTCGTATTCACCACCGGGTATTTGTTCGTGCAAAGAGAATGTAGATTACGTTATTAACTCGGTTTATGCGGATACTGTAACGCTCATTTTCGGCTGTAACACGGGCTTTATTGCTACGCCTATAGCAGTACCGGGTAGCCCGGCGAACCCTGCAGTAACCAATCTTAGTGTTCCTTATTGCATTACAGATACCTGCCAGCCGCAACTTATTTATGCTGACGCCTCAGGTTGCCGCGTTTTTCAAGATTTGCCTTACATACCGGTTGATAGCCCTGTTATAAAATACTTCTTTGATAACTACGGCGTTTGTGTTCAGGGTACGGTTTGTTTCCGCGATTCAACCAAATACAAACTTGGCCCTAACTTCTCGTGGACCACACAACTTTTATGGGACTTTGGTGATGCCTTAGCTTCACCGGCTAATCCTAACACTGATACTGTAGCCAATCCATGTCACTATTTTAGTCAACCTGGTGGTTATACGGTTAAGCTATATATATGGAGTAATTTAGGCTGCATGGACTCATTGGTTAGCACCATTGTGGTAATACCTGAGTTTCCCATTGCCAACTATACGCAGGACGATACACTGGTTTGTGCCTACTCTCCTGCATGCTTCCACGATTCATCATGGATATATCCGCTTACAGGTGCTGACTACTGGGTATGGTGCTGGGGAGATGGAACACCATGCGATACAATTCATGGAATTCCTGATGCCTGTCACATTTATACAACAGGAGGCAGCTACAACGTAACAATGTGGGTAGTAGATAGCGTAGGCTGCGGCGATTCGATTGGTTATCGACACATTACCGTGGTAGACAACCCTATTGCCAGCGCCGGTGGCGACCAAACTATTTGTTATGGTGTTACCACTCAACTTAATGGCAGCGGCACATCCAATTGTCAATGGAGCCCTCCGGGATTAGTATCGGACCCTAATATTTGTAACCCTACCATTACACTAACACAGAATGACTCGGTAACGTTGATAGTAACCGACCAATACGGATGTGCGGATACAACAACCACACACTTTACTGTGGCGCGGGTTACGGCAGACTTTACTGTAGGGTCTACCTTCTGTTCAGATGATTCGGTTTGCGTAACGGACGCTTCTACCAATATTAATGGTGTAATAAATGTTTGGCGTTACGACTACGGCGATAACTCTGCATTCCTTTACGGGCAAAATGTTTGTCACAATTATTTTGCGGCAGGCCCCGGCACTTACAATATTGAATTGTTTGTAAGTGATACTACCGGTTGTGTGGATTCTATAAGCAAACCGGTTACTATATTGCCTAGCCCGATAGCTAACTTCTCGCTTAACGATACCGTAATTTGCAGCGACCAAACTATTTGTATTACGGACCTTACCACCAGCCAGGCGCCAATTAACAGCTGGCAGTGGTACTATGGCGATTTCCCGAATACCCCGGTAAATGGAGCCAGCCCTCCTTGCCACCAGTATGCCGCTCCGTTACAAAACAATTACACTATAGCTTTAATAGTAACCGACCAAAACAATTGTGCTGATACCGCAAGTATTGTGGTCACAGTTAATGAGGTGCCGCAGGCAGATTTTAGCTGGGTTACCAGTTGCGAAACGCAACCTATGCCGTTAACCAGCCTTTCTACACCGGGCGACGGTGCTATTAACTACTGCGAGTGGACCTTATGGCAAGGCGCTCCTAACCCCGTAATTGATAATAACTGCAATACCTCATTCCAATTCCCTCCGGGACAGTTCCCTGTGCAGTTTATTGTAAGAGATGTGAATGGATGTGCTGATACAATAGTCAAAACCGTATTTGTGGATTCGGTTTCTCAACTGGTAATTTACCCGGGCGACACCACTATATGCGCAGGCACATCTGTTGACTATAATGTGAGCGGTGTATTTGACCAGGTGGTTTGGACGCCAAACGTTTGGTTAAGCGACCCGAACAGCTCAACTGTTACCGTTAACCCGTTAAGTAACATAAGCTACATTATTAATGCTGTAAACGGCGTTTGTGCTGCAGCTTCTGATACGTTTAGCATACGTGTAATACAACCTATACCAATTGAAGTATTTGCAACACCTGAACAAATTGTGTTGGGCTTAACCTCGAATTTAACTTCGCAAATACCGGGTGATATTGACAGCATTATATGGACACCGGAAGAAACACTGGACTGCCGCGATTGTCCTAACCCTATTGCGTTGCCAATTGCAACTACCACTTATACCGCCACCATTTACTACAGTGAAAACGGTGTAACCTGCACCAACAGCGCTTCAGTAACTATTACGGTGCTTAACAACTGCGATGATAAGATTGTATACGTGCCTAACACCTTTACCCCTAACGGTGATGGCATTAACGATATATTCATGATACGCGGTTTAGCGGCCACCAAAATCAACTACTTCCGCATATTTGACCGTTGGGGCCACCTGGTATATGAAGCCCATGGCGGTGCGCCAAACGAGCCTAAATGGGGCTGGGATGGCACAGATGTGGATGGCAAGAAACTTAATAACGCCGTTTTCGTTTACACCTATGAGATAGAGTGTATTAACGGAGATGTGGTACATGGACAAGGTAATGTTACACTAGTAAGATAGAAGGAGGAACTATGGCAAAAAATTTACTAAAATCCGTTTTTGTAACTGTAGTTATGGCCTTGCTGGCTTTGCAGGGTATTGCACAGGATATTCACTTCTCGCAGTATTACGCATCGCCTATGCAGCTAAACCCTGCATTAGCGGGTATGAACAATTGCGACTATCGTATTTACGCCAACTTTCGCACCCAGTGGGTTACGGTTTCAACCGGTAATACCTATAGAACCGTTGCAGGCGGCGCTGATATGAGCATCGGCAAAGTAACCAAGTATAACAGCTTTGCAGGTTTGGGCATCTCTTTCTTTAGCGACCAGGCGGGCGATCTTAACTTCAACACTAACCGAATAGACCTTTCATTTGCTTACCACTTTATGCTAAACCGTAAAGGAACTATGCAGATTTCTACCGGTATACAGGGCGCGTTTAACTACAACAGCATCAATCCTTCTAAGGCAACCTTTGATTCGCAATACGACCCTACAACAGGTATTGCTGACCCTAACGGGCAAAAAGAAAGCTTTGCCAAAACGCGTGTAATGTTCGGCGATGCAGGCTTTGGCCTTTTGTATAGCGCCATAGTTAAGCAGCAAACCAATTTCTTTTTAGGTTTTGCCCTTAACCACCTTAACCAGCCTAAAATGTCGTTTCAACCTAATGGAACAACCAATGACGGCAGCGGTTTTGAGCGTTTGTACATGAAGATTACAATACATGGTGGAGCATCTTTACCTGTAGGTAAGCGCTTAGCTATACAGCCGCACTTTTTGGCGTTGGTACAGGGGCCTTCTTACCAGTTTAACTTAGGCTGTAACTTTAAAACCACTTTAGGAAACGTTACTACCAGCAGAACAGCCTTGCACCTTGGTGTGCAATACCGCGGCTTGCTTGATGCAGTTGTGTTAAGCACCCGTATTGATGTAAAAGGTTTTGGCGCCGGTTTAAGCTATGACATTAACGTATCTAAACTGACACCGGCCTCTCATTCAGTAGGTGCGCCTGAAGTTTCTATTATGTATCAGGGATGCGCCCGCAAGAAGCCTCATCCGGGGCACTGCCCTGCTTTGTTCTAATTGAATGACTTGGTACTATAAAAAAAGCTGCCTTAAAAAAGTTGTGAGGTATCCTTTTATTTTCTTAAATAGTAACCTCTTTCAGAGCTTACAGCCACAAATGGTAGTAATATTGCTTATGGATAACATTAAATCCAAGCGCTTTGTAAAAAGCCATTGCACCACGGTTATCTTCCTGCGTGGATACCGTACATTTACTGTATCCATTTTGCGCTAAGTGATGTAGGCTATGGTGGATAAGAGCCCTACCTATTCCTTTAACCTGCTGTTTTTTGTTGGTTGCGATTAAGCTTATGGAAGGCGTCCCGTCCTTTATAGTAACGGAAATAAAACCCGCAAATTCAATTCCGATGTGGCAAACCCATACGAAGGTATTGGCCTCATCGGCGGTTTCCTTTTCTATCCAGCGTCGATACAACGCTTCAAAAGAGCCAACTGGAAAATTATTATCCAATTTGAACCGCGAAAACCCGCCGGCAATCAAGGCAAGTTCGTATAGTCTGGGGTCAACATTACCTGTATAACGACTTATATGCGAAGAAGGTTGAAATAAACTGGAGGAGGTATCAATGCTTAGTGTAACCTTCACATCGATAGGGGAAAGCCCTTGTAAGGTGTTAAGTGAGCCAATATCATCGTCTTCAACAACGATGTAAGCAAGTTCAATTTCATTCTGCCTTAACTCGGTTTGGAGCTGTACAAACTCAACATTAGTTAGCCCTTTGGGGTCTACCCTGGAAATGTTCAGTTGAAAAAAATCAGTATCCCACTGTTGTATGGCAGCTGTGTAACTCAATTTGTATTCAGTGTTTTATGAACAATGAAATTGGGGCGATCCTTTACACCTTCAAAAATCTTAGCTATGTAAAGCCCTAGCACGCCTAACATCGTTATAATCGTGCCTCCAATAAACCATATAGAAAAAATAAGGCTAGCATATCCTAAAACCTCAGTAGTACCCAAAATCCACCGCATAATAATGTAGATTCCGAACATCAACGAAAAGAGAGAAATATACAAGCCTATTTTAACTGTTAAGCGCAGGGGTTTATCGGAGTTGGCAAGTATAATATTAAGCGCCAGTTGTAACAGCTTCGAAAAGTTGTAAGAAGTTTCACCTTCAAAACGTTCGCCATGCTCAATATCTACTGCAGTATGGGTAAAACCTACCCAGTTTATCATAGCAGGAAAGTAGCGGATGTGTTCGGGTAATTTTATTATTTCATCAATTACTTGGCGGTGATAGACTCCAAAATTGGCTACCGTTCTATCAAATGTTGTTCCCGAAAGACTTGAAAGGAAAACGTGAAAAAGCTCCGAAGTTTTCCGCTTAAAAAAAGTATCCTTTCTGTTATGCCTTCGGCCGCGTACTATTTCATAACCTTCCAAGGCTTTGGCATACATTAAGGGAATCTGGTCAGGCCTGTCCTGCAAATCGCAGTCCATTACTATTACCCATTCACCGGCAGTAAAGGTAAGCCCAGCTGAAATGGCATAATGCTGTCCGAAATTCCGGCTTAGTTTTACCCCCTTTACTTTCGGATTTTGCTTGCAAACTGCATCTATTTTCTGCCAAGTTTTATCAGGGCTACCATCTTCCACCAAAATAATTTCATATTTTTCGGTTAGTCGCGAAACCGACTCTTCAATCCGGAGCACAAGTTCCTCTACTATCAGTTCTGCCCGGTAAACGGGAGAAACAACACTTAACAAAGGCTTCTGTTTAAAACGACTTTCACCCATGAAATCTGGCAGTATCAATAATATGTCCCAATAGTTGTTTGAAATTAAGGCTGTGATTGATGTTTTTCAGACATTGAAATTTAAGCTGCAATATACCATTTAAAGGAAGAATAACAAGACTCTGCTTGTGGAGAAAGATGCTAAGGAATTGTAAATGACAACTTATGTTTTATTAATAGAGCCGTTTTGATAATTTTACACATTAAATTTTGAAGAACAGAGGGAGCCTTATTTGCCCCTAACCTCAGGCTGAATGTATATACCATTTAACAAACCCTTTATTTCGGGCAGGGAACTTGAATTTATATTGGAGGCCGTTAATTCCGGTAAAATTTCCGGGGACGGAATGTTTACCCGCAAGTGCCACGAGTTTTTTCAGACCAACTATGGTCTCAACAAATGCCTGCTAACTACTTCGTGTACGGATGCATTAGAAATGGCCGCGATACTAACAAAAATTCAGGAAGGTGATGAAGTAATAATGCCGTCCTACACTTTCGTTTCTACTGCAAATGCATTTAGATTGCGGGGTGCCAAAATTATTTTTGCTGATAGCCGGAAAGACCACCCGGGGGTTGATGAAGACCAAATTGAAAGCCTTATTACAACCAGAACAAAGGCTATTGTGCCGGTACATTATGCTGGAGTAGCCTGTCAAATGGATAGGATAACAGCATTGGCTAAAAAATACAGTCTGTTTGTAGTGGAAGATGCAGCACAAGCAATTGATTCATACTACACGGGTGCAGACGGTAAAAAAAAGGCATTGGGCTCTATTGGTGATTTAGGTGCTTTTTCCTTTCACGAAACGAAGAATGTGATTGCCGGAGAAGGTGGAATGCTTGCTGTAAATAATAAAGAGTTTGCAGAAAGAAGTGAAATAATCCGGGAAAAAGGAACGAACCGTTCAGCCTTTTTTAGAGGAGAAGTAGATAAATATGGATGGGTGGATATTGGTAGCTCTTACCTACCATCAGATATAATTGCAGCGTTTTTATACGCGCAATTAGAGAACCTACAACTCATTCAGGAAAGAAGAAAACAGATATGGGAACTGTATTGGAAGCGTTTGAATCCACTGCAGAATGCTGGGAAAGTGAAGTTGCCCGTTATTCCGGATTACGCCACCAACAATGCGCATATGTTCTACTTGGTACTAAACAGCCTCAAGGACAGAACCGGATTGATAGAAGCACTGAAGAAGTATGATATACATGCAGTGTTCCATTATGTTTCGCTTCATAAAAGCAGCTACTATGTGCAAGGTAAAGAAGCGCAACCCTTGCCCATGGTGGAATTGTATAGCGACCGCTTGTTGCGTCTACCTCTTTTCTTTGATCTGACGGATGAGCAGGTGAATATGATATCGGATATGATAATAAACTACTTCGGCTTACCTGCTTAGCCGCCGAACCATGCCAGCAAAATGAAAGAGAATAAGTGGTTCATAACTATATCCTGGATTGGTGTTTGCACATTATGTACAGCCCTATATACTCTGTTTTTCATCCATACCTTTTACCACGACCGATACATAAGCCTCAGTGGCGATGCGGAACAATATGTTGGTTCTGCTGAAAAGCTATATACTAATTTTGAATACTCCTTTTACCGTACGGATGACATGAACTTTCGTTCGAACAAGATGATAGGTAAGCCTATTGATAAAGGAATATACTACGCTTATCGTACGCCCGGCTATTTGTTCATTTATATGCCTTTGCGTTTTTTGCTCAACCAAACAAGCACCTTGTATGCCATACTTGTACTACAAGTTCTTGCTGTTTCCATAAGCAAGTACCTGCTCGCCAGAATTTCGCAGAAAATTGCAGGCGGGACTATTTTCGCATTTCTGACAGTTATGCTCTGTCTGAATGTAATGCCGCAGTTTCATTACTTGTTGATGAGTTTTTTGACAGAACCTTGGGCCATATCGTTCCTCGTATTTTCAATGGCCTGCTTATTTCTTGTAAAGGAAGAAAAACTAAGCAGCCCAACGATTCTTCTTATAAGTGGCTTTTTTATGATGATAGCCGTTATGCTTCGGCCTTTTCTCGTTTTCTTCCCTTTGTTTTTATTGGTATGGTTATTCTTTAAGGGAGTAAAAAAAATGTCAATACTCGTGCTGTTTGTATTGCCGATCCTATTCGTTGATACTATTTGGTCTGCCCGTAACCTGATTACTGCAGGGGAGTTTATTCCTTTATCTAAAACATTGCAGATTTTTGATTACAGTCACGAAGGGTTTAATGCGCAACGTGATTTATGCAAAGACCTAGGCACTTCAACGGAATGGTGGAAGCCTGAATCGTTAATATATTGGTTTCATCACCCCGAGGATGGACGACCGGCCTCTGAAGTTCTGCCTGAAAAATTTCTTGCTGTAAAAGAGAACAGAAGATTGATGGTAGATGCTAAAGCAGCATATACTTTATCCAACGATACAAGTGTAAACCTTGAAGAGCGCATACGATTTGAGAAAGAATCGGCCCGGTTAATTAAGATAGCGAATAACCAATTCAAAACAACATACCCTTTAGACGCCAGTGTTAAAAGCAGACTTACTGTTTTAAAAACCTTTATAGAGATGCCATTGGTAAAACCCTTGATTGGGTTTCGTTACCCCATAAATGTGCTTACAGTGTTTGCAGAGGCTTTCCTGTATTGGTTTGTAGTGTTAGGCGGATTTATGGCCATATTATTTTACGTTTTTGTAAAACGCAGTGCCGAGGGGATGATACTAAGCTTCTTACCTATGTTTATGCTTATACTGTTTGCCTTTGTAATCCGCTTGTGCGAACATAGGGAGCTTTTCATTCCGCATTTTCTGCTTGCTGCATTAGCCTCTGCGTATGTTGGCAGTGTTTTTAGCATGAAAAAGCTAGAACAAAAATTGGTATGGATAATACCATTTATACCGATTTTATTACTGGCGGGGTATACAACCAAACGTTCCATCGTTTGGTAAATTTTACTTCTTCAGCAACCAGAAGGTAGGATCTTCTTGTTGAGCGTCTTCCAGGCGACGTTGAGCTTCGTAAAAATGATTGCCTACCGAGTAGCCAATCTTTGTAAGGCGTGCGCCTTTTTCACGGAAGATGATGGAATCAGGAAAGCGCTGTTGCAAACGTTCAACAGCTGCATCTATATTTTGGTCCTCACGGAAGGCACCTATAATTACATAGTACGTATGTCCGTTGCCTGAAGTAATTACCGGTTGTTCAACCACCGGATTTTCTTTCACCTCAACTTCCTCCTTAACGGCCGGCACATTGTTGTCGGCAGTTAAAGTTGGATCTGGTGTTAATGGTAAGGTATCGGTTGAAGTATTGGACGTTTCAGTAAACGTATCTTCTGATACTACCTCCTGCTTCTGCTCGACCGGCATAGGATGAAACTCCGGTTCCGGAGTTTTAAAAATGCTGCTTATGGTATTGTAGATACCTGCTTCATCTAAGCGCAAGGCTTTTACTTCAACACCCGCCCACATTAGCTGGCCGATAGCCGCCATAGCTATAAGTATTACAATAACGGCAGCCACCCTCCATTGCTTGCGGCCCGAAACCTGTTTCTTGGTTTCCTGGGTAAACTTTTCGGTAAAGTCTATTTGTTTGCCGCGCAAAACAGGTTCGGCAACAATAGTGCGTAAACCATAAGCGGCTTTCAGGTAGTTGGTGGCTTCATCCTGCTGAAACTGCAGATTGCCTTCTATATCAGCATGCAACTTGCCTACGCGGGCAATGTTTATCTCCTCATTATTGCGCAACAGGGTTTTAGCAGAGCTTACCCAATCGCTTACCAATGAAGAGGCAGTATCAAGGGTCATTTTGCCCTTTGCTGAGATGTAATTAACCAGCAAGCCATCGTTGGTTTGCAGGTTGCGGTTAAAGGTTATGGCCTTAGTAGGTGGCTGAATAGTATGCAGGATAGGGTGAATATCGGCGCTCTTATAATTGCATACCAATCCTCCAAAACCGGGGATGATGATGCAATCGTGCTCAAAGAGCATTTCACTTATGTAAACCGATATATCCATTTGGAACAACTTTACTCCCCTTGCATGCGAAAAACCGATATGTTCTTCGCTTCACTTATTTACGCAGTGGGGTGCTTTAAGTGTCGAGCGCAAAATAGAATTTTTAGGACGCTTAGCTTAACATAGTTAGAAGATTGTGGATAAAAATTGGATAAGTGAAATTTCGGTGAAAGCCATAAATTTCCGCAGTTAAAAATTGAGCTAATGGCCGGCAAACAGATAAAGAAGTTATTGGTAGCAAACCGTGGTGAAATTGCCATACGCATTTTGCGTGCTGCTTCAGAATTGAGAATAAAAACCGTTGCGGTATATACCTATGAGGACCGCTACTCCCTGCACCGCTATAAAGCAGATGAATCCTATCAAATTGGGCCTAACAGCGAACCGCTGAAGCCCTACCTAGATATTGAAGAGATAATTCGCGTAGCGAAACAGAATGGCGTTAATGCCATTCACCCCGGTTATGGTTTTTTATCAGAGAATGTAAACCTTGCTAAACGTTGTGCGGAAGAAGGGATAATATTTGTTGGCCCGCGCCCTGATGTAATGGAGCAGTTGGGGGATAAGGTTGCAGCTAAGAAAGTAGCACGTGCAGTAGGCGTGCCTTTAATACCCGATAGCCACATCGCCCTTAAAACTATTGCTGATGCTTTGAATGAGGCGGTACGCATTGGTTACCCGGTAATGCTTAAAGCTGCGGCAGGTGGTGGTGGCAGAGGTATGCGCGTAGTGCGTAATGAAGAGGAAATGTCAAGGTCATTCCCTGAAGCGCGCAACGAAGCAAAGAAAGCCTTTGGAGATGATACCGTTTTTATTGAAAAGTTTGTAGATGACCCTAAGCACATTGAGGTGCAGATATTGGGTGACAACTACGGTAACATTGTGCACCTGTATGAGCGCGATTGTAGTGTGCAGCGCCGTTTTCAAAAAGTAATTGAAGTAGCACCGAGTATTTTGCCCGAAGAAACGCGGCAGAAGTTATTTGGGTACGCATTAAGTATTGCCAAGCATGTAAACTACAACAATGCCGGCACGGTAGAATTTCTGGTAGATAGAGAAGACAACATTTACTTTATTGAGGTTAACCCACGCATACAGGTAGAGCACACCATTACGGAAGAAATTACCGGTATTGATATTGTGCGTTCGCAGTTGATTATTGCGGCTGGGCACGAACTATCGCACAACCAGATATTCCTAAAAACGCAGGATGATGTAAAATGCAATGGCTGGGCCATACAATGCCGCGTTACAACCGAAGACCCTGAAAACGATTTTAAACCTGACTACGGAACCATTGTTGCTTACCGCAATGCCGGTGGCTTTGGTATTCGTTTAGATGAGGGTAGCTCCTACCCCGGTGTAAAAATCTCTCCTTTCTTCGATTCAATGCTGGTGAAGGTTAGTGCCTGGAGCCGCACTTTGAAAGGAGCAACCGCGAGGCTGAACAGAACATTGCAGGAGTTTAGGATACGTGGGGTAAAAACCAACATTCCCTTCCTGGTTAATGTGATGGAAAATGAAGAGTTTCAAAGCGGAAAAGCCACAGTAGGATTCATTGCCCGCAATCCGCAATTACTGGTACCGCAATGGGGTTATGATAAAGACCGCGGCACAAAACTTATCCGTTACCTGGCTGAATTAAAAGTAAATGGTCACCCGGATGTAAAGTCCTTTGACCCAAATAAAAAATTCAGAACACCGGTAGTGCCAACCTTTGACCCACTGGCTGAATACCCTAAGAGTTATAAAAACCTGTTAGATGAATTGGGCCGCGATAAATTTCTGGAATACATAAAGAGCGGCCAACGCCTATATACTTTGGACGGAAATAAGAATGGGGTTCTATATACGGACACTACTTTCCGCGATGCGCATCAATCTTTGTTCGCAACCCGACTGCGCAATACCGATATGTTGGCTGTTGCCGAAGGCATGGCGAAAAATCATCCTGAAATTTTTAGTATGGAAGTTTGGGGAGGTGCCACCTTTGACGTATGCATGCGCTTTTTGCATGAAGACCCCTGGGAGCGTTTGCGTTTACTGCGCCGCGCTATGCCTAATATGCTGTTGCAAATGTTGTTTAGAGGTAGCAACGCCGTAGGTTATGCTGCTTACCCTGATAACCTGATTGAAAAGTTCATTGAAAAGAGTGCAGAGAATGGCATCGACATCTTCCGCATTTTCGATTCGCTGAATTGGTTGGATGGCATGAAAATGAGCATACGCACTGTGCGCGAGAAAACCAATTCACTAGCCGAAGCCTGCATTTGTTACACCGGGGATATAATGAACCCGCAACGGCAAAAGTTTAACCTGAATTACTATGTGGAGCTAGCGAAACAACTGGAAGGCGAAGGTGCGCATTTGTTAGGCATTAAAGATATGGCCGGCTTGCTGAAACCCTACGCTGCAGAAGCTTTGGTTGGTGAGTTAAAAAAACACATCAAAATTCCTATTCACCTGCATACGCATGATACGTCGTCTCTACAAGCAGCTACCTATTTAAAAGCTGTTGAGGCCGGTGTAGATGCCATTGATGTGGCTTTAGCCTCCATGAGCGGGTTGACCTCTCAACCCAATTTTAACTCGGTAGTGGCTATGATGAAAGGCCACAAGCGCGAAACGCCGGTGAACTTAAAATCGCTGAATAGTTATAGCAACTACTTTGAAGTGGTGCGCGAATATTATTACCCTTTTGAAAGTGAATTAAAAGCCGGCACAGCGGAAGTGTATGAGCATGAAATACCGGGCGGCCAATACAGTAACCTGTTACCACAGGCGCGCTCATTGGGTTTAGAAGATAAGTTTGAAACCATTAAACATAACTATGAAGTAGTAAACCAGTTGTTTGGTGATATAGTTAAGGTTACGCCATCATCTAAAGTAGTGGGCGATATGGCGCTGTTTATGACGTCAAATGGCTTAAGTGTTGAGGATGTGTTTGCAAAAGGCGATGTACTCTCCTTTCCTGATTCGGTAAAACAGATGTTCCGTGGCGATTTAGGGCAGCCTTATGGCGGCTGGCCCAAAGAGTTACAGAAGATAATATTAAAAGATATTATACCGTATACCGATAAGCCCAATGCCCACCTTGGCCCTATAGACTTTGAACGTGAACTGGCAGAATTCAAAAATAAATATGACGACAAGGTAACGATGGAAGATTTCCTTAGTTACAAGATGTACCCAAAAGTGTGGGATGAGTTCTACAACTTTAAAAAGCACTTTGGCGATGTGCAGTATTTGCCAACACCGGCCTTCTATTATCCTATGAAGTCCAACGAGGAGATAATTATTTCCATTGAGCCGGGTAAGAACCTGTTGGTGCGCTTTATGTATTTAGGCGAGCCGAACGAAGATGGCATGCGAGATATCTTCTTTAAAATAAACGGCCAAACCCGTAGCATAAGCATGCGCGATACAAGCATTAAGGTATCGAAGCAGGACCATTACAAGGCTAAGGCTGCAAATGAACTAGGCGCACCCTTACAAGGCAAACTGGTTAAGGTGCATGTAAAGGAAGGTGAAGAAGTAAGCAAAAACCAACCCCTGTTTGTTATTGAGGCCATGAAGATGGAAAGCACCATTACCGCGCCTGCTGCAGGTAAAGTGAAAAAGGTTTACCTGAATGAAGGCATAATGGTGGAACAGGACGATTGTGTGGTGGTGTTGTAAGAGATGAAAACTTTAGGACTAATAGGCGGCACCGGATGGGTTAGCACCCTTGAATATTATCGCTTGATAAATCAGGGCGTTAATGCTGTATTAGGTGGTAACAACGCAGCTAAGTTGTTTCTCTATTCTGTAAATTATCATGAGTTCCGCGCTTATAACGATAATAAGCAGTGGCCTAATGCTGAAGGCATACTTTGCGATGCAGCACGCAAACTGGAAAGCGTAGGCGCTGAATGTATTGTGATTTGCGCCAACACCCTGCACCGTTCTGCTAAAGCTATTCAGGCTTCCGTTGGTATACCCGTTATACATATAGCCGAGGTAGTGGCTGCTGCCATTAAAAAGCAAAACCTGAACACCGTTGCCTTGCTCGGCACTAAGGGCACCATGGAGGAAGACTTCTTTAAAGATATACTGGCGGCTAACGGCATTAAGGCGTTAATACCTGATGATGCCGACCGCAACTTCATCCATTACACCATTTTTGAGGAATTGGGTAAAGAGATTTTTACAGTTGAAACAAAGCAACGTTACCTCAACATCATAAATCAATTAGTGCAAAAGGGGGCGCAAGGTGTAATATTAGGTTGCACTGAAATTCCACTATTGATTAAACCGGAAGAGTGCCCAGTACCTGCCTTCGATACATTGGAACTGCATGTTAAGGCAGCAGTAGAATTTGCACTATCGGATATGGCAGCAAATAAATCCGCCTGATGCGCAGCTTACTGATAGCTGCACTGCTCTTCGGCGGTTTAGTAAAAGCACAAGTAGCCAATGTACCAGCAGCATTCGAACGGATTGCAGAAAAGCCCACGGCCATAACCTATAATGCCGGTCAAAACCATTTACCGAAAGGTGGGCACATACAAGGCATACAAGAATATGTAGCAGATAGCTCAACTTACATTGTGCTTACCGGTAGCAGCAGTAGTTATTCCTACTACTTAAGCTCCGGAGAAGGATGGCAAACCCAATGGGGTTACCGCTACTCCCCTGCTGTTCGCAAACTGTTTGATAGTCCGTTACGGCATGCCGGTGGCTGCCAGATACATGGCAAATGGCTGGCCGTAGGTATTGAGGATAACATAGGTAAGAGCGAATCGATAATTGCTTTGATAGACTTAAGCAATGGCAAAGTGGATACCGTATTAGAACGCAAAGGAACTTATAAGCGTAGCACTGCGGGAGCGGTTGGGTATACCAAAACCGTTGATGAAACGCAATGGATAGCTGTGGGCGATTGGGATTCCAGGCATATTGACTTTTACCAATACCATATAGCAACACACCACTTCTATTGGGTAGGGACTTATACTGCAACTACTGCCAACTGGCCGGCTTTTCAATCTATTAACTTAGTAAGCGACAGCGCCGGAAAGCTGTTCCTGCTGGGTTTTAGCCTATATCAAGGTAAAAACAGGGCAGATTTGTTCCAGGTAAACTTCGAGAACGGTGTAGAACTGAAACTCATCAGCACACGCTATTTCAAATGTGAAAATGGCACAGGATTCCGCTTTGGAGCAGGCGTAGTTATAAAAGAAGATGCGTTAAGTATTATCGCCTCCGCACGCAACTTAAAGAAGCGCAACAAAGCCAATATCTTTTCAGAAAAATAATTGAACTATCCATTGCCTTTCTTGTAATCAGCCAAAAATTTCTCCAAGCCGATATCTGTAAGCGGATGGTTGAACAAACCGGTAATAGATGAAAGTGGACAAGTGGCAATATCAGCACCGGCTTCAGCACATTTTACAATATGCAGCGATGAACGTATAGAGGCAGCCAGCACTTCGGTGCGGTAGCCATAGGTAGAATATATATGAACAATTTGCTCAATAAGTTGAACACCATCCCAATTGCTGTCGTCAATACGGCCTATAAAAGGTGAAACCATTGAAGCGCCTGCTTTGGCCGCCAATATTGCCTGCGCTGCCGAGAATACAAGCGTGCAGTTTGTTTTTATGCCGTTATCAGTAAACCACTTAATAGCCTTAACACCTTCGCGTATCATAGGCACTTTTACCACAATGTTGGGATGAAGGGCAGCCAGTTTCTTGCCTTCTTCCACCATACCTTTAAAATCGGTAGAAATAACCTCTGCGCTTACAGGGCCATTTACCACACTGCAAATCTTCAGGTAGTGGTCAATGATATTTTGCTGGCCGGTAATGCCTTCTTTCGCCATTAAAGAGGGGTTAGTGGTAACGCCATCTAAAATGCCCATTGCGGCGGCTTCTTCTATTTCTGAAAGTTTTGCGGTATCAATGAAAAATTTCATGGTGCTTGCTGCTGTTTTTACTGAGTCTGTAATTGGATTTGCAAAGCTAAAATGAAATTAGCCTTCGTATTGCTAACGATTATTAATCCACAGTTGTTAAAAGCTAAAATGCTGAAGGAGAGAAAAAAAAGTGGGCAAGTTACCCATATCGCACCGCTCAACCGCTTACCTTTGCTCGGTTTCCCGCCTGGAGGAGTGAGCAGGAGCTGGTCGTACGGGGCTCGCCCGGCGCAAATATAGAAACTGTTGCCAATTTTCCGCTTCGCCTCAATAGAATTTGTGTTTAATTACTGTTTATGGCATAAGCTACCAAAACAGCCAAATAGGTATAAATTAGCCGCCCGTTAAATATCACTATGGCTACAAGCAATATAAACTTAGAGCATAACAAGAACGAAGATGCAATGAAGCTGGCATTATCGGACCTGCGACGCACTACCGACCAGATTAAACTGGGCGGAGGTAAAAAGAGCATAGAAAAACATAAAGAGAAAGGTAAACTGACTGCGCGCGAACGCATTGAGTTATTGTTTGACAAGGGCAAGCCTACCCTGGAAATTGGGGAGTTAGCAGCCTATGGCATGTATGAAGAGCAAGGTGGTTGCCCTTCAGCCGGTGTGGTGGTGCAGTTGGGTTATATAAAAGGCCGTTTGTGTATTGTAGTTGCAAATGATGCTACAGTAAAAGCGGGTGCCTGGTTTCCAATGACGGCAAAGAAGAATTTGCGCGCACAGGAAATTGCAATAGAAAACCGCTTACCTATAATTTACCTGGTAGATAGCGCCGGTGCATTTTTACCAATGCAGGATGAGGTTTTTCCTGATAAGGAAAACTTCGGCCGCATATTCTACAACAACTCTATAATGAGTTCAATGGGCATACCGCAAATTGCCGCTATTATGGGCAGTTGTGTTGCCGGTGGTGCTTACCTGCCGATACTAAGTGATGAAGCACTGATTGTTGAAGGAACAGGTTCGGTATTTCTTGCGGGTAGTTATTTAGTAAAGAGCGCTATTGGCGAGGATATTGACAACGAATCTTTAGGGGGCGCTACAACACATTGCGAAATTTCAGGCGTTACGGATTACAAAATGAAGAACGATGAGGAGTGCCTGAAAACTATCCGCAACATTGTAGACAAATACGGCAAGCCCGATTATGCAGGTTTTGACCGCATTGAATCTATTGCACCAAAATTAAATCCGCAGGAGTTATACGGCCTTATACCAACTGACCTTGGCAAGCAGTATGATATGCACGAGTTGATCTACCGTTTGGTAGACAATTCAGAAATTGAAGAGTATAAGGAGGGCTACGGCCAGTCAATTGTTTGTTGTTATGCGCGCATTGACGGCTGGGCAGTAGGCATTGTAGCCAACCAGCGCAAAGTGGTTAAGAGCAAGAAAGGTGAAATGCAGTTTGGCGGTGTTATTTACAGTGATAGCGCTGATAAAGCCGCGCGCTTTATTATGAACTGCAATCAGAAGAAAATTCCTTTGGTGTTTTTGCAGGATGTTACCGGCTTTATGGTAGGCAGCCGCAGCGAGCAAGGCGGAATAATTAAGGATGGTGCTAAAATGGTAAATGCCGTTTCTAATTCAGTAGTGCCTAAATTTACTATTGTGGTAGGCAACAGCTTTGGCGCGGGTAACTATGCTATGTGCGGTAAAGCTTACGGCCCGCGTTTAATTTACGCATGGCCAACCAGCCGCATTGCGGTAATGGGTGGCGACCAGGCTGCTAAAACCTTGTTGCAAATACAGGTTAGTGCCATGAAAGCCAAAGGCGAAGAATTGGGTGCAGAAAAGGAAAAGGAATTGCTGGATAAAATCTCTTCAAAATATAAGGCCACTATGGACCCTAAGTATGGCGCAGCCCGCCTGTGGACCGATGGCATTATAGACCCAACAGAAACCCGTAAGGTAATTTCTATGGGTATTGAGGCAGCCAATCACGCCCCTATAACCAAACAGTTTAACGTAGGCATCATCCAAACCTAGTCGGGTTATCGTTAAAAACGTTTAAGCCCGATGGTTAGCCGCAATGAGAACGACTGTAAAACGTAATCATTAAGGCATTTTATTTATCTTTAGAATAATAATCCCCCCAATGAAAAAAGGACTTA
This sequence comes from Chitinophagales bacterium, assembly GCA_046329515.1. GTDB lineage: Bacteria > Bacteroidota > Bacteroidia > Chitinophagales > LD1 > Bog-950. The sequence continues at coordinate 1,875,614 of JAXLUM010000001.1, forward strand.
TTGCTGCATTTGTTGTTACGCTGGCCATTTTAGGTTATGCCTTTAAAAGACCTGCCTCAGCCCCTGCTGCGGATACTATAAAGTGGATGAGCTGGGAAGAAGTGCAACAGGCACAGAAAAAGCAACCCCGCAAAATTTTTGTTGACGTGTACACTGAATGGTGTGGCTGGTGTAAGCGTATGGATGCTACCACTTTTACCAATAAGGATATTGTAAGCTACATTAACAATAACTACTACGCAGTAAAGTTTGATGCAGAAACACGTTCCACTATCAACTTCCATGGTAAGGATTATAAGTATGTGCCCTCAGGCTACCGTGGTTACAATGAGTTGGCTGCTGAATTACTGCAAGGCCAGTTAAGCTATCCTACAGGAGTTTACTTAGACGAGAACCTGGAAATAATTACCATCACCCCTGGCTACCAGGAACCAAAGCAGTTTGAGCAAATCATCAACTTTATTTCTACCGGCTCCTACAAAACGGTAAGCTTTGATGATTACATCCGCAGCTTTAACGGCAAGGTTCAGGATTAAGAGCTTCTCTCCCGCTTCAATTCATATCATATTAATTGCTTTATATCTCTACAATATTAAGCTTGTACAGGCATACAATACACTAAAAGATTTCCTGTAAAGAGTAGATTGATTACAGCAAGTTGGCTACTGATGGGAACACGCCAAACACTAACGAAAGCACCACACATATACCAATAACAACGGCATAAGATGGGTTAATGCTGAACTCAGGTTCGTTACCTTCTTTGGTATACATGGCCAGAATAACTTTGAAGTAATAGTAAACACCAATGATAGAGTTAACCACTGCAAACACCGTTAACCACAGGTGGCCGTTTTTAATAGCCTCGGTAAAAATGTAATACTTACCAAAGAAGCCCGCGAAAGGCGGTATACCTGCCATAGAAAGCATGGCCATGGTTAAAGCTGCGGCCAGCATAGGCTTGCGCTTGCCTAAGCCGTTAAAGGCTTCAAACTTATCGGAACGCAGATTGTTAGAAACTACTATAGCTACTGCAAAGGCAGCGATGGTAGATAAACCATACGCCAATGAATAATAGAATATAGCGCCGTCTGTATTGCCATAAGCGCTTATTATGCCCAGCATTAAGTAGCCGGCATGCGATACACCTGAAAAGGCCAGCATGCGCTTAAATGAATCCTGGTTAAGTGCGCTTAAGTTGCCTACCAGTATAGTTAAAGCAGTAATGGATGAAAGAACCCATGCGTAGGTTGGCATAGCCAGCACAAGACTAACGTTCAATAAACGGTAGAAAGCGGCAAAGGCAGCAATTTTAGCTACTGAAGCCATTAAGGTGGTTACCAGTGTTGGAGAACCTTCATACACATCGGGCGCCCAAAAGTGGAAGGGTGCTGCTGATACTTTAAACAGCATACCGATAAGCATCATGCCTGAACCGATATAGAACAAAGCAGATGGATGCTGATTTGCGGCAAAGAAACGAATGCGCTCTAAATCAAATGCACTACGGCCTATTATACCGTCAACAGTTGGTATTTGAGAAGAAACATCACCGTAAATTAAAGCCAGACCGAACAACAAAACGCCCGATGCAAAGCTTCCCATAAGGAAATACTTCATACCGGCTTCGTTACTGCGCAGTTCTTTCTTTTTGCTGCCTGCTAATACATATAGAGAGATAGACAGAATTTCGAGACCTAAGAAAAACATAGCCAGGTTACCATAGCTTACTAAAGCAATGGCGCCTGCCAGGGTGAAAACGATAATGGCAACAAAGTCGCTTATTTTGGCTTGCTCGCTTTTATAAAAGTCGCCGGCTAAAACAACCAGCAAAGCGCCCAGTAAAAGAATTAAACCTGAGAAAGCAATGCTGAAGTTGTCAATCATCAGCATGTTGTGGTAATAACTTTCGTTTGTACCCCAGCTATACACATTTGCGCCGAAAATGGCCAACAGGCCAACAACAGCCAAAGGCACGATGAACCTGCGCAGATTTGCCATCTCTGCAAGCATGCAAACCACGCCTAAAACCGATGTATATATTAAGGTCTTCATTATCTCAAACTATAATTCAGTATTACATCCAGGCTTGGCTGAATGTATTGTAAAAACATTTTAGGGAACAAACCTATTTCGAAAATGCCAATGATAATTAAAACAAATACCGCCATCTCTGTCCAATCCAAATCAGCAAAGCCTGCCGTGGTTTCTTTGGTTTCGCCCAGCATTACAAACTGATACATGCGCAGCATATAAACAGCGCCCAAAATGATTGTTAAGCCTGCAGCTACTGCTAACCATGTGTTGTATTCGTATACTCCATACAGCAGCAGGAACTCACCAATAAAAGCATTAGTTGTTGGTAAAGCTACACTGGCTAATACCACAATCATAAATACGGTAGCAAACTTAGGAGCCACATTGCGTATACCACCTAAAGAAGAGATAGTGTAAGTGCCCGTGCGGCGGAAGATAATTTCAGCAGCAAAGAATAAGCCTACTACGTTAAAGCCGTGTGCGAACATTTGCACTACAGCGCCCTCAAAACCTTCGCGGGTTAAACTGAAAATACCGGCGCTTATTAAACCTACGTGCGCAAATGAAGAATAAGCCAACAGGCGCTTTAAGTCGTCCTGCTTAATGGCAATAATTGAACCGTAAATAACACCTACAACGCTTAAAGCAATTACTAATGGGGTCCAGGTAAATACGCCATGCGGTAATACCGGTAACAACCAGCGCAACAAGGCATATAAACCCATTTTAAGCATTATACCGGCAAGCAGCATAGTGCCCGCAGTAGGCGCTTCTTTATACGTTTCAGGCTGCCAGGTATGGAAAGGGAAGATTGGAATTTTGATAGCAAAGGCGACAAAGAAGGCCCAGAACAAAATGTTCTGCTGGGTATCGCTAAGATTAAGTTTGTAAAGCTGTGAAGTGCTAAAGCCCCCTGCCTGCATATACAGGTAGATAAAGCCGATAAGCATGAACAGGGAACCTGCTAAAGTGTAGATAAAGAATTTAAAAATAGCACGGCTGCGGAACTCCTTATCTTTGTTTTCACCCCACAATAAAGCGATGAAGTAGATTGGAATAAGCGCTATCTCCCAGAACAGGTAGAACAGGAAACCATCGGCTGCCATGAACACACCCAGCAGGCCAAATTCCATTAATAGAATAAGCGAATAGAATGCTTTCGCATTATCAATTTCCTTTTTAAAGGTGGTGAAGATGATAAGCGGCACCAGGAAAGTAGTAAGCGCTACTAAAACCAACGCTAGGCCATCAACACTTAAAGAGAACTGCACCATAGGATTGGTAATCCAATCGTGCACGTAAGTTACCGGCGCAAGATGATTGCCTACCAGCGATGTTTTAATTAAGGCACAACCCACAAACGCCAGGAAACCACCAAACAGCGCAACGTATTTAGCATAGCGGTCGCCACTGAGGTAAGTTACCAAAGCGAAAATTAAAGGCAGAAAGAGGGTTATAACTAAAAGCATAAACTATCTTACAATAAAGGCCCAGGCAAAAAATACAATTATACTTATTACCATAGCCAGCAGGTAAAAACCAATGTAGCCGCTTTGCAGCTTGCGTAGTTGGTTACCAAACATCAATGAAATTCTTCCGCTCCAGTTTACGATACCATCTACAAACAACACATCTAAAATGCTGTAGCCAATTTCACTTGCTTTAAGCAGCGGCTTAACTACCAGCGTATCATAAAGTTCATCAATGTAATACTTGTGATAAACCAGTTTACCAATGCCGCTCTCTTCGCCATCGTTTGCAGGCATATTTTTCTTGCTTACATACATTACATAAGCGGTAACAATAGAAACTATAGCCACTGTAGTAGCAATGCCCATCAACATTAATTCAGTAGATGCGGAACCTTCATGGCCTTCAGCATGGGCAGGTATTGACGCTTCAAATACCGGTGCAAGGAAACCCTTTAACCAGTGTTGTGCGTGGAATACTTCCGGTATACCCATTATGCCACCAGCCACTGCTAATAGTGCCAGAACAATAAGTGGGAAAGTGATTACAAAGGGAGATTCATGCAGATGATGTTTCTCTTCCTCTGTTCCGCGGAATTCACCGGTAAAGGTTAGGAATACTAAACGGAACATATAGAAGGCTGTAAGCAATGAAGCCAGTGAGCCTACTGCCCATAACACCTTGTTATGTTCGTAAGCAGCAGCTAAAATTTCATCCTTACTAAAGAAACCGCTTAAAGGGAAAATTCCGGATATAGCCAAAGACGATAACAGGAATGTCCAGAAGGTTATAGGCATCCATTTGCGCAGGCCGCCCATTTTGCGAATATCCTGTTGGCCATGTAAAGCATGTATAACAGAACCTGAGCCGAGGAATAAGCAAGCCTTAAAGAAGGCGTGTGTAATAACGTGGAAAACACCTGTGCTGAAAGCACCAACACCAAGTGCCATAAACATTAAGCCCAACTGCGATACTGTTGAGTAAGCCAACACTTTCTTAATATCATTTTGCAGCACGCCAATGGTTGCAGCAAACAGCGCTGTTACGGCACCTACTACAGCTACTACATGCATAGTTTCCGGAGCCAACACAAACAGGAAGTGCGCACGGCTTAACATGTAAATACCTGCCGTAACCATGGTTGCAGCGTGGATAAGCGCAGATACAGGTGTAGGGCCGGCCATTGCATCAGGCAACCAGGTATATAAAGGTATTTGTGCACTCTTACCAATAGCGCCCACAAACAGTAACAAGGTTATAGTTACAATAAGCGTATGGTTGATTTCGCCGGCCATTAAGTTCTTTTGAACAGTGGCAAAATGCAACGAGTGGAAGTTGTAAAGAATAAGGAACATGCCCATCAAAAAGCCAAGGTCCCCAATGCGGTTCATTACAAAAGCCTTTTTAGCTGCGTTGTTGTAATCCTGGTTTTTAAACCAGAAACCGATAAGCAGGTATGAGCAGAGGCCTACACCTTCCCAACCTATAAAGGTTACCAGGAAGTTATTGCCCAATACCAGAATAAGCATGAAGAAGATGAACAGGTTGAGATATGAGAAGAAGGTATGGAACTTCTCATCATCGTGCATATAACCTATAGAGTAAACGTGGATAAGGAAACCGATGCCGGTAACAATCATCAGCCACATAACACTTAGCTGGTCGGCCAATAAACCGAAGCTGATGTCCATGTCGCCAAACTGAATCCAATCGTAAACGTTTACATCAATAGCTTTTGCTGAACCGTTTAAGAAGCCCATAAAAAGCGTGGCAGATAAAACGAATGAACCGAAAATGGTAGCCGAGCCAATTACACCAGAAACCGTTTTAGGCAGTTTTTTGCCCACAAGGGCATTAACCAGAAAACCGGCAAGAGGTAAAAGGATTATTATTAAAAGACTAACCATTTAATTCTACCACTTTAAATTTTTCAACTCGTCAATATCCACGGAGTGTACATTGCGGAAAATAGTAACCAGTATAGCCAAACCTACTGCCACTTCAGCAGCAGCCACGGCCATAATAAAGAATACGAACACCTGACCGCTTGCATCATTGTTGTATGATGAAAAAGCAACCAGCAAAAGGTTAACTGAGTTAAGCATAAGCTCAATGCTCATAAACATGATAATGGCATTGCGGCGGAATAATACTCCTGCCACACCTATACAAAACAACGCTGCGCTTAATACTACATAGTATTGCACCGGCACTGTCTGAAATATGTTTAACAGTGGGCTCATGAGGCGGCTTGCGTTTTATCTTTCTTTGCTAATAACACGGCACCAATCATGGCGCTTAAAAACAATACAGAAGCAAATTCAAAAGGGAAGAAATATTCATCTAACAATACCTTACCCAGGTTTTGAATAGTGCCTATGGTAGGATCATTATAATAATAGTTCGTTGTTATGTCTACCCGGCGCAAAATGGCAACCAATACAAGTAACAGAATTCCACCGGCCAATACTGCAGCTATACGTGCAATTGCGGGCTTGTGCTTCTCCGTTTCTTCGTTAAGGTTCATAAGCATTAGTGTAAACAGGAAAAGCACCATAATGGCCCCTGCGTATACTATAATGTGAACCACTGCCAGAAACTGAGCATTCATAAGCAGGTAATGGCCTGCAATGGAAAAGAAGCAGCCAATTAAGAAAAGCACTGAATGGACAGGATTGCGGGAGAACACAGTCATAAGACCGCAGAAAACCGCTACAATGCTTAGAAAAATGAATAAGTAAAACGTCACTTTATTTCTTCGTATTTTCAGGCTTATCCTCTAAAGGCATCACCAATTTGTTCTTACCGTAAATAAAACCTTCGCGCTGGTAATCTGCCGGTGCTAATTCTTCCGTTAAGAAGATAGCTTCCTTTGGGCAGGCTTCCTCGCACAATCCGCAGAAAATGCAGCGCAGCATATTAATTTCATAAGTGCTGGCATACTTTTCTTCACGGTATAAATTCTCCTCTCCTTTTTTGCGTTCAGCTGAAGTCATTGTAATGGCCTCAGCAGGGCATGATAATGCACAAAGGCCACAAGCCGTGCAACGCTCAGCGCCGTTTTCATCACGCATTAAAATATGACGGCCACGCCAAACAGGTGAAAGTTCACGCTTTTGTTCGGGGTATTGAATTGTAACCTTCTTGCTAAAGAAATGGCGCAACGTTATACCCATACCTTTGGCAATTGCCGGTATGTATAACTTCTCCATAAAGGTCATATCCTTGTTCGATACGTCCTTCTTTCTTCCGGAGAGCGATATGTTTTTAAAATCGGTGGCCATTTTTAAAAAAGCGTTGCAAAAATATTTTTATTCAGAAATTATCACTGTTATTATCTCTCTATTGCTAAATCAATTTTCAACATTAGTTCTGTGTAACTATTATAACAGCGCCTGTTATAATAATATTCAACATACTCAGCGGTATTAATGCTTTCCAACCCAGGTCCATTAACTGATCGTAACGGAAACGAGGGACTGTCCAACGGACCCACATAAAAAAGAAGATGAAGAACAGGGTTTTAGCAAACATTACGGCAAAGCCAATAAGTGTTTCGGCATTGCCGCCAATGTGCGTTCCAACCCAATCCATACCCGGGTAATTAAAGCCGCCAAAAAATACGGCAGACATAATAGCCCCTGAAATGAACATATTGATATACTCTGCAAACAGATAGAAGCCCAGCTTCATTGAAGAGTATTCAGTATGGTAACCACCAATCAATTCCGATTCACACTCTGGTAAGTCAAAAGGTGTTCTGTTGGTTTCGGCAAAAGCGCAAATTAAAAAGATGATAAAGGCCAACGGTTGTTTGAATACATTCCATGAAAGCCAAGGAAATTTACCGCCCCAATCAATAAAGCCGTGTTGTTGGTGTGTAATTTCGCGCAAGCTCAACGTTCCGCTCATCATTAAAATGGCAATTATAGATAAGCCCATTGCCACTTCATAAGAAATCATTTGCGAAGAGGCACGCACAGCGCCTAACAAAGAGTATTTGTTGTTAGAAGCCCAGCCACCAATCATAATACCATAAACACCTATTGAAACAACGCCAAACACAAACAGCACAGCGATGTTTATGTCAGCAGCCTGTAACTGCACTTCGCGGCCCATTATTGTCAGTGTATCACCCCAAGGGACAACAGCGCTTGTAATAAGCGCGGTGGTCATAAACAAAAACGGACCCAGGATAAACAGGAACTTGTTTGGTGTATCAGGAATGAAATCTTCCTTGGTAAACATTTTTACACCGTCGGCTAATGGTTGTAATAAACCCAGCGGGCCTGCACGGTTAGGGCCAAGGCGGTCCTGGAAATAAGCCGCAAACACGCGCTCGCCTAATGTGCTATATAAAGCCACTAACATAGTGATAGCGAATACCACTAAAATGACTCCAAATTTTTCAACAAAATATGCTAACTCCATGTTTAGTTCCCGTCGCTTAAAGTTTGTTCCGGAGTATTTGTTCCATTCATGCTAATGGCCTTTCTGTCTTCCGTACGACCTTTTAAAAGGCGCGGGTCAGCATCAATTTCCACTTCCTCTTTAGCCAGCATGTATTTGTTAGAGTTAATAACGCTCCACTTCTCCATTTTGCGCATGCCTTCAACAGTCCAATCTGCTAAGTTTTTATGCTCAAAGCGGCATTCATTACAAATGTATTCCGGCTTACCTTCTGCATTACTTTCTACTTCATGGTAAACATCTTTACGCGCAGTAACGCGGTAAACATCTTTACCAAAAGTCCATAAGGTAACTTTACCGCAGCATTTAGTGCAATTGCGGTGCGCATCTAAAGGCTTTAAAAACCACACGCGCGATTTAAAGCGGAATGTTTTATCAGTTAAAGCGCCTACCGGGCAAACATCAATCATGTTTCCGCTGAATTCATTCTCAACCGCATTTTGAATGTAGGTTGAAATTTCAGCAGCATCACCACGGTTCATAATACCATGCACACGCTTAGGTGTAAGCTGGTCGGCCACATAAGTGCAACGGTAGCATAAAATACAACGGTTCATGTGTAGTTGTATCTTATCGCCTATATCAATTCTATCAAAGGTTCTTCTTTCCTCCTGGTAACGGGTTTTGGCAACACCGTAATCAAAGCCCAGGTTTTGTAAATCACACTCACCTGCCTGGTCGCAAATAGGGCAATCCAAAGGGTGGTTGATTAATAGAAACTCTACAACCCCTTTGCGCATATCCTGCACCTTAGGGCTGGTCATGTTCTTCACTTCCATACCGTCAGCTACCGGTGTGCAGCAACTTGCCTGCAATTTAGGCATTGGGTTAGGGTTAGCATCGCTGCCTTTGCTGATTTCAACCAGGCACACACGGCATTTGCCTCCACTACCCTTTAATTTGGAATAGTAGCACATAGCAGGCGGCACTAAATCGCCACCAATTTTGCGGGCTGCGTTTAATATGGTTGTCCCAGGTTCTACTTCAACTGTAACACCATCTATTGTTACCTTGGGCATTAATCAGAATTTAGGCATCAAAAACTTCGGGTGCGAATGTAGTTTTATAGAGGCAGATGTCCAAAATTAATATTAACAATCCCACCTGTAAAAAAGCAAACGTCCATACTCGCTCTAAAAGGCTGAAAACAGGGGTGTTAAATCCGCATTGAGGAATCAAAAAAGAAATAACTCAAGATACTGTAAAATGTAAAAAATACGGAGGCAGAAACTTTAAACCTAAACAGCAACTGCCTGGGTAGTCATAAGGTGTTTCACCTTCTCCCAAGGTTCGTTTTCAAAGTGTTTGCGGTTCTTTACCTTTTCCGGAAAACGGACGTGGTATTCAAACTCGTGACGGAAATGGCGTATAGCTGCTGCCACCGGCCATGCTGCTGCATCACCAAGTGGGCAAATGGTATTGCCTTCTATTTTGCGCTGAATATCCCAAAGCAGGTCAATATCTTCCATGCTGCCAAAGCCGTGCTCTAAACGCCAGGTTACTTTTTCCAGCCAGCCGGTACCTTCGCGGCAAGGTGAACACTGTCCGCAACTTTCATGATGGTAAAAACGGGAGAAATTCCAGGTATTACGAACTACACAGGCGCGGTCGTCATAAACAATAAAGCCGCCTGAGCCAATCATACTGCCCGTAGCAAAGCCACCATCAGCCATACTTTCGTAGGTCATTAAACGGCTTTCGCCTTTAGCGGTTTTAAAAAGTAACTCAGCAGGCAGAATAGGCACTGATGAACCACCGGGCACGCAAGCCTTTAAAGGGCGGTCTGTTTCCATACCTCCGCAGTATTCATCGCTCATTACAAACTCTTCAACAGGTATACTCAGTTCAATTTCGTAAACCCCCGGCTTTTTAATATTGCCGGAAGCTGAAATAAGCTTGGTACCGGTTGATTTGCCTATACCAATTTTAGCATACTCTTCTCCCCCGTTCATAATAATCCAAGGCACTGCCATAATGGTTTCCACGTTGTTAACCACTGTTGGGTTGCTGTATAAACCAACCACCGCAGGGAAGGGTGGTTTAATACGCGGGTTACCGCGCTTGCCTTCAAGGCTTTCAATTAAAGCAGTTTCCTCACCGCATATATAAGCGCCTGCACCACAAGTAACATGAAGGTCCAGGTTATAACCCGTGCCCTGAATGTTTTTACCCAACCAGCCGGCAGCATACGCTTCTTTAATGGCTTTTTCCAATATGCGGAACACCCACATATACTCACCACGTATGTATATGTAAGACAGGTTTGCTTCTAAGGCAATGCTGCTCACTATCATGCCCTCTACCAAAAGGTGAGGTAACTTTTCCATTAAGTAACGGTCCTTAAAAGTGCCCGGCTCGCTTTCATCGGCATTGCACACCAGGTGGCGTGGCTTGCCGCTCTTCTTATCAATAAAGCTCCACTTCATGCCTGTAGGGAAACCCGCACCACCGCGACCGCGCAGGCCGCTCTTCTTCACTTCCTCTACTATATCGTTAGGCGTTTTTTCCTTCAGGGCTTTTTCCACTGAGCGGTAGCCGCCCATTTTGCGGTAAACCTCGTAGGTATTAATGCCTTCAACATTCACATGTTCCAATAATATCTTTCTTCCCATTACTAACTTTTTAAAATACCTGCAGAATACAATTCCACCTTGCCTGCTTTACAATCGTCTATCAACTTATCCATTTTAGCAGGGGTCAGAAATTCATGGTAGTAATCGCCTAATTGTAACATCGGGGCATAGCCGCAGGCGCCTAAGCACTCTACGCCTTTAACACTAAACATGCCATCAGCAGTTACCTCGCCTTCGCCGTGCACACCTAGTTTTTCCATGGTGTATTCCATTAAATCTTCGGCGCCACGCAGGCAACAGCAACTTGTGCGGCAAAATTCCAGCATGTATTTGCCTACCGGCTTTTGGTTATACATGGTGTAAAAGGTTACCACCTCGTACACTTCTATAGGTAAAATATTTAATACTTCGGCAACCTTATCCATAACCGGCACGCTTAGCCAGTTATCATGTTCATCCTGCACTTCGTGCAATACGGTAAGCAATGCGCTTTTGTGCTTTCCTTCCGGGAAATGTGATTTCAATTCAGCAATACGCGCCATCAGCCTTTCGCTGAATTTTACTTCTTCTTTTGTTACTTCGGCTAATCCCATTTCAACAATCTTATAACTTAAAACCTACAACTAATTATTAAGCATCCAATTCACCGGCTATTACATTCAATGAGCTAAGGATAACAATCGCATCGCTCAGGTAATGATCTTTGGTTAACTCAGTAAACGCCTGGTAGTAAATAAAACATGGCCTGCGGAAATGCAAACGCGCCGGAACACGGCTGCCATCCGTAACCAAATAAAATCCTAACTCTCCATTACCTCCTTCAACCGGGTGATAAACTTCGCCTTTAGGCACCGGAATTTCACCCATCACAATTTTGAAGTGATAGATAAGGGCTTCCATGTTATTATATACATCCTCTTTAGGAGGCAGGTAATAATCAGGCACATCAGCATGGTAAGGGCCTTCAGGCAACTTTTCGTAAGCCTGCTTTATTATGCGAAGGCTTTGCCACATTTCGGCCTGGCGAACGCAGTAACGGTCATAGGTATCGCCGGTTTTACCAACAGGCACATCAAATTCAAAATCTTCGTAGCTACTGTAAGGAGAAGCTACACGAACATCATAATCTACACCGGCAGCGCGCAGGTTAGGGCCTGTAAAGCCGTAGCTTATTGCTTTTTCAGCGCTGATACCACCTACGTTAATGCAGCGGTCCATAAAAATACGGTTGCGCGAAACAAGGTCTTCAAACTCCTTTAAGGCAACCGGAAACTCTTTAAGGAATGCATCTAACTTGCGGAAGGCAGTTGGGCTCCAGTCGCGCTCAAAGCCACCAATGCGGCCCATGTTCGTAGTTAATCGCGCACCACAAATTTCCTCGTATATTTCATATACCTTTTCGCGATACTGATAAATGTATAAGAAGCCGGTAAAGGCACCGCTATCCACCGCAAGAATGGAATTACATATCAGGTGGTCGGTTATACGGGCCAATTCCATTACAATTACACGCAGGTATTGTGCACGCTTAGGCACTTCAACCCCTAACAATTTTTCAAGTGTCATCCACCAACCCATGTTATTAATTGGGGCCGAACAGTAGTTCATACGGTCGGTAAGCGGAGTGATTTGATAGAACGGACGGTTCTCGGCAATTTTTTCAAAAGCCCTGTGGATGTAGCCTACTGTTTGCTCGGCATCAATAATCTTTTCGCCATCCATTAACAACACGTTTTGGAAAATACCGTGTGTTGCCGGGTGGGTTGGGCCAAGGTTTAAGATAGAGAGTTCGCTGCCATCCTCATTCTCACGCTGCTTAATCATGTCAGCGTATTTCTCCTCTATGGTAAGTGATTTTACTAAAGTGCTCATTGTTGATTCACATTTCCGCTTTGCGGTATTCTACCAAAATAACGATCGTCCTTATCGGTGCGGTTAGGGTCCTCTAACGGAAATTCCTTACGCATAGGGAAACTCACCATTTCATCCATATTCAGTATGCGTTTCAAGTCAGGATGGCCGGTAAACACAATACCAAAAAAGTCATAGGTTTCTCTCTCCTGCCAATTAGCAGAGTTGTAAAGGCGGGTGGCGCTTTCCACTTCCGGGTTTTCGCCGTTTAAATAGGTTTTAATGCGTATGCGCACATTATCTACCCAATTATGCAGGTGGTAAACCACACCAAATTGGCGGTCTAATTCGCTCTCGGGATAATGCATACCACAGAGGGTAGTAAGAAAGTTAAACCCTTCCTCATCGCGCAGGTATTGCATAATATCAATCACCTTATCGCGGCCGGCCTCAAAGGTCAGCATCTCATATGGCGAAGTAAAATTCTTAACGCCCTCACCAAAGCGGGCGGTCAGCTTTTCTATCAATTGTTCGTTCGTAATTGCCATTTCAGTAAACAGAATTAATTCACAGTAATGCCGTAGGTGGCTAAAAGCGCCTTGTATTCAGGCGAGTTTCTGCGGCGCATAGGCTCGTTCTTCACCAATTCCTGCAGTTTCATAATACCATCAAGTATTTGCTCAGGGCGCGGCGGACAGCCGGGCACATAAACATCTACAGGTATAATTTTATCAATACCCTGTAACACAGAGTAGGTATCAAACACACCACCTGAACAGGCGCAGGCACCCACTGAAATTACCCAACGCGGTTCAGCCATTTGCTCATACACCTGGCGAAGAATAGGGCCCATTTTCTTAGCAATGGTTCCCATCACTAACAGCATATCGGCCTGGCGTGGTGAAAAGGAAGGCCTTTCAGACCCGAAACGGGCAAGGTCATAATGCGAAGCCATGGTACTCATAAACTCAATACCGCAGCAACTGGTAGCAAATGGTAAAGGCCACATACTTTTAGAACGAGCCAAACCCACTACCGAATCCAATGAGGTGGCAAAGAAACCCTGACCCTCAATACCGGGAGGGGGTGCCACCATCTTTATATCACTTTTGCTATTTACTATTTCAGCCATTTTTAACTCCTGTTTTTACGCTTCCAAATTTACCTCTTTTAGGTCGGTTTAAGGTTTAAAGCCTTATTCCCATTCCAGCGCACCTTTCTTTATAATGTAATAGAAACCAATTAATAACAACACCATAAACAAGGCCATTTTCCAAAGTCCTTCCAAGCCTAAATCACGAAAATTAACAGCCCATGGATACATAAAAATCACCTCCACATCAAACAATACAAAAAGAATAGCAACCAGGAAGTATTTAACCGAGAACGGAATACGCGCATTACCGTGCTGAGGAATACCGCATTCGAAGTTTACATCCTTATTTTTAGAATGGCGCTTGGGGCCAATGTAATGCGATACGGCAAGGGTAAAGGCTACAAAGCCTGCCGCAAAAACCGCCTGAATCACAATCGGCAGATAATCAAAATTCGTATTCGTCATAACACACTTTTAGGCGTGGCAAAAATAACCCTCCCCCCCAATAAAAAAACCATTTTACCCACAATTTGTTAAGCGGCTGTAATAAGGGTGTACAACCCAATAGCATGGATATTGCTTAAGGCTATAATTGTCGCAAACAGACCCTGTAATTGTCGGTATTGCCTATAACAGGGCCAACTTAAGCAACGTATGTTTGCATTGTAATTAATAAACAGCATTATTAAACCTTAAATAACAAAACATGGACTCAGCAAACAAAGAAGTTATTACCGTGCAGACTACTGTAAATGCCCCGGTTGAAAAGGTATGGGAATTATGGACCAAACCAGAACACATTACCCAGTGGAACAATGCTTCTGATGACTGGCACTCACCTAAAGCAGAAAACGATTTAAGAGAAGGAGGAAAGTTTCTGGTAAGAATGGAAGCTAAAGACGGCAGCTTTGGTTTTGATTTCGGGGGAGATTACACTGCAGTAAAACAGAATGAGCTAATTGCTTACACCATGGGCGACGGGCGTAAAGTGGATGTGAACTTTAAAGCAAATGGCAACAGCACGGAAGTGGTAGAAAACTTTGAAGCGGAAACCACACACAGCATTGACATGCAACGCGGTGGCTGGCAGGCTATACTGAACAACTTTAAGCGCTACGCAGAAAGTAAAGTTTAATTAGAGTAAGAAGCTACTTCAACAGCCAGGCGGTCATCACTTGCACCAAGCTCGGTGGCGGCCTGGTTACTTAACTTAACCATTACCTGTGTTTGTGCATCAAGTGGCGGCACCTTGCCTACCACTTTAGCATAAATGGTTTTTTGGTTAAGCATATTGGTAACGCGGATTACAGAACCCACTTCGGCATCATTATAGAATGCCAGGTACTGATTACCCGAGGTTTCATCCATAATGTAATTGGCCTCGCCGCGGCTCTTCTTAATTTTAAAACCACCTGCGGAGTAGTTATTAAAGAAAGAAGGATATTCCACAGGGTTATTGCTGCTTACTTTAAGCGTGCCGGCCGGTGGCACAGCGTTAGTAACTACAGGTTTGGCCGGTTCAATAGTTATAGTTGGTTCCGGTGTTTTCTTCTCTTCTACCGGCGGCATCTCATCGGCCTGGTAGGTAAAGCGCGGACGCACATCTTCCTGCTGGTAAGGTGTATCGGGGGTAGAAGGCACCGCCAACGGTTTATAAACTGCTGTGTTGTTCAGCTTACTTACAATCAGCTTCTGCCCTATTTTAAGGTTAAGGTCTGCAAGATTATTCCATTGCTTTATTTCAGTAGTTGTTACGCCATACTTTTTACTAATGGCATAAATGGTTTCGCCTTTGGTAACGGTGTGCACACGCGCCGGTGTGGTTTTAACCTGCACCTGGCTGGCAGGTGGCGGCACCACCTTTACGGCAACGCCCTTAGTTGGTATAGTCAGTTTATCTCCCGGCTTAAGAGCTGTGCTTTTCATTGAGTTCATCCGGGTAATCTGCTCAACAGTTACACCGTACTGTTTTGAAATGGCATACAAGGATTCTCCGCTTTTAACGGTATGCACGCGGGCGGTTTGCGCTGAGGCTGCTACAACAGTCAAACCAAAATAGATGCAAAAGAAAATCCTTCTCATATCAATTCGTTTATTTTTATGCCATTATATGGAACCACAAAATAACGCTCCAACTTTCGTTATGAGGCTGTTAACTCGCCACATACTAACAACCTTTATCATTTTGTTGTGCAGTATATTAAACACATACGCGCAGCAAAAAATTGTGTTTAAATACAACATTCACGATGAAATAGGCCCTGCTATGAGCCGCCTGACGGAGAAAGCAGTTAAAGAGGCAGAGGAAAAGAAGGCCAGCTACCTATTGATTGATATGGACACCTATGGCGGTATGGTGGATGATGCGGATAAAATACGCACGGCCTTACTGCACACTAAAATTCCAACCATTGTTTTTATACGCAACAATGCAGCCTCAGCCGGCGCTTTAATTTCTATTGCGTGCGATTCTATTTATATGACCCCGGGCTCAACCATTGGCGCTGCCAGTGTGGTAAACCAGGAAGGCGAAATAATGCCGGAGAAATACCAAAGCTACATGCGCAAAAAGATGCGCGCTACGGCTGAAGAAACAGGGCGCAATCCACAGATAGCCGAGGGAATGACGGATATTGACCTGGTAGTAGACAGTGTGAAGGAGAAAGGAAAAATCATCACCTTTTCAGTAGCTGAGGCTATTAAGCATGGCTATTGCAATGGCGAGGTAGAGAAGCCTGAAGATATTCTTCCTTTATTAAAAGGCGGGCCTTATGTAATAGAAGAACATGATGCCACCTTTGCGGAAAGCATAGTGTTATGGCTGGTTAACCCTGCTGTATCGGGCTTGTTGTTGCTGATAATATTTGGCGGCATTTACTTTGAGTTTAAGGCGCCGGGCACCTTCTTCCCTATTGCGGTTTCTATTGGGGCTGCGCTTATTTACTTTGCCCCTTTATACCTTGAGGGCCTTGCTGAACGTTGGGAGATTCTGATTTTTGGCGTAGGGGTCATACTTATTATATTGGAAATATTTGTGATACCCGGTTTTGGCATTACCGGTATTGCCGGCATAATACTGGTAATAGCAGGCCTTACGCTTGCCCTGGTGCGCAATGTTGATTTCGATTTCACTTTTGTGCCTAAGGGCAGCTTGTCCCTTTCCTTACTTATGGTGGTGGTTGCTATGGCGGTGCCATTGCTTCTGTTACTGGCGTTCGGACAGAAAATATTCAGTTCCCAATTCTTTACACGGGTTTCCGCACAAGCCGAAATGCGTACTGCAGATGGGTTTTCTATCCGCGATAATGTAATGCACAGCTTAATAGGTGAAACGGGGGTGGCCGCCACTGATTTACGCCCTGCAGGTAAAGTAGATGTAAACGGTGAGCGCTATGATGCTACAAGCGATGGCAGCTTCATACATAAAAACGATAGTGTGCGAATTATAGCCGTGCGTAGTAAATATTTAGTGGTAGAGAAAGCATAATAGCAATGGGCTTTTTAAAAATGCTGGTTAAGCGCATACTGTTGCTGATGGGTTTCTTTCAGTTAAGCAGGCTATTGTTTCTTGCCTTTAACTTCAGTTTGTTTCCGCACTTAACGCCCGCCGGCTACCTGCATATACTTTGGGGCAGTTTCCGCTTTGATATTTCCACCATTGTGTATGTAAATGTCTTATACATTTTCCTCTTCCTATTGCCTTTCAATTTCCGCTTTAATAAAGCCTATCAAACCTTCGCTAAGCTTATTTTTATAACAGGCGCTGCGGTTTGCCTGTTTGCTGATATAGCAGACATGGCCTACTACCCTTTTTTGCTACACCGCACTAATGCTGCTTTCTTTTTAGAGTTTAAGCATGATACCAACCTACTAACCGATGCAGGAAAGTTTGTATGGAGTTATTGGTATTTGGCTTTTCTGTTTGCCGGATTGCTATGGCTGCTTATACGCAGCTACAACTGGATAAAGATGCCCGTTGCCGAAGAATACAACCGGAAGAAACTGTGGCTGGATGCCGCCGCTATACCCTTTGTAGCCTTACTATGGTTAGGATTTGCCCGTGGTAGTTTTGTGCCCAGCAACCGGCCCCTTAACCTTAGTTATGCCGGGTTCTACGTGCGCAGTCCGGAGGAGGCCAACCTTGTAGTAAATACCCCTTTTAGCATAATGACCACCTTTGGTAACATTAAAGTGCACGAGGCTACTTACTATACATCCTTTGAGGAAGCAGCAAAATACTACCAGCCCATACAAAGCTATGCGCATGAGCCGGGAACAGAGAAGCGCAAAAATGTTGTAATAATTATAGTAGAAAGTTTAAGCCGCGAATTTGTTGGTGGGTTAAATGAAAAGAAGGATGGCTATGAAGGCTACACTCCTTTTCTTGATTCATTGCTGAAGCAAAGTATGACCTTTAAATACAGCTACGCCAATGGACGCAGAAGTATTGAAGCTCTGCCAACCGTTGTAGCAAGTATACCTTCGTTTACTGAAGCGTATACTCTAACCCCCTATACCACCAATACAGTCAATTCATTGCCGCTTGTTTTAAAACGGTATGGCTATAATACCAGCTTTTTTCATGGTGCACACGAGGGAAGCATGGGCTTTGCGGCCTTTATGACCATAGCAGGGGTTGATAAAAACTACAGTAAAAACGAATACGGCAACGAAAAAGATTTTGACGGCACCTGGGGCATTTACGATGAGGAGTTTTTGCAATACTGGGCGCAACAGATGAATACATTTAAAGAACCTTTTTACAGTTCGGTATTCACGGTTTCATCCCATCACCCTTTTGCTTTGCCTGAGCGGTATAAAAACAGTTTTAAAGCCGGCACTTTGGCTATACACCCAAGTGTGCAGTATACTGACATGGCCATTCGCCGCTTTTTTGAAACAGCAAGCAAAATGCCCTGGTATAAAAACACCGTATTTGTAATTACAGCGGACCATGCTGCTGCACTTAGCTATTACCAGAATTACCAAAACCCTGTGCAGTCATTTGCCGTGCCCATCCTCTTCTTTACGCCCGATTCAAGCCTTAGCGGTTTTAAAAACTACACCATTCAGCAGGCTGATATTTTTCCAACCCTGGTAGACTACCTTGGCCTTAATGATACCATACTTGCTTTTGGTAAAAGTGCATTACGCGATACAACAGAGGGCTTTGTGGTAAACTGCTACGCCGGTATTTACCAGGCATATTATAAAGATTTTGCGCTGCAGTTTGATGGCAATAAGGCTTTAGCGCTATATAAGTTTAAAGAAGATACCCGCCTGCAAAACAACCTGCTGGGCCAATACCCTGATGAAGAGAAACTGATACTGGCAAAGCTGAAAGCTTACATACAACAGTATAACAACCGTGTACGCAACAATAAAATGTTACCTTAACCCCAATGATAATTACAGGCATTATACCCGCACGCTATGCAAGCAGCCGTTTCCCCGGTAAGCCGTTGGTAGATATTAAGGGTAAGAGTATGATACGCCGCGTTTACGAGCAGGCAAAAAAGGCAACGCTTTTAAGCGATGTTATCATAGCTACAGATGACCAGCGCATTTACGATGAGGTAAACAGCTTTGGCGGCAAGGTGGTAATGACAAGCCCTATACATGTAAACGGCACTGAACGCTGCGCAGAAGTTGCCGCCGCCTGCAATGCAGACGTAATTATAAATATACAGGGTGATGAGCCCTTTATTGAGCCCGAACAAATTGATGCACTGGGCAGGTGTTTCGAAAATGCAGAAACACAAATTGCTACTTTAATAAAGGAACACCCGCTGAATGAAGAGTTGCAAAACCCTGCACGTATAAAAGTGGTAGTAGATAAAAGCTTACGGGCGTTGTATTTCAGCCGCAACGTAATACCGCACCAAAGGGCGCAACCGCAGGTGCATGTAGGTGGCTTTGGCCATACCCATAACCCACAAACTAGCCCAAGCACCTCAGCCGTTTACTACAAGCATATTGGGCTGTATGCCTACCGTAAAGAGGTTTTGTTAGAATTGGTAAAACTGGCCCCTACCCCATTAGAAATGGCAGAAAGCCTTGAGCAACTGCGCTGGCTGGAGAACGGTTACCGCATACAATGCGCGCTTACCACGCACGAAAGTATTTCTATTGATACGCCGGAGGATTTGGCCCTATTTATTAAGCACTAAGCGGCGGTACATTTGATGGCCTTCGTTATCCCAAAGCTTAAGAAGGTACGCCCCCGCAGCAAAAGTTGAAATATCTACCGCCAGGTGCTTAGCCGGTTTTTCAAGGAATAAGTCTTTAACCAACACGCCGCTTAAACTATATAAGCTACCTGATATTTTAGTGCCACTACTGTTGTTAACGTTTACTTCACCCTTTGTAGGATTTGGGTAAACGTCAACCCCATCTGCAAATTCATCAATTAAACCCGAGCACAAACTTACGATAACCGAAAGGGTATCGCTTTGTGTGCAGCCGTTATTATCAGAATAAGTGTAGATAATTTGATGAACCCCTTCACCTGCAATAAGGGGGTCGAAGATATTATTCATCATTCCTGCGCCGCTGTAAGCGCCACCCGGTGGCCCTCCTAACAGTGAGTATTGAGGGCCATATATGCATACTTCATCCGGCAAAAATCCCGCACTTACCGGCGATACGAAATTTACGGTTAGGTTAAGTGTTACTACACTATCGCAGCCATCTGCAGTGTGAAATACTGCACTGTGCATACCGGCCTGGCTAAATGCTGAATCATTAAAGAAATAAACATCTCCGGGGCATAATTGCACTTGTAAATTATTGGCAAACTGGTATTCGCTTAGCACCAAATTTACAACCGAATCGCAACCCTGAACGGTAGTTATGGTATCGCTGTATACCCCCGGTTGAGTCAGCGTGTCGCCCTGAAAGAGATAATAACCACCCTTACAAAAACTACCCGTAAGGTTTGATCCCTTTTGCATAAATGTCAAATGCAGGTATTGCACGAGGGAATCACAGCCATTTTGCGCTTTTAAAGTGTCCGTGTAGATTCCACTTGTAGTTAATTGTTGACCGTTGTAAGTATACATGCTTCCGTTACAAGCAGTGGCGAACACGTGATCAGACGCCAATGAGGCATATGCAATTTGAACCTGAACAATAGAATCACAACCGGCTGAGGAAATCAGTGTATCGCGATAAAGACCGGGTGCTGTAAGTATTTGCCCGAAGAAATTATATGAACCCGGCCCTCCGCTACAGATGTAGTGCAGTGTAGTTACTATAGAATAGGTGATGTAATGCAAGTTAAGGACAACCACTGAATCGCAGCCGTTAGCCAACGGTATGTAGTAGTTATAGGTGCCGGGCGTAAAAAGTGTATCACTCATAAACACATAGGAACTGCCCGGGCACATACCCGCATTTACTGAAGTGGTAACGTAGTTTTCTACATATAGGTGCAGTTCGGAAACTGAATCGCAGCCGCTTACGCCGGTTAAGGTGTCTCTGTAAATACCCGTAGTAGTACGAAGCTGCCCGTTAAACAGGTAGCTGGAGCCGTGGCAGATGGTATCATAAAAGGCAACTACCGGGGCCGCAGTAACCGTTAGGTTAAGGCGATGCAATGAATCACAACCATCCGGCTTTATAATGGTATCCCAATAGGAACCTGTTTGAGTCAGGTATGCTCCGTTGAACAAGAAACTTTTGCCCTGGCAAATAGTCTGTTGTTCCGCCGATACCGGAGAAGGTTTTACGTACAAAGCAAGCACTACAATTGAATCGCACCCCGCAGGGTTTGTCAGATGGTGGTTATAAATACCGGCGGTATTATACACCTGGCCAAAGAAATTGACTGAGCCCCCGTGGCAGATAGTATCATATACGCCATGCATGAGCGGGCTTGTAACGTAAAGGTTGAGGTAGCGGAATGAATCGCAGCCATTTGCCGCAGTAAAAGTATCGGCATAAAAACCTCCCGCACTTATTATTTGCCCGTTGAAGTTATAAGTTTGCCCGGCACAGATGGTTGCCGTTATATAACTATAGATTTTAATGGAGGCCAGATGTAAAACAGTGACAACTGAATCACAACCATCCACCGCTTTAAAAAGCCTGCTGTAGGTAATATTCTGTGTGTAGGGCAGGTTAAAAACAGTATCGGCAAATGTATAAGTGCGTGCGCAAGTGGTATCGAAAATATGAGTTTCCGGCGCCTGAAGCGGTGATACTGTTAAATTGAGCGTTATAAAGGAATCGCAACCTTGTGCAGAAGGTAAAACAACGGTACGGCTTGCACTATGCGTATACGTAGAATCGTACCATTGAAAGCTTTTGCCCAGGCATACCTGCACATTTAAGGTATCATAAACCTTGCAAGAGGGGTTACGGTATTCGTAAATTCTTTCGCCGGACAAAAAACCGTGATTCGGATTTAAAAAACGAAAGCGGTTCGGATTAACGGCTATACTATCTAAACCCCAGCTGGCACCACCGTTTACAGTATGATAAATGTATTGCGGAGGGTTGCTCGCATGGGCGCGCCCTCCTACCCAACCTTCGGTTGAATTTCTAAAGCCTATAGCTTGTGCACCAATACCACAAACGCAAAACTGCTGCTCCTGCCAGGTTAACCCGCCATCCACCGTTTTTAAAACGTACTGAGTATCGTTTGCCATGTTGCGGAAGGATTCTAAGGAAACGTATCCCGTATCGCGGGTTGGGAAAGATATCTTCCAGCACATTTCCTGTGAGTGGCTGCTTGTTTTTTTCAATTGCCAGTTGTTGCCCCCATCAGTGGTATAGAGCACAACACCATTACCGGTAGCAAAAAAGGCGTTTGTGCCTACGGCAATGCCTGTGTCTTTATTAAAAAAGAGCACATCCACCAGGCCGCCAGCATAAGCGCTCATATCCTTATAAGACCAACTGCTACCGCTGTTAGTAGTTTTAAGAAAGACGGCGGGGCCATAGTATCGGCCCACTGCGGTCAAAGTAGAATCATTAATTACGTTTTGCCCGCAAATGCCCATTGGCCGCGGGCCTGGAATATTGTGTCCAGGCTGCCAGGAGTTGCCGCTATCCACCGATTGGTACATAACCGCTGTATCATTACCATTGGCCTCCAAAATGCCGATGAAACCATTCTTCGCATTCAAAAAACCAATATCGCGATAAACGGCTGTTACTGGGGCCGCCATTTGCTGCCAGCTTATGCCATGGTTTTGGGTTTTTAGCACCGCAGCATTTCCATTAGCAGTATTTTTGACGGCCCAGCCGGTATCATTATTTAAAAAGTAGATATCATCGTAACGGTCTAATAAGGGGGGTGCTGAAGTAGCCATCCAATACCCCTGTGCAGCGCAGTTTGTACAAATAACTAGTACAAGCAATAAATAGCAAAGCTTTCTCATAGGTTAGAAATGGCAATTTAGGCATTTAGTTTTGCCTGCTATGTATTTCTAAAAAATTGCCTGTTAAAAGTTATACCCCACCTGGAACGTATAGTTACGCGGCGGCTCTATTAGTGCCGGACGCAACATGTACTCAGTGTTCAGAATGTTTTTGACGATGAAGTTGAACAGGAACTTATCCTTATAGTTATAGCCGGCGCGAACATCCATTACAAAGTAACCCTTGCTGTGCGTTTTGCGGAAATCGCTAACCACTTTAAGGGCGCCAATACCCACGTTGTCAATCTCCTTCATAAAACTGTTATAGAAGGCGCTGACACCAATAATAAAACCCTTGTACGTAGTTTGCGCATCAATTTTAAAGCTGTGCTGCACGCGGTATTTTAAAGTAGTAACCTGTGCATGAGCCCGCACTGAATCAAGGTTACGTGGATCTAAATAGCTGTAACCGATAAGGAAGTTTAAAGGCACACCGAATATCTGGCCGTTGGCTACAGCGCTAACCTCCACACCCCAAATACGGGCATCAGTAACGTTCATAGCCTGGAAAGGAATACCCAGCACATAAGGCTTAATAGAATCGGCAAGGTCATCGTAATTAATAGCCTGAAACTCTATCATATCGTGGTAGCGCATAATGTAGGCGCTGGCATCAAAGTAGGCCATCCACTTGCTTATTTTTACACCCTGCTTAATACCCAATTCAGCGCTCCATCCGTTTTCAGGACGTAAGTTTTCATTAGGGAATACCTGCGCACCGCTACGCAAGGTGTAAACGTATTTCTCGGCAAGGGCAGGATAACGGAAACCCTGTCCAAAGCTTGCACGGATGTAAGTGCCTTTAGTAGCCTGGTAATTCATACCAATACGGAACAGCGGCGTAACAGGCGATTGAATGTCGTTGGTCTTCTTTGCTGCCTTATTGAGTATATTAATAAATGGCAAACGGTTGTGCACAGTTTCACCGCTAAGGCGGGCAAACTCAAAACGCAAACCAGCGCTTATAGTCAACTTCTGGAAGAACTTCTTCTCTGCCTGTATGTAAGCGGCAAAGTTCATAATCTCGCGGGTGCTGAAGTACTTTATGTTGTTGATGTTAGCCACTAGCTGGCCAAAGGTTTTACCCTTAATGTTGCTGTAAAAGCCGTTGGTACCGGCAGTAACTACCAGCGCTGCCTTGGTAAAGTTGTGCAGTATGCTGTAATCGTAATAAAGCTGTGTGCTGTTGGTGCTATCGCCGGTAGTGCTGAAACTTTGGTTATTAAACACACGGAATTTCAGGCTATGGCGGTTCTCCCCTTTATCGTAGTAGTTAAGGTAAGGGTCTATGGTAAACATACGGGCCTGTGTGCGCACATCAGCCTGGGTAGGTATATACATTAAGGTAGCAATACCTTTTGCCGCAAAAAAGTCCTTAAGCGTTTGGTGGAAGAAGGTCATGTTTAACCCCGCTGTTAAACGCGAAAGCTTCTTCGGCGTGTAACGCAGCTTGGCTGCCAAACGGGTACGCTTGTAATCGTTGCTTTGCCTAAAGCCCATATCCTGCTGGTAGCTGGCGCTCAGCACCACCCCAAAATCGCCATACTGTTTGGCATGGGTAAACTGGCCGCCGCCATACATGCGGTAGTGCACACGGTCAACCGTATCCCCTCTTTGATTTATGGTTTTGCTGCGCCACCAATCGTTCCAGGTACGTTGGCGGGGCTGGTCGTAAAAGCCGTAATTAATAAGCAGCTTGTTCACCATTTCCGGCTTGGGTTGTATGGTGCGCATATTAATAACGCCGTTTAATGCTGATGAACCATAAAGTGCTGATGATGAACCTTTAATAACTTCTATTTGCTCTAAAGCTTCAATAGGCATCATTTCCCAAACAATGCTTCCGTTCTCAGGGCTTATAATGGGCATTTCATCTAAAAGGGCCAGCACACGGTTACCCGTAGCATCGCTAAAACCGCTACCGCCGCGTATGGCAATAGTTTTACCCAACATATTAACGCCGGGCACCTTGTTCATGGCCTCGTCCATTTTGGCGCTTTGCTGTGTAAGCACGCTTGCCTTCACCACTTCCATACTTACCACCTCTTCGCTCAGCTTCTTTTCGTACTTAGTGCCGGTTACCACTATAATGTCCATCTCCTTGCTCTCTATACCCATTACCACATCCAATGGCTTGTCCTTTTCCAACACGGTTACCAGCATACTGCGGGTGGTGTAGCCTACAAAGCTAAAGTCCAGCGTATGCGTGCCGGGGGCCAGGTATATCTCATACTTGCCATCCAAATCCGTTTGAGCGCCGTTTGAAGTTCCCTTTTGAATAATGTTTACGGCCATCATAGGGCTCCCGTCCTTTTCATCCGTAACCGTTCCGTACACCTTTAACTTACCGGTTCCGGCTTCCTGCTTTACCTGCACGGGCTGGCTAACCGCTTCAACTTTAGGCGCTATACTTAAATTAATAACAGTATCAGTAAGCAGATTTACCTGAACAGCAGTTTCAGTATAACCGACCTTAGTAGCTGCAATGGTGCTTTGGCCTATATTGGCCATAAACTCGTAATGGCCGTTTGAATCGGTAGCTGCCGAGTTATTAGTGCCGGACTGTGAAATAGTTGTATTTGAAAGGGGCGAATTGCTTTTACTATCGGTAACTATACCGCTAAGCTTTACCTGCTGGGCCTCAACACCTACAACCATCAACGCGGCAGATAAAATTGCCAGTAATTTCCTCATAAGCGAAATTTTCGTGCGGAGTCAAAAATAGAATTTTCCCCTATGAAGAACCCTGACTTAAGGAATTGTTATCCACAGATGAAGGCAGGCTAATGGACAGCGGAAAAGGCGGTTATTAGGCGGCTATATATAAAGACTCAACATTGAGCCTTTGTTCGCAACGAAGCCTTAACATGGGTATTTCGTTTCCCAAACTATATTTTCAGAATATTTTTTTCGGGCAACCTGCTGCAACCTTTGGTAGTCTGTTAATTGAAAACTGCTTAAAAAGCTTTAAGCCCACCCTTAATTACACGGGCATGACAGAGCAAAGCAGGTTTTTGGGGCTAAAAACCTTATTTTTGAAACGAAACTTATAAGAATGACCACAGCAACATCAGCAGGTATAAGCAGAGCAGAGCATTTAATGGAACTGGAAGAACAGCACGGTGCGCATAACTACCATCCGCTGCCGGTTGTATTAGAACGCGGCCGGGGCGTGTATGTATGGGATGTAGACGGCAAACGCTATTTAGATTGCCTTAGCGCCTACAGCGCCGTTAACCAGGGGCATTGCCACCAACTGATTATTGATGTTTTAAAACGCCAGGCCGAAAAGCTGACCCTAACCAGCCGCGCCTTTCATAACAATGTATTGGGCGAATACGAAAAGTATATAACCGAATACTTTGGCTACGATAAGGTGTTACCTATGAACACCGGCGTTGAAGCGGTTGAAACGGCTATTAAACTGGCGCGCCGTTGGGCTTACGAGGTTAAAGGCGTTAAGGAGAATGCAGCTAAGATAATTGTGCCTGAAGGTAACTTCCATGGGCGCACACTGTTGGCTATTTCTGCCAGCACCGACCCTGATAGCTATGCAGGCTTTGGACCCTATGTGCCCAACTTTGTAAAAATACCTTATAACGACCTTACCGCTTTAGCCGAAGCTTTAACAGATAAAGACGTAGCAGGCTTTATGGTTGAGCCTATACAAGGCGAAGCCGGCGTTAATGTGCCTGATGATAACTACCTGGCAAAAGCAAAATTCCTTTGCGAAAAGGCCGGCGTGTTGTTTATAGCCGATGAAGTGCAAACAGGCCTTGGCCGCACCGGCAAAATGCTGGCTTGCGATTGGGAGGAAGTGCGCCCCGATATTTTGATTTTAGGCAAAGCCCTTAGCGGTGGCACCCTACCGGTTAGCGCTGTATTGGCTGATGACCCCATTATGCTAACCATTAAGCCCGGCGAACACGGCAGTACGTATGGCGGTAATCCGCTGGCGGCTAAAGTAGCTATGGCTGCGCTGCAGGTTATTAAGGATGAGAACCTGGTGTATAACGCCTTTTACCTTGGCAAGTACTTCCGCCAGGAATTGGGCAAGATTAAACACAAGAGCATAAAACAAATACGCGGTAAAGGTTTACTAAACGCTATTGTATTAGACACCACCGACGAAAAAGCCGGCTGGAACCTTTGCGTTAAAATGATGAAGAAAGGCCTGTTGGCTAAACCAACGCACAGCTACATCATTCGCCTTGCACCGCCTTTATGTATAACTAAGGAACAGGTAGATGAAGCCATTGCTATCATTACCGACGCCTTTAAGGACTTTAAAGGATAGCTATAATCACATAGTAAATAGAAAACATAAGAAGGACTTCGTTTGAGGTCCTTTTTTTACTACCCCCTCCGCCAAACTTCGTATGGCTCGTCCCCCTTTCCGGGGGACAATAACCTAACTTCTTAGTTAAGCGCATTACTGTATTTAAACTGTCCTCCTGGCAGGAGGACGAGGAGATTCCGATAACAATCGGGATTGACGGAGGAGGTATTGAGCACAGAATGATATTAAAGACACATTCCCATTCCGATTACTTAATACGGGGCCTGATATTCTGCATTAAGCCCCTTCTATCCTACCTTCACAAAAAATATTTAGCAATAGAAATAGCTCTCTACCAGCTAATTAACAGCAGCTATCCACAGCCCTGAATCTCGCCTCTTGCCTTAACTACTCTTTTTGATTATATTTGTACCATTAAGGTAATTTAAAGTATATGACTAAACAGGACATTTTAAAGGAAAAACCGCTGGACCCGGAGCTGCTGCGTCCGCAGTTTTGGCAAATGCTGGAGGATAGCGAAATAGATGAGGCCTTTCAAAAACTGGATGAGCTGACTATGGAACTGGCCCTCCGCCTGCAACGCATGGAGCAAACCGACCTGTTTAAACTAACCAACCAACAGGCGCTTGACACCATACGCCAAATGGAGCGCCAGCGCTTTGTGGTAGAAACCCTGTTTAACGCGCGTGAATTCGCCATGCAGCTTATTGATGCCCGCAAACAGAACCGTCTGCTGCAACTGCAATTAACAGAACGCAACTTTCAACTGCAATGCACCAATGATGCCCTAATACAAACCCACGAAAGCCTTGAGTTTACTACGGAGCTGTGTGAGAAATATATGGACCAGTTGGCTAGTGGTAAAGGGTAAATGGCAAGCGGTGAACGGTAAATAGCAAGTGGTGAATACAAACTCTTACTTCATACTTCTCAATTCTAACTTCTCAATTCTAAACTCTCACTTCAAACTTCTTATTTCTCACTTCATACTTCAAACTTTTCACTAATGGAAGACAAACTCCGCCAAATGATTGACCGCTTAAATACTGACCGCGGCGAGAAACTATTACTAATGAAACCCGCTGCACAATGGATGCTGGAGGCCAGCCGCACGCCGGACCCTAAACTGCTGTTCAGCACCTTTTGGCGCGAGGGCGAACTGGCTATATTGTTTGCTGATACCAACGTGGGCAAAAGCATACTGGCCGTGCAAATTGCCGATGCCATAAGCCGTGGCCAGGGCGATGAACTGTGCCGCGTGGCCGTGCCTGCCCAAAAGGTATTGTATATGGACTTTGAACTTAGCGCCAAGCAATTTCAAAAGCGCTATTGTAATGAGGCGGGGCGCATGTATAACTTCAGCGATAACTTTATACGCGTTGAGCTTAACCGCCACATGAAGCTGCTTACTGATTTTGACGGCGCCCTGTGGGCCGGAATTGAACGCGCCATTACCGAAAGCGGCGCACGTGTGCTTATAGTTGATAACCTTACCGCCCTAAAACTGCAAAGCACCGAAGCCGCCAAGGAGGCCATACCGCTAATGAATAACCTGCTGCAACTTAAACACAAACTGGGCCTTAGCATATTGGTGGTGGCGCACACGCCCAAGCGCAACCGCAGCAACCCCATTACCGAAAACGACCTTGCCGGCAGCAAACTTATAAGCAACCTGGCCGATACCCTTTTTGCCATTGGCCACAGCGCCATGGGCAGCGACATGCGCTACCTTATACACGTAAAGGACCGCAGCGGCAACAAACAGTTTGGGTACGACAATGTAATTAGCTGCCGCGTAGTAAAAACCGATGCACAACTCTGCTTTATGCCGCAGGGTTACGGCCCCGAAAAGGACCACCTTAGCCCACCCGAAACCGGCGATAGCCGCGCACAACTGGATAGCGATATTGTGGATTTGTATAACAGCAACCCCAACCTAAGCAACCGCGAAATTGCCCGGCAGTTGAATACAAACCCTATGAAGGTAACAAGGGTATTGCAACGCGAAAAGCTGCTTGATTAAGTGTAACACTGTAACAGTTGTAACACGCATAACAGCCGTTACACTGTTACATCCCTTCCGTCATTCAGTTTCTACTTTCCAAAAAAAATCTTTCGTGAACTGATGAAAAGCTTGGTTCGTGCAATTACCTATTGTACCTTAGGCATACAAAACCCCTAACTATGAAAAGCAATTGTCAAAACCATGAATTTAATTTTTGGGCCAACTTATGTTTAGGCATTTACTACTTTGCTGAATACAATGATATAAGTGCTAAACGCAAAATAGACCCAATCAAAAAAATAGCTGCTAAAAATGAAGCTGCTGAAAAGTCCATAGACTTTACTCTAAAATCGCTTGGTGCTCTTATAGATTACCACAACTGTAGACGCGGATAATTACCCCTCGCTGCTTTGCATTTTGTCCTGAAGGTGGGCTACCATCTTTAGATATTCCTCTTTTTCCTTAGGTGGCATGGCATCCAGTTTCCTTTTGGCTTCTGCCAAAGCCTCAGGCGAAAAAAAACGCTTGAGCGCTTTTTGATGTAACGCTTCTAATTCTTCTTTGCTGCGTTCCATATACTAAAGTGGATATTAACATAAAGCAATTAGTATAAAAGTAAACAGAAATGTTTACTTCTATAATCAAATTGACTTCTTTTAAGTCGGATTGACTTATTGTAATTATGTACCAATAGTGCCTAATACAGAGTTTGTCAGTCTGAGCTTGTCGAAGACGACAATCGTATTGCGCAGTTAAGCACCCTTCGACAGGCTCAGGGTGACAGAGCGCTATATTATAAAATGGTAATAACCCATGAACCACCTGTACTTTGGCGATAGCCTTGATATACTAAAGGAACTGCATGCCCAGCACCCCGAAGGCTTTATTGACCTAATATATATTGACCCGCCTTTTAACAGCAAGCGCAATTACAATGTGTTGTTTGAAACCGTAGATATACATGATGCCAAGGCACAGAAAGAAGCCTTTGCCGATACCTGGAGCAACGTAAGTTATTTTGATACCATAAGTGAGTTAAAGGCTTCAGAATTACATCTCACTAATTTGTTAGAAGGATTACAAGCTGCTGGTATTAGTAAAAGCGCGATTAGCTATTTATCGACTATGGCTATACGTATTTTTTATATACACAAAGTATTAAAGTCTACAGGCAGTTTCTACTTGCATTGCGACACCACCATGAGCCACTATCTTAAAATAATCTGTGATATCATTTTTGGTGTTAAGAATTTCAGAAACGATATTATCTGGAAAAGAAGTGATGCAAAAGGTGATATCAGTCAAGGCGCTAAGCACCTGGGTAGAAATACAGATAACATTCTTTTTTACACAAAATCCGATGACGCCTATATCACCCAGTTGTACACTCCTATGACCGAAGATTACATTGATAGATTTTATAGGCACATTGAAGAAGGAACTGGCAGAAGGTATAAGCTCGATAATATGCTCGGCCCAGGTGGCGCAGCAAAAGGCAATCCATATTACGAAGTGATGGGAATAAAGAGATATTGGCGTTACAGTAAGGAAAAAATGGCTGAGCTTATTAAAGCGGGTCGCGTAATTCAGACTAACCCAGGTACAGTACCCATGTATAAAAGATATTTGGACGAATCAAAAGGTGTGCCTTTAGGTAATTTATGGATTGACATAGACCTTGTACGCGGTCATTCTAAAGAAAAGCTAGGATATCCAACACAAAAGCCTGTAGCCTTGTTAGAAAGGATTATTCAAATAAGCAGTAAACCCGGTGATTTGGTTGCTGACTTCTTTTGCGGTTGCGGTACTACCATAGCTGCTGCCCAAAAGCTAAACCGTAAATGGATAGGCGTTGATATTAGCCACTTAGCCGTAGGCTTAATACGCAAGCGCTTAATTGATAACTATGGCGAAGAGATAAACAAGACCTTTGATATAAAAGGCTTACCTAAGGATGTTGCCAGTGCACACATGCTGGCCGAGCAGCCGCAGGGCCGTATGCGTTTTCAGGATTGGGTTATTGAAACCCTTATTGGCGGCGTAACCAACGAAAAGAAAGTGGGCGATGGCGGTTATGATGGCTACACTACGTTAGAAGTAGAGAAGGGTAAAAAAGAGATAGTATATATTGAAGTTAAAAGCGGTAACATAAACGTTAGCACCCTGCGCAGCTTTGCTAAAACCGTGCAACAGCAAAAAGGCAGTGCCGGTATATTAGTTTGTTTTAAAGAACAAATTACCAAGGGCATGTTAAACGAAGCCAAGGGCGAGGGTTACTTCCGCGAAGATTTATTCGGCAACCGCTTCGATAAAATACAGATAATAAGTGTAGAAGATTTACTGGATGGTAAAATGCCTGAACTGCCCCGCAGTACCGAAACAGGCCCATTCAAAAAAGCCGAGAAAGCCGAAAAGAAAGGCAAAAGCAAGGGATTGTTTGATTAGTGTAACAGTGTAACACCCATAACAGCCGTTACACTGTTACATTAAAGTCAACTACCGTATATTTATCGTCCTTGCAATTCTAAGGACCGGTGAAGAACCCATGCCTTAGTTCAATGTAGGGTGCGCCTTTCTGCAAAGAGAGGCGTTTTATCTTTCGCCCTATTCAATAACCCAGCTTCTTAATTAAGCGCTACACTGTATTTAAACTGTCCTCCTACACAGGAGGACGAGGAAATCCCGATAACAATCGGGATTGACGGAGGAGGTAGTGCATTTTACCTGCCTACTTATATATTCGCCGCATGAAAACAGCTAAATATCCTGCGTTAATAGTACTCGCTCTTTCGGTAAGCGCCATGCTACTGCTAAATGCCTGCAAAAAGGAAAGCCTGCCGAATTGGGATGTTCCTAAAATTAAAACCTGGACCTACAGTTTATTGCAAACCGGTGTGCATGTTACCATGCACTACACCTACGATACTGATGGCCGCGTAACGGAGGAACTCTCTACCAATGACGCTTCCTCAACAACCTATACTAATACGTTTACTTATAGCAATAACTATGTTTTGGTTAGCTACCATGGCACCTCGCCTGATACTATTTGGTTGAATGCCGATGGATTGAATACAGCCTTTACGTTTAATGCAGATGGCTATAGAACGGCAGGTAATAGCGGCGAAACGTATGAGTGGGTGGATGGCAATACGGCAACGGCTTACGGCAATACCGGTGATACTACCCATTTTACCTACG
Organism: Chitinophagales bacterium; assembly: GCA_046329515.1. GTDB lineage: Bacteria > Bacteroidota > Bacteroidia > Chitinophagales > LD1 > Bog-950. Next base: position 1,908,042 of record JAXLUM010000001.1, read on the forward strand.
CTACGGATAAGCAGAATACCATAGGCTATTACAATAAGGGTATCTATACCATGGGCAAAGACTCAAAAAATCCTGTTCTTACGGCTACCAGCTCAAGCGGGGCTATTTACAACTATACCTACACCTACGACCAACAAGGCCGTATTGCAAGCGTAACAAGCGCTACCGATACCAGTTATTATACGTATTACTAAGCTGCAATTTACCTGCGCCAGTTGAGTTCGAATTGACGGGATTGATTCAGCATCTCGTTTAACTGAGATTCCGTGTCGCAGCACGGAATGACGGGACTGGTTGTATTTTTTCCCCTCCTTGGCTAAGGAGGGGCAGAAACAGACTCCGCTTGCGGAGGATGGTTCGGGGTGGTTTGATATTACTACCACCTCTACTTTGAAAACGCTCCGCATTTTTAAATTCTTCTCCTACTTAAAAAGGAGGAGAATCTAAACACAAGCACGGAATGACGGGAATGTGTTTTTGCATACTACCCCCTCCGCCATACTTCGTATGGCTCGTCCCCCTGTCCCGAAGTATCGGGAGGGGGACAATAACCTAACTTCTTAGTTAAGCGCAGTACTGTATTTAAACTGTCCTACTACACAGGAGGACGAGGAAATCACGATTGCAATCGGGATTGACGGAGGAGGTATTTAATTCCTCCCTCTGCCTCACTGCGTTCGGCTTCTCCCTCCAAAGGGAGACAGGTTTGCCCTCCGCGATGGAGATGGTTTTACTAACCCCGCCTCCCAACTACTTACATTTTCCCGAAGCGTTTTAATGCGGTATGGTTGGTGGCAGTGGTAAGCTTTATAAGGTAACTACCGGCAGCTAAGGGGCTTACATCAATGGTAGCTGTAGCCTGGGGCGTTAACACCAATTGACCATTCAGGTTAAACACTTCTACTTTGATAATAGCTTCGTTACAGGTAATGTTTAGGTAATTGCCTGCGGGGTTGGGGTAAAGTTGCAGGCTTGCTTCGTTCAAATAAGTAACTGCTGAAGGCTGGATAACTATGTTAGGTGTGCCATGGCGAACTACCAAACCATTAGCGCCTACGGCCCAACCAAGGGTATCATTCAAAAAGAACAGGGCATTAGGCGTAGCCGTATGTAGGGTATCCATAGTCCATGTTGTGCCGCCATTAGTCGTTTTGCGCAGGGGTTGGTCGTTACCGAAAGAAGAAGAAACTACCGCCCAACCGTTTTGGCTATCAGTAAAGTGAACATCGTGCTTACCGGCATTAGTGCCCGAGGCTTTGTCCGTCCATGTGCTGCCGTTAGCTGTAATTTTAAACGCGGAAGGATTGCCACCTGCCCAGCCTTCCGTTTCTGAAAGCATTTGCAGGCATATAAGATTTAAGGTGGAAACTGAACCTGCAGCTACCTGTTCGGTCCAGCTTGCGCCGGCATCATCAGTATATACTACCAGCCCGCGGCTGCCTACTGCCCAGCCTCTGGTGCCGCTTAAAAAGTGCATGGCATAAATGCCTTTGCTTGGTGCAGCTACGGTTTGCCAGCTTGCGCCACCGTTGGTAGTGCGCTTTACAATACCCGGCACTCCGTTACTGCCTGCTATGTAGCCGGTATCAGGCGTTACAAAAAATACATCTTCATAGTTAATCTGGTTGCCGCTATCAATGGCCAGCCAGGTATTGCCGCCATCATCAGTAGTAAGTATGCTTTGCTTGCCTCCCACTACCCAACCCTTAGTGGGGCTTGTAAAAAACACTGAGGTAAAACCCGTGCTTGTAACCGGCGAGGTTTGCGCTGCCCAGTTTGTTCCGCCATCGTTTGTAGTTAGTATTGTGCCCTGTTGGCCAACAGCCCAACCTTTGCTTTCGTTAATAAAAAACACATCGGTTAGTTCTTTGGTAGTGCCGCTGTTTAGGGGCGTCCATTCCTGTGCGTTAGCTATAAAACATAAAAAGAGGGAAAGGGTAAATAGTGTAAGTTTTGCTTGCATACAACGGGTTTTAGGTACGTGTTTATTGTATTACAAGGATATACCATGCGAAAAGGCGCATCAATCACCCGAACGGGGGATTTGGTTATTACTACTGTATAAATAAAGCTTATTGAGCCTGTTGGTCTTTGGGCGGCTCCTTTACAAAGGCAGAGACTATTAAGCGGAATAAAGAAGCAAGTGTTTTCCAACCGCCATACAGTAACATGCCTATACCCAAAAAGAAAACTACATTGTCAACCCAGGGGCTTACTACAAATCGGTTACCGTTTTGGGCCATCCACACACAGGGGTCTTCAAATTCATTTTGCTCGGGGTTATTTTTATTAAACCAAACAGCAAGTTCAAGGTCGGGCTTATCGCTTAAGGAGCTTTTCTCCACCACATACTCGCGGCCTTTTACGGCATAGGTATAACTGTACTTATACAGGTTGGCTTTTAGTGTGCGCCTTTGCACGGTATAAACTTCGGCAGTTTCATTTAAAAAGGCAGTAGTGGAATCAACATTAGCGCAAAGGGTTTTGTAGCGCTGCACCGTGCCCTGCTTTACTAAAACAGTAGTTAACTTAAGAAGCAAAAAACCGATGATGGCTACAGCGGCAAAGATTAGCAGTTTACGTAAGTGTTGGTTCATAGGTAACTTAAGATGGTAAAGGATATAAAACTATGCGCAAGGTGTCAACTTTCCAACCTCTCAGTGTTTTCTCACCCTTCGACATCCCGAAGCCTCGGGATCAGGGTGACACGTTTTATTTACTCCATTAAGCCGCGGCCGTATTTCTTTATCTCGCCTTTTTCCTGAAGTTGCATGCGCACTTTGTCTAACACTCCGTTTACAAAGTCCTTGCTTTTAGGTGTGCTGTAGAGTTTGCTAATGTCAATATACTCGTTAATAGAAACCTTAACCGGTATGGTAGGGAAATACTTCAACTCACAAACAGCCATCTTCATCAATATCAAATCTAAAATGGCAACGCGGTCCATTTCCCAATTCTTTAAATTGGGTTGTATAAAGTTGGTTAACTCCTCGGTGTTGTGAATGGTTTTAATCAGCAGGTCAATGGCAAACTTCTTCTCCTCTTCCCACATATCAAGGCCGTTAAAAAAGCCGCCTTGCTTTTCATCAAAGGCATCAATGTGTTTGCTGGTAATAAGCAGCAGCAGTGAGTTATCATCATCGTAGTTAATAAACAACTCCTCAAGGTGAGCGTACAACTGCTTATCTCCCTGAAAAACCTTCTTTACAATAAAGTTCAGTATCTCTTTATCCTGCTCAAGGGTAGGCTCAGTTAAAGCAGAATATTCTTTGTATTTATCTTTAGCTGAAAGGTCAGTAAACAGGGCCTTAACCACATCATCACTAACGTAATGGCGTATGTTGTTCTTTTTAGCTAAACCATTAAACTGGTCATCCTGCTGCAGGTAAGCCACTATGCGGTTGGCAGCAATGGTAGTGCTGGCTTTAAGGTCCTCTTCTGTTTTAATAAACTTGGCCATGCGCTTGGCCTTATCAACCATACTGTAGTTACATACCTCAATCAGGTACATAAGGTTGGTTAAGTAAAGGTCCATTGAGCGCTGCACCTGCTGCATCAATTGGTTTTCAAGTTTCACAAGTGCAATGTCGTGGTCCATTTCCCAGGCGTATAATGCCTGCATAACCTTCACGCGCAAATTTCTTCTCCCCAGCATTTAAAGAACGTTTTTAGGTGGTTGGTTTAGTTAGTCTTTTGTTTGGCCTTCTCGTTTTCAATACGCTCTACCGCCATGCGTATGGCTGCTTCCTGCGTATGTATTTTTTCCGCTTCTGCTTTCTTAAATATATCCAGCGTGCGGCTGTAAATACCTTCAATAATGGTTTTGGTTTGCTCCTCAGTAAGGGCGTGCACTTCGCGGTAGCAGTTAATAACGCCGCCGGCATTAATTAAAAAGTCGGGCGCGTAAAGCACCTTTCTGTCTAACAGCATGTGGCCGTGCAGGTTCTCATCAGCCAACTGGTTGTTAGCTGCGCCTGCAATTACGCTGCACTTTAAACGGTAAATAGTATCGGTATTAACGGTGGCACCTAATGCACAAGGCGAGTAGATGTCCATATCCAAATCGTAAATATCCTCAGGGGCAACAACAGTTACTTTGCACTCCTTAGTAACGGCTTCAAGGTTAGCCTGGTTAATATCGGCTACGTAAACATCGGCGCCATCTTTAACCAAATGCTTTACCAGGTAAAAGCCTACGTGGCCTACACCCTGCACGGCAATTTTCTTGCCTGCAAGGCTATCGCTACCAAACTGTTGCTTGGCGCTGGCTTTAATACCAAGGTAAACGCCATAAGCTGTAAATGGCGAAGGGTCGCCAGTGCCACCTGCTGAAATGGGCTTGCCGGTAACGTGCTTGGTTTCCTGCATTACAATGCTCATTACATCGGTGCTGGTGCCCACGTCTTCTGCAGTAATGTAGTTGCCATTAAGGCTCTCAACAAACCTACCGAAGCGACGCCAGAAGGCTTCATCGCGCTTAACTTTAGGGTTACCTATAATAACCGCTTTACCACCGCCCAGGTTAATGCCCGATATGCTGGATTTGAAGGTCATACCGCGCGAAAGGCGTAGCACATCCCAAAGGGCATCGCTTTCGTTTTCGTAGTTCCATATACGGCAACCGCCTAATGAGGGGCCTAATACCGTATTGTGTATTCCTATAATTCCTTTTAAGCCGGTTTCTTTATCGTTAAAGAACATCACCTGCTCGTGCCCCATGGGCTCCATCATTTCAAAAAGCCTGGCTTCCTTCTTATCTACACTTTTAATCACGCTGTGCTCACTCATAACCCTTAATTAAATTAAGACGCCTGCTTATTCAGGCGCGCCAAAATTAGCCGAATTTCAGCAATGCCCAACCGTTGGTAGGTTTTAAAACAGATATTATGATTTGGGTTTCATTCAGTAGCCTTAACATAAGCTTATCTTCATTTTACGACAAAATGTCAGCCCTATACCCTATATTTGCCGCCCCGCATGGAGAACAAATTGTACAATAACGAGATAGCCTTTGAACTGGAGCCTAAGAAGATTGACGAGGCCCGCCAAGGGGAAACTTTAACCGTTGAACGCCCGCAAACCGTGCAAAGCAACGGCAAGAAGTATTACATAGAAAGTTACGGCTGCCAAATGAACTTTAGCGATAGCGAAGTGGTGGCTTCCATATTAGCCAACGCAGGCTTTGACAGTACCGCCGAATATACCGATGCGGACCTTATACTGATTAACACCTGCGCCATACGCGATAATGCCGAGCAACGTGTGCGCCACCGCTTACAACACTTGCAAGGTGTAAAGAAGAAAAAGAAGGGTGCGCTAATTGGCGTGTTGGGCTGCATGGCCGAACGCCTGAAGGAGAAGTTTCTGGAAGAAGAAAAGATAGTGGACATTGTTGCAGGGCCTGATTCGTACCGCGCTCTGCCTTCCTTAATTGAAGAAGCCGAAACGGGCCAAAAGGCAGTAAACGTTTTACTAAGCCGTGAGGAAACCTATGCCGAGATTAACCCGGTGCGTTTAAACAGCAACGGTATTACCGCTTTTATAAGCATAACCCGTGGCTGCGATAATATGTGCAGCTTTTGCGTGGTGCCGTTTACGCGTGGACGTGAACGCAGCCGCGATTGGCAAACGATAGTAAATGAGGCGAAGGCTTTGTATGCACAAGGTTATAAGGAAGTAACCCTACTAGGCCAAAATGTAGATAGCTACCGCTACAGTACCGACCCTAAACTGGTTGGTAAAAAACTGGTAGATGCCAAGTATGATGAGAACGTAGTAAACTTTGCCAGGCTGCTTGAGTTAGTAGCGCAAATAGCTCCTGATTTACGTGTGCGTTTCAGCACCTCTCACCCTAAGGATATGACTGATGATGTGTTGCACGCCATGGCTAAGTACCCTAATATCTGCAAATACATTCACCTGCCGGTGCAAAGCGGTAATACGCGCGTGCTCGATATAATGAACCGCACTTACGACCGCGAATGGTATATGGGCCGCATTGATGCCATTAAGCGCATTGTGCCCGATGCTGCCATTTCAACTGATATTATTGCAGGTTTTTGTACGGAGACCGAAGAGGAACATAAGGATACCTTAAGCATGATGGAGTATGTGCGTTACAGCATGAGCTACATGTTTATTTACAGTGAACGACCCGGCACTGTTGCAGCCAAGAAGTTTACTGACGATATACCGGAGGATGTTAAGAAGCGCCGCCTGCAGGAAATTGTTGACCTGCAACTAAAGCATAGCTTGGAGCACAACAAGGCAGACATAGGCAAAACCTTTGAGGTATTGGTAGAAGGCACCAGCCACCGCAGCGATGAGCATTTGTTCGGACGTAACTCGCAAAACAAAGTAGTTGTTTTCCCTAAAGGCGATTTAAAGCCGGGTATGTATGTTAATGTAAAAGTAACGGATTGCACTTCCGCCACTTTAAAAGGCAACCCCCTCTAACTCCCCCGAAGGGGGAGAATAAGGTTGAGGCGCCTTACAGTATAAAAGTTTTTAATTTATAGTCCCGATATAGGGCACATTTAAAAGTAAACTCGAACAAGTCCCCTCCCCTTGGGGGAGGGTTAGGGAGGGGTTGTAATATGGAAATACAAAGCATTAAAAACCGTTTCGGAATAATTGGCAATGCCGCCACTTTAAACAATGCCATTAGCATTGCTGAACGGGTAGCAGGCACTAACCTTACCGTGCTTATTACGGGCGAAAGCGGTGTAGGTAAAGAAGTATTCTCGCACATTATACACCAGTTAGGTACCCGCAGGCATAATCCGTTTATAGCGGTTAACTGCGGCGCTATACCCGAAGGCACTATTGATTCAGAATTATTCGGCCACGAAAAAGGTTCGTTTACCGGTGCGCACGACCAGCGCAAAGGTTATTTTGAAACCGTAAATGGCGGCACCATTTTCCTTGATGAAGTTGGTGAGTTGCCGCATGGCACACAGGCACGTTTACTGCGTGTGTTAGAAACCGGTGAATACATACGCGTAGGCAGCAGCAAGGTAATGAAAACCGATGTGCGCGTAATTGCCGCTACTAACGTTAATCTGCAGGAAGCGGTGCGTGCAGGTAAATTCCGCGAGGACTTATACTACCGTTTGAGCACGGTGCCTATTTACATACCGCCTTTACGCGAGCGTGGGGAGGATATTTACTTACTGTTCCGCAAGTTTTGTATTGACTTTGCTGAACGCAACAAAATACAACCCGTTAAGCTTACTGAGGATGCCAGAGAACTGATTCTAAAGTATACCTGGCCCGGTAACGTTCGCCAATTGAAGAACGTAGCCGAACAGGTTAGCATATTGGCTCGCGAAAAAGATGTAACGGCTGCCGAACTAGCGCAGATTGTACCTGACATAACCGACAACCGCTTACCTGCACTTGCTGAACATCGCTACGAAAGCGGAGGTGGCAGCAGCTTTACCGAAAGAGAGATTCTTTACAAACTGATATTTGATTTAAAGAAGGACCTTAACGACCTTAAGCAGTTTGTGTTTGATGTTACCAAGCAACAGGTTAATGGCGCTCCTATACATTACGAAACACCAATGCAAGCGGTAGAGAAGCCTGTAATACTGCCTCAGCAAATGACCAACCAACCTATAGTGTTGGGTGAAAAGAAAAACTTTGATGAGCACGAAACGGTGGATGAAACCCTGAACATTGCCGATAAGGAAAAAGAGCTCATTATTAAGGCACTTAAGAAATACCGCAATAAACGTAAGGACGCCGCTGCCGACCTTGGCATAAGCGAGCGCACCTTATACCGTAAGATTAAGGAATACGGTATTGATGCGTAGGCATCTTATAACACAAAAGGCACCTTGCGGTGCCTTTGTTGTTTAGTTTAAGCTTGCTATGCTCTTCTCCAAAATTTCAATCTTCTGAAGAGCGTCATCGCGTTTCTTCTTTTCGTTTTCCAATACCTGTGCAGGCGCTGATGATACAAAGCGTTCATTGGCCAGCTTTTTCTCTACGGATGCTAAAAAGCCTTTGGCATACTCTAACTCTTTGCTCAGCTTTTCCTTTTCATCTGCAGCATTCGCCTGTTCGCCGGTAACAATAAAGAACTTATAGCCTTTAGCTACCAGGTTTTTAGCACCTGCAACATCTGCAGTAACAGCTTCCAGTTTACTCAAGCGAGCCAGTTTGCTTATTTTAGAAGCAAACGCATCAAAGGAAACAGCATCACTACCGCTGTAGAAAGCATCTACCGTTTCGGTATTCTTCTTGTTGGCTTTAGCGCGTATTTCGCGTATGCCGGTAATCAATTCAAAACTGAAAGCAGCTTCAGCAATCAATTTCTCATTAACAGCGGCTGCTTTAGGATATTCAGCTATGCAAATGCTTTCGCCATCCTTACGGTCCTTCAGGTTATGCCATATCTCTTCTGTAATAAACGGCATTACAGGATGCAACAAGCGCAGCAGCTTATCAAATAGCTCTACTGTTTTGTTGTATGTGTAGCTATCTATCGGCTTCTGATAATCGGGTTTTACCAATTCAAGGTACCAGCTACAGAAGTCATCCCATACTAGTTTGTAAAGTGTCATCAATGCTTCACTCAGGCGGTATTCTTTGTATGAAGCTTCCAACTCAACAATGGTTTGGTTCAGCTTGCTTTCCATCCATTCAATAGCCACTTTGTTCTCGGCGTTTTCACCATCCTGTACCTCCCACCCTTTTACCAGGCGTAAGGCATTCCAAAGTTTATTGCTGAAGTTACGGCCCTGTTCACACAGCTTCTCATCAAACAGAATATCGTTACCTGCAGGGCTGCACAGCAGCATACCTAAACGAACACCATCTGCTCCGTATTTCTCAATCAGTTCTAATGGGTCAGGACTGTTGCCCAAACTCTTGCTCATTTTGCGGCGCAGCTTATCGCGCACAATTCCGGTGTAGTAAACGTTTTTAAATGGCTTATCTCCTTTCCATTCGTAACCTGCCATTATCATACGCATAACCCAGAAGAACATAATCTCCGGTGCGGTAACCAGGTCATTTGTTGGATAGTAATACTGTATGTCCTTATTGTTCGGGTCTTTAAACCCATCAAATACTGATATAGGCCACAACCAACTGCTGAACCAGGTATCTACCACATCTTCATCCTGCTTTAACTGGCTAGTGGTAAGTGGCAAGTGGTTAGCAGTGGCTTGCGCTATGGCTTCTTCTCTAGTTTTCGCCACAGCAACTAGATTGCCTTTCTCATCGTACCAAGCAGGTATGCGCTGGCCCCACCACAACTGGCGACTTATGCACCAATCGCGTATGTTATCAATCCAGTGCTTGTATGTATTCTTTAGGTTGGCAGGGTAAAAGCGTACTTCATCGCTCATTACATCTTCCAACACCTGCGGGTTCTTTTGCATGAAAGCCTTCATGTTTACAAACCACTGCATACTTAAACGCGGTTCAACTACAGCATTTGTACGTTCGCTTCGGCCAACCTTGTTTACTATCTCTTCCGTTTTAATCAGCAGGCCCTCTTCAGTCAATTTCTCAATGGCCTTTTTGCGCGCAGCAAAGCGGTCTAAGCCTACGAATATCTGTGCGGCCTCTGATACAGTTCCATCCTCATTAAAGCAGTCAATAATCGGCAGATTGAATTTCTTACCAATCTCGTAGTCATTAGCATCATGCGCAGGGGTAATCTTCAATGCCCCTGTACCAAATTCAATGTCTACATAGTTATCGGCAATAACAGGTACCTCGCGGTTAACCATAGGCACAATAACCGTTTTGCCAATCAGGTGCTTGTAACGCTCATCATTAGGGTTAACACAAACGGCCACATCGCCCATAATAGTTTCCGGGCGAACAGTAGCTACCGCTAAAAATTCGTTAGTGCCCTTTAGCATATACTTTACAAAGTATAGTTGGCTCTTTACCTCTTCGTGGTTTACCTCTTCATTGCTAAGGGTAGTTTTCGCCTGGGGGTCCCAGTTAATCATGCGCAAGCCGCGGTAGATAAGCCCCTTATTGTAAAGGTCAATAAACACATCTAACACCGCCTCGCTTAAATCGGGCTCCATAGTAAAACGGGTGCGCTGCCAATCGCAACTGGCGCCCAGTTTCTTTAGTTGCTCCAGTATTATGCCGCCGTACTTTTCTTTCCATTCCCAGGCATACTTCATAAACTCATCGCGGCTCAGGTCGCTTTTCTTAATACCACGCTCGCGCAGCATGCCTACCACTTTGGCTTCGGTAGCTATACTGGCATGGTCAGTACCAGGTACCCAGCAGGCATTTTTGCCTTCCATACGCGCCTTGCGTATCAGTATATCCTGTATAGTGTTGTTAAGCATGTGGCCCATATGCAACACGCCTGTAACGTTTGGTGGCGGTATTACAATGGTAAACGGCTCGCGGTGGTCGGGCTCGCTATGGAAATAATTATTCTTAAGCCAGTAAGCATACCAGCGGTCTTCCGTTTGTTTGGGGTCGTATGTCTTCGCCAATTCCATATATTTTAGAGTTAGGAGTTTTGAATATTGAGTTTGCTCTTATTAAGAGTGGCGCGAAAATAAAAAAGCCCTTCGATTATGCGTCAAAAGGGCTTGTTATAGGTTATAAAATGCTATTAGCCCTCGACTCGGAAAGAGACAACGACTGATACCACTTTGGCTTGTTTGTTTAACTTCATGTTACGAGTATAACGAAAAGATTCGATTTTATAAGCCCCTACTGCCTGTAATGGTTCGCTTTAATATTCTGTGCCGCCAATTCCACGGTTTCTTTAAGCCGTTTCTCGCGGGTTTCAGGGCGTTTGGCATTTAATATCCATTCCAGAATTATACGTTTAGATGAGGGAGGAAAGGCTGAAAAGTTTTTCAGTGCTGTTTTATTTTTATCCAGCAGCTTTTGCAAATCAGGCGGTATTACTGAATTCTGCACATCTATCAAAGCCTCCCACGTACCCGATTTTTTTGCTAGTTCTATCATTTTAAGGCCTGCTTCTGCCATTAGGCCTTCGTTTATAAGACGCTCGGCCCTTTCGCGGTTTAGTTTACTCCAATTGCTTTTAGGGTTGCGTTGCGCAAACAAACGGTACGAACTTTCTTCATCTCTTGGGTTAGCGGTGCCATCAATCCATCCAAAACACAAGGCTTCTTCTACGGCTTCATCATAGCCAAAACGCGCCTTACCGCTTTTCTTGTTATAAAAAACCAACCAAACATTTTTAAGGCCGGTATGGTTCTTAGCCAACCATTGCCGCCATGCTTTGCGATTGCGGGGAGAAACCGCAGGAATGCCTTTATGCACCTCTTTTGCCATTCCATCAAAGAAAAGGCCCTTACCGCAGAATAACAAGAGATGCTACCGTGGCTTTATGAACTCTTCAGGAATGGCAGTTGGCGTTCTCTTCTTCTTTCGAAGTTCATCTGCCATTTCGTTGGCATGTGTGCCGCGAAACAAAGCATCAATACTCAACAGCCCTGCCCCGAAGTAGGTAATATAAAATGCGGCGCCTAACAGAGATAGATTTTTAATAAAGGCGCCTGTTTGCATTTGTATTTGCATAGGGTCGGTTTCGCGCCAAAAGGCATGCATAGTAAACGTTACCGGTATAAGGAACAGAACAATTAACCAACCACCTAAACGCGCTTTGTAGCCCAAGGCAATGCTTAAACCACCCAGTATGGCAATAACGCCGGATAATGGAACCAATATGTTAGCCATTGGTAAGCCAACCGAGGCTGCATGTGCTATAGTTTGCGGGGAAAAGTGATTGCTTACTGTATGCAGAAACAAAAAGGAAAACAGCAATCTACCCAACAACAGTATGTACTTCATAACCTAAGCTTTTAAGCTGCCTGTGCCCGGCAAACTTCAGCGCAACGCTTACAGGCTTCAGCACATTCTTTACAATGGTCTGCTTCATGCTTACCGCATTCTTCAGCACATAACTCACAAATCTCAGCGCATAACGCAAGATACTTTTCTATGTTTTCTGAATCGCGGGCTACCAGTGATGCCGTTAAATAACAAATGTCTGAACACTCGCGGTCCAACTCTATACAACGGGCCATCATGGCTACATCTTCTTCATTTAAGCAGGCATTAAAACAGGCATTGCAGGTTTGCGCGCAATTGGTAAGTTCCTTAATCAGTTCGCTGTTTTGCATTTTGGCAGCAGGTTTGGTAAATAAAATTGCGAACAGATGTTTTCCTTTCGCCGGCATTACCCGTTTTCAAGTTCCGGGGATTCTAATCTCAGGTTTCCGAAGAAACCTCTCCCAAACAAGCCATTCGCATATGCACAAATGCCATAATTGTGCCATGGCTGGCAGTATTGATTATCAATAGTTATTGGGTAGTGATTTACCCAAAGACAGGGCAGCCACGCCTATTTAGAGGACTGATACGGATACTCCTTAACTTCGAGCGTGCGGCCAAAGTCGTCGCAAATTTGTACAGTAACGTGCTGTTTGCGTTTTTTAAAGTGCTCATCTAAACGCGCAATTACTACCTCTTTATCCTTATGATGGAACTCGGGGTAAATAACATCGGGGTGGCGTATTATCCACCCAAACGTATCGGAAAACTGCACGCGATAGGTAATCATACCGCTAAGATAAAATAAACGCACCGCAACCTATTTGCGCAGTAAGAATTTAACTATTGCTTAGTCATAGTTCCAAAACAGTAAACACTGCTCCTGTCATAGTCAAAGGTTGCGGTTACAAATCCCCCTTGATAAGTGATGTTTCCGTTAAAAATGAAATTGCCTACCGTTTGGCTTGGTATGTTTAAAGATAGGCCATTAAACGTTGCAAACACAGTGCTACCCTGGCTATCAATATTGTACAGGTTTACATAACCAACGCCCAAATTACTTTTGGTGATTGTAACGGTATAAGACGAATTGCAATCAGTAACAGCATTATAGCTACCCAAATACTGCTCGCGCACTTCAATTTCACAATTTGTGCCGGTGTAGTTGGACGGACAGTTGCAGGTTCCGCTCTGGCATGAGCCACCATTCTGGCAACTTACCGTTGAACAGGCATCGGTATTTTTCTCCTTTTTACAGGCATACACGGTTAACAGAAATACACTTATTATAAATGCGGCTATAACATTGGCTTTCATTTCTACGGTTTTTGCAATGCGATTATAGGAAGCTTTTTTCAATTACAGGAAACGGCCTTATTCAAATTGCTACATTCGTTTTATGGCATCGTACAGGGCGCAATTCAATCAAAATGGCAAACTAATAGTCACCTTAATAGGACCTCCTTTGCTTATAATTCCTTTTATAGCGGGTTTGGCAAAGTATTTCCGCAACCTGCCCGATAATGCAGTCCTCGCTATCATTTTCATCTTTATGATTGCGCTTATAGGCTCGGTGCTATATCTTGTAAAACTGAATTTAAATACGGTTACTGTTACTATTGAACAGGAAAAGTTGAGCGTTGTATTTGAAAAGCGCAGCCGTTTTACACCTGCCGACTTTACTATGCCCTTGTCGCAACTTAATAACTGTTACCTGGGCGCCAACAGGGCAGGTATTTACTTAAGTATTGCTGCTAAAGCCGAGCCACATAGCTTTAACCTGGGTGCTGCCAGCCAGCAACAAAAGGATGTGGATGATTTCAGCGCCCTGGCAGGCGAACTACTAACCGCCGTAAACAGCTATAACGAACAGCATGATAATGCTATACAGAGCACTAACCCTTCAGGGCCATTGTTTTTGCAGGTTCTTTTTTTTATGGTGGTAATTGTTGGCGCATTTGCCGCAGTAGCGTATTTCTTTCTTTAACCAACCTTTGTTTGAAGCCGCTGGCTTATTATTGCCGTAATGAAACTGCTGCTGGCCATTGCCGATTTAAAAGATATAGCGCCTACCCTTACGCATTATGGCGTTGTGCCCAATGCCGGCCCGGTTGCTTATTTATCTACTGCCCAAATACTACAGCATGAAGTAACCCTTTGCGAAACCGGTGTGGGTGTATACCAAACAGCCTATAAAATTACAAAGGCCCTAAGCCAACAGAAATATCACCTGGCCTTAAAAATGAGTTTAGGCAATGCTTACAAGGCTGAGTACCCTATAGGCACTGCACTAAACATTGTAAACGAAAAACCCGGCGATTACGGAATGCTTATTGGTAATGAATGGAAAGATCTTTATGATTTAGAGCTGATAAAGCGTGAAGCAGAACCCCATGTGCGCGGTGGGCTGGTTAACCTTACTAATGCTTATATGAATGTGTTTATGCCTTTTAAGAAGGCGGTAGGAATAAGTGTAAACAACTATGCCGATAAAGAAAAGGTACAATTGCGGCAGGAGAAATACAAGGCCGATTGCGAAACCGGTGATGGAATCGGATTCACTTATCCCTGCCTTTTTGAAAAACAGAATTTCTACCACCTTTGTGTAGTTGAACGAAAACTGTTAAGTGGTGAGGAAAGCGCTACTGCTGCACGTGAAAAGCTGAACGAAGTATTAATTGATTTATTAAGTAAAATATAAATATCAGTCTTCGACAGGCTCAGACTGACAAAGCACAATCTATGGCTGAAACTTTAACTTCCACCGATAAAACCCAACTGGTAGAACTTTACCGCACTACACGCGCTAAAACAGACCCTAAATACATTAAGCTGCTTAACAACAAGCTGCTGTTTAAGCTGTTTTTGATGGGAGAACTGCCTATGGGCTTTTTGGCCGGTTTAAAAGTAAAGCAGGTAACGGCTGAAAGCTGCCAGATAAATGTGCCTTACAAGTGGCTAAACAAAAACCCTTTTCGCAGCACGTATTTTGCAGTGTTGGCTATGGCTGCCGAAATGAGCACAGGTATGCTGGCTATGATGTTTACCAAGGAAAGCAATCCTTCTGTTAGCATGCTGGTAACTCACTTAGAGGCAGACTTTGTAAAAAAGGCTACCGGCATTACCACCTTTACCTGTAACCAAGGCAAGGAGATAAATGCCATTATTGAAAAAGCCATATTAACCGGCGAAGGGCAGAACATTGTAACCGAAAGCATAGGCACCAATGCCAAAGGCGAAGTAGAAGCCCGCTTTTTAGTTCAGTGGAGTTTTAAAATGAGAAAGTCAAGAGCGTAATTGCTTACTATTGCCCTATGAAACAGCTGTTGCTTCTACTCTCCTTTTTACCATTAAGCCTGCTGGCGCAGAATTACCCTTTTGATGAAGGCTTTACGGGTATACCTACCTACAGCATACCAACAGGCTGGAGCGGCGATATGCGCGTAATGCCCGACCACGGCCTTAACGATGATAAAGGATTAGTGGCAGACATTAGCGGAACGGACAGAGTGGATAGCGCGTTTACCCCATGGATTGGCCCCTTGGATACGTTTACGGAAGTTATATTCTGGTACCGCATGGTGGAGGATTTCATTTTCCCTTCTACCGAAAAGCATTTAAGCAGTAAGGACCAATTGGCCCTGGCCATTTCAACCGATAGCCTTAACTGGACCAATGTTTACGTAATTGACAGCAGTAACCACGTGCCTACCATTAACTTTAAAAAGATAGTGTTTACACTTACCGGTTACGAAGGACAAACGGTAATTTTTAAATGGCGTGCACAATGGGGCGCCGGCAGCAGTTACTATACTGATATTGATTCTATCAAAATACGGAAGGACGCTTTTCCGCCTACGGCTATAACCGAAGCTGCGCTAAACAACTTTAGTGTGGCGCCCAACCCCTGCCGTATTGCTGATGGCTTAACTATAACAACCCCAAAGGCCGTTAACGCTATTGCTGTTATTACTGACCTTAGCGGCAGAGAAGTTTACCGCCAACAGCTAAACGGAAATACGCATATGCCTTTGCAGGGCATAACACCGGGCATGTATTTGTTGCAGTTAAGTGATGATAAACAGAGCGCCACTAAAAAGATTATACTTACCGAATGAAGCAGTTGGTAGTAACCGGTGCAGCCGGCTTTATTGCAAGCAACCTGGTACGGCGTTTAAATAAAGAAGGCTTCGGGAACATTATACTGGTAGATTACTTTGGCGATATACGCAAAGCACGAAACACTGAAGGCCTTGCCTACACAGAGAAAATAGACCGTGATGAGTTTATTGAATGGCTGAAAGAAAACGCTTCGGAGGTAGAATACATTTTTCACTTAGGTGCAAGAACCGATACTACTGAGTTTAATTTCCGGGTGTTCGATTCGTTAAACCTCAGCTACTCTAAAGCCTTATGGGAAGTTTGCACGCTTAAACAAATACCGCTGTTATACGCCAGCAGCGCCGCCACCTACGGCATGGGCGAACACGGCTTTAGTGATGCGCACGAAACCGTAAAGCAGTTAAAGCCGCTTAACCCCTACGGCCTAAGCAAACAACTCTTCGATATGTTTGTGTTGGAGCAAACTAAAACGCCGCCTCTATGGTATGGCTTAAAGTTTTTCAATGTGTACGGCCCGTACGAAGAACACAAAGTCCGGATGGCCTCTGTTGTTTATCATGCCTATCACCAAATAAAAGCGCACGGCAAAGTGAAGCTTTTTGAAAGCCACCGGCCCGATTTTAAAGACGGTGAACAATTGCGCGACTTCATTCACGTTGACGATGTAGCCGATATTTGCTTTTACCTCTACCAACAGCAAACAGCATCAGGTATATACAATGTAGGCACCGGCAAAGCGCGCAGCTTTAACGACCTGGTGAAGGCCATCTTTCACGCCCTACACCTGAAACCGCAAATTGAATACATACCTACGCCCATAGATATACGCGATAAATACCAATACTATACACAGGCAGAAATGCAGAAGCTTTTCAGCCGGGGGTATGAGCCTTCAAAACTTCACTCTCTTGAGGAAGGTGTGGCTCAATATGTAGCCTACCTGCATCAATAATCTACCCAACATTTTTTATAGACCATTCAATATTTCTATTCATTTATAGAGCAATAGTGCATTTTAAATACCCATACTCCAGTAAATGTTTAAAAATTTAAGCCTAAAGCCCGCTTTTTAGGTATCTTTGGCAAAATTATTACATAATTATAATTATATAATATGAAGAAGAGATTCCTGGTTCCCTTTGCCGCTTTGGCGCTGTTGTGTTGTGCGGGTCTTTTCTATAATCCTGAAACGGCTGCGGTAACACGCACCGCTGCACCGGCTGATATAGCCTGGATGCTGACGGCAGCGGGCCTTGTATTGCTAATGACACCCGGGCTATCGTTCTTCTATGGTGGTATGGTTAGCAAAAAGAACATTATAAGCACCATGCTGCAAAGCTTTATAGCCCTTGGTGTAATAACCATTCTGTATGTGTTTGTTGGATTCAGCCTCTGCTTTGGCGATAGCTTTCACCACATTATAGGCAACCCATTTACCTTTATGATGTTCCGCAATGTGGACCTTAACACTCATCCCCTGCTCTCCCCTTCTATTCCCCTATTACTGTTTGCGGTGTTCCAGTTAAAGTTTGCCATAATAACCCCTGCTATTATAACCGGCAGCTTTGCAGAGCGCGTAAAGTTTAATGCCTACCTGCTTTTCATCTGCCTGTTTTCGCTATTCATTTACGCACCATTAGCGCACTGGACCTGGCACCCTGAAGGCTTTTTGCATAAATGGGGTGTGCTTGATTTTGCAGGCGGCACCGTAGTACATATGAGCGCCGGTTACGCAGCCCTTGCCGGGGCCATGTGGTTGGGCCACCGCACTTCTTTTGGCGATACCAGTAAACACCACGAACCGGCCAACATTCCCTTTGTGATATTGGGCACCGGTATGCTTTGGTTTGGCTGGTTTGGGTTCAACGCAGGTTCATCCCTGGGGGCTAACACCCTTGCGGTGCAGGCGTTCGCCACCACTATTGTTGCTTCAGCTGCTGCTATGCTGGCATGGATTTTCTTCGATTCTGTGCGTGGTAAAAAAATATCGGCTATGGGTGCCTGTATTGGTGCAGTGGTTGGTTTGGTAGCAATAACTCCGGCAGCTGGTTACGTAACCATACCACATGCCTTATTCATTGGTTTTATCTCAGCCGTTATAAGTAACCTTGCTGTGCGCGCTAAAAACAAAAGTAATTTAGATGACACCCTTGATGTATTTCCCTGCCATGGTATTGGCGGTATAGTAGGTATGATTTTAACGGGCATTTTTGCCAAGGACTTTGGCCTTTACTACGGCCATTACCAAACATTCCTGTATCATTTATTGGCACTGGTTATCATCAGTGTTTTCACCTTTGGTGGCTCGTATCTTCTTTACAAAATAACTGATGCTATTGTTCCTTTACGTGTAAGTGTGCAGGAGGAAATTGACGGCTTAGATTACACCCAACACGGCGAGACCTACAAACTAAAAAAGCCGGTTAAGGAAATAGTAAACCCTAACTAGTTAAACCTTAGCCGTAGCGTATGCTTTAGCTAATACAGCAACGGCCTGGTCTATATCGTCTTTAGTGGTGTATTTGCTGAAGGAGAAACGGATAGCCTTGCGTGCAGGGTCTGCGTTTATTGCTTCCAACACATGCGATGCTTTTTCTGAGCCTGATGAACAGGCGCTTCCGCCACTGGCAGCAATACCGGCCATATCCAGGTTAAACAGCATCAATTCGTTTTTGCTATTGGGTGGCAAGGAAACACTCAACACCTTATAGTTGCTGCCGCCTTCGGTAACATCACCATTAAACTCCACACCGGGCACTGATTCGCCCAGGCGTTCCATCATATACTTCTTTAAGTCAAGTACATATTGGCGGTTCTCTTCCATTTGGCTTACGGATAATTCAAGCGCCTTACCAAGGCCGGCAATACCCGCTACGTTCTCGGTGCCGGCGCGCATGTTGCGCTCCTGTGCCCCGCCATCAAGCAAAGGCTTAATGTGCACTTCACTGTTAATGTATAAAAAGCCAATCCCTTTCGGGCCATGGAACTTATGCGCCGAGCCGCTCAGGAAGTGGATTTTTGTCTTTTGTAAATCGAAAGGGAAATACCCTATGGTCTGCACGGTATCAGAATGAAAGTAAGCGCCGTATTGCTGGCACAGTTCCGAAACGCGTTGCAAATCCAACAACGTACCTATTTCATTATTGCCGTGCATAAGGCTAACCAATGTGCTTTTAGGCTCGCCTTTTTTAAGCAGTTCTTCTAACTGAACAAGGTTTACATGCCCTTGTTTATCCAACTCTACAAATTCTACCTTAACCTGCTCCCCTTCCACATGCTCCACTGAATGCAGCACGCAGTGGTGTTCTATTTTAGAGGATATAATGCGGGTAACCCCTAAATCGCGCACAGCATTCTTAATAACGGTGTTGTTGCTCTCCGTTCCGCTTCCGGTAAAGAATATTTCTGATGTAGAAGCATTAAGGTACTTTGCTACAATCTTTCTTGCCTTTTCCACTGCTGCTTTAGCCACCCGTCCATACCCATGTATAGACGAAGGGTTGCCAAAATTATCGGTCAGGTAGGGCATCATCTCGGCCAGCACTTCCTTGCTTAAAGGGGTAGTGGCGGCATTATCCAGGTATACCTTCATGGAAGGCAAAGGTATAATTTTAAAACAGGCCGCTTTATAAAGCCCGTTAACGAATGTGGATTGTGAAAAGGCCCCTTGCAGCGTCCATGCGCCTTTATATCTTTACGGCACAATACATCAACCCAAACTGATGAAAAAACTAGCCGTACTTTTACTTATCACTGGCATTGTGGTAGTTATGTTAAACAGCTGCAAGAAGTGCTACACCTGCACCAACACCTGCACCCAGTGCGCCATAACCATTAATAACCACACTTTTACCAACCAGTATTGCCGCGATAGCTTTGCCACAGACAAGGATTATGAGGCAGCTATTTCGCATGACACGGCTAATGGTTATACCTGCGCTTCGGCCCCTTCTACCTACCGTTACGATTATTGTGTAAACAAGCCGGGCGATGAACAATACCTGAACTACTTCAACCAAGGAAAAAAATCTACCTGTAATGAAAAGTAAATTGCTTTTAGCGGCTACTGCTGTGGTTTTACTAAGCGTATCTGCCTGCAAGGAAAAGATAAAGAACTGCAAACTGGGTAAGGCTTACATAACCAATGGCAGCAGCACTCCTAACCCCAACACCTTCTTTTATAATGAAGATGGCAGCTTAAGTAAGATTAAGTACAGCAATGAAAATGTTGACTCTTTAGTTTACAGCGCCGATACCCTTTGGGTTATTACCCGGGATTACCGCGATTCAGTAGTTGCCATATTTAAAGGCATTAAGAATGCCGATAACAATGTAGTAAGCGGCGTATTAACCGGTTACGATTTTATGGGCGGCGTAAGCAGCACCGATAATTATAACATGACCTATAATGCTGATGGCACCCTCGATGGCCAGAACATAAGCAACGGTGGCGGTTCAGTTATTTACAGCTACAGTTACGACAACGGCAACCGCGTTGGTGGCAAAAAGTTTGTTGGCGCTACTGAAACGGAGAACTACATTTTCTTTCACAGCAAGGTAGAAAACAAGAGCGGCATAGACGATTGGAACAAGGTGTTTACACCCTACTTTGGCAAGCCTTCAGCTAATTTGTTAGACAGCGCCTGGACCATTACTAATGGCGATACTATACGCGTTACGTACAATCATACCCTTGACGCTAACGACTACGTTACTAAAACGGTGCAAACGTACCTAAGCCCCGGTTTCCAAACCAAATACTACACCTACCAGTATTTTGATTGTAAAGAATAGATAGAGTGCGGAGTTGGGAGTTGAGAGTGTGGAATAAAGTCAATTCCGGAGAATTCTTCTTACTTCATTCCCTACTTTAGCGCATTCCACAATTGAGTTGTTTCGGACACCCTGGACACCTCGGACACTGTCCCGATTGTCCGGATAACGAACTCCTTCTATGCCTTCTATTCAATTATATATTTATTATAAGCCTCTAAATAATTGATAATAAATAACCTAAGGTTTCTTATCAATTACATTAAACCACTTTGAAGATAGGCGGTCTGGACATCCCGGACACTGTCCAGGGTGTCCGGACTGTCCAGCAGTGTCCCGGGAAGAAGTCCTGCCATTAAATAAAAACGGCCACCCTAAAAAGGGCAGCCGCTCGTGTGTTAACCGTTAGTTTATTTATTGCACCACTACTTTGTACGAGGCGCTTTCCTTACCATCGGCAATGGTTAGGGTATAAATACCTTTAGCAACTTTGCCAAGGTCAATCTGTTTGGTAAGTGTATTCGTTACTAATACATTCTTTTCAAGCGTTACTTTTTCGCCGATGGCGTTGGTGATAGTAATATCTACATTGCGTGCAACGTCTGATTTAAAGGTAAGCTCAAACTTGCCGTTGTTAGGGTTAGGGTAAATGCTTACCGCGCTAATTCCCTTAATGTTTATTATACCAATTGAACTACCGGTATCAGCCAATACGGTTACGCTTTGGGTAGCTGAGCCTGAACAGCCGTTGTTATCCGTATAGCTGTAAGTAACGGTGTATGGTCCGCCAACGCCTGCAGTAGCAGGGTCGAAGTTGCTGCCGCTTACGCCGGTACCGCTAAAGGTACCACCTGCAGGTGTGCCGCTAAGGGTAACTGCTGCATCGCTTTCGTAGTATTGATTACCTAAGCCGCTGCTGGTAACTGTTGGGTTAGCATTTACAGTAGCTGAAACAGGTGTGCGTGGGCTTGCACAGGCAATAGGCTTTTCTTCTACCTGCCAATCGTAGTAGCAATACCAGCGTGCAGGGTCGTTAGCGGTGTTACCGGTAACGCTTACTAAACCGCTTAAGG
Organism: Chitinophagales bacterium; assembly: GCA_046329515.1. Classification (GTDB taxonomy): domain Bacteria; phylum Bacteroidota; class Bacteroidia; order Chitinophagales; family LD1; genus Bog-950. Next base: position 1,929,809 of record JAXLUM010000001.1, read on the forward strand.
TGTAAGGGTAGCTACCACCTGCGCTGTTACGGAACAGGTCAGGTTGGCTGCCTGCTAACCAGCCCAGTTCATAACCGGTGCCTACTGGTATTTCCCAGTTAAGGCTAACTACATGGGTGCCTGTATCAATAGTTGTTACTAATTGCTGTAACACAGTACCTACTGAGTTGCGTAATTGTATGGTGCGGCTCTTGTTGCTGTTGCTGTAAACTTTAACCGATTTCAAAATCATGGTTTTCAGCACATCAAAAATCTGGGCCTGGTCGCCGGTATACATGCTGCCTGCGCCAATGGCATTGCTTGCCGGGCCAACGCTACCGGTAATGCCTAATATGCTATCGCGGCTTTCTACATAATAAGTAACAGTGTTGCTTATATTTGGTGTAGTAAAGCTGTTACCTACAGCCACCTCATTGCCTGCCACAGCAGCATCATACCAATGCGCGGTGCCTGAAGTGGTGCTGCCTAATGTTACTGTACCACTGCCGCATACTGCACCTGCGGTTACGTTAGTAACATGCGAAGGATAAGTGGCGATAGTAACCGGTGATGAAGTAAACTGCGCACATGCACCCTGTATAGTTAAGGTATAAGTGCCGGGTTGGTAAACCGTAATGTTTTGCGTGGTAGCTCCTGTGCTCCATGTATAAGAAGAGGCAGTTGAACCGGCAAGAATTACACTGTCGCCTTCGCAGAAGTTAAGCGGGCTTACAGCCGTAATGCTTGGTGTTTCATCAGGCGACTGAAGGATAGTTACTGTTTTTGAAATGCTTGAACAGCCATTGTCGCTAACCTTTACGTTAAACTCACCTTGTGCTGAAACAGTTATTGATTGAGTGGTTTCACCGGTGCTCCACAGGTAAGTGTAACCTGCCGGAGCCTGCATGGTAACAGATTGGCCTGTGCAAAGCACTGAAGGGCCATTGAATGAAATTACGTTATCTACAGAAGAACACTGATTTTCGATTACAGTAATGAACTGGTCAGCCGGCTTATTGTAAAGCTTGGTTACCAGGTGCGATGGCCAACGGATAATTGCGGAATCAATAGTTGTAGCCGAACCTAAACCAAAGTGACACATAAAGCTGTTGGTTGTTCCGTAGCTTTCGCCCGAACGAACTTCGCGGATTTGCTTACCCCATGCGCCGTAAATTTCAACACGTGCGCCTAAAGCATCGCGGTTACTTACTGTACCCTGCAGGTTAAAGGTTACAAAGTGATTTTGCGGGTTGCTGCTATTTAACCAAACCACATCATCAATAGTGGTTGGTGTAGTGTAAATATCAGCATAGCTGGCATACACATCAACGCGGCCATCATGGTTCAAATCACCAATTGCAAATGATTCCATACCGTTATTGTCAAACACATTGCTTAACAGGGTAAAGGTATGGTTATGGTTGTTATGGAATAAACGGGCAGCATCGCCGGTTACTAAAATGTCTACATAGCCATCATTATCAAAGTCTTCCATCTTTGATTCAATTGGCATAATATCCAGCGAGAAACCGCTACCGGTAGTAATTTCTGTGTAGTGTCCTGCGCCATCGTTTTCTAATAAACGGGCAGGCACATCATAGTCGGTCAATATCAAATCAAGGTCACCGTCATTGTCAATATCTTCAAAGCTGGCAGTCCAGGTTTGGCCGCCATCGCGCAGGCCATAAACACCGTTAACATCATCATAGTAATGATTGGTCCCATCGTTTACGAATAGCTGGTCAATACGGCGTGGGTCGGTAGGGCTGTTAACGCTCTGGCGGCAGTGTGCCACATACATATCAATATCGCCATCGTTATCAAAGTCAGTCCATATAGTTCCGTAGTTGCCTGAGTTATCAGAAGCAGGCGTAGTAGCCGGGCTAAAAAACTGTGTAGTATCAGGGTAGTTACCGGCGCCATCGTTACCCCACATAGCGCTAAGGGCGTTATCGTTACAGCCCCAAATATCTAACCAGCCGTTTTGGTCAATATCGGCAAAGTTCATGTTCTGTAAAAAGAAGTTGCTCATAGGCAGGGTGCTAAGCGTAAAAGCGCTTAGGTTACTGTTGGCTTTTACCAGTTTAGCGCTACCGTTAAAGCCCACGGCTACATCGCGCTTACCGTTGTTATCGGCATCGCCAACAACCATGCTCCAGGCACTATTGGTGCCGGTGTTAACAGCATGTATACTGTCGAACTTGGCGCCTGTTTTCTGAATTTCATAATAAAGATCGTGGCCGGCGTTCATACGGGCAATGTCATCCATGCCGTCGCCGTCCATATCCACAACGCTTACAGCTACACCGCTATGGAAGGCGGTTTTCTTAAGCACTTTGGAATTGGCATTTGTAAAACTAATTGGGTTTTGGGCAATAGCATTCATGCCGTAGCAACTGAACGCAATTACCAACGCCGAGGTAAAAATTCTTTTCATGTACCGGTTTTTAGTTTAGGGTGTCTACCAAATGTATAGATTTTCCCATGAAAACAAGGGCCTATTTCTATACCTTACAAGAATGTTAAATCAGATGTGGAAAGCTGAATATTAAGGAAATATCATAAGGCATTTTACTGCCTTATCGCTTTCTTAACTACGTAGCGGTTACCGCTGTAAATTTTCAAAAAGTAAACTCCGCGCGTTTGAGGCAGAATAACATAGCATCCGGCAGAGGTACCGTCAAATTGCTGTTCACTTACTTTCCTACCGGCAGCATCCCACATTTCAATGCGGTTTACCGCTGTGTTATTTACTGATTTAATAAATACCTGGCTGCCTATTACAGGAACCGGGAAGAGCATAAACTCATCTGCCGTTAATTCATGGTAAGAGGAAAGGACAATTACACTATCCAGTTCATCGCTTGCTACCAATACAGGTGTTTTATCAGCCGATTGATACATGCTTTTAAAGTCGTTAATAGGCTGACTGTTTAGCGTAAACATTTCAGAAAACCAGCGCGGCGGTAGGGTTTGATAATATAGAGCCGAAGAAACTTTAAGCGTACCGGAAAAACCGTTCAGCGGAATATGGTAATGCACCACATCGGCCCCTGTACCTTCAATGCCTGAAGAATTCTTATTGAAATCTACATCATTACCTGCCACACCAACAATTTTGACAGTGTCATATACGGAATGAGTTGTAGTAAAACCAAGTGGTGGTATGCGGTTATCTTTCAGCTGCACATCGGCACGTTCAAGCACAGTGGTAAAGTTGCCGTTTACATCGCCCATTACCATTTCGTAAATCTGCACCTCATCAGGCTTACTTATTACATTATAGTGTGGCTCTATAGTTGCGCCTTGCCCGCTTACCTCATAATCAGGCTGCAGCATCCCGCTTTGGAAAATGGTATCGTTACCCGAAGTAACAGCAAACTGCACAAAAGCCCTGCGCGATGGATAACCGCTGGGGAACTTATGGCCGGCTTTGTTAACCAACGAAACACTTATATAGGCGCTGTCCGTTCCTAATGAATCAAGCTTTATGGAGAAGTCAATCGTTTTCTTCTTCAGCAAATCAAGCGTGGCCGTAATGGTGCTGTCAAAGTTTTTATCAGGCACATCAATATTAAGTGCGGCCTTATTACCCTTTATTAATTGCAGCATGGTAACGTTTGCCCCCATAAACTTATGCAGGTTAAACGGACTGCGTGGCGGCAAGTTGAAATAGCCATTGGCCAGAATAACGGGGTCGTTAATTTTAGGCATATGGCAGCTTTGGCAAGGCTGGTCGCTGTTGTAGGCGCTGTTTAACCATTCATGAAAAGTTGCCTGCTCTACAAAATGGTTGCCGGTTAAGTTACCGTTTAAGTCTGCCGTTGAGGTTAGCAAGGTATGGCAGCTGGCGCAAAACTGGCTGCGTTCAGTATGGAAACTATGTGTTGGAATAAGCCCAACGTATAATTGCATAGGTCCTACTATAGGGGTTTGAAATGGCCCGTATTCTACCCGGTTAGTATCGTAATGTATGTTGCCGGAAAACTCCAGCCCCAAACTATCATTTGCAATTTCATGACAACCGCCGCAGGCAACACCATTTAAACCAAGGGTGTCGTTTTCCAAATCGGCTATGGTGTAAAACGGATGGCCTTTAAACATAGCAGTAAAATGGCCCATTGGTGCATGGCAGGCCGTGCACTTTGTTTGCAGTTCATTGGCGTGTGCAGGGTTGGTCAATATTTCCTGGCTTACCTTGGCACGCCACAAAGGGTCCTTGGCTGAAAGCGCCATCATGCTGCTTTGCCAGTCATCATACAGGTTTACATCATTGGTATCTAAATCAACATTGGCGTGGCGAAGGGTATCGTAGCCATGACAACCCTGGCAACGCACGCTGCCTAAAAAGTATTCGCTGCTGTCAATTGGTGAACGGTTGCCGCCACTGCGCAGGGCGTCTAACTCTTCCTGTGTATGAAAAGGCGGAGCAGGATTAAATGAAAGAAGCACAACCGCAGTTGTTGTAACAACAAACAGTGTTAAAAGCAATAAGGCTCTGCGTGTAAACATTTTCTATAAACTACTTTTACTGCACAACAAGTTTAAGCGTTTTATGTTGCTTACCCCTGCTTAAGGTTAATTGATAAATACCTTTAGGCATATTGCTAAGGTCTATATTTTTGGCATTAACGCCATTTAATAGTAATTCGTTCTCCTCTAAAACTTTGCGGCCCTGTGCATCTGTCACCATCAAATTTACATTGCGTGGTGATTGTGCTGCAAGGCTTAATACAAAATGGCCATCGCTTGGTATAGGTGTAACACTTATTTCACTAAGTCCTTCTATTTCTCCTACCCCGCCAAATTCTGTAACCAACACAGTATCGGTTGAAACGCCATAACAACCATTGGCCCCTAAAACGGAATAGCTTATTACGTAAGGCCCGCCGATGCCTGCCACAGCAGGGTTGAAGACATTGCCGCTAACGCCGGCACCTGAAAACGTACCTCCTGCAGGCGTACCGCTTAAAGTAACAGATGCAGCATTGTCATCATAAACATCATTTAAAGCGCTCAGTGTAGTTTCAATAGCCGTATCAACTATGGCTAGTACCGGTACTCGGTTGCTTGCGCAGGTAAAAGGTGCTTCTTCCACAATCCAGTTATAGTAGCAATACCAGCGGGCGGTGTCGTTAGCTGAATTGCCTGTTATAACCATAGCGTTGTTATTAAAGCTGTAAGGGTAGTTTGCGCCGGAAGTATTGCGATATAAATCAGGAGCGCTGGCAATAGGCCAACCTAATTGATAGTTAGCGCCGGCAGGTATATAAAAGTTTAAAGGCACGGTATGTTCGCCCGGCGTTAGGTTTACTGTTTTGCTACCTATAATTGTGCCGTTAGAGTTACGCAACTCAATCGTTCTATCCTTAGTAGAATTGGCAAACACTTTTACAGAACGCAATACTACAGGCTTGTAAACCATAAACACGGTGTGCTGGTCATTGCTGAAATAACCACCCGCACCTATGGTAGTATCCACAGGGCCAACAGCTGCACTAATTCCGTACGACGTATCGTTGGCTTCTACATAATAGTTTCCGGTTGTAGTGGCCGTAAAGGTGTAGTTGTTGCCCTGGTAGAGGCTTGTTCCACCGGTATTAGTAGTAAACCAACTCATAGTTCCGCTGCCGTTTGCGCCTAAAGTTATAGGGGTGCCTTCGCAGGCTTCAGCGCCGTAAACGGTATCAACATGGTTTGCTATAAAAGCTACGTTTACAGGCAAGCTGGTAGAAGTTCCGCAGCTTGAATTGATATTAACGGAGTATGTGCCGCCTTGTGTAACGCTTATGCTTTGAGTGGTATCGCCTGTGCTCCACAAATAAGTAGTGGCCGGTGTTGAGGTTAACGTTAGTGCCGTTCCCTCACAAATTTTCAGCGCCGGCTGCGATGAGGTTATCAGTAATTGATTGTTGCCTGTAGGCACCTGCTTGGTTAAGGTAAAAGGAATGGCTAATACATTATCCGTTTCACTTTCCTCTAAAAACCAATTATGCGGGTCAATTTGCACTACAATGTAATAGTCGCCATTGCAGGTGCCGGGAGGAATGGTAATATACATTCCATCAAGGTTCTGATAATATATATCGGTATAACCTGAGCTTATGCCCTGCTCAACCGGCGAACAATTGTATTGCCCGCCGCCTAAACCAAAATTCGGAAAATCACTGTTAACTAAAACATTGCCAAGGGAATCCTGGCACTGTCCATTATAGAAACTACAGGTGCCAAAATCCATTAAACAAAAACCAAGCTTGGCGCCATTACCTATAATTGGCCACAGCAAAGGGTTAGGTTCCGATGTATCGCGTTGGCGTAAAGTGTAAAAACCCCAATCATCAACATGCATATGGTTGTGTGTTGGGTGATAGGTCATAGACCCTGCAGGCCTGTCATAATAAGTCATGGTGCTGCCATTCTTATGATATATGCGCTGATATATAAGATTGTGCGGGCTGCTGCCATCAGGGCAAGTGCCGGGGTTGGATTGAAAAGTATCAGTGCCGCAAATAAAAAGCGAGGAAGAAAGCACGGTAAAGGAGCCGTAACCGATGTTTGGCGTTGAAACTGAAATGCGCAAATGCCCGTTCTCTACACCATTGCCCGTTTGTGAATATTCAATAACGCCGGCAGGGCCTATTATATGCAAAGGCTCATCGCCAACTATAATATTAGGAAGCAAATCACAATTAGTGCTGCCATCCTTACAACTGCAACTGGTGGCATTAGTGGTAGTGCATTGCGCACTAACACCCCAGCCCATTAACATAACAAACGCAAAAAGTAAACTTCTCTTCATACAACTGCTGCCTCCGAAAATAGGAATATTCTTACGCCTTTTAAACAGGGCTACCAACTATTTGCACACTGTTAAACAGCGTATGTATGCACGTCTGATAATACACACAATCCACAGTGCGGGGTTTAATAGTGTAGTAGGTATAGCGGGCCAAGACGGGCAGATTTGTTCAAATAAATAGGACTATTCCGTCGTTAGCTTAAAAATGCAACCATGATTTTATTACAGGTAGTAGATAGCGCCACCACCGCAGCAGCCAATCAACAATCACTAAGCCTTTTGGATTTGATAATGAAAGGCGGTTGGATTATGATTCCCATCGGTTTGCTTTCCGTTATTACGGTTTACCTTATGGTGGAGCGTTTTATTGTTATCAGCAGGGCTTCAAAGGTTGATAACGGCTTTATGGCTAACATAAAAAGCATGTTGATGGATGGTAAAATTGATGCCGCCCTTAGTATGTGCCGTGGCACCAACACACCAATTGCCCGCCTGTTAGAAAAAGGCATTAAACGCCTGGGCAAACCCATTAAAGAAATTGAAAGCGCAGTAGAAAATACAGGTAAGCTGGAGATTTATAAACTGGAGAAAAACCTGAGCTACCTTGGTATAATAGCCGGTATTGCCCCCATGCTTGGTTTCATTGGTACTATTGCGGGTGTTATACGCATATTCTATAACATATCGCTGGCCAACGACATTAGCATAAAGCTGATTGCTGACGGTCTTTACGAAAAAATGATAACCTCAGCGGCCGGCTTGTTGGTGGGTATTATAGCGCACGTTGGCTTCCACTACTTGAACAGTATGATTGACCGTGTAAGCTTTCAATTAGAGAGCACAACAGTAGAATTTATTGATCTTATTCAGGAACCCGGCAAATAAATTGAGGGATAGGCCGCTATGAGACTTAGAAGAAGATCGAGAATGACATCGGAAGTGAGCACAAGCTCGCTTAGCGATATTATGTTTTTCCTCATGCTGTTCTTTTTGTTGATGAGCACCATGGTAGCGCCTTCAGTATTAAAACTGAACCTACCAAAGTCAGACTCCGGCAAAAGCATGAGTAAGCAGAGTATTGTTTTAGCGGTTGATTCTAACAACAACTATTACCTGAACAACCAAAAGGTTGAGTTTGCAGAAATTGAACCCAAGCTACTTTCATTAGCACAGGCTGATACCGCTAAGGAAGCTACTGTAGTGTTTAAGGCTAACGGCAACATGACTTACCAGGAATTGGTAGACGTTATGAGCATTGGCCCTAAGCTGAAAATGAAAATGGTGCTGGCCACCGATAGAAAATAATTTATGGAAAGTGGCCATAGGCTGCACCTTAATAGTATAGCAAGGCAAAATGTTTGCTTCTACATTTGAAAACCAGGAAAGGGCCGAACGCAAAAAGAAAACGGCTATTGCAATAGGGGCTACCCTGTTGTTACATGGTGCTATTGCACTGTTTCTGTTCCTGTTTATCATTCATACTCCTATACCGCCGTTTCCTGATATGGGCGAGGGGGTTGAAGTAAACTTTGGATTTGATGAAACCGGTAGCGGCGATGTGCAGGCCACCTCTCCTAACCCCGGGCAAATGCAAAGTTCTAATGATGCCTCAGCTTCTAATTCGCAACCGAGCGCTGCTGAGGACAACTTGCTGGTACAGGAAAATGGCGACGAAGATGTAGTAGTGCCCGATAAAAAGGAAACACCGGTTAAAAAGCCAGAGCCTAATTCGCAGTTTAAGCCAAACAACAAACCTACAAACGCTAACAATAACATCAACAAAACCAGTAACAACGAGAATCCGAATCCTCAGCCATCCTCAGACCCCAATGCACTGTTTCAAAAAGGCGCTTATGGACCTAAAAACGGCAGCAATGGCGATGGTAATAAAGGTGGAGCAGGTGACCAGGGCGATCCTAACGGCAATCCGAATTCGCATAACTACGAGGGCGACCCCGGCAATGGCAACACACCCGGCCCCGGAGGCTTAGGTAATGGGGGCTTTAGTTTAAAAGGGCGTAAAAGCGTGGCGCTACCTGCACCTGAATACTGCAGCGAGCAGGGTAAAGTTATAATTGATATAAAAGTTGACCGCACCGGAAAAGTAGTGAATGCGTCTTTGCACCGTGCCGGCTCAACTGCTATTAATAAGTGTAGTATTGACAATGCCATTGAAGCAGCCAAGCGCGCAAAATTCAATCCCGATAATGGCGCCGATGAATTTCAGTTCGGCACAATTACCTACATCTATAAAGTAAAGTAGGCGGCTCAAAATCCCTTCTGTTTATACCTTCGCATCAAAATTCAATTTCTTGACTTACAAAGAAGTGTTAGCTTATTTGCTTGAGCAGTTGCCCATGTTTCAACGGGTAGGTGCTGCTGCTTACCGTGCAGACCTTCACAACATCATTAAGCTATGCGATGTACTGGGCAACCCGCAAAAAGAGTTGAAATGTATACACATTGCGGGCACTAATGGCAAGGGCTCTACAACCCATTTAATAGCTTCTGTTTTACAGGAAGCCGGCTATAAGGTAGGCGTTTTTGTTTCACCACATTATAAAGATTACCGTGAGCGGATTAAGATTAATGGTAAGTATATAAGCAAGAAGTTTGTTACCCGATTTGTGGAGGAGAACCAAGCAAAATTTAAAGACATAAACGCCTCCTTTTTTGAAATAAGCACGGCTATGGCTTTCGCCTACTTCAAGGAAAAGAAAGTTGATTACGCTGTAATTGAAACCGGCATGGGTGGCCGTTTAGATTCTACCAATATCATTACTCCTATCCTATCAGTCATCACTAATATCAGTTTCGACCATCAGCAGTTTTTAGGTGATACGCTTGAAAAAATAGCGGGCGAAAAGGCGGGTATAATTAAGCCTGCAGTGCCTGTGGTAATAGGCAAAACGCAGAAGGAAACTGAACAGGTTTTTAAGAACAAGGCAGCTTCAACAAAATCTAAAATCCTTTTTGCTGACAAGGTAAAGCACAAACAAAACTTCAAAAGCGGTTTAAAAGGAGAATTTCAGCAACAGAACACCGGCACCGCTATAGCAGCAATAGAAGCTTTAAGAAAACAAGGAATTAAGATTAGTGATAAGCAGATAAAGCAAGGACTGAAGAATGTAATGGAGAATACCAACTTCTTTGGCCGCTGGATGGTAGTAAAGAAACATCCACTAATTATAGTAGACAGCGCGCATAATGAGGACGGCTTACGCATGATTAATACTGAGCTGCAAAAACTTAAATACAAGCATCTGCACTTTGTTTACGGCACAGTAAGCGATAAAGATGTTGGACGCAATTTCCCTCTCTTGCCTAAGCAAGCCACTTACTATTTCTGCAAGGCCAATATACCTCGTGGTATGGATGCCAATGAACTCAAACAAAAAGCTGCTGAATACCAGTTGAAAGGTGAAAGTTATGCAAGTGTAAAAAGCGCTTTTAAAGCCGCTAAAAAGGCCGCAGGTAAAAAAGACTTAATTGTTGTGGCTGGCAGTGTGTTTGTAGCGGCTGAAGTGCTTTAAATCAATCCTGCTTTTTCATACCAAACCACCGGCGAACGGAGCCAATGGGTAAACGGTGCCAGGCCCGTTCATGAAAGTAGTACAGTATAATTTTGGTGCCTACTTCCAACAAACCAATCAGCATTCCTTTTTGAAAGTCCTTTAAAATAACACCGCTCCACAGCATAGTATCAAGGCTGCCCACTATGCGCCAGCTAACTGCTTTGCTTATGCTAATTGCTTTCGTTTGCTCCTTATCCTTTAAAAAGAAGAGCCATATCCTTTCATGAACGTAATACAGAAAAACCTTGGTAAACAATTCTATAAGGCCAATCAACATGGCGTTTGAAGCCATTTCGCCATGGCTGGCCTGCTTCGTCCCCGGTTGCTGGGGAATAAGGTGAAAATACTGCACGCAGAACGAAATCATCATGGTATCCAGCGTGCCTATAATGCGCCAGCTAATCCCTTTAATTACACTGCGTAAATGCGATTCCGTCATAACAAATGCGGGCCGAATGTAGGAAAATCTACCAAAGCGATAGATTAAGCCGTTTTATGCTCTCCTGCAAATTGCATACCATTGATAACGAACATTTAAGCCCTATTTTTGTTTTAGGGTGGTGAAAAAGAAAACAGCCATAGTAATAGGCAGCGGTGTAGGCGGTTTGGCTACCGCTGTGCGCTTAGCACGGCGCGGGTATGCCGTAAAAGTGTTTGAGGCATACTCCTCGTACGGTGGCAAGGCTACAAAAATTGAAAAGGATGGATTTTTTTGGGGCTTTGGGCCATCATTGTTCACCTTTCCTCAATTGCTGGATGAGTTGTTTGAGTTATGTAAACGCAACCCTGCTGATTATTACAAGTATCACCGCATTGACCCTATTTGCAATTACTTTTTTGCAGATAATACCCGCTTAAGCGCTTACGCTGAACCCGAAAAGTTTGCTGCGGAAATAGAAGCTAAAACCGGCGAGCCGGGCAAAAACATATTGGCACACTTAAAGCGCATTAAAAAGGTTTACGAGTTAACTAAGGATATATTCCTGTTCAACTCCGTTCATAAACTGCGTACCTACCTTACACTTAAATCGCTAAAGGCCTTATTTCAATTGCCGCTTATTGGTATTGATACCAACATGAACAAGGCTAACGAACAAAGCTTTAAAGACCCCAGAGTGGTGCAGTTGTTCAACCGCTATGCTACTTACAATGGTTCCAACCCGTACCTGGCCCCTTCTACCCTTAATGTAATAGCGCACCCTGAATACAACGAAGGCGGTTATTTTTTAGACGGGGGCATGCCTGACCTTTCGCGCAGTTTGTACCAGTTAGCTACAGAATACGGAGTGGAATTTCACTTTAATGCGCTGGTGGAAAAAATTGAGGTTAAGAATAGAGCAGCACAGGGCGTTTATGTAAAAGGCGTTTATCAGCCTGCTGATATTGTGGTGAGCAATATGGATGTGGTTTACACCTATCAGCGCCTGATGCCCGCCGAAAAAGCGCCGGAGAAAATTATCAATCACCCCAAATCAACATCGGCCCTTATTTTTTACTGGGGTATAAACAGAGAGTTTAAAGAATTAGACCTTCACAATATATTCTTTAGCGGTAATTACGAGCGCGAGTTTGACTGCCTTACCAATCAAAAAACGATTTATGCGGACCCTACCGTATATGTTTTTATAAGCAAAAAATATCAGGCTAAACATGCGCCCGCAGGCTGCGAAAACTGGTTTACCCTAATAAATGTACCGCACGATAGCGGCCAGAATTGGGAAGAACTGATTGCCACCGCACGCAAAAATATATTGAACAAACTGCGGTTTCACTTAGGGGTAGATATTGAACCTTTGATTATTTCTGAAACGGTTAACTATCCTAAAACCATTGAGGAACGAACCCTCTCCTACCTTGGCGCTTTATACGGCAGCAGCTCAAACGATAAATATTCTGCCTTTCTAAGGCATCCTAACTTTTCCGGAAGTATAAAAAACCTGTACTTTTGCGGAGGTAGCGTTCACCCCGGTGGTGGCGTTCCGCTTTGCTTACTTTCCGCAAAAATTATAGACCAACTTGTTGCAGACGGCCAGCCTTAAAAAAGAATCTACTTACACCTCAGTAGTTATTGGCATTATGGCCATCAATCATCTTATCGGGGTTGCAGGCTTAAATATGCCTGCTTCATCCGCTTTGTTTCAATCCGTTTCATGGGTCAATTTGTTGCTTAGCCTAATATTGGTGGTTGTAGGCCATAAACCCCTAAATGCAAAATTTGCCGCTTTTTGCTCCTTTGCTTTTGTGGTAGGTATGCTGGCTGAAATAGCCGGCGTTAATACGGGCAAGCCGTTCGGCGTCTATTATTACACTGAACATTTTGGCTGGCAAATAGCTGGTGTGCCCATTATTATAGGGTTAAACTGGGTACTGCTTTCTTATGCCTGCGCACTTACCGTTACACAATTAATAGCTCCGGGATGGAAAAGTATTCTTGCTGCTTCTATACTTATGGTGGTGGTTGATATTTTATTGGAGCCTTTTGCCATACGCCACGGTTTTTGGGTATGGCAAAACGTATGGCCGGGGGCCGAAAACTACCTGGCCTGGTTTGTTGTTGCTCTTCCTATTCAAGTCGCATTTCAACGCCTTGTAGGTAAAACAGTTAACATGACAGGAATAGCCTATCTCTTAATTCTATTGCTGTTTTTGGCTGCCGATTGGTTGCTTGGTTTATAAGCGCGAACTTTTACTAAACTGCTTTGTTATTGGCTTTATGATAAAGGTTTTGGCTCTTTTAGCCGGTTTTGGAGGTATGGAATGGGTGGCCCATGTTATGCATAAACATGTTATGCACGGCTTTTTATGGAGTTTACATAAGTCGCACCATCAAAAAAGCAAAGGTTTTTTGGAAAAGAACGACCTCTACTTTTTGATTTTTGCCACACCGGGAATAGCACTGATTATTACCGGTGTAGCCGATAACTTTGATTGGAAATTTTTCCTTGGCTTAGGCATTGCCTTGTATGGATTTACCTACCTGGTGGTTCACGATATAATCATTCATCAACGCGTTAAGTGGTTAAGCGGCTTAAACAATTCCTATGTCCGCGCACTGCGCCGTGCCCATAAAGCACATCATGCAGATGTAAGTAAAGACGCAGCTGTTTCTTATGGTATGTTATGGGTAGATAGAAAGTATTTTGATACGCCCTTATTGCCAAACAGGCTGCGTGGCCACAACATTATCTTTTAATCATGCGTAAGGTATTATGTGCATTAATTCTCCTGCATGTGCAAAACGTAAACGCTACGCATCTTTGGTTTAAGTAAAATTGTAAAGGCATTTATTCTCTATGGCTCAGTATTCAATAAAAGAGGTTGAAATTCTTTCGGGAGTTAAGGCCCATACTTTGCGCATTTGGGAACAGCGTTACGACTTTCTAAAACCTAAACGCACGGATACCAACATCCGTTATTACACCGATGAACAGTTGCGCATGATACTGAACATTGGTACACTAAACCGCAATGGGGTTAAAATATCGCGCATTGCTGAAATGCGGCAGGATGAACTGGAGCGTGAAGTGCTGAACGTATACGAAGGCACAAAGGAACCGGATATTATGATGGATTCTCTGGTGCACTCTATGCTGGATTTTGATGAGGAGCGCTTTGAGAAAGCCTTGTCATCAGCACTTACGCGGCTTGGCTTTGAGAAGGCCTTCATGGAACTTATTTTCCCTTTCCTTATACGTACCGGGGTTCTGTGGGCTACAGGTTCAGTGCAGGTGGTACAGGAACACTTTATAAGTAACCTTATACGCCGTAAAATACTTGCTGCTACTGATAGTATTTTTGTAAAGAAAACAGCCACTACAAGAAAGTTTGTGTTGTTTTTACCCGAAGGCGAGACCCACGAATTGCTGTTGCTGTTTACTGAATTCTTCCTTCGCAAGCACAACCATGAAGTTGTTTATATAGGCTGCTCATTGCCTATGAACGAACTAAGCTTTGTAATTAAAGCCTTCAAACCCGACTACCTGCTTACCTATATTACCGTTCCACCGGCCGAAATGCATGTTGAGGAATATCTGCAAAAACTCTCCACAGGCCAGGGTAAGTATCACGTATTGATTGGCGGCGCCCAAATAGAAACGCTTACAGCTTCATTACCCGCCAATTGCACAGCTATTCAATCACTTGATGCCTTAGTTAAAGCCATTAAGTAAATACACTAAAAGTTTGCCGCACCTTAGTTAGTGTTAATATTTTGTTTAATTATTTAACATATAAATTAAACAAAATATTAGGCAGAGTGCATTAGTCGCTTTATTTTTGTTTAAGATTTAAAACAAATAGTTAAACAAAATGGAAGCAATAGAAACCCTGGACCGAAGCTTAAAGCAATACGAAGCCATTTTGAAACCATTCGCTTTTAACCTTACTAAAAGCCTGGAAGAAGCTGAAGACCTGATACAGGATACCTTCTACAGGGCACTGGCTAACCGCGACAAGTTTGCAGAAGGCACCAACTTTAAGGCATGGTTGTTTACCATCATGCGCAACATCTTTATAAACAACTACCGCAAAAAGCGCAAGAACAACACTGTTAGCGACTCATTTGAAAACCCGGCGCTGTTAAACAATAACCGCACAATTGATAAGAATTATTCTGAGCGTACCTTTTTGGCCGAGGATATTGAAAAGGCTATAAGCACCGTAAGTAAGGATTATACCGCTCCTTTTCTAATGTATCACAACGGCTTTCATTACCAGGAAATAGCAGAACAATTGGGTCTTCCACTGGGCACTGTTAAGAGCCGCATATTCTCTGCCCGTAAAGAACTGCAGGACCGCCTGCGTAATATGGGTGTAACGAATTCAGCCTATAACAACTAATTATGAAAAAGAAGAACATAATAGTAATAGGCAGTGGGTTTGCCGGTTTAACCTCTGCTGCTTTAATGGCCAAAGAAGGCCATAAGGTTACCGTACTTGAGAAAAACGACCAGGCCGGTGGCCGTGCACGTGTTTGGGAAAAGGACGGCTTTATGTTCGATATGGGCCCAAGCTGGTATTGGATGCCCGAAGTATTTGAAAAGTATTACAATCTGTTTGGCAAAACCACGGCAGATTTTTACGAGTTAAAACGTTTGGACCCTTCCTATAGGGTTTACTATCCGGCAAGCGAGCAGATTGATGTTCCTGCATCTACCAAAGAACTTATAGCCTTATTTGAACAAAAGGAAGCGGGCAGCGGAGCCAAACTTGAACGCTTTTTGAAAAGTGCGGAGTATAAGTATAACACTGCAATGGCAGAATACGTGCATCGCATTTCCGACTCTGTTACTGAATTCTTTGATATTAAGCTTCTGGTAAAAAGTTTTCAGTTAAAGATTTTTCAATCCTTACGTTCCGAAGTGCGCAGCCAGTTTACCAATCCTGCATTGGTTAGCCTGTTGGAGTTTCCTGTGTTGTTTCTGGGTTCTACACCTGATAAAACACCGGCAATGTACAGCATGATGAACTATGCTGACCTTGTGCTTGGTACTTGGTACCCTATGGGCGGCATGCACCGCATTGTTGAAGCCATGGTGAAGATTGCAAAAGACCAAGGTGTTGAAATTGTACTAAACCAGGAAGTAACGCGCATAGAAGTAAAACGCGGTGAGGCTAAAGCAGTTTACACCAAGGATAAAGTTTATAAAGCTGATGTAGTAGTATCAGGCAGTGATTACAACCATACAGAGCAGCACTTACTAAATAAAGACAGCCGCACTTATGATAAGGAATACTGGCAAAGCAGAACTATGTCGCCTTCATCACTGCTTTTCTATTTGGGCGTAAACAAAGAGTTAAAGGGCCTACTGCACCATAATCTGTTTTTTGATGCTGATTTTGAACAGCACGCTAAAGAAATTTACAGTGAGCCTAAGTGGCCAAGCTCGCCATTGTTCTATGCATGTGTTCCATCTAAAACAGATGCAAGTGTAGCGCCTGCAGGCATGGAGAATATTTTTCTGCTTATGCCTTTAGCGCCGGGCATTGAAGATACTGAAGCGCTGCGCGAAGAATATTTTGACAAAATGATGAAGCGCCTTGAGGAGCGCACGGGTGAGAACATCCGCCAACACCTTATAGTAAAAAGAAGCTATTGCATTAAAGATTTTGAAAAGGACTATCACAGCTTTAAAGGCAATGCATACGGCTTGGCCAACACCTTAATGCAAACGGCTTTTTTAAAGCCCAAGATGATATCGCCTAAAGTGAAGAACCTGTTTTACACCGGGCAGTTAACCGTACCCGGACCGGGCGTTCCACCTGCGATTATTTCCGGCCAAATGGTAGCTAATGAAGTAAGCCGCCGAATTGAGAAACAACTTATTTAACCTAAAAAGAAAAACTATGTTCGACTTGTTTGTATCAACCTCTGCAGCCTGCAGCAAAAATATTACCCGGGCATACAGCACGTCTTTTTCATTGGGTATTCAAACCCTGCACAAAAAGCTTCACGCGCCTATATATGCCATATACGGCATGGTGCGTTATGCTGATGAAATTGTAGACACCTTTCATGGTTACGATAAAAAGTACCTGCTGCAAAAGTTTAAGGCAGATACTTATGAGGCTATACGCGATGGCATAAGTCTGAACCCCGTTTTGTTCAGCTTTCAAAAGGCCGTTAACGATTATAAAATTCCATTAGAGCTGATTGAGGCCTTCTTCAAAAGCATGGAAATGGACCTTTACGAAACTGCCCACGGCCGCGAAAGTTATGACGAGTATATTTACGGCTCAGCAGAAGTAGTGGGCCTTATGTGTCTTAAAGTATTTGCTGAAGGAGATGAAGTGGTTTACAATAAACTGGAAAGCGGAGCACGTGCCCTTGGTGCAGCTTTTCAAAAAGTAAACTTTTTGCGTGATATGAAGAGTGATTTTGATGAGCGTGGACGGGTATATTTTCCGGGTATTGATTTCGTAAATTTTAAAGAAGAAGCCAAGCAGCAAATTGAAGCTGAAGTGGCGGAAGACTTTAGAAAGGCCTACGAAAGTATTATGCAATTGCCTACCTCATCGCGCGCAGGGGTATTGTTGGCCTATAAATACTATATGCGCCTGTTTAAAGAAATACAGCGGGTTCCTGTATCACGTATTAAGGAAGCGCGCATTCGTGTGCCGGACTTCCGTAAACTATTAATGCTGGGCGAAACATTAATAGGGCAACAGCTGCAAAAACTACAGCCGTCAATATACTATGGCATTCAGGACATGTCCGCTACCAACTAACAATGAAGTACACCTACCTGCTGCTTAATATTTTCACTATTCTGATACCATTCTTGCGTTCGTTTGAAGGCAAGCTGCGGTTCTATAAAAAGTGGCAGGCGTTACTACCGGCAATTATTATAACTGCTATTTTCTTTTTAGTGTGGGACTACTTTAAAACAGCTTATGGCGTGTGGGGGTTTAATCCGCAATACGTAATTGGTTACTATGTTTTCGGTTTACCGCTGGAAGAGATTCTGTTCTTCATTACAGTGCCTTACGCCTGCGCATTTATATATGAAACGGTTAGTTACTTTTTAAGAGAGAAAGAGGTGCAAGTTAACCTCAAGTGGCCTGTAAGAATTCTTGGGTTAGTAATGTTTCTCACTTCCTTTTTGCTGATTGGTAAAGCTTATACATTTTCAGTACTGCTTATAGGCGGGCCGGTATTTATTGTTGCAACCTATTTAATGTCGGACAGCGCTTTTGAAAAGTTGATTATAACCTATGCATTAAGCTTAGTACCTATGGCATTGGTAAACGGCATACTAACCGCCTTGCCTATTGTTATTTACAATAACGCACAAAATTTAAATGTACGGCTTGGCACTATCCCAGTAGAAGATTTTATTTACAGCAGCATTTTATTATCAATGAACTTTTCTTTATACGAGTGGCAGAAAAGAAAAGTGAAAACTAATTATAACCAAACTGTGGCCACAGCCTAAAAAACATGAAAAAGACAGGGTTACTAATTGCATTGCTTGCTATTTACATCGTTAGCTTTAGCCAGGGAGTATTAAAAGCCAAACTGACGGAAAGCGGCAGCAGCAAGCCACTTGAGTTTGCCAACATACAAATAGAAGGAACCACCCTTGGTGGCATTACGGACGAGAAAGGCGAAGCAGAAATTACCGATATACCAGCAGGAACTTACAACATTAAACTAAGCTGTATTGGCTATCAACCCAAATCTATTTTTGAAATAGAGATAAGTAAAGGCAAGCCCGCAGTAGTGGTTACGGAATTATCACCTACCACCACCGAACTGAAAGAGGTTGAAGTAAAGGCCAACCCTTTTGTAAAGAATGAAGAAAGCCCGGTTAGTGTTCGCACAATCGGTACTAACGAGATACAGCGCTACCCGGGAGGTAACCGCGATATTTCGAGGGTTATACAATCTTTGCCCGGAGTAGGATTTTCAGCGGGTTTCCGAAATGACATATTAGTGCGCGGCGGTTCACCCAGCGAAAACCGTTTTTACCTTGATGGTATAGAAATTCCAAACATTAATCACTTTGCAACCCAGGGTGCAAGCGGTGGACCCACAGGACTGATTAACGTTGACTTTATCCGCGAAGTGAATTTTTACTCCAGCGCCTTTCCCGTGAACCGTGGTAATGCATTAAGCTCGGTTATGGATATACGCTTACGCGATGGACGCGATGACCGTTGGGGTGGCACCTTTACCATTGGTAGTAGTGAAATTGCTGCTTCTATGGAATCGCCAATGAATAAAAAGAAAACAGCTACTCTGTTAGCCTCCGTTCGCTATTCTTATTTGCAGTTTCTGTTTAAGGCTTTGAAGCTGCCCTTTTTACCTACCTACAGCGATGCGCAGATGAAGATTAAGTGGAAGATTAAACCTAACGATGAATTGGTATTTCTCTCTTTATCAGCTTATGACCTTAACCGCTTAAATACGAAGCAAAACGAAACCGAGAGTCAGCGTTACTTGCTACAGGTTTTGCCCGAACAGAACCAATTAAGTTACATGATGGGCTTAAAGTATTCTCACTTTTTTGAAAACAGCAGCCTGCAATTCTTTTTAAGCCGCAATATGCTGGTTAATGAGTTCAATAAATGGCAGGACAACGATAAAAGCAAAACCAAAATAACGGATTACAAATCTACCGAAGCAGAAAACAAATTCAGGGTAGAGTATACTGGAAGAAAAAAGGGATTGCGTTATAATGTTGGCGCCAATTATGAATTTGCCCGTTATACCAATCATTCTTCTTTTTTTGATGCACGTTTCACGCAACCGGGATTAACCAAGGTAGATTTCACCTCCAAATTATTGATGCACAAGTTTGGCGCCTTCGCTAACATATCACAAAACATTGAAGATATAGTTCAGATTTCCGCCGGCTTGCGACTTGATGGTAATGACTACAATAAGAGCATGCTGCAATTCTGGAACCAAGTATCACCCCGCTTAGCAGTTTCAGTTAACATAATAAACAACCTGCGCTTTAACATGAATGCGGGTTATTACCATCAATTACCGGCTTATACCGTATTAGGTTATATGGATTCAACCAATACACTTGAGAATAAAGATAGAATGACCTACATGCGCAATGTGCATGCCGTTGCCGGTTTTGAATATACCACGCCAATAAACAGCAGAATAAGTATAGAAGGTTTTTACAAGCGCTACTATAATGTGCCTTTTATGCTGGATAACAATATATCCATCGCCAACCAGGGTGCAGGTTTCGGTGTAGTTGGTAATGGCCCTGCTAAATCTACCAGCGATGGAAGAAGCTATGGCCTGGAATTGCTTTACGAACAAAAACTTTATAAGGGCTTCTACGGCATTTTAAGTTACACGCTTTTCTGGAGCCAGTTTAAAGATGCAAATGAAAAGTATGTATCCAGCACCTGGGATACCCGCAACATTATAAGCTTAACTATTGGTAAGAAGTTTAAAAAGAATTGGGAGCTAGGTTTGCGTGCCCGCTTCCAGGGTGGCTCTCCTTATACTCCTGTAGACGTGGCCCTATCAACCCAATTAGCCAATTACAATCCAAGCAACCCCGGTATTTTAGATTACAACAGCATAAATTCAGTACGCACAAAGTGGTTTAATGCGGCAGATATTCGGGTAACTAAAAAGTGGTACTTTAAAAAATGGAGCTTTGAATTATACCTGGATGTGCAGAATTTTTATGCCGCAAAGGCCCCAACGGCTCCAACGTTCCTACCTATTACTGATGCAACAACAGGGCAGGTATTGTTAGATGCTAACGACCCTACACGTATACAGTATAAATTCATTAATACCGCTTCGGGAACAGTTGTGCCAACCTTAGGATTTGTTATATACTACTAGGATATAATAAAGCTGCGTTCGCTAAATGCAGGTAACTGCGGCATACCCTCATAAAAGTATCTCAATTCATCCTTAGCATCCATAAGACCAAGGCTATACAATACCGGCACAAAATGGTCAGGGGTAGGCGCAGCCAGCTTTCCCAGTTTATGGCTGGTTTCGTAATTGATAATGTTGTTGACGTTCCGCTCATTGATTTGCTGCTTAATCCAGGCATCGTATTCCGCTTCCCATCCGGCAGGTGTCATATCTCCTGCACTCATTTTTTGCATAGCAATTTTCAGGTTGTGAATTAGTGAACCACTGCCAATAATCAGCACTCCCTTTTCGCGAAGTGATTTCAATTGTTTGCCTAATTCATAATGGTAAGCAGGCGCAGCATAATAGTCTATGCTCATTTGAAACACCGGTATGTCCGCATCAGGAAACAGGTGCATCAGCATAGGCCACGCGCCATGGTCAAGCCCCCAATCTTCAGTTTCCATAACAGAGGGAACTATTTTCTTTACTTCTGCTGCTATTGAGGGTGCGCCATTAGCGTGGTATTTAGGGTCGTAATATTCTTTAGGAAAGCCATAGTAATCATATATCTGCTTCTGCTCTTTAGAAATATTCACGAAGGTACCGCGTGTGCACCAATGAGCGGATACAATTAACGCTGCCTTAATTTCCAGTTTATTCTGTAAGCCTTTACCCAGTTCGTATAACGAATTCCAGAAAGGCCGCTGTTCTTTACTTAAAGGTATATCCATGGGGTTTCCATGAGAAGTAAAAAGAACGGGCATTCTTGTACTTTGCACCGGTAATGATTCCGTAAATTGTTTAAAACTGCTTAATGTGCCCATGGCGGAGAATGCTAAAAGTGATTTTAGAAAGTATTTACGTTCCAACCCGTATTTTTTGCCTTACAAAGTTAACCACTCTTTTTAGTTACGGTAGTCTTCAGTTCGCAGGCATAACGATAGGTTACTATGCTCATCCCCGAAAACAGGTAACGGTTTGCAGTTACATAAAACAAATACTTTATTTTACAAAAGATTAAAACAGAAACTTACATTTGTTCAAATCCTTTCCATATGAAAAGCAATGCTATTATTGTTATCTGTTGCCTTTTATTAACAAGCTGCGCAACCGTAAAAGTTTATAAGGACAGTGAGCTTAAGGTTGAAACCGGTGTTCCGATGTATATCACCAAACCTTATTTGCTTATTGAATACAACGGCGCTAAAGATGTGGCGCTAAAAACAACTATTCTTTATCTGCCTGATATGGCTGATCCGCGCTACATTAAATATAAGCCGGGCTTAGGCAGTGCTAAGTTAAGTATGGCATTTAGTAATAGTGTGCTTACTTCCTACGGTATGGAATCGGATTCGAAAGTGCCGGAGCTAATTAGCGCTATTGGTAAAATTCCGTCGGACCTTATGACCGCTGCCAGTGGAATAATAACTTCTAACGCCACAGCATATACTGCAACACATCCGGTTGCGCAGGCAGCAACCGAAAACCAGGCTGCGGATAAGGAGACACTTCAAAAAGCTGAAAAACTTGTAACAAATATTATCGAAGAATGGACCACTACTTATGCCCTACCTGATGGAGACCCCGGCAAAGCAGTAATAGCCAAAGAACTAAAAGGTAAACTATTGTCCCATTTAGAAGAATTGCAACGCTTACAAACAGTTACACCCACTGAAGACGATAGTAAAAACCTACAAAAGGACATTACCGATATAATTGCTGAAACAGGAAAGCTAAGTTATGATGCAGGAAAAGGTAAAGCCTATAAGGATTTTAACGGTAAGCTGGACAAAATTACAGAAGTATTAACCAACGAACTTTTAGAAATTAAAAAGCCCGGACCTGTTACTGTTATTTCTACCCCCACTCCTCCGCAAT